>JAPLTX010000010.1 GCA_026397915.1 Verrucomicrobiota bacterium
CACCTCGCATCCATCGCTTCCCTCGCTCCGTGCGGTGTCTCATGCTCCCAGATTCTCAGCCATCTCTACAATCCCGTCGTCGAAATCATTCACACCAAAGTCTTCTGTGCCCCAGCCCCTTTAATCAGCGGTTCCCTAAAGAAGACGCACCCGGCCAAGTTTAGCAAAATGGCCTACGATGTGTTGGCCCGGCAAGGACCTTTCGATCTGAGTAAGATTTGGGGCTAGACGCGTTTTGGGCAGCTACAGCGGATCGGTCGCCGGAGTTGGATGATACCCGCAGATGCGAGTGTGAGCGCGCGAAGAAAGTCGAGAACCTGTTTCAACCGGCACAACAGCCAGGGCTGGGTTGGCGGTTCGCTAGTGCGGACGAACGATTGATTGCGGGCAACCTCGGTGGAACTGTGTCGGCACTAATAAATACTCTGGCGGTCGAACCGAAGCGCGTCGGAAGGAACAGCACCCCCCCCACACAGGTTCTGCGGACAACAAAAGTCGGCCTGGCCTCACGATGTCAAAACGCCTGCCGCCATTTCTTGAGTGCGCGTTTGAGTCTCCATTGCAGCCACACACGCGGGGTTTTCAAAACGCTGGGCCGGTAATCTTCGACTGTTTTCATTCTCGAAAGAATCTCTTCCTTCCTTGCCCACAATCTCAGATTTCGATCACCTTTATGAAAACTCAGATACTTGAATGTCTTGCTTAAGATGCTGATGACAGGAACAAAAGTTTCGGCGTTTCCTTCATACACGATGCCATCATCGGCAAGCACATCGTTTATGACTCGCGCGTAGTGGGAAACTTGTTCCTCGTTCATTTCTGCGAAGGATCCTGCGTTTATGACAAGATCAAATTTGCCGGCCTTACAGAGATCGTCCACCAAAAAATTCGGTATAAAGACGAATCCTTTGTCCGGCGGCTTGATCAAAGCCGCTGCGTCTCCATCATAGACAACGCCACCGGCACCACCCAAGCCGCTGGTCAACGTTAGATATACGGAGGAATAGGCAAGAGATTCAGGTAGATCAACCAGACAGTAAAGAGAAGGCTTCAGTATCCTCCAAAGAGAATAGGCCAGACCACCGTAACCGGAACCAATTTCCAAGATCCGAATCGAACCTTTCGAACGCAAGTAATCTATTGCCCCGGAGAGATACAGACTCGTGATTTGTTTCTGATAGAGAAGGACATCTTCATTGACCAAGCCGCCGTCTATTTCCCAACCGATTTCGCCGAGCATACGAGGAGGCTGAGCGATCATTTCCTTGGGCAGTCGTGACGTTAGCTTCTGATACTCTTCGTTCAGATTCTCCGGAATTGGTGCCCAATGACAGCTCAACATCTTTCCAAGGTATTGCCCCGAAAATGGATAAGCATGAAACCTCCAAGTGTTGACAATATCGTAACTGGGATTGAGGACGTAATTGTAGAGTTTGATGATCTTCCACATGGCGCTGGGAAGCACGAGTTCCTGCCGCAGCTTACCTTGTTCCAGTAAGCGTTCCCGCATCGCCATGGTGCCGCGAATTCCTTCCAGCGTGCCTAATGCTGACGTGAATTCGCTCTGATTGATCGATCTGAACATGGGCGCACATTCTTGTGGGTTATTCATAGCTTTCCCTTTCTCTTCTGCGCGGTTATGTCACTCGTAATTCTTACGGTTTTATTTTTCCGTGGTTGGTGTGCCAGTGGTTTTGGTTTCCATCGGCAAGGACGCGGCGACCGCTTTGCTCGCAGCGGCTATGGCCTCGCTGAGTCGCTCGGCCAACTGTCCATAGTCTTTCCCGTTCCATGCCACCGGGTCCGCAGTGAACGCGCCGCGTTTGGTCGCCGTTGAGTTCTTCCCGGCCGGCCGCATTTCCCACGTCATGGCGAAACGAATCGAGCTGTTTCCGTTTTCAACCCGCACCCCCTCGCAGGCCAGGATACGGATCGTCACTTCATAATCCAGCGTGTCGTCTCCGTGCGAATTCAACGCAACCTTCTCCACGTTTCGGGCGGAACTGAGAGTTTCTTTCATCACGCGACCAATTCCCTGGTCGAGCGGCTCTGCCCACTGGTCAAAATCCTCAAAATGAATCTCATTTGCGCCCGTTCGAACAACCATAGCCTTGCTCCGCAAATAGGCCGGCACTTCCACTGGCTTCAATCCCACCTTCCACCGCTTGATCCCGCCTTCAGCGGCTTGCTCGGGCGGGGCACTCTTAACGGTCAGCGCATAGAATCGTGTAGGGTCGGCGTGCGGCTGCAATAAAGAACAACCGCTCAGAACATAGGAAGCGAAGGCGCAAAACAGCAGAACGAACGAGCGGCTCATCGCCCTGGAGAATGTTTGCGGAATCTCAAAAGCCGGGGACTTGGTTGGTCGAGTTGGTTGCATATTACGGTTCCTTGTTGGGGCGCTTTTTCCCCGTGATCAACGCGTTGGGGTTTCGTTCCAGAAAGTCGGCCAACTGTTGCAGCGACTGGGCCGCCTCCTTGACTTGCTGAAGTGTCTTGACCGCTTCCTCCGCGAAATCCGCCTTCTTCAAATCACTGACGATCTTGGAGAAGTTCGCCATCAGTTCGTGAATCTGGGATGTCACCGTTGGCACCACGGGGTATTCGGCATCGCAGTTGGCCGGCGGCGCCGGGAATTTCCGGGGATCGAGAAAATCCAACTGCACGAACTGTTGGCCGGTGATGCCCACCAGTTCCAACTTGGCGCGCAAGCCTTCTTCGACCAGCCGTTGCAAAGTGGCGCGGTCGGTGAGCTTGATCGTCTGCCCCGCCGCGTCGGTGATGGCATTGTTGTCCAACTCGCCGCCGACGGCCACCGGCGCCGGCCAGGTTTTCGCGTCGTAACGGACACGGATGGTCACAACCCGGCCCACCAGGACTCCACGCAGTTTCACGGCGCCCCCTACGTCCAATCCCTGCACCGGCTCGTCGAAGTAAGCCACGAAACGTCCCGGCTTGGAAAAGAGATGGATGGACCGGAACGAAAGGAGCGCCGCGACAATCAACAGAAGGGCGCCGAGCAAGAACATGCCGGCCAAGGCCGGATTGAGTTTATTTTTCACTTTGAAATAGGGTCCGGTTTGACGGCTGAAGGGTGTTTCGTTCGCTTTGAGGAATCTTCGTCCTGATTCAGGAAGTCCCGCACGCGCGGGTCGGTGCTTGTGGCGGCCAGTTCGCGTGGAGCGCCTTCGGCAATGATTCCCTTGGTTTTGTGATCCAGCACAATGACGCGGTCGGCGAGTCTGAAAATACTGGAGAGTTGGTGGGACACAATAACCATGGTCGTCCCCAAGGTTTCGCGCACTTGCAGGATCAACTGATCCATCTCGCGCGAGGTGATGGGGTCCAAGCCAGTCGAAGGCTCGTCGAAAAACACGATCGCCGGGTCCAACGCCAGCGCCCGGGCCAGGGCCGCCCGTTTCTTCATGCCACCACTAAGCTCCGACGGATAAAGCTCCTCAGACCCGGACAAACCCACTTGGGCCAGTTTCAGCGTGGTGATCTCCAGGCGATCCTCTCGCGTCAAAGACGTGTGCTCTTCCAGTGGCAGGGACACATTTTCCGCCAGCGTCATGGAACTCCACAACGCACTGTTTTGGTAGAGCACGCCGAACGTTTTCAAAATGTCCCGACGCTGCACGGCATCCGCCGCGGTGAAGCTCTTTCCGAAATAGGCGACGTCTCCCTTCAACGGTTTCAGCAATCCGATCATGCACCGGAGCAGCGTGCTCTTGCCGCAGCCGCTTCCGCCGATGACAAAAAACAACTCCCGGGAATGAACCGAAAAGGATACTTTCTGCAACACCACGGTTTCGCCGTAGCCGCAGGCCAGGTTCTTGACTTCGATCACGGTCTTTGGGGTGTCGCTTTTCATGGGTCGGTTAGATTCTCAACACATTGAAAATCGTGCCGAACAAAGCGTCGGCCAGAATAATCAGCATAACGCCGGTCACCACGGCCGAGGATGTCGCCGCGCCGACGCCGGCAGCACTCCGCTCGCACTTCATTCCCCGCAGACACCCGGCGAGGCCGACGGCCAGGCCGAAGAAGAGGCTCTTGATCAACCCGGTGGTCACATCCAGCACACCCACGGAAGCCTGCGTTTCGATCCAATAAGCCGCCGCAGGAATATCCAGCATCGTCGCCGATACAAACATGCCGCCCAGGACACCGAGGACATTCGCATACGCCGCGAGGACTGGCATCATCAGCGTCACCGCCAGCAACCGGGGGAGCGCCAAGAAGTCCACCGCCGAAACGCCCAGGGTTTCCAAGGCGTCAATTTCCTCGCCCACTTTCATGTTGCCGAGCTGGGCAGCGAACCCCGCACCTGTGCCGCCGGCCACGATCACCGCCGCCATCATCGGCCCCATCTCCCGCACCACGGCCAGCCCGACCAAGTCCGCCACAAAGATGGCGGCGCCGAATTGCCGCAACTGAATCGCCGCTTGAAAGGCCAGGATCACACCCACCAGAAAACTGACCACACTCACAATCGGCAACGACGTCGCCCAGCACTGCTGCATTTCGAACAGACAATCCATCCAACGGAATTGTCGCGGTTTCTTTGCCGCATCCATGAAACCAAGAGTGCATTCCCCAATAAACGAAACCATTTCCATTGCATGGCTCGCCCACATCTTTGCCATGTCTCCTGCCAACCCCCAGGTCGACTTGACGTCCGTTTTGGCCATGGGTTTTGGCTCGCTTATCCCCGCGACTTGCCGCAGCAGCGCCTGCAAATTCTTGGGCAACGCTTCGACATGAAAATCTTTCTTCGACTTCGCACACCAGGCTTGGCCGTGCACCAGGAACAGCACCAACGTAGTGTCCCACTTTCCCAAACCCTCCGGCACCACCCGCATGCTCGTCGCGGTTTTCTCGCCCAGCACACCGGTCCATGAAGGAACTGGCTCGCTCAGCCGCCAATCGCCCCCGACTTTCACCAGACACTCACTGCCCGATTGCCCGGTTTCCAGTTTAGCCGTGGCGGTTCTGAGTTCCGTGCCGGCCTCTGGCAATTGCTGACGCGCTGTCATAGGTCGAAAACCACTTGGGAGGAAACGAGCGGTCAAATTAGGTTGAGGCCCGCAACCGGCTCTGCCCGCATCATATTTGTAACGAGCCATCTTCTTCTCATGGCAGCACGATAGACAGTGAAGCCTTGCGGCTGCTATGGGGTGTTCACCCCATAGACGGATGGAAGCAAGCGGTAGAGAGTGACGTTGTTTAGGCGCGGCTTGCCGAGCGCGAACCTGTGGCCCGCGATGGCGGGATACAACAGCCTTGGGCGAGCGAACGGCAAGACACGATCTCGGAATTCGATGAAAATGAAATTGAGTAAGTTGTCAAAGCCGTATCCAACGGCGTTGCGCAAACATTTGAAGCCAAGCTCCAAGACCAGCTTGCAGCCGGCCATCCGGCTGGGACGCCAGGCGGTGGCCCTTGGGTTGGAGACGTTGGACTTGGCTAATATCCACGTGCAGGCCTTGACGACCTTGGCGTTGAAAAAAGCGGCCAAGGCCAACACGCAGGGCCTGAAAAAAGAAATTGCCGGCACGCAACGGCTGGTGAGACAATCCATCACAACAATCAACCGGTTCGCGCGTGAATTCGCCCTCCATCATGAATCGTAAATCCAGCGGACTGTCGCGGCGCTATCAGACAGCTTTGCGGCGCTATCTCAAGCAAGCTCCGACGGCGAGTTTGCAACCGGCGACGAGACTGGGACGTCAGGCAGTGATTTTGGGACTGGAGACGCTGGACCTGGCCCTGATTCACGAGCAGGCACTGATTACCCAAGTGCTGCTGCGTTGTTCACCTGCCGTCATGGATCGGATGTTCAAGCGGGCGGGGACGTTTTTTGCCGAGGCCACTGTCCCGCTGGAGGAAACACACCGCTTGGCGCTGGAAGCCAACGCCCGCTTGAGGCAGGCAAATCGGACGCTGAACCAGCGGACCGTGGAGCTGGCCACCTCCAACCGGGAGTTAAAGAAGGAAATCGCCCAACGTGAAACCGTGGAGAAAACCCTCCGGCAAAGCAAACATCGCTTCAGTCAGCTATTGGAACAGTCACAGCTCCTACAGGAACAACTGCGGCATCTGACGCACGAGATTCTCTCGACGCAGGAGGAAGAGCGAAAGAAGATCAGCCGCGAGCTGCATGATGTCATCGCCCAGGTCCTGACGGGCATCAATGTCCAGTTGGCGACCTTGAAAACGGGGGCCGTGGTCAATACCAAGGGCCTCAACCAAAACATCTCGCGCACGCAACGGCTGGTGGAACAGTCGGTGGACATCGTGCACCGGTTCGCCCGCGAATTGCGCCCGGCGGTGTTGGACGATCTGGGGTTGATTCCCGCCCTGCATTCGTTCATGAAAAACTTTACGAAAAATACGGGCATCCGCGTGAGTTTGACGGCGTTTGCGGGGGTGGAAAAATTGGACATTACAAAGCGCACGGTGCTCTTTCGCATCACCCAGGAAGCGATGACCAACGTCGCCCGCCATGCGCAAGCCAGCCGGGTGGAAATGAGCCTTCGAAAACTCCCGAATGCCGTTGGCATGGAAATCAAAGACAACGGCAAATCCTTCGACGTGGAACAGGTGCTGCACGCCAGGAAGAACAAACGCCTCGGTCTGCTCGGCATGAGAGAGCGGGTGGAGATGACCGGCGGCAAGTTCATGGTGAAATCCAGCCCGGGCCACGGCACCACTATCCAGGCGCAGATTCCGCTCGGCAACGGCCCTCGCGGGCGGGGATCAATGAAAGGATGCTCTTAAATGAAAACAACCAGTCCCAAATCCACCCCCTCGGCAACCAGTTTGCCCAAGTGCCCCACGGGCATCCAGGGTCTCGACGAAATTACCGGCGGCGGGGTGCCGCGCGGACGGCCCACACTGGTTTGCGGCGGCGCGGGTTGCGGCAAGACGCTGTTGGCGGCGGAATTCCTCGTGCGCGGCGCGGTGCAGTTCGGCGAGCCGGGCGTGTTCATGGCCTTCGAGGAGACGGAAAAGGAGTTGAAGGCCAACGTCGCGTCGCTCGGATTTGATCTGGCGGGCCTGGTCCGGCGCAAAAAACTCATGCTCGACTACGTCCACATCGAGCGCAGTGAAATCCAGGAGAGCGGCGAGTATGATTTGGAAGGATTGTTTGTCCGGCTGAATCATGCGATTGATTCCATCGGCGCCAAGCGCGTGGTGCTGGACTCGCTGGAAGCGCTGTTCGCCAGCCTGCCCAACGAGGCCATCCTGCGCGCCGAATTGCGCCGGCTCTTCCGCTGGCTCAAGGAGAAAGGCGTGACCGCCGTCATCACGGCCGAGCGCGGGCGCGAACAACTGACGCGCCACGGGCTGGAGGAATACGTGTCCGACTGCGTCATCCTGCTCGACCATCGGGTTGTTGATCAGATTGCCACGCGGAATCTGCGCGTGGTGAAATATCGCGGCACGCTTCACGGCACCAACGAATTTCCCTTTCTCATCGGCGACGACGGCATCAGCGTGCTGCCCATCACGTCGCTGGGGCTGAATCACAAGATCTCGGGCGAACGGATTGCCACCGGCATCCCCCGTCTCGACGCGATGCTGGGCGGGCGGGGCTTTTTCCGCGGCAGCAGCATTCTGCTCACGGGCACGCCCGGCACCGGCAAGACCATCGTCGCCGCCAACTTTGCCCAAGCCGCCTGCCGGCGCGGGGAGCGCACCCTCTTTTTCTCATTCGAGGAATCACCCAACCAGATCGTCCGCAACATGCATTCCATCGGGTTGCGCCTGGAGCCGTTGGTCAAGCGTGGCCTGCTGCGGTTTCACGCAGCGCGGCCTTCACTCTACGGCTTGGAAATGCATTTGGCCACGATGTTCAAGGAGATTGCCGAGTTTCAACCCCACGTCGTCATCATAGACCCCGTTACCAGCCTGATGGACGCAGGCACCTCCTCCGAATGCCGGGGGATGATAACGCGACTGGTTGATTATTTGAAGGCCGGACAAGTCACCACACTCTTCACCAGTCTGACGCAGAGCGGCCACGCGCTGCAACAAAGTGAAGCCGCCATGTCCTCGCTCATGGACTCCTGGCTGTTATTGCAGGATGTCGAAGGCAACGGCGAACGCAATCGCGTGCTTTACGTGCTCAAAGCGCGGGGCATGGCGCACTCGAACCAAATCCGCGAGTTCCTGATTTCGGACCATGGCATTGACCTCGTGGACGCTTACATCGGTGCCAGCGGCGTGTTGACCGGCTCCGCCCGCGTCGCGCAAGGAGCCTTGGAAAAAGCCGTCGTGCTGGCCAACCAGCAGGAAGCCGCCACGCTCAAGCGCGAAGTGGAGCGCAAACGCGCGGCGCTCGAACAGAAAATCAGCGGGCTGCGCTCCGATTACGAAACCGAAGCCGCGGAATTACGGCGCATTGCCGAACAGGTCGGCACGCGAACTTTCGTGCTGGGCACCGAGCGGACAGCCTCAGGCATCTTGCGCCAGGCGGATATCAAGGTGGCGGCCAGCACGCAGAGCAAACCCAAACCGGGGAGGAAAATTTGATGAAAACCAAACTAGTGAAGCGCCGGGTCGCCGCGACCCCGCGCCGGCCCGCCAAACTCTGGCAACTGCGCCTTTACGTGACCGACTCCACGTCCAAATCGCTGACGGCGTTCTCGAACCTGAAGAAGTTTTGCGAAAGCCACCTCAAAGGCCGCTATCGCATCACGGTGATTGATTTGGTGAAGCATCCCCACCTGGCCAAAGGCGACCAAATCCTGGCCATTCCCACGGTGGTGCGCAAGTTGCCGAAGCCCGTGCGAACCATCATTGGCAACCTTTCCAACATCGAACACGTGCTCGTCGGCTTGGATTTGCGCCCCGCCGGTTAACCGGGACAAACGCCCGTGAAAACAAACAAAACCAGCCGCGCGACACAGGCATTGGAGAAGTCCCTGACCGTCCGGCCCACGGGCAAATACGTCCTGCGACTATTCGTGGCGGGGGCCACGGCCCGATCACGCCAAGCCGTCCTGCGCGTCCGTCAACTGTGCGAAGCCGAACTGAAAGGCAGATGCAAACTGGAAGTGATTGACATCTGTCAGCAGCCCAAGTTGGCGCGCGACAACCAGATCGTCGCGACCCCAACGCTCATCAAAGAATTCCCACGGCCCGTGCGCCGGTTCATCGGCAACCTGGGGAACATCACCGGCCTGTTCGCCGAGTTGGACTTGATGACAAAAGGTGAAATCGCGGTTTGAAAACTACTCACTACAAGAGAACCTCCCGTCCCGCGCCGTCCCGCGAACTCGCCAAGCTCCGCGCCCGCCTGGCTGAAGCCGATGAAACGCTCCGCGCCATCCGCAGCGGAGAGGTGGATTCGGTGGTGGTCGCGGGCAAGCAAGGCCCGCAAGTGTTCACTCTGGAGGGCGCCGAGCACGCCTACCGCGTGCTCATCGAATCCATGAACGAAGGCGCATTGACGCTGACGACTGACAAAACGATTCTTTATGCCAACCAGTGTTTCGCCCGAATGGTCAAATGCCCGCTGGAGCAGGTGATGGGCAGTTCCTTTCGCCGCTTTCTTCCCGTCGAAGACCGGGCCGCGCTCCGGTCGCTCCTGAAACGGGCCGGCAAATCCGGCTCCAAAATCCAAGTGCTGCTCAATGCCGGCGATGGTTCGCATACGCCGGTGCAAATCTCCATTCGTCCACTGACAAAGAATGGTTTCAACGGCGCGACCATCGGCATGGTGCTGGCGGACATGACGGAGGCCCGGCGCAACGAGGAAATGTTGCGGGCCTTGACGCACCGCGTGGTGCAACTGCAAGAAGCCGAGCGCGGGCGCGTGGCCCTCGAATTGCACGACAACATTACCCAGCTTCTCTGCGCCATCCTTTTTCGCAGCCAGGCGCTGGCAGACAAACTTTCGGCGCGCGACGGCCCAGCGAAGAAAGAGGCGGCGAAACTCCGCGAGTTGCTCGGCGAGGCGGCCGAAGAAGTGGAGCGCATTTCGCGGAATCTGCGGCCCAGCGTATTGGAGGCGCTGGGTCTGGTCGCCGTCCTGCGCGCCGCCGGCACGGAGTTCGCGGATCGGACGGGCGTGGCCGTCAAGCTGGCCTGCGTGCAGTTGCCCGCGCCGCTGCCCGCCGGCACCGAGTTGGCGCTCTACCGCATTCTCCAGGAAGCCTTGAAAAACGTGGAGAAACACGCACGCGCCCGCCACGTTACCGTGTGCTTGAGGCTGCGGGGCGCTTTCGTTCAGTTGGCGATTCATGATGACGGGATCGGTTTCGACCCGGATCATCACCCGGCCGGACGAAAAGGAAAGGGCGGTCTTGGTCTGCTGAGCATGCGCGAGCGAGCGAGCTATGTGGGTGGCACCCTCAAGATCAAATCCGTTCGCCGCGCCGGCACGAAAATCGAGGTGCGCATTCCCCTGCCGCCCAATGCCACGACGGCTGACTGAACTGACTTATGAAACGAACTACTGTTCTGCTGGCGGAAGACCACGAGATTGTCCGCGAAGGCCTGCGGAATTTATTACTGGCCGAGCGCGATATCGAGGTGGTCGGCGAAGCGGCCACCGGCCGCCAAGCGGTGGCCCTGACGAAGACACTGCACCCCGCCGTGGTCGTGATGGACATCGCGATGCCGCTGCTCAATGGTCTGGAAGCCACCCGGCAAATTCGCAAGGCATTTCCTGACACCAAGGTGCTTATTCTTTCCGCGCACAGCGATGACGCCTACGTCGAGCAAGCGACTGCGGTGGGCGCGGCGGGGTTTCTGCTCAAACAATCCTCCTCCCACGTTCTGTCCGAGGCGATCCGGGCAGTCCAAAACGGGAAAACATTCTTCAGCCCCTCCATCACCAAGCGCCTCCACGACCAGAAGTCGCCCGCCGGAAAGCCGCCACTCCGGAAGCGGGTGGCCCGCCTGAGCTCGCGCGAGATGGAGGTGCTCCAGCTCATTGCCGAAGGCGAACCCAACAAACAAGTGGCAGGCGAACTGGGCATCAGCATCAAGACCGTCGAGAAGCACCGGCAGAGTCTTATGCAGAAACTGAACATCCACGATGTCGCCGGCCTCACCCGCTACGCCATCTCCGAGGGCATCATCGAGAACAGTGTCCAGTTGACGATCGTCTAGTTACTGAACCCGCCGCCTCTTCGGCGTGGCTTGGCCGGGATTGGATCCCTGAAGTCCCAGATGGGGTAAACACCCCATAGCGCCCACACGCCCCCGTGAGTATTCTCCCACTCTGCAAGAACGAAACCGCTTATTCAAAATGGAGACGATGATGAGAGAAAACACAGGCATGAACGAAACCCGGAGGCGGGCTTTGTTCGTGAACGATCGCCTTGTTTCGCAGGGAAGCTTGTGGCCATCTGTGCTTGGTGAACACGGTTTGGTGTCGTTATTCGTGACAACCATTCTAGTGATCGGAATGCTCTGCCTTGCCACGTTTTTCGTTATTCGGTCTGACTTTGTGCCGAACCGCGAAACAGCCAATAGCCGGCCTCCGACACTCGCATCCTACGATTCTCGTCATTGACGAACAACTTGATAAGCGAAATGTGACTCTATGCAAAACAAAACCACAGAATGCTCGTTGAGGTTTGAAGCTGTGGACATTGGCGATCTTTTATCCGTGCTCGGCGCGGTAGCATGGCTCAATTGTCCTGATCTAAAGCAGATATCACAATTTACCGAGCTTGATTCGAAAACAACTCGCCAACTTCTGAAGAACGGCATTGTCCTGGGACTGCTCGATTCATTCGATGGCGAGCTTTATTCCTTGGTGCCGCCCTATCCGTTTAAAGGTTCCATCGCTCAGCAGCGGGCAGTGGTCCGGGAGTCCCTTGTTCGCATGCCGCTGCTCACCAATGTGCGCCAATTCCTATGTATGGAAGAAACGCTCGACGCGGCTCTCCGGAAGGCGGCCACGGTTCAAAGGATCGAACACTTTGATCCTGAACAACTCGCACCTCTCCTGAAGTGGGCCAAGAACCTCAAGGCTCTTGAGCCAAAACTTGTTTTGGAGGACCTCTATGAGGAAGCCGCGAAGACAAAGGCAGAACGCAATAAAAAGCACCCCAATAAGCGTGTCGTCTTCTTGTCACACAACTCGAAAGACAATCCCATGATTCGCCGGCTCGCAACCGATCTTACGACCGCAGGCGTTTCCGTATGGCTTCATGAACAGCGAGTTTGTGCGGCGACATCCGTTGCCGAAAAGCTAGCCCAAGGACTCGTTGAATCGGACTGGTTTCTAATCGGATTAAGTCAGGATGCTGTGGAATCAGCGTGGGCAAAAACGGGATTGAACCAAGTTCTTCTGGACGAGGTGGCAAAAAGAGGGACGCGCCTCTTGCTGCTCAGGTTAACCGATTGCAAGGTTCCGAAGCTTATTGTCAAACACGCGTTCATTGATTTGTTCACATCCTATGAAACCGGCCTACAGGCGTTGATCAAGGCCATCAAGGCAGAATTGGGGCCGGTTGCCGATGTGCCGATCCAGCCAGTGACCGGTGGTGTTTTGCCTCCGGGACCTGTGGCTACCGCACGCTAGGCTGCCTATGATTATTGAACGCATCAGTGCAGCAGTCGAAGTCTATTCCAGGCTGCCCCGGTATAGGGAGATTCTCGGTGTGTTGCACAAGTATGGATTCGGCGAGATGCTGAAGCTCGTCAGCCTGCAAAGCTCACTCAAGATCAAGAACGATGAAGTTCTCCAAGCCGAAGATGCGATACAGAACAAATCGGCTGCTGAACGCTTTCGGCTGGCGTTGGAGGAGTTGGGGCCGACATTTGTCAAATTCGGGCAGGTTCTGAGCAGTCGTCGTGATTTGGTGGATGAAGCGCTTTTTCTTGAGTTGCACAAACTTCAAGCCAAAGTGCCACCGTTTCCGGGGAAAGAAGCGGTCAGAATCATTGAAGAGCAGTTGGGGCGTCCCATCGACGAACTGTTCAGGGAGTTTGATGAGACGCCCATCGCTTCAGCTTCTTTGTCCCAAGTGCATCGAGCCGTGGCCCGCGGAGGGACCGTGCTCGCCATCAAGGTGCAGCGACCTGACATTGCTGAGGTTATTAACCAAGATTTAGCCATCCTTGTGGACGTAGCCCGGTTCCTTGAAAAACATGTCGAAGCAATCGCTGCGCTTAATCCAGTTGGCGTCGTGGAGGAGTTTTCGAAGACAATCTATGACGAACAAGATTTTACGCGCGAGGCACGCAACATGGAACGCTTCGCCAATCAATTCCATAACAACCGAACCATACGGGTGCCGGTCGTTTATCGTGAGCTTTCGACGGAAAAAGTGCTGACCATGGAATACATCAGCGGTTACGCGATCGACGATCCCAGTGCCCTGCGCAAACATCAGATAGATCCAGCAAAACTTGCTGACCGGCTGGCAAAGCTCATCTATCAGCAGATGTTTCAGTTCGGATATTTTCACGCCGATCCGCATCCTGGCAACATGACGGTGCTGAAGGGAGAGGTCATCGCGCTTTATGATTACGGAATGATGGGCAAGCTCGCGCCATCGTTTCGCGAGAAGATAGCCTCAATGATCATGGGATTGAACGAGAAGGATAATCGGCAGGTCACGCGATCTCTTCTTGGGATGTCAGACGAACACTTTGTGGAAAACATGGAGAAACTGGAAGGTGATGTGGAGGCGTTCACAGAGGAGCACGTTAGCGGGCCACTCAAAGATCTTCGAATCGGCTTTATCCTCAACCGTTTGCTTGAAGTGCTCATGAAGCACAAGCTGCGGATGAAAGCAGATTTTTATCTCGGCATCAAAGCCTTGAGCCAGGTTGAAGCAATTGGAGTGGTGTTAAGTCCCGACCTGAATTTTATCAACATCGGCAAGCCATACGCCACCGAAGTGCTGGAAAAGAAGTGGAGCTTCCATGATTTGCTGCATAACGCTTCTGCAGCGCTTGAGGTGACTGTTGATGCGCTCAAGACCCTGCCATTTGACCTTCAGGAGTTGTATCAAAAAGTAAGGAGTGGCAAATACAGCATCCCTATCGAGCACAAGATTAATCCTCAAGGTTATGAGCCGTTGCGTCAGACACTAAACCATATTGCCAACCGGATGGCTCACGCGATTGTGCTTTCGTCGCTCCTGATCCTGTCGGGATTGCTTTTCGTTTCCAATGTGCCGCCAAGATGGCACGATATCCCTGTTTTCGCGATCATCTGCGTTGGAATTGCCGGTTTCACATGGCTGCGTCAGAGGTGGTCAATTCACAAACATGGGGGATTGTGAATGTTAGCGTTCTTCGATCAAACCCAAGATTGCCACGCCGCAGGGGTTTTCCTTATGGAGTGAACACCCCATAGCGCCCGCACGGGCCCGTGAGTAAGCTCCCACCATCTTTAGCACTTTTGTTAGTAGGCAGATGCAGTCGCTCGGTTTCCCCTTCCCTACTCCTCGGGAAGGGGAAACTTTTTTCCACGTCAAGCCGTCGGAAACTAACGTGTGTTCGGCAAGAGTTGCATCAATGCGGTCTGCTACCGTTTGCTGACGATGATCATCAGATCCCACAGTAGGGTCAACACCCCATAGCGTCCACGAGGCACTCGCGCCTATGTTGCGTGGATATGAAAAACAATCGCAAGAAGACGACACTAACGTTTGGTGATTTCATCGCGGACATCTACAGCACCCGCGGAAAACGGCGGGCTGCCCGAATTGTGCGGTTCGCCATCAATGAACACCTCGTTGTGTTTCCAGGACAACAGCGCTTTGTAATTTCATAAACGGAACTGGAGACCCTATGGAAAACAGAATACTGCGGACAAATCAGCATCAGCCCAATCGCGAAGATCGAGGCTGGCGACTGGTGGTTAATATGTTTTGGAGTGTCGCCAGTCTGTTGGGCATTACCAGCTTGTAGCTGATCAGTGGAAACGGCCAGAGAGTTGCCAGTTAAGGCAAAGAACCGTTCTCACCGCCGATGAAAGTTTCGATCTCCATTCTCTTCATGGCTTTGACGCTCCGCACCGCGTTTTGCGCGGAGAGCGAGAAAGTCGGGGCGCTCATCCAGCAGGGCGACGCCCAAGTGGCCAACCATCAGCTCCGGGCGGCGCTTGAGACATTTCAGAAGGCCGGCAAGCTTGAGCCTGACAACCCGGATGTGTTGGTTCGCACCTCGAAGCAGTGTGGGGAGTTGATAGCGGACGCCAAGTCGCCATCCGAGGCCCGGTTTCTTGCCGAAACTGCGTTCGCCGACGCCAAACGCGCGGTCGAACTTGCACCCGACAACGCGAAAGCGCACCTTTGCCTTGCCATCGCTTACGGCAGGATGACCGATTACACAAGTAACCGGGTTAAGATTGAGTATTCGAAGTTCATCCGCGACGAGACCCTCAAATCCCTCGCGCTCGATCCCACGGACGAATATGCATGGCATGTGATCGGCCGCTGGCACGCGGGCATCTCCGGGCTGAACTTCCTGCTCAAGTTCTTCACAAAGCTGGTTTACGGCGGACTGCCGGACGCTTCTTACGAAGAGGCGGCGAAGTATTTGAAAAAGGCGGCGGAGATCGCGCCGCAGCGGATTCTGCACCACCAGGAACTGGCGAAGGTTTACGTGGCTCTCGGCAAACGCAGCCTGGCGGAGAAGGAATGGCAGGCGGTCCTTAAAATACTGCCGGCCGATGCCGACGACGTAAAGGCACGCCGCGAGGCGAAGCACGGGCTGGGCAGCGATTCCAACTTACGCGCCAGCGCACGCCAGCCGGCCAGCAACCCGATCCCACCTTTGGCGGTGATCGTTCCAAGCCGCTGGACACCCGTCACTGCCAGCAGATAAAGGCTGCCGCTGAAAACAACGGCGTTTCATGAAATGCAGCAGTGGGGTCAACACCCCATAGCACCCTCCCGCTCTCCGGCTTACGTTCACAGTATGAATAACAGAACATTTATCCCGAATTGAAAGGACCATTATGTTAGAAGCCATTCTATTGATTCTGCTCGTTCTTATGTTGCTCGGCGCACTACAGATTTGGCTGGGTGATTCAAGCGGTTGCCTGGGTTTGGAAGGAAACATGCCCGGAGCCGTCAAGACCATTACCGTTCTCCCAAGTGGGGCGGCTACTTCAACTATTTCAGCAATAGCAATTATTGCGGCCGGTAAAACACTGGCCCAACTCGAAAGGAAAGACGCACATGCCAGTAATGAAAAGCATAGACGGCCGGCTCTATAACATGCCGGACGAAAACGCGGCGAAATTCTTGATCCCTATGGACAAGGTCGCCGAAACACTGAAGGAAGCCGGCCTCCAAGCCCCGGAAGGGGCTGGACCATCGGGCCAAGTGCAAGCTTATGGCGGGCACGGCGGACACGGCGGCCATCACGGCGGCGGAGGCTGGTGGGGATTTGGCGCGGGTCTGGCCTTGGGCGCAGCGGCGGCCTCCTCCTACAACAACTATTCCAACTACCGGAACTACTCCAACTACTACGGCTGGTAACACAGCACCACGGTGCTGATTCCTTCCCGGCGCGCTGCTGGGAAGGAATCGCTCCGGCAGCCGGAGCCGCCACAGCTGCACGGAGCTTTCATATGTTTCACGGCGGTAGTTCGACCAACAGATAAGAAAAGGAAACAGTTATGGCAATTCTGCAAAGCAACAACGGACAGTTCTACCAAGTGCCGGACGAGGAAGCCGAAAAGTTCCTGGTGCCGGCCGACAAAGTGGAAGAAACCCTGCGCGCAGCGGGGGCCGCGCAACAACCGCAGCACCAACAAGCGTGTTGCGCCCCCGGCGCACCGGCCGGTGGACCGATGAGATTGGAGGCGTCCACCGTGGTCATTTACGTTGGCGGTAGTGGACCTCCCCACGTCATGCAGGCGGGTGCCGGCCCGCAGGGCCAAGTGCAAGCCTATGACGGGCGCCGCGGGCACGGCGGCCATCATGGCGGCGGAGGTTGGGGGTGGTGGGGATTCGGCACGGGTTTGGCCTTGGGCGCGGCGGCTGCCTCCTACAACAACTACTCCAACTACCAGAACTACAATAACTACGGTGGCGGCTGGTAATCAGCCCCGCTGCATTGTTCCTTCCCCAGCCCCGCCACGGAGCGGCGGCTGGGGCAGGAAGAGCGGCAAGCGCACGCCGCATCCGAGACGCCCCTTAGCCGAGCTTGCCTCCACTTCTTCTTGTGAAGACTCCACAATCAAGTTCGTCGCCAAAGCAGCCGTTGCCCCAGCGACCCCCCGGCGTCATCCGGCAAACCCTCAAGGAAAAGGACGAAGCATTCATCGCGTCGGATGGCAAGGACAAACAACTGTTCGCCTTCCAGCGCCAATCCCTCCTTGGCGTGGTCGCTGCCGGCGTCGCCCATGAAATCAAGAACGCCCTCAACCCCGTCAAACTCCGCGCCGAGCGGATGATGATAGCGCACCGGGAAAAACACGACGTCGGCCTGGAGGAGGGCCTCGACCTCATCATCCAAAGCGTTGCTCGTTGCGTGGAGATATCCAACAAGCTCAGCACCTTTGCGCAGCCCGCCGACGTCGGCTCGTTCTTCCCGTTCGACCTCAACGACGCGATCCGCGACACGCTGACTATCGGTAACGCCGTGCTCGGCAACGCCAGAATCAAAGTCACCACCCAACTTGGCGAACTGCCGCGCCTGAAAGGCAATCCCAAGGAAATCCAGCAGGCGCTCATGAACTTCCTGCTCAACAGCAAGGACGCGATTTTGGAAAACTGCGCCAAGACGCACCGCGAGGGCGGCAACATCACCCTCAGCACCACCAGCGAGGGGAAGGTCATCGTTCTGAAGATCGACGACGACGGCTGCGGCATGAGCGATGACGTAAAGAAGAAAGTGTTCGTCCCGTTCTTCACCACCAAGGAGGCGGGCAAAGGCACCGGCCTCAGCACGAGCATCAGCAACAGCATCTTTCAGGCGCACGGCGCGAACCTATGCGTCGAGAGCCAGTTGGGCAAAGGCACCACCATCACCGTGCGTTTCCCCGTCTCCGGTTCACCGTTGAAGCCCCAATCCACCAACACCGTCTTCGGAAGACCCGCGATCACGTGACGCGTGTCGGTCACCTTGGTCGCCTAACAGAGGGAGCCCGAGGCAAAGTGTCGGTGCGCTGTGCTGTTCGTGAATAATCCGCGTTGGGCCTATTCTTATCGCGGAGGAAGATCGAAGACGTCTACGGCCAGTGTGTGATTGCGGACAACGTTGCGGAACTCGTAGCTGATGTAGCTGTTGAAGACCAACCCAATGCGCATCGAGCAAATCTCCATCGAGGGCCAATCGAGGAGATTGGTGACTTGCCGCAGCGGAAACAACTTCAGCGTATCCTTCGGTGTCAGTGTGACGGTCATTGCATTCGTGGACATGGACGTTCGCAGGTTGAACAAGCCAGAATAATTCGTGCAACCATTCTGGAAGACACTCAGCAGGAATTGCACATTCTGCGTTGGCTTACCGTTACGATTCGCCAGTAAGGCATGAGTCCGGGGCTGGCTGCCGCGCTTGATGTAGAGATCACTGCCGCGAACCACAACAATCTCGGGGTTGGCATTAGTCAGTTTGATACACAATGAATCGGGTGCTTGGTAAAAGAACCAGCCTGAGCTCTCGACGTGGCGAGGCGGCATGGTCCAGTGAAGAGTCTGTTTCAAATCCGCCGACAGCGTTCGCGTTGCGACCTGTTTTGCTATGAACGCCTCCATGACGGGATCGCCTTGTGTTTCAAGTGTGCAGGCCAACACACAGGCAAGCAAGGTTCCGCGTAGCATGGTGACGACGTGTTGATTCCGCATCACCATTGCCAATGGTCGAATTGGCACTGAATGTCAATTATTCAGTGGGATGAGTGGACGCTTACGCCTTCGCCGGCGTGCCGTTGTTCAACGCGCAGGAATGACCGCCATCGTCAATCAGCGGATGCTCGCGTTCGCCAAGTGAAGGATTCATTGTAATCCTTGCTGCCTGCGGAAACTCCTTCACTATCAATGTAGGCTAAGACCTGTGGTGTTTTCGGATTGGACGTATCCCGATATTTGCGACATCCTTTGCATGCACCGTCACCGGATTGTTAGCTATGCAATTGGAAAGTGGCTCGACCGGGACAAAGAAGCGTATTCAGGGTTTCACATCGGAACGGAACAGTTTTGTATGGGTCTGTTGTATGAACTTTGGGAGCGAGTGTGTGCTGATCGCGGCAATCATGTCGCGGTTCATGATCTGATCCGAGGCTGTTCGTGGACGTTTGGCGAGATCAGGAATGCCGTTCTAAAGGGAAAACTGGATGCCTCGGCCGTCGTTCCCTGTGAAACAGGTAATTCCGTGGATTTCATCGTCACGTTCTTGACGGCATGTCGGCACGGCCGAGTGTTCATGCCTTTGGAACGATCCACACCCGCCGTGATCCAGCAGAGAATCATCCAGCAGTTTACTGACATCGAGCTGCCCGCAGGCACGGCCATGCTTAAACTGACCTCTGGTTCTACCGGTCAGCCAAAAGGCATCGCACTCAGCGAAAGCAATCTCGTAGCCGATGTGCAGCATATTTGCCGCACGATGGACATCCGTTCCGAAGACCTGAACCTCGCGACCATCTCAGTGGCTCACAGTTACGGTTTCGACAATCTGGTGCTGCCGCTGATCGTGCAGGGCACACCGATGGTGTTGCTGGATTCTTTTTTGCCGCGCTCGGTTCTCGATGCCATTGCCCGTTACCAGGTGAGTGTCGTCCCTCTCGTGCCGTTCATGTATGATTCGCTCGCCGCGCTCGAAGGAAACTGGTCTTCAGTGCGCACCTGCATTTCAGCCGGCGCCATGTTGTCACCCGAGGTTGCAGCGCGGTTTCACGCGAAATCCGGCCGCAAGATCCACACCTTCTACGGCTCCAGCGAATGTGGGGGTATCTGCTTCGATCACAGCCACGAGCCTGTCTTGCCCGCTGGTTGTGTTGGCACACCGCTCGATAGCGTCCGCGTGAGCTTGGACGACACCCAACGTGTCTGTGTCCAAGGCCTGTCGGTGGCGTTGGGCTACGTGTCGGCGCATGCGGAGGACACGCTCTGTGATGGCCGGTTTCTGACATCCGACTTGGGCAAGTTCGACAGCTTGGGACGGTTGCTTCTCACGGGTCGGGTGGCTGGAGTGATCAACATTGCCGGTCAAAAGGTGCATCCGGCAGAGGTTGAACGCTGTTTACTGAGCCTGCATGGAGTAAAAGCGGCGGCGGTGGTTGGCTTGCCAGAACCGTCGCGTGGAGAAGCCGTAGGCGCCTTAGTAGTTGCTGAGAAACTAGACGAGGCGGCGATTCTGCAACACTGTCACGCCCATCTGGCCGCTTGGAAAGTTCCGCACCGGTTAAAGATTGTTTCCGCGTTACCCTACGGCGACCGAGACAAACTGTCCAGCGATGCCGTGCGCGCTCTGCTGGTTTAGGAGACCCACCCCAAGACGACTTCTCCCTCAGCCGCGGCGGTTCCGTTCACACTGGCTGCGACAGCAAACTGTGTCAGGTTGCCCAGTTGAGCCCGCCGTTGCGCGACCAACGTGATTTCTTCGTCCGGGAGGACAGGGCGAAGGAACTTCATCGAGCGGATAGCAGACAAATACGTGCGCCGACATACCTTGTGCTGCTCGCTGTTCAACGCGATTCCCGCCACCTGCGCCAGGGCTTCGACCAGGATGACGCCTGGAACGAGCGGGTTGCCGGGGAAATGACCTCGCAGATACCACTCATCCGCAGCGATTTTCTTCACGCCCACGGCACGCAAGCCCGGCTCCAGTTCCACGATCCGGTCAACGAAGACAAACGGAGCCCGGTGTGGCAGGAGATCAAGTGGATTGGAGTCCGTCACGCTGTGGTCTCCGCCTGACACGCGAGAATGTAGTCGGCTATCGTGTTCACGTTCTGAAACACTTTCTGCGCCTGCGCCGCATCCCGGATTGCCACGCCAAATTCCTTTTCCAAGATCACCACCAGCTGTAACGCGTCTATGGAATCGAGTCCCAGGCTATCCGGGCCAAACAAAGGTCCGTCGCTCGGAATGGATTCCGGGGTGCGTTTCATCATCAACGCGTCCACAATCAAACGTTTCAGTTTCGCCGCCAATTCCTCGCGCGACAGCATCACAGAATTCCTCCGTCAACCGGGATCACCGTGCCCGTCATATAGCTCGCCTCAGGCGACGCCAGGAAAGCAACCACCGCAGCCACCTCCTCCGGTCGCGCAAACCGTCCCAAAGGCACCATCCGCAGGAAGTCCGCGCGTTGTTCCGGTTTCACCCGCTGCAACAACGCCGTGTCCACGAAACCCGGCGCAACCGCATTCACGAGGATGTTAAATCGCGCAAGTTCTTTTGCCAACGACTTCGTCAAAGCGACCAACCCCGCTTTCGCCGCCGCGTAGTTGGCCTGGCCCGCCGGCGGCAGCAGCGCGCTCAGCGACGAGATATTGATGATCCGGCCGGAGCGCTGGCCGATCATGGTCCGGCTCGCAGCGCGGCAGCAGAAGAACGCACCCGTCAGGTTGGTGTCGAGCACCCGCCGCCAAGCGTCCGTCGCCATCAGCGTCAATAAACAATCTTCTGCGATGCCCGCATTGTTCACCAGCACGTCAATCCGGCCAAACTGTTTCGCCGTGGACTGAAAAAACTTCGTCACTGCTTCCTCGTTGCTCACGTCGAGCTGCGCCACAACCGGCTCCGCACCTTTCGCCCGCACTGCGGCCCGCAGATCTTCCGATGGGCCACTGCTCTTATTGAATGTTGCCACCACGACATCGCCCGGCTGGGCCAACGCCAGCGTGCAGGCGCGGCCGATGCCGTGCATCGCGCCCGTCACTACATGAACTCGTTGTATATTCATTGTTATCGCCGGACCAACACCGCCGAAACCTGCTCGTTCAACCCAACGCAGGTCACGAGCACGTTGTCATGAGTCTGCGCCTGCTGCAAGCCGAAGACCACCTGCCACAATGCGCCCGCAGCAAACGCTTCACCGAGCGAGTCCTTGATACAGAGTCGCTGCGCGCCCGGAAACGAAAGCTTCTCGTCACCAGACACCGAAAGGGTTTTCAGCGGAACCTGCAATCGCGCGGCACTGCTCACCGCCGGCGCAGCCGCGAGCAGGTTCGGAATCTCCGAGCGCCGTCGCCAAGGCTGGCCCCGGTCCACTTCGACAATCTCGCCCCAATGCGGGGTGGCTTCGTCTCGTGCCAGCAACAGCGCTGCCGCACCCTCGCTGAAACCGATCTTGGGCAACAACCACCGAAATCGCCGATAAGCGTCTTCAAAAATGTCATCGTGCTCGTGCGGCGCAACCACCAGCACCGCATCTGCCAGGTTCCATTTCAGGAAATCGCGCGCCATCGCCAGCGCGTTGAAACCCACCGCCGCGTCGCCAAACAGCGTGGTATTGGGTCCCGTCAGCCCCAGCACCGACGCGATGTGGCTGGCAGACGCGTTGGCCACTGTTTCTGGAAACAGCATCGGGCTGGCGCCCTTTGCTCCACCGCGGACGAACTGGGCATGGAATTTCCGCGAATACTCGATCGGTCCCTTACTTACAGCCGAGATTACTCCAACACGCGGATAACTCTCGTCGCCAATAGACAGGCCGGCGTCTCGCACCGCTTGCGCCGCTGCTGCCACGGCGAAGTGGGTAATGCGCGTGCAACGACGCAGCCGATCCGACCGGACAAACTGCGCGGCATCCACCGGCCCGACGCGATTGGCCCGCTCGCCGCGCGCCATACGCTCGGCCACCTCGCGCACCTCCAGCCCCAAGGGCGTCACCACTCCGATGCCTGTAATTGTTACCGTCATGGCAATGAGAACAACAAAGATGCGTTCAGCCCGCCAAAGCCGAACGAGTTGGACAACACCGTGCGCAGGGAGCGAGGCTGTGCGGCGGCGGGCACGTTAAGCGCGCAGCCTTCGTCGGGTGATTCAAAGTTCACATTCGGCGGCACGAACTGGTTCTTCAACGCAAGAATCGAAATGACCGCTTCGACCGCACCGGCGGCGCCGACTGTGTGCCCCGTAATCGCCTTGGTGGAACTGACGGGCACGTCGGCGGCACGCACGCCCAATAACCGGCGAATCGCTTTCGCCTCCATCGCATCGTTCTGCGGCGTCGCCGTGCCGTGGGCATTGATGTAATCAATCTCACTCGCCTCCACGCCCGCCATCTCACAAGCCAACCGCATCGCCGCATAAGCGCCATCGCCTTCCGGATGAGGCTGGGTGATATGGTGCGTGTCAATGGACTGCCCGTAGCCTCGGATTTCCGCCAAGATATCCGCATGGCGTGCGCTGGCTCGTTCGAATGTTTCGAGCACCAACACAGCCGCGCCCTCGCCCAGCACCATGCCGTCGCGTCGCTTGTCGAACGGCCGGCAAAGTGTGGGCGTTGCGGCCATCAGCGAGTCAAACCCGACGAAGATCAGTTCACACAGCGCGTCGTAACCGCCAGCGATCACACAATCGGCTTCGCCATGCGCGATCAGTTGCGCGCTGTAGCCGATGGCGTTGGCGCTGGAAGCGCAGGCATTCGCCAGCGTCAGGATCGGGCCGGTCACATCGAAGAACCGTTGCACGTGGAGCGGCTGTTGCTGGGCGAGGTAGTCCGACAGCCAAGTGGCCGCGTGGCGGCGCGATTGGTTCTGCAACAGCGCCCGGTGATACAGTTCGCCGGATCGAATCCCGCCGCCGCTGCTTCCCAAAACCAGCGGCGCGTGAATCGGCCCGCTCGTGAGCCGCGCTTCCTCCAACGCTTCCTGCGCAGCGGTCAGGAGCATCTTTGAAACACGGTCGAGCCGCCTCCACGCTTTTCGCGGAATTCGATCTGATGAGTTCTCCAACGTCCCCACTTGGGCGGCGGTCTGGCAACGGCAGGTGCTCACGTCGAACAACTCCATCGGCCGCACCGAGGACCGCCCTGTCCGGAGGGCATCGCGCAACGCCGTCTGGCCCGTCCCGCAGCCTGTGACAACACCCATGCCTGTGACAACCACGCGCGCGTTCATCGTTTCTGAGCCGCCTCCGTCCACCACGCAGAACTCCAAACCGGCACGAAGTGATACCATTGGTCGGCGTGCTCGGCTATCACGCGTTCAAATACCGCTGCCAGTCGCTGCGTGTTGGTGGCGACCGTGGCGGACAATTCACCAACGTCCATTGCCACGGGCGGCTCAATGAACGCCCGGTAGCGTCCCTGACCGACGCCCACCACAAACGAGGGCAGAACCGTTGCGCCGGTGAGATGTGCCAGAACAGCGGGCGCGGCGGAGAATCTCGCCGGCGCTCCGAAAAACCTCACCTCTTGCGCCGATTCCGCAGGTGGCCGGTCAATCAGCATCGCAACGACGCTGTTCTGTTGAAGCTGATGGATGATCGGCACCGCGGCAAACGGCGACTTGCCGATACGAATGGTATGCACGCCGTGGATGCCGCGATAGTTTTCGCGCATCGCGGTGAGTTCATCTATCTCTTCTTCTAAAGTCACGGCCCAGATCGGATAGCCGCGCAGCGCACACAACAGCCCGCCCAGTTCCCAGTTGCCCAAATGCGCCGTCACGACGATCACGCCGCGTTTCCGGGCCAGCCCGGCTTCGAGCCGCTCCAGACCGGAGTTCTCGACCAGAACGTCGCCAAGCTGTTCTGCCCGCAGGTTTTCATAGCACACGTAGTCAGCCAGCGATTCGGCAAAATTGCGAAAGTTCTGGCGGACCACCGGTTCCAGCGGTTGGCGGCCATTGACCACGCGTGAGAGGTTTGCGCGAACCACCTTTCGAAATCGCGGCAGGCAGAGATAATTCACGTCCGCCAGCCGTCGCGCCAGCCAACGCAATCCCGGCCCGGGCAGCCAACGCGCCACGGCGGACGCCGCGCGGAAGGCTTGCGGCGTGTAGAGCTTGTAGCGTTTTCCCTTCACGAACCGGCTCCTTGCCGCCAGATCAATACGGCAGGCAGGATGATCAGTGCGCAGGCCAGCAGCCACAGGATGCCCGCGCCAACGACGAATCCAAGCGTCATCAATCCGGTGCGGTTGGCCAACACCAGCGACCCGAATCCAAAGCATGTAGTCAACGCGCTCATCACAAGATCCCGGTCTGTAGTTCCGACCAACGCAGCCAAATCTCCCTGCTCATAAGGCCAAACGTTAACGACATGAATGCCATAGTCAATACCGCAGCCGATCAGCAGCGGCAGTGCGAAGAAACTCGAGAGTCCTTCGAAACGTCGGCATGGCTCACTCGAAAAAGTTCACATAGCACGGCCGAACCGAGGCTTTGCCGCCCAGGAAATAAGACTGCTTGTCGAAAGAAAATATGCCCGTCTGGGGGTCGAACTCAAAGCGCTTCGGTGTAGTGGCGTCATTCGGATCGTAGCACTGATACACTGTTTTGCCGCCTTCGACCGATTTCGCATACGCCACGACCGCATGGTTCAGCGTTGGTTTGGGGAACTTGAAGTCGTAGATCCACAGCGCCATTGGCTGGCCCATCTCCAGCCACGCCTGCAATTCCTCGCTCGTCCTGGCTTGATGCTCCTTCGACGGTCTGTAGGGAAGGAAAAAGTTCCCCGGCCTAAAGTAAGTGGCCAGCGACGAGCCCAAGTTTGCGCGCAGCACAGCCGCCTGACGCTCGCTTAAATTACGCAAGTTTGCGTAGCCGGGGAAAACAACCCGGTCCTGCAAAGGCAGACTCGGGCCTGTCGGCCGCCGCGCAACGACTTGCCGGACTTTTCTTTCCAGTTCGACGTTTGATGCCGCTGGAGCGTCAGGTTCAAAGCGCGCGAACCGCCAAAACTGGATCGTTGCGCGAGCCATCACGAAACAGCGATGGGTGTAACGATCCCGATTCTCGCTGCGCGACTCCGGCGTCTGCACCCGCTGGCCGTCTTGGTAGGCCCAGACCGTCTGGTTGACGAAGGCAAATGTGTCCTGTTTGAAATCAAACGCCCGGCCGACGTGATTCGGTTGGGGCTTGATATGAGCGCACCCGACGGCGAACCACAGGCACAGCCAGACCGCCACCCGCCAGAAGACACGATCATGACGATGATCTTGGGCCGGTCGCTTCGTCATGGTTTTCCAGACTGCACGCTGTGCGCCCGAAGTTCCAGTAAACAGGCAACGTCCCTATCGTTTTCCGTGGCACGAGGGTGGAACATGAACTCATGAAGTCCGTCAGACAACCCCGGGACAACACTGAGGATTTCACTCGCTTGCATCCTGAACAAACGGTCGAGTCCCCACAATGTCTGGCAAGTCTGGCGTGGACTGCGCCGCCGCCCGCGGCCGCTCCAGAAGGCCACTGTCGCGTGTCGCGCGCGATCCTGCAACCGCTGAGAAAACAAACGTGGTTGTCCCAGTCGCACCCACCCGGTGAAATCCTGCGGCAAGACTTCCATTAACGCGGCGCACACGGCTGGGTGAACGTGAAGGTGATGATGGCCATTCACAAACGCACAGCCCAACCCCGTGGCCCGGAACAGATCCCATTGCGCCTCCACCTCGCGTCGCATCAGCGCGCGCGCCGCGTGTGACAGCCCGATGCTCCAGCCCGCACGGTGCGGTGAACTCCCCCACGGCCACGCCGCACACGTCACAGGTGTGGAATCACACAAATGCAGATGCAGGCCCACACGGAGATGTTGATTGTCGCGAGCCAATTGAACAGCTTCTGCCGTAGCCCGTTGGCCCATCATCAAACTCGCGCCGTGCAACACGCCTTCGCGATGAGAGCGCACAATCGCCAGATTGATTTCCGGGCCGAGGCCAAAATCATCGGCTGTGAAAAACACTTCTTTCTTCAAAATGAGCCGATATAGTGCCGGAGTGTTCGTCCGTAGGCAATTTCTAGTTACGGGAGGCACCGGTTTCATTGGGCGCCATGTCGTTTGGCGGCTGGTGAATCAAGGGGTGCCGGTTCGCGTGTTGTCACGTTCAACCGAGAAGGCCAACGCACTGTTTGGGAATCGCGTTGAGATCGTCCACGGCGATCTGCTCGACGCCGCAAGCCTGCGGTCAGCGTGCAAAGGCGTCCATACGATCATCCACGCCGGAGGCGTTTACCGATTCGGACGCCACCATCGGCGGGAGTTGTTCGATACCAATGTGTGTGGCAGCGGCAATCTGCTGGAAGCAGCTTGGGTCAGTCGCATTGAGCGGTTCATCCACATTAGTTCCGCAGGCATCCTGAACAACCCGTCTGCGCCCGTGACGGAACGCGACTTCCCCGGCTCCGTGTCGGTGCGTGAACCGTATCGTTGCTCCAAGTGGCAGGCGGAACTGACGGCGCTCGATTGGGCCAAACGCGGCCTGCCGGTGAGCATCGGCAGCCCGACCAGCACCTTGGGTGCGGAAGATGCAGCGCCCACTCCTACAGGATGCATGGTCCGGGATTTCCTAAAGCGCCGGTTTCCATTCGCGGCCCGGACCGCGTTGAACTTCATCCACGTTGATGACCTTGCGAACGGGATTCTGGCCGTGGCGGACCGCGGACAGGCGGGCAAGCGTTATTTGCTCGGCCACCACAATCTGTGGCTGGCCGAATTCCTGAATCTGCTGGCCCGCGCTTCAGAGCTGCCTGCTCCCCGGCGTCAGTTGCCGTGGGGCGTGATTGCAATCGTCGGCGGGGTCGGCGAACTGCTCGGCCCCATCGCCGCCAACGGCTGCACCCGCGTTTGTTGGGAAACAGCGGCCTATGCGAGACGGCAGCAATTTTTCGATCTCCGCAAAACTTCCGAAGACCTCGGCTGGCGCGCCCAAACACCGATAGAGGACATCGTCCGCGACGCAGTCCGCTGGTTCCAAGGGTTGGAACAAGGCGAAATCGCATCCCCAAGCAACCTTCAGGCAAATACGAATGTGGCCGCGAACTGAATGGTGGCTTTGCGGCTGGACAGTGCTCGCCGCCCTTTGGTGGTTGATGGCGTATGCTCTGGTATCACGGTCACGGCGCGCCCCGCTCCCCAAACGGTCTGCGAATTCTCCTTCAGTGAGCATTTTCAAACCCGTCCCGGCGTTGGGCGACGGTGGAGTGCCCGAACCTCTGGCGGCAGCACTCGAATCGTTCATCCAACAACTGGATGAGAACAGCGAATTGCTGCTGGGGTTCGAGAAACGCGATCAATCACGCTGGGAACCCGTCGTGGAGAACTGGCGCCGGAAATACCCGCAAGCCCGACTGGACGTCACGTTTGCGCCGCAACCGAACCATTTTCCGAATCCAAAAATCTCCTGGGAACACACGCTCGCGCCGCGGGCGCGAGGCAAGCTGTGGCTCTGGAGTGACGCGGACATCATCGCGCCAATGGGGACAGTGGCCGAATTGTGCAAGGAGTTGGGGGCGACGAATGCGGCGCTGGTTACAGCCCCCTACGTTGTGCGCGCCGTCCGCTCAATGCCGGCGCTGATCGAGGCGCTCTACGTCAACATGGAGTTGTATCCCGGCGCGCGCCTGCTTCAGCGTTTGGGTGCGGTCCGGTGTGCTTTTGGCTCCTGTCTGCTTTTCACAGCGGACTCGTTCCGACAACAGGTCGTGTGGGAACGGCTCGGCTCGGTTCTCGCGGAAGACTTTTCGCTTGGCAACAGCTTGCAGCCGGTCACGGTGAGTTCCGTCGCGCTCGAATCGCTGGCGATGGAAACGTGCTGGCGGCATGCCATCGGCCGGTATCTGCGTTGGCACAAAGGCGTGCGTTGGTGCCGGCCCGCGGGTTATGCGGGGCAGTTGCTGATCCTGCCGCTGATCGGCTGGCTGGCGTTTGCGGTGAGTCATCCAGCCGCATGGAGCTCGTGGCTGGGGGTCATTGCAGTGATGCAGATGGAAGTGCTGATGGCTTGGGCGATTTTTCACCGGATCGGGTGCCGGTTGAAGGCGCGGCATGTGTTCGGAGTTGAACTCTGGTGTTTGCTGCGGCCATTGGTTTGGAGCGCATGCTGGTTCCCCTGGCCGGTCGTTTGGCGGCCTCAGCGACGCAAGTGGTGGGGCTTCGACCGATCCACAGAGTAAGCGGCAGCAGATCGTCAGATTCCACCCACCGTTGGCTCGCCAGCATCCCGCGGGATGGAACGGCGATGGGTCAGGTAAACTCCAGCGCCAACCAAACTCCAAAACACGAACAGCAGGAATCCGGTCAATGACGCCAGCACGGCGATTTCCGCCGGGACGCCTGACAGATCGCCCAGCAATTGCTCGAAAAGCTTTTCGCGAACACCGACACCGTTGACGCTGATGGGCAACGCCGTGATGACTGTTACCACCGGCATGACAGCGAACATGTCGCCCAGCGATACGCTGGCCTGAAACGCCCGCGCCGCGCAGTAGAATGCGGCAAAGAATGTCAGCAAGGACACCTCGGACACTGCGATGGCCAGCAGCGTCTTTTTCCAAGCGTGACCGAACAAGCTGCAAGCCGCAGATAACTGGATAAGGAAACCGCGCCACGGCAAGCGCACGGGCAGCTTGTGCGCCAGTTGAAACCCGACGATCGCTGTTCCTCCCGCAAGCACCGCCACAGCACAACCCAGAAACACGATGAGGAAATAAAGCAGGCCCGCGGTCACCGGAGTTTGCGTCAGGTAATCGTATCGCCACAGAATCATGCCGACCGCGGTTACACTAAGCGTCACGAGCGAAATCAGCCGATCCATAATGACGGACAGGATCGCCGTCATCTTGCTGCTGCCCGTGTCCACCACGACGTAATAGCTTTTCGCCACATCGCCCCCCGTTGCGCCGAGAACGAAGAGGTTGAAGAATTGTCCGATGAAAAACAACCGGCAGACATGGAGCCAACGGATTGGAATGTCTTGCACCCGCATGCAAAGCCCCCAGCGCACGAAGCTGGCAACCTCGCCAATTCCCGACAGAACCAACCCGGCAACCACCCAACGCAGATCCGCCCGCCCGAGCGCACCCAGCATGGCGTCGCGGCGGTCGCTGTCGTGAAACACCCAAGCCAGAACGCCCGCCGTCACCAGGCATTGGATCGCGAAAAGCACCGTGCGTTTCACCGAGGCCGTGCTCATGGCAACTGGTTCCGAAGCAGTTCCATCCGTCGGCGTCGTTCTGCGGATGGCAGATAACTCGTCCGAAAAGCCCACCACACTCGCGCCAGTCCTCGTGGCGAAACAAGCCGCTGTTTCAGGACGCGCAACACTTCCGGTCGCCCATACGCCTGCACGATGTGCTTGGCTGCATCCGTCCAGCGATCACCCGTGATCTGACCTGCCAGATCGAGCAACAACACCAACAGATCATCCGCGTGCCGTTCATCTGCTGGCCAGGCACGGTCGTGAATCGTTTCAAAATCAATCAGCCTCGCCCGATCCGCCGCGCCGTCATAGATGACATTCTCCAGGTGCAGGTCGCCGTGCGACCAGCCACCGCCAAACTCCGGGCACCAGACTTGATGCGCGCGGGCAAGCTCGTGTCCGCCCGCCTTCAGCATTGCTTCTGTGAGCTGGCCCTCCTTGATTGAGTCGCACAGGCTGACGCCGGGCACTTGGTCCGCCCAGACCGCATCGGCGCCTTCAGCCGCTGCGCGAAGGTGGTCGCCGTAGAGCCGCTGGAAACAATCCACTTCCCACTGCTGCCAGTCGGTCCCGCTGCAAATCCGGACGCGAGCACCTGTCAGCCGGAAGAACAGATTTGCGCCAGCAATCAGCCATCCGCTGCGCGACCGCCGCCGCTTGACCCAGACCGGCCGCCCATCACGTGTTTCGCGCCAGATGTCATTCATCCGAACCCGCGAATCAATCGCCGTATCAATCCGCTTGAGGAGACCGCTCATTTCAAAGGACTCTCCTCTCTCTCGACGCCATCCACGCCCGCCGCCGGTCGGCCGATGAACGGCCGACAGGCACGCAGCCGATGCATAGGCCATAACCGCAGAAACTCTGGCAGAAAATGCGAATGCCCGTCATGAAGATGGACAGGCGGTCTTGACCGCCTGATACGAGTTTGGAAATCATGCGCTAGAATTCTACCTCACCTCACCAGCGCCAGTCACTACACTTGCAAAACCCGAAACATAATAAACCGATCTTTGGCAACGTCTTACAACCAATGGGAAAACAAGTGCGCAAAACACTCCCCGATCCTCGGGAACAAGGATCTTCGTTTCCACTGTTTCCACTGAATCTGGTCGGATTCCGCGAGGTCCTTGGCAAACGTCTTCTCCATTTCGATGGCAAACTCACGATTCAGGATGACCGCATTCACCTCGTCATCGCTTAGCAAGCTCCAGAAGTCCATGTTGGTGGAGCCGACTGTTGACCAGACGCCGTCAATCACCGCAGTTTTCGCATGCAACAGGGCGTTACGGCGTTCGTATATCCTTACCCCCGCTTTCAGAAGCTCGGAATAATTATACCGCTGAGCCTGCAATGCCAGTTCCGAATCGGTTTTTGCGGGAACTATGATCTTTACGTCAACACCGCGCCTGGCCGCATCACGGAAGGCATCCAGCATCTGGTCGTCGGGGATAAAATAGGCATTCGTCAGATGAACTGAATGCTCTGCAAAAGTGATGGCGGACACATAAACGATAAAAGTAATCCTGTTGTTCTGTCCCGGCGTGCTGCCGACCACCCGCACCAGGGCGTTTCCCGCTTCTTTCAGATCAGGGAAGTAGCTTCGTTCAGAGAGTTTCGGTCCCTTCTGTTTCCGCCACGTATCAAGAAAGAGCTTTTGGAATTCGGCCACCGCTGGGCCTTCAATCTGAACGTCGGTGTCACGCCAGGGCAGCGGCGTTCCTTTGAGTTTTCCCCTGCCAGAAAGGCTGCTTGAGTAAACCGAACTGATGTTGATGCCCCCTGTAAGTGCGACTTTGCCGTCGGCGATCAGAATCTTGCGGTGGTCCGGATGCGCGAGGATCCAGTGCCCGCGGGCCTTCAGCGGACTTACCGGGTTGAATTCGACCACCTGAATTCCCCCATCCCGCAAACGCTTAAAGAACGCGACGGGCGTGCTGTAACTGCCAACGCTGTCAAAAATGAGATTCACCTGAACCCCCTCCGCCTGTTTTTGCAGCAACAGATTGGCAAATTTGCGACCCACTTCATCATCTTCAATGATATAGGTTTCAAAATTGATATGATCTTTGGCGTTTCGTATTGCCGTGAACATTGCGGCATAGGCTGCCGGACCATCGACGATCAGAGTGATTTTGTTTCCCTTCGTCAGCGGGCTTTCAGTGACCGATTCCACCACAGCAGTGTGGCGTTCCAGAACGTCCGTCGGGCCGACCGATTGCTTCAGCCGTTCCATGATAGCTTTGCTTTTCTGGGGCGATAACAGTCCTTTGGACGACACAATCTGATGGGGTTCGCGAGCAGCTGACGCCTCATCAATCGTTTTAGACACGTTCGGCAAGGTTGCGCATCCATTGCTGAGGCTCAAAATGAATGCGAACAGAAAGAAAGGCCTGACGATTGTCATATATTATCCCAATACTTCCTTTGCTATAAGCATTCCCTTCATCAGCCGCAGGTCGGCTCACTTGCTGCATTCTTAGGCAGCAACAGGTATTCGGGCGAAATTCAAACGGAGCGGGTGAGCTTAACGACGATCATCATGGTGTTGCGATTCATGTCTGTCATCATGACGCCTATCGCCTCGATCATAATCGTGCCCTCGATCCGAAAAGCATCCCGTAAGCAACAGACTGACCGTGCCCAACAACAGCGCAAACTTCATGACTGGCCATTTCTTCATATTGGAGTTCATCGAGAAGAATAGGTTGGATTCACAAAATCCGTCAGTGGGGTCTATACCCCATAGCGCCCTCCCGCTCTCCGGCTTATCTTTACGGCATAATGAATAATGCAAAACGTAATCTTTCTTTTATTGTAGCCATGGTATTCGCATTCACATGCGTGGCGGGGGCCGGCGACCCGACCGCTTTTGAAATGGCGAAGATGGGCAACCAATACGTAGGGGTTCAAAGCAAGGATAAGGTAGTGCAGATCCGCTCTGAAAAATCCGTCGGTAGCCTGACGCCGAACATCTGGTATGTGGTTTATTACGACCCGGATGCGACGTTCAAAGCCGTCGAAGTGAAGGTTGGCGCGGGCCAAAAACTGAATGTCTCGCATCCGTTGCGGGTCTTGGAAATGGCCAATGACAAGCACATGGTGTTAGACAAGGATAAATTGAGAGTGGACTCGGACCGGGCCTTGAAGATAGCCACGTCACAGCCGCTCCTGCACAATCTTACTCTCAAGGCGTCCAAGCTCACACTGGGACATGGCGACGAAGGGCCGGTGTGGAGGGTCCAATTGTGGGCGGCCAAACTGAAGGATCCTAACGACGACGCGGACATCGGTGTGGTTGTTCTTTCTGCCACCGATGGCTCGGTCGTCAAAGCCGACCTGCACCCGAACAGAGTGGATTGAAGGCAAGTGCGCCGCGGTGATCTCGTGGTGAACATCCGGTATCAACCGATCCTGGAGACTCAGGAACAGCAGAGATACGCCTGACGGGGTGAGGGGAATCTGAAGATGCGCATGGCTTGCGGGGTTTTCCTTGTGGGGTGGACACCCCATAGCACCACTCGCGGCCTGGGACTACGATCGGTCGTGAAAACTTTGAAACCGCAGATTATACTTTGGACGCTTGCTGTCGCCAGTGTGGCTCTCACCTTGAACGCCCGGGCCGAAACCTTGGGGCTGTCCCAACTGACTGCGCCATGCCAACAGGTGGCCACTGTAACGGCGCATCAACCAACCACAACGGAAACGACGTCAAAACAACGCACGTTACCGCGCGACCTTATGCCACCATTGAAGGCATCCGAACTGATCGGCATGATGGTGAAGAACCCGCAGGGCCGGTCGCTCGGTGTGGTCAGAGATATGGCGTTCGACACCCGACTCGGCCGCGTCGTGTATGTGGCGGTTTCATCCGGCGGCCTTTTCGGGATGGGTCGTCCTTGGCGGGCGGTGCCTCCATCGGCGCTAAGTTTTTCCGCAGAGAAGCGTAAGACTCTTATTCTCGACATCAGCCCGGAACGCTGGGCGGAGGCACCGGTCTTTCATAAAATGCGGCTGAACGAGTTGGCCGCCGAAGACACTCGTCGGAGCATCCACCAATACTTCAACCAGTCTTGGCCTGGCTCCGAAGCTGCCAAGGCTCAGGTTCCACAGAACGTCACTTCTCAGGCCAGGGCGGTTCCGATTTCAAGCGGGCGGCAAACGGGTGATCTGGCCACGGTTGCAACCACGTTGCATGTGGCCAGCGACATCCTCGATCGCGCGGCGGTAACGAATCGCCAGGGTCAGAACCTTGGAAGAATCCACGATGTGCTCCTTGATCCCGGTGGCGGCAAAGGGAGCCTCGCTATCATCGAGTTCGGAGGCGCGCTCAAGGAGAAAGATCAGTTCACGGTTCCCATCCGCTTGTTCGCTTTCATGCCTGGATATCGCAGCGTCCTCCTTGATGCAAACCGAAGGATGTTTACCGAGGCCCGCCCGTTTGATGCCGGGAAATGGAGCGGTGCGACGGCGGGCGCCCTCGAAGTCTGCCGGTTCCAAGGGCTGGCGGTCTCTTCGTCCGTGCAGACAGCACAAACCCGGTCTCCATATTGATCATCAATTGCATTCTTCGACGACGTGTCCGGCTCCCGTAGAATCTCATCGCGGAGGCTGATAACAACAGCCTGAACGGCACTTTGAAGAAGAACACGTTGGATTCGCAAGGTCCGGCAGTGGGGTCAACACCCCATAGCGTCCATGAGGCACTCGCGCCTATCTTGTTTTGCCATGAAAAATAATCGCAAGAAGACGACACGAACGTTTGGTGGTTTCATCGCGGACATTTACAGCGCCCGCGGCAGACAGCGGGCGGCCAGAATTGTGCGGTTCGCCGTCAACGAGCACTTCGTTGTGTTTTCAGGGCAGCATCGCTTTGTGGTTTCCTAAACGGAACTGGAGACGCCATGAGAAACAAAATACTGCAGACAAACCATCATAAGCCCAAGCGCGAAGATATCGCGTATTTGGCCTATCTGACTTGGGAGAGAGAAGGGCGTCCTAATGACCGCGACACGGAGTATTGGATCCAAGCCGAGACACAATTGTGGGCGCAAGGCTGGTGGAGCTAAAGAACAAAGCGACTGCGGAAAATAGACCGCGCAATCTCTACAGAGTTCGGGCAATGAGAACAATCACCAGAGGCTGGCTTCTTGAATCGGGCTTCAAAGCCATGAAGACCGCGTCCGAAGCAATTCTGAGGCGATGGCGCCAATATCACGCCCGCACTACAGCATCCCCAAGGAGGCCTGTCATGGAGCGAATCAGACAATTCTGGAGTAGCTTCAAAGACGCTGCCACCGTGTTCTCGTTCGTTGTCAATCTGGTGCTGGTCTTTGTGCTGCTGATCCTAGCGACGATCATTCGCCAACAACTGCCGATCAAGTTCGATCTGCCCGTCAAGTTCACGCTGCTACTCAACCAGAACACCACCGTAACGACGCTCACGCCCACACACATCAGCACTGTCGTTAACCTCTCACTGGGCGCATTTGGCAAGGTCAACGCCCCTGTGTCGATGGAATTGCCGGCTGGCACGCCGCTTCAGGTTAACTTGAAAATGGACATCCCGGTGAACACAACGGTGTCGGTCAATCAAACCATCCCGGTTAACTTTGACCAAGGGCTGGCGATCAAGCTTGGCAAATCAGGATTGGTCCCGGTTGTCGCCGAACTGCGCAGCGTGGCCAAGCCTTACGTCGCCATGCAGAAGAGTCTGCCTTGACGTTTCACTCGCTGCGGGCGGTGGCCGCAGCAGCCGAGCAATCTTTACGCGGTAGTTCGGTGCGCAACTTCATGGATGGCACCACAAACTGCGGCGACTGAGATTAGCAGTTACTAATGAGTGAACTGACAGCCGTAAGTGAGAAAGGAAGAAGTTTATGAAAACAAGAGCAGGTTTATGGATTGACCATCGGAAGGCTGTGATTGTGCTGATTTCGGGCGAAAAGGAAGAAACCAAGATCATCCAATCCAATGTGGAAAGGCAGCCTGGACGGGTTGCTGGCGTGCGTTCGACGGCCTCGCACGAAGCGCAACAACTTCAGGCCGATGACAGCCGAGACCGGGAGTTCACGTATCATCTTCAGCGTTATTATGACCAGATCATCGTTGTAATTCGTGACGCCGATGCGATTCTGATCTTCGGTCCCGGCGAGGCCAAAGGGGAGTTGAGAAAGCGTCTTGAACACGACAAACCTAGCGGACGTGTCCTGGCTGTGGAAACCAACGACAAGATGACGGATCATGAGATCGCGGAGAAAATTCGCGAGCGATTCCCAACTCCGGTGAGTGAGAAGGCAGCCTGAATTTGTTGAGGAGCTGTTGCTGTGGCGCGACTAATGAGCTGCGCATGACGAACGCCGTGCCTATACCCCAACGGTCGCAATCTCTCGGGGAGGAGATTGCAAACAGCGTGAGCCACGGCATTGGCTTCGTGGCCGCCCTGGTTGGGATGCCGTTTCTCTTGTTGGCCGCGATTCGGCGCGCTGACACCGCGATCCTCGTCGGGGCCAGCGTCTTCGCAGCGACAGTCACGCTGCTATATCTGGTATCAACCCTCTATCACGGCCTTCGCATCAACACGGCCAAGCGCGTTTTCCGGGTGCTTGATCATCAAGCCATCTTCCTCCTTATCGCCGGGACCTACACGATGTTTACACTCGGCATTCTTCGGGGCTGGCTGGGCTGGACTCTGTTTGGAATCGTCTGGAGTCTGGCCATTGGCGGTATTGTGCTGAAAGTGATGGGAGGGCTGCGTTACCCGGTGTTTTTCACATGCCTTTACGTAAGCATGGGATGGCTTGTGCTGGCAGCAGTTTACCCGTTGTCGGTTTTGGTTCCGAAAGCAGCTTTACTTTGGCTGCTGGCGGGAGGCGTTGCTTACACGGCAGGCATCGCGTTCTTTGCCGCGAAGCGAATTCGCTACGCCCACTTCATCTGGCATTTGTTCGTCCTCGTCGGCACAGTTTGTCACTTCTTCGCCGTGCTGTCGTGCGTGGCATGAGGATGCTGACGAGCGGAACATTGCCCACCATCTGCGGCCGATTCCAATCCGGTTGTGTGCATCGTTGCTTGTCAAGGTGACCGTCGCACAAAACGCCACCACCAAAGCAAAAACCCCGCCGCGAACACCCCAACCACGAGCGATCCGAAGATTGCCAAGCCTATTAGCGCATTCACATTGATTTGTTTGACGCTCGATACCCCTGCGACGTCACATTTGGGTCTGGATGTTCTGCGCTACACACGTCCCTCACCGCCACGTGCTGGTGAAACCGTTTACCGACGGCGGCGGCTCGACGAAGGAATACGCGGCATGCCACGCATTCAACCGCCGCACTTCCCAAGGTGAGAGTTGTTTCCGGTCGAGCGGGTCCACGCGTCGCAACCATTCCTTCGAACCGACACGCGGCAACGGTGCTGCTTCGGCTCCACGCGGCGGTCTTGCGGTCAGAGGCGGTGGGTATGAATACTCGAAAGTGACCTTGTTCTTCTTCAGTGCAGGAGTGGCGGGCGTGTCGGCGCCGAGCGCAACAACGACAGTCCCCATCAGTAACAGGATTGTCAGCGAAATCGTTTTCATAAGATGCTGTGAACGTAAGCCTGATAGTGGGAGAGGGCCTATGGGGTGTTGACCCTACTGCCGGATTTTGAGAATCAGAACAGAGATAATAGCTGTCCGGCTTGCTCAAGGACACTGGGCGTGCTGGTTCGCATCGGTGGAAACGCTGGCAGCAAGATGAGGTCCGAGGTGACGCCGTGAAACGGTGCCGGTAACGGCTGGTCAGGTTTGACCCAGAGGCAGCTCTAAATCTTCCATTGCACGCCCGGCAACTGAAGCGATGCCGCAATTGCATTACACAAACTGATGGGGTTCAACTCGTCCTTATGAACGAAAGCCGCCGCCATGGATTCCAGATCCTGCACGATGTCCTCGCGTCGCTGACCCGCCACTACGACCACAGGGATGCACATGCCGTCTGCACGTATCGTCCGCAACACGTCCCCGCCGCCCAGATACGGCATGTTCCAATCCAGCACGGCCAAGGCGAACCGGCTCCGGCGAAGCTTCTCCAGCGCCATTCTACCGTTTGCGGCACACTCCACCAGCATGTCGCGCTCGAACGGCCACGCCTTGCCGAGATGTCTGATCGTCAGTTCGCGATCCGTCTCGCAGTCGTCCGCCACCAACACGCGCGCGGGACTTGGAAGTGCCGTGCCGCTGGCTCGAGCAAGGACTTCGGGCTTGATCACACCGGTCCGTTGATCACGGGTGAACACCGGGAGTTGTTTGTCGTTCACGGCTTGAGAATAGGAAGGAACCCCGGGCGGCCGCTATGGGGTGTTCACCCCATAGAGAAGAGCCTGCGCATGGCGTAAGATGCACATGCGATAAGAACGAAACGTGGAACAACAAGGGTGCTACACAATGAACATACGATCTGAAATGAGTCGGAGCAGTCGGCCTGAAACCACTCCGTTCTGTAGACGTTGCGGGGTGCGGCTGCTCGATGCCAATCGTGCGCTTCGAGTCATTGGATGCTGTCACGTGTGTTCCACGGTCAGAGGACGGGTCGCGGCCCGCAAATCCATATACCGGATTCGAGTGCCAGTGGCGGGTTTTTTGCCTGCAAGCTTCTGGAAGTGACGTTGGTCAGATGCTGGGGGCGGCCGATTCCGATCCGGTTGCGTGAGAAGGGCGCCTGAGTTTATTGAGGAGCTGTTGCCGTGGCGCGAACCCGCTCATGGCAAGAGGCGAGAATCATATTGCCCTCGAAGTTGCCTCATGTGGACTGTGGGGATAAAGTTGCTCGTCTGTCCGTGGTCATTGTGAGCGATCAGAATCATTCACCCGGAGCCAGCAATGCCCGTCGAATTCAAGAACTACTACAATGTTCTCGGCGTAGCTCCAGACGCGAGCGACGCGGAGATCAAGAAGGCCTACCGAAAACTCGCAGGCAAATACCACCCCGACGTAGCCAAAGACAAAACCACTGCCGAAGAAAAGTTCAAGGACCTCAACGAGGCCCACGAAGTCCTCAGCGACCCGGACAAACGGCGGAAGTATGATGAATTGGGCGCAAACTGGAATCATCCCGAGCGGCAGGCATCGCGGCAGAGCGGTGGATACGGAGGATTCAGCGGAGGTCCGGAAGAAGGTTCTGAATTCCATTTTGAGGGGACGGGCTTCAGCGATTTCTTCGAGCAGTTTTTCGGCAGTCGCGGTCGCCCATCCAGTGGTTTCGGTGGACCGTGGGAGCATGGCACGGGAGCCGAGGCAGTCGCACAGCACGGTCAAGACATCGAAGGCGACATTCTGGTGACGCTTGCCGAAGTCTTGCACGGTTCGACGCGCACGATCAGGCTGCAGCGCACCGATCCGCGCACAGGGCAATCCACACTACAGACATTGCAGGTGAGAATCCCACCCGGCGTTCGTGCGGCGCAACTCATCCGTCTCACGGGCAAAGGACAGGAGGGCGTGGGCGGAGGTGACCCAGGACACCTGTATTTGCGCGTCAAGTTTGCCAAGCACCCCGACTTCCGCGTGCGTGGCGCCGACTTGTATTACGATTTGGAACTGTCTCCTTGGGAAGCGGTGATGGGCGCCACCATCCACATGCCAACTCTTGATGGAACAGTCTCCTTGAGAATCCCGGCTGGCACAACGGCTGAACGGCAATTCCGTTTGCACAAGAAGGGTTTGCCCACAGGTGACGGAACACGGGGCGACTTGTATGCCATTGTGTCCATCCAGGTCCCGGCACGCCTTGCTCCCGAAGAAAAAGCCCTGTGGGAGCAGTTGGCCACGAAATCAACATTCAATCCGAGGAAAACCTCATGAGCAAAAAAGCTGTTCCGGACACCCCATCGCCCTTTGCTCTTGAGTTGTTTCAGCCGAAGCCAAGCGTTCTTTACAGCCTCGATGCAGCCGCCTATCTCGCGGGCGTCCCCCGCCGTTCCATTCTGATCTATTGTCGCGCCGGCCTTGTGCGACCGGTCCTTCAGCCACCGTATGACGCGATGGAATTCACGGAAGAGGCAATTCATACTATTCGCCGGCTCGAGCACTTACGGGCCGTTCATGGCGTCGGCCTAGCCTGGCTCAAAGCCATGTTCGATCTACTCGATGAGGTGGAGCGCCTGCGCGCCGAGTTGCGTTTCTTGCGCAACCAGTGAAGTGGCGTTGTTCTCCGTTTGTGACAATCTCTGCTCAACCAACGGCCGCCCCAAGACACTGGCCGGAGGACTGGAGAACGCCTGACTTCATAAAACCTCCGTATGGGGTAAACACCCCATAGCGTCCACTAGGGGTTCACGGCATATTCTCAAGTCATGCAAAACAATCCTGCCACGACCTCGCCGCCAACAACGGCTACCGGCTTGAACCAAGTCGGCTTTGATGTCATGGCGTTGCGAGATGAGGTGGCGAAGAAGGCATACTTCCTCCATCTGGATCAAGCTCGTCTGCAAGGACGCAATATGCCGGTTGAATAGTGGTGTTTCAGAAAACTCCATGAGAACGCGTCTTTCGCACTTTTGTTAGTAGGCAGATGCAGTCGCTCGGTTTCCCCTTCCCTACTCCTCGGGAAGGGGAAACTTGTTTCCGCCCGGTTCTCGGCCCTGACGCGGCCGAATGCAATGGGGCGGGTTCTACCCCATAGCCGACGGGTCGAGACCGTCCGATATTGAGCGTGATGAACAACCAGTTGAACACGCTCGCGCGGCGTTATCAGACGGCGGTGCATAAGCACCTGATTGTGGCAATGGCCAACTCGTCAAGCCGTCTGGGGCGCAGCGCCACTCATCCGATTGGAGCGTCCCTGTGCCTTGCGCTGGGTTACATGGTTCTCTGCGGCACGTATATTCTGTTCTCAGGCCGAATCGCGGCTGGCACGGCTTGGTCCATTGCCGAGTTGCGCGACATCGAGTTGCTGAAGGGACTGGCGTTTGTCATCATCACAGGGGCGGCGTTTTTTGGGTTCGCCGCCTTCCTGCTGAAGCGGATCGGCATCCAGCAACAGCACCTCGCTCTGATCTTTCATGGGGTTTCCGATTGCCTGTTCCTGCTCCAAGTCGAAGCCGGCGATTGCTATCGGTTCCTCTGCGTCAATGCCGCCTTTCTGAAACTGACCGGTCTCACGCGGGAACAAGTGGTTGGCAAACGGATGGAGGAAGTTCTGCCGAAAACCGCCCACGCCCGGGTGCGGAGCAGATTTCAGGAAGCGGTTCGGGAGCGCAAAACCGTGAGTTGGGAAGGCAGCGCCGTTTACCCAGCCGGCCCGCGCGTGGGCGAAGTCACCCTGACCCCGCTGGCCGACAAGACCGGCACGATTGTCCAGCTCGCCGGTGTCGTGCGCGACATCACCGAACGCAAACAGGCGGAGGATGAAGTGCGCCAGCTTTCGGGTCATCTGTTGCGGTCGCAGGACGAAGAACGCCGGCGGATTGGCCGCGAACTGCACGATTCGACCGCGCAGGAGTTGGCGACCGTGGCAATGAACCTCGGCCTCGTGCAACAACGCAGCGCCGACCGCGATGTCACCGCCGACAACCTTCTCGCAGACAGCCAGGCGATCATCGAGCAGTGTCAGCGCGAGCTGCGGACGCTGGCTTACCAGCTGCACCCACCCATGCTGGACGACATGGGTTTGGCAGGCGCGGTGCAGGAATACGCCGCCGGGTTCATGCAACGCAGCGGGATCAAGGTGACGCTGGACGCCAGTCCGGCCCTCGGACGATTGACGGCCGAGACGGAGCGCGCACTGTTTCGAGTGGTGCAGGAAAGTCTCGGCAACGTCCAACGCCATTCCGGCAGTTCGACCGCCACGATTCGTATTGCCCGTGAAGCCGCCGGGGTCATTCTTGAAATTTGCGATCAAGGCTGTGGGCTGCGCATTCGGGGCGACGGCACCGTGGCAAACGCGGGCGTGGGGTTGGCCGGCATGCGCGAGCGCGTGCGTCAATTAGGCGGCCGGTTCGAGATTGAATCGAGTGGTCAGGGAGCGACTGTGCGGGCCATCGTGCCTGGGGAGGCGGTGGTCGCATGAAGACGTTGCAAATTTTGATTGCCGATGACCACGAGCTGGTGCGAAAGGGCTTGCGGACGGTGTTGGAAAACCAGCCCGGCTGGAAAGTTTGCGGGGAGGCGACCAACGGCCGGCAAGCGGTCGAGTTGGCCAAGCAATTGGGGCCCGATGTGATTGTGTTGGACGTAACGATGCCGGAACTGAATGGCTTGGAAGCCACGCGCCAGATCCTCAAGGCGATCCCCAAGGCCGAAGTGCTGATTCTCACCATGCACGAGTCCGAAAAACTGGTGAGCGAGGTGCTCGCCGCGGGCGCCCACGGCTACATTCTGAAAGCGGACACGTCGCGCCTGTTGGTTTCCGCCATCGAATTGCTCGCCCAGCACCAACCGTTCTTCACCGGGAAGATTTCGGAAGTGGTGCTGAGTGGTTACCTGAACCCCGGGAAAATCAGGAAAGGTGCGGCTAGCCCGGTGCAGCGCCTGACGGCACGCGAACGCGAGATTGTCCAACTTCTGGCGGAAGGCAAGACCAACAAAGAGGTTGCGGTTGCACTCGGCGTCAACGTCAAGACAGTGGATGCGCACCGGGCCAACGTCATGCACAAACTCGACCTGCATTCTGTGACGGACCTCGTCCGCTACGCCATTCGCAACCACATTATCGAAGCTTGAATCGGCGAGCCAAGTTTCTAGGGTGATTCTGGGTGGAAATAGGGAATGCAGTAATTTCACCCTTCCATGGAACGCCTCTAGGGTCTGGTGTTATGAAACAGACCCCGATTACGCCGACCGCTCCCGACAACTTTCCCCACCCGCTCCGCACGTTGGTGGTGGATGATTCCGTCTTATTGATGAAGAGCTTGTGCGCTTACCTAAGGACGCAACCGTTGTTTCAAGTGATCGGCACCGCGATGGATGGCAGCGAGGCGCTGCACATGGTGGAATTGCTCGCGCCGGACTTGGTCTTGATGGATATGCACATGCCGGTCATGAACGGCTTGCAAGCGACGGCGATTCTGCGCCGCCGCATGCCCAACATACGGATTATCATCATGACGATGGAAGATTCGGCCGCAACCGAAGCGGAGGCACGGACGCATGGCGCACACGGTTTCATTGGGAAACCACGGATCATAGACGATCATCTAATAACCGAGGTTCGCCGGGCGTTTCATTCGGACCATGCGTAGGGTGAACAGAGCAGTTCTTGATCCCAAGTCGCTCCGTTTTCACAACCAAGCCGAACTGTGTCAAGCGACTGTCAGAAAAGAGCAAGCTGACGGCATTCATAGAACTACAAAACACCTTGCAGGATGTCGGGAGCAAAAGAAGTGAGCAAGGAAAGAAGACCGTCGCCACTGCGGCACAAGATTACCGTCAATGTTCTGTGACAACACGTGACAACTTCCATGCCGGAATGTGCCGTTCTGTGCACTTATCGTTTGCATAACCAGTTGCAAACACGCAGGGCGATTCTCTAGTTACCGGTTCGATCCCTACCTCCGGAGCCATTTTTTTCATTCCATATCCTTTCTCCAAACCCCAAACGGCCCGTCACTTGACCCTAACAAGCGAGTTCGCCTCACTGCGACGAGCCGGTGTTGCAGCGGTTGATAGCCGGAAGAAGCGCTCCAACCTCTCAACTTCGCATGTGAACAATTGCTTTAAGAAACACACCTCCGCTGGCAGAATCACGGAGATTCGCACGGATGATGTCCAACGGAGATTACGATGACCCACATGTATGTTTTGCGACCGGTGCTCGTGAGTTTGTTGATGCTGATATTGCTGCCGCTAGGCTGGCAATCGGCGCGGGCGGATTGGCCGGAGTTTCGCGGGCCGTGGGGCAATGGGTATGCCTCAGCACCGGGCGACAATAAGCCGGTCGGTTTGCCGCTGCACTGGAGCGAGACCGAAAACATCAAGTGGAAGACGGAAATCCCCTATCGTGGCTGGTCCACGCCGGTGGTATTGGGCAACCAAATCTGGCTGACCACGGCGACCGAAGACGGTCATGATTTCTTCGTTCTTTGCGTGGACGCCAACACCGGAAAGATTCGGTTCAACGAGAAGGTGTTTCACTGCGACAACCCCGAACCGCTCGGCAACGCAGTCAACGGTTACGCCTCGCCCTCCCCTGCCATCGAGCCAGGCCGCGTGTATGCCCACTTCGGCTGCTATGGCACGGCGTGCTTGGACACGGAGACATGCAAGGTGCTCTGGCAACGGCAGGACCTGCCGTGTCGTCATTACCGCGGGCCGGCATCGTCGGTGGTGTTGTTTGAGAATCTGGTAATTCTGACAATGGACGGCGCTGACGTGCAGTATCTGGTCGCTCTCGACAAACAGACCGGCAAAACCGTTTGGAAAACCAACCGCTCGGTCAAGTTCAACGATGCGGAAGGCTTCCAGAAATTTGCGAAGGACGGAGATCTCCGCAAAGCGCACAGCACGCCTTTTATAGTCAACGTAAACGGCCAGCCACAGATGTTCAGCCCCGGCGCGAAAGCGGCATACGCCTACGACCCGCGAACTGGCCGCGAGCTTTGGATGGTGCATTTCGTCGCGTGGTCAGCCGCGCCCCGACCGCTCTACAACCAAGGGCGTTGTCTCTTCATCACCGGCTCCGGCGCAACAGAACTGTGGGCTGTCCGTCTCGGCGGCCAGGGCGACGTGACAGATTCGCACGTGGCGTGGAAGTTCGACAAGCACGTGGCGCGGACCGCCTCGCCGGTGATCGTGGACGACCTGCTCTACATGGTCAGCGACGGCGGCGACCTCACATGTCTCGAAGTCGCCACGGGTAAAGAGGTGTGGAAAGAGAAGATTGGCGGCAACTACGCCGCCTCGCCGATTTACGCCGACGGGCGGCTCTACTTCGCCAACCAGCAAAGCAAGACCACCGTCCTGAAACCCGGCCGCACCTTTGAGGTCCTGGCGACGAACACGCTCGAAAAGGGCTGCATGGCCTCACCGGCGGTTTCGGGAAAGGCTCTGTTTCTGAGAACGAAGGCTTGTCTCTATCGCATTGAGACCGCGACAGCGGGCCAGAAATAGCCTCGAAGTCTTGCTTGCAGATTTGCCTACGGTTTGAGAGTGACCGTTCTGCGTTCGCCGAACCAAGTTCGACCTTCGGCAAACATCTCAAATGAAACGGTGACTAACTTGTCCACCGCCGGAATCAACGTGAACTCCTTGACAGTTGCGTCGGCAAGGTAATCAGCGTCCGCCGCGATGGGTGCTTTGAACTCCACGCCGTATTCCTTGCGACCCGCAAGATACACGCCTCCTTGAATGAGGTTGGGGCGCGGCGCAAGCCACTTGGCTTCGCCGAGGTTGCCGATGGACGCGCGACAGCGGACGGGCGCGCCGCGCTTGACGGTGATGGTGCTGCCGTGGGTTGCATCGCGCCATTGGCCCGCGGCGTTCTGAATCTCAATCGAGTTAAACTCGGCATTGAGGAACTTCGGTGGGTTATGACCATTGCAGGGCGTGTTACCCACCGCGATCAACGGTGTGTTCCCTGAGTCGGTGCCAGTGCCTGCGGTTTTGAGATACGGTTTCTGTTCGGCCTTTACCGCATCAAGATACTGCTGGCCGTAGAGTTGCCACGCATCGGCATTGCACGCGTCGAGGTCCCATTCGATGAACTTCGTCGGCTTTGCGTGAACGATGCCCGCAAATTGTGGGTGTGCACGACGCATGACTTCGCACGCAGGCCGTTCCGTGCCATCGGGTTCCAGCACGCCGAAGTCGCTGCGCTCTCCCAACCGGAAGCCGCCCGGCAGCCACCACGGTGCCGCGCCGCGCGCGCCTGACTCCAGAAACATCGCGTAGTAGCTATCGAACTCCGCGCGCTGCCGCTGCAACTGTTCCGGCTTGATATGCGACATGTCCGGCGTCCAGACGGCGTGGAAACCGTTGACCGTGTAACCAAATTCCATCCAGACGACCGGTTTCTCGCGACTGAGAAACCGGTAATAGAGTGTGACCAACCCGCCTTTGCGCAGGTCGTCGGCAGGCGTCGGCGTGGCCCAGCCGCCGGTTTGCAGGTTGTAGCCTTCGGGACACATGAAGTCCACGTGTTTCGCCACGCCAGCAGAATGCGAGTGGGCGAAGCGCCCGCCGTCGGGAATGCCGCACGCGCCAAAGCGGAACGTGATGAGATGCTTCGGGTCCCACGCGCGCAACGGGCTGATGATCTCGCGATAACCGCGGCTGAGCCGGTCGCTGAAGAACCGCCGGAACGCCGCGACGGCGCGGTCGTGCGGGCCGTGCGTGGTGCAGAGCTGTTGCGACGGCGTCACCAGTTGGCCGTCCTTGTCGCGCGCCGGTTTGAAGGCCCAGTCGGTTTCGGCGTTGGCAATCGAACCGTAGCGTTCGACGATCCATGCGTTCCAGTCGGGCTTCAGGACTTCGGCTTGATGAGCTGCGTAGTAGATCGGCTCCCACGACAACTCCCACGAGAAAATCGCCGGATGGTCCTTGATGCCGGCGGCGGTGATGTAGGCCTTCACCTTCTCGAAATCCGCGCCTGCCAGCGGTCGCGCGTTGTTGAGGAAGAAAAACACCTTCATGCTGTGCCGCTGGCAACGGTTGAGGAAATCATGCAGGTCACGGAACGCGCCCGGCTCGTCTGGGTTTGGCGGCACGGGCGAATGGATCGCGCTGAGGAAGTTGATGCCGATGGATTCCATCCATGCGAGGTCGCGCTCGACGACCACCGGGTCGTAGATGTCCCGCTGGAGGAAATCCGTCGGCGACCGACCGCCTTGGTCGTTGGGCCGGTAGTTCATGCCCTTCATAAACCACTTCTTCCCGCCGACGTAGAAGTTGCTGCCGCGCACGTGCGCAAACTCCTGACCCGGCGGCGGCAGGAAACTCACTGCGTGGCTGATTGAATCCAGCGCCGTGTCACCATCAAGCAGTTCCGCTCGCACTTGATAACCGGCGCGGTCAAACTTCTCCGGCTGCCAGTCCCAACTCACGCGTTGCTGCGCGCCTTCCGCGAGCGTGAGCGAACGGCTTTGCTGAAAGACAATCTTTCCACGTCCATCCGTCACCTCAACCCGACCAGTGACGCGGCGCTCCCCGCGACCGGCATTGACCGCCAGAAGACCCAACTCGACCTTCTCCCCGTCGGGATAAGAGAAATAGCGGCTACCACCTTCGAGCAGGAAACAGCCGCGCGCCATCGCTCTCGCCAGCTTGGCGACCACCTCCGCCAAGCGTGGCGTCAGGGCCTCAGCCGGATCAGACACACCGATGTTGGCCCAGAGCGCACCCGGAAACGAACCATTGCCGATGAAAAGCGAGACCAGCGCGCCGCGACCGCGACCGCGCGCATCGAACGACTCCAAGACTGGCAGCCAGCGCCATGACTGGCCGCGATCCAAACCGCGACCGCTTGAGCGCCAGTTTGGAGAAAACCCGCAGGACTTCCACGACAGTTTCCAACCGGTTGGCAGAATGCGCTGATCGCCGGCCGCGCGCAGTGTCGTGCTTTCGTCAAGCGGATGCAGATTGTAAGACGGGCTGATACCGTCCAGTTCCGGCACGGTCGCTTCCACGTCAGCCGATCCAGGATCGGTGGCGGTGGCAATGTCTTTGATCCAAAACACGTGCGGCCCAACCTTGCACTTCGGTGTGTGGCTCCACGAAAGACCGACGATGAGGTGCGCAGCGTTCTGCGGGTTGAAGTGGTCGCCCGCGCCGCCGCGTTTCGCTTTGGAGTCCTGCCAGTGGAGAAAGTCTCCCGGCCGCAGCAGATACGGTCGCCACTGCGGCGTCAGCTCGACCGTCGCAATCCAGCGCGAGCCGTCATGCTCGCGAAACTCCAACGAGAGTTGCGAGGTGGTCGCGTCACCTTTCGCCCGAAAGGTGAGCAGGCTCTCGCCAGTGCCGAACGTGTTGGCGAAGTTCGTGTCATAGCCATCCCATTCTTCAAGGTCACAGGAGATCTTCAATGCTCCCTTCCCTTCGGTAGCATCCTCCACCATCTCTCCCGCATGTTGCGGGTTGCGACAGGACCGTTTCCACGACTTGATGGGCACCACTCGCGGCTTGACCAGATCGAGCAAGACCTCGTCATAGCGTTCGCGCGTAACCCACCGGGCGCCAGCGCCGCCCGGAGACTTGAGCAGCAGTTCGCTGAATGCCGGCGCGCCGATGGCGATGAGTTTGCCGCCCGCGCGCAGGTAAGACATCACGGCATCCATAGCCACGGCGGGCAAACGCCGCGCATCTGCCAATACCAGCAAGTCGAGCGACTCAACGGGAATCCGGCCTTTGCCAAGATCGTCCCAGCGCAACGGCGTCACGCCAAAACCGGCGTTCTCCAGCAGCGCGCAAAGCGGCTTTGAGCCACCCTCCGACAACACAGCCGCGCTGCCCGCCTCACCGCGACGAAAACCGATTCCCGCCAACGGCGGGGGGCGCATGCCTTCCACTTCGAACTGCCGAAACGCGCCGCTCATCCCCTGCGACACAACCGCGGGCCGGCCACGCCGCACCGCCTTGCCCGACGCGAAGGAGAACGCGCGCCGCCAGAACTGTCCCGTCGTCGTGTCCTTGATTTCGCCAGAGATGCCATCTTTCGACAGCAACAGTGTGAGCCGATAAGCCACACCGTAGCTCCAGTTCTTGAGGGTGGTTTCGTCTTTGCCGGCCAGTCGAGTGCTGCCGTGCGCGGCCTGCGCTTGATGGAGGCCTTGGTAGTGTTCGATCAACTCGAAGTAGCGGCGGCCGTCCGGCCCTTCCACCAGCAAGAGCCGCCAGTCGTTGTCCGGATCGCGCATCAGCGCAAGGCCTGCCGAATCATACGTATCGCCCGTGCGCCGCTCCGGCGTGAATGTGACGACGATCTTCGCCGCGTCCAGTTCATCGAGTCGTGCCGTGGCAGTGGCATACCGTCCGCTGCCTTTGACTGTGCATGAATGGTCCCGAAACTCCCACGAACGGCGTCCATCCAACTCATAGCGGTAGCTGCCAGAGAAGTCGTCGCGAAGCAACGGTTCCAGCGTCGGCGATGCGGCCTGGGCAACCGTTGATTGAAACAGCGAGCAAGCGAGAAATAACGGAATCAGCGCAAAGCGTAAAATGTTCATGGCATGTTTCCAAAGACTACATGAAACCCTCCATGTTCAGCCAGAGTAACCACAACAGCCCCCACCCGTATGACTTCTTGTGATAGACGCGCCGCAACCGTTACAATCTTCCGCATGCCAGTAACCCGCACCATCCTGCACGTGGACATGGATGCGTTCTTCACATCGGTGGAGCAGCGCGACCAGCCGGAGTTGCGCGGCAAGCCGGTGGTGGTCGGTGCGCCGCCGGACAAACGCGGAGTGGTGGCGGCGGCCAGTTACGAAGCGCGGAAATTTGGCGTTCACTCCGCCATGCCGTCGCGGACCGCCTACCGACTCTGCCCACAGGCGACGTTCCTGCGGGGCGATCACGCCAAATACAGCCGCGAGAGCGAACGGGTGATGGCTATCCTGAGACAGTTCACACCGCTGGTGGAACAGGTGAGCGTGGACGAGGCGTATCTGGATGTGACCGCGTCGCTCCGGTTGCTCGGCACGGGCGAGCAGATTGCGCGGGAGATCAAGCGCCGCATCCACGAGACGACCAGGCTGACGGCGTCGGTGGGCGTTGCGTCGAACAAGTTCCTGGCGAAGCTGGCGTCGGACATGCGCAAGCCCGATGGGTTGATGACGATCACGGACACAGACAAACTCGACGTGCTGCGACCCTTGCCGATTGGCCGGATAGCGGGCATCGGCAAGAAGACGGAGCCGATGTTTCACGATCTCGGCATCCACACCATTGGTGACTTGCAGCAGTTCCCTATCAAGACGCTGCGGGCACGGTTTGGCGTTTGGGCGGACGAGATCAAAGCGCGGGCGTTGGGCGAGGACGACCAACCGGTGGAACCCTACAGCGAGGTGAAGTCCATCAGCAACGAGACGACGTTCGAGGAAGACGTGAGCGAGATGCGAACGCTGGAGCGCGCGGTGCGGGAGCTCGCGGACGAAGTGGGCCGGCGGCTGCGCGCGGAAGGTGTTCGGGCGCGCACGGTGCAGCTGAAGTTGCGTTGGAGTGATTTTACCACCTTGACGCGGCGGGCAACGCTGCTCGAAGCGACGGACGACGAGGGGCGGGTCGCGGAAGTGGCGATTCAGTTGATGCAGGTTGAACTGAAAGAGCCGCGGCCCGTGCGGTTGGTGGGTGTGGGCGGCCAGAATCTGCTGCGCTCTCCGAGACAGTTGGAACTGTTGGATCGCAGTTCCAACCGGCGGGATGAATTGAATCGAGCGGCGGACGAGGTGCGGGCCAGGTTCGGCGCGAAGAAGCTCAGACGCGGCGGCGAGTTGTGAAGGGTTGCCGGCAGACAGTGCGCGGTCAATTCCCCAGAGGCCGACGATTTCGCGTGGCATGACGAAAACCAGAGGCGGATCCAGAATTGACACAGAAGACGACCCTGCAATGCTCCGGGCCAACCGAAGTCTGATGCTGACGCCGCAGTTGTTCGTGCGAGAGAGTTGCGGCGCGTATCTGCCGCGTCGCAGATCAAAGACGACTTCCGTTCAGTGCGTGTTGCGCCGGCGGTTCCGCCATGCCGCCACGAAGCCCCCGCAAGCCAGCAACGTCCACGGGCCCGGCTC
>JAPLTX010000029.1 GCA_026397915.1 Verrucomicrobiota bacterium
CGCCGTCACCGCGGGCTTTGGCACCGCCATCCGGCTCGTGGAGGAGCAATTCGCCGTGGGCAAGGGATTCCAGACCTTCCTCGGCGAGATCGCCGCCGAAGGCCAGGCGCCCCCGCCATCGCCCAAGCCCCCCGCCAAACCGGGGGATGCCGGCCAGAAAAGGGCGAACCCGTAGCGCCGGCATCCGTGCCGGCACAGCTTCGGTCGCAAAGTAGGACAGGCGTTTTGCCTGTCGATCCTTGTGCACAACAATTGGACAGGCCGGACGCTCGTTCCCCGTATTTCCTCCCCGGTTTTCCGTCTTCCGTCTTCCGTCTCCCGTCTTCTGTCCTCCGTCCTTCCTCCCTCACGCCACGCTTGTCGGATGCGCCCCGGCTGGCTACACTCTTCCTCCGATATGAACGCGGCCGAGTTTGCGGGAAAATGGAGCAAGATCGGCTTGGCGCGGCTGGCGAACGCCCACGCCAAACTCGACGCCACCGTCTTCGCCGCCTACGACTGGCCTGCCGATCTCACCGACGATGCAGCTTTTGGAAAAGCTGCTGGCGCTGAATTTGCAGGGGGCAGGAGCGGGACAACATTGAAACCCATGGAAGCCTCCAGACAAAAACCGTTTCCTGCTTTCAGGTCTCGTCGGGCTGTTATTCATTGGCTTGTGGCAGTTCTCACAGCAGCCATTGCCTGCCCGGTGAGTGGAGCCGAAAAATCCCGCCAGACTTCCGCGTCGCGACCATGGAATACGGCCAAGGGTCCGGCAAGTCCCGATGTTAAGCACCACTCGTTTGCCAGCAAGGTGGTCAATGCCGAGGTGGGATACAATGTCTGGCTGCCGCCGGGCTATGACGATGGCACAGCGCGTTATCCGGTGCTCTATTTTCTTCCTGGCAATGGTGGGAACGAATACGACGGGACCAGCGCCGTGTTACAACGTGTGCGCGCCGCGGTGAAGAAGAAAACCCTGCCACCGGTGATATGTGTTTTCTGCAATCCGGGCAATGGCACGTTTCGGGACAACCGGGTGCCGGGTGTTTTGGGCGAGACGATGTTCATGACGGAGTTTGTTCCCACGATAGACCGCGAATTTCGCACGGTGGCATCCCGCAAGGGCCGGGTAGTGACCGGCTTTTCGATGGGAGGCAGTGGAGCGCTGCGGTTTGTCCTGGGCCATCCCCGGATGTTTGCGGCAGGGGTCAGTTGGGGTTGCCCACGGCTGAAGGAAGAAGAAGCGGCCATGAGCCGATTGGGCCAGGCCAAGGAAGCCGGGACCGCAGTGATGATTGTATTCGGCACGAAGGAATCAGAAAAGAGCCTGGGGGTGGCTGAAAACTTTGTCAAAACCCTCTCCAGTCATGGTGTGCCGTCCTTGTTGAAAAGACCGGAGGTGCCGCACAGTCTGGAACTCTATTTGAATGCCTCTTGGGATGACGTGGCTGCGTTTCTCAACACGCGTCTCAAACCCAGTTCGCAATAGTTCGGAAACACAGTAGGGAAGTTTTGAAAGGAACAAACCAATGAACATGAAGAGATTCGTAACGTTGACGGTGTTGGGCATGATGATGCTGGGTCTTTCGACGGCGGTCGTGTGCGCGGGCGAAGGCAAGGGCAGCCCCCAAACCAAAACCGGGGTTGTGAAAAAGGTGGATGTGGACGGCAGGCAGATCGTGGTCACGGTGACGCGCGATATGACGTTCGCCGTCACGGACGCCACCAAGATCGTGCAGAGCGGCGCGGCCAAGAAGCTGTCGGACATCAAGGTTGATGGCAAGGTGAGCGTGGATTATGTGAAGGACGGCGACACCCGCACTGCAACGAAGATCGTGATCCTTAAGGACAAGTAGCAGGATAAGGACCGGCTCGCCGATCTCACCGGCAAGCAGCTTCTGGGAAAGCTGCCGAAGCTGAATCTGGAGAGGGCAGGGGCTAAGATCAGTTCGAAAGATAGTGTAAGAAGCACTATGAAGACCAGTAAGCAGCCGCGAGGGCAAAGAAACAAACATCCGAAGTTGGCGGACGAGTTGGATAGGAGGCTGGCAGCCTTCGAGCGGTGGAAAAAGAGAATTGACCAGCTCGCAAAAGAAGCGCCGGAGCAAGCATTGCGGGAGATCAAGCACGGCGCATTTCAGAGGGGCAGGCATATCTGCGCGAAAGTGATTGAGCATCAGGGTTACGAGAACGAGCCTGGCCGAGGCGCTGTAATATACCTTGTTTCACACTTGGGGTATTTGTTGGAAGAAGTCGAAGAGGTGGCGCGTGCAGGAAGTCCCAACGCTCTCGCATTTCTGTGGCATCACGCGACCCGGCTTTGCTGGCTGCTTGACGATGTTGCCCGTTCCGAACCGGAAAGGTTGAAAAACTCGCACAAGAGGCTCTCTGCATGCCCTCATTGCGGGCGGTTCCGCGCAACTTCATGACGGATTGGGGGAAGATCGCGGAAAAACTGCAATTGTCGCGTTCCAGCATCGTGAATATGTGCAAACAAGCTCAGCATGAGTTACATAGCGCCACCACGTTGTTTGTAGCGCATTGGCTTGAAAGGATCCATGACACGCGCGCCAGCATCGAAAGCATGACGAAATCCTGGCAAGAGCTTCAACACAATCCTGATCCCGAAGACCCGTGGTATGGCGAGCGGGAGTTGAAATTGGACGAGTTTCTGTTGCGAAGCGGTTTCATCAAGGAATGGGAACTCGGATGCCGTGGTTTGCCGTCTCTCTACAACAGGGAAACGTGGTTGGAATGGTTTGAAAGAGGTTTCAAACCCTACGTAGATAACGGGCCGGCCCTTTCGCATATTCAAGGCACGCGGCTTCATGGGGAAATCCTTAAAGCGGTTGGTGAACGAACTGGAGACGGCACGTATGCGGCGAAGGATTACGTAGTTCGCGATGAATTGAAGCGGCGCTGCAAACCGAAGTTCAAGAGCTTGGCGCCCTCTGTCGAATACTCGCAAGAAACAAGCCAGCTTGCCTGTCGTGCCCGCTACCGTTTGACAGACACCCCCTACGACAGAATCCCCCGTTAAACGGCCGCGCTGAAATCAGGGTGTGTGCCTCTTACGCCATCGGTGTGTGTGTGTTTCAATGATGGCGTATGAGTGCATTTCATTCAGCATTTGGCGGCATGGTGGAAGTTGATTCGTCCTTCATCATTGCGGTGGGTTACGACGGTCGCAATCTTTACGTCGAAATCTCCGGCCAAGGAACCTACACGCATCCGAACGTCCCGTATGATCACTACGTGGGGTTGCTTAACGCCAATTCACCCGGCGGCTATTACAACCGCTATATCCGGGGGAAATACAAATGAGGAAAGGAGACAAGAAGACCATGTCGTTGAAACAGATCGAGGCAAACCGGAACAACTCACTCAAGTCCACTGGCCCCAGGACAGAAGAAGGCAAAGCGGCAGCCAGGAAGAACGCGATGAAACACGGCATCCTGTGCAAGGAGGTGATTGTGCAGGGCCTTTGCATCAAGGAATCCAACCGCCAGTTACAGGCAATGCGCAGGCAGTTTTGGCAGCACCATGCGCCTGTGGGGGCGCACGAGGAAATGTTGGTGGACCAGATTGTAACGTGTTACTGGCGAAAACGACGTGTGTTGAAAGCCGAAAGCGGGGAAATTGCCCTCAGCGTGGGTGAAGGAGTTTGGGAGCGGCTCAAGGACAAGGCCGGGCAACGCATGCGATTTGAGCAAGCTCGGTGTGTTCACGGCGAGTCCAAGTTGAAGCTGAGCACAGCCGGCGTTGATTACATGATGGAGGTTTTGGAAACGGCCCGCGGTCTCGTAGAAGAAAATGGAGAATTGACCCAAGAGCAGTTTGAAGACGTGGTCAAAGTGTTTGGCTATGAACCTAATGGTGTTTCCTTCGCGTTGGCTGTCTTGGACGACTGGCGCAAAACCAATCCCGAAGGGTTGGAGCCGGCAATGGTGAAGGAAAAATATCAGCAGGTGGTTTGTTGTTATATTGATGACCAGTTGAAGAAGTTCCGGAGAAATCGGTTGATCCTCGAAATGCGTGAGAAGATGGAGGATGAGTCACGGCGAGCGGCGTCGGTGCTTCCGTCGGTGGAAACCTTGGACAAGATTCTGCGTTATGAGACGACGTTGGAACGGCAGTTGTATCGCGCGATGCACGAACTGGAGCGGTTGCAGCGGATGCGGAAGGGCGAAAACGTCCCGCCGCCGTTGACGATGGAGGTGTCGCACTGATGCTAAGCGTGTGTTTTCGGAATACTCACGATCAGCATTGTAGAGGCGGCCGTCCCGGCCGACGGCGTTGTTGCCTGCAAAATCCGGTTGCGGCCGGGACGGCCGCCTCTACAACACCCCGGCTTTGCGGCCGGGACGGTCGTCACTACAACGCATCGCATGCTGGCTTTGTTTTGGACAACACGCCCCTGAGTTCCGTCTCCAACCCATGTTTTGCGAAACGAAGCCAAATAAAAAACCGCTTAACACCGCTGGGAACCGTGAGTTGGCCTGTCTGGCGCGGTTTTCAAAAGTGGGTGGAAGTCATCACGAAACGGGAATCCAGCGCCCAATCGAGGTGGTGGCATTCCTGTTTACGCGGGTTTGATCGTTGGGACGAAGAGATGCTGAATCATCGGATTACTGGGGATGAAGAAACCCGATTGCATGGACATCCGGTAATCGCGCGGCGAGTAGCCGTGGACTTTTCGGAACTTGTTGGAGAAGTGATACGGCGAAACGAATCCGGTCGCGTCGGCAATCCGCCGGATGGGCAGGTTCGTGCGCACCAACAACGACGCGGCTCGCTCCAGTCGCGCCAGGCCTGCGCATTGCAGCGGGCCCATGTTGAGATGCCGGCGGAACAAGCGGCAAAGATGCTCCGGCGTGACGTGAGCGGCGCGGGCGAGATGACGGAGCGTGAGCGGCGCAGGCGGATCCTGGGCCAGGGCGTGGCGGATGGCGGTCAGCGTCTTCTGCACGGCGGGCGGCAGGTCTTCCTGTGGCTCGGAGACGATGGCGGTGCGTCCAGAGAGGAAACTTTGCAGCATCAGTGTCACGGCCGATTCCACCAACTGCGGCGCGTTCGAGGGCGTGCTTTGCGCCAGCCCGATGACGTAACGAAACAACGGCCGCACGATGTCCTCGCTTGCGATCTGGCGCACAACGGGCCACTGGTTCAGCGGCGGCCAGTCGGGCGAGGAGTAGTCGAAGCTGAAATGGAGGAAGGCGTGGATGGTTCGCGTGCGGGTGTCCCAGTCGAACCGTTGTGTCATGCCGGGGCGGCCCAGCAACACGGCGCCCGGCGGGGCTTCAAACCGATGCTGGTCCAGTTCCACCTTCGCGGAACCCTTAATGATCCAAATGAACTCGAAGTCGTAAAGCAGCCTTGGTCCGAAGGTTGCCCCCGGCGGGTAGCCGGCGATGCCCGACTGGCCGAGCAGAAGGTTGTCCATCAGCGCACTGTTCATAAGGTTAATAACAGGCATGTTTCCGCAAGTCTTGGGCATTGTCAAGTGGCGCTGGAAACAACTATCCTCACCGTAAATACAGCGCGGTTTCGGATGACAGCGGAAAAAACCGCGCATTGCAGCATGTTAATCGCAGAAAACTACAAACGAACCATGAGTGAGCAGCGAAAACTGACTGAAGCGTTGGTGAGGCAGAGAAATCGTTTCAGCTTTGAGTCAGCCCGGCAATACGACGTGCTTGCTTCGCGGTTGATGTCGAATTTCTCCTCACCATACAATCTGACCGTGATAGACTGGCTACGATGACGGACGCGCATGACAATCTGACGTTTCGCGAGATGCTTGCCAGCGGCCGGTTTCATTACGGCGCCGAGGTTGTGAGCACGCGGGGCATATCGGCGCCGGGAGAGCGTTCCAAACTCGTGGAGTTGGGCGAGGCTCTCGCGGCCGACCGGCGGATTGGGTGGGTTTCCATCACGGACAATCCCGGCGGCAATCCGATGCTGCCGGCAGATTGGATCGCGCAGAAGCTCGCAGCGCACCGCGGGCGGGTCGTGATTCATCTCGCTTGCAAAGATCTCAACCGTAACGGTCTGGAGTCTGCCGCTTGGCGATACGCGCAGGAGGGGTTCGACAACATCCTGGCGATGACCGGCGATTATCCCGTCACCAGCTATGGCGGGTTGGCGCGACCGGTCTTCGATCTCGATTCGGTCAGCCTGATTGCCTTGCTCAAGGCGATGAACGACGGGTTGGAAGTGCCGAAGCCCAATGGCAAGTTGGAGCGGCTGCCGAAGACGAATTTCTACATCGGCTGTGCCGTGTCACCGTTCAAGCGGTATGAGCGCGAGCTGATGCCGCAGTATTTCAAGCTGGCGCGCAAGGTCCACTGCGGCGCGCAGTGGGTGATCTCCCAGCTTGGCTACGACATGCGGAAGTTTTACGAGCTGAAGCTTTTCATGGAGTGGGCGCGGGTCCAGGCGCCGCTCATCGGCAACGTGTATGTGTTGAACAAGACCGTTGCGGGTCTGTTCCATAAGAACAAGATTCCCGGTTGCGTCGTCAGTGACAAGCTTCACGAACTCGTTGAGAAGTATGCCGCCGGTCCCGACAAGGGCCGCGCGTTCTTCCTGGAACTCGCAGCGAAGCAACTGGCGGTGTTCAAGGGAATGGGCTTCGCTGGCGGCTATCTTGGCGGCATCCACAAGGCGGAAGTTTTTGGCCAGGTCATCGAGATGGCGGAGAAATTCGGCGCGAACGATTGGAAGACGTTCGCCAAGGAAATCCAGTTCCCGAAGCCGGACGAGTTTTATCTTTTCGAGCAGAACCCCGAAACCGGTCTCGGCGACATCACGCAACTCAACCGGACGTATCGTGAGTCGCTCCTGCATCCGCCGAAATCGCCCCACGCGAACCTCGCCTACCGGCTCACGCGGCAGGTCCACGCGATTGCGTTTACGCCGGGCAAAGGCATGTTTCCCTCTTTGCAGAAGTTTTACGCGCGCCTCGAAAAGAACGGCGACAACCTGGCGTCGCGGGCGTTGCATGCCATCGAGCGTGTCTCCAAGGAGATGTCCTTCGGTTGCAAGGATTGCGGCGATTGTTCGCTGCCAGATACGGCCTATTTGTGCCCGCGGGCGTCGTGTTCCAAGACCGGCCGCAACGGCCCGTGCGGCGGCTCGGCGGATGGCCGTTGCGAACTGGACGACAAGGAATGCCTCTGGGCGCGCGCTTACGAGCGGCTGAAGTGCTACGGTGAAGCCGGGCACATGCTCGACGGTCCGGCGGTGTTTTACAACGCCAAGCTGGAAGGCACGTCGTCGTGGGCCAACACGTTCCTCGGCCGTGATCATCATCGTGCCGCGCCTGTCAAAACAGAGAAATAGAAGGAGTAAGACAAATGCCACTGCCCGGACTGACCATTATCGGCGAATCCATCAACGATTCCGTGCCCTCGACCCACAAGCTGTATGAAGCCAATGATATTGCCGGCTTGAAGGAGTTGGCGCGGAGTCAGGACCAAGGCGGCGCCGGTTACATAGATGTCAACGTCGGCCAACGGTCGGCCGATTTTCTGGCTGAGATGGTGCGGCAGGTCCAGAGCGTGACGGCGAAGCCATTATCCATAGACACGCCCGACCCCGCGATGGCCGAGGCGGCGCTCAAGGCCTACGACCTGAAGCGCGCGGGCGGACAGATTCCGGTCCTTAACTCCATTTCGCCGCTGCGCGTCCAGATGTTCGGCCTGAACAAGATCGTGCCGTTCAAGCCGATCCTGCTCGTCACGGAGCGCAACGAAAACGGCGTCGGCCAACCGAACCACACCGCCGATCAAACCTACGCCAGTGCCAAACTGATGGTTGCCGAAGCCGCCAAGCACGGCATTGCCGTCGCCGACTGCATCATAGACCCTGGCATCGCGCCCATCGGCGCGGACTCGGAGAGCCAGTTCAAACGGCTCATGACTTCGATCCAGATGATCCACGACGACCCGGCGTTCAAGGGTGTCCACATGTCGGTGGGCCTGAGTAATTTCAGCGTCATGCTCCCGCCAAAGCGCGGCGACGGTTCGCCGACCAAGGGACCGCTGGAAAGCGCGTTCCTGACGCTGGCCATGCCGCTCGGTCTGGATCACGTCATCGGTTCCGTGAAGCGCAAGTATGAGTGCCTGACGCCGGATCATGCTGCGATGCGGTGTCTTACGGATTGCCTCAAGCTTGAAGGATTCGATGTGATCATGCGCGTCCAAGAATACTACGCTTAACCCTTACGAAAGGACTGTTCCCATGGCCACAGCCGCCCAACTGAACTCGCTGGAAATCTCACGCCAGATCCCATTGCTGCCGATCACGAAGATCGCCGAGAAACTCGGCCTCACGGAGGATGACCTCGAACTCTACGGCAAACTCAAGGCGAAGATCGTGCCCGCCGTTTACAATCGGCTCAAAGACAAGCCGGCTGGCAAGCTGGTCCTCGTCACTGCGATCACGCCGACGCCCGCCGGCGAAGGCAAGACCACGACGAGCATCGGCCTTACCGACGCGCTCAATCTGCTCGGCAGGAAGGCGATGGTCTGCTTGCGCGAACCCTCGGTCGGTCCTTGCTTCGGCGTCAAAGGCGGCGGCACCGGCGGCGGTCACGCGCAACTTGCGCCGATGGAGGAGATTAACCTGCATTTCAACGGCGACTTCCACGTCGTCACTTCCGCGCACAACCTGCTGGCCGCGATGCTCGACAACCATCTGCATTTCGGCAACGCGCTCAACATTGACGAGCGGCGCATCGTCTGGCGGCGGGTGATTGATATGAACGACCGCTCGCTTCGCAATGTGGTCCTCGGTCTCGGCGGCCACGCCAACGGTTTCCCGCGCGAATCGGGTTTCGACATCACGCCGGCTTCGGAAATCATGGCGACGCTCTGCTTCGCGGAATCGCTGCCGGACCTGAAGGAGCGTCTCGGCCGCATCATTGTCGCCTATACCTACGACGGCAAACCGGTGACGGCTCGCGACCTCAAGGCTGACGGGGCGATGACGGTGCTCATGCGCTACGGCATCCAACCGAATCTCGTGCAAACGCTGGAGCACAACCCCGCGTTCGTTCATGGTGGCCCGTTTGCGAACATCGCCCACGGTTGCAACAGTGTCACCGCCACCAAGCTCGCGATGCGCTTGGCCGAGTTCACCATCACGGAGGGCGGATTTGCCGCCGACCTCGGTGCCGAGAAATTCCTCAACATCAAATGCCGCAAGGCCGGGCTGAAACCCGACGCGGTCGTGCTGGTGGCCACGGTCAAGGCGCTGAAATACCACGGCAACGTCAAGGCGGCGGACCTCGCCAAGCCGGATGTCGCGGCCGTGGAGCGCGGCTTGGACAACATGGCCAAGCATATCGAAAATCTTCAGATGTTTGGCCTGCCGGTCATCGTCTCGATCAACGTCTTCAGCACCGACACCGAGGCGGAAATGAAGGCGATCCGCGAGCGTTGCGCCAAACTCGGCGTGCCTGTTGCCACGTCCACGCATTTTGCGGAGGGCGGCAAGGGCGCGGTCGAGCTTGCGCAGATGATCATCAAGACCGTCGAGGCCGGCAAGGCGAACTTCAAGGTCCTCTATCCCGACGAGATGCCGCTGCTGGAGAAGATTCGCACCATCGTCCAGAAAATCTACGGCGGCGACGACATCGTGGCCGAGACCAAGATCGTCGAGAAGCTCAAGAAGTTCGAGGAAGCCGGCTACAAGAACTTCCCGGTTTGCATGGCCAAGACGCAGCTTTCGCTCTCCGCTGACCCGAATCTGCGCGGCCGTCCACGCGGCTTTGTCGTTCACATCCGCGACGTCAAGCTCAGCACAGGCCCCGGTTTCGTGGTGGTGTTGCTCGGCGACATCATGACCATGCCCGGCTTGCCGAAGGTTCCCGCCGCTGAAGCAATGGATGTGGACGCAGACGGCAACACCGTCGGCCTGTTTTGATGAATCGCTGGCTCATCGCCGGCTTGGGCACGTTGCTGCAACTGTGCCTCGGTTCGGTTTACGCGTGGAGTTACTTCCAGAAGCCGCTCGTGGAGGGCTACGGCTGGCGCAACACGCAGGTCGCGTGGACCTTCAGCCTCGCCATCGGTTTCCTCGGCCTCGCCGCGGCCGTCGGCGGCGTCTTGTTGCCGAAATTCGGGCCGCGCAAACTCGCTATCACCGGCAGTTTGCTTTACGGCGCGGGTTATCTGATCGCCGCGCTTGCGCTTCACCTGAAGATGCTGGCGTTGCTCTGGCTTGGCTACGGCGTTATCGGTGGCATCGGTTTGGGCCTCGGCTATGTCACGCCGGTCGCGACCGTCGCCAAATGGTTCCCTGACAAGAAGGGTTTGGTCACCGGCATGGTGGTGATGGGGTTCGGGTTTGGCGCGTTGCTGATGAGCAAGGTCATCGCGCCGGTGCTCGACGCGATGTTCCAGAATCAACTGCCGTTCACCTTTGCCGGTGCCGGCCTGATCGTCGGCGTGATCGGTCTCGCCGCCGCTGCGGGCCTGCGCAATCCGCCTGACACGCTGCCCGGTTCGGTAACGGTGGACGGTTTGGCGGAAATCCGGTCGCGCCAGTTTGGGTTGATGTGGTTGGTATTCTTCTGCAACATCGCTGCCGGCATCGCCATCATCAGCTTCCAATCGCCGCTGCTTCAGGATTTGTGGAGAAAAGTGGACCCGGCACTGTCGTCTGCCACGCTGGCTGCATCGGGCGCGACCTTGATCGCGGTCAGCTCGGTGTTCAACGGTCTTGGTCGGCTGTTTTGGGGCGCGCTGTCCGACCGGCTGGGCCAACTGACGACCTTCCGTGTAATGCTGGCGACGCAGGTGGTGGCGTTCGGAGCGTTGATGATCGCCGGCGATCCGTGGTTGTTTGGCGCGCTGATTTGCTACGTGCTGCTCTGCTACGGTGGTGGCTTCGGGGTCATGCCGTCCTTCGTGCTGAATACCTTTGGCCCGCGGCTGATGCCGGTGCTCTACGGCTGTGTCCTGACCGCGTGGTCCGCCGCCGGTGTCGTCGGCCCGCAAGTTATCGCCTGGCTCAAAGACCGCCACGGCACGCAAGCCTCCACTTACGCTTTCGGCCTTGGTGCCGGCCTGCTCGCGGTTGGTTTTTTGCTCTCACTGCTTTTGACTGTTCCGCCGCATGGTGCTAAAAGAGCCATGCATGGCTGATTTTCTAACCACACTAAAATCGCAACCGTTGCTTACCGACGGCGCAATGGGGTCGTATTTGTTTGAATTGACCGGGCGGTTGTCGGAGGCGAACCACGTTTATGAATCGTTCAACGTGGACCAGCCGGATCTCGTCCGCCGGGTTCATCGTGATTACTTGGCGGCGGGGGCGCAGTGCTTCAAGACCAATACGTTTGGCGCCAACCGGCATCAGTTGCAGCAGTTCGGACTGGAGCATCGCGTTGCGGCGTTGAATGGCGCCGGCGTCCGCGTGGCCCGCGAAGCCGCGACGGAGCCAATCTTCGTGCTGGCTTCCGTCGGGCCGACCGTGCAGCCATTGACTGAAGCGGCGACAGTTGCCGAGTGTTACCGGGAACAGATCGAGAGCCTGGTCGCTGCCGGCGCGGATGCGTTGCTACTGGAGACATTCAGTTCTCAACGGCAGCTTGAGTTGCTCATCGAGTTGATCCGGTCTTTTCCGAACGCACCGCCGATTATCGCGGAGATAACCTACCGCGCGGAACTGTCGCCGCTCGCGTTTGTCCAGCGAATGGCGGAGCTTGGCGCTGCCGTGGCCGGAGTCAACTGTTGCGCGCCGTGGGACGCCAGCGCCTTTGTGGACGCGGCCCGGAATGCCCCGCTGCCGTTGGTGGTGATGCCCAACGCTGGCGGTTTCCAGCGCATCGGAAGCCGGTTCATGACCTCGGTGAACCCTGAGTTCGTCGGCAAGTTGGCGCGCAGCTTTTTCGACCGCGGCGTGCGGTTGATCGGCGGCTGTTGTGAGATGCATCCGCCGCACATCCGCGAGATGCACAACTACTTGCGCTCGCGCCGGGGCGGCGCTGCGACTGCTGCGGCGCGCGTCCAAGTGTCCCGGCCGCCCGTGGGCGATGGGGAAAAGAAGCAGAACGGGCCGTTCTCGCGCAAGCTCAAGGAAGGCCGCTTCGTCGTCAGCGTCGAGATGCTGCCGCCGCGCGGGACCGACGAGAAATTGCACGGCAACAAGATCGAGTTCATCCGTCAACTGGCCGAGAGCAGCCTGGCCGACGCTGTGGATGTCACCGACGGCTCCCGCGGCATCCCGCTGATGCCACCGGGCGATTTCATTCTTCTGGCCCGCGAACGGCTTGGCTGGACGGCCGCAGGCGGCGACCGGCTGGAGATGATCCCGCACTTCACGGGTCGCGACTTGAACGTCATGGGCGTCCAGAGCCGGCTCGTTGGCTACCACGCGAACCGCATCCGCAATGTGCTGTTCATCACCGGCGACCCGCCCAAGATGTCGCCGACCTACCCGCGCTCCACGGCGGTGTTCGACCTCGACTCCATCGAACTGGTGCGCCTCACGCACGCTTGCCTGAACGCCGGCGTGGACTTCGGAGGCGCGCCGCTGGGCAAGCAAGCTGACCCCCGCACGCACTTCACCATCGGCACCGGCTTCGAGCCGGAAGCGACCGATACGCGGCGTGAGTTGGATCGCCTGCGCCAGAAGCTCGACAACGGCGCCGACTACGTCATGACCCAGCCGGCATTCCGTCCAGAGCCGCTGGACGCGCTGGAGCCGTTCCGCGCACGTCATCGGATTCTGGTCGGTGTGATGCTCTTGACGAGCTTCGAACACGCCGAACGCGTTGCGCAGGTTCCAGGCGTGGTCCTCCCGGACACCATCCTGCAACGCCTCGGCGCAACGCCAAACGTCGCCGATCAAGCGAAGATTGGCCGGGAGATAGCCGCCGAGCAAATCCGGCGTGTCCGGAGCGAAGGCTGGGCCGGTCTCTACCTCATGTCTCCCTCCGGCACGAGCGGTGTGCTGGATGTTCTTCGAGCCGGCTTGGCTTCCTGATCGGCGGCGGCGTCAACGGAAACAGCTTGCCTCGCCACGTATCGCCAAGGACTATGCAGACGTAAACCGAAAAGAACTTTCAAATATGAAACATATCATTTTGGGATTGTGCGCGGTTGCCGTTGCGGTGTCGCTCTGTGACACGGTTGCATTTGCCGCCGAGGGCAAGCATCGCGTCGTGGTTTGGTCTGAATGCACCGCGCCGGCGAATGTTTATCCGAACGACATCAACGGCGCGGTCGCTGACGCGTTAAAAACGCTGAAAGGCTGGGAGGTTATCACTGCAAACCTCGAGCAACCCGACCAGGGGATTTCGGACGAACTGCTCAAGAGCACCGACGTGCTGGTGTGGTGGGGCCACAAGAAGCACGCCAAGGTCAATGACGATCTGGTCAAGCGCATCGTTAAGCGCGTCAAGGAGGACGGCATGGGATTCGTCTCGCTGCACTCCGCGCACTACGCGAAGCCGTTCAAGGCAGTGCTGCTGGAAATCGCCAAACCCGGGGACGAAGAAATGCAGAAGCGGGTGGGCAGTTGGGGCGCGTATAAGTGCGATAGCGCGGTCAAAATCATGGCGAAGGACGCCGATCACCCGATCTGCAAGGGCGTCGAGAAATGCTTCGACCTCGGCGACACCGAGCGCTACGGCGAGAAGTTCATCGTGCCGGAGCCGGAAGCCGTGCCGTTCGAGTGTGAATATCGCTTCCCCGACGGCCACATGGAGAAGGCGCGGCAGGCGCTTTGCTGGACGGTGGGCAAAGGCAAGGTATTCTACTTCCAGACCGGCCACGAAACCTGCAAGCACTACTACGACGCAAACGTGAAGCAGATTCTCCGCAACGGCGTGGAGTGGGTTGCGCCGAACAAGTAGTCATCACGCTCCGCGTGATGACATCGAGAACAAGAACCTCACACGGAGCGTGAGGACTACTATAACGTCCACGGCGCGCGCATGGCCCGTGACCGCATCCGGTTTGCACTGTCGTCGTTGATGAACTCTTCCTTCTCCGGGTTCCACCGCAGCTTGCGACCGAGCAGCATGGCGGCGTTGCCGATGTGCTGCACCGACGCGCACCGGTGGCCGATTTCCGAGGGGAAATACGGATCACGCCGCGTCTTCACGCAATCGAGGAAGTTGCGGTGTTCGCCGCCAAGACAGGTGTAGAGATGCGTTTCTTCCGGGCCGATAATACTGGTGAGGATGCGCGGAGAGCTGGCTTCGAGCGGCCCGATCCAGCCTTTGTTGGCGACCCAGCCGTCGGTGCCTTCGAACCGCAGCCCGACGCCGCCCGTCTCGATGAACATCTTCACGCCGCTCGCGTAGGTATATTCGAGATGACATTCCGTCGCCGTGTTGTAGATGCCGCTAGTGGGAAACTCGCCTTTGCCTTCAACCGTCACGGGACCGCTGCGCTCGGTGTTGTTACCCCACTGGGCCGTGTCCACGAGATGCATGCCCCAGTCGGTCAGGATGCCGCCGGAGTAATCATAGACCCATCGGAAATTCCAGTGGCAGCGCGCCGCGCAGTAGGGCGCCCAAGGCGCGGGGCCAAGCCACATCTCGTAATCAAGCGTGGGTGGCACCGGTTCCGGTTGCTGCTGCTCGATGGGAATGTTGCGTCCGCCGCCGGAGGGCAGCCCGACGTGGATGGTTTGTAGCTTGCCAATCCGGCCATTTCGCACCAGCTCGGCCATGCGGTGGTAAACCGGCAGGGAGCGGTCTTCTGTCGAAGTCTGGAAAATGACGCCATGCCGTTTCACTGTGTCGCTGAGAACCCGTCCTTCTTCGATGGTCAGTGTCGGCTTTTCACAGATCACGTCCTTGCCGGCGCGAATGGCCATCAACGAGATCGGCACGTGCCAGTGGTCGGGCGTAGAGATGCAAATCGCATCAATGTCTTTGCGCGCGATGATCTCGCGAAAATCACCATAGGCAGCACAGTCGGTGTTGCCGTATCGCTGGTTTACGATCTCGCGACCCTTCTTGCAGTGGTCGCTGTCCACGTCGCACACGGCGACGATCTGCGCGTCCGCATTGGCCAGGAAACTCCGCATGTTCATTGCCACGCCGTGGCCGCCGACGCCGATCATGCCGATGGTGACGCGGTTCGATGGCGCTGGCTTTGCAGAAGCGCCGAAGACGGACAACGGCAGGAGGGTGGGTGCCACGGCCGCGCCGCAGGCGGCTACGCTTTTCAGAAAGTGACGTCTGGATAGTGTCTGTGGTTTCATGGGTCAATCCTTGCCTGCTGCTCTTGCGGAGAGCTTCTTCCAGCCGTCCATCGAGTGCTTCAAGTTCTCGCAGGCGTCGCCCTTGATGTCGTAGTGCTGTAATCCAATCGGGCCGGTGTAGCCCATCTTCTTCAGCCGTCGGAGCAGTTGGGCGACATCGTAGGTGCCACGGTCAAGCGGTTGGATCAGCACCTTCCAGTCCTTGCCGTCTGCATCCGCGCCGTTGATCGAGACGCAGAACAGATGTGGCTGCGCCGCCTTCAGCGTGGCGTCCAGGTCCTTGCCATCCACCTTCAGCCAGTGACAGAGGTTGAACGTCAGGCCGAGGTTCTTGCAGCCGGCCTTCTCAGCGAGCCGCGCGGCATCCTCGACGCGCGCCACGTAGAAACCCGTGTGCGGATACATCGCCACGCGCAGACCGGCTTCGCGCGCGATGCTGGCGATGTCGCGCAAGGCGTTCACGGCCGCGTTGTCGTTGTCCGTGCTGGAGGGCGGACGCCCTTTCTCGGTGACGTAAAGCCAGAGCATTGTCTCGCGGCCTTTGAGCGCGGCGGCGACCTCCTTCAGCGATGTGATGGAAGCCTCGATGGCCTCCAGCCTCAGCGGCACGTAGAGGGCGAACATCTTCAGCCCGGCCTTGTCGAGCGCGGCAAACCATTGCTTGAGGTCGTCCACACCATGATAGATCGGCCCGATGCCGGCAAAACCGAGTTCCTTGATCATCGCCACCTGCTCGGCCGGTGTCTTGTGCGTCGCGTCGCGTGTGCCGGTATCCATCGCAAAGAATGGATTCGGCAGCGTCTGGCCGAACGCGGCGACGGTCATGACCACGATGCAGATGGCTGTTGCTGCTGATGATTTCCAGTTCATAGGTTCTTCTCACCTTCTACTTCTGATCCGCCACCAGCCGTGCCGAATACTCACGCCACGCTTTCATGGACTCGGTAAGATGTTCCTTCGCGTCGCCGCGAATGCCGAAGCACTGCAAACCGATCGGTCCTTTATAGCCGAGCTGCTTCAGCGTCTTCAACATTCCACAGACATCAAACGAGCCGCGGCCGAGCGGCTGGATGTAGTTTGCCCAGCCGGGCTTCTCATCGCGCTCGTCCGCGCCGTTGATCGAGACCGCCCAGAGCTTGGGCATCGCTTTCACCAACAGTGGCTTGTAGTCGCGGCTTTTGTCCGCGCGCAGCCAGTGGCAGAGGTTGAACATGCAGCCGACGTTGGGCCGGTCCACTTTCTCCGCGACGCGCGCCGAGTCCTCGATGCGTTCGATCCAGTCGTTGACGTGTGGGTAGAGCAGCAACTGCGCGCCGGACTCACGTGCGAGGTCGGACATCTCGCGAAGGATTTCTACCGCGCGCGCATCACCGGCGGTGTCCGAAGATTTCATGCCGCTGATGAGCAGACAGAACTGGACGCCGCGGCCTTTGATGAGTGATAGCACGTCTTTGAATTGCGGCTCGTAGGCGCGTTTGTCCGGCGCGATGTTCACCTTCATCGTGATCTGGAACAACTTCAGCCCGGCATCATCAAGTGTCTTCAACCGCTCGGCAATCTTGTCCAACCAGATGTGGCCGACGCCGGCATAACCGAGTTCCTTCAGCATGTCGGCCTGCTCCTTGAACGAGCGTTTCTTGGCGTCGTGCCAGTCAATGCAGAACGGGAAGAAGGCATTTGACAGCTTCGGCGGCGGGGGCGCGGCGGCGTCCGAAATGTGACCAGCAGTGAATGCGAACAGGAGGGCGGTGATGATTCTCGTCAGTTGTTTCATGGCTTTCTCAAGGTTTTATCCAACACGGATAAAAAGCGCGCCGAGTCTGAACTGCGATGCCAGCATCGTCAATCCCAAGCTGCGCCGTTTCCGGTTCAGAACGCGGCGTTCCGGCACATCTTCACTGATAACCCGGTCATGGTGCTGCGGCTGAAAGTGAAATGGCGAGGCGAGCAGGTCGGAAAAACAACAGCCAAGTTGTTGTCGTGGCGGCCGTCTCGTCCGCTCTGCTGTGACGTTTAGACAGCTGTTTCCAGAAAACAGCTTTGTCGGCCGAGACGGCCGACCCTACAATTCCTACGCTTTCAGTTGCGGGATGGAGATCCACTTCCGCTTTTTCCACGACTCGACGCCTTTTTCGGCGAGTTGGACGCCTTTGGCGCCTTCGAGCAGCGACCAGCGGAACGGCTCGTCCTTCACGACGTGGCGCAGGAAGAGTTCCCACTGAATCTTGAACGCGTTGTCGTAGTGCTGTTGATCAGGAAGCTTCTGCCACGACTGGTAAAAGTTGATCGGTTGCTCGATGTCGGGGTTCCAGACCGGGCGCGGTGTGGCGCCGTAGGGTTGGACCCAGCAGTCGCGCAGGCCGGCGACGGCGCTGCCGCGGGTGCCGTCCACTTGCAGCACGAACAAGTCGTCGCGACGGACACGGACGCACCAACTGGAATTGACGTGAGCGATGATGCCGCCGTCCAGCTCGAACGTGGCGTAGGCGGCGTCATCGGCGGTGGCGTCGTAGGCGCGGCAGGTTTCGTCCCAACGCTTCGGGATATGCGTCGCGCCGAGGCAGGAGACGGCGCGGACGTTGCCGAAGAGGTTGTCGAGCACGTAGCGGAAGTGGCAGAGCATATCAATGATGATGCCGCCGCCGTCCTCCTTGCGGTAGTTCCACGACGGGCGCTGGGCGGGCACGCTGTCGCCCTCGAACACCCAATAGCCGAACTCACCGCGCACGGCGAAGATTCGACCGAAGAAGCCGGTCTCGTGCAGCATCTTGAGCTTCAGCATGCCGGGCAGCCAAAGCTTGTCCTGCACGACGCCGTTCTTCACACCGGCCTTGCGGGCGAGCTTGTAGAGTTCCAACGCCTCGCGGGTCGTGGTGGCGATGGGCTTTTCACAATAGATGTGTTTGCCGGCGGCGATGGCTTGCTTGACGGCTGCGACGCGGCGGTCGGTGGTTTGCGAGTCAAAGTAAATGATGTTCTGCTTGTCGGCGAGCGCCTCGTCGAGGTTGGTGGTCCAGCGTTTGACGCCGGCTTGGGCGGCGAGCTTCGCCAGCTTGATGGAATTGCGGCCGACGAGAATCGGGTCGGGCATGATGCGCTCGGCGTCGCTGATCTTGACGCCGCCTTGCGCGATGATGGCGGCGATGGAGCGCAGCAGATGCTGGTTGGTCCCCATGCGTCCGGTGACGCCGTTCATGATGATGCCGATGTTGTGGATGGTTGCGTTTTCCATGTGGATTCCTTGTCTAGCTGATCGCTGAAAGCTGATAGCTGACGACTGATTACCGCGGCTTCTCGGTGCATTGCGGCTGCGCTCCGGCCGGCAACGGCGGCGCTTCGCCGCCGGCCTTCGGGAGCGTGCCGGCGAGTTCCTGTCTCCAATGGGCGACATCGCCGGCGGGGCCGTAGCAGTAGATCATCCGCAGCGGCTTGTCGCCGATGTTGGTGAGTTGGTGGAAGACGCCGGACGGAATGTAGGCGGCCTGACCGGTCGTCAGGACTTGGCGCTCGTTGCCAAGGCACATCTCGCCGGTGCCTTCGACGATGAAGTAAACCTCCTCCTGCTCCTGGTTGTGCCACGGGACTTGGCCGCCGTTCGGTTCGAGCGTGACGTTGCCGAGGGCGAAGTTCTTCGCCTGGATCGGCGACGCGCCACCCACGATGTTCTGCGTGCGGCGCCGCGCCGGGTAGGTGCGGCTTTCGGTTTTCGATAAGTCGGCGGTGATCATGTTGTTTCAAGAGTCTGCTGTAACCAATGTGACGCAAGCTTCCAGCTTGCGGCCTCAATCGTCAAGCAAACGACCGCAGGCGGAAGTGGTTAGCAGTGTTGTAGAGTCGGCCGTCTCGGCCGACGAAGCAGGATGGAGGGGGCTTCGCGTGCAACACACAGCAGGAAGTTGGCCGAGACGGCCAACTCTACAAAGCCAAGCAGGAGCGTCTCGGCGACTCGTCCTTGCGCCACCTACCGCGCGTCCACAATGCCCACGTCAACATATTGGCCACCCTTGGTCTGGCGGCAATGCACGGCGATTAGGTTCTTGCCGGGCTTGAGCGCGGCTTTGCCGGCGGCGGTCATTGGCAACGCGTCGTAGTCCGTGAGATAGCCGATGGCGCTCGCGGCCAGCACGCCGTTGACGTAAATCTCCACGTCCTCGTCGTGGTGAACCCAGAACTGGGGGTCACTCAACGCGCCGGCAGGCAGCGTCATCTCGCGGCGCAGCCAGATGTCGGGAGTCTTCCACGGCGTCCGTATGACCGACCTCGGCGGCTTGCCTGCGCCGAAACCGGCGGGGCCTTCCTTCCACGCCGACGCGTCGAACTCCGGCGCAAACCATCGCTCGCCCGGCTTCTGCGTCGTGTAGCGCCACGTGGACGGCTCCTTCTCCGACGCGGGCACGATGGTGACGATCTTCGGCGCGACGGGCATCGGCGCCCAACCGCTGGCCTTCGTCTTGTCGCGGCTGGCGTATTTCTTCCAGACGGCCTTGTCGTAGAGCATCTGCGCGAACACGCCGCCGATGACCGGGCGGGCGGTGAAGCCGCGCTTCTTCGCGTCCTGCGTCCAATACCAGTCGGTGAGCGGCGAGCGGTCGGGCGTCTCGTTCATGAACTTCCAGATCGGGTCAATCAGCGCCTCAAAGTCGCTGCGGTCCTGCGTCAGCGTCGCGGTCCATGTAATCCAGTCGAGCTTGGTGTAGTCCTTGCGGTTGTCGAGCGGCAGGCCGTATTTGTTCTGGATCTTCCGGTAGTAGGCCATCTCCTTCTTCGCGACCTCGGCGGGAAAGAGGTTCAGGCCGAGGATGCGGTCCCAGATGAGATTGTATTTCTGGCTCCACGAGCCGGGCCGGTCGAACGCGAGCCGAAAGTGGTCGCCGTCGTCGGCTTCCTTCACCCAGCGAGCGGCGAACTCCTTCGCGAGCTTCGCATACTCCGCCGCCTTTGCCTTGTCGCCGCGCATCTCGCAGAGTTTGCCGAACGCCCCGAGGCCGCAGATGGCCTTCGCGCTGAGGTTGACGTTGTGCGCGAGATGGCCGGCAAAGTCGTCGGTGCAGAGCTGGTTCTCCGGGTCGAAGCCCTTCGCCTTCAGATACTCCGCCCATTGTTCGAGCTGCTTCCAATACAGCCCGGCGAAGTCCGCGTTGCCCTCCATCTGCGCGATGGCGGCCATGAGGAGCAGCAGGTTGCCGCTCTCCTCGACGGGCATCTGGCGGTCTTCGCTTGTTTCGCCGCCGCCGTAACGCTGGCCGTTGGCGTGCGGATACTGGCCGAGGTCGTGCGGCGCGAACGGGAACCGCCACCGCTCGCTGGCCGCGTAGTTCATGAACGGCACCAGGAACGACTTCGCCAGCGTCGGGCCGAAGAGCAGGAACTGCGGCGCCATCGGGTAGAACACGTCCGAGGTGCTGATGCAGCCGTTGGAATGGTTTTCCTTGCAGAATTGGAGCGGCTTGCCGTTGGCGTCGGCGACGAACTTGCCGCCCGCGAAACACTGCCGATAGGCCAACGCGCAGAGCTTGGCGTATTTCTCGCCGCCCGCGCGCGTTAGGTCGGCCATGAGTTCCTCGTCAAACGCCTCGCAGCGTTTCTTCAGCGACTCGTAATCGTGCGCCGCGGCCTTGAGCAGGTCGGCGGCTTCCCAGCCGTTGCGCCGCCAGTAAGGCCGCAGGTTCCACTTCATGTATTGGATCGAGTAGAGGTCGTCGTAGGCGAGCATCAGCCAGCGCGAGACGGGCTTCGCACCGACTTTGATGCCGGCGAGACAGATTCCGGCAAACACAGAGTTGGCTTTTCCCTCCTTGGTTAAAGCCTGCGTTAAGCTCCCAGTTTCCGGGTGCGCTGCCGATAACTCGTGTTTGAGCACCGGTCTTGCAACATAGAGGTAACCCCAGTCAATGCGGATGTCGTCGCCCCGCTTCGCGAGGATCGGTTGTTCTTTGGAGCCAATCTTCAACCCAGTGATGCCGTCCAGTTTTTGGGAAGTCAAAACGACCTCCTGATTGGGCATGTTGACAGTGAGTTCGGCAGATGCAGCGAAGCCAAGCGTAACCTCGTGTTCTTTGCCATCGGTCGCGCGGAACTCATACGTGAGATAGGTGACGGGACGCGAGAGGACGTCGAGATCGTCCGGCAACGCGGGAGTCATGAACGTCAGCGTCAGCGCCACGCCTGCGTTTTCAAACGTATAGACGGTGCGCGTGGGCCACACGGTCAGTCCTGTTTGCTGCAACGTGGGCGTTTCTGGGGACGGCTCCGGGGGCGTTACCCCCATGACGCGAAATTGCTTACCGTCAATTCTCACATAGCTGCCGAGCCAGTGTCGTTTGCCGGTCCAGTGGGTCGTGTCTGCGGCGGCCAACTGGTCGGCGGGCGACCAGATGCTGAAATACGGGTCGCACGCCACCAGCGGCACCGACGGCGGCCGCAGCGGCGTGTCAGCGCGGGTGAGGGCAGAGGAGAGGAGCAGCGCGAGCAGCAGCCAATGGGTCTTCATGGTGCCCCGGAGCATACCGAACTTTCGCCTCGAATCAATCCGCAGGTTCGTGCCACAGCCTCAATAAACGCCCGCTGCCTCCAGTCACCTCCCAAGGGCCTGCCAATGGGCCTCTCAGCGCCCGCCAGAGGGGTGTTTCTGGGGTGGAGAAGAGCTTCGGACGCTGTGGAATGTGGCTATTTTTGCACAGGAAAACGCCTTCTCAGGGCGGGAAAATGGGTTTTTGGGCCCGGAAGCTACTTTTGGAGGCTCTGACTTTGGCTTGTCCGTCTCTGACAAGCGCTTGTCGGTCATCGAGGATGGCTTGTCCGAGACGGACTTTAGCTTGTCCGTGGCTGACCTTGGCTTGTCGGTCAGGGACTTTGGCTTGTCAGCTTCAGACAAGCCCTTGTCCGTCTCTGAGGAGCGCTTGTCGGTCATGGAAGATGGCTTGTCAGAGGCTGACCTTGGCTTGTCGGTCGCTGACCTTGGCTTGTCGGTCGCTGACCTTGGCTTGTCGGTCGCTGACCTTCGCTCCTCCGTCGAGGACTTTCCCTTGTCGGTCGCTGACTTTGGCTTGTCCGTGACGAAGGATGGCTTGTCAGAGGCGGAAGAGCGCTTGTCGTTGCGTGATGCGGGCTTCTCCAAGGGCCAAATTCCCGTTTCCGCGCTTGCGCGGCGCCTCTTGAACAGCGGGTTTGTCTGTTCCCGGCTTTTGCCCGAAATGACCGAACCATCAACCCGAACCGCGAAAGAAGAACAATGGCACCGCAACCGCTCACATGGGATGGCAAGGATGCCCAAGGCAAACCGTGGCCTACATCGGCGGGTGGACGTGCTGAGAAGACGGTCTGGCAGTGATACTATGGTGGGAGTCGCGGCGGGCAACGGAGGGCTTGCAACGGGGCAGGGGGCTTGGTATCACACGACGCGATTTCATTCTCAGCGGCGAGAGGAAAATAAACGCAGACGTAACCACAACGTAACAACGGATAAAGCTCCAAAGACGGAGATGCGGCAGAAGGAGAACCCACCCATGTCATATTTCACGATGGATCGAAGACAGTTTCTCAAGGCGGCAGGCGCGGGCGCGGCGGCGGTCTCGATGACCGACCTCGGCGTGGCGCTGGCGGAAGCGGCCACGAAGGGCGGCGTGCGCAAGGGCCGCATCCTCAAGAAGGGCCAGAAGCTGCGGCTCGCGGCGGTCGGTTGCGGCGGCAAGGGCCAGAGCGATGTCATGAACAGCGTCGCGGCCGGCGCGGAGGTGGTGGCGCTGTGCGACGCGGACTTCAAGCGCGGGATGGATGTCTTCAAGAAGTTCCCCGATGTGCCGAAGTATAAGGATTTCCGCAAGATGTTGCTGGAGATGGACGACAAGATTGACGCGGTGACGGTCTCGACGCCGGACCACATGCATTTCCCGGCGGCGATGATGGCGATCTCGATGGGCAAGCACGTGTATGTCCAAAAGCCACTCTCGCACACGATCTGGGAGGCGCGCACGTTGACCGAGGCGGCGCGCAAGCACCAGGTGGTGACGCAGATGGGCAACCAGGGTCACGCGGGCGAGGGCATCCGGCTGGTGCGCGAGTGGATTCAGTCCGGCGGCATCGGCGCGGTGCGTGAGGTCTATATCTGGTGCAACCGTCCGATCTGGCCGCAAGGCTGCACCCGGCCGACGGAGGTGGAGCCGGTGCTGGAGACGCTCGACTGGAACGCATGGCTCGGCGTCGCGCCGGAGCGGCCTTACAATAGCTGCTACCAGCCGTTCAAATGGCGCGGGTGGTGGGATTTTGGCTGCGGCGCGCTGGGCGACATGGCTTGCCACCAGATGGACGCGGCGTTCTGGTCGCTCGACCTGAAGTATCCGATCAGCGTGGAGGCGACGCAGGAAGGTATGACCGACGAGTCGGCGCCGAAGCGCTCGAAGATCATCTACAAGTTCCCAAAGCGCGGCAAAATGCCGCCGCTGACGCTGTATTGGTATGACGGCGACAACAGCAGCCAGGTCTGCCCTCGCCCGAAAGGGTTGGAGGAGAGCCGGAAAATGCCGAGTTCGGGACAGTATATCGTCGGCGAGAAAGGCACGATCTTCGACGAGACGGATTATTGCCGCAGCCCGCGGTTGATCCCGGAGTCAGCGATGCAGGCGTTCAAGCGCCCGCCGAAGACGATTCCGCGCGTCCCGAATGGCGACCCGCATATCGAGTGGGTCAACGCTTGTTTCGGTGGCCCGAAGCCCGGCTCGAACTTCGACTACTCCGGGCCGTTCACAGAGATGGTGCTCCTCGGCAACCTAGCCGTTCGCGTCGGCAAGAAAGTCATGTGGGACGGCAAGAAGTTGAAGGCCGATCTCCCCGAAGCGCAGAAGCTGGTGACGAAGGCTTACCGCGTGTTCTAAACGAGAAGATTCATCAAGCAACAGAGACACATCACATGAAACGATCACTCATTGCATTGCTGGGCGCCGCGTTGGTGAGCGGCGCGGTCACAACGGCCTCGGCTGCGTCGGCGGACTGGAAGCTCGCGCTTCAGGCGTGGACCTTCAACAAGGACACGTTCTGCGACACGGTGGACAAGGCCAAAGCGCTCGGTCTGAAGTATATCGAGGCGTTCCCGGGCCAGGTCGTTGGCGGAGACATGGAAGGCAAGCTGACGCCCGATCTGGATGCGGCGACGCAGAAGAAGGTGCTCGCGAAGCTGAAGTCGGCCGGTGTCACATTGGTGAACTTCGGCGTGACGGGCGCGAAGGACGAGGCGGGTTGGACGAAGCTCTTCGAGTTCGCCAAGGCGATGGGCATCCAGACCATCGTTTCCGAACCGGCGCCGGAGCAGATGCCGCTCGTGGACAAGCTCGCGAACAAATACAAGATCAACGTCGCGATCCATAACCATCCGCAGCCGTCGCGTTACTGGAACCCGGACGCCGTCCTCGCGGCGATCAAGGGGTGCAGCAAGCGCGTCGGCGCGTGCGCGGACACCGGCCACTGGGTGCGGTCGGGCCTCTGCCCGCTTGAGAGCCTGAAGAAGCTGCAGGGCCACATCATCTCGCTGCACTTCAAGGATCTCGCCGAGAACTCACCGAAGACCCATGACGTGCCGTGGGGCTGCGGGATTTCCAATCCTGCCGCCATGCTGGCCGAACTGAAGCGCCAGGGTTTCAACGGCGTCTTCTCGATCGAATACGAACACACCACGCCGCACCTGATGTGCGACGTGCAGAAGTGCGCCTGCTACTTCAGTCACGCCGCGCCGCTGTCCATCAAGGATCTGCTGGCGGGCAAGGCGCTGCCGGGCGGGTTCTCGTGGAACCCCGAGGATATCTGGGCCAATGTGAAGCCTGACGCCGCCGGCAAGTGGAGCGACTCAATGATGCAGATCGCCGCCGCTCAGGCACCTGCGCCGGACCAGAAGGCCAAGAAAGACGTTAAGAAGGGCAAGAAGGGGAAGAAGAAGGACAAGAACAAGTAAACAGGCGCGAAGTCACTCGCCAAGAACAGATTGTGCCGACAGCCGTGGCGGTGAAAGGGTCATCTTTCGCCAACACGGCTGTCGCGTTTTTGGCAAAGACGTGTTCGACTGAGCGGGGGTGAACCAGCGTATTCCAGTCGAAAAACTGCTTGCATGGCTGGCGTGAATGCCTACAGTAGCGCGCCTTGAACGTCCCTTCGCCCCGCCAAGCGGGATTACGGGACATAATAACAATAAACCTAACCCCGGCAAATGCCGGGGTGTCTCGCGGCGCGACAGGCGCGGCGGGATGCAGCGAACGGAGGATACATTGGCCGCTACAATTAAAGACTTGTTGGAAGCAGGATGTCATTTTGGTCACCAGACCAAGCGCTGGAACCCGAAGATGAAGCAATACATCTTCGAGGCACGCAACGGCATTCATGTTATTGATCTCGCCAAGAGCGCTGAGCTGTTGCAGGAAGCCTGCGAATTCCTCCGCAAAACCACTCTCAAGGGCGGCAAAATCCTCTGGGTCGGCACCAAGAAGCAGGCACAGGAAGCGATCCGCGAAGCGGCCGCAGCCACGCAGATGTTCTCCGTCACCGAACGCTGGGTCGGCGGCACGTTGACCAATCTCGTTACCATCCGCCGCAGCGTGAAGCGGCTGCTCTACATCGTGGGCCTCGAAACCAGCGGTGAGATGGCCAGGATGCACAAGAAGGAAGTCTCCTCGATGCGGCGCGAGGCCGCCCGGCTCCACAAGAACCTCGACGGTATCGTCAACATGGAGAAGCAGCCGGCCGCGATGGTGGTCATAGACATCAAACGCGAGGAAAACGCGGTGCATGAGGCCAACCGTCTCGGTATCCCCGTGGTCGCCATCGTGGACACCAACTGCGATCCCGACCTCGTGCAGTATCCGATTCCGTCCAACGACGACGCCATCCGTGCGGTCAAGCTCATCATCCACAGCCTCACCGAGCCGGTTGTTGAGTCGCTCGTGGAACTTGGCACCAACCTGCCGCCTCCAGCGGCAGCGGCACCCGCGCCGGAAGCGACCGCCCCTGTCGCGTAGCAGGCGCCGCGTCGAAACGTTTTCGTCATCAACAATCATTCAAGTGTAAGACCATGGCTGAAATTTCTGCTCAAGTTGTCAAGAAACTCCGCGAAGAAACCGGCGCCGGCATGATGGAGTGCAAGAACGCGCTCAACGAAACCGGCGGTGACTTTGAAAAGGCGAAGCTCGTCCTCCGCAAGCGCGGCATCGCCATCGCTGACAAGAAGTCGGCGCGCGCCGCCAAGGAAGGCATCATCGCCAGTTACATCCACGTCGGCGACAAGGTCGGTGTGCTCGTCGAGGTCAACTGTGAGAGCGACTTCGTGGGGCGTAACCCGGACTTCCGCGAGTTCGTCAAGAACATCACCCTCCAGATCGCCGCAGCGGAGCCGCGTTATGTGTCGCGCGAAGACGTGCCCGCCGCTCTCATCGAGCGCGAGAAGGAAGTGGCCTCCGCGCAGGTGAAGAACAAGCCGCCGCAGGCGATTGCCAAGATCATCGAAGGCAAGCTCGACAAGTTCTACCAGACCGTCTGTCTGCTGGAGCAGGGCTACGTCCGCGACCAGAACATCACGATCAAGGATCTCGTGACCGCCACCGTCGCCAAGCTCGGCGAGAACATCCTCATCCGGCGGTTCATCCGCTGGAAGGTGGGCGAATCGCTTGACACCATGCAGCCCGCGGCGGAGACTCCGGCTCAACCGGCCCAAAGCTAAACCCTATGAAAACAGCGCCCCGCTATCGTCGCGTGTTGCTCAAACTCAGCGGCGAATCGTTGCAGGGCGAGGAGGGTTTTGGAATTGATTGGGCGGTGGTCAACCGCATCGCGCGGGAAATTCGCGAAGTGCGCCGCACTGGCGTCCAACTCGCCCTTGTCATCGGCGGCGGCAACCTCTGGCGCGGCATTACTGCCGAAGGCAGCGGCATGGATCGCGTCACTGCCGATTACATGGGCATGATCGCCACCGTCATGAACGGGCTGGCGTTGCAGAACGCACTCGAAAACGCCGGCGTGCCGACGCGGTTGCAGACGGCCATCGAGATGCAAAAGATCGCCGAGCCGTTTGTCCGACGGCGCGCCATCCGTCATCTGGAGAAGGGACGCGTCATTATTTTCGGCGGCGGCACGGGCAGCCCATTCCTCTCCACCGACACCACCGCCTCCTTGCGCGCGGCGGAGATCGAGGCGGATGTCATCCTCAAAGCCACGAAAGTGGACGGTGTTTACGACAGCGACCCGAAGAAAAACCCCAAGGCCCGACGATTCGACCGGATCAGCTACGCCGAAGCCATCGCACGGCGCTTGAAAGTGATGGATACGACGGCGTTTAGTATGTGCATGGAGAGTCGCATCCCGATCATCGTCTTCAACATGTTCCGAACCGGCAACATCAAGCGCGCCGTGCTCGGACAAAAGGTCGGCACTCTCGTTGCCGAATAATGCCATGCCAGAATGCATTGACGAAATCCTGCTGGAAACCGAAGAGAAGATGCTCAAGACCGTCGAGGTTTTCGAGCGCGAACTGGCCGGCATCCACACGGGCCGCGCCTCCACCTCGCTGGTGGAGAACATCCAGATCGAAACCTACGGCACCATGATGCGTCTCCGCGATGTCGCTGGCATTTCTACGCCCGACGCCCGCACCATCGCCATCCAGCCGTGGGACGCCTCCAACGTCGCCCTCATCGAGAAAGCGATCCAGAAGTCCAGCCTGGGCGTCTCCCCGCGTATTGACGGCAAAGTCGTTCGCATCTTCCTGCCGCAACCGACGGAGGAGCGCCGGCGCGAACTCGACAAGGTTTGCAAGAAATACGCCGAGAACAGCCGCGTCGCCATCCGCAACGAGCGCCGCGAGGGCCTAGAAGCCGTCAAGAAGACCCAGAAGGACGGCAAGATCACCGAAGATGAACAGGCCACCGCTGAGAAGGATGTCCAGAAGCTCACTGACCAATACGTTGCCGAGATCGAACGTCATCTCGCCGAGAAGGAAAAAGAAATCATGACGGTGTAGGCGCGCCGGCGGCGACGAGCGGCCCGCTGCCCGCTTTGCGGACAACTTTTCAAACTTCCGGCGTGACACGCGGCGATTCATCACTATATTCGTGCGCTCGTTCCTCCTGCGACCCTGTCGTCTAGTCAGGCCTAGGACTCCGGGTTTTCATCCCGGCAACACGGGTTCGAATCCCGTCGGGGTCGCCATTTAATTCCATGTGGCGCGTGGTGGTTCATGCGGAACCACGGGCCGCAGGCCGTGAAGGAGGATTATCTCGCAAGATTGTGGTAAGTTTTTGGTAGGATATGTTGTTTCCGCTGAAACTGAACGTCTTCGAACGCTACATGTGGGCTGATGACCGGCCGACATCTCCCATGTCGTTTTTTGTCCGCGTGCTATTCTCCGGGAGGTTCGACAGGGCGGCCTTTCTGGCGGCATTGGAAGTGGCTCTACAGCGACATCCACTGCTGCACGCCCGAGTTATCGGCCGCCGCAACCGCGACCTGACCTGGATATCGTCGCCGAATTTGCTGCCGTGGCTTGATCAGGCTGACGAAGGCGTTCCAATGCTGTTTCCAAGCAGTTTTCGTATTGATCTGCGGAAAGAAAACGGTCTGCGCATCTGGGTCCGCCACGGTAATGATCGCGGTGAGGTTCGGTTCCAGTTTCATCACGCTTGCTGCGACGGCGTGGCGGCAAACCAATTCATCGCTGACGTGCTTTGCGCTTACGATTGGAAACAGCGCGGGGCGGCAGATTCATCGCTTGCTTTTCAACCGCTGGATACCGAGGGGCTTCGCCGCAGGCATCGCTTGGCCCCACGCCAGCGGAACTGGCTGCTTCACGGACTGGTTGCCGTTTGGGGTGCCCTTATCAGGCTCCCGCTGTTCTTTCTCACGCGCCCCACACAACTGTATGCTCCGGAAGCACATCGCGGTTTTGGAGCCGAAATCCACGACACGATTGTGCCGGAGTTGCTGACGTGGCGCTTCAGCAAGGCGCAACTTGGCAGTCTGCTGGCCACAGCGAAGCAGAACAGTGCAACGCTCAATGACTTGATGATACGCGACTTGTTTCTGGCGATGCGGGCGTGGAACTGTCGCCACAACGGGGAACGACGGCAGTTTCTGCGAATTCTGGTCCCTTTCAATCTGCGTGGGCCTGAGCATAACCGCCTGTCTGCAACCAACGTCATGGGAATAATCAACATTGATCGTCGTTTCAGCCCAGCCTCTCACTCAAATCCCCTGTCTCTGATGGACAGCATCCGCAGCGAAACAAGGCTCCTTAAGAGATCCCGATTGCCAGCGACCTTCATGAATGCGATGGCCGTCAGCGAAAAAGTAATGGGCAGTCTCGATAGAGTGTTTCGGACCGAACGGTGTCTGACCACGGCGGTGTTGAGTAATCTGGGCAGAATCTTCGGCAATACGCCGCTGCGCCGGCACGATGGGAAGCTGCTCGCTGGTGACTTGGTCGTGGAGGCAATTGATACCGCGCCGCCCGTCCGCACCGGTTCCGGAATCTCTTGCACACTTTACACTTATGCTGACCACCTGAGCCTGACGATGCTCTACGACCGGCGCGGCTTCTCTTCTGTCATCGCCAAACAACTGCTCAATCACATCGTTACCCAGATCGAACAGACCATCAATTGCACTGCCAATGAGGCTGCCGACAGCGCCGATGTGTGCTACGACGGGTCTATGGGTTAAAAGCTTCATCTCTGACCCTCCTCAAGATTTCATGCAGGCTGCCATCCAACCAGACAAGCTGGTGTTTCTGCTGTTTGGGGCAGGAAAAAAACTGGATTTCCATTTGCCGCAGTCAAACAAATGGTGTTGAATTAACTGTTCCTATTCTTCAACATTTTGATTTAGTTGAGGCAGTGAACGCTTGCTGAACCCGAAGGTCGAACTCAAGCGATTTCAGCGGATTAATGAACACTATTATCGTATATCGCAACAGAGAGCGTGTGAGAGCGGAACGCTTTGGTCAAAAAGTATGACGGAAACAAACATCCTCATTACCGGAAGCACAGGACTTGTCGGCATGCATGTGCTTTATGAATTGCTGCGAGAGATGAAGGACGGATCACTCGCCGGCAAGATTTATCCAGTTTTGAGAACGACTTTGTCTCTCACCGCTTCTCAGCGTATTGACCGAATCCTTGGGAGCAAGTTCCTGCCGCTCTTCTTGGCGGACAACGCGTCGTCGGTCCGACAATTCATCCATCCAATCTCGGCCGACCTTTGCGACCTTGCCAGCCTCAAGCAGGCCATTCGAAGCTCAATACCCACACATGAGCCTTTGACGGTCATTCACAGCGCCGGGTCGGTCAACTTGGAAACAACGCAAGAGGCCAGAGACGACGTTTACGCGCACAACTACAACGGCACGCTCAACCTGCTGCGTGCACTGGAGGGGTATGCGGTCCGGTTCATCTACATAGGCACCGTGTTTTCCTCGGGTGTTCAACGAGGGCGTATCAGTGATGATTATTTGAACCTCCCGTCGCATGCCTACCGCAATCCATACGAGGAGTCGAAGGCCAAAGTCGAGATCGAGGTCGCCCACTATTGCAAGGAGAAGGACATCTGTTTTCAGATACTCCGACCCAGCATCATCTGTGGGAGGGTCATGGACCAACCGTTATACTACACGCCGAAATTCGACGTTTTCTATGGCTGGCTCAAGTTCTTTTGGCAGTTGAAGAAGGCGGAGCTGCACAGCCCGCTACGCCTGTGCATCCATCAAACTGCGACGATGAACGTGGTTCCCGTGGATTTCGTCGCCAAGACAATCGTCAAGGCGGTGCATTCATACGTCGGGCAGCTCAATATCGCCAACCCCGAAGCCGCCAACACGATGGAAATAACCAAGGTGGCCCTTGAACACATCGGCTACGAGAACGCTTCTTTCGTGGATTCCGTTCCCCAGGACCTCGGCCGAATCGAACAATTTTATTACAAAACCGTGGGCGCGCTCTTCGACAGCTACATTAACAACGACGCAAGTATCTACGACTGCACCAAACTGCTGTCGTTTATGTCCCCAGCCACAATGCCTCCCATGAGGGAGCATATCGGCGGGATTGTGGCTTTCGCCAAACAGTTCAACTTTGACGATCGGAAGATTGACCAGGCTGCTTACGGCAGTAATGGTTGGTAAGACGCGCGCCGCACATATTGCTTGAGCAAGAACCAACTTTATGTCACGAAAGATAGTGTATGAGTGAAAGCAGCACTGGTAATTCAGAAGTGTATAAGCAAGTCGTGACGGTTATCTCGAAGGTTCTTGGCATCGCCCAGGACGTAATCAAGCCTGAGAGCAACTTCGTCAACGACCTTGGCGCGGACTCCTTGGACCGGGTTACGTTAGTCATGGCTCTCGAAGACGCTTTCAAGCGGCAGATACCCGAAGAAGATCTGGACCAATTGACGACCGTAGACTCGACCGTTACATACATTGAGAAGCACCTGCTGGCCAAGAGCCAACCGTAGCCAATGAGCCGCCGAGTTGTTATTACCGGCTTGGGCGCGTTTACGTCCATCGGAACAACCGTTGAGGAATTCTGGCGCGGTTGTCTAAACGGTAGCACGTCGGTTGCCGACATCCCCTCGAAGTGGAACGACTTCCATCATTACAGTTCGCGCGTGTGGTCTCCACTGCCGTCGCTGCGCAACAACAGCCGCATCGTCAACGATATCGAGCGAACCAAACTCGACACGGCAGCAGTCCTCGCCATGGAAACGGCCGCCGAAGCCCTCCACAACGCCGGCTTGCCGCCCTCCCTTGTGGATGCGAAGCGCAACGCCTACACCTTGGCGGAGGTTGACTCTGCCCGGACAGGCGTCTTCCTCGGCACCGGTGTTGGCGGCCTCAACTCGTTGCTGTCGAATGCCGCACATCACATGCTTTCTTTGCAGCAGCAACGTTTGCAGGAACTCGCAAAGTTGCTCGCTTCACCAGAAAAAAACGAGCAGGGCTTGCAGATCGTCGAACGCATCGCTTCGGACATTCTGATTCCCTTCAGAACCAATCCCTTCGTGGTCTCGATGATCATGCCCAATGCCGTCTCGTCAAACATCGCCATCAAGTTTGGCATTCATGGGCCTGCGCAAACGAGTTGTTCCGCCTGCTCGTCTGGCACGGTGGCCATTGGAAACGCCTTCCAAGCCTTGCGAGGCGGCGGCATAGACATGGCCATCGCCGGCGGTGTCGAATACCTCTGCGATGAGTATGGGATGGTCTTTCGCGGCTTCGACGTGGCCAAGACGCTTGTCTCGCAAGGCAAGCAGCCGTTCAGCCACGACCAACTCAACCGTCCTTTCGATCGCGACCGGTCGGGCTTTCTCTTCAGCCAGGGCGGCTGCGGCATCATGGTGCTGGAAGATCTGGAGCACGCGCGCAAACGTAACGCCAACATCATTTGCGAGATCGCGGCTTACTCGGAAACCTGCGACGGCTACAACATCATGATGATGCAGCCGAACGGCCAGCAGATCACGCGCATGCTCACACAGTTGCTTCAATCCGCGGGTTGCGCGGGACAGGACGTTGATTACGTGAACGCCCACGGCACCGGCACGCTTCTCAACGATGCCACGGAGGCGGAAATCATTGAGCATTTGTTTGGGAAGAAGGTTCTGGTAAATTCCACCAAGTCGCTGCTCGGCCACGCCATCGGCGCCAGCGGCGCGCTCGGCGCGCTCGTGACCGCGCTCTCCATACGACACAACACGACCCACGCGTGCAAGAACCTTCAGAACCCCGTCCGCGACCTCAACTTCGTGCGATCGGTTGGCAACCACTCCATCCGAACTGCCGTGACCCAGTCCTTCGCATTCGGCGGGCACAACGCCGCGCTGTTGCTGAAGGCGGTGGCATGAGAATCCTGTTCATCGGCGGGACGGGCAATCTTTCGTCGGATTGTGCCGAACTGCTGAACAGTCGCGGACACGAAGTCGTCCTCCTGACGCGTGGCCGCTCCTCGGTGCCGCCGCAGTATCGTGCGGTTGTGGTAGATCGCAAAGACGCGGCAGCCATGCGCTCGGCATTGAGTGGCGTGTCGCCAGACGTTGTCATCAACTTCCTCGGTTATGAACCGGCGGACGTGCAGTTGGATCATGCGCTCTTCGCCGGCCGCGTCCGCCAGTATGTATTCATCAGCACCGCTGCGGCCTACGTCAAACCCGCGCCGCGCCTGCCGATCACGGAGGAAACGCCGCTCGGCAATCAGTTCTGGGATTACGCACAGAAGAAGAAACAGTGCGAGAACTGGCTGCGCGAACAATGGCACGCGGCGCGTTTTCCGCTGACCATCGTGCGGCCGTCGCACACGTATTCGCCGCGCTGGTTTCCCAATCCTGTCTCCAGTTCGGGCTACACTCTCGCCGCGCGTTTGGAAGCGGGTAAACCGGTTTTCGTTCCGGGCGATGGCGAGAATCCGTGGACGCTCACGGCGACGAGCGATTTCGCGGTCGGCGTGGCGGGACTGGTCGGAAACGACAAGGCCATCGGCGAGGCGTTTCACATCACAAGTGACGAGGCTTTGACTTGGAACCAGATCTACGCCGAGACCGCTGCCGCGCTCGCCGTGAACTCGCCGCGTATCATGAAGATTCCCGTCGAGTTCATTTGTCAGCAATGCCCGCGGCTCATTGGCACGCTCAAGGGAGACAAAGCCAACCCGGCGATCTTCGACAATGCGAAGATCAAACGGTTCGTGCCGGACTTCCAGTGCCGCAAGCCGTTTCGGATCGGCATCCGCGAGTCGGTCGAGTGGTTCCGCCGGCATCCCGAACGGAAGGTGGCGAATCCAGAAGCTGACGCTGAGTTCGACCGGGTCGCGGTCGCATGGCTGGCGCAAGGTGGCAGGTAGCTGGCGCTCGACTCGCGTGTCAGCTTGAGGCATGTTTCGCTCAAACACTATTTCATGAAAGCACATCCACTGGCAGGAAAGACCGCTCCGGCGGAGATGTTGATTGATGTCGCGGCTCTCGAACGGGCTTACCACGACCGCACGCCCGACCTTGCCGACGCGAACCAACTGGTCAGCTTCGGCACCAGCGGCCACCGCGGCACGTCGCTGGAAGGCACGTTCACCGAGGCGCACGTGCTGGCGATTGCCCAGGCCGTCTGCGACTACCGCCGCTCCATGGGCATTAACGGACCGTTGCTGATGGGCAAGGACACGCACGCCCTCTCGAAAGCAGCCGAGCGCACGACGCTGGAGGTGTTTGCTGCCAACGGCGTCGAGACGTGCATTCAGCAAGACGACGGCTTCACGCCGACGCCTGCCATCTCCCGCGCCATCCTTGTCTATAATCGCGGCCGTAAGGACGGTCTCGCCGACGGCATTCTCATCACGCCGTCACACAACCCTCCCGCCGATGGCGGCATGAAATACAATCCGCCCACCGCCGGCCCCGCGGATACCGATGTCACCAACTGGATTCAGGATCGCGCCAACGCGTTGCTGCGCGGCGGCAACAAGGAAGTCAAACGCACCCCCTACTCCGCTGCGTTGAAGGCAGCCACGACGCATCTCACCGATTTCGTCTGGCCCTACGTGAAGGACCTCGACGCGGTGATTGACATGGACATGATCCGCGCCGCGCATATCAAGATCGGCGTGGACCCGCTCGGCGGCGCCGCCGTGGGCTACTGGGAGCCGATTCGCGAGCATTACGGCCTCAACATCGAGGTGGTGAACAAGAAGGTTGACCCAGCGTTCAGCTTCATGACGCTGGATCGCGACGGCAAGATTCGGATGGACTGCTCCAGCCCTTACGCGATGGCCGGCTTGGTGAAGCTCAAGGACCAATTCGATATCGCCTTCGGCAACGATCCCGACTCCGACCGGCACGGCATCGTCACGCCTTCGGTCGGGCTGATGAACCCCAATCACTATCTCGCTGTTGCCATCCGCTACTTGCTCACGCATCGGCCTAACTGGCCAGCGACGGCGGCGGTCGGCAAGACGCTCGTCAGCAGCAACCTCATTGATCGCGTCGTCGCCAGCCTGGGCCGCACGCTCTGTGAAGTGCCGGTGGGATTCAAGTTCCTCGCCGCCGGCCTGATTGACAGCTCGTTCTGCTTCGGCGGCGAAGAGAGCGCCGGCGCGAGCTTCCTGCGGCGCGACGGCACGGTGTGGACCACCGACAAGGACGGCCCGCTGCTCGGTCTACTGGCGGCGGAAATCACCGCCGTTACCGGCGAAGACCCCGGCCGGCATTATCTGGAGATGACGACGGAGTTCGGCACGCCCTATTACACGCGCATTGACGCGCCCGCCACGCCGGAGCAGAAGCAAGAGCTGAAAAAGCTCTCACCCAAGGCCGTCACTGCCACGACGATGGCCGGCGAAGCGATCACCGCCCGATTGACCAAGGCTCCCGGCAACAACGCCGACATCGGTGGGTTGAAGGTCGTCACGGAGAACGGATGGTTCGCCGCGCGCCCGTCGGGCACGGAGAACATCTACAAGCTCTACGCCGAAAGCTTCAAGAGCCAGTCCCACCTCGAAGCCATCGTCGCCGAGGCCCAGCAGATCGTCAGCGCCGCGCTGAAGTAACACTCGACCGTAGAAACGGTCTCCGACCACCACACGTCGGCGTCGAACAATCGCATCAATACAAATACGGCTCCAGGTCAGCAAGCGTGCATTTGCTCAGCCATTTCTGAATCGGAAATACCTTTTTGTTCACGTATTCATTCCAACAACGAGACCAAAACCTGTTGCGTGACACTTCCTCCAAGGTATCACCCAACAGAATCACAATCCGATGTTCTTGTGCGGCGTTCAGCCACAGGTGGAGCCGAGTGTTAATTCCGCTATCGCGCCAACCGTAGCCACAACAAATTATCGTGTTACACTCTCGAAGGCGGGCACGAAACTCGGCGAATATATCTCCAAACAATCCAACCCCGTAGGCCCGATCCTTAAAAAACGTCCCGGTCAAAAAAGGCGGCCTTAGATGGGCGAGTTCCAGAAGCTCTCCATTTTCATCTCGGCAGTCATCCGGATCGAGCGAGTCCACGCATCCCAAACTGACTTGCTCATTCGCTTTCCTGAACCAATACCAACTGATCGAGCCATGTAGCTTCAGCATTCGAACAGGCGCATCGCTATTTGTCCATGAGTTATCAAACCAGCGCACATTACCATTCTGGATGTTAGAAAAGCCGTTGCAAAACTGGATAGTCTTATCCATTTGTAGCTGTCTCTCGATAAGCACGTCATGATTCAGCGTAAATATGTCCATTTGCCCAACCGCCCTCGCGACTTCAGAAATTGTGTCCAAGCCACATGGCTTTATAGCACCTCGGAGTCCGTGATAAACGACCCATTGGATTAGGTTGGCCGCTTCGTCTGCTAACACCGCAACACCATTTACGTTTTCTCGATAGAACGACAACAACTCCTTTCCCAATTCATACTCATTACCGCTGCACAGGTGCGTCGTGGCATTTTGAATTGTCTGCACGAATTCTCCAATCAACGGATTTGGGAAAGTGCCGATCGCATCTTCTAAGATTTGTGCTGCGGCTGCGTGCAGGTCTTCGTAGTTGCTCTTTCGCTCTTCTCGCGCCAGAAGGTGGTCGTCAATATTCTCTTTGAGGATGCGAAGAAAATCTTGTGCGGTTTTCGCCATGCCGAGTGACGTTTCGCCGTCTTCCATCTGACATGGCACGTAACGATGGTTGATCTTCTTCCACGGGCTTCTCAACGCCATCTCCGTCAAACCGCCTACCGACGGAGCCTGTGATTCCCCAGATACTCCGGAGCCAAAAAAGAAGGCTGCACGTTTGGTTGTCACGAGCAAACACCACGCTAAATGCCATCCACCAGCTTTTGCATCGCCTCTTCTTGCTCGGCGATGGACTGGACGAGTTTGAACTGCGTGCGGCAGCGGTCCAAGTTGTGATGAGGCCGATGGACGCGGAAATAGGTGTCGCCCGCCAGATAATCGGCGAGAAAACGAATCCCGATGGTGAACGTGATCAGCTTGCCGGAAAATGCCAGATACGATTTCTCCGCCGGCGTCAGGAAGCCTTTCGCGGCGCCAACATAACCACGCGCGAGCGCCTCGAACATTGGCATTTGCATCGCCACTTTGGAAAGGTCTTCCTCGTCCTCCACCGTCGGACTGGTGGTCGTGCGAATCATGTCGCCGAAGTCGTAGAGGACCAGACCCGGCATCACCGTGTCCAAGTCCAGCACGCACATCGCGTGGCCGGTCTCCCAGTCGAGCATCACGTTGTTGAACTTTGTGTCGTTGTGCGTGATGCGCTCCGGGATCTTTCCGGCCGCATGAGCATCCAGCAGTGTGCCGATCCACGGTTCCTGCTTCAGCGCGAACTCAATCTCGTTGGCCGCCGACGCGGCACGGTTACAGCGGTCATCCACAATCGCTTGCTGCAACGCGGCAAACCGTTTCCGCGTGTTGTGAAACTCGAGGATCGTCTCGTGCAACCGTGGGCCGTGGAGATCGGACAACTGGCTTTGAAACACCCCGAACGCCTTCCCTGCTTCCTGCGCTTGGTTGGGCGTATGCACCGACTCGAACGACTGCACCTTCTCGATGAACACAAACGTGCGCCAGAATTCGCCGTCGCCATCCTGACAGAACGACTTCCCGTCGCGCGTCGGCACCACCGTCAAAACGCGGCGCGTCATCTCTCGCGCCCCCTGTGCTTGCAGTTTGTCCCAGATGTGTGTCGTCACCCGCATGATATTGTCCATCACGGCCGCGGGATCTTTGAAGACTGTCTGGTTCACCTTCTGGTGAATGTAGCGGACCAACACGCCGCCCTGATTGTAGGTCGCGGTGTAGGTCTCGTTGATGTGCCCGATTTTGCATGCCTCCGCGTGAAGAATCTGGCCATAAATCTGAAACCTCCGAGAAATCTCCTGGAGATGCTGTTCGCGATAAAGTGGCATGGTGACTCCTGTTGAATCTTCTCGATCTTAAAACATCGGTCGCACGTCCGTGTGTGACGCAAAGAGGTTAAACGGAAAACCGTCGTTATGGCAAGGCGAGCCGAGCATCGTGTGCGCTGGACGCGTTTGCCGGATGGCACTTACCCCGTCAGAACCAGTTGTTGCCAGCTTTACAGTAGCGGCCAGCCGTCGAGATCATTTTATCTTGGACAAAGTCCCCGTTCTCAGGACAAACACTACCAATATCAGCAAAGTAAACGCCCCTTCCACGAAGTTCGCCCACCAGTAACGAGTCAGATAATGGCTGCCGGACATCGCCATCACGGCGACAGCCAGCAGCACAGCATTCCCGAATCGCACTCGTCCTGAGGCTACTTCGGTAGATGCACCGACCTTTGCCAGCCATTCCTGATAAACAAGACAAACCCAGAAAATGCCTACAAAGGAACAGAGATACCAAAGGATGTGGCAAACCCGAAACGTGCGGTGACCATGCTCGTAAAGAGGAAATTGCAGAACAGCCCAATGCTCTGTCATCCAGCCGTCTTTGTGCGTAAGAGAATCTAGGAGCAGATGTGTCACCGCTCCGATCAACACCGAGATAATGAGAATCCACGGAGAGCCGAGCGGACGTTGGCTTAGCGGCAACAACTCCCGCCGATAAACATCCGGCAGTAATCCAAAAACCAGGGGGCACAGGCGATGAAACGCGATCAAGGCCAGCAGACCTGCCGGCAAGCAAAACAAGAGGCCATCAAACAGCCGGTGGGAGAAATCCTGCACACGGAGTTCTCCAAACACATAGCCCATGTCGGGGCTAAGGCTGCCGATAATGAGAGCAGGAAGGCTCAACCACCGAGGGCAAAAGCGCCTCAGCGGCAAGACGGCTGCCGGATGTGCCAAAGGAAAAGGCATAAGTTTTGAGAAGCTACTCAGTAAGGCGTTCGATGTCCAACGGTAACCACCTTGACCACCTTAGTGCGATTGGAACTGACCAGTTTCGTCGGCATCAATGCCAAACAGCCAAGGTGGCTATCTCCCCTTTGACACAACGGACAGGATGCCTGTCCTACTTGGGCGATGGGGTGGCGGCAACGGCGGTGCCGGACGGCGGCGAGGTCAGCACGACCAAGTCGCGCAGGACGGCGAGGGATTCGTTCAGGATCGGATCAGTTGCTGGCTCTTTCGTGTCGCTTTCTGCATCGGGGTCGTCGGTGAGGTCGGCGTCGTGTGTGGCGGGTTTTGGAGCGGTTGCGGCTGCGGGCATGGTGCGTGGCGCGGTGACGGAGGCGACGGCGTTCGTGGTGCCGACGGCGATATCGGTGAACTTCAGTTCCGGGACGGTGCGCGCGTGACGTTCTTTCTTGCGCGCGGCGTCGCGGTTGGTGGTGGCTTTCTTTTCTTCGAGGCGCTTGGCTTTGTTGAGCGAGACAGTGCCCTCCTTGATCTGTTGCTTAAGGCGGGCGATGTCTTCGTTGAGGTAGGTGAACTCGCGCTCGGTGGCAACGCGGATCATGGAGCGTTGGCGCAGCTCGGTGAGCTTGCCGTTGAACGCGCCGAAGTTCAGGTGGGGCGAGGGTTGAACTTCGTCGTAGGGCATCGCGTTGTTGAGCGAGGACTCGCCGATGTCGCGGATGTCATAGAGCGACGGCATGGTGATGTCGGGGATGACTCCGCGGTTTTGGGTGGAGCCGCCGGCGACGCGGTAGAACTTCTGTGTCGTCAGCTTGAGCGCGCCGGGGTTGGGGACATCCTGCAACCACGCGGAGAGGGCGAGCATGGTTTGAACGGTGCCTTTGCCGAAGGTCTTGCTGTCGCCGACGACGAGTGCGCGCCCGTAGTCTTGCATGGCGGCAGCGAAGATCTCGGAAGCGGAGGCGCTGACGTGGCTGACGAGGACCACGAGCGGGCCACTGTAGGCAACATCCGGGTCTTCGTCGCGCAGCACCTGGATGCGGTCGCGCGGGTCTTTGATTTGGACGATGGGGCCTTCCTTGATGAACAGACCAGCGAGCGCGACGGCTTCGTCGAGGAGGCCGCCGCCGTTGCGGCGCAGGTCGAGCACAATTCCGTCCACCTTCTGCGCCTTCAATTTCTGGATCAGGATGCCCACGTCGCGCGTGCTGCTGGTGCAGTTGTTGTCGCCGTTGCGAATCTTCTCCGTGTCGGCGTAGAAGGAGGGCAGGTCAATGACACCGAGACGCTTGGCCGGGGCGTCGTTGGTGGCGGGCAGCTCGACGACCTTGGCTTTCGCCTGTTGTTCGGTGAGCTTGACCTCGTCGCGGACGATGGTGATGACCTTGCGCACGGAGGAATCGGTGGCGCTGGTGGGAATGACGGTGAGTTTAACCTTTGTGCCTTTGGCGCCGCGGATGTGTTCAACGACCTTGGTGAGCTTCATGTCCACGACATCCACTGGCGGCTGGTCGCCTTCGCCGACGGCGACGATGCGGTCGTTGGGCTTGAGACGCTTATCGAGGTCGGCGGGGCCGCCGGGAACAAGGCTGACGATTTTCGCGTAGCCGTCCTCGGAACGCAGCACGGCACCGATGCCGAAGAGCGACAGGCGCATGCCGATCTCGAAGTCCTTCAATTGCGAGGCACCAAGGTAGTCGGAGTGAGGATCGTAAGCGTGGCAGAGAGCATTGAGATAAACCTCCAGCACATCTCCGGCATCCATCTCGCGCATGGAGCGCAGCATGCGGTCGTAGCGGCGGGTGAGGACGCGGATTGCCTCGTCGGGCTTGGTTTTGTTCAACGATTCCTGAAGCAGATCGTATTTGACGCGCTCGTGCCAGAGTTTGGCGCGCTCGGCTTCGTTGGCGGGCCATGGCGTCTTGGAGCGGTCAATCAGGATGGTTTCGGTGCCATCGAACTTCATCGGCTGCTTCAGACAGTCCTTGGCAAGCACGACGGCTTGCTCGACGCGCTCCCGGTAGCGGGCAAAAATGTCAAAACCCGGCTGCACGTCACCGGCGCGCGTCTGAGCAGTCAGTGCGGTGAGGCGATTGTCGAACTCCTTCAGGTCGCCTTGGAGAAAGAAAAGCCGGTTGTAGTCGAGCGACTCGATGTAGCGCGCAAGAAACCGCGAGACGGATTCCGCATCAAGGTTGTGGTGAGCGTAATGCGCGTGCTCGAAGAGCTTGACGGCGAGCGCGGTGACAGCGGGCGATTCCGGCGGTGGCTGCAACGCCGCTCCCTGCGACACCGTCGCGGCCACCAGCCAGGCGATCAGACAAGCAACTCGTTTCGTCCACATGGCTCTATTCTTGCCTGTCATGGCGTTTCCGGCAAGTGACAATGGGAAGGCAGGGTGAAAAATGTTGCCGAAAAGTTCTTGCGCCTTGCCGACGCCGGCTCATAGTTCGGCCCACCATGAGCGGAAAAGATATGGAAGTCTGGACGGCACAAAGCCTTTGCGATATCGGCATCCTGCTCTCCATCACCACGTTTGTCCTTCACGTCGGGCGCGGCTATTTTGAGCGCACCGTGCGGCAACTCCAGGCGAAAATGGCCGAGGAAGTGTGGTGGGTGACGTATCTACTGACGCGGGACATCAGCCTGTTCGCATCGGTATTGATCGGGTTTCTGGTTCTGAATCCGGATCTGATGGCCGACATCAAGATCGGCATGCCGTTTGTGCCGGTGGCGACGGTGCTGATGGCATGGGCAGGCTTGGTGAAGCTAACCAGTCGCGGCCCCGGCGACAGTGTGGCGCAGAAGCGCGCAACGACGTTGCTCGCGCTGGCCGCAGCTTCGAACACCATCGGCTACACGCTGGTGATGGAAGCGCCGGGCAAGGAGTATGAGCACGTCAAATGCGCCTTTTGGCAGGCGATGAGGTCGCTGCGATCCAACGCCAATCCGGAACTCTCGATTTGGACGTTCTACATCTGCTTCGCGGCGTTGGTCGTGTTGGTGGTTGCGTTCGTGCTGCGCGCGCGGAAACAAGCGGCGGCTGGAGAATCACCGTTGCCGTATCGTCGCAATGTGCAGCCGCCCGACGTGCACTGACGTCAAGGGCGGCGGCGACAGCTTGGGTTGGAGCCGGGTAGTGTGTCGGCAGGCAATGGGCAGAGGCGGACTGTGGTTGACTTGGCGAACGGCAAGGCATAGAAGGCTGACTATCTCGCACACCAACTTCCTATGAATATGCATCCCGTGTTGCTGACGATCATGGTGGCTGCGGTTCTGTTGCCGGCCGATGTGTTCGCTGCGGCCAAGTCGAAGGAGACTCCGCGACCGCAGGACGCGATTGATACGCTGCCGCCGTATTTCGGGCTGAAGCGGCTGGTGGCGGTGACGCAGTTCATCAACAAGAGCGGCTATCAGGGCCAGCTCCAGCTTGGCAACGGGCTGGCCGACATGCTCACCGACGCGCTGATACGCAGCGGCCGGTTCATCGTCATCGAGCGGCAGCAACTCAAGGACGTGCTGCGGGAACAGGACTTCGCGCAAAGCGGGCGGACCGTGGCGGCCGGCGCGGCGGAGGTTGGGAAACTTTTGAATGCGCAAGCGATCGTCATCGGCACTGTCACCCACTACGACGAGCACGTGATGGTTGGATCGGGCGCGGTCGGGGGTGGACCGCAGTTTCAGGTTTCGACGGCGACGGCGCGGCTGCAGATCAACGTCCGCGTTGTGGACACGACCACCGGCGAGGTGATTTTGTCGCAGTCGAGTCGGGCGACCGACCAAGCCAGCGCGTTGGCGACGGCGTTCGGCGGTTCCGGTTTTGCCAAGACCGCCAGTGGCAAGGTCTGCCAGCGCGCCATCACCAACGCGGTCTGCAACATCTGCCGCACGATGGACGAGGTGCCGTGGCGCGGGCGCATTGTGGATGTGCGCGGTGACGACGTCATTATTAACGCCGGCCAGCGGTTGGGCGTGGTGCCGGGCGACTGCTTCCGTGTGTTCACTGAGCACGATGTGCTGCTCGATCCGGAGACTGGCCTGCCGCTCGGCTCGCCGTTGTCGGCGGCCGGCGTCGTTCAGGTGCGCGAAGTGCAACAGAAGTTCGCCGTGGCGCGACCGCTCGCCGGCGCGAACTTCGCCCGCGGTCAGGTGCTTCGGTTCGTGCCCGCGTTCGAGATTTCATCGTCCTCGCCCGCGATGTCCTCGTCGTCGCCGTTACCGCCTGACGCGTCGGAGGTCGCCGCCATTCGCGCCAAGCACGCCAAAGGCGGCGGCACGACCAGCTTGGCGGAGTTGAACAAATACCTCGGTGATCATTCCGGCGACGTGAACGGTTTGTTGCTCCGAACGGCAATCATTCTCAAGAGCACCACGGCCAACAAACACGTCGCGTTGCAGGACACCCGGCGGCTCCAGCAGTTGCGGCCGAACGATCTCGATCTGCCGGTGCTGGAGGCGCGCGCCGCGTTGGCGCTCAACGACCGGAAAGCGGCGCTGGCGGCGCTCGACCGTGCGCTGGAGATAGCGCCCGGCAATCTCGAAGCGGTGCTGCTGCATCGGCAGGTTGCGGAAATGATGGGCGACGCCGACATCGCGTTCCGTGACAGCCGCCGCGCCTGCAACCTCGGTTACAGACCTCGCCCGAAGCTCCGCAAGCCGCCGGAGAATTTCAGCGCGAAAGACCCGTTTGCGTTGTTGGCACCAGTTTACGGCCCGAAGATGCGAATTGCCCTGAGCACGTTTCGGGTGGAGCAGAGGAGCGCGGCGGCGCTGCTTGGCACGGGCCTGCCAGATGCGATTGCCGACCGGCTGGCGGGCACGGGCCGGTTCATTATGGTCGAGCGGCAGCAGATTGCGGACGTGCTGCGCGAACAAGACTTTGCTAGGAGCGGGCGCACCGTGGAGCAAGCGGCGACGCAGATCGGCCGGCTGCTGAACGCGCAGGCACTGTTGTTTGGTGCGGTGACGCGGTTCGACGCGCGCATCACGAAGGGCCAGCAGGCATTTCAATACGGCGGCGCGCAGTTCGAGGCGGCCTACGCGACGGTGCATTTGGGCGCGGCGGCGCGCCTTGTGGACACTACAACCGGCCAAGTGATCTGCTCGAAGGAATCGTTTCAGCAGAAAACGAAGCCGGCGCTGGGTGGCGCCTACGCCGATGACAAGATCCAGATGAACAGTCCGGGAATGGCGCGGCTGCCAGTTGAGGAAGTCAGCCGGATGGTCGTGGATGACATCGCGCTGCATTTGGCGCGCACGCTGCAAAATCGCGCGTGGTTGGGCCGGATCGTAGCCGTGCGCGGCGAAGACGTGTTCATCAACGCCGGGGCGGAGCAAGCTGTGATGCCTGGCGATTGTTTCCTAGTGCTGTCTGAGGACGAGTTGCGCGACGCGGAAACGGGTTTGTCCCTTGGCACGGCCAAGAAAAGCGCGGGTGCCGTCGAGGTGAGCCACGTCGAGGCGAAGTTTGCAATCGCGCGCGTCGTGCGCGGTAGTGGTCTTGCACGAGGCCATGCGCTGAAGTTTGTGCCGGCGCATGTTGTCAAAGGCCCAGCGGCAGCGGCTGTGGCGGTGCCGCCACCGGCCGAGACGCCGGAGGTGGCGCAGGCGCGCGCATTGTTCGCGAGAAAGGGCTTCTACGACGCCGACCGCGCGGTGGACGCGATTCTCGCCGTCAAGCCGGACGACGCCGGCGCGCGGTGGTTTCGGGCGGAGATCAATCTCAGGAGTTCCAGTGGGGACAGGTATCAGGCGATGCGCGACGCGCGGCTATTGCAGCAGATGCGGCCGGCCGACCCCGGGTTGCCGATGCTGGAGGCCCGCGCCGCGGAAGCGGCCCACGATGCCGAAGCAGCGCTGGCCGCGCTAGACCACGCGCTAAAGCTTGATCCACAGAACGTGGACACGCTGTTGTGGCACAAGGAATTGGCCGGCTCGCTCGGCGATGCCGAAGCGGTTGCACGGGATGCCCGGCGGTTGTTCAACCTGGGCGTGGACTCGGCGAAGGCTAAACGCCGCGCGCCGAAGACGCCGACAGTGAAAACATGATGTGGATGACATCGTCCGTGGTGGTTTGTCGCAGGCAACGAAAGCTTTACCGCGGCGCGATTCGGTGCTACCGGTCTTACCGATGAGCACGACGCCAACAGCACCAGCTAAGAAAGTCAACCTGCGCCGGCCCGGCATCATGGAGGCGGTGCAGCAACAGGTGGAACAACACTACCGCAGCGTGGTGGTGGAGAAGCTGCGCGCCTCCGGCAACGTGTTGTCAGCGGCGGGCCTGACGGTGCGGTTGGCGAAACAGTTCGGCTTTTGCTATGGCGTGGAGCGTGCGATTGACTTGGCTTACTCGGCGCGGAAGGTTTTCAAGGACAAGAAGATCTACATCCTGGGCGAGATTATTCACAACCCGGAGGTCAACGAGCAGATCGGACGGATGGGCATCAAGTCACTGGCCGGCGAGAACAGCGAGGCGTCGCTCGACGACGTGACGGCCAATGACGTGGTGATCGTGCCGGCGTTTGGCACCGAGGTGGACACGATGAGCCGGCTGAAGGCGATCGGCTGTCAGCTCGTGGACACGACCTGCGGCGACGTGCTCAGCGTCTGGAAGCGCGTCACGCAATACGCGTCGGAGGAGATCACCTCCATCATCCACGGCAAGGCGTGGCACGAGGAGACCAAGGCCACTAGTTCGCGCGCGCTGGCGAAAGGGCCGGGGCATTACCTTGTGGTGTATGACCTCGCGGAAACGGACTACGTCTGCAACTACATCCGCCACGGCGGCAGCAAGGCGGAGTTCCTGAAGAAATTCGAGGGTGCGCACTCGCCGGACTTCGATCCCGACCGCGATCTTCAGTGCCTCGGCCTTGCCAATCAGACCACCATGCTCCGCAGTGAAACGGAGGATGTGCAGCGGCGGCTCCGGCAGGCGGTCCTCGACCGCTACGGCGAGACTGAGCTGGTGCAGCGATTCCGTTTCTTCGATACCATCTGCGGCGCCACGCAGGAGCGGCAAGACGCGCTGGACGAACTGCTCGCGCAACCGCTGGATCTGATGATCGTGGTTGGCGGCTATAACAGCAGCAACACGTCGCATCTGGTGGAGATGTCCGAAGTCAAGCATCCGACCTACTTCATCAAGTCCGCCAGCATGATTGTTTCCGACAAACGCATCTGCCATTACAGTTTGAAACTTCAGAAAGAAATCGAGACGGAAGACTGGATGCCGAGCCGCGGGCCGACAGCCATCGGCGTCACCGCCGGCGCGTCGTGTCCGAACAACTTGATCGAGGAAACGATCCGCCGGTTGTTTGAGTTGCGCGGCGTGTCGCTCGAGGAGTTACTGAAAAAATAGCGCGGCACAGGCATTCTGGCCTGAGTCGTTCGCCGTATGAAACCACGAGCGTTGGCGAGTTCGGTTCTTCGAGTGTTGACTGCCTTGCTGGCGGTTGCGGTGATGCTGTTCGTAGCGCTGTTTTACATGACCCATTGCGGGCCGAGGAACCCGGAGCGCGTCGTGAAGACCACTGACCAGGAGGAACTGCGGCAATTGAGCGACCGGCTCGCTGCGCACATCCGGAAACTCGCTGGCGACATCGGCGAGCGGAACGTTTTCAAACCCGACGCCTACCGCCGCGCAGCGGACTACATCACCGGTGTGTTTCGCGGCGCAGGCTACGAAGTGGATCGGCAACCTTATGAGGCTGAGCGTGTCACGTGTGTGAACCTCACGGCGGCACGAGGTGGATCAGCCTTGCCCAACCAGATCGTTGTGGTCGGCGCACATTACGATTCGGTTCACGGCTCTCCCGGCGCGAACGACAACGGCAGCGCGGTGGCGGCGCTGCTGGAACTGGCGCGGAAGTTTGCCGGCGAGAAGACGGGGCGGACCGTCGAGTTTGTGGCGTTCGCAAACGAGGAACCACCGTTCTTCCTTACCGACAAGATGGGCAGTCGTGTTTACGCCCTCGGATGCCGCCAGCGTTGTGATGATATCCGCGCGATGATCTCGTTGGAGACGATGGGCTGCTACAGCAACGAGCCGGGCAGCCAGCGTTATCCGCCGTTCTTCAACCTCTTCTATCCTGACTGCGGCAATTTCATCGCCTTCGTCGGCAACATCGCCTCGCGCCCGCTCATCAGCCGCGCCGCTCGCGTCTTCCGCTCGAACAGCAATTTCCCTTTGGAGACCGTGGCGGCGCCCGCGTTCGTGCCTGGCATCAACTGGTCCGACCACGACTCGTTCTGGCGGGAGGGCTGGCGCGCTTTCATGGTCACCGACACCGCGCCGTATCGCTATCCCCACTACCACGAAGCGACCGATACGCCCGACAAGGTCAACTGCGATGCGCTGGCGCGCGTAACGATGGGAATTGAAGCGGTGGTGCGGGACTTGGCGAATAACGCCGACTAACGCGGAGCGCTCGCGTCAACTTATGCTTTGCCCGTTGTGGTTTCGCCGTCGGGGCGTTTCGTCTTGATGCCGAAAGCGATGATGGCGCCACCGAGCGCGGCAATCAGCACTGTCAGGATGAGTGAAAGCTCCGAGAACACCGCAGCGAGGACGACGAGTCCGGATCCTGTGCAAAGACGCAAAGCGCGGTTGCGCACATACCGCGCCACCAGTGCGGAGAGCGTCGTTACAACAACCACCACCAGCAGCAGGATGGCCGAATAGAAAGTTGCTCCGGAATTACCCATGACTGTTTTCCTTTCTCATTTCATTCGACGACGTTGAATAGAGCCACAAGAAGATCTTACGATTTCAGAAACCGGACGGCGACCGGCTGCCAGAGCGGGATGTGGCCGCGCGCGGCGGGCGTGCGGCTCAGGCGCAGCAGCGGCTGCGAATCGAACGCATTCACACACGGCGTCGGCGAGGCGACGAACTCGTCGAGAAAGAACCGCGTCATCGGTTTGAACAACTCCGAGACGCTCTTCGCCGTCAGGTAGTGTTCGTGAAACCGGACCTTGGCGTGATACTCGAACGTGGCCACGAAACAGGAGCCGCTGAAGGCTTCGTTGATGGCCCGCGTGATGCCCTCGCGGACGGGCGGCTCGATGTGCTCGAACACCGACACACACGAGATGTGCGTCAGGTCGTGCCGTGACTCCAGCAGAGCCTTCAGTTCCGTGTAGGTGGAATTTGACCGGACACACTCGATGTTCCTCGCCGATGCCGGGCCTTGCGCGTTCGGGTCCATGATCACCACCTGCTTCACATGCTGCGCCAGGATTTCGCCCAGAAACCCCGCGCCCGTGGCCGGCGAGCCGCCGCCGATGTCCAGCACCACCGAGTCTGGCGTCAGGTCGAGAAGCTCGATCACCTTGAAGTATTCCCAGAACCGCTGACTCATCTTGCCGCCGCCCGCGCGGCCGAACACAGTGCCGTCCCACTCCGCGGGATGCTCCGGCGAGCCGTAGCGTTTCCACAACTCTGATTTCAGCGCGCGGGTGACGTTCATGGTCTTTGGCGTGCCGGCACTTTCTCCCGCCCCGGCCAGCCCCGTCAAGCAGCCTTTCGAGGCGGCGCGTTGATGAACTGGCGCGATTTGGGCAGGCGGCCGAATTGCTGGCCGATGGCGTTCATGAGGAAGGCATCAATCTGGCGGTGTTGGGCGGCGGTGAGGCGCAGGCGGGCGAGGCCGGGGGCGTCGTCGAGCAGGTCGCTCATGATGCGGCGCGTGCCGGGGTCGAAGGGGAGGGCGGCGACATCGGGCCGGAAGCCGAGGGCGTCGAGGGCGAGCAGTTCGAAGCGCGCCATGAAGAGCGGCGTGGGCTGGGCGGTGTCAAGCGCGGAGAGGGATTCGGTGAGCAGCTTGAACAGCGGCGGCACGGGGCCTTCCGGCTCGGTGGCGAGGTCCACGAGTTCGCAGCAGTAGCTGGCGGCGTTGAACGCGTCGAGCCGCTCGCGGATGCGCGGGAACGGGTTCTCGACATAGCATTCGGTTAGCGTGTGCAGCTCGCCGCGGCGGCTGGGGACGAAGACGAGGTCGTCGAGGTAGAGGAGGTCGAGCTTGCCGCGGAACGGACTCTTGGGCCGGTGCGCGCCCTTGGCGACGGTGCGGAGCTTGCCGAAGTCGCGCGTGAACCACGTGACGATGAGGCTGGTCTCGCTCCAGTCGGAGGTGCGCAGGACGACGCCGGATGTATCGGTCAAAGGCATGAGGAAATGCGGAATGCGGAATGCGGAGTGCGGAATGCGTAAGGGCGTGGAGGCTGAACGCGGAGGCGCGGAGGAGGCAGAGGAGTGCAGAGGGGATTGAGAACTCTGCGAACCTCCGCAGTCTCTGCGTCTCTGCGTTGAGTTTGTGTGCTCATCGGGCGGACTTCAGATTTGCAGTTCGCGCCGCCCGTTGCAATCCCAAGCCGTCGGGTGCTACACTCCGCGCCCATGAACCGAGAGCTTCTCTCCGTCATCTCCCGTCTCCCAGTGCTCCTCGTCATCGCTTGCTTGGCCACGACCCTTGAGGCCGACGAGCCGAAGCCCGCGACGGCGTTGCCCCCGGCCATTGTCAAAGCGCTCGACGGCTGGAATCCCGCAAAGGTCACAGAGTTGAGCTTTCGGGACTTGGAAATCCGCGATGAAGACCTTGCTGCACTCAAGCTGCTGCCGCAGTTGAAGCATCTTGACCTATCCAACACGAAGATCAGCGACGCGGAGCTGAAACATTTGAAGCCGCTGACGCAGTTGCAGGAGCTTTGGCTCTCCGGCACGCAGGTCGGCGACGCGGGGCTGGAGCATCTGAAGCCGCTGATGCAGTTGCAGAGGTTTCACCTCGACGGCACGAAGATCAGCGATGCGGGGTTGGAACACCTGAAACCGCTGACGCAGTTGAAGAAGCTTGACCTATCCAACACGAAGATCAGCGACGCGGGGCTGGAGTATCTGAAACCGTTGACGCAGTTGAATCGGCTTGACCTCGGAGGCACGCAGGTCGGCGGCGCGGGGCTGGAGTATCTGAAACCGTTGACGCAGTTGATCGAGCTTTACCTTACCGGCACGAAGGTCAGTGATGCAAGGCTGGTGCATCTGAAGATGCTGACGCAGTTGGAGTATCTTGACCTCGGAGACACGCAGGTCGGCGGCACGGGGCTGGAGCATCTGAAACCGCTGACGAAGTTGCAGTTGCTTGACCTCAGAGGCACGCAGGTCAGTGGCGCGGGGCTGGAGCATCTGAAACCGCTGACGCAGTTGAAGTGGCTTTTGCTTGAGAGCACGCAGGTCAGCGACGCGGGGCTGGAGCGTCTAAAACCGATGACGCAGTTGGAGTATCTTGACCTCTCCCGCACGAAGGTCAGCGACACTGGGTTGGAGCATCTGAAGAAGCTGACGCAGTTGGGTATGCTTCGCCTCTCCGGCACGAAGGTGACGAAGGCGGGAGCAGATGTGCTTCAGAAGTCTCTGCCGAAGTGTCATTTCATTTGGTGGTAGCCCGGCAAAACGACCCGGCGGCGGAGGAGGGCGCGGCGGGGGCATATCCGGGCGTTGGCACCACCCACCCCTAGAAGCGCTACCACCCAGTCCTAGCGTTGCTACCCCCCACCCCTAGAAGCGCTACCACCCAGTCCTAGCGTTGCTACCCCCCACCCCAAGAAGCGCTTGCACCCACCCCAAGAAGCGCTCGCACCCACCCCAAGAAGCGCTCGCACCCACCCCAAGAAGCGCTCGCACCCACCCCAAGAAGCGCTCGCACCCACCCCAAGAAGCGCTCGCACCCACCCCTAGCGACGGTAGGACCCACCCCACGACGAGCTTGGGGATAGGCCAAGAGGCGTAAATACAGTTGGTTATGGAGCTATCAGCTATCAGCTATCAGCTTTCAGCCGTCAGCTTCGGAATTGGAAAGTGACAGCTCAAGCGAGAATCAGCAGGAGGCCCACGGCTCAGCCGGAGACTTCGTCCTATCCGAAAACCAAGAGAGGCTCGTTCTTCCCGTTACGCCTTCTTTGGCGGCGTGCTCACGTCGAGCCAGCCGATGCCGAGCTTGCTCAGGGCGTAGCCGGTTTCCTTCAGGTAGTCGCCGTAGGACATCATCCAGTGGAAGCCTTTCATCTGCTCCATCAGGGCGGTGCTGTCGCCTTCGATGCGCACGTCTATCTGGGAGCGGCAGATGTCCAGGAACGGGTTGGCCGCGATTTTGGCGCGGAAGCCGACCCATTTCTTGCAGGCGAAGTCGGGCACGAGGTTGGTGCAGACCTGGCCGAGGCGCATCTCGACTTTCGGCGCGGCGCCGTAGTCGCTCTCGAAGTGGGTGAGGATCTTGGTGCGCTCGCCGCGCCGGCCGTCCATCTTGCGCGGGGCGGTGCAGTGGGCCAGCGTGACGATGTCGCCGTGCGGGTAGGTGGGGTCGTTGAGGAAGACCGGCAGGCCGCTGATGTAGTGCAGCAGGACGCCGGAGGGGATGACGACGAAGTCGGACTCGCAGAAGGCGAGGTAGTTGTCGTCGTTGAGCAGGCTCAGCACGAGGCAGGCGGTGGTCTGCGCCATCGGCATGATGGTGCCCATGCAGGAGTTGATGGTGATGGCGTCGGTCCCGGCTTCGTCGAGGATGTCGTTGAAGACCTCGCGCAGGACGAAGGCGTTCTCGATGAAGGGGCGCTGGGTGTGCAGGGTGATGCCGCCCTGGCGCAGGTAACGCGCGGCCAGTTCCTGGCAGCGTTTCACGACGGCGCTGTTGCCGCGCGCGGCCTGGATGCGGGGGGAGAGTTCCTTGTAGGGGTAGTCCACGAGATCCATCTTCCAAAGTTCGCGCGAGATGGTCGGCGCCTGCTTGCCGCCTGCGCCCCAGCCGCCCGCGCCGCCGATGGCGATCATCTTCTTGCCGAGGGTGTTCTTCAGCCCGTGCAACGCCCGCAGCCGCCAGAGCAGGTCGGCGAAATCATCGGTAACCACGTCGTGGACGGTCATGCCCGGCTGGCCGTAGTCGTCCACCATCTTGCGCAGGAAGCGCGGGCTGACGATCTCATACCAGAGATAGACCGGGCCCGGATCGTGGCGCAGGAACATCAGGTTCCACTTCTCCGGTTGCGTCAACGCCTCCAGCAGCTTGTGGCTGCCGCCCGCGGCGAACTGTAGCATCACGTCGTGCGCGCCTTTGGCCAGCGCGTCGGGGGACTGGCCGTCCTTGAGCAGCGCCACGGGCAGGAACTCGACGGGGAAATCGGCCTTGCTCTTGAGCTTGGCGAGTTCCTTGGTGATGCGCGCCTCCTCGGCCTTGGCGTCGGCGTCGGTCTGGATGCCGCCCCAGTTGCGCCAGCTCCCGGCCTCGCGGCGTTTCGGCACGTTGTAGGTCAGCACCGGCTGCACCTTCAACGGCAGGCGCAAGGGCGGACGGCGGGTCAGGCTCGGCAACGACGGGCCTGCCATTGCCGGCATCGCCGACAGCAGTGTGCCGCCGACGGCGACGGCGCTGACGTTGACGATGAAGTCGCGGCGCGAGATGTCGAGAGGGACGGGACGGAAATGTTTGTGCGCACAGCAACTGCAGGAACAGTGGGGCTGGTTATTCATGACGGACCTCGGGTTGGCTGGGTGGAAGGCTGACGGCGGCGTTGCTCCGGCGTTGGTGTCGGGGCCTTCAGCGCAGCGGGTGCTGTTGTCACCGCAGTCATAGGCTGGCGGAGAGATTACTGCTGCGGAGAAACGGGGGACAGGAAAAACTTGGAGGGGACTAATGCGTATTGCGTAATGCGTAAGGGCGGAGTTGGCGGAGGATGCGGCGCTCAGCGGCGCGCATGGCGCGGCGCTGAGCAGGCGTCCGGTCGTCGAGGCCGGCGAGATGGAGGAGACCGTGGACGAGGTAGAGGGCGAGTTCGGCGGCGGGTGTGCGGCGTAGTTGCTTGGCGACGATACAAGCACGCTCAGCGCTGACGACGATTTCGCCAAGACCGTCGTCGAGGTCGAAGCTGATGACATCGGTGGGGCCGGTGTGATTGAGGAACTGTTGGTTGATCGCAGCGATGGCGGCGTCGTCAACGATGGCAATGCTGAGTTCCTGTAGCGCCGGCATCTTGCCGGCGGCGTCAGGATGAGAAGATTGCCGGCAGGATGCCGGCGCTACGATGACGGCGGCAGCCTCGCGCAGGAACCTAAGCAATCTTGCTCGCCTGATTGGCAGGTGGCGTTGGCGATTGCTGAGGCTGATTCGGAGCGGCGGCGGACGCTGGGCTTTCATCCTTGGGGTAGGCGATGCGGGTGTGGAGCATGTTCAGCAGGGTCTGCGTGAAACGCTCGGCGATGATACGCAATTCATGAATGGTCAGGTTGCACTCGTCGAGTTGGCCGTCCTCGAAGCGCGCCGTAATGATTTGCTCGACCATGCTGCGGACTTTTTCCGGCGCGGCGTTGGGCAGGGAGCGGGCGGCGCTTTCGACGGCGTCGGCAAGGCTGATGATGGCAACTTCGCGTGAGTTGGGCTTGGGATTGGCGTAGCGGAAATCGTCCTGCCGCGGCGGTTTGAGGTCGGTGGCCTGGCCGGCGTTGAGGGGCCGCACGACGGTGGAAGCTTCCTGCGCGGCCTTGCGGGCTTTGTGGTAGATGGAGGTGGCAACGGTGGTGCCATGATGCTGCGCGATGGCGTCCACGATTGGCTGGTTGAGGCGGTATTTATGGGCGAGTTCCTTGCCGACGCGGACATGGTCGGCGAGGATCTGGAAACTCTCGGTGGGCGCGATCCGGTCGTGCGGGTTCTGGCCGGGGGCTTGATTTTCGGAGAAGAACTGCGGCTGGCCGGTCTTGCCGATGTCGTGGTAGTAGGCGCAGACTCGCGCGAGCAGGGGATTGGCACCAATGGCCTCTGCGGCGCTCTCGGCGAGGTTGGCGACGACGAGGCTGTGATGGTAGGTGCCGGGCGCACTGAAACAGAGTTTTTTCAGCAGCGGATGGTTCAGGTCCGAGAATTCCAGCAGCCGGATGTCGGTGGTGATCTTGAACAGGAACTCGCAGACAGGCAGCAGACCGCTGGCTAGGAAGATGGTGAAGATGCCGTTGATCAGGCCCGCGATGGCTTGGGCCATTACGGTGTCGAGCGGAATGTGAGTCATTGCCGCAAGCGAGCCGATGCAGAGCAGTTCGGCGACGGTGATGGCTGCGCCGGCGCGGACGAGTTGGGATCGGCGGCGCATGTTTTGGGAGAAATAGACGCCTACGAAGCCGCTGACCATGCTCGTGATGAGCAGCGGGAAGCTGTCGCCAGCCATGATGGCGGTGAAGACGCTGACGAAAGCCACCATGAAGACGCCGAGCGAGGGCAGAAGCAGCACGCCCGCGAGCATCGGTGCCAGCGCGGCAGGGATCGCAAACTGCGCGACCGCGAAGCTGACCAGCATGGTGCGGCTACACAGGAGCATCACGGCTTTCACCAGCGCGAGATTCATCACGCAGAGAATGGCCAGCAGCAGCAAATGACGCGTGCTTTGAAACGTTTGCGGGTGGTTGCTCCACAGGTAGCCGCAGCTTGCGATCAGCACCACGAGCATTAGCAGCGAGCGGCCGTAGAACTCGATCTGGCGCGCTTCCGGTGGGCGGAGGCGGGTCAACTCGGTGTTGTAGGCGCGGAGCAATTCCAGCGATTGGCCGGTGACCTCCTGGCTCTGAAAGACGATGGCCTGGCCGGGCGAGATGTGCAGAAGCACCGGCTGCACTTCCTTGCGGCGGGCGTCTTGGCGAAGTCGGGTTTTCTCGCGGTCAAGATGGAGATTGCCTCGGAGGGCGTCGCCGGCCAACTGACGCCACGCGGCAAGAGACGGTCGGGCATCAGGGAGGATGGACATCAACTGAGCTTCAAACGTCTGCACCGCTTCCGACGCGGTTGGTAATGCCACGGCGTCCACAGTCAACTCAGCCGGGGCAACGACGACGCGTTTGTTGTTGCCGGCGAGCGAAAACTCCAATTCAGAACGGTCGGCCACGATGCCTGCGCCGGCAAGCCCGCGCAACAGCCGCTCTACTTTAGGCAGACGGTCCCGGTAGTAGGCAAAGCGAGCGAGCGCGGCGCCCTCATCAGGACTCAGTTTGTAGAGCGAGCTTTCGTTCCAGCGATCAACGGACTCCTGCGCGCGGCCGGCGGCAAGGCGTTCGGCGAGGAGGGTGATTCGCCGCCAACTGTTCTCAAAATGTTCGAGGTTCAGTTGCCAGACCGGCGGCACGCCTGCGGCGGCGCGGTCGGACTCGGCGGCGGTGGCAACTTTGTCTTGGAAGTCAAAATCAATGCTGGAGATCACCGTGCGCGGCGAACGCTGGCCGGGTGAGAGATCCACGAGGCCGCTGAGATCGCCGATGGCGAACAGACTTATCAACGCGACGAATGTGGCGACGAACAGCATCACGCGGACGATGCGGCTGCGGTCGAGCCACCAGCGCGGGGGCGCGGTGGTGTTGGGGGAGGGGATGATCATGGTTTGGCGGCAGGCCGACCGGGGGGCTGGAGCTTGAGTTCTTGCTGGCCGCGGTTGCGGTATTCCTCGTATCGCCGGATGATCTGCTGGACTAATTCGTGGCGAACCACGTCTTTCTCCGAGAAATAACAAAATGCAATGCCAGGCACGTCACGGAGGACATCCTGGACCTCGATGAGGCCGGAGCGTTTCGAGGAAGGCAGGTCTACTTGCGTCACGTCGCCGGTGATGACGCACTGGGAGTCGAAACCGAGGCGCGTCAGGAACATGAGCATCTGTTCGGCGGTGGCGTTTTGTGCCTCATCGAGGATGACGAAGGAGTTGTTCAGCGTGCGGCCGCGCATGAAAGCCAGCGGTGCGATTTCGATGACGCCGCGCTCCATGTGCTGCTGGATTTCGTCCACAGGCATCATGTCGTAGAGCGCGTCATAGAGCGGGCGCAGGTAGGGCGAGACTTTTTCCTCGTAGGTGCCTGGCAGATAGCCGAGCGACTCACCCGCTTCAACGGCGGGCCGGGCGAGGATGATGCGGGCAACGCGATCTTCCTTGAAAGCGGAGACGGCGGTGGCCATGGCGAGATAGGTCTTGCCGGTGCCGGCGGGGCCGATGCCGAAGACGATGTCGTGGGTGCGAATGGCCTCGACGTAAAGCTGCTGGCCTTGGGTCTTCGGCGCGACGGGACGTTTGCGTGGTGAGACCTCGATTTTGTTGGAGAACATCTTGCGCAGGTTGGCATCGCCATCGCGGCAGATGGACTGAAGGGCGTAGTTGAATTCGTGTTTGCGAATCTGGATGCCGTTCTCGCGGGCGTTGCGAAGCTCCTCAAACAGATGGAGCGCTTTCTCGATCTTCTTCTCGTCGCCCTCGATCTTCATCCAGTTGTCGCGCGCGACGACGTGGACGCCGAGCGTCTCTTCAAGCTTGTCGAGGTTGCGCAGGTCGTCGGCATAGAGCGCGCAAAGCTCATGCGGGTCGTCGAACTGGAGAAGGTGACTAGCCATGGGTTTAGGCGAGGTTGGCGACACCGGCTCGGAGGCGCTGGTAGAGCGGATCAAGGGCTTCGGGGATGACTTTGGTTTCGCCGATGACGGGCATGAAGTTGGTGTCGCCGTTCCAACGCGGGACGATATGAACGTGGAGATGATCGGTGATGCCAGCACCAGCGGTGAGGCCGAGGTTGATGCCGATGTTGAAAGCTTGGGGTTGTATGACGGCTGTCAGAAGGCGCTTGCAACGGCGCGTCAACAGCATCAGGTCGGCGAGTTCGGCTTCGGTGAGATCATCGAGTTCGCCCGTGTGTTTGTAGGGCGCGATCATGAGATGGCCGGGGTTGTAAGGGAAGAGGTTCATCAGCGCGAAACAGGTCTTATCACGCAGGATGATGAGGTTTTTTTGGTCGTCGCTGGCCTGTGGCTTGACGCAGAAGATGCAGCCTTCGTTGCTCTTGTTTTTGATGGCCGTTTGGATGTATTGCATCCGCCACGGTGCCCAAAGATGTTCCATAGTTCATCGAACCATACCGCAGTGGGAGGCGACAAGTCAACGAGCGAGCGATCAAGCAGAATGGCTGAAAAACCAAGCAAAAACGCGTGTTACAAAAAAAGTTTCAAGAAATTACGTTTAGAGTGTTGACACATTTTAGGTCCGCACCTATAGTGCAAACGCTTTCGGTAGAGTATAAGCCGCAAGCAACTGAATGACGGAAAACAAGTGGCCCTGGATCTCGGACGCATGAAGGCAAGCTGAATAGCTGCGCAGGTATGCGTCTGTGATCAAGGGCCGACGGAAACGTCGGCCTTGTTCTTTCTATAGCGGTCGAGGGTTAATGGATAACGGTCGCCAAGAGGCGGACGTCAGTGACCCGAGGATTTGAACTGGGGGCATAGCTCAGTTGGTAGAGCGCCTGGTTTGCAACCAGGAGGTCACCGGTTCAAACCCGGTTGCCTCCACCAAATGCGGCGAACGACTCGCGAGGGCGTGTAGCTCAGTTGGTTAGAGCAGCCGCTTGATAAGCGGCAGGTCACTGGTTCGAGCCCAGTCACGCCCACCAGTCCAAGGGCGTGTGTTTCGAGGCGATGAGAGACCGCATAGTAAATTTTGGTTCCGGCAGAAAGCCGGGACTCGGGTTCTTTGAAAACGATATACTGGTAGAGAATACAACTTACGCTGAGTGATCTTTCTCAGTGCGTTGCGTTATGCGCAGCGTGGCTGAGGGGACGCTTTGTGATCAAGCTACTAAGGGCAAACGGTGAATGCCTTGGTGCCAAGAGGCGATGAAGGACGCAGTAGGCTGCGATAAGCTCCGGTTAGCGGCGAGCACGCTTTGACCCGGAGATTTCCGAATGGGGCAACCCAATCGAGGTAATACTCGATTATCGCTGGATGAATTCATAGTCCAGCGAAGCGACACCCGGTGAAGTGAAACATCTCAGTAACCGGAGGAAAATAAAAAGAAATTGATTCCGTCAGTAGTGGCGAGCGAACGCGGAACAGCCTAAACCAGTCTGACTTGTCAGACTGGGGTTGAGGGACCGTAATGTGGTATCCAGAGCGCTAGACGAACGGCATGGAACTGCCGGCCATAGAGGGTGATAGACCCGTAGTCGAAAGCGCAAAGGAGCCTAGCGGTATCCCAAGTAAAGCGGTGCACGTGAAACACTGCTCGAATCCGCCCGGACCACCGGGCAAGGCTAAATACTCCTTGGCGACCGATAGTGAACTAGTACCGCGAGGGAAAGGTGAAAAGCACCCCTTTGAGGGGAATGAAATAGTACCTGCAACTGTTTGCCTACAAGGTTTCGGAGCTCGGCGCAAGCCGGGTGACGGAGTGCCTTTTGCATAATGAGTCTGCGAGTTATTGCCAGTGGCGAGCCTAAGCCGTTCTGCGGCGCAGGCGTAGCGAAAGCGAGTCCGAATAGGGCGACCGAGTCGCTGGCAACAGACCCGAAGCGGAGGTGATCTACTCTTGGGCAAGGTGAAAGCTGGGTAACACCAGCTGGAGGCCTGAACGGCTCAATGTTGAAAAATTGTCCGATGATCTGAGAGTAGGAGCGAAAGACTAATCAAACCCCGTGATAGCTGGTTCTCCTCGAAATAGTTTTAGGGCTAGCGTCGTGTAACTAGCGCCCGCAGGTAGAGCACTGAATGGACTAGCGGCCCCACCAGGCTAGCGAACCCAATCAAACTCCGAATGGCGGGTTGCCGTACCACGGCAGTCAGACGGTGGGGGATAAGCTTCATCGTCGAGAGGGCAACAGCCCAGATCGTCGGCTAAGGTCCCTAATCTAGATTAAGTGGGAAAGGATGTGGAGTTGCTCAGACAGTGGGGATGTTGGCTTAGAGGCAGCCATCATTTAAACAGTGCGTAACAGCTGACCCATCGAGCGATTTCGCGCCGAAAATGATCGGGACTTAAATCTAGAACCGAAGCCACGGCAGCAAGCCGAATGCGTTTGGCTTGCTGGGTAGAGGAGCGTTCCATGCAGCGTCGAAGCGGGAAGGGAACTGACCGTGGAGCGCATGGAAGTGAGGATGCAGACATGAGTAGCGATAAAGCACGTTAAAATCGTGCTCGCCGTAAGCCTAAGGTTTCCTGGGGAAGGTTCGTCCGCCCAGGGTTAGTCGGAAGCTAAGCCGAGGTCGTAAGACGTAGGTGATGCACAGCTGGTTCAATATTCCAGCACCACCTTAGAGGCGTTATCAGCAGCGAAGTGACGGAGTAGGCTAATGTAGCGAGGTGTTGAATGTCCTCGTCTAAAGCCGTAGGAGGTCCGCCAGGCAAATCCGGCGGGCAGCCCGCAAGGGCGACTCTGAAAGCTGGGGACCCTGAGTCCACGGACAAGGGGGATTACATGATGCCAGACTTCCGAGAAAAGCTTCGTTGTGAGCTTCTAGGGTGACCGTACCGCAAACCGACACAGGTAGGCGAGTCGAGTAGACTCAGGCGCGCGAGTGAACCCTCTTGAAGGAACTCGGCAAACTAGCCCCGTAACTTCGGAAGAAGGGGTGCCTGGTGGTGTTGCAGCAATGTTATGCCACTGGGTCTCAGTAAAGTGGGAGCCGCGACTGTTTAACAAAAACACAGCTCTCTGCGAAGTCGTGAAGACGACGTATAGGGAGTGACAAGTGACCAATGCGGAAAGATTAAGGGGAGAGGTCAGCCCGCAAGGGCGAAGCTTCGAACCTAAGTCCCCGTGAATGTCGGCCGTAACTATAACGGTCCTAAGGTAGCGAAATTCCTTGTCGGGTAAGTTCCGACCTGCACGAATCTTGTAACGAAGGCTCCGCTGTCTCCAAGAGGCGCTCGGCGAAGTTGTAGTGGCGGTGAAGATGCCGCCTGCCCGCAGTAGGACGGAAAGACCCCATGCACCTTTACTGTAAGCTGGTATTGGCGTTTGGTCCGTGATGCTTAGAGTAAGTGGGAGGCTTTGAAGGGATGGCTTCGGTTGTCCCTGAGCCGCAATGTGAAACACCACTCTTCGCTAACTAAACGTCTAACCCCAACCTGTTAGCCAGGTGGGAAACAGTGCCAGCAGGTCAGTTTGACTGGGGCGGTCTCCTCCCAAAAGGTAACGGAGGAGTTCGATGCTTGGCTCAACACGGTTTGCAACCGTGCCGAGAGCATATGGGTAGAAGCCAGGCTAACTGCAAGACCAACAAGTCGAGCAGGTGCGAAAGCAGGACCAAGTGATCCGGTGGTTGAATGTGGAATTGCCATCGCTCAACGGACAAAAGGTACGCTGGGGATAACAGGCTTATCGGGCCCAAGAGTTCATATCGACGGCCCGGTTTGGCACCTCGATGTCGACTCGTCGCATCCTGGGGCTGGAGAAGGTCCCAAGGGTCCGTCTGTTCGCCGGTTAAAGCGGCACGCGAGTTGGGTTCAGAACGTCGTGAGACAGTTCGGTCCTTATCCACTGTGGGCGCAGGAGTCTTGAGGGGTTCCCTTCCTAGTACGAGAGGACCGGAAGAGACGGACCTCCGGTGTTTCAGTTGTCGCGTCAGCGGCAGCGCTGAGTAGCTGCGTCCGGAAGAGATAAGCGCTGAAAGCATCTAAGCGCCAAGCTCATCCCAAGATATAGACTCCCGCATCGCAAGATGCCTAAAGGCCACGGGAAGACCACCCGTTTGATAGGTCGCAAGTGTAAGCGCAGCAATGCGTTCAGCTAAGCGATACTAATCGGCCGTGCGGCTTGATCACTTTTATCTTCCCTTATGGGGAAGAAAGTGATTTCAAAAAACAGCGTAAGAAGTCTCTCTGCCAGTATGTCGTTTCCAGAGAACCCGATGGTTCTTTTAATAAACCAGTTTTCCCGGTGACCATAGAGCAGCGGTCCCACCCGTTCTCATTCCGAACACGGCCGTGAAACGCTGTCTCGCCGATGGTAGTGCCTGTATAGCTTGCGCGAGAGTAGGTTGTTGCCGGGTCTATCGAGGCCCGAGTCCGAAAGGATTCGGGCCTCGTGCTTTTTCCCCCTGTGCCACTTGCCCGCGCGCGAGGGCGTGTGTTATTGAAGAGAGTCGTAAACATGAAAGTCTCAGGAAAAAACTACCGCGCGTCTTGGATGATCGAACGTAACGGTCGTGGCGTTGTGCGGGTAATTGACCAACCCCTCCTGCCGCACCGCTTCGCCATCAAGGATCTGTTGACCCACCGCGACACCGCCGAGGCCATCCGCGACATGACCATCCGTGGGGCCGGCACCATTGGCGCAGTTGCCGCGTTCGGACTTGCACAGGGCTGCCTCGAAGCGCCTGACGATAGCGACGGCTTCTGGCGCTACGTCCGGCAGGTCTATGAAACTTTGGTGACGACGCGGCCGACGGCGAACGATCTCAAGCACAATCTCGACCGCGTTATGGCACGAATCGAAAAGATGTCGCCCGCGAAGGCGAAACGCGCCGCCGTGGCTGAGGCCAAAGACATCAGCGACTGGTATGCGCAGGTTGGCGAGCGGATTGCGCGAAACGGCTTGAAACTTATCAAGAACGGCACGCGGGTGCTCACTCATTGCAACGCCGGCTGGCTCGCGCTCCAGGAATGGGGCAGCGCCCCGGCGCCGGTTTATCTGGCGCACCGCAAGGGCCGAAAAGTGTTCGTTTGGGTGGATGAGACGCGGCCACGTTGCCAGGGGGCGAACCTTACGAGTTGGGAACTAACGCAGGAAGGCGTCCCCCACGCGATCATTCCCGACAACGCTGCCGGTTTCTACATGCGTCGCGGCGAAGTGGACGTGGTCATCACCGGTGCCGACCGCATCGCGGCCAATGGCGACACGGCCAATAAAATTGGCACCTACGAAAAGGCCGTCCTGGCGCATGAGACCGGCGTGCCATTCTATATCGCCGCGCCCACCTCCACGTTTGACCCCCGCTGCAAGACCGGCGACAGTATCCCAATCGAGGAACGTTCCGCTGATGAAGTGTTGATCATCTCCGGCCGCGACGAAACTGGGAGGATTCGCCGCGTGAAGATTGCTCCGGAAGGAGCGACGGCCCGCAACCCGGCGTTCGACGTGACACCTGCCAAATACATCACCGGTATTATCACCGAACGCGGCATCGTCCGCGCCAGCCGCGAAGCAATTCGGAAACTTCTCCGATGATCCGCGCCGTCTTCTTCGACCTCGGCAAAGTGTTGCTGGACTTCGACTGGGAGGCCGTCTGCAAGAACGCGGGCGCCTGGTGCGACACGGACCCGGTGCGTATGGTGCGCTGGATCGCAACCTCGAACCATACGCAGGACTACGAATCCGGCCGGTTGACGTCGCACCGGTTCTTCGAGCACGCGCGCGAGGCGCTCGGCTTTCGCGGCCGGTTTGAGGACTTCGCCGAACTCTGGTCGGACATCTTCACGGAGATTCCCGAAACGATTGCCTTGGTCCGCCAACTGAAAGGCCGCGTGCCGCTGGCGCTGCTGTCGAACACCAACGAAATGCACATTGATTGGGTGACGGGGCGATGGGATTTCATGCGGTTGTTCGACAACTTGGTCCTTTCGTTCCGCGAAGGCTGCGCCAAACCGGAACCGGAGATTTACCGGCGCGCTCTTGCCAAGATGGCGGTAAAGCCAGCGGAGGCATTCTTCGTGGACGACCGGCCGGAGAACGTTGCCGGCGCATTGGCCGTGGGCATGGACGCGGTGCCATTCACCGACGCGGCAGCGTTGCGCGCGGCGCTGGTGGCGCGAGGCGTGTTGCCGCGCATGTGAGTATTAGTTCCTGCGGAGTTGCCGAACAGGCGAACGGGCATTTTCCGTTGACTTTGGTTGAGAGCGTCTCTAACGTGCCGCGCGTTATTTGGATGGGGTCGTAGCTCAGTTGGTAGAGCGCCTCAATGGCATTGAGGAGGTCAGGGGTTCGACTCCCCTCGGCTCCACCATTCTTTTTCGAATGGTTCGCGCCCGCGGGGGCGTGCGACCCTTGTCCCTACTTTCCACCCGCAACCATGAAATAACCAATCAGCAACCGGTTGCCGGTGCTGGTCTTGTCACGCTCCTCCAGCACCTTGATTTTCAGCGTGTGCTTTCCCGGAGTGAGACCGCACGTCAGCGTCGCGTAGTGATAGCGTGGAAAATACGGCCCCGGCGCGGTGTCCACCTTGCCGTGCTTCTTGCCCTTTGGCCCGCCGTGGGCCGGATCGGTCTTGGCGTCCACACCGTCGTCAATCGTCCACTCATACTTGCCGCCGTCTTTCTGGACGTTCTGGTAAATGCCCAGTGCCGAGCCCTCGAACTCAAAGGTCAGCGAGTCGCCTGCCTTCCGTGCGTTGATAACACCGCCTTTGTAACGGTTGATAAAACCGTTCTTTTCGTTTGCTGGCATCACTTCCCAGTCGCCTTCGAGCTTTGCCGTGTTCGGCGCGACCAGTTCTGCCACACCAAACTCATCGCTCATCAGCAGTTTTGGCAGCTTCGGCGCCGGCAATGGCTTCGCATTCACTTGCGTCTTGAGATACGCAACGATTGTGTCGCAGTAGATCGTATGTCCGAGATCATTCGGATGCACCGAGTCGCCCATGAACACCTGGCCCACGGCCTTCCAGTTCAACTTCGGGTTCTTAACCTGCGCTTCAGTTGGCTTCGGCAGGTCGGGCCGGCTCAGCGCGGCCACGAGCGGTGGCTGCAAATCAATGTCGGGAATGTTGTAGTGCTTCGCCACCGCCGGATGGCTGCCGCGCTTGCAATTCAGGTCGCGGCTGGTCGTATAGACAAAGACGATCTCCGGCTTCGTCGGCGACGACCAGAGCTGGCGCACGATGCCTTCCATAGTCGCCTTGCGGAAGTCGTTGGTCGGACTGCCGTCGTTGATGTTGAACTCCACGAACACCAGGTCCGGTCGTTGTGCGATCACGTCTTGGCCGCAACGGAACGCGCCGAGGTCGCTACCTGTGCCGCCGATGGCAGCGTTGATCTCTCGCACCGTTGCCTTCGGGAACGTTTCCTTGAACCACTTGAACGTCTTTACCCGCCAGCCCGGCGCGGCGGTGATGCTGCCGCCGAAGTAAGCAATGCCGACATCTTCGCCAGCTTTGAGTTTTTGGAATACACGACCCAGCGTCCGGCGGGGCGGCGCAGTGTAGCCCGCGTCGGGAATGATGGGATTTGGCATTTCGGCGGCAATGACGGCGACGGCGAGGAACAGCGGCGTGGCGAAGGCAAGGCGGTGCATGAGTGTTCTCCTTTGCTTGTAAGTTCTCGTCGGGTATAAACGCCGCTCAATCACATGTCAACGATGACTCCTGATGTAGCGCCGGCATCCTTGCCGGCGGTGTGTGGTGTTCGCGCGGCAAGCGCCGCCGGCAAGGACGCCGGCGCTACGTGTCTCCGCGTCCTCTGCGTCTTTGCGTTGAGTTTCGTTCTCTGTGGCACCTTTGTCGCCGCTGAAGATGTGCCGCCACTGCTCGGTCCACAGGAACAACTCGGCCTCGACGTGGCGCTGCACGCGAACATGATGGAGCGCGCCGATCTCAGCTATCGCAAAGATAACGCAGAGACAGAGTTTCGACTCGAAAAAGTCCGCCGTTTTCTCCACGAGCCGCTGGCGCTGCCGCCGCACGCCGACGAAGTCGCCCGCGAGTTGCGCGGGGCGGACTCGCTCGCCAAGCTCGCAGACTTCCTGGCGCGCGAGCGGGAGATTCAATTCACGCCTCCGCCAAGATTGCCGGGCGTCGCAGGCGATCCAGTGTCATATCTGGTTGCTGCCTGCGAGCACGCCAACGCGCTCATTACGAAAGCCTTTGCCGCTGTGCCGGTGGAGGAGCGGCAGCGCGCCACGGCGCTTTACGCTGTCGAGGAACTACATCAGTTGCCTGAACTGCTGAAGAAGGTCGGCGCCGACACACTCGACTACGAGGCCGCGCATCTGGCGATGCTCGCGCCGCACCGGAAGATTGACTACGCAGCGCTCGCCGAGGCGTTCCAGATTCTCTGCGCGGCGATTGATGAAGCGCTGCCGGTATTGAAAGCGCATCCGCCTGCGCCGATGACGCGCGACACGCCGCTCGGCAAGGTCATCGTCGGCACGACTGGCAACGACGTTTACCACGACGACGCGCTGCTCATCATTGATCCGGGTGGCGACGATGTTTACCTCAACTCCGCCGGCGGCACCGATGGACTTGCGGGGCGGCCCATTTCCATCGTGATTGATCTCGCCGGCAACGACCGCTACGAAGGCCGGCGAAGTTTTTCGCAAGGCTGCGGCTTCTGGGGCGTCGGCATTCTGGTGGACTGCGGCGGCGACGACACCTACGTCGCGCAGAACTGCTCGCAAGGCGCGGCGTTGTTCGGCTGCGGACTGCTCGCCGACTTCGTTGGCCACGACCGCTACGAGGCCGACACGATGGCGCAGGGGGCGGCGACGTTCGGCTTGGCGGCGCTCTGGGACCGCGCGGGCGACGACGACTATCGCGCGGCGCAATTCGCTCAGGCGGTCGCGGGCGTCGGCGGTTGCGGCGTTTTGCTCGAAGGCGAGGGGAACGACACCTATTACGTCGGCGGCAAATACGGCGACAACGAGCGCTACAGCGCGCATTTCCTCTCGCTCGGCCAGGGCTTCGCCATCGGCGCACGACCGTTTGCGGCGGGCGGCGTGGCGATCCTCTGCGACCTCGCCGGCAACGACAGTTACTATGCCGACATCTACGGTCAGGGCGTCAGCTATTGGTATTCGCTCGGCATGTTGCTCGATCTCGGTGGCAACGACACCTATCGCATTTACCACTACGGCCAAGGCGCGGGCATCCACCTCAGTCCCGCCATCCTTGCTGACTGGTCAGGCGACGACAATTACACCTCCCACGGTCTCTGTCAGGGCAGCGCGCACGATTACGGCGTTGGCATCCTGATAGACAAGGCGGGCAACGATCACTACACCGCCGACGAAATCGCACAAGGCAGCGCGGTCTATAATGCCACCGGCATCTTCATTGATTCCGCCGGTGACGATCTCTACGCCGGCCGCGACGCGAAACAATGCCAAGCCGCCGGCCACGACGGCGTCCGTCGCGAATACGGCGCAGTGGGCCTGTTCTGCGATCTCGGCGGCCACGATGCCTATGTTGGCGGTGGTCGCGACAGTTTCATCTGGCTCAAACCTCTCTACGGCGCCGGCGTGGACACGGAGATTACGAATGCCGTCTGGCTCGTGAATCCAAAATCCAAAATCCAAAATCCAAAATTGGAGATGCCTGAGGCGCTGGAGCCTCGCTACGGTCCGACGCCGTGGCGCGCGCCGCGCGACGACGCCGAGCGCGAACTGTCCGCGCTCTACGAGAAGACGGTCAGCTACGGCGACAGCGGCGAGAAGCTTGTGCAGAAGCAGAAGGCCGTGGAGCAAATCCGCAAGCGCGGTGTGGCGATGCTACCGTTCCTGATCCGCCAACTCGACAGGCGCGAGCCGATAGCGCGGCAACGAATCGAGGACTGGATATGCGATTGGGGCGCGGCGAGCATTCCGGCGTTGCTGGATGGGCTGACAGTGGACGACCTCGACATCCGGCGCAACTGCATCTTCTTCCTGCGCCAGTGGCCTGACCCGCGTGTAGCGCCGGCGGTAATGAAGTTCCTCGACAACGAGCGGCTTCAGCCGACGTGCCTGCACACGCTCGGCAAGCAAACGGCAACAGCCGCGCTCGGCGACGCGCGTCGGCTGCTTGGTTCGCCAAAGGAACTGGTGCGGATGCGCGCGGCGCAAGCGCTGGGCCGCATCGGCTCGGCGGAGGCGGTGCCAGAGCTTCTCGCCGCGCTCGAGGATCCGCTCTGGGACGTGCGCCGGCAGGCGGAGGACGCGCTGGTGGCCATTGGCAAACCGAGCGTGCAGCCGCTGCTTGATTTTGTTTCTGCTGTCGCAATCGAAAATCCAAAATCCAAAATCCAAAATCTTCGCTTGCTGCACGCTGTCGAGGCACTTGGCAAGCTCTGCGTGCGGTTGCCGGCGAGCTTACTCGCTTGTGACGACTGGGCTGCGCGCGGCTTTGCGGTGGCGACGCTGACGGACGCGGCTAGATTGCGCGACCTGCGGAGGACGGAGAAGCATCCGTTCGTGCTGTCGCGCATTGACGAAACGCTGGAGAAGATCGAGAAGGAGTCACATGAAGATCGTTTACGCCGTTGACGTTCATGAGAACTACGCCGCGGTCGCCCAGGTGGCAAGGGCGGCCGGCGCGGTGGACCTGTTAATTGTCGGCGGCGACATCACAACCGCCGGCACGGAGGATGACGTGGCAAGCGCCGTGGAAAGCTGGCGGCTGCTCCCGATGCGGCTGCTGGCCGTGGCGGGGAACATGGACTCGGCGGCGATTGACGCGCGGCTGGCGTCGCTGGGCGTGGCGCTCGACGGTTGTGGTGTTGTGATGGGCGACGTTGGCTTTTTCGGCGTTTCCGCAGGGCCGAAGTCACCGTTGCACACGCCTTACGAGATCACGGAGGAGCAGATTGCGGCGCGCATCGAGACGGGCTTCGCCGGGGTGAAGAACTGCCGCGTGAAGATATTCTGTCCACACGCGCCTCCGAAGGACACGGCTTGCGACCGCATCCACAGCGGGTTACACGTCGGCAGCACGGCGGTGCGCGCGTTCATCGTGCGCGAGCAGCCTGATCTGGTGCTTTGCGGCCACATCCACGAATCCCGCGGCGAAGACCGCATTGGCAAGACACGCGTGGTGAATCCGGGGCCAGTAACGGCGGGACACTATGCGGTAGTGGAGGTTGGCGAAACGCTGGCGGTGAGGTTTGCCTGACAAATGGAGCTTCAGAAAAACAGCATTTGAAATCCCCATCAGTCCGGGCATGATGGGGACAATGTCGAACGCCGAGCAGTAACCAAGAACGTCACTATGAAATCAAAACTCTCTCGCAGGAAGTTCATCACCAGTTCCGTGGTTGGCTCGTTGGGCGCGGGGCTTGCGCGCGAAGCGGCGGCTGCGGAGTCGGCGCAGGGAGTCGGCGCGGCAACAGCCCAAGGCACGCTGCCAAAGGGGAAGATCGCCGGGCTGGAGATCAGTCGGTTGGTTCTTGGCACGAACATCATCACGGGCCACATGCACGGCCGCGAGCTGCGTTACCTCAATGACCTATCGCTTCGCTACAACACCGACGCGAAGATTCTGGAGACGTTCGCGCTGGCGGAGGTGAACGGGATTGACACGTTCATGACGCACCACGAGCCGCGGGTGATGCGGCTGCTGAAGCAGCACCGCGCGGCTACGGGCGGAAAGATGAAGCTCATCGTTGCACCTGAGCCAAAGGCGCGGACGGTGGAGGACTACAAGCGGGTCGTGCAGGAGTTGGTGGACGCGGGCGCCGACGGCATCTATGTCCATGGGGCTACGACGGACCCGATGATGGCGCAAGGCAAGATAGATTTAGTGGTCAAGTTCGTGGAGCTCATCAAGGCGACCGGGCTGCCGACGGGCGCGGGCTGTCACTGGCTGGATTCGTTGAAGGCGTTGGAAGCGGCGAAGGCACCGTGCGATTTCTACGTCAAGACGATCCATCACCATCACTATCCAACCGCGCCAAAGAAGGAGGAGATCAGCACACCGTGGCGCGAGCTGCCGCCGGTCTATTGGTGCAGCAACCCGGAGGAGACCATTGCGTTCATGAAGACGGTGGAAAAACCGTGGATCGGTTTCAAAGTGATGGCGGCGGGCGCGATTCAGCCGCGCGACGCGTTCCGCTACGCTTATACGAGCGGCGCGGATTTCATCCTGGCTGGGATGTTCGATTTCCAGGTGGCCGAGGACGCGGCCATCGCAAACGAGGTGTTGGCGAAGATTCCGAAGCGCGACCGGCCGTGGCGTGGTTGAGCATGGGGCTTTTCTTTTCGCGTCGTTTCGCGTATTTAGCGGACAGAAGTGGGTGGCTGAACTTGAACTGGTGAACAGAGGTTTGTCGAAGAAGGAATAATTATGAAGCGATTCTTGTGGCTGGCGATGGGAATGATGATGGCGTGGACGGTGACGGCGGAGGCGGACGAGGCTTGCGCCGCGGCTGACAAGCTCGGCTGGCAGTTGGCGATCCATTCCTACACGTTCAAGGAGTTTCCCATCTTCGAGGCGATAGACAAGACCGCCAGCCTCGGCCTGAAATACATGAGTATTTCCGGCAGCGTGAACCTCGGCGGACCGAAGCCGGTGAAGACGATGACCGCGCCGCCGAAGGACGTGGAGGCGATTCAGAAGAAGCTTGCCGCCTGTGGCATCAAGAAGCTGGTCAACATGGGCGTGGTAAAGCCGGTCGCCGACGAGGCTGAGAGCCGCGCGATCTTTGAGTTCGCCAAAAAGATGGGCATTGATGTGCTGGTGGCCGAGATGGAGCCGGACGCGCTCGACACGACCGAGAAGCTCTGTAAGGAGTTCAACATGAAGGTCGCCATCCACAATCATCCCAAGCGCGAGAAGGATCCGAAATACAAGCTGTGGGATCCCGAATACGTGCTCTCGCTGGTGAAGAATCGCGATAGTCGCATGGGCGTCTGCGCCGACACGGGTCACTGGCTCCGGTCGGGACTTGATCCGGTGGAATGCCTGAAGAAGCTCCAAGGCCGGATCATTGCGTTGCACTTCAAGGACCTTAACGAGAAGGGCAACCCCAAGGCCCACGACGTTCCGTGGGGCACCGGCGTCAGCAATGCCAAAGGCCAGTTGGCAGAACTGAAGCGGCAGGGCTTCCGCGGCGCGTTCTGCATCGAATACGAGCACAACTGGAAAGAGTCGCTGCCGGAGCTGGCACAATGCGTGAAGTTTTTCAACGCGACCTGCGCCGAGCTTGCTGGCAAGTAGCCGAGGCAGAAAGGTTGTTCCGCCGCGGCGTCGGATAACGTCGCTGACAGGAGTTGGATGGCATGAGAATGGGTCCAGCAACGTCGTTGCTTTTGGTTGGTGTGTTTGCGATCTCGGCGGCGGTTTCCGCCGCAGCGCCCAACGCTGCCGCACCGCCGGTGAACGCGGAGATCGAGAAACAATTTCTCAGCCAGCTCGATGCGCCGCTGCTGTTCGTGAAGCGGCATTCCTACACCGGCATCCACATTTACGACACCTACTACAAGTGGCCGCCCGGCGGCGGCGGCATCTACGTGCTGGAAAACCCGTCCGCGCCGCGCGAGCAGTGGCGCATCCGGCCGCTGGTTGACGAGACGACGCCGGGCACGCCGGGTCACGGTGTCTATACGCATCCGGATCTTTCGTGGGATGCGAAGAAGGTTCTCTTCTGCCACAAAGGCGATGCGAATGGCAACACCTGCATCTACGAGGTGAACATGGACGGCACCGGCTTGCGCCGTGTCACCGACCCGACGTCCGCGTGCGCCATCTACAAAGGCGCCAAGAGCGGCCAGCACGACATCGCGCCCGCCTACCTGCCCGATGGCCGCATCGTGTTTCTCTCGACGCGTCCCAGCGGCCTCGTGCCGTGCGCCAACGAAGGCGTCAGCATCCTGCACGTGATGAACGCCGACGGCTCCGACATGCATTCGATCTCCGTCAACAACGTCAACGAGTTCGACCCGAGCATCCTGCCCGACGGCCGCATCCTCTTCGGGCGTTGGGAATACGTGGACAAGAACGCGCTCACCATCCAGTCGCTCTGGACGATGAACCCCGACGGCACGCAGGAGACGGCGCTCTACGCGAACAACATGGTGTTCCCTGAAGCAATCCTCGACGCGCGCGCCGTGCCCGGCTCGCATTTGATCGTCGGCACGCTGGCGAAGCACAACTCCACGCCGCGCGGCTCGATTGGGTTCATTGACCCGCTCATCGGCAAGAACGACCCGAAGGCGATCACGAACCTGGAGCATCCCGACGACCCGACGTTCGACAAGGGCGATTCGTGCGAGCCGTGGCCGTTGTCGGAGAACCTCGTGCTCTTCAGCGGCCGGCCCGCGGGCCAGAAGCGCAACGCGTTGGAGATGATGGACCGCGCAGGGCATCGGCTCGTGTTGATGTCAGACAAGGACATCTGCCTGCACTCGCCGATGCTGGTGAAGCCGCGCCCCGTGCCGAAGGTCATCGCCGATTCCACTGACCGCAAGGCCAAGACCGGCCGGTTCTTCGTGCAGGACATCTACCAGGGACTCCCCGGCGTGAAGCGCGGCGAGATCAAGTCGCTGCGCGTCATCGAGGAAACCTCGCGCATCAGCGGCCGTGACGGCGGCACGCAGCCTTACAACCAGACCTTCCTCGTCAGCGCGGCGCTGGCGTTCAGCGTGAAGAACTTCCTCGGCGTCGTGCCGGTGAACGAGGACGGTTCGGTTTACTTCGAGGTGCCGGCGGGGCGGGCGGTCTATTTCCAGGCGCTCGACGGCGACGGGCGGCTCGTGCACAGCATGCGGACGTTCGTGCAGGCCGCGCCGGGCACGACGCGCTCGTGCATCGGCTGCCACGAATACAAATACGGCACCACGTTCCCCGAAACCATGCGCCGCGTCCTCGCCCGCGGGCCGGCCCGGCTCCAGCCGGAGTCGTGGGGCACCGGCTACCTGGACTACCCCGGCATGATCCAGCCGTTGCTCGACAAACATTGCGCGAGCTGCCACGGTGGCGAGAAGGGCTTCGGCGGCGGCCTCGACCTCACCGGCGGCTGGACGGAGCATTTCAACATCAGCTACGAGAACCTCGCCAACCGCCGCGACACGCAGCTCATCGCCTACTGGATCGCGGGCATTGACTGCATGAACGGCACGGCCTTCTGGTCGTCGCAGATTTTCCAGCCGCGCAGCCACGGCTCCGGCGCAGCGCCGCTTGCGAAGTTGCTCCTCGACGGCCACGGCGGGCGCATCGTGGACCTCACGCGCACCGAGCGCGACCTGCTAATGGCGTGGATGGATTCCAACGGCCTCTATCACGGCTCGTGGGACAGCACCAAACACGGCTGCCAGCTCACCGAGTGGCCGAGCGTCAAGAAGACGCTGATGGCGGGGATGAAACAAGCCGGTTGCGTGCGATGCCACGGCAACGGTTTCGAGAGCGACTGGTTCAACCTCCAGCGGCCGGAACTGAGCCGCATCCTGCGCGCGCCGTTGCCGGCGGGCGCGGACGGCTTCGGACTCGGCCTCTGCCGCGACCGCAAGGTGGACCCGAAGTGGCAGCGCGTGCGGCTGCTCTGGAACGGCTACGCCCACGCCGTCAAACCGCTCGACGCGTTCGCGCCGGTGCCGTTCACGCCGCCCGACATGAGCGGCGCGCCGCTGGTGAGCTTCGCCTCCACGACCGACAAGAACTACCAGATGTTGCTCGCCGCCATCCGCAACGGCCGCGAGCGGGCGCTGCTGACGCCGCGCGTGGACATGCCGGGCGCGGAGATACTTCCCGGCGCGTGCCGCCAGTTCAATCCGCCGCCGATGCCCGCTCCGCTGCCGCCGCTTCAGGCGATGCTCGGCGACGACGGCGTCGTGCAACTGGCGTGGGAGCGTTCCGCGCGAACCATCGGCCTCGAAGCCGAGGTGCATCGCTCCGCCAAAGCCGGCTTCACGCCCGACGACTCCACGCTGCTGACGCGCACGGGCCTCGCCAGCTTCACGGACATTTCGGCGTCGGTGGGGCAGCAACATTACGCCATCGTCTTCCTCCGCGACTCGCACCGCAGTCAGCCGGTCCATGCCGCGCTCGACGTGCCGCAGCCCGTGCCGCCGTCCGCGCCGGTGGATTTCACCGCCACGTCGTCGTCCGGCTGCGTGCGGTTGCGCTGGCAGTCCATGCCCGGCCGCGCGCTGAGCTACAACGTCTATCGCGCCAAGGCCGGCTCCAAGCAGTTCGACAAACTCACCGCCGAGCCGATCGGCGCGGTCTGGTTCACCGACAGCACGGCGGAAGCCCAGGTGGAATACGCCTACACCGTGCGTGCCGTCAGCCGGCGCGGACTCGAAGGCGGGCCGGCGGCTGCGGCCGTCGCCACCGCGCGACTCGTCAAGGAGCCGGTGTTCACCGCGAGCTTCGACAAGGACACGCGCGGGCGGCTCGACGGCGGCGAAGAGTTGGCGGGCGAGGCGCGCGGCGGCGCGCGCATTGCCGGCGGCGTGCTCGACCTCACGCGCGGCGGCCACGTGGCCTTCCCGCATCGCGAACAGTTCGACCTCTCCCAGCCGCTCACCGTCGAGATGTGGCTGAGCATGGAGGCGGCGGGTCAGATGCCGATTCCCGTGAGCTGCGGATTATGGAACCAGGCGGGCTGGTTCCTCCAGCGCATCGGCGGCCGTTGGCGCTGGCATGTCGGCGGGTTCGACTGCGATGGCGGCAAGCCGCTGGCGGGGCAGTGGATGCACATCGTCTGCACCTACGACGGGCACATCGCGCGTGTCTTCCAGGACGGCGCGCAAGTGGCGGAGAAAGCCGGCACAGCCGTCGCGTTGCCGTGGTCGGGCGACCTGCTCGTGGGCCACTACAGCGGCATCCCCAAGGACCCCTCCTTCCAGGTCACCGGCAGGATCGCCGGCCTGAAGATCTACCATCGCGCCTTCACCGCCGCCGAAGCCGCCGCCAGCGCCAAGGCCAGGCCGCCCTCGTCCGGCCCCGTCGCCAAAGCCGCGACGAAGTAGCAGCCGTCAGCCACGGATAAGCACCGCTTCACGCTGATAGCTGATGGCTGACCGCTTGCTTCGCATCCTTTCGCGCCCGGCTTCGGGGCCATTCTCCGCCTGCCGATTCACGGCTTTCACTCCTTCTTCTGTTTCTGTTCCTGCCTCTTCTCCTCCAGCATCTTCTCAAACTCTCCCGGCAGCCAATAGTCTCCCAAGCGCGTTTTAATCATCAGATCTTTCATGCGATGGCTGTTTATGAAAACCGAGACGACTAGATAGCTGGAGAAGTGAGGGACGTATTTCTTGTGAATGGCTTCTTCTGCCTGCTTGATCGTGAGACGCCCCAACTTGATCTTGCCGATAAACGGCAATTCAATGTTTCCATCTTCGTCAATGGTTTTGTAATGTTCTTCGCGGCCCTCCGCTGTATCCAGACGTATGATCACCGGGTCATCCGGTTGAAGCAAAAACGAGCTTGCCAATTTGACCGCGCTCGCCGCACTTATGTTCCGGGTGACGTTCGTGGACCTGGAACCGGGAAGATCACCGCCCCATGATTGGAGAGTTGCGAGAACGATCACCGCCCACGCCATCGCCAGCAGCAGCAGGTTTCGGCTGATCGTCTTCATTCGTTCCTCATTCCTTTCAGATTCTGACCGCTGACCGCTGACGGCTGACCGCTTGCTTTCCATTCCTTTCGCGTCCGGCTCACGGGCTGTTCTTGTTTGGACCGCGCCGATCTCGTTCAGATTTCAAGAACTCGCGATACTCTTTGGGGCTGAGAAAGGACGCCGGCAGCTTCGCGTCCAGAAGCTCACCGAAGCCGGGGAATTCAATAACAAGCTGTCTTTCGTCGGGCTGGACGGAATAACGGTCTTTGCCCTTCTTCTCGAACTTTCTTATCTCCAGTTCACCCGTTTGTGGATGTTCCTTCACACAAAGAACAGCGTCGTTATTCTTGTCCAAGAAAAAGAAATCGCCGTAAACGACATCAAACTTCAACTGACTCCGCCTGACTCCAGCCTTCAGCAATCGTTCCAGTATCGGTTTGAATCCGTCAGCCACTCCCGCACGGTTTGTTATTGTCCAGCAATCATCTTTCTCATTTAGCTCCCCAACAGCAATCTGAGTGATCTTCGTCAACCGTTGCTTGATGTCCTCAACATCATTAGCTAGACACGCCGCCGCCCACGCCATCGCCAGCAGCAGCAGGTTTCGGCTGATCGGGTTCATTCTTTCCTCATTTTCGCAACGATGAGATTAGCTGGCTGAAAGTCCCGTCTTTAATGCACAGAGCAGCGTAACCGATCATTGAGGCGCATGCGATAAGGAACATCCAACGGAAGAAACGTTTAGTATCGGGTTGTGGTTCTTCTTCGCACGGCGCTCCTTGGAGTTTACGTGCCAGGTTCGGTAACTGTTTTGACCAGCAGACAAGGATAATCACCAGCAACACCAATATGACTTGTCCGATGCCGATGTCCACTGTGGCAGCGAAACTCATAACTCTTAATTCCTCATTCTTCATTCGCCGGCCGCTCGCAGCAGCAGGTTTCGGCTGATCGTCTTCATTCGCTCCTCATTCCTTTAGCTTTTCTCATGCTCACTCTCTTTCCCAGCAGCATGATTATCCAAGCCCAAAGTGCGGCCGATGCCGGCAATGCCCCCAGCAGTAATACGCAGAAGAAACTGCCGTCAGGCCGGTCGGGATGAAGAATATCGAGGAGGAAAAGGGTTGGGTATGTTGTGCATACAAGAACCCATCCTACCGCTGGCCCTGTGGACACAAGAAACGAGCCAAAGCCCTGAGGAGCAGGATCGCTTGGAAAAACATCAGGAATGCTCAGGAAATAAGAGTAGAGAAAAAGCCCAATGAGGTATGTGATCGCAAACAATTTCAGGAACCTTTTCATAACGTCAGCTACAGCACAGTTCTTCTTACTTTCGCGTCCGGCTTCGGGACCATTCTCTGCCTGTCGACATTGTCCGAAAACAGTCTTTTAGATGATGTGATGAAAGCAGACATACATCAAATGCAACGCAAGGAATGTTGAGGCGGCCCAACCACTCGCCAGAATCGTTAATCCGCAACAATACCATGCAAGCGTGGACACTCGGCATTCCGTCCGCCGCGCCAACGCGAAGCCGAAACCACCAGCGACAAGCGGGAGACCCCATGCCCACGGAAGCACCGACTCGAAAGCCGCACTAAAAGCAGGAAGAGGCACCCGTGCCTGCGTGGAAAGATGGTGATAGTGGTGGTAGTCGGCTACGCCAACGAAATAGGTGATAAACGCCAACAAGATACTGACACCGGTAATGGTGAGAGTAATCGGAATGACCGCTTGGCGCGAAATACTCGTGTTCATGTTCAAGGGCAGTCGCTATTCATTCGTTCCTCTTTCCTTCGGCTTCTGACCGCTGACCAGTGATCACTGACCGCTTTGCCTCTCATTCTTTTCGCGTCCGGCTTCGGGGCCATTCTCCGCCTCGCTGCTTTGTCAAGAACCCGTTCACAGCCCGCTGAATCCTTCAAATATTTTCGACATTGCTCGCTTGTAAAAATACATGCCGATGCCCCAAGCCACCAGAATGCCAAGGCCCAAAGGCCATTGTCCTCCGAATATCAAAGCAATGGCATAAGCTGGCGGCACAATCGGAAAAGCGATGACGATGAAGAACGCAATCGTTCCTATTGGCACGAGCAGGGGAAGCCAAAGCACATAGCGCCATGCCAGCGCCCACATCATCTTCCACACAGACGATCCTTGTTTAGCGTCTGATTTCAC
>JAPLTX010000061.1:0-6324 GCA_026397915.1 Verrucomicrobiota bacterium
CCTTCCAGCACCGCCAGGCTCGCTCCGCTCTGCCCATCCCACAAGCGCAACGTCTGGTCCCCCGACCACGACAACAGCCGCCCGTCGCTCAACGCCAGCGCGCCCTTAACAAAACTGGTGTGGCCTTCCAGCACCGCCAGGCTCGCTCCGCTCTGCCCATCCCACAAGCGCAACGTCTTGTCCAACGACCACGACAACAGCCGCCCGTCGCTCAACGCCAGCGCGCCCTTAACCATATCGGTGTGGCCCTCCAGCACCGCCCGACACGCCCCACTCTGGCTGTCCCACAACCGCAACGTATTGTCATCCGACCACGACAACAGCCGCCCATCGCTCAACGCCAGCGCGCCCTCAACCATATCGGTGTGGCCTTCCAGAACCGCAAGACACGGGTTCTTCTGGGTATGGGGCAGTCGTGGCACGCGGCGTAGCCAAAGCCAGTCGCAGCGACCTTCCGTCAGCCATTGTTCTGCGCCGATTGTCAGCGGGCTGTCGTCGGCGTGCTCGACCGCGAGTTGCAGCAGAATCTTGTGCGCCGGCCATTCGTCATTTCCGCGCCGGAAGATGTGCGCCTTCTCGCGGAAGAAGATGCTCCAAGTCTCAAGAGTCCTCGCATGTTCTGCAGACGCTTCATGGCGGAGGAGGTCGTAGTCTTCGAGCACGGCTTCGAACAGGCCGACGCGCGCCTTGTGCAAGAGGAAGGGGAAGTTGCTGAGGAGGATTGCCGCCCGGTCATGCTGCCCAGCCTTTACGAGATGGAACACACACTCGGCAAAACCACGGACGCTGTTTGTTTCCCATTCCTTTTGTGGATCGGTTCCTCTGGCGCAAGCCGTGAAGTAGTCCGCCAGTTCATGATGCGCCATGAGTCGAGCGGCGGTCTCCGTCAGATACCTAGCCGAAGCAGCTTTCCAGAAACTGCGGTGGTAGAAATCCAGCAACGAACTCTTTTGCATCAGGTAGGCGCGCACTTGGCGCAGGATGACTTCCATAGTGTCGTTGCGCTGTTCGGCCTGGAGCGCCGGCAGTTTACGCGCCAGCAGTGCGCGCAGTTCTTCATGGGACAGTCCATCCCGCGCTGACGCGAGATAGCTGAACAAAGTGGCTGCCAAGCCCGGTGTGCGACGCTGTGATTCGCGTTCCAAGCGGTCGAGCACCTGGCCGAACATGGCATCAAGGGCGGCGTCAATAGTCGGACAGAGCGGACCCTCACCCTGACCCTCTCCCGCTTGCGGGAGAGGGGAAACTGAGAGCCGCGGCAGTTGAGCAATGCGTTCGGGGAGTTGCTCGAAGGAACCAAAGACGCGTAGTTCTTCGAGGGCGACGATCAGGAACAGCGGGTTGCGTGTCGCCGGATTGGCGAGCAGTTGCTCGACGAACCGTGGTTCGAGCGTCTTGCAAAATACGCTGGGCAGTTCCCGAAGGATCTGCTTCCGCGCCTCGTCGTCCAACTCCGGCACCGGCACTTCGGACAAGCCGAAACGACGCAGGGAACGCAGCCAGTCGGGGGAAGCGGGGTGTTGGAATGTTGGAGTATTGGAGTGGTGGAGTGATGGAGTATTGGGTTTGGAGGCTTCGCCGTGGTCGAGGACGCTGAGGATGAGGCGCACGCCCGACGGTAGTTTGCGCGGCAACCAAATCGTCATCGAAGGATCAGCCGAACAATCCAGTTGGTTGATGGCGTCGAGAACGATGACGATCCGCTGCGGTCGCGGTGCAGAGCCCGTTCCCACTTTGCTTGCGGCTTCCAAAAAGTGCGTCCACTTTTCCAAGACTTTTCGCGGATCGGCCGGCACTTCCATAGGCTGCACACGCTTGCGGTCTTCTCTCTGGCCGGGTGCGACTTCGATTCCTTCCTCCACTTCCTGCTGCAAATCAAACTGCTGTCGCAGTTCTTCGCAAACGTTTCGCAACAACCGAGACAGATTCGTTGAACCCGGACTCGCACCGATGAATCTCGGAATCAGAAATTCGTCGTTCTTCCCTCCTCCTTCTTCCTTCATCCTTCCCTTGGCCCAATGCGACAGGATCGCGCTCTTGCCGCTGCCGGGCGGGCCGGACAGAACCAAGGGGCGCTCGTCGGTGCCGTCGGCGTATTCGGTCAGCTTCGTTTCGACATCCACGCGGGGAACGTGGACTTGGGTGCGGTTCTCAATGAACGTTTCATGATACGAGCGTTCTTCCGCCAGCGGATCACGCTTGCCCAACGCGGCGATGTGGTCCGCGAACTGGGCGGCAATCGCCCGTTGGAGATCGGTTTCGACCCGGTTACCAAATGCCTCCAGCCCGGTCAGCCGGCCTTTCAGGGCTGGGTCTTCGGGATTGTCGACTTCCGCTTCCCAAACTCCGGTGTAATCGGTGACCTGCCCCTGACCGGCATATCGGTCGCGAATCTGTTGTTTCAACTCGACGAGCATCCCGCGACGAATCGGGTTCAGTTCGTAGAACGCCTCGGCAAAATCCTGCCGTTGCTGGTCGGTCAGGCCGGCGAGGTTTTCCGACTGCGGGATGCACTCCGGTTTGCGAAAATAAAAGGATGAATGCGGGCACGGCTCGCCGTGCTGGCCATCCCGACGGGGAATCGGCGTCTGCGTGGCGTGGATGATTTCCAGGTGAGTGATCGAGAGGCCGGTGTCCTGTTGGAGTCCGCGAAACAGGTAGTGTTCCTCGGTGGGCAGGTCGTGGGGCACCCAACCGTAGCGGTTGCCGAGGATGCAAACGAAGAACGGTCGGCTGCCGTCTATTTCCTGAAGGCAGATCTCGATGGCACGACCGTTGTCGGCCTCCTCCTTGGTGACACCCCAGCGCAGGTCAATGTCCACCAAGTGCAGCCGCCGGGCTTCACACCATTGCCGCAACCGGGGAAACGTGGCCTTGACCAGATAGTCGCGCTCCGCGTGCATGTCGCGAAACGTGCTGCTGATGAAGACGCGGACCGTTTGCCACCCGGATTGCATGACCTGCTTGTATTACAATCCCGCTGCCGTGCCAAGCCCAAGGACAACGTTCGCGGACAGGTCGTGTTGTGAGAAAAACAGCCCTCAGGACGCCGGGCCGGGTTTGTTGCGTGATTCAGCGCGCTTGAACCAATCGGCCGCTTCGGTTTTCAGTTGGCGGGCGAGTTCACCAGTGGGCTGGATAAAGGTTTCCTGCGCTGATCGTTCTTGCGCGGCGCGTTCCTCCAGAAGATTGAGAACAAGCAGAATCATGCCGCGACGCGTCTGCCAGAATGAATGGAAGCTGTATTCGACCGGGCTGGGCCGGAATGCTTCTCCCGCAACCCGGCAGAAGAGGTGCTCGTCAGCCTGTTCCACGCACAACCGGCCCCAGCCCGCCAGTTCGCCCCCTCGCGCATCTCCATACCGCAGCCGGTAACGGACGGTGAGACGATTCAGCTTTGCAACCAAGCGCGCCAAGCGTGACCGGGCCAGAACGCCCTTTGGACGGCTTGGAGCGATCAACAGTTTTTCTGGCGCGTCATACATGATTCAAATGTCCCCGTGTGACATGCGATTATTTGAATGGATTCGGACAGAGTTTGTCAACAAGCCGCGTGAAGTCGCGGGGAAAATCTTTGCAACCTGAACAGTGCGCTGACCGGAAGCGTTTACTTGATTGCCCTGCGCCGGCCGTGATAGAAACTCTCCGGGAGATGAACGCTTCGATTCATACGCATGACGCGTGCTGGCAGCGGATCGTGCAGGGAAACTGACGCTGGCCGTCTCATTCCAAACAACACTCCATGAACGCGCCTCAACCCGCCGATAACCAGACCTACGACTTCTTCGTCTCCTACGCCCGCGGCGATAATGCCAACGGCTGGATCACCCGCTTCATCGAGGAACTCCTTGCCGAGCACCAGCAATTCGCTGCCGGACGCACGCTGAAGCAGTTCTTCGACCAGCACGCCATCACCACCGGCGCGGACTGGCAGCTCTACCTCGCCCACGGCATCGCCCACTCGCGGCTCTTCCTCGCCTTCATCTCGCCGAACTACCTCGCCAGCGAATGGTGCCGCAAGGAATGGCGCGCGTGGATTGACGCCGAAATCGCCCAGCACATCCTCACCGCCGGTGTCCGCCCCATCTACATCGTCGAGGTGCCCGGCCTCACCGGCCGCGGCCAGCTCTCCGACCAGCAGCTCACCCAGAAACTCGCCGAACTCTCCCGGCTGCCGGAGCGTGACCGGAACAAGCTCGTGGCAGAGACGCCCGCCCTGCTCAAGCACCTCCGCCGCCGCCAGCACACCCACAACCAGCCCTTCTGCGACATCCACGCCTTCTACGACGCCGGCCTCGACGCCCTCCGCCGCGAAGACCTCCGCCTCGTCCTCACCGAGCTGGCCCACGACCTCGACCACCACGCCGAGTTGCTCGCCCGCGCCGATGCCAGCCTCTCCACCGTCCCGGCCTACAACAGGAACTTCACCGGCCGGCTCGACGAGCTGCTCGCCCTGCGCGAGCGGCTCATCAAGGACGATCGCACCGGCGTCATCTACGGCGTCCACGGCCTCGGCGGCATCGGCAAGACCGAGCTGGCCCTGGCCTACGCCCATGCCTACGCCAGCGCCTATCCCGGCGGACGCTTCCTCATCCGCTGCGAGAACAAGGCCAGCCTGCGCGACGCCATGCTGAGCCAAAGCGACTTCACCGCGCTGTTCCGGGACAAGATCGGCGACGAGGAACGCAAACAGCCGGACACCTACTTCGCCGCCGTGCTCGCCTGCCTGCGCGAACGGCTCGCCACGCTCGGCCACGTCCTGCTCGTGCTCGACAACGTCTCCGATTGCGCGCTGCTGGAGCCGGAGCAGACCGACACCGTGACCGCGCTCGGGCCGAAGCTCCACCTGCTGGCCACCACGCGCCTCGTGCCGCCGACCACCGGCAGGAGCAACTGGCTCTCCCTGGGCCGGCTGCCGGACGACGACGCGCTGGACTTGCTGGAAAAATTCCGCCCCTTCGCCACCGACGCCGAGCGCGACGCCGCCCGGCGCATCGTCAAACGCCTCGGCGGCTTCACACTCACTGTGGAACTGGTCGCCGCGTGGCTGGCCAAGCATCGTGGGACCACCTTTGCCGCTTTCCTCCAACGTCCCGGCTTCGAATCGCTCGAAGCCTTCGACCTGCTCGCCGAAGAGAAGGATGTGAAACTGCGCCGCCACAACGACGAACGCCGCCTCGCCGCCGTGCTCGATCCCACGCTCGACGCGCTCGCTCCCGCCGAGCGGCGCGCGATGGAATACGCCGCGCTACTGCCGCCCGACCATGTCGCGTTGCCGTGGCTGCGCGCACTGGTCGGCAAGGACTTCCCCGAGTTCGGAGTTCCGCCTTCAGCCGGTTCCGGGTTCGGAGTTCCGCCTTCAGGCGGCCCCCCCACTTCCGAAGTCCCTCCTTCAGGCGGCGAAACAACAGAACCGCCTAAAGGCGGGACTCCAAACCCTTCCTTCAGCAACGACAACTGGCTGTTGCTTCTGGACCATCTCACCGGCCTGACCTTGTTCATCCGGCCGGAAACCGAAACCACCGAGCCGCGCCTGATGACGGTCCATCGTCTGGTTCAGGACCGGGTCCGTTCCCGAATGGCCGCCCCCGACCTGGCCACCCGCCAGCAAGCCGTGAACGCGCTGGTGAAGGAGCGCGATGCCGCGTTGGAGAAGACGAACCTCTGGGAGGATGCCCGGTGGGAACTCGAACCGTTCGGCGCGTTGGCTGACTTGTGGGCTGAGGCCAAACATCCCTGGGCCACCTGGCTGCTCAACCAAGCCGGGTTTCGTTGGCACACCTTGGCTGAATGGAACCCGTGCGAAACCGCTTTCAGGCGGGCGCTGGCCATTGACGAGCAGAGTTTCGGCCCGGAGCATCCCAACGTGGCCATAGACCTCAACAACCTGGCGCAATTGCTGAAAGCCACCAACCGGCTGGCGGAGGCCGAGCCGTTGATACGGCGGGCGCTGGCCATTGACGAGCAGAGTTTCGGCCCGGAGCATCCCAACGTCGCCATCCGCCTCAACAACCTGGCGACCTTGCTGCAAGACACCAACCGGCTGGCGGAGGCCGAGCCGTTGATGCGGCGGGTGATTTCGATTTTCGAGAAGAGCCTTGGCGAGGATCATCCGAATGTTGCGACGAGCCTCAACAACCTGGCGACCTTGCTGCAAGACACCAACCGGCTGGCGGAGGCCGAGCTGTTGATGCGACGGGCGCTGGCCATTGACGAGCAGAGTTTCGGCCCGGAGCATCCCAACGTGGCCAGAGATCTCAACAACCTGGCGGGCTTGCTGCAAGACACCAACCGGCTGGCGGAGGCCGAGCCGCTCTATCGGCG
>JAPLTX010000061.1:6434-259199 GCA_026397915.1 Verrucomicrobiota bacterium
GCGCTGGCCATTGACGAGCAGAGTTTCGGCCCGGAGCATCCCAACGTGGCCGGTGCTCTCAACAACCTGGCCGCCTTGCTGCAAGACACCAACCGGCTGGCGGAGGCCGAGCCGCTCTATCGGCGAGCGCTGGCCATTGACGAGCAGAGTTTCGGCCCGGAGCATCCCAACGTGGCCGGTGCTCTCAACAACCTGGCCGCCTTGCTGCAAGACACCAACCGGCTGGCGGAGGCCGAGCTGTTGATGCGGCGGGCGCTGGCCATTGATGAGCAGAGTTTCGGCCCGGACCATCCCAACGTCGCCATCCGCCTCAACAACCTCGCGAACTTGCTGCAAGACACCAACCGGCTGACCGAGGCCGAACCGCTCTATCGGCGGGCGCTGGCGATTCGCGAAAGCGGTCTTGTCCCGGACCATCCGGACACGTTCAGCAGCATTCAGAGGTTGGCAGATGTGCTGGAGAAACTAGGCAAGCGCGAGGAATGCGAGCGATTGCGGGAACAGTTCGCGGATCGCGTGCTCCACACCGCCACCACCGTTGCGCCGCTGACTCGACGCCAGCTTGCCCTGCACTTCTACCGTCGGGCGGACCACCAGCGAGCGGAACAATTACTGCGTCAACTATTGGAAGAAGGCTTCGAGGTGCCGGGAACCTGCTGCCATCTGGCACGGATTGCATTGATGACCGACCAGATCGAAGACGGCCGGAAGCACATCGCCCGGGCCTGGCAGGAACGCAGCCAAGCCGCGCCCTATGTGGTGCCCCGAATCCTCTGGCTCCAACTCGCCCTCGAAATGCTGGAGCACGGCGACCCCGCGCCTCTCATCGGCCGGCTCAAGACCGCGCTCCAGAACGACGGCGCGTTCCAGGAATGGACAATGGAACCGGTGCTGGAGCATCTGAAAGGCCGAATGCAGCAGACCGAGGCCGACAGACAGAACTGGGAACTCCTCCGCGCCCTCGTCGCCGCGCTGAGCGACCGTGTGGAGCTGCCGGAACTGGGCAATTTCCCCGCGTGGCGGGAGGCCCAACCCGAACCCCTTGATTAAGCCATGTTCTCCAATGACTTCTTTGCTTGTCCGTGAACCTCCACAAGAAGTTCGTTGCGCACTACCAATTCAAAGGAGCCGCCCATGAACTCACCGAAACCTGAACTACCAACGGACATCGTTCCCAGCGCAAGCACCACCGCCGACTTTGCCGCCTGGCAAGCTCATCTTGAACACGAGCTTAAGGACGTAACCACGCAGAAGGACCATCCGCGCAAGGGCGATTTTGACATGAATGACGCATCGGAACTGCTACTGGTGAAACGCTGGCCGCGGTTGGACCAGGCATTGAAGGATCAGCAGGAGGTTCTTCTGCCAGTCTGGCGTAAGGCCGATCAATCAGCGATGGAGCATCAGGGCTTGCATCGGAAGTTTGCGCGGGTGGCTGTCATTGCCTGCACTGCGGCGGTGGTGCTGGCCATTTTGCAGATGGCGGTGGCGCGGCAGGCGCCCACGGTCGTTTCGCTGGCATTGGCGCTGGAAGTCATGGCGGTGGTCGCGGGCATCGTGGCCGTGGTCATCGGCATGTGGACGCAGGGAGATCGAAAGTGGTTGTGCGAACGCAACCGGGCTGAACGCCTGCGCATCCTGAAGTTCGAGTCGCTCGGATGGGGGGCGCTCTGGGCTTCGGACTTGGGTGAATGGAAGCGACAGTTGAAAGAATGCGTGGATGAGCTGTCCAAGCCGCTTTCATGGGACGTCGTGCGCGCATGGGCAAAGGACGAACCCAAGCACGCTTCGGCGCTGTGGCCGGAAGCTGACCGTATTGACGCATCATTCCTGCCGGCGCTGGCGGAGTATTACCGGATCAAGCGGCTGGCATTTCAGGCGGCGTATTTTAGGGACCGCAAGCAACGCCACGAAAAAGCCGCGAGGCCTTGGCGGCACCTGAGCCGGCCGCTGTTCTTCCTCTCGACGGGGTTCGTGCTCGTCCACTTCATGGCGGGCTGGCTGAAGCATTGCGCGGATGCCCGGGGCGCCACGGTGAGCGGAGAGTTCTGGGATGGTGTGGAAATCTGGTCGCTGGCGCTCGCGGCGATTATTCCCGTGATGGGCTTGGGATGCCGCGTGTGGCTGGGGGCGTTCGAGCCGCATCGCAGTGCGAACCTGTTTGACTGCAAACATCGCGCGGTGGGCGACATCATCAAACGCCTGAAACTGGCGCAGGAAACGCCACAGTCGTGGAGTCGCGCGCTGGGCGAAGAGGAGATGTTCTTCCACAACGAGCATCACGAGTGGTTGCGCCTGATGCTCGAAACGGAGTGGATGCTGTGATGCGATCAGAGGTCTGGGAGTCAGATTTCGGCTGCTGTGAAGCCTGCTTCGTGGACGGCGGTGAGGTAGATGCGGACTTGGCGGCGGACCTTTCCGCCGCTTAGGCTGAGACATTCTTCGCGCAGCGGTTTTGCAGGAGCCTTACAGCTTTTCGATCCTCGAATAGTCGCGCTGTTCGTAGGGCTTGGCGTATTCGGCGCTCAACATCCGCATGACGGGCGGAAACTGGCATTGGCCGTGGGCCATGCACTGTGATTCCTTGCCCTTTTCCCGAAGTCCGGGCGGGACAGAATCGCGTTGAATGGCCCGATTCTCCGGTGGTATCATCCAACCATCTTCGAATCTTCCAAGGAACGGGCGTATGAGCGAAAAACCATTCCGTCTGGCGGTGAGGGCGGTGATCCGTGATGAGCAAGGGCGTTGTCTTTTGCTGCGGCGATCTCCAGTGAACAAGGGTTTCGTTGGTCAATGGGAATGGCCCGGCGGCAAAGCGGATCCCGGTGAAGCGTTCGATGAGGCGCTGTGCCGCGAAGTGCGCGAGGAAACCGGACTGGAGATCGAACTGCTGGGTGTGGTCGGCGCTTTTGATTTTGAGATGCCACAGGTGCGAGTGGCGATGTTGTGCATGGAGGCCAAGCTGGCGGGCGGCACACTCCGGTTGAGCGAAGAGCATGACGCCCACGAGTGGGTGCCGGCAGCGGAGGTGCCAAACCGGAATCTGGTGCCACGGCTCAAGGAACTGGCTGCGATCTACGCCGAGAAAGGAGCAAAGCAACATGAGCATTGAAGGACTCACCCCGGAGAAACATCGCGAACAGATCGAGGCTTACACGCGGCAACACCCGGACTACGTCATCTATGCCAAGGCATTGGAGCGCGTGCTGAAGGCGGCTTGCGCGGTGTCGCTACCGGAGGCGTTTGTGCAGGCGCGCCCGAAGAGCATTGCCAGCTTTGCCGAAAAAGCCGCGCGCAGGTTCGCCACGTATCCTGACGCCGTGAACCAGCTCACGGATTTGTGCGGCGGGCGGGTGATCGTGCAGACGCTCGAACAGGTGGAGGCGGTATGCGCGTTTGTGGAGAAGAATTTCAGAGTGCTGGAGCGCGACGACAAGACAACGCACCTCAAAGCAGACCAGTTCGGCTACCGGGACATGCACTTCATCATCCAAGTGCCGGCGGATTGTCCGCTGGGTTTCACGCCGGAAGAGCGCCGGGTGATCGGCGAGCGGCGGGCGGAGTTGCAGGTGCGGACATGGGTCCAGCATGCATGGGCAGACACGCTGCACGACCGCATGTATAAGACGCCTCTGCGCCTCTCGGCCGAGATCAAACGAACGGGAAACCTGCTCGCTGCGGTCATGGAGGAAGGTGATCGCGGCTTCAACCGACTGGCTCATGAACTCGACGGGATGCTGGCCAACTACACCGCTTACGCTTCCCGTGAAAACGTGGAGAAGGAAATCGCCGTCCAGCGACTGCTCCTCACCAACGCCGATGATTCGAGCCGGCCGGCGATCGCGCTGAAACTCGCGCGGCTGATCGCGACGAAAGGCGAATGGGCCGAGGTGGTCAGCTTGCTTGAACCTTGCGCAAATGCAGCCGCCCCGCTGGGATTGGCGCTGCGTTCGGAGTTGGGCCACGCCCTTTGCCGGCAGCACCGCGCAAAGCACGATGGCGCTGCTTATCGGCGCGGGCAGGAATTTCTCCAACAGGTGATCGCGGCCTTCGAGCAGAAGGATTTTTCCGCGATGCCAAACCTACGCCGTGACCGCAGCGTTCACGCGCGTGCCCTGGCGCGACTGGGCTGGTCGTATGAGCCAATCGAGGGCGAGGCGCATGAAGCCCGGCGCTACTACGCCCGCGCGGTGGAGTTGGAGCCGGGCAATCCATATTACCTCGCCGAGATGCTGGGCTTCGAACTGCACTACGCACAGGAATCAGGCATGCTCGCGAGTTTTCGCTCCACGATCCGCTCCACCCTGCGCACCTGCCAGGAACACGAGGCGTCGGGCACGGAGCTGCCGGCCGCTCATTTTACCGCTGGCCGGTTGCTGCTGTTGCTAGGGGAACCGCTCCCGTCTCTGCAAGCCTACGCCCGTGGCGTGCGCTATTGCCTCTACGACGAAGGCATCAGCCCCTGCGATGTCCTTTCCAACGAAGTCGCTTGGTTGCACCGTATCAATCCAGGCCGTGCGTTGCCGGAACAACACCGCTGGGCCAAAGAATTGCTCGATCTCGCCATGTCCTTGAGAAACTGCGACTCCGGCCAGGTTGCGGCAAGAAAACCTGCCGCACTCACGCCGCCGGTGCTGATCGTAGCAGGTGGTGCTGCGTCGCTGCCGGCGGCGGAATTGCCGCACATCCAAGAACTGCTGTTGGACGCCTTGGGGGATTTTCCAGGCACCATCCTTTCCGGCGGCACCACATCGGGTGTGCCCGGCTGCGTGGGTGCCGTTGCAGCGAGACTGGATGGAGCCGGCCGTAAGCGATTTCACTTGCGCGGCTACATTCCCCGGTCGCTTCCAGAAAACGCCGAGAAGGACAAACGCTACGACCGGATCGTCGCCAGCGGGGCCGAACATTTTTCGCCGGAGCAGATTTTGCATGGCTGGAAGGACGTGCTGGCGTCCGGCATCCGGCCTGCCGACGTGCTGCTGTTGGGATTTGGCGGAGGTTCCCTTGCGGCGTTCGAGTATCGCGTTGCGTTGACCTTTGGCGCGACAGTGGGTGTGGTAATGGGCAGTGGTGGAGAGGCCGACGCGCTGTTGAAGGACGCACTGTGGTCCTCGCTGCCCCGGTTGCTCCCGTTGCCGGCCGACGCCAAGACTCTGCGCGCGTTCGTCCTGCCCGACGGCAGCCAATTCGACCCCGGCGTTCTTGAAACCATGGCACAGGAGTTTCACACCCGTTACCGGAACGCCAACCTCAAGAAGATTCAGCCCGATAACGTCAAGCGTTGGGAACACCTGCCCGACACCTACAAGCAAGCCAATCTTGAGCAAGCTGCCTACGCTATCCGCATTCTAGAAGCCGCCGGCTTCGACGTGCGCAAGCCTGACGGACATCCCCCTGTGATTTTTACCGGCTTCACCAATGCCGAGGTGGAATTGATGGCGCAACTGGAACACGGCCGCTGGGTCATTGAACGGTTGCGCGCCGGCTGGCGTCCGGGTCCGCGAGATGATGAGAAGAAGCTCCACAATTGCCTGGTGGCCTGGAGCGATAAGGAAGTCCTGACGGAGGAAATCAAGAACTTCGACCGCGTTGCCGTTTGTTCCTTCCCCGAAATCCTCGCCAAGGCCGGGTTGCAGGTGACACGCAAGCAAATGAGTTAAACACAACAAGTTTCCCTTATGGAAGTGAACTGCACAACGCCTTCGCCCAGCAACGAGCACCGCATCGAGGTCAATCTTCGCGATGTGAACCAGCTCTTCAACACCATGGATCCCTCGCCGTTTCACGAGAAGGATCTCGACCATGACGCGGAGGAGTTCATCGAGAGCTGGGCGCAGGAACTTCCTGTGAACGAGCCTGTGTCGCTGATCGTCCATGTGAACGACCTGGTGCCGGAGAAGGAAACGCAGCAGCTGATTGAAAAGGCCGTCCACAACCACTTCGCCAACCGCGCGCGCTCGAATGAAATGGAGTTTCGTCAGTTGATGGCTGAGGGACGGCGCACTCTTCTGATCGGCTTGGCATTTATTTCCACCTGCCTATTTGTGGCAGCCAGGTTCTTTCCCGGCGGCAGCGCCGGCACGATTTCCGCGATTGTGCGTGAAAGCCTGACCATCGGCGGCTGGGTGGCCATGTGGCGGCCGTTAGAGATCTACCTTTACCAATGGTGGCCGCTCCAGAAGCGCGGGAAGATTTTCCAGAAACTCGCGCAGATGCCGGTCGAGGTCCGGACGAAGACAAACAGCGATTCGTCCAATCCATGAAGCCGAGGCATTTCGCTCCATGATACAGAATTTGCCACGCAATGTGGTCTGGCATGCAACCCTCAACAAGCAACCCAAAGAGTAGCTCGCTTATGAAATTGCAATCCCCTCCCGAACGAATTCCGAATGCTGCCAGCGACGACATGTGCGAAGCGGATAACCTGTTGCCGATCAACCCGGATGTTCGCGCATGGGTCGCTGCCATCAATGACCGTCTCCGGCCATCTTATCGCGAAGCCGATGCGCGGGCGGGAAAACAGCAGCGATGGCACCGGCGAGCAGCCACCGTTGCTGCGGCAGCGGGCACCCTGGCGGTGGTCTTTGCCATCGTGCAGTTGGCACATCTGATTCCCGGCGTGTTGCCACTGTGGACGGAAGTGGTGGCGACGGTGCTGACCTCCGTGGCGGTGGTGCTTGGCATCATGCTTTCCTTTCACGAACAATGGCATCTTGAACGTCACAAGGCCGAGCGCCTTCGGCTGTTGAAGTTTCGCACGTTGACGGTGCCGGACAACTGGCGACATGCCGTGTCTCCCACCACCCTCACCTGCGAGGCACAGGCACAGGCGCTCGAAAACCTCAAGCCAGGCGATGTCAAACAATGGCTGCAACAGCAACCAGTGGAAGATCCGCCCGAGGTTTCCGCGGCGAGCACGTTCCAAGCCGGGCCGGTTCGTGAGATGGTGGACTACTATCGTCGCACCCGGCTCGGCTGCCAGATCAACTATTTTGCAAAAAGCGCGGAACGATTTCAACGCAGCAATCTGATCTTGGTGTCACTGCCGTCCTGGATGTTTTTTGGCAGCCTCGTTGCAGCGCTGAGCCATTTCGTTCTGGATCTTCTGGGTGTGGCACACGGCACCGCAAGCGTAAGCCTAGCACTGGTGTTTGGATCAGCCACCTTGCCGATTCTGGCCGCCGGCCTGCGGACCTACCGCTCGACACGCGAACCCAACCGCAACGCGGTGCGCTACCGCGCCATACACACGGCGTTGCTACACCTTTACCGCGCCCTGGAAACCGAAACCGCCAGTCCGTCACCCAACTATCGCCGCATCTTCCACGACCTGTGGTGGAGCGAGACTCTGCTGGAATTCGAGCATCGGGAATGGTTGCGCCTCATGACAAACACCGACTGGTATTGAAACCATGAACGCGCCTCATCCACCAAGACAACCCGCTCCACTGGGGCCTGATGAAAGCCGTTGTCCGATGTGTGATCAGCCGCTGACCCAAGTCGGCAAGCACAGGGTCTGCCCAGAACACGGCCAAGTTTCACAAAAGAAACCCTCCTCCCCCCTGCGCATCTTTTTGAGCTACGGCCACGACAGCAGCGAGGAACTTGTCCTTCGAATCTATGCTGACCTGAAGAATCGCGGGCACGATGTCTGGTTCGACAAGAACGAGATCAAGTTCGGCGACGAATGGCGGCGCGCCATTACCGACGGCATTTTGCAGAGCCACCGCGTCCTCTCCTTCCTCTCGAAGCACTCTACCCGCGACCCCGGCGTCTGCCGGGATGAGATCGCCATCGCCATCGGCGTGAAGGGCGGCAACATTCAGACCATCCTCGTCGAGAGCGAGCAGGAGGTGCAGCCACCGGTGAACATCGGTCACATCCAGTGGCTCGACATGCACGATTGGCAAGAGCGGCGCGCCGCGGGCGAGGCAGCGTGGGAACAATGGTATCAAGCCAAACTCGCCGACATTGTCCGGGTGGTGGAGAGCGACGAGAACCGCCGCTTTGCCGGTGAGATCGAAACGCTCAACGGCCATCTCAAACCCATCAAGTCCGAGGCCCGCATCTGCCAGTTGCTGAGCAAAGGCTTCTACGGCCGCCAATGGCTGTTCGAGGCCGTGGAGAAATGGCGAACCGCGTCCACTCCCTCGCCCCTCGGAGGGGAGAGGGTCGGGGTGAGGGGTGAATCTCCCTCCCGCCTCTTCTGGATCATGGGCGCGCCCGGCGTAGGCAAGAGCGCCTTTGCCGCCCAACTCACCCACACGCGCGGCGACACCGTCATTGCCGCCCAGTTCTGCGAATGGGACAAGCCCGACCACCGCCACGCGCCGCGGGTCGTCCGCAGCCTCGCCTTCCAACTCGCAACCCGGCTGCCCGATTATCGCAAGCTCCTGCTGACCCTGCCGGAGATTGCCGAACTGGACCGGAAAGACGCGGGGGAACTGTTCGACTACCTCCTCGCCAACCCGCTGCGCTCGGTCATCCACGGCGGCCGGGAACGGTATCTCATCGCGATTGACGCCCTGGATGAAGCCGGCGAGGCCGGGCGCAATCCACTCGTGGAAATGCTCGCGCGAAATGCCCAGCGCCTGCCCGACTGGCTTGGCCTCGTCGTGACGAGCCGCCCGGAGTTCGATGTCAAAACTCCGTTGCAGGCATTGAATCCTTTCACGCTCGACACCCAGTCCGAATCCAACCGCGCCGACATCCGCGACTACCTGCGGCGCGAACTGGCGACGCCTCTCCAGAACCGCCCGGATGCCGACCGCCTCGTGGAGCAAATCCTGGAAAAGAGCGAAGGCGTGTTCCTCTACGTCGAACGCTTCTGTGACGACGTCCAGCACGCTCACCTCTCGCTCGACCGCCCGGAACAATTCCCGCAAGGCCTCGGCGGCATCTTCTGCCAATGGTTTCAACGCCAGTTCCCTGACCTGGAAAAATTCCGCGAGGAAGTGCGCCCCGCGCTCCGCGCCATCCTCGCCGCCCGCGAACCGCTGCCTGTGGAAATTCTCCAACGCCTCTTCAACTGGCAGGACGAAGAACTCCGCGACTTCACGCGACCGCTCGGCTCGCTCTTTCCGGTTGTGACCGAAGCGGGTCATGAAGTCATCAAGCCTTACCACAAATCACTTGCCGACTGGGTGGCGGATGAAGCGAAGGCTGGGGTGTTTTTCGTGAGCGTGAGCGAAGGAAACCGAATTCTAGCAGACGGAGGTTGGCAGGCTTTCGAGTCCAGCGGCCTACGCTTTCCCCGATATTTCATAGCGCATCTTCCGTATCATCTCCTTGCCTGCGAAGAGTGGTCAAAAGTTGAATCGTTGCTCACAGACATTCGATTTTTGGAGACAAAAGTAGTTGCGGGATTAAGCTTCGAGATACTCCAAGACTTCTTCGAATCCGCCGACCTGTTGCCCGCAGAGAGTCCACGGCGCCGCGTCCTGAAATTGCTCGAAGAAGCCGTCCGCCGCGACATCCATTTCATCGCCCGCCACGCCCAGGATTACCCGCAGGCACTGTTCCAATGTCTCTGGAACTCCTGCTGGTGGTATGACTGCCCGCAAGCGTCAGCGCACCCTGAGCCGGTCGAGCCGAAGCCGGGCACGGAGACATTGTCGTGGGCGCAGCCGGGGCTAAAACTTTGCGCGTTGCTGGAAACGTGGCGGGCGCGGAAGAAACAGTCGGAGCCGGGCATGGTGTGGCTGCGTTCGATTCGCCCGCCCGCCGTGCAACTCGGCACTGCACTGAAGGCGATTTTTCGCCTGCATGAGGGTGGGGTCCGTAGCGTGGCGTATTCGCCGGATGGTTTGCGGATAGTCAGCGGGTCGAATGACAATACGGTGCGCGAGTGGGATGCGGCGACGGGCCGAGAACTGCGTTGCCTGCGCGGGCATGAGGATTCGGTGACGTGCGTGGGGTATTCGCCGGACGGGCGGCGGATCGTCAGTGCGTCAAAAGACAATACGCTTCGTGAGTGGGATGCAGTGACGGGCAATGAACTACACTGCATGCGCAGGCCTAATGAATTAGTAAAAAGTATTGCATGTTCGCCCGATGGCCGCCACATTTTCACTGAATCATCTGACAAGACAGTGCAGATATGGGACGCGGAGGCCGGGAAAGAACTGGGTGTCTTGCGCGGACATGAATTCTCGGTGGATTGTGTAGCTGTTTCCCCTGACGGGACAACTTTAGCAGGCGGACTGTTTGACAATACAATTCGCCTTTAGGATATCAAAGGCAAGCGCGAACTGGCCGTTCTGAAAGGGCATTCCTTTTGGATTAGTTGTGTGGCATTTTCCCCAGACGGTCTACGCCTGATTAGTGGATCCTTGGACGGCAACGTTCGCATATGGGAAGTCAGTAGCGGACATGAACTACCACTCGTGTTCCCACATACCCATGCAGTCACAAGCGCGGTCTTTTCTCCAAATGGATTGATGTTTGCGAGTGCATCGGCTGATGGTTCAGTGCGATTATGGAATACTGGGATTGGAAGTGGTTCCCTTCTCTCGGGTGAGGATAAAGTTAGGATCGAAAAGTTATGCTTTTCCCCAGATGGCAGTCGTATTGTTACCGTGGAAGTGTTTGGCGGTATGCGTGTCTTCGACACCGAAAGCGGACAGGAACTCTACGCCATAGCCAGCAACTGGATTCACTTCAATCAGGTTGCCTATACGGCTGATGGCCTCCGTATTGTTGGAAAAGGATCCAAAATCCAGTGTGCATGGGACGCTGAAAGCGGCCAGTTTTTAGGCAAGACCTTTTCTTCAGACGTTGGCATTCTTGATCGGGTAAGGTTATCAAAAAACCTTCCTCCCAACCCCCCTCCCCCTCCGCCGGTCAAGCACTCATGGATGTCCAAACTGGCACGGTTGTGGAGAAAACCACCCTTGGCAAACAACAGAGGTTTGGCATCCGAGACGGGCGTTCAATTGTATGAACAAGCCAGTTCGATAAGACTACACGCGGAAATCTTGACGGGAGAGACATGCATAAAGCGAACTGTAGATGGAAAGCCAGTGGCGTGGATGGCAGGGAATTACAGCACTAATACTTTTAACCACAATATTACTTCAACCCCCAATGGCCGCCTCTGGGGCATTGTAGTAGGCGTCCATGACTTGATGATTTTTCGCTTGGAGGGTGAAGCCGGAACTCCAAACCAGTCGCCCCCTCGCACCGCGACTTGGAGAAGGTCCGCCGAATTCGCAACGAACTTGAACGGCGCGGGCACAATCCGCTCCTGTTTTTTCTCAAGTGCCTGGAAGCGGACGACGCGCGCCTGCCCGAACTCATCCGTGATGAAATCAAAGCCAGAACATTTTTTGTTCTCTGCAACACCCGCGCCTCGCGACGTTCAAAATGGGTGAAGCAGCAAAGTGAACTGGTCAAACAAGTCACGAAGCGACCGTGCCAGACGGTCGTGGTGATGAATCCATGATTTGCAGACGGAACTTCCCAGGTTCGACCGGCTCTCCAAGCGCGCCACCGTCTTTCTCTCTCCCGCGCGGCAGGACCAGAAGATCGCGGAGCGGATTGGGCGCGCGTTGCAGAACCACGACTATTCTGTCTGGTTCGATGCAGATTGGCCAGGAGCAGCGAACCGCCTGAAGGCGGAACTACAAACGCCAACGGCGAAACCGCCAACTCTTGGGAATACTACCGGCAATGGATTGATCGCGTGGAGCCGTTCTTTGTCAGCATCCTCGGCCAGCGCTGCGGCTGACATTCCGCCGAAGTGAGATGGCCTTGTTCTTTGGTCTTTCCAAACTCCCGCTGGCTACTACAATGCGGGCAATGAGCTATCAGCCTCGACCGATCTCCACGGAAGGCATGAATCTTCCAAGCGAGCTTCTCCCGTTGACCGAACGTCTCGCCGAGAACGCGCACGACTTGTGGGCCGCGCAACGGTTGTCCCAAGGCTGGACCTATGGTCCCCAGCGCAATGACACTCAGAAGCTTCATCCGTGTCTCGTGCCCTATGCCGATCTGCCGGAGTCCGAAAAAGAATACGACCGCGTCGCCGCGCTGGGAACGCTGAAGGCAATCCTCCATCTCGGCTACACGATTCTGCCACCCACTGAACCAGAGCCATTCACCCGCCCGCAATCGGCTACACCATGAAAAACGCACACATCCTCACCACCGGCGATGTCGTCCGCGACATCGCCACATATCAGGGCGACGCGGTGTTTCCGACTCAGCCGGGAAAGATCAGGCCGCACTTCACCGACCGGCTCGGCGGCGCGAAGCAATTGCACGAGTTCATCGAGGCTGCCGTCGGCAAAAAACAGGCGGTATTCGGGCTTGATGAGATGACGCCAGCGGAACCGAACCGGACGCATCCTGCGGTTCACACGCTCTGGGAGCCTTGTGCCGGTGGATTGAAGGAGGAGCACGAGGACGTGCCGAAGAATCAACGCCCGAAGGATGTCTGGCGCGTCGCCAAACCCTTGGGCTACGCGTTGCTCGACAGCCAGCATGGCGAACCTCCACTGAAGCGCTCCACAGCCGCGCAGGAGTGTCCTTCCGTGCTGGTGATTGATGATGCGAGTCTCGGCTTCCGCACGGTTCGCGCCACGGACCGCTGGCCGTTGGGCGTGCTGCCAGGCAAGACGGGTGAGAAGGACGCGAAGGGTGAAGCAATCAAGTTTCCGCAGCCCGACTGGATCGTGCTCAAGATGTCGAACCCGATCGCTCAAGGCGATCTTTGGCGGGAGCTGTCCTGTCCCGCGGTCGCGCTGCCTTCCGCGTGCGGTCAGCGCCGGAATCTTGTCGTCATCACGTCCGCCGATGAACTCCGCCGCGCTGGAGCTGCTGTCAGCCGCGGGTATTCGTGGGAGCGGACCCTTACCGAGCTTTGTGCCGAACTGCAACATCATCCCGGTTTTCGCCCGTTACTGGATCGCAGTCGGCACCTCATCGTCAACTTTGGCTGTGAAGGGGCCGTCTGGTTCAACAATGATTGCAAACCCGAAGACCATGCGGCCTCGCCGCACCCTCAGCACTGCGCTCAGTTGATTTACGACCCCACCCTAGCCGAGGGACGATGGAAATCCTTGCTCGCTAACGATGCCAGGGTCTATGGCCACCTTAACGCGTTCACGGCAGCCATCGCCGTCGGTCTGTTCGATGCCGCAGCGAAGGCCAATACTTCACCGTCTCTTGCTGACGCTATCAAAAGCGGTCTGAGTGCAGCCCGCGTCCTCCGCATCCACGGGCACGGCCAGAGCAAGAATGCTCCCCGCTTACCCCTCGAAGAACTCAGATTATCACTGCGTGATCCACAAGACGCCGCGCAGGCAAAGCGAGTCGCGCCGCGCGGCTACGAGACCGTCAACATCCCGCTGACATTGGACATCTCAGATCTCCCCGATTGGACATTGTGCGCGCTCACGGAAAATCCGGACACTCCCGCAGCTCTGCTCAACCTGCCGCTCTACGGCTTGGCTCACCGGGTCGCGCTCTACGGTCTGGGCGCTCTCTCGCGTGTGCCGCATGGACGCTTTGGCAAACTGGTCAGCATAGACCGTTACGAGATCGAAACGCTGCGCGGGCTGCACCAGCGCATTGACGCCTACGTGAAAACCAAGCAACCGAAACAGCCGCTGTGCCTCGCGGCGTTTGGCCCTCCCGGCGCCGGCAAGTCTTATGGCATAAAGCAAATCGCCTGCGAGATTTTCGGCACGGATAAGCCAGAGGACGTGCCGATCTTGGAGTTCAACCTGTCCCAATTCGACTCCCCGGCCATGCTGATCGGCGCGTTCCATCAGGTTCGTGATGCTGTGCTCAAGGGCAGAACCCCCGTCGTCTTCTGGGACGAATTCGATTCCCGCGACTACGACTGGCTGCGATATTTCCTAGCCCCCATGCAGGACGGCACGTTCCAGGAAGCCGGCCACACGCACACCCTTGGTAAATGCATCTTTGTCTTCGCCGGCGGCACCAGTTGGGACTTCGAACACTTCGGCCCCGCTCCCATGCCGGCCGGATGGCTGCCAACATACGCTGCAACAACCCAGCAGCAGCCAGAGGCTGACCCATCGCTCCCGGACGACGCTCGCCAAGCCATCGCTGACCTGCGCGAGGTCTATCGCCGTGACCGCGATAGCATTCAGGTCGATCAGAAAGCCAACGAGGAATTCCTCCGCAGAAAGGGTCCTGACTTCCTCTCGCGACTCGATGGCCACATCAACGTTCTCGGCCCCAATCGCCGTCGCCTCTACGACTGGTCCACGCGCCAATGGCTCAAAGACGACCCTAGTGACATTACATTTCCTGTGCGTCGCGCCTTCCTGCTTCGCAGTTTCCTCGGCGCGAAGAAGGACGACGACCGCATTGAAATGGACCGCAACCTCCTCCGCTCGTTGCTCCATGTCCCCCGCTATCGCCACGGCGCCCGCAGTTTGGAGAAGGTGGTCCTCCCACTCACCGAGAGCACCAAGCCTTATCGCCGCGCTTACCTCCCGCCGCATCAGGTTCTCCAGCAGCACCTCGACTCCGTCGCCGATTTCGATGTCATCTACCGGCGAAATCTGGAATTCCTCTCGTCCGGCAACCTCCGCAAAATCGCCGCCGCCATCGCTGATTTCTACGACAGGAAATACGCAGGCGGCCCCGTCCAGACAGCCGAACAAGCTCTGGTCACGTTTGCGATGAAACTCCCGTGGGAGCGGGCCACCAACCTCGCCGCCGCCCAGCGGCTGCCCGATATCCTTGCCCTCGTTGGTCTCGGCTTGGAACAAGGCAAAGCCAGCTCGGAGCAACGTGCGCAAGTCTTTGCTCACATCGAGCACCACCTCGACACACTCGCGGAAGAAGAACACCGCCTTTGGATGGTTTTCTACCTTGAAAACGGCTGGCAGCAAGTTGATGACGCAAAATTTGCTGATCTTGAGAAACTGAAGGTCACGGACGAGAAGGCCTACAAAGCCGAAATTAAACGCCTCAAGGACGAAGAACGCCGGCACACTCTCTTGAAACCCTTCAAGGACCTCCCTGATCATGAGAAAATAAAAGACCACGACGCCATTCGCAACTTCCCGGATATGGCCGACCTCGTCGGTTGGCGGATCGCTTTCGTTGAGCATTGAGGATTGCCTTAGTATGTGGAGACTATGCTAAGAAGGCGCGATTGTCTGGAATCCGCTGCGGCGTTCGCACCAGCGATGGATTGATTTGCCGCGCGGTGCTGATAGTATTTCGCTGTCATGAGAAACCCGGTTCCTTCACGCCCGGCGCAAGTTTCTGCCGAGAATCCTTTCCACCTCGAACCTCGCCGGTCTGGGTTTGAATCGCTGGCTAGGAGTGACGGCTTCAAGTTTTGGTGGGCGTCCGACCTCGCGGGGCTTCTGGGTTACGAGAGCTTGGACTCATTTCGCAAGGCGGTGCACAAGGCCATGATCGCTTGCGACGCTCTTGGCATCCCCCTCGTGGACAACTTCGTCCAGGAACGCCGCACGGTGAACGGCCGCGAGTTGCTGGATTTCAAGCTCTCGCGCTTTGCTTGCTATCTCACGGCCATGAACGGGAATGTGAACAACCCGTTGGTGGCGCGGGCGCAGGCTTACTTCGTCACGTTCGCCGAAGCCTGCCGGCTCTACATCGAGCAGGCCGAAGGCGTAGAGCGGGTGAGCTTGCGCGCGGAGTTGTCCGACCGCGAGAAAAGCCTCTCAGGTGTGGCGGGCGATGCGGGTGTGACGGATTTCGCGCTGTTTCAAAACGCGGGATATCGGGGCCTCTACAACATGGACCTCGCCAAGCTGCGGCAGTTGAAACAGGTGCCGCAGAGCCGGTCGGTGCTGGATTTCATGGGCAAGGAGGAGTTGGCTGCAAACCTGTTCCGCATCACGCAGACCGAGGCAAAAATCCGCAACGAGCGCCGGCGCGGCCAGGGCGAACTGGAAAGCGCCGCGGAGGAAGTTGGGCGGCGCGTGCGGCGGACGATGCAGGAGATCAGCGGAAACCAGCCGGAAGCTTTGCCGCCAGCGGGGGACATCAAAGTTGTGCGTAAGAAACTGAAGTCCGCCCAACGCGTGTTCCGCAAGATGGACCAAGGGATCGCGAAACAGACGCCCAAACAAATCCCCGGCGCAAAGAAACAAGAACCTGCGTGACGGTTGCCATCAAGCGCAACGGATGCCGCAGGCTGGAACTTCCTTTACTCCGATACGATGCAGTAGGGACTGGGCGGCGCGTCGTTGGGCTGGCAAAGCCGACCGCGCAGCGTTATACCTTCGATATGAGCGAGGCGCGGCAAGGACAGCTGGCGCTGGCGCGGAATTCGCTCGATGACACGGAAGCAAACACACGTTGAGCGACGAGACACGATGACTGAGAGGGAATGATATGACTGCGCTGACATTGGATCAACTGGTGCTGCGATACTGCCGGCAGATCATCATGCAGACGATGGATCATGTCCGGGGCCGGATGCGCGAGGAGAACATTCCGTATTTGCGCCGCTGCGTCCCCAACCCGGAGATCCAGAAGTCCGACCAGAACCTGACGAAGGCGATTGACCAAGAGGCGGAAGACCTCATCCTCGGCGCGCTCCAATACAAGTTCGCCAAGCTGCCCGGCATCAAAGCCTACACGGTGTTTTCGGAGGAACTCGGCATCAAGACGTTCCCCGAAGGCGCGCTCGAAAAGGACGCGGACTTGGTGGTGTTCGTGGACCCGATTGACGGCACGGAGTTTGTCGAGGCGCTCCAGGGCGGGTGGTCGTTGATCGCAGTGTATGACCGGCGCAGCGATGAAACGATTTGCGCCGTGGCCGGCGACATTTTTCTCGACCGGATCTACTGGGCGTCAAAAGGCGGTTATCCGGAGTGCCTGGATTTCATCACGCACTCGTGGTATCGGCTCGACGGCGGTGTGGACCCGAAGGTCAGCCTGGCAGGAGCACGGGTGAACGTGCTGACCACGAAGGTGGAGCGCTACCGGGCGTTGTCGGAGGAGACGATGCTGCTGAACGCCATCCTCAAAGCCGACGGCCGCGTCAATCTCTCGTGGGGTTCCAACACCATCATCCAAGTCGCGGCGGGACACGCCGACGTTGCGATTGAATTCGCCAAAGGTTTCGCCACCTACGACATCCTGCCGGGGCTGTATATTGGCCTGAAATCCGGCCTCACCATCCTCGACCTTGCTGGTAAACCGCTCACCACAAAACTCGATCTCGACGACATCTTCGCCACCTTCCGCCGCGATCCCAAGCATCCCAAACGAACCCCGTTCGTCGCCGCAATGGACCCGGAACTGGCAGAACATGTGCTGAGGATGCTGAAGAGGAAGAAGTCATGATCGCTGCTTGGAAAACCGTTTGCGTCTTCAACAGCAGCACGTTTCGCGACATGCAGACGAATCGGGACCATCTGGTGAAGATGACTTTGGGGTGATTGCAGTAATGCTGTGGGGCAGCGGCGACTGGGATGCCAAAGTCGGTCAGCAACTCAATCACCATCATTACCAACGGTCGGACGCGACGGGCTGATCGAGAACTAGTTTGGCCAAACTCAGCGCATGGAGCTTCAGCCAGACGTGTAGCGATCCCTTTCTTGCCCCTATGATTTTGGCCATTTCCTACGAGATAATTTCTGAGCAACATAAACGGTTTTCATCTCGCATCCACTCTTTGCAGGCGTATGATCGGCCGCGCTTCGAGGAGAGCCATGACAACACGCATGGGACACGCAGGGATGGGAAGCCACCGTCATAGTGGCTCGGGACAGCCGCTGCAATGCCACGATGGGCGAAGGGCCGACCTAAACAACCCCGCACCAACCGAAAGAATCTGCCACAAGAAGAATCATGACAGGAAACAAGAAGACGCAAGTCATTCAATCAGAGAAGGGCTGTTGTCGAAGTTTGCCGGCAGGGCGTCTCTTGTCATCGCAATTCTTGCTTTGTCTTTTGCATTTGTGGATCGCGTGGAGGCCGGGAACTATTCGGTAACCGATGCGACTGGATCAGGTGGGGCGCTGGAACACAGGTTCATGTATGATGCTTCAGGGCAGCATTTCATGACACTGATAGAGGACAATGGAGCCATCGCTCTCCGACCTCATCCAGGAACAGACCATAATGGTTGGGGGTCAACTCTATACCTGGAGCCGTTTCTCCCGGGAGCCGTTCTTGGACATACAACCGTGGATTCGGTTGTCGCGGGAGCAAATGATATTGAAGTGATCGCTCATGGGGCGGTCTCAAGAGGCAGTTCTTCAACCTATGGAAACTGGAGTTCTGATATACGTTATCTTTTCAATCCCACAACACGCAGGGCCTCCGGCACGGGGACCTATTCAATAACCCTCGACGGACCGATAGATGCCTCAACAGGAGATCTCAATCTCTTTAAGATTGCGTCAAACTATTTGGACAATGTTCCTCGTCTTTCAGGAGGGACAGGCGACACAGGCGACATGAAGGATGCCATTGCCCAAGGCGACACATTCTTATTCACCTGGATTCCGCCAAACCAGCCAGGGTTCTTCCCCTCGGATACGACAGACACCCTGTCTATAAACGTGGAAGGGCAATTCAATGACGTTGACACAGCAGCCCAAGGCTATTCTCCAATCGCTGCCGCCTATAAACCAAGTCTTGAAGTTTCTCTGTCTGGAGCGGGAAGCCAGATGACGTTTGGCGCGTTCTATGACACAGCCCAGTCGCAATACTTCTGGGCAGACAATGTCGGCATCACTCCCCTGATCCGCCAAGGCACACCAGGAACCTCTTTTAACTTCACTGTTGCCTTTGGCTCTTCCGATACCCAACCAACCCCAGAGCCGGCAACGGGCGCCCTTCTGATTGTTGGTGGCATGTTTCTTCTAGCCCGCAGAAGGAAATCGAAAGTGAGATTGTAATTCAGACAGATTTCCTGCCAAGAACTTGCAACACCCACATCGTGACTCACCTCATTGCAAAGGAGCATACAGAACAGGAAGTAAAACGATGACCAAAGTGTTTATCTCCTACGCCCGCGGCGATGACGGCGAACCGTATGACCCGCCCACGTCCTTCGTCACCCGGCTCTACCGCGACCTCACCGCCGCTGGCTTCGATGTCTGGTTCGACCGCGTCTCCATGCCTTGTCGGCAGCTCGCCTTCCACCAAGAGATCGCCGATGCCATCCGGGCGCGGGACAGGCTGGTGCTGGTGGTCGGGCCGAAGGCGGCGCTTTCCGATTATGTCCGGCAGGAATGGCGCTGGGCGCTCGAACTCGACAAGCCCGTCATCCCCATTCTCCGTCAGGGCGACATCTCGCACCTGCCCGGTGAACTGAGCCTGCTCCACTGCGACGACTTCCGCGACGACGCCCAATACCCCGCCCAGTTCGCCAAGCTCATCGAGAACCTCCGCCGCCCCGCGCCGCCTCTGGGCGCGCTCTACGGCGTGCCGAACCTGCCGCCGTATTTCCTCGGCCGGCCCGAACTCCTTCGCCGCGTCAAGGACGCCCTGCTGGTGGATCTGCAAAAGCCCGTCGTCATCAGCGGGGCCGCCTCGCGCGTCGGCATGCAGGGCATGGGCGGCATCGGCAAGTCCGTGCTCGCCGCCGCCATCGCGCGCGACCCCGAGGTCCGCCGCTCCTATCCCGACGGCATCATCTGGGTCGCCGTGGGCCATCAGCCCGACCGCGTCAGGCTCCAGCGCGACGTGGCCCGGCACCTGGGCAGTCAGGAGCCGTTCCAGACCGAAGTGCAGGGACAGGGCGTGCTCCGGCAACTGCTTGCCCAGAAGGCCGTCCTGCTCGTCCTCGATGATGTCTGGCAGGCCGCCGACGCTCAAGCCTTCGACGTGCTTGGCCCGCGCTGCCGGGCGCTGGTCACCACCCGCGACGCGGGCATCCTGCACACCTTGGGTGGCCAGAGCGTGCCCGTGTCGCTCTTCACCGAGACCGAGGCCCTGCAACTGCTCGCCGACGCCGTGGGGGCAAAGCGCAGTGGATCCCGTGGAAATTCCTTATCCGCGCGCTTCATGCAACTGTTCACCGACACCGTGGGCATGGAGCGCGTTGCGTTGCCGCGCGAGGCGCATGAAGTCGTCAAGGAATGCGGCTGCCTGCCGCTGGCCGTGGCGCTCTGCGGCGGCATGGCGAAAGCCGGGCATTCCTGGCAGGACATCGTCGGAGCGCTGCGCGAAACGGACCTGGAGTGGGCGGAGAACCGCGAGGGAGCCAACGAACAGCATCGCACCATCTGGAACGCGATGAAGGCCAGCTACGACGCGTTGCCCGACAACGAGAAGCCGCGCTTTGCCGAACTCGCCGTCTTCGCCACCGAGCGCACGGTGCCCGAAGCCGCCGTGCATACGCTCTGGAAACACACCGGTCAGTTGACCGACCGCAACTGCTCCAAGCTGCTCATCAACCTCACCGAGCGCTCCCTCATCCAGCTCGACCAGAAAGCCGCCCAGCCCGGCGAACCCGTCGAGCGCCGCTTCCGTCTGCACGATCTCGTTTATGACTTCGCCAAACGACTTGCTAGCGAACCCAAAGTGCTGCACCAGACCCTGCTCGGTGCCTATCGAACTCAGTGTTCCGACGGCTGGCATACTGGACCGAACGACGACTACTTTTTACAAAACCTTGTTGGCCATCTTATCGCAGCAGAGCAGACCGATGACTTGTTGGAGTTACATCTTGACCTGCGTTGGCTGGAGGCTAAGAACATCGCAGGACTAACTTTTGACCTCCCACTAGACTTTGCTCGGACAATGAAAGTGCTGTCGGTTGGACAGAAGGAACGACACTTATTAGGATTCTTAAACGAGGCGATTCGTCGCGACATCCACTTTATAGAGAGGCATGCGAATGATTATCCACAAGCGTTGTTTCAATGTTTGTGGAACACATGCTGGTGGTATGATTGTTTGGAAACGGCCAACCACTATGAGACAGGCAAGGTGCCAGGGGCTGAAGCACAACTTGGGCTGAGTGCGCTGTTGGAATGCTGGCGAAAACAGAAAGAACAGAGGATGGTTGGTTTTGTTTGGGTGCGGTCGCTACGCCCGCCAACTCTGCAATTGGGAACAGCACAAGAGGCGGTATTTCGAACGGGAAGAGGATATGCGACATCTGTCTGTTTTTCACCGGACAGCACATGTCTTGCAAGTGGCATTTCCTCGGCGATATGTGTGTGGGATATTGCCAGTGGCCAAGAATTATACCGGTTAGAGGGGCATGAAGGACCCGTTACGGCTGTTAGTTGGTTGGGGGACGGTTTTCGGATCGCTAGCGGATCCGACGATGGCACGGTCAGAATCTGGGATGTTACTCGCAAATGTAGTATTGCGATATTTCGCGGCCATTCTGCCGGAATTGGAAGCATAGCCTTATCCCGTGACTGGAGTCGTCTGGTCAGTTGTTCATATGACAATACAGTGCGGGTGTGGGACGTAGCCACTGGACGCCCGTTGAAAGTGTTTTCAGTCCAAACGCGTGATGTTTGGGAGAAATCGACAATTTCTCCGGGATGTGTGGCACTATCTCCGAAGGGGGAACGTATTATTTTTGGCACTGGTTCAGGCAGCTTATGTGTGCTGGACGCAGAGACTGGTAGGGAATTGTGTAGATTTCGAGGGTCCGGGTGCGAGGTAAGTGGTGTTGCGTTTTCGGACGATGGCAAACGCATTATCAGTGCTTCATATGATGCTACGCTGAGGATTTGGGACGCCATCACTGAGCGAGAGGAGGCGGTCTGGCGCGGACATGAAGCAAAGGTTACGTGTATGAGCTGTTCGGCTGACGGAGATCGTATCGTGAGCGGCTCATTCGACGGCACGGTGCGCGTGTGGGAGGCACTTACCGGAAAAGAACTAACTGTATTTAAGGGGCATGAATTTGGAATAACAGCCGTTTGCTATTCACCTAATGGGTTGTGGATTGCTAGCGGGTCGGGCGATGAGACAATACGATTGTGGAATGCGCTGGGTGGAGAGAGACCTGTGGTGATACGCGAGCATCAAGGATATGTTAGAAGCATCAATTTTTCCCCAGATGGTCGTCGAATTGTAAGTGGAGCTTACGACAAGACGGTTCGCATATGGGATGGAGAAAGTGGTGTAGGTGTAGCCGTGTTGGACGGACATAAAGACGGGGTGTTGGACGTGCGTTGGTCGTCGGATGGGAAACGAATTCTCAGCAGATCGCAGGACAAGACTCAGCGCATATGGGATGCTGATAATGGCCAGTGTTTGGAAGTGACTGCAATTACAGACGCGACTCCACCTGAAATTGATGACCAACCACAGTCTCCATTCCGAGTTCAAAACTGCAGACAAGAAACTGTAATCTTGATGGCAGCAACTCGCCAACCCATTGCTTGGTTTCCAGCAGAACTGAATCCTATATCAACCCATTTGTCTGGCCGTAGATGGGCCGGTGCCAGCCGAAAACACGTTTACATCATAACTATTGAAAGGACGATTTGATTGTTGTCATGGGTTTACTCCACACGAAAGGAACCTCCATTGCTGCTCAGAATAGTGAACCACTTGCCCACCATCTTGTGAACATAGCCAAAGCGTTTCACTTCATTTCTTGGTTACTCTCTTCTCCAACTGAGCGTCGCCAGAAACTCCGCTCGACGCCGTTTCCCACGGAATGGCGGGGCATCCTGCACCGACGTTTTCCATTGCTGGCCTGTCTGCCTCCCGCGGACCAGCGGGAACTGGAAGGACACATCCAGGTGTTTCTGGCTGAGAAGCAGTTCGAGGGCTGCGACGGCTTGGTCATCACGGACGAAATCCGCGTGGTCATCGCGGCGCAAGCCTGCCTGCTGCTGCTGCATCGGGACACCGACTACTACCCCGATCTGCAATCCATCCTGGTATATCCAAGCACCTACTTCTCGCGCGTCACGGAAGAGGACGAGAAGGACTCGCGCGGTTTCGCCGGCCAGTCCTGGCAGCGCGGCCCGCTCATCCTCGCTTGGGATGCCGTGCAAGGCGGCGTATCCGACAGATCGGATGGGCACAATGTGGTGTTTCATGAATTCGCCCACCGGTTGGATAACGAAGACGACCGGATAGACGGCGCACCGGTGCTGGAGCCGAATGGTGCCCCGCTGGAACGCCTGAGCCGATACCGGTCTTGGGCGAGGATTCTGTCCAAGGAATACGAGCAGCTTCAGCGTGCCAGCATGGAGGGGCAGCCATCCGTGCTGGACGAGTATGGGGCGACCGATCCAGCCGAGTTCTTTGCAGTGGCAACGGAGTGTTTCTTTGAGAAGCCTCGTCAACTGCGCCAGAAACACCGGCAACTCTACGACGAACTGAAAGGTTTCTATCAGCAAGACCCCGCTGAGTGGTGTTTGCAGGCTCTATCCACTCCTCCTGGGTCGGGCCAATAAATGGTCGGATCGCCCCTGTGAGTTTGTCTCGATTTGCTGGACAGGACTGGCAAGGCTTTCGCAGTCGAACGAAGAGGATGTCCAAAGGAGTGGATTGTGGCATGCCGGTTCAACAAGCTGCTGGTGTTGGATATTGAAAACCGTAAGCCTCATCATTTCGCAACGTTATCGTGAGTTTTTCAGCCTGACGCGCGGCACCGCCGCAACCGCCGCAATCGCCGCAACAAGGATGTATGCGGCAGAATGGCATTGAACGGTTTGCTCGTTCGGCAGTATCGTGTCGTCCGGCTTCAACCAAAGGAACAGGCGCATGAGTGCGAAACCATTTCGTCTGGCGATGCGGGTGGTAATCCCTGATGAATAAGGGTTGCTGTCTGTTACGCGAACGGAACGTCTATGACGGACACCGACGCGATGAAACACTTACCGACACCAAGCGTGTCATCTTCGGTGAACTAGGAGACTAAAGTGAAAACATGCTTCTCAATCATGCCGTTTGGAAAAGACTTCAAAGATATCAGCGATGTCATTCAGGCTGCGGCCAAGGAATGCCGTTTGAAACATGTTCGCGGAGACATGAGCGACAGGGCCGGAAACATCATGTCCCAGATTCTGCGTGATATTCGCGGTGCCGCTGTTGTGGTCGCAGACATCTCCGGACACAACCCGAACGTGTTATACGAACTGGGAATCGCTCATCAGATTAAAGGTCCGGACCGGGTTGTTATCATTGCCCAAGAAGTGGATGAGAAGAAAGCCTATGACCTGCATCAATACCGCCAGTTGGTTTACGAGCATAACACGGCTGGTTTGGCGAGATTACTCAAGGAATTGCCTGTTCGTTTACGTAAAGCGCTGGAATCCAGCGCGGATGAGGAGTCTTGGAATGTCATCAGGGGGCGTTTGCCGCGCACGCGTTTGTTGGTGCGCGACTTGCAACGGCTTCTGGATCGCAAAGACTCGAAGGATTTGAGGCACATCACCATTCGCGTTGCGGCAGGGTTAAGCTCGATTGCCATCAGCGACAATGAGCCGAAGGATTCCAAACTCGGAGACGAGTATTACAATGCGTTAATTGCCGAACGGAACGCCTTACGAAAGGTGCTATTGCGGGGCGCGCGTCTGAAAGCAGTCCTGAATCCTCCCCGCCGCTTCGCAGAGGCGATGCTACCCAAGCGGCTTTGCGCGCGTTACGAACGAATGATCGGCTTGCTTGAGGGGCGAAGCGACATCAGGCGAAGACCCAGAGAAGCAGCGGAAGACATCCGGGCGGTGAAGCAGTGCGAATTTGTCTTATCGCCAGTGCCTATGCCAAACGTGTTCATCATCGGAAATGAAGTGGCGTATGAAGGGATGAAGCGCGGGGGCGCAGGAGGATTTGAAATGACCCACTGCGAAACAAGCGCCGAGGGTCTGCGCGAACTGATCGACCAGTTTGACCGGTTCTTCGAAGATAGCCGCTGCGAAATGGTGCGGGCGAAACCACCCGATGGCCAGATGGCGAATCAACTGCGCAGCTTTTATCAAGAAGCAAACTCTTGGGAAGACGCCGGCAACCAAGGTGCTTAAAGTCACCGGCTGGAAGATGAGGGAAGAGCGCGACCAATCCTTTGAGGGCGAAGCTGGATCGCAGACGCACTGAGCGAAAAGATGCAGCAAAAGAAGAAGGGGTTAAATCATGCCATCGCCCATCGAGAACCGCCAACGGGCGCTTGACTGTTACCAGAACTGCAAATATGCCGAGGCGGAGAAGTTGTTACGGCCGTTTATCGCCGAGGGATATGAGTTGGCCGGCACGCATTGTCATCTGGCCCGCGTGTTGTTGATGATGGACCGCGAGCCGGAAGCGCGACAGGAGGTCGCGCAGGCGTGGGAACATCGAAACAATAGTCCATCCTACGTCATCCCGCGGATTCTCTTCTTCCAGGTTCTTTTTGCATTACTGGATGAGGCCAAAACCGCTGCCGCAGCTCCGCCCGCCGTCAGCCCGTCGGCAGCCAAGCCGCCACGTCCCGCCAGCGCGGACCTGCTGGAGCGGCTGCGGGATGAACTGGTGGAAAAGAAATCCTACGCCGAATGGACGCTCCGGCCATTGCTCCACCACGTCCGGCCCCGACTGAATGAAGAAGACTTCGAGTTGATCTGCGCCCTCGCCGTGGAAATCAACGGTCCAGGCTGCGGTGTGCCTTTTTGAGACAACTGAACGAAGACGCTGCGACGTCAGACGCCGGCAAATCGCGAGATCGTCCCTAGAACGATCCGGATGGATGCTTTGGTCTGGGGTGTAAGGTTGCGATCAACAAGGTCATCCTGCTGAAGCTTCCAGATGAGTTCGTAGTTGAGGTCTTTGAAACGGATCTCAACCTGGCATTTGGCATCGTATCTGAGCCGAAGAGCAAGTTGGTCCAACTGTTTCGCCAGCCGCTCTTTTTCGGGTTCCGCCTTGGCTTGCCACTCCAACCTCTCAAGACGTGACATGAGTTCCAGTGCGCCGGCCTTGGCGGCGTCGTCAACAACCATCCTGGAAAGCTCAGCGAGAATCTCCCGCGGGGAGCTGTCAATGTCCACCTGTCCTCCCGGCAGAGACAGAACCAGATAGGCTTTCAAGTCCGGGTGTTTCTTTCGGATGAGGTCGAACCGCTGCTTGCCAGCGGCAACAGCGACGCGTAATTGACTGAGGTTTAACATGCTTCGCGTTTCTAGATCATCGAGATCATTGTTTGGTCAGATACTGCGCGAAACAGGACAACCACCGCTTCACGGCGGGCACTCCTGGATGGCAGCCGGGAACGAGGGCCAAACAACAACAGCGAGAGAATCTGGGTGCGCATATGGATCACAACTGAGATGGATCCTTGCTATGCCTTTAGAGTGTCCTCCAGCCTCGACATCAACTTCGCGAGGGAATCCAAGGCTTCTCTGGCTTGTGCACCGGTGGCAATGAACTCAAGCGTATCGCCGACAGTCACGCCCATGGAGAGAAATCCAACAATGGATTTGACGTTCATGAAAGGCTGTCCTTCCAACAGAAAATTCCAATACACCATGCCGTCCTTGTGAACGTAAACATCACAGTCATGCTCCGTGGCGATCTTGGAAATGGATGACATTGGTCGCATATGCAATTCATGGGCGTTCTTTACGACGACCGAAAGCCTGACGAAGCCATTCCGCTCTAAAGACTCCCTTTCCGCCCGCCAGATGTGGGCGTATTTCTCACACCACTCTTGCGCGGCGATAGCTTTCCCAATATCACAACCAGTTTCCTTGGAACGAAAATACTTGTGTTTCTCAATCTCCAGCCGCTGCTCCAAATTATCTCGGCGCAATTTCTCTCGCCGCCAATCGTCGGCAAAGCGTTGCAGGAAATCCGCAACTGCCTCTTCAACCGACACCTCGGCGCCACATTCCTGCGACAAATAATACTTGTGATCTTCGACGGCCTTCAACTCGGCCGGTGTTAGATTGATTTCGCGTGCGTTCATGTGATCAGCGCCTTTCAGTGTATTTTTGGTGGGGCGGTCTGGGGGACGCCCCTTGAGTTGCCGCCGCCACAGGTCGTGGCAACTGAAGCTCAGCCGCGAGTCGCGCGGAGCCACATTGTTTTGCCAGGGTCGCCGGGGTTTCGCCTTTGTTATTCGTTGCGTTGACATCAGCGCCGGCGGCAACGAGCACGCGCGCCGCGAGAAGCGAGCCATTTTCGGCGGCGACATGTAAAGGGGTGTGTCCTCTCTTATCTCGGACGTTTACGTTCGCGCGGTGAGCGAGCAGTTCCCGGACGACTGGGTAGGATCCCGACGCAGCCGCGACGTGAAGTGCTGTCTGGCCGAGTGTGTCGTCAACTGCCTCGGCATTCGCTCCCCGCGATAGCAACAAACGCACGGTTTTCTCGCCGCCAGAGTGTTGAGGCACTCTATAAAGTGGCGTTTCTTGATTGATGTCTCTCGCCTCTACTCGCGCGCCCTTGGACAACAACAGTTCGACCACCGCACAATTGGTGCGCCTTGCGGCTACATGCAAAGGGCTATCCAAGCAGGCAAACAGCGGGTCAGCGGCGACTGCCTTCTGCAATTGAGCAAGGTTCAGCATGGCTCAAGGGGTTCCGATCACTGTCTGGCTTGATACTTCAGCACCTCGCGTTTGATTGTGGCATGAAGCGTCCCAACCCACTGGGGTGTGCCCGGCGGGAGGGCCGGCAGCTCACGGACGCGAAGATCCACGGGACTGATGATGACGTTTATGTTTTTCAAACCCGTCAGAGCCGCCAACACGAAGAGGTCCTCGGCAGCCTTGTCTCCTACCGCGATGCAGCCGATGGAAACGGCGTTGCCGTGAATCATGATGTCGCCACCGAGGTTCTTGCGGTCGTCGCGTTTGGCCTGCTGGCGGTCGAAGTCGTTCGGGTAGTTCAGCCGGAGGGACAGGTGGAAACGGCTGTTCGGGTTAAGCAGTTCGATCCTGTAGATGCCTTCAGGAACCTGCCCGTCTCCCTGTCTGAGCTTGGGACCGAGAACACCGCTTGCCGCCAGGATCGGGTAGGCGCGGACAAATTTGAAAGCGCCATCGGCTCCAGCGGCATGAAGCTCCAGCGTTTTCTCCAATTTGAACCCCAGCAGGACAAGGCGTGCAGGCGGATAAGGGATGCGAGCGGCCAAGAAGAAAGGTGCCAGCCGTTGCCGAACAATCTCGCCATACTCGCTCACACGGTCGCGCACACTGCGCGCGCCCTTCGGCTTTTCCGAGCGAGCGTCGCCGGCGGACGCGGCCCAAGGATTGGAAACGAGGAAGGCCGCGCCAAGGCAAAACACCACCGGATTGTATCGAAATGGTTTCATAATCCAGAGAACTTCCAAAGATGAGAGTGGGAAAGGCCGACAGGCGAGGCAAGCACTCCGAACTCCCCAACCTCGGAGTGTGCGGTCCACTTCTTTTTCTCGATTTGGTTGAATCGAGCAGCCCGGCCGCGGGGGTGCCATCTATCGAGAGCGGAAGGGGGTGGAGGTATTGAAGGCGACGATGGCATTGAAGCGGGCGGCTGTGGTGGTGGAACCGGCGGCGGTGGCATTAAATACTCTTCGTCAGTCAGCGAAACAGGAAGTTTGCCGGGTTTGATCGTCTTAAGGCTATCCAAGAAAGAGGAGTATTCAACGCCGCTCAAAAAGTCCTCCGCCTGTTTGAGGGCTGGTGCAAGGACAGCGGGTTGTTTGCAATACTTGGCGATGGCGGCTCTGGCAGTGACCGCGGCGATCAGGTTGTTCTTCTCGAAGAAATCGTCGCGCTTATTTCGCGGTTGGCGCAGCCAGTCGCGGATCGTTTCGCCGTGGGCGGCAAACGCAGGTTGGTTCAGCTTCCACGTGCGGGCGAGGTTTACGACGAACCGCCCGCCTTGCTCGGCCATGGCGAGTTTGATGTGAACGCCGTTGGCGTGGCAGTCCATCGCAAATTCAAGGCCGTCGTAAACGTCGTGGAACCACCCGTCACGGTAACCGGGACCGAGTTCGCCGGCGTCGTCGGGTTGGCAATGACGCGTAATGGTCCCAATGCGCAGGAGTTTGCCGCGCCGAAACGTGAAAACGTGGTCGAGGTCCGCGCGCCATGCGTTGCCGCCATCACAGTCTTCGGGCACAAACAGGTATGCTCCCTTCCAACCAATGCGGGCCTGAAGCCATTCAATCGCCTCGTTGAGGCACTCGCCATGAGCGGCTGTGCTGACAGAGAACTCGTCATCGCCGACACTGATGTCAATCGTCGCGTCGTAACAGTGTTCATCCCATTCCAGCCGTGCCTTGACCTTCGCGGGGTCGCGCAGGAGCAATACTTCGGCGGAAATCACTTGCGAGAGAGTGGGTGGAAGTGGAATCGGCATGGCTTCCACAGAAGGCAGCGGCGGCACCGGCAATATCATCTCGGCCGGCCGCGAAATGGAATGGATGACCAGAATGACAATGCCGGCGGTTGTCAGAAGCGTGAAGGCCGTGCCAAGCAGGCGAATCCACGATGGGCTGCCATGCGTCGCTTGCGGTTCGTTGGCAACAGCGGTTGCAGGTGAGCCTGGGTTTGCTTGTTCTGGAAATGCCATGGTTCGTCTTCCTAGACGACGCTGGGTCATAAGCCGGAGAAGAGTTGCCCCTGTCTCCTTGGCCAGATGTCAGCCTGTGATCCGCCGCGGGCGGCGATGTTCATCAAGATACCTGCGCTCGCAAGCATGACACAAAGGCTGGAGCCGCCATAACTGATGAATGGCAACGTGAGACCCTTGTTGGGCGCCTGTGAGGTAACAACCAGCAGGTTCAGGATCGCCTGGAGTCCGATCATGGCGGTAATGCCCCAACCCAAAAGGTGACCGAAACGTTCGCGCGCCCGGCTAGCCACATAGATCCCTGCGCCGACGAGAGTCATATACAGGAGTATAAGCACCAACATGCCGGCCAAGCCCAGTTCTTCCCCAATCACCGGCGCGATGAAGTCGCTGAAGGAATAGGGCAGCCAGCGTTCCTTGGCCATGCTCTTTGCGAAACCGACACCGCTCCAACCACCACGAACAAAGGCCAGTATGGCCTGCCATTGTTGGAGTCCGGCACCCCCCTTGTATTTTTCCGGGTCGAGAAACACGAAGAACTGCTCCCGGCGACGCGGGTTTTGCCAGATGTAGTAGAAGACGCAACCTGCGGCGGGAGCATAAGTCGCCAGAAGCAACCACCAACGCACGCCGCCCACGACCATGACGCACAGGCCGATCGTTCCCACGAGAACACTCGTGCCAACATCAATCTCGAAAAGGATCGGAAGAGCGATCGCTCCCGTAGCCAGCAACGGCCAGACAAACCCACGTATGAACATGGAGAGGTTTTGTTTGAGGCGAATGACATTCTTGAAAAGTATGGCCCCGAGGTCGCGTTCCCAATGTTCGAGGTAGTAGGCCAAGAACATGACAACCGCCAGTTTGGCAAACTCGGATGGCTGAAGTGTCACTGGCCCGATGTGCAGCCAGCGGTGTTCCTTGTTTATCTGCACTCCCACGCCCGGCGCAAACACCAACAGCAATGAGACGAACGAAAGAATAAAAATCGGCCAGACGAGTTTGCGCCAAACGATGTAGTCGAGCTTGGCAGTAACCAACATCAGGACAAGGCCGATGGCAGCCCAGATCAGTTGCCGCTGGATGAACCACTCGGCGCTGCTGTTGTAGTGAGGCGAGCGTTGCGCCGTTGGGAAACTGGCGCTGTAGAGCATCGCCATTCCGAAGCCCAGCAGCGCCAGCGTGCAGAGCAGGATGACAAGGACGCTTCGCTTCATGACCGGTTTTTGACCCTCCTTGGAACGCCGATCAAATGGGTGAGTCAGATTCATCACACTCCCCAGAAGAAATCCTTCGGTTTTTGACCGGCTGGATCCGCGCCGGAAACCCATGCGCTCCAGTTCTCCAGAACTTTTGCCAGCAACCAACACCGGTTCAGAGCGGGCAATTGAGATCGCAATGCCATCACGCGTGCCTTGATGGTTTCAGCCGGGCATTCCTCACGAGCAACCCGGGCTTCGAGCAAGAGCGTGCGAACTTCGCCCGCGCCGTGGTGAAAACCCGTTTGGATCGCTTTCGCGCGCGCGAGCCATTCCAATGCGCGATGGGCGTCTGTCTCAAAACGTGCGCGAGCTGTAAAGGTGAACTCCGCCAGATCCCCTTCATAGCCCTTCTCGATCTGCAACTGCTGGGCTTCAGAGAGACACCGTTGGGCGGATGCGCGGTTCCCCAGAAGACGGTGAGCCTCGGCTTGCAGCGTCAGATTGCGGGCGATGAGATGGATGTCAGGGCAAGGCTGGGCGTCCGGGGAACACGCAACCCGCAGGGTGGCAAGCGCCTCGGCAGTGTCGCCGTGATACAACAGATAAGAGCCTTGGTAGGTGCGGAACGCAGCGAGTTCGTCGGGTGATTGCTGGTAGGGAGTCTGGATCATGATGTCCAACCCCTGCTGAATCCACTGAACGGTTCGGGGATGTGGCGCGAGTCCCATGAACACGCACAAAAAGAGATTCTCGCAAACACGCTCGATATTCAAACCGTGGCGTCGCATCAATTCCTGAACAGCGTTGCCACCACCCAAAAAGCCCCGCCGGGTTTCGGTCCAAGCGCGTAACATGAAGTAACCGTCGGGAAGCGCTTCGGGCGGCACGTTCGCCACCGTCTGCAAGAGAGCGAAGGCTCCTTCATAATCGCCCTTATTATACGCTGTCTGCGCCCGGCTGATAACCCGCGGAATTGCGTCCGCAGCAGGCGCTGACGGCTCTGCCTCCGGGCTGCCAATCGTCTTCCACTCTTCCCGTGTTGGAAACGGTTGAGAGAGGTCGAGAAAGCGGGCTTCATTGAGATCCCAAACGCCTGTCCAGTCGCATTGGTAGTGACCGCTCCTTCCCATGAAACGCTGGATGCACTCACCTCGGAGTTTCGCACGGCCAACGCTAGGCGGATTGGCAACCGCGTGTGGAATGTTATCCACGCCTCGAAAATGGTGGCAGAGAACGCCGGCGTTCCCCAAAGCCGAAAAGATTCCGGTCTTGCCAAGTTGCGAGAAACGCGTATCCGTCTCAAAAAGTTGATGGCGCAAATCCAAGAAGGTCCTGAAACCGTCCCATGCCAAGCCGGCACTTTCAAGCGTCGGAGTCGCCAGGGCGACCTGCTGACGGATCGGGCTGTTGTTGCCGAGAACAAGATCGGCTGTGAGAGGGGCGTTGTTGTATTCCGTCTGTTCCAGGAGTTGGGACAAGCGGGTCAGCACACCCGACCATGATGCCAGCGATTCCCAAGACATGTTTCGGCGTTGGGCTTGATCACGATAGAGGGCAAGTTTAATGGCCCAGTCCAGGGTCGTGGCAACCGAATCCGGAGCGCCTTGCTCCAAGCGCATGAGCATGTTCCGCCATTGATGCAGCGCCTCTCCAGTCCAGGGCGGCATGAGCGGATGATGGCGGTTTGCTTCCGCCGTGTGGAGATAATGCCACTGGATTCCGATGGCAGTGGTTTGAGATCCGTCAAGCAGCCTGACCTTGGCACCGCAGGTGGGATCGGAAGCAATGCGCCGCATTGCAGACAGCGGTTCGCGCAACTGCACAGGGTCTCCGGGATTAAGGCCGGCTTCTATCATCGCCACCACGAGCGTCGTGGTTGCCATCTTCAACCACGTGGCTGTTTCGGAGAACAAGCTCTCGCCGCAGATGATGTGTAACCGGCAATGCCCGCCGTTGCACAGCGGCTCGTCGCGCGTGTGATATATCCCGCGGTCATGCGTGGATTCGGACGACACCGACCTTGAGAGGTAAGGCACCCGCGGCGACATGACGAACTCCAACCCCGGAGTCAGCGCGTTGAAACCACCCGCGCCTGTGTAAATGATGCGCGTTACGAGATGCGGGATGAGCTGCTTGGGCAACACCCGTTGATCTGCGCGGTGAAGATAAGATTCATGGCAGCCCCACGACGCCTTGGTCGTATAGTCCACGTTGGATCGGAATACCATGGTGTCGGTCAATCCGTTCACGCGGCGCGTGAGTTCTGTTGCCAGACTCAACAGCACCTGGTCGCCGGCTTGAATGTAACGGCAAACGTCCCACGGATTCGCACACTCCGGCGTTGCGAACTCCGGATGGAAACCACTATCAACGTAGAACCGCGCACCATTCGCCAGGAACACACCCCTTGAGTTGCGATCCGGCAAATGCGGGAGCTGGCGCGTCAACTGGTGAAACGTTTCCGCGACAACGTCCCTGCTGGCCCGGGTGTGGTCCGTTGTCAACGCCGCCAGCGCGTATTCCGTTTCAACTCCAAACAGCCTCTCGGCCATAACTACTGGCCTCCATCCTGCCGGACGGATTCGTTGAACTTCTCGCTATCACCCGACAACGCCTTGTTGATTGCGGCGTCGCCTGCCGCCAGCAAGGCCGACGCTGAAGCACGGGCAGCATTGAGGTTGCCGCTGCCCGCAGGTGGCGGTGCATCTTGTGGCCGTGGTGTTCCCTCGTTGGCGCGTTCTCGTTGTATCATAATGGGTTTCCTTCTGTTGAGGTTCGGTGTTGCTGAGATCCGTTACCGGACGCGGGGAGTCCGGCGATTGTCCATGCTGGCAGAATCAGGGGCTTAACTGTTTTACTGTCAGGCGGTCCCGCCACAATGGTGATTGCAGACGTGGTTTTCTCCGCGCCAAGCGCGTCGAGGAGATGTCCCAAACTGCCCGACTGGGCAAAGTGTTTCTCCATTGTCTCCTTGGTAAAACCCAGCGGATTGGCGAGTTCAACTGTGCGTGTTTGCGGCCACGGGCGCTCGTCCGACACTTTGCAGCGGATGCAGTCCCAATCTACATGGTCCACCGCATCGGCCCCAGCCCGGCGCAGCAACATCGCCCGGGTCCACGCTCTTGTGTCAGCGGGAGGGTGATGCATAAGCTGCTCGACTTGCTCTTCCGAGACCACGCGCTCGACCATGCCACCGCGTTCGTATATCCAATACAGGCCGTCATCTAGGCTGCTGTAGAGATGATCAAGGTGTTTAATCTCGGGCGATTCCCACGTGAGCTTGCGATGCTGGCCTATCGCGCGTTCGAGAATCGTTTGTTTCAGTAGCCAGTCCAAGCGCGGCACGAGCGCCTCGAAATCAAACCGGTGGAGTTTCATCAGTGTGTCTTCCCAGAGCCGCATGATGTCCGCCACGTGCGGCACAATGCCTTCGCAACCGCCTGCGGAGACGAACCGCTTCGCCAATTCAAGGAATCGCAATTGCAGTTCCACTGCCGTCAACTGTTCGCCGCCTGCCAACGACGCACGCGCACGCAAGGTCGGATCATGGCTCCATGTCACAACAGCGCGCAATGGGTCTTCGAGAATCAGACGCATGTCTATTTGGTTGGCTTCGATCATGGCACAAATGATCTGCAAGACACCGATCTTCAACAGCGACGCGTGGTGACAAAGGTTGTTATCGTAGAAGATGACATGCAAACGCGCCGGGGAGGTTGCGTCGCGTTCTTGAGGCCGTCCCCAGTGCGACGGCCCGCTGAGGCTTTCATTCCGACTGTTGACGATGGGGCGATTGAACGTCGTTTGAAGGCCGACCAACTGTTCAAAGAAATCGGCGCGCTGAGAGAGTTGGTATCGGACATGAGGTCGTCCGTTCTCTGCGCCAACTTTGCCGAGACCCGTGAAGACAATGCTGGAAACCTGGTAGGCGGCGAGAAACAGCACATATTGCAGCCTGCGACAGAACATGCGCTGCCAAGCTTCCCGCGTGATCATTACGTTGAGGTGATAGCCGTAAGAATTGCTCAACCCGTCGGAATTATTGGCCAGAACCTTGATCTTCCAGCCATTGGGTAGCCTAGCATTTGCTCCGTTGAGCGCCTGTCGCGCCAGACGCAGCATGGAATGCGTGGCCGCAACATGATCGAACGCGCTGCGAACTTCCGGCAAACACAACTCCAGATGATTGAGGTCTATGTAAATACACCCGCCATTCGCGGGAAGAAATTTCCTGCCCCAATCCTGCGGATCGAAAGCCGGCGTGCCATCTGTCTGCGGGCCAGCCGATCCGCCGATGTCCAGCCCTGAGTAGCCAAGACGCTCATTGTTTGCCGCGCCAGATGCACCCGATGGAGTGTTATCCGCCCACTGCCATGAGTTGACCAGTGGCAAACCATCAATCTCGCGCAACAGCAGCCGCGCCGCCAAAGCGGTATTGCCATTGGACAGTTCCGGGCCGCTGATGAAATTGCCCAACTCAAAATCTGCTCCACACAGCTTCGGGAGCTGGCGCGCGCGGCGCTGGTTTGCTGCGTGCATTCTTCCCGCTGCGGCGGCTGGTTTCATGTTTTCCTCAATCATGCTGCGTGGAGATACCGGTGCGGACGCGGCACCTTCCGCACCACGGGTTGACAACTCACCACGTCCACGTCTTGTGGGAGATCCGAGAGATAGGCATGGACATTGTGCCGGGTCAGCATGGTGCGCATGCGGTCAATGGCTTGCGCAACCGCTTCCTCAACGTCGGCCGCGCAAAGCCCCGGCTCTCCGCCACGCGCGTGCCGTAGAAACGCCGCGCGCCGGGCTGCCCGTGCGACTTGCTCGAAGATGCGGCCGCTTGCCAGTTCACGGGCTACGACAACGCGCTGCTTGTTGTCACGGAACTTGACGGTGCAAACCTCGTTGTCCGCGTTGGGACTGTAGAGTTTTGACACCGCGATCTCGATCAGATCTTCCCGTGTTGTGGCGGCCGAAGAACCGTTTGGATTGTAGGGCAGCGTTGGCGTCAGATGGACTTGGAAGATGCCTCTCGCGCCGCGGCTATCCGGCCGGTCCACGGGGATCTCGATGTCGGAGAGCCGCTCCAGCAGCGCCGGATCCACCAAGTCTTTGCGGTTGGTCGCCGAAATGATGGCGACGTTCTTCCGGTCTTTGAAGCCGTCAATCTCCGCAAGCAGCGCGGCAAGAAACTTGTCAGAATGATGGCCGACCGCGCTGCCACGAATGCGACCTGCGGCCTCAATCTCATCGAGGAACGCGACCGCGAATCCTTCCTTCGCGGCCTCCTGCAACGCTTTGAAGAAATTGCGAATGTTCTGCTGGGTGACGCCGACAAATGGGTCTTCCCACTCCGCGGGTTTGACCACCGCGAAACGGCATTTCTTGCCGCTGAGGCGCTGGATTTCGCTGCAACCGACGCGAGCCATTAACGTCTTGCCGCAGCCCGGCGGACCGTGGAGCAACACTGTCTGGCGCCCGCCAACGTCGTAAGACGCCGCCAAGTCCGGCGCAATCAGAAACGTGGTCAGCGCGTCCAACAGCGTTTGCAGGTTCGCGTCCTGTCCGCCGACCTGGGCAGAGGAAACGTTTGGCGTTTCATTCAGGAAACTCTGATGACCTTCCGCAGCCTCGATTCTTTCAAACGCGATCCAACTTGTGCGGTCGAACCGCACCATGTCGCCACGTTTCAAGTTCGCCTCCAGCAACGGGGACGCGGCGTGGACAATAACCTCCTGGTCACGGGAATTGAGCACCAACCGTTTCTCTGACGTGATACGGTCGAAGCAGGCAATCTCCCCACCAGTGATCGTGGCTGTCGATGACTTGGCCATTATCACATTCAGTTCAGGCCCCAGAAAGACCTCGTCCCCGCAGCGAAACAGCTCCGGAGCAGCACCCTCCGCAAAGCCGACAACCCGGCGCGTCGCGCCAAGCTGAACCACTGCCAGTAATCCCCTTTGCGTTTGGGTCAGACCGAGAAACACTGCAGGGTGCCATGGCATCACTGTCAGTTTCTCGATCACCCCCTCCAGGTTGTGCATGGTTTCGCGAGCTTCCGCCAAACCTCCGTGCAACGACTCGATCCGGCTAAGAAGTGCAAAATCCAATTCCGTTTCCAAGTCCTTTGAGGTGGAACGCAACTTCTGAGCGTGGGCAACTTTGTCTTCGAGCGGCGGACCGTCTTCGCCCGTGATAAACAACGGCTCAATGAGTGACTGGTTACGATTTGCAGGTCGTTTCATGAACGCTCCTTTCAACAACAGCGGCCGGTTTTGTGCAGTGCAAGACGTTGAACTTGCGTTGTTCCAGTATCGCCCGGTTCCATCCGAACAGCGCGAACTGGATACCGCTGTCGGCGTTGGTAGCCACAAGCGCCACGTGGAACGCTTTCGGAAACACCGTCCGGTGGAAGGCAACGTCATCGCCGCTGAAAAAGTTTTTCTGGAGGGCACACGCCTTTCTTTTTTCCGGCGGGCACTCTGCGTTGCAGAAAAATTTTCCGGGATGGCTGTGCCACCAGCCGACAAGCAACTCCTGCTGATGACGCAAGGCGATGGCCGAGCGCGCCGCGGTCCACGTGTCTGCTGTGAAAACAACTTTATTGAGATCAGCGTGTGTGTGTTTCGCCGGCACTTGCGCGGTTACCGCAAGAAACGCCGTGGCGTCCGAACGATGAACGTGGCCAAGCAACACGCCACCCGTCTCGACGGCCTCTGCTGCACGCGTCAACTCGGATACTTCATCAAGGACCGCCTGGGGAACAAACACGGGCATGTCCGCGCCATCGCCATCGCCGATGGTCATGGAGGCGCGCGTGTAATCCTCCAGCCGCGACACTTTCATCGGCACGGCCACGATGGATTCCTTCATCACGATCGCCGTCGCTTCCTGTTTTGCCTTCTCGCGCATTTGGGGATAAGCAGACACCAGATACCGGAACTTTTCCCCTGCTTGGAACACTCCTTGCTCAACAAGTCCTGCGGCTGCGCGCTGCGCGCAACTCTTGAAATAGTCGCTGGGAAACTCGCACGCCGCCAGTGGAGATCCGTCTGCGGTGATAGCAACGCGAAAACCGCCAATGTAAGGCGCTCCTGCGCTCGGGTGTGGAACTGGTTCGATTGTGGTGGTGGTGTCTTCGGCAGCCACATCTCCGGGAGCCTGCCGTGCGGAGTCAAACAGCGCACACTCGCGGGCAGGCTCCCAGTCAACGTCCTCGGCTGGCACTTGGCCTAGGGCCGTGCCATCCTCCTTGTAGAACTCCAAGACAAACCGATGGTTGATCGTTAGCATGTGGACGGGGGTCCCGACACGGGACTCGGTTTGCGCGTTTGAGGTTTAAGCGTTGTGCGCTCCAGCCTGAATATCTGGCTGGAGCGTAATCTCGTCGTTGGGTTGCAGTGCTTCTCCTGCAATCTCGGACACATTCAGGTGCCGTCCTTCGCGTTCGAGCCGTGCGGAATACACCAGCGGCTGTCCGGCGCCGTCATTGCGCGTTAGCCGCATCCGATCCACGAGCGTGGAGACAACCTCGCCCACCCTGGCGTCCGCTGGAATGTTTGCCTGGAAGCTGCGCTGGCCGCTAACGTCACTAGCCTTGATTGGAATTATGAGCGGTTTGATCATGATTCGTTCCTTCCGTTTCCTTTGCTGTTCGCTGACTCCTGATTACTGGTTCACTGGCTTGCCGCGGACCATCCGCGGATAGTCAGAAATTCGCTGGCTGCGTCCTTATCGCTGGCCAAAAGCATCGCCTCCGCCGCGCAGAGATTGCAGGCAACCGACAAGCTGCCGAGCGTGGCTGACAGTTCAAATGGCGCGGGTGCGTCCGCAAACACCACTTCCATTTCCGCCAATATGGTGTTGTCCCTCTCAATGGCTGCCGCACGAGCCAGGCGCACAATGCCACATGTCGTCAACAGCAGTTCGGCTACAGCCCGCCGGCAGTCTGGATCCTCCGAATCCATTGCAGTCACAACCACCGATACGGTGGTGCGCTCCTGTTTTGTCTCCATCAACGCGTGGTGAACACCGTGCGTGGCCTCGAGTTCAACGGTCAAAACGCCACTGGAGCGCTCGGCAAACGGCCAACCCGCTTCTTTGCACAGTTGTTTCAAATCCAAGGTCGGTGGCGACGCCGCCCGGCCATTAAGACAGGTTTCCACCACCTCTCCACGATACCGCGCTCGCGCAGCGATGAAACCGTCGCACACTTGATTGAGCCGTCGCGCCAGGTCGCCGCCAGCATCCACTGGAAGTTCAGCTCGCAACACGGCGTTTCGCTCCGCGTTCAGCGCGAACTTCACGTTGCCTGCAAGGATTCCGTTCCAGCGCAGCAAGTCCCACAGGCGGCTCGTGTCCAACGCACTCACGGTTGCTTCTGCATCCAGCGGTGCTTCCAGTGACAGCCAGTGCCGGGTGCGGCACGGGTCTTCTTCCAGGCGCGCAACCGCGTGATGCGTTGCGCCGTTCTTCCATGTCAGGTGCCAGTCGCCGGGAACGCGCGGGGTGACGTCCAGTCCCGCGCGTCCCAGCGCCCCCTCTACTGCTCGGCACTCCGGCGTTTGCAATGTCTTGCTCATGCGGCACCTGCCCCTTTCAAGTCTTTGACTTCGAAGTCGAGTGTCCGCCGTTTCAATGGTTGACGATCTGTCGGAAACCGTTTCGGATCCTGCTGCCGGGCCCACTGCGCCGCGGCATGATTCAACCCTTCGTCGCGCGTGGAGTAGAGGTTCCACGTCCAGACCTCGAAGCACGCATACAGAATCTCGACCAGCGACATGCCGCGTTTGATTTCCACGCAAATGAACGGCGGCCGGATGTTTGGGTGCCACGGAGACGGATGAGGTCCGAGGTAGGACAATACGTGCGGGATGTCCACGTTCTCATTGCGCAGATAGTCGGGTGGAAACCAAATCATTACCGCGAAACCGGTGGACTCGACGATTCCGCCTCTGGCGTCACGCACAAGCCCTTTGGCTTTGAACTCGGCTATGTAGCGGTCGGGCGGATTGCCATCCACGGAAATCAGGCGTAGCACATCGCTGGCTTCGGCCAGGGCCATGCCCTCGCGCTGTTGCTGCTGCAGGAACGAGTTGAATACCATGTCTGTCATCTGCCTGGTTCCTTGTTCGTGTCGCACTTTACCGCTCACACCTCTTCGGTCCGCGGTATGCTTCCCGGTCACAGCCGCGAAACCTCGATTTGCGCGCGATTTTCCGCGTTTCTTGTGCACCAACATGTTCTCGGTCACTCATGGTCATCGGCCGATTTCAAATTGCCTTTCACGGCCATTGCGCAGGACGGTTAAGACATCGCCTGCGCGAAAACCAATACTGGCCAGCGAACGGTCCAGCAGCCGGTCAGAGAGCTGGCTTTGCGATACGCGCGCACGCGCGTTTAGCCCCGCTGCCAGCATGACGCGCCTGCAATTCGGGCAAACGCTATCAGTGGCGCGCAGCCGGCCCGTCAACCCGAAGAGAGGCTTTTCCCGACCGCAGCCGGGACAAGCGAGAGCAAACACAAATGTTTTCCCCTCGACGCTCAACACCGCCTCGCCACCCTTGCGGGTGTCACGACTAAAGCCATCGAGCGCCTTACGCAACGTCATGACGAAGGGCTTGCATCGCAACGGCTCGATTCTGTGCGTGACATGGTCAAACCGACATCCGGGGTTTCGTTGAAACGAAGTCACGTAGTGTTTGTGAAACGCCGCGTCCATCAACACCTGACGCCCCACAAGCGCTTTCGCGGTTTGGCCGGTCAGTAGTTTGTGGCACTCGACCGCCTGGAGCGACGCTGCCAGCGCGCCGAGATAAGAGGGAGCGTCCGTGGGCGCCGGTTTGGCCGGAGCCGCCTGGCATGGATGCCGCCGACGCGCCGTTGCATAGTCGGCATCACTCCACGAGCACTCAAGGCACGGGGCGGCTGACCCCGGCACATAGACATTCACCCGCACAAGCAGCCCGTCGGCTTGAACACCCGCGTCAATCCACGGCACGCCGAGCCGCCATGCGATTTGGTTCACAACACGGCGGGCGTCCTTTGAGTCGAGGCACGCGAGAATCACGTCCGCACGAATCTTTCCCAGTGGCACGTCCCTGACATCGGCAACGATTCCTTCGCACCTCAGGGCGGGATTGATGGCTTTGAGACGGCTGGCTTGGACGAGCGCCTTGGGTTTGCCGATGGAACCCTGCGTCACGTCTTGCGAGGACAGGTTCTTCGACTGGTAGGAATCCATGTCAATCAGCGTCACGCGGGTTAGGTTGGCCATCCGTGCAAGATGCGGGACCAGGTGCGAACCGATATTGCCGCCCGCACCGATCACGGTGATGCTACGGCCAGTCTTTCGGTTTTGGTGGCGTGTTGGCATGTCAGAGTCCCTCCGGTGTCCAACGATAACCGGCGTCCAGCGCGGTTTGCTGATCACACGAGGCACAACGCGTGTCGTAGGTCCAGCAAGGTAGATTGGAATCGGGCGCTTGGTGGTGCCACAAGCCGCACTGCGGGTTTGGGCACCGCACCGCAGGCGTGCCGGCCGCCAGTTCCGTCTTGCATCGCGGGCAATGAACGGGGCGATCCGAACCGGGGAACGACTTCACGGATGCCATCCGTTCCGTGGAGAAAAACAATGTTGCCGGCCGCAGCCCGCCAACGCGTATCTCGTCCCGGTCGCGAAGAATGCGAACGCCCAGCGTCACGGCTTGGCCGTTGACACGGAGGGCTGCGCCTGGATGCACAAGCAAAACCCACGTGTCGTTTGCCGTTTGTCGAACGAGAGTCACTGTCGGCTTGGTGCGCCGTTGTGCCATGCTCGCGAGCACCACGGGCTTGCCATCGTTCGTAATCTCATAGCCATCGGCGGCGAGCGGATGAACGGTCCATTCGCCCGCTTGTCCTTCGTTGGCCGCCATCCACAAATGCGCCATGGTCATGCTCCTTTCTCGTCTTTCCGTTTCGCACGTTCCACTGACTGCGCCCGCATCCTATGCGGGGCCACGACGACGGTCTGATAATTCCCGCCAATCACACCGCGGTCTGTTCATTGCGGCCCCTGCTGGCCGCAGCTTTGCAGCAGGTTTTGGGTTCACGCTCAACCCCCGTCACCGCCAATCACCGGTGGAGGTTTTCGTCTCAACGCGATCCGCACGCCTCGATGGCGGTTTGACTCCACCAAAAACGGGCTTACGCCGCCCCGCACAAACAAACTTCGCCGCAAGCGATATACGCGTTGCACCAAGGCACGGTGCGTGACTTTCTTCTCACCCATTTTCGCCAGCATCGCCGTAACCTCGCCGAGCGTCTTCCATCCGACGTATTCGTCGTTGCTGCGGTGATTGTCCGTCTTCAGGGCCGCCAACAAGTTCGCCAGCGCCTGCGGCAGCAGAAACTCCGTCCCTGCGTCAATCCGCACCGCCGCCGCGCCGCTCGCATGTGGGTTGATGCCAATGTAGTTGACGCCCTTCTGCTTGGGCATTCCAGCAGCCCACAGCGTTCGCGGCTCTGTTTGGGGTGTCGGTTTCAGCAGTGGCGTCTGATAGCCGGTCTGGGGCACGGCGTCGGTGTGCGGCAGGCCCACCGCCTTGAGTTGACGGAGGCACCGCTCAATGCTGTCGAGCCGCACGTCGGTCTTGTCCACGAGCCGGCGGAGCGATTGCAACTCGCACTCCAGCGTGCGAATGACGCGGTGGAGTTCCGGCGACGGCCCAAATTGATGCGGCTGACCCATGACACACTCCTGTTCCGGCCCGCTTCTTGCGCGCTCTTATGGCGCCGCTTGTCGGGCCATCTTCAGGAGTGCAGCCGCAGTGCCAGCCTTGCAGAATGGAAACTCAACATTGCCAACTACGCCGCTCGCACACGCTTGTGCGCCGCATGGTTGAGTTCTTCCAAACGCGGTCGGTCAATCCACGTCTTCGAAGGGCAAACCGCTGCGCGAGTCTGGCGCTTGCACGGGAAACTCAACCGCAGCGCGATGACTGAGGAACTACGCCACGACCGCTGATGGTTACTAACGATCAATCCTGATCGAGAATTGCGTGCTTGGCGTCGGCGAGTTCTTCGTCGCGGCGATGGTAGCCGCAGTCGTTAATGAGTTTCTCGGCGTCGGCGAGGTCGTTCTACAGGGATTTCCACGGGTAAGGTATCTCGCGGAAGAACAGGCAGGCGCGGTAAGGGGCAACGATGCTTCCATATATCATTACATCCTTTCACATTTCGCATCCCAGACCTTCAGTGTTCCATCCGAAGCGGCTGATATAACGCGTTCTCCGTCCGGAGTAAATGAACACCAACGAACATAGTCAGAATGGGCAACTACACTTACCAGTTCCCTTGCCGTGCGTGCATCCCAGCATTTTAGCTTCGTGTCAACTGACCCTGAGACAATTCGCAACCCGTCGGGAGAGAATCCGCATGAGCAAACCGGGCCTGTGTGCCCCAGTAAAGTTGTAAGCACGAGCGACTTTCGCCAATCCCATATTTTGAGCGAGTGATCATCGGAAGCCGAAAGCAGCAGGCTTCCGTCTGGCGAAAAACAGCAAGCAGTCACAACGTTCTCATGCCCGGTGAGCTTGGTATTGATCGAATAGGTTTGAAAATCCCATACTGTAAGAATCCCGTCATAGCTTCCTGTGACAAAAAGCCTCCCATCGGGAGAGAAAGTTGCGGAACGTATTCCTCCGCCATTGACTTGCCAAGTGCGGATCAGATTCTTCGTTTTGGCATCCCATAGCTTAATCATTCCTCCGATGTCAGCGGAAACAATGCAATTGCCATCCGGGGAAAACTGAGTGACACGGACTTCGTCGCCATGAGATTGTAACATGTCGAGTTCCCGACCAGTTGCAACGCTCCACATTCGCACGGAGCCATCCCGTGATCCGGATACGACCTTCAGGAGATCGTAGGAGAAGCAACAGCTTTCTACTCCACGAGAATGGCCGGTTAATGTTGTGAGGAGATTTCCAGTTGCTAGATCCCAGATTTTTAGTGAGTTGTCTTGCGATGCCGTGGTCAACATCGTTCCATCGCGCGAAATACTGCATTGAATGATCTCGTCCGAATGTGCCACGATTTCCGAAAGGCATGATAAGCAAGTCAGTGCTTCATTGGGAAGACGCTCCGGGACCAACTGGTTCTCAAAATCGAAGACGAAGCGCGGCATTGGGGGGATTGGTTTCAAGCGCCGGTGCCATGAGGTAGCGTCCATGGTAACGCCGAGGATGGCGCGCTTGGCGTCGGCGAGTTCTTCGTCACGGCGGTGGTAGCCGCAGTCGTTGATGAGTTTCTCGGCGGCGGCGAGGTCGTCCGCAGCGGTGCGGTTGGTGACGAACTCGCCGTTCAAGTTCATGCCCTCCCGCCACGGATACTCTTTCTCACGGAAGAAGAGGCGGGCGCGGTAAAGGTGGATGTCGGCCATGTGCAGCCGCATCGGACCGCGCTCGGCAATTTCCCACGCTTCGTCCAAGTCGGCCCGCGCGCCCTCGAAGTTCCCTTTTAATTGCCCGACCCACGCACGAGGCATTAACGCCAACGGTAGGAAACACACGTCGCCATAACGCCGCAGCCCATTGACCGCATCATTGAGACGGTCTTGGGCCGATCCAAGAGCCTGCTCAGGCGGTTGCGACCGCAGCCCCATCAAGACAGACCAATAAAGTCCAATTCGTCCCAATGAAAGAGAATCCAGCGCGGGGTCCAAAAGAAATCCGCGCAGCTTGCCCCCATGCAGAGTGCGCTTGGCCCGTTTCGCTACTTGTTCATTGCGCGTGAGGGCTTCATCAGCTTGGTCAACGGATAGCCCTCCCGATTCTCTAAAGAGGAAATGATGCCATGAGTCTTTCTCGCAGATAACCAGCAGGAGGTCGCAATAGCGGAATCCTTGGAACGAGTGCAGGTAAGGAATCTCGGGCTGCCTCTCACATTGAATTTTCTCGGCTCTACCGAAGCACTCAAATGCTTGCTCCAAGTCGCCAGCTTGGTGTAAGGCCGCGCCAAGACTCGTGCGAGCATAAGAACACTCGAATTCTTCACCGTGCCGATCTGCGAAAGAAACCGAATCGTGGGCGTCTCTAACCGCATCGTCCACCCGCCCAAGCGCTAGGTCAACTTCGACGAGAGTATCAAGGCAGGATGCAGCTGCGCCCCACGCCTCATGTTGGACGAGAAGTTGGCGTCCGTCTTGAAGGGACTCGGCAGCTTCGGAAAGGCGATTCAGTGCTCGAAGCCGATGTCCCGCAAGAGTCTGAAGACTGGCGCGGAGGTTCCACTCCATTTTGATGGAAGTCCTTCGCCACGGCTCGTCGAAGAAGGATGCTAGCGCATTCAAGTCGGTTCCGAATGCGCCGAGTTTCTTCGTGCTAAAATACTCCTCACCACGGGTAATGCGCGCGAAGAATACTGCCGTGCAAGCTTGGCTTAGCAGTCCCGCTTTGCAGCCGTGATATATAGCGTGGTAGAGAGGCTGGAGACCGTCCAAGCCTTGCGGCCAATAAGGCACCGACGTCGTCAGACGCTCGTATAGCCGTTGGTGTCCCTTTCGCCATGCCTTCGGAGAAAACTCCCGAAGCCGCTTGCCAAAATACTCCCGAATGAGCGGATGGATATCGAGCGCAGTTGCAGCCTCTCCGTTCGGCATCTCTGGCACTACGATTACGTCCGGTTCGTTCAAAAGCGACCGCGTTAAGAAGCCCAAACCCAAAGGCGATGAAAAGTCGCGTTGAGCCGACGCAATCTGCTCTTCTGCCCTCTGTTGGCTGAACCCTTTGATTGGCTTCAGGTCATATTTGGAGATCCCTACCAGGCCGAAGTCAGTCAGAAATGAAGTTGCGGTGTTCCAGTCTTCATCAGGGATGGGCTGGTCGGTCTCCTTCCAGCGCAGTAAGCCGTGCTTAGGCTGAAACAACGGGGCCGTTAGTCCGCCGATGGCGGGAGATCTCCGCAGCGCGACCGTGCAGCCTGGGTCGGCGGGACGGTCGAAGAGACCGAGGATTCGTAGAATCGCGAGCGATTGCTGATAGATTGCGCCGCCCCGGTCGAACCACTGCTCAAAAGCGGCGAGCATTTTGAAGGTGGTGCCGCCTTGTTCCTTGCGGTCGGCTTCCTCGAACTTCACGAGGTCGCGGCGGCGGATGTCGCCGCCGTGCGCGCGGGCGAGAAAGCGGCCCAACAGGTTGAGTGTGAGGGCGTGGCCATCCACTTCGCGGCTGGCGGCGAGAAGTTCCTTGTCGGCGGGCTTGATTTCTGTCGCGCCAGCTCGCTTGGCCCCGGCGTGATGGAGCAGAGCGGCACCGGCTTCTTCGGTGAGGTTGCCGAGGTCCACGCGAAGGACGCTGCCCCACGGCGAACCTTCGCGGCGTTGGAAATCGGCGAGGTCGGTGAGCGGTTCGCGCGTGGTGACGAGGCAGAGGGCATTGCCGATTTGAGATTCGCGATTTGAGATTTGAGATTGCGCGGAGTTCGCGCGGCGGGCCAGTTGCTTCAACAGGCTTTGCACGCCGGGCGCGCGGAGCTGGCCGCCCATCGGGCCGGGCGGGTATTGGAGCGGCTCGATGCCGTCGAGGATGAGCAGGGTGCGTTCGCGGGCGACGGCGTCGGCGAGCAGGCGGCCTTTGTCCCACGGCGAGAGCGTCGGCTCGCATTGCACGCCGAACCATTCGAGGGCGTGGGCGAGGAAGGTGTCTTCGGAAGCCTGCCGGTCTTCCTTGGTGCCCTGGCTGTAGAAGCTCCAAGCATAGACGCGCCGCGCGCCGAACCAGCCCTCGCGCTGGAGGCGCTGGAGCCAGTGTTGGACGAGCATGGTCTTGCCCACACCGCCCCATGCGACGAGGGAGACGATGGCGGTGTGCGGCTGGGCGAAGGCGAGGTCGAGGAGGGCGAGTTCCTGCTCGCGACCGATGAGTTTTTCCTCGCGCAGGCCGGGGCCGCGTGTGAGAGGGAACTTGTCGAGGTAGGTCTTGGCTTCGCCAAGTGCGGAATCTGGTGTGCCAAGTAGGGAATGCCCGGAAAGGGCGGCATTGCCAAGTTCACCCGCGATCTCGGTCGCAAGCTGTCGGAGTATGCGTTCGCGGTCTGTTTCCGAAAAAGACACCAGTGGAACGGGCGTGGCTTGCACGCGGGGTTTAATTTGCAGCGAAGCCAGCCACGCATTTGCCTCCCAGTCGCACTTCTCGCAGAGAATCGGTGCGACAATCAGGTGTTCGTCTTTATGACGGCGCTGCAATTCCGGCAGTTCGTGCTGGAGAACGAACGGGGATTTCAAGAATTCATCAGTCAGCAGGAGCACAGCGAGCCGGGCGCTCCCCATGGCGGCTTTGATGCGCTCGTGCCAGTCGTCACCCAACTTCGTCTCGTCGTCATGCCAGGGATCCAGCAGGTGGTGGCTTTCAAACACCGCGAGTTGCTTGAGCAAAAGTTCCTTCCACGCAAGGCCGTTCCCCCGATGACTGTAGCTGATGAAGATGCGTCCTTTCTCGGTGTTCATACGAAGAATAGAAAATAGGCTAGGCAGCAGGAATTGCAGGAGATGCAGAGACGCGTTGGGCAATCGAAGCTCACAATAGTTTCAACCTCCACACAGCAGCTTGCGCGACGGCGTCCAAACCGACAGTGCCGTAAAGCGTAGCCACCCGCCGCGTCGAAGCCAACCATTTTCGCCTTCACCTCGGCCCACAGCAGCGTTGCATCGGGTTGGTGAGTCGTGCAATCCTCGCCGGTGGTGACGGGCTTTCTCTACGAATTTGACGCTTGTCCGGGAAGCTCGACCGCGACCATCGCACGAGAGGAACAAGGAACATGAAAACCGATGCGCTCAAGGTCTGGATGAGCCAGGGGATTCTCCAAATAGAATCCACAACGCTGGAGACCGATGAGAATGGTTCGCTGGCAACGGCGCGCGATAAGCAACCCGCGACGGCTTACGTCGTCCCGAAAGAGCAGCTTGAGGCGTTGCGGAAGTCAACCGACCACGTTTCCCTCCGCGCCAAGCACGAAGCGAAGTCACTGGCCTCTCTTCTGACCGGGCGGCGGCGGATTCCCGTTCTCGATGGCGGTTACAAAAGCGCGGGACGCTTGGAGCAGAGCCTCCGCGCGTTCTTCAAACACGCCGGTTCCCAGCAGGAGCGGAACATCTATGTCATCGGAACTTCCGCTGACATCTTCCGCCAACTCTGGGCCAAGACCGGGGGAGAGGCGCAAAACGGAGACGTCACCGCAGCCGACTCCGGCGACTTCGCACGCTCATGGAAGGGACTGCTTCCGCAGGTGCTGATTCCTGATGAGCTGGCCAAGAGCTACGTCGGCAACTCCGAGAGCGCGTGTTACGTCCGCCGCCTGATCATGGTCGCGGCGCAATCACTGGCGCCGGTATTGATTCTGGGCGAGCCGGGCACCGGCAAGGAGAACGCGGCCCGCAACATCCACAACCAGAGCGCCCGCCGCTCCGGCAAATTCGTCACCGTCAACTGCGGTGCTATCCCGCCTGACCTGTTCGACTCGGAACTCTTCGGTCAGACCCGCGGAGCAACAGCCGAGAGACCCGGCCTGTGGCTGCTCGCTGATGGCGGCACTCTTTTCCTCGACGAGATCAGCGAATTGACCGCCGCGCAGCAGGCCGCCGTCTTCCGCGTTATACAGAGCGGGAAGGTCAGGAGGGTTGGCGATAGCACAGACACCGCCGTCGCGGCCCGCGTCATCGCGACCACCAACCGCGACCTGAAAGCCATGGTCGAAGCTGAGAAGTTTCGTTCAGACCTTTACTACCGTTTGCGCGGCATCGAAATCACCACGCCGCCGTTACGTGACCACCCGGAGGACATCCCCGTTCTCGCTCAATGTCTCTGGCGGCGCATTGCCGGCGGCGATGCCGATCCGTTGCCCGACGACGTCCTTGGCGAACTTCGCTGCAAATACTGGCCTGGCAACGCCCGTGAACTCAAGTCCGTCCTCGCGTCCATGGAAGCCATCTTTGGCCGCGAGTGCATGACAGTGGACCGGTTGCGGTTATTGCTCGACCGCTGGCAACGGCCTTCATCAGCCGTCCCCGATCGCGACGCGGCCGGCGAACTGGCCCGCCATCCCGCCGAGTGCCTCCGCCACCTGCGCCGGGCTGGCCGGGTTGTCGGCGAATGCGATGCCGCAGTCCGGCAAGTCCTCGACGGGCAGCGGCCTCATGCAAACCGCGCCGCCGCGCAAGCCGCGCTTCGCCGCCAGATAGCCGAACTGGACATGCTCTGCATGAACCCCGTCCTCTTTAACGGCATCAGCGCGTTCGACAGCGTCCGCACCCTCAAGGACGAACTCCTACAGTTCCTCGACAAACTTGCTGTTAGCCCGCGGGCCGCCCGCCGCTACTGGCAGCGCATCGTCGCCCCACAATCCCGGCGCGTCATCGAGGGTATCTTCTGTCAAGTCAGGGAACTTGTCTGAGCAACTATTCCAATAGAGCGTAACAATGCAGCTTGGAGTAAATAAGCACGCGCGATCTGCAGATTCACGCTGGGTTGGATGTGGGCTTCGTTCTTTGCGTGAATCAATCGCTCGGCCTCGTTTCGGGTCTTGGTGCCTAGGCTCTCCTGCTTGCCGGTAGCACCGTCCTCGCAATAGAAGACGCCGTTGCGTCGGCGATACATACGGAATCGAATTTTCACGTCGGTCCTCATGGTTGTGAGGGTAAAACGTTCGAAGATTCCGACGTTAGCGAGTTCTGGGCGAGTAGTCAGCGAGTGCAGCCGAATTGTGAACTGTCAGTGATTTCACTGACAATTTCACTGACATTCGCCCCTCGCAGTCCCCCAAGTTCTTGCATCACAGACAGAAGAAAATGGTGGCAAGGGTCGGAATCGAACCGACGACACGCGGATTTTCAGTCCGCTGCTCTACCAACTGAGCTACCTTGCCACCCTATGGGCGTTTCCCGTCGTCCGCTTCGGGAAAAAGCGGCGGAACCATACCGACTTGTCCGCACCCCGTCAATCCCGACCTGCGCCCGACTTTGTGTTCCAACCCGAAACCGAAGCGGAAACGCGATTGACGGACGGGGGCGTTGGCGGGTTCAATCGCGACATGCGGAGCCGAACTATGAATGCCTTTCGCTTCCTCCAAATGCTGCCATTCGCGCTGGCGGCAGCAAGTGTTCCGACCCTCGCCGATCCACCGGCGGGCAAGAACTGGAAGCTCGTGTTCAGCGACGAGTTCAACGGCAGCAAGCTGGATGAATCAAAATGGTCGCGCGCCAGACATGGCGAGGCATTCTGCTGGAATGGCGCAAAGGGCCTGCGTTGCGACGACCACGCAGATGTGGATGGCAAGGGCAACTTTGTCATCAAGGTCACGCGCGACGCCAACGGCACTTACCGCTACCACAACGGCATCCAGACCAAGGGCAAGTTCCAGCGCACCTACGGTTACTACGAGACGCGCGTGCGGTTCACGCGCGAACCGGGTTGGTGGGGCGCTGTCTGGCTCTACGGCGTCGAGGTCGGGCCGAACCCGTTCAAGATGGGGCAGGAGATTGACATCTTCGAGGACTTCCACAAGCCGAAGACGAAGCCGGAGTTTGCGCACAACGTCCACTTCGACGCGCAACTGGATTACGCCGCCGAGGACAACAAGCACGTCGGCAAACTCGATGGCGACACACTCTACCGCGTCTCGCGCGGCAAACACGACGTGGACGTGGGCGACTGGAGCGCGTTCCACGTCGTCGGTGTGGAATGGACGCCTCTCGAATACGTCTTCTACTGCGACGGCAAGGAGACGTTCCGGCTCGACTACCACGAGGTGCCGGTAACGACGCAGCCGATGCACGTGCTCATCTCAGGCTGTTTCCGCGACCCGAAACGCGCCAAGGGCTGGCAGGGCGACTATGCCGACGGCAAATGGCCTGACGCGCTGACGGTGGATTACGTGCGCGTCTATGAGGAAAACCTCGGCCGCAGGAAGAAACCCGCCGTCACGTTGCGACTCGCGAAACCCGCAAGCGTGGTGCAGCAGGGCGATGAGGTGATGTTCAAAGTCACGGCATCGAGCGCGACCAACGTGATGCTGTTCACCAACGGCCGCATCCGTGCCGAGAAAGCCGCTGCATCGGCGACGTTCGCGCTGCCGGCAAGGCAACTCTACCTCGGCGAGAACATTCTCATCGCGATGGCGCGCGACAAGGACGGCGTCGTCGGCATGTCGAAGCCGCTCACGCTGGAAGTGAACTGGCCCGACGCAGGAAAGAGCGCGCCTTATCTCGACAAGCCGCAGGCCATTCCCGGCCGCATCATCCCCGGCTACTACGACGAAGGCGGCCAGCGCGTGGCTTACTTCACCTACTCGAAGCAAAATACCTACGGGAAGCCGCCATGGGACCTCAAGTTCCGCCCCGACGAAGGCATCAACGCGCCGAACGAAAAAGGCATCGGTGCTTCGCAGCGCGGCATGTGGGTCCGCTACACGGTGGACGTGGAGAAAACCGACAACTACAAGGTGGCGCCTTCCGTCGCCCGCGTTGACGGCCAAGGCTTTGCGTCCAACAAATCCGACCGCATCTACCTTGAACTCGACGGCAAGCCGTTGACGGAGTTCGCCTTCGGCACCGACTTCACTACGGGCAGGAGTTGGTGGGACGACTACAAGCCGCTGCCCGCGAAGACCGTGCGCCTCCCTGCCGGCCGTCACGTCCTGCGCGTGAAGTTCGACGCCACGCCGTTCCAGTTCGGCGGATTGACGTTCGAGATGATAGGCAAAGCGTCTCCGATTCGATAGACTCCGTGCAAACCAGAAACCCTCCCATCCATGAAAACCACCCGACGCCAATTCATTCGAACGACTGCTTCCACCATCGCGCTCTTCAACGTCATTCCCCGCCACGTGCTCGGCGGGCCGAAGTTTGTTCCGCCCAGCGAGAAGATCAACATCGCGCTCGTCGGTGCTGGCGGACAGGGGCGCTCCAACCTCCGCGCGCTGTTCCACGAAACCGACGCACAATTCATCGCCGTCGCCGACCCGGCGGAGCAGTGGGATCTCGATCCGTTCTATTACCGCGGTCTTGGCGGGCGCAAGCCGGTGCGCGCGGAGATCGAGAAACATTACGGCGAGAAGACGCCGAATTTCCGCTGTGCCGAATACGAAGACTTCCGCGTGATGCTGGAGAAGGAGAAGGGGATTGACGCGGTCCTCTGCGCCACGACCGACCACCTGCACGCTTACGTCTCGATCCTGGCGATGCGCGCGGGCAAGCATGTCTATTGCGAAAAACCGCTCACGCACAACATCTGGGAGGCGCGACAGGTCGCGCGCGTCGCGAAGGAGACCGGCGTCGCCACGCAGATGGGCAATCCCGGCCATTCGCGCGTCGGCATCCGGTTGACGTGCGAGTGGATTTGGGACGGTGCCATCGGCACGGTGCGCGAGGTCCACGCGTGGGTTGGCGCGAACCGCTGGAACAAACAGCTCACGGGCTGCCCGACGGGGACGCTGCCGGTGCCCGCGGGTTTGAACTGGGACCTCTGGATCGGTCCGCGTGAGCCGCGTCCGTGGCATCCGGCCTACGCGCCGGTGACGTGGCGCGATTTCTGGGCGTTCGGCAACGGCGCGCTCGGCGACTTCGGCTGCCACGACCTCGACTCCGCGTGCTGGGCACTCGACCTACGCGAGCCGCTGACCGTCGAGGCGTGTCCCGCTGGCAACATGAACGAGGAAATCGCGCCGCACGGCCAGATTTGCTACTACCACTTCGGCGCGCGCGGCGACAAACCGCCCGTAAAGGTCACGTGGTATGACGGCGGGCTGAAGCCGGCCTGCCCAGAGGAAACGGAAGGCCAGCCGTTGCCGAGTCGCGGCGCGCTGTTCGTCGGCGACAAGGGACTCATGCTTTGTGAGGGCGCGGGCGGCCAGCCGCGGCTGCTGCCGATCAAAAAGACAGCCGCTTACAAGAAGCCCGCCGAGAGCCTCCCGCGCTCGAAGGGTCATCATCGCGATTGGCTCGACGCCATCAAGGGCGGTCCGGCGGCCAGCGCCAACTTCGAATACGGCGCGCGGCTCACCGAGTTGTCGCTGCTGGGCACGGCGTCACTGCGCACCGGTCGCAAGCTCTATTGGGACGCGGCGCAGATGAAGGCTCGCGGTGTGCCCGCGGCCGACGCCATTTTCAAAGGCTCGTATCGGAAAGGTTGGGAGATCGTATGACTATGAAATGGCTTGCAGTTTTCATTCTGTCGCTGTCCAGCCTCGTCGCCGCCGCGCCGCCTTCGGCTAATCCCACCGCTGTCGAGGAGATCCGCTCGGGCAAACGCAAGGAGGCGCGCGCCTCGTGGTGGGGATTCGATCCTGCCGATTCCACCGCCGCGTTGCAGGCGGCCATCAACTCCGGCGCCAAGAAGCTCATCATCGAGAACACCGGCGCGACGTGGATCACGGACAATCTCCAGCTCGCCAGTAACCAGGAGATCGTTTTCGAGAAAGGCGTCGTCGTGCAGGCCAAGCGCGGTGGGTTCAAGGGAACGGGCGATGCGCTTTTCAACGCGTCTTCGAAGACCAACATCACGCTGACCGGCTACGGCGCGACGTTGAAGATGTGGAAGCAGGACTACGACGACAAGACCCAATACAAACACGCCGAGTGGCGGCACGTGCTCAACTTCCACAGTTGCGCGCGCGTGCGCGTGGTCGGGCTGACGCTGGCCGACAGCGGTGGCGACGGCATCTACCTTGGCGTGGCGCGCAAGGGCGTGCCGTGCTCCGATGTGGTCATCCGCGACGTGGCCTGCGTCAACAACTACCGCCAGGGCATCAGCGTCATCAGCGCGCGCAACCTGCTCATCGAGCGCTGCGTGTTCAAGGACACGTGGGGCACCGCGCCGGAGGCGGGCATTGACTTCGAGCCGAACCACGAGTCGGAGGAACTCTCCAACTGCGTCATGCGCAACTGCGTCTCCGAGAACAACCGCGGCGACGCCTACGTGCTCTACCTGCGACCGTTGAAAGCGGCCTCCAAGCCGATTTCCATCCGCATCGAGAACTGCCGCTCCGTCGGCTGCCGGCGCTCGGCAGGTTTCATCACCGGCAACGACAGTGATACCGCCAGCGTTAAGGGCACGATGGACTTCATCAACTGCAAATTCGAGTCGGCCCAGATGGCTGGCATCGTCGTCGGTGATAAACCGGCCAGTGGCGCGCGCGTGAGCTTCGTGAACTGCGCCATCATCAATGCTGCCACCAACCAGCCGGCAACGGCACCGATTTCATTGTCGAGTAGTTCGGGCGCGACAGAAGACTTCGGTAACATCCGGTTCGCCAACTGCACCATCACCGACCCGCACAACCGGCTGCCGATGACCTATCACGACATGTCCGGCGGCGCGGGATTGCGCGATCTCACCGGCACGCTCATCGTCAAGCGCGGCGGCAAGAGCGTGACGCACCGCCTTACACCGAAACTGATCGCCGAGTGGATGCCACATCGCAGTTTCAAACAGATCACGAAGTTCGCAGCCAAGGACATCCGCTTCGAGCCGGCGCTGCCGAGCGCGACGCCCGATGCCAAACGACGCTCCACCGCCCGCCAGCGCGAGTTGTCGGAATGGCTGATCTGGGCCGAAGCTGACCAGCAGGCTGCGTTCACCGTCCTCATCCACCCCGTCGGCAAAGGCACGCCCCGACCCGCGCCCGTGACCCTCATTGCGCCATCCGGCAGGCTCACGAAGCTGAAGGATGCAGAAGGCGAAGGCGAAACCTCCTACACTTTCCGAGCCACCGAAACCGGCGCGCACAAGATCATCTGCGAGGCGCACAATTGGACTGCCACCGTGAACTCCGCCACCCACCGCGTTTGCCTCTACTCCGCGAGCGGCTCCATCCATTTCCTCGGCACCACCGGCGAGTATTTCTTTTGGGTGCCGGCGGGCACGAAGGAGTTTGCCGTGAGAGTTTCCGGCGACAACCCCGGCGAGCGCATCAAGGCCGCGCTGCGCGACCCCGGCGGCCGCACCGTTGAGGAGAAGGACAACATCGCCGAGGCCCACCAGTTTGTTGCCAAGCCGAAGAGCGATTCCGCCGGCGAAATCTGGAGCCTGCGCCTCGACAAGCCCAGCATCGGCGTCGTCGAAGATTTCCACGTCCAGCTCCAAGGCGTTCCGCCGGTGTTCTCGCACACCAAGGAGTCGCTCCTCAAGCCGGCGAAGTGAACCGCTTGCGTTCCATAATCCAACAATGAACCACCCAATCAAACCTCTTGTCGTCTGCTCTCTGGTGGTCGCGTGCCACACCGCGAGGGTGGACTCAGCCACCACCGACGGTTCGTTCGAGGCGTGGCAACGACATCGCGACGCGATGGCAGCGGATGATTCGCTCGCGCGGTTCTACACGTTTGAGAACGTGGACGGCGGCACCGTGCCGGCGGCAGGTGCGGTTGCACCACTGAGTTTCAAGCTCCAGCCGAAAGCTGGCGTGCCGGCGGAGCAACTGCGCGTCATCGAGGGCCGCTGGCCGCAGAAGAAGGCCGTGCGGCTCGATCAAGGCTATCTCGCAGCAGAGCCGTTTGCGGTAACGAAGAAGTTGTTCACGGCGGCGGCGTGGGTGAAGCTCAACGGCCCCGGCGTGCACCGCGGCAACAACGAGTCCACTAACGGCACGCTGCTCTCCGTCGGCACCGGCTACTGGGACGGCTGGCGGTTGACAGTGAATTATCCGCTCCGCACGCTCGGTTTTGAAATCGGCCGACCGAAGCCGTCGCATTCGATCGGTATCCACGCCAGCGCAGCGGTGAGTGACAGCGTGTGGCATCATTTGGCGGTCAGTTGGGACGGGCGAGAGATGCACATCTACGTGGACGGTGTGCTCGCAGCCTCCGGCCCGTATGACGGCGATTACACGCCGCCGCCGCAGAGTGGCCAGTTCCGCGTCGGCTATGCCAACCACGGCCTCGGTTCGGTCGTGCTCGACGTGGATGAAGTCGCAATCTACAGCCGCGCGCTGACCACCGCGGAAATTCTGCGCGCCGTCGAGTTTTGCGGTCCGCAGGCACCGGGCGCGCGGCGGAACTTGGCGCGCCTCTGCCGCGAGCGGAAGGACTTTGCCGGCGCGCGCGAACATTACCGTGCCTTGCTGGAATCGCCCAGTCTTGACTCTTGTGACCGGCTCAACGCGCTATTCGATCTAGGCCAACTCTGCTGGCAAGCGCGTGACCTTGGAGGTGCGCGGGCCGCGTATGCGCAGGTCGTGGCGGCGAAGGACGCGCCGGCGCACTACCGAAGCGTGGCGCAGTTGCGGATCGCCGCGAGCCACGCGCAGCAGAAGGACTACGCCGCGGCAAAGGCGGAGCTTGCCAAGATCGCTGCGATGGCCGACGCGCCGCCGCATCACAAGCGGGAAGCGGCGGAGCGGACGAAGGAACTCGAACGGATTGAGCAAGGCCAGCCAGTCCGCGACCCGGCTGCCTCGCGGATGCCGCCGCCGAAATGGCCAACGCCCGCCGTCACGCTCTTCGTCTCGCCGAAGGGCGACGACAAGAACCCCGGAACCAAGGATCAACCGTTCGCGACGCTGGAGCGTGCGCGGGACGAGATTCGGAAGCTGAGGAAAAGCAATGTCACTGTTTGCGTCCGTGGCGGCGAATACGCGGTGAAGCAGACGTTCAAGCTCACCGCTGAGGATTCTGGCACGGAGCAAGCGCCCATCGTCTATGCCGCGTTCGACAAGGAGACGCCGCGTTTTACGGGCGGCGTGCGCGTCAGCGGTTTCACGCGCGTCACGGACCCGGCAGTGCTGGCGCGGTTGCCGGAGGAGTCGCGCGGCAAGGTCTGGCAAGCCGAACTGAAGGCGCAGGGCATCAGTGATCTCAGCGCGTTTGCGCCGAAGGGCACCTACGGCGCAAGGCCGAGGAAGCCGATGCTGGAGCTGTTCTTCGATGGCAAACCGATGGAAATCGCCCGCTGGCCGAACGACAGGTTCGTGATGACCGGCGAAGTGCTTGGCCCGCAGCAAGCCGACAAGCGCGGCCGGCCGCACAGTGTTGGCGGCCAGTTCATTTACGACAGCGACCGGCCCGTGCGTTGGAAGGACGAGAGCGATGCGTGGCTCTACGGCTACTGGTTCCACGATTGGGCCGACTCCTATGAGAAGATCGCCTCGATTGATACGGCGCAGCGGCTCATCACGTTAGCGCCACCGTTGCACAACTACGGTTTTGCCAAGAACCACCGCTATTTCGCGCTGAACCTGCTCTCGGAGATTGACCGGCCCGGCGAATGGTATCTCGACCGCAGCCGTGGCGTGCTCTACTTCTGGCCGTCGTCGAATCCGGACCGCGGGCGGTCCGGTTGGATGTGGTGGTTGAAGCAGTCGCCTGATTACTATCCACGGCTAACCAGTGAGAACTACCCAGTGGAAATCTCAATGTTCGCCGCGCCGTTCGTGGAACTGGACGGTGTCGCGCACGTAACATTCCGTGGGCTGACGTGGGAGACGGGCCGCGACGACGGTCTGCGCATCAAGGGCGGCGAGCGTTGCCTGCTGGCGGGCTGCACGGTGCGGAATTTCGCTGGCGACGGCGTCACAGTCGAGGGCGGCAAGGGCCACGGCCTGCTCGGCTGTGACATCTACGGGATGGGCCGCGGCGGCACGATTCTGCGCGGCGGTGACCGCAAGACGCTCATGCCATGCGGGCATTTCGTTGAGAACTGCGACATCCACCACCTGTCGCGGATTGATCACACCTACACGCCGGCGGTGCTGGCCAACGGCGTCGGCATCCGCATCGCGCACAACCGGATGCACCACATCGGCAGCAGCGCGATGCGCGTCGAGGGCAATAACCATCTCGTCGAGTTCAACGAGGTCCACCACGTCGTGCTGGAGTCCGACGATCAGGGTGGCGTGGACGTGTTCGGCAACCCGACCTATCGCGGCGTCGTCTATCGCCACAACTTCTTCCACCACATCGGCAGCGGGCGCTCGTGCGGTTCGGCAGGTATCCGGCTCGACGACGCCATCAGCGGCACGCTCATCTACGGCAACATTTTCTGGCGCTGCGCCGACGGCAACTTCGGCGGCGTGCAGATCCACGGCGGCAAGGACAACATCGTGGACAACAATCTCTTCGTGGACTGCAAACAAGCCATCAGCTTCTCGCCGTGGGGCCAGAAGCGTTGGGAGCAGTTCTTGGGCGAACCGATGGCCGCTGGCGCGCTGAAGCAAGTGGACATCACCCAGCCGCCCTACTCCACCCGTTATCCCGAACTGGCCGCCCTCCGCGAAAACGCCGACGCCAACCACATCTGGCGCAATCTCGCCGTCCGCTGCGGCAAGTTCGCCGTCCGAGACCGCGGCGTGAACGAGTTCATGGGCAATCAGGAGGCGGGCAGTAATTCCGGTTTTGCGAACGCCGTGAAAGGCGACTTCCGCTTGAAGCCATCCGCCGCCGCTGCGATCGGCTTCGCGCCGATTCCGTTCGACGAGATCGGCCTCTACCGCGACGACCTGTGCAAACGCCTACCGTAAACGCCGTCCGCCGGAGGCGCGATCAGTGGTGTTTTTCTGGAACTGGCTTGGAGTCAGACCCGTCTTGCTCTTGAAGAAAATAGAGAAGTAGCTGGCTGATTCGAACCCGAGTCTCTCGGCACTTTCACTGATGGTCTCGTCGCCCTGGCTGAGAAGCTCCTTGGCGCAATCCAGTTTGAGCCGCAGGAAATAGCCCTTGGGTGACAGCCCGGTCTCCTTCTTGAACGCTTTGCGGAACCAGGAGTAACTCACGTGCAGTTCATTGGCCACGCTTTCGATGACAAAGTCCGCGGCGGACAGATGGGACTTGATCATGCAGCATGCCTGCTCGACCTTGAGCGCGCGGTAACGATCCGGGTCCCGCGCGGTTCGGTCGCGCAGGCGGCGGGCGATCTCCCGCGCGGCTTCGTTCAGTTTCTTCGCAAAACCGGGCATGGTCCGCGCCGTGACCTTTTCCGAAGGCCCCGTGGTCCAGATGGTGGCGACGGGATAGCCGTTCTCATTGAGGATGGGAACCCCCACGCAATGACATCCCACGAACTCTTCCGCGAAATCGGTCGTGAAACCCTGTTCGCGGCTTTGCTTCAGGTGCTTCTTGAACGTCGCCCGATCTGTGATGGTGTTGTCGTTGAAGCGGATGAATGGATACGTGGCGAGCAAGACGTCCAGCTCCGCATCGGGCAGCCAAGCGATCAGAGCTTTGCCGGGGGCGGAAGCGTGCAGCGGAAACTCGTAGCCTGGATGGAAAGTAAAGCCCAGTCCCCGATGCAGCGGCGTCAGGCTGAGCACCCGTCCGGCTCGCTTCCCCGCAGCAAGAACCCCCACGCCCACTGTGCAGTCAATGACCTCCTCGACCTGTTCCATCAGGCGATGCGAAAGCTGAATCATTATCTCGTCGTCTGTCATCGTGCATCCTGCGTGGCTGGATGGTAAAACCAAACCGGAAAGAGGGAAGGAAAAAACACCATCCCGTGCTCCGGCCAGAATCTGATAATGCTTTGGCCAGAAACTCTATGGCGTGGAAGGAGGAGCGTTTGATAGATTATCGGCCGGTCCGACAGGCACAACTGCGCCACAAAATGAAACCAATTATCCGTATCGCGGCCTTTCTGTTGGCGGCTCTGCCTGCCCTTGCAGTGGAGGAGTTCAACATCGAAGCCCGCGATTTCGACGACGGCAATGTCCGCGTCAGCCTGAAAGGCCAGCCGTATGCCGATGCGCACTCGTGCATCTGGCACGGAGGCATCTCGCCGGACCGCGCGGAGTATGTCATCGAGTTTCCGGTGACGGCGGACTACACGCTGTCGGCGTTGTATGCGGCGCATGACTCGCGGCCGGTGGAGATCAGCGTGGACGGGAATGTGGCCCACAAAGGTTTCGCCGGCGTAACCGGCAGTTGGCAGACGAAGTCGGCCAAGTGGGAGAAGCAATGCACGCTGCGGATCGAGCGCGGCGCGCACAGCATCATGCTCCGGCGCGAAGGGGCGTTTCCACACATCTGCGCGCTGCGACTGCAAGTGCCTGATGGCGTGAAGCTGAAACGGCTCAGCCCGGAGCAGCGCGCCGAGCGGGCGCGGCTCAACGCGCTACGTGCGCGCGTGCAGGCGCAGGTGGCGTTGCTCAACAGCACCACGCCGGAATCGGTGCGACTGGCCATCGAGGACTTGGAGAGGACTTTCCCCAGCAAATATGACGCGGCGACGCACCGCAAGGCGCTGGCCGAGTATGAGAGCAAGCGCGCCGCGATGCTGAAGTTGCTTGCGGAAGGCAAACCTGCCGAGCCGACAGAGATCGAGAAGCTTCTGGCCGGTGTGCGCGCTGCGCTGCTGGCGAATCCGCTGCTCGACTTCGACAAACTGCTCGTGGTGCGGCGAACGCCCGCCACCGCCACCGGTTTCATTTCGGCGAACTATCTATGCCATGCTTCGATGCCGCGCAGCGGTCATGACAACGAAATCGCCATCCTCACCAACTTGCGCGGCCAGCCGAAACTGGAGCGGCTCTACAAGTCCGATGACAACCGCATCCTGCGTGACGTGCGTCTCGACTTCGGTGGCGACCGAATGCTCTTCTCCAGTATTGACGATCGAAATCGCTGGGCCATTTTCCAGATTCGCAGTGACGGCGGCGGGCTTGAGCAGTTGACGCCGAAGAGTTTCCCCGACCTCGACTTCTTTGACGCGTGTTACCTGCCGAGCGGCAAGCTCATCGTGGCCTCGACCGCGAACTATCAAGGCGTGCCCTGCCTCGGCGGCAATTACCACGTGGCGACGCTCTACCTGCTTGATCCGACGGCGGGCACACTACAGCAGTTGACGTTCGACCAAGACCACGGCAACGACCCGGTCGTGCTCAACGACGGGCGTATGTCGTATCAACGCTGGGAATACAGCGACATCCCGCATTATTTCTCGCGTCGGCGCATGAGCATGAATCCCGACGGCACCGGCCAGCTCGCGCTCTACGGCAGCAACTCGTGGTTCCCGACCGCGTTTCGCTTCGCGAAGCCCGTGCCCGATCATCCGACGCGGATGGTCGGCATCATCAGCGGCCATCACGATCACGGTGACTGCGGTCGGATGGCGCTCATGGATCCCGCGCTGGCGGGCGCGTATCCGTTCCGCTACCGGCCCGCGTCGAAGGAATGGGGCGAGGAAGGCAAGCCCATCGCCGTGACGCCGGAAATCCTGCCGGCGGAGCAGACGGGCTTCCTGCAACTCATCCCCGGCCACGGCAAGCCCGTCGCCGGCACGGTTTGCGACGCCATCATCAATCATCATTACCTCAAGGAACTGCCATCGCTGACCACGCATCCGCATCCGCTCAGCAGCAAGTATTTCCTCGTCTCGATGAAACCGACGCCGCAAAGCCTGTGGGGCATCTATCTCGTGGACGTGTTCGACAACGCAACACTCATCGCGGAGTTCGAGGGCGCGGCGTTGTTCGAGCCGCAGCCGCTCGTCGCGCGCCCGCGACCGCCGGTGATTCCCGACCGCATCGTGCCGGAGAGCCGGATGGCGGAAGTTCACATTGCGGACATCTACAGCGGCCCCGGCCTGCAAGGCGTGCCGCGCGGCACTGTCAAGACCCTGCGCGTCTTCGCCTATCACTTCGGCTACCTCAACAGAGCCGGTTTCGACCTCATCGGCATCAACTCCGGCTGGGACGTGAAACGCGTCCTCGGCACGGCGCGCGTCGAGGCCGATGGCTCCGCGTGTTTCCAGATTCCCGCCAACACACCCGTCTCGCTCCAACCGCTCGACGGCGAAGGCCGCGCGGTGCAATTGATGCGGAGCTGGCTCGTGGCCATGCCCGGCGAGCGCGTTTCCTGCGTTGGTTGTCACGAGCGCCGGATGGAAACGCTGCCGCTGCAACGCGCCGCCGCCGACAAGCGCAAGAGCCAGCCGCTCCAGCCGTGGTATGGCCCGCCGCGCCCGTTCGCCTTTGCGCACGAGGTGTTTCCGGTGCTTGAGAAATACTGCATCGGCTGCCACGACAAGCCTGCGACCGTCGGCCCGCGTAGTAAGCCGTGTTTCAAGACTCCCGACGCCGCGTATGACACGCTTCATCCCTACATTCACCGTGCCGGCGTCGAGAGCGACATGGATTTGCTGACGCCGATGGAATACCACGCTTCGACAAGCCTGCTGCTCCAGATGCTGGAGAAGGGCCATCACGGCGTAAAACTCGACGACATGAGCCGTGAGGCGCGGGAGAGACTTTACTGCTGGATTGACCTGAACGTGCCGCGCATCGGCAGTTGGAGTCCGCCGAAGCTGGCGGAACTGGGCACGCCGAATCGCGCCGCAAAGCCGGCGAAAGGCAAAGCTCCGGCGAAACCGGCGTGCGAGTGCGACCAGGGCCAGCGCCGGCTCGAACTCTCCAAGCTTTTCGCCAACAACAACACCGACACGGAAGCCGAGTTCAAGGCAGCGGAGGAAGCGTTCAAGAAGCGAACGCCAGTGAAGTTCGTCGCGCCGCCGACGATTGAGCCGGCCAAGCCCGACGGACTGAAGGCTGCGGACGCTTCGGTGGCTGCAACCGCCGCTCCACACGTCATCGAACTCGGTAACGGCATTAAGATGACGCTCGCGCGGATTCTGGCGGGCGAGCTTGTCATGGGCAGCCTCGACGGCGCGCCGGATGAGCGCCCGCGCAGCGCCGTGCGCGTGAAGGAGCCATTCTGGATGGCCGTCACCGAAGTCACCAACGGCCAGTTCGCGCGGTTCGATCCAGAACACGACACGCGCTACGTGGACATGCACTACATGGACCACACCGTCCCCGGCCACATCGCCAATCACCCCAACCAGCCCGTCGCGCGTGTCTCGTGGCAGCAAGCGATGCGTTTTTGCCAGTGGCTCAGCCGCAAGACCGGCTTGCGCATGACGCTGCCGACCGAGGCGCAGTGGGAATACGCCGCGCGCGCCGGCACCGACACGCAATTCTTCTACGGCACGATGGACAGCGACTTCAGCCGCTTCGCCAACCTCGCCGACCAATCGCTGCGCTGGTATCGAATGAGCTTCGACGGCCCCAGTGCCCTGCCAGTGCGCAAACCGTATCTGCCGGAAATGAACTTCCCGCTGCACGACGAGCGGTTCCGCGACAAGTGGCACGTGGTGGACTACGTCGGCCAGACCGAGCTGAACGCGTGGGGCCTGCGCGACATGATTGGCAACGTCAGCGAATGGACCCGCTCCAGCTACCGCCCATATCCCTATCGCGAAGACGACGGCCGCAATGACGAGATCTTCGCCGGGCGCAAAGTGGCGCGCGGCGGTTCATGGGCCGACCGTCCCGCCGACGCCGGCTCCTCCGTGCGTCGCGCCTACGAGTCATGGCAAAAAGTCCACGACGTCGGCTTCCGCGTCATCTGCGAAGGCGAACTGGCTGTCAGCGTAAGCTCCATTCGATGAGCCGACGGCGCGGCCAAAATTTGATGATGATTTGGCCAGAAACTCTATGGCGTTGGTGGGTGGATTCTCGTAAACTGTCCGCGGTAACCACAAGATTGTCTTATGCCTTTCATGGGAGAGCTGTCATGAAGAAGATCAAGCTGATCATGGGATTGATGATGGCTTGCGCCGGCGTTGCGGTGGTGTCGGCTGCGGCTCCGGGGTTTGTCGTGCGCGCCGACCAGCCGAACATCGTCACGTTTCCGGTGCAGGAGGCGAAGTTCGCGCGGTTTGTCGTCCACGCCAGCAGCGGCGGCCAGCCGTGCGTGGACGAACTGGAAGTTTACGGCGCGGACGGGAAGCGCAATCTCGCGTTGGCCAAGGACGGCGCGAAGGCCAGTGCGTCGTCGTGCCTGAGCGGTCACGCCATCCACAAGATCGAGCATCTCAACGACGGGCTTTACGGCAACGCGCACAGTTGGATCGCGGCGACGGGCAGCGAGGAGTGGGCGCAGATCGAACTGCCAACCGCAGCACAGGTTGCAAAGATCGTGTTCTCGCGCGACCGCGAGGGGCACTATCGCGACCGTGTGCCGGTGGATTTTGAGGTCCGCCTTTCCCTCGACGGCAACCAGTGGAAGACCGTCAGCAAGGTGAAGGCGACCAACCTGGCCGCTGGGCGCCCAGCCGCGCCCTACGTCCCGCCTGCGCCATTGCCGGAACCGGTGACGCACGACGGGCTGGTGCGCTACTCCTTCCTGTGCGAGCGCGCGACGTGGCAGCGGATTAGCACGACGGACCATCTCTCGCCGCTGTTCAAGGATCGGCCGGCGCTACCGGGTGGAGAACCGTATTGGGAACGCATCGCAAGGATGAAACCAGCGGAGCGCGTGCTGACGCAGATGGCGGAGATGATCGCGCGGCTCGCGGCGAAAGGCGTGGATATCGCAGGCGAGCGGAAGGAGTTGGCAGCGTTGCGTCAGCGACTGACGGTGGGTGAGGATGAGGCGCTTTATCTCGACGCGCGGCTGGCGAAGCGGCGGCTGATGTTCCGCGATCCAGACCTCGTGGCGTTGCAGAAGGTGCTGTTCGTCAAACGCCATCCATATCTTTCATCGCACAACTACAGCGACGTGCTCGACTCGCAGTTCAAGCCAGGCGGCGGCATCTGCGTGCTGGACGTGCCGCAACGCGACGGGCGGCTGGAGCCGGCGGCGGCGAAGCTGACAACGCTCTTCGACGCCACCAACGGCATCGCGCGCGACGCAATGGCGGATTTCGAGGCGCGGAAGGTTTACTTCGCCTACCGGCCGCAGAAAAGCCGCGAAGGCGAACAGGAGCCTTACTGGCACCTGATGGCGATGGACGCTGGCGGCGGCAAGGCGCGGCAACTCACCGACGGGCCGTTCCATGATTATTATCCGTGTCCGCTGCCTGACGGCGGATTGGCGTTCATCTCAACGCGCTGCCGGGCGCGTTTCCTCTGCTGGCGGCCGCAGGCGTTCGTTCTTTTCCGCTTGGACGGTGCCGACATTCGGCCGCTGTCGTTCGCCAACCTCAGCGAGTGGACGCCGACGGTGGCCCGTGACGGGCGCATCCTTTGGACGCGGTCGGAGTATCTCGACAAGGGCGCGGACTTCGGCCACACGCTCTGGGCGGTGCGGCCCGACGGCACGCACCCGGAGCTAATCTTCGGCAACAACACGCCCAACTGCTACATCAACGGCCGCGAGGTGCCCGGCACGCACGAGATTCTCTGCACCATCTTCTCGCACGGCGGCGATCACAACGGGCCGCTGGGTCTGGTGGACCTCGCGAAGGCAAGAGCGCCGTTCGACTCCAACGCGGTCACGAACATCACGCCCGACACGACGCCGCGCTACAACATGAACTGGCCGCGGCAGGAGTGCTGGCGCGACCCGGTGCCGGTGACGCGCGATTATTTTCTCGCCAGCCACGCGCCGGCGGATCGGTTCGGGCTTTACGTCGCGGACCGTTGGGGAAACCGCGAGCTGCTCTATCTCGATCCGGACATCGGCAGCATGTGTCCAACGCTGTTGCGGCCGGAACCGAAGCCACCAGTGCTCGGCGACAGCGTGCCGACGCTGGCCAGCGCCGAACTCGGCCAGTTCACCGTCGCCGATGTCTATCAGGGTTTGGAGCCGGCGGTGACGCGCGGGAAGGTGAAATACATCCGCGTCTGCCAGGAAGTGCGTGCGGACCTGGAGCGGCTGGCCAGCGGCGAGTATCGCCGGGACCACGGACCGGTGTTCGCCGATTTTTACGCCACGCCAATCCACAAGGTCAGGGGTCCATTCGGCTGGCCGAGCTACGTCGCGAAGACAGCACTCGGCCTCGTGCCGGTGGAGGCAGACGGCTCGGCGAGCTTTTACGCGCCGGCGGGTAAGGTGCTCTACTTCCAGACGCTCGACGAAAACTTCAACGAACTGCAACGGATGCGAAGTGTGACGCAGTTGCAGCCGGGCGAGCAACGCGGCTGCGTCGGCTGCCATGAGCATCGCCAGACCGCCGCGCCAGTGCGACAAACGATCGCCGCGCTCCGCCCGCCGAGCACGCTCCAAGCGCCGCCGTGGGGCGCGGTGCCGTTCGCTTACGAGCAGGTCGTGCAGCCGGTGTGGAACGCGAAGTGCGTCCGGTGCCACGACGCGAGCCACACGCGCGGCATCAACCTGACCGCCACGCTTGATGCTGACCGCGTGCCCGTGTCCTACCGCACGTTAATCGCCGGCGGCTGGGTCCACTACTTCGATTTCACGTATGGGCTGCGGCACTCCAAAGCGGAGCCGATGAGTTTCGGCACGCTCAAGAGCCGCCTCTGGCAGGTGCTCGATGCCGGCCATCACGACGTAAAACTCACCCGCGACGAGATACACGCGGTGAAGTGCTGGATTGACCTGAACTGTCCGCTCTGGCCCGATTATATCCCACGCGACCAGCGTCCGCGCGCATCGCAAGTCACCAAGGCCGATTGACGGCGCGCGTGTCGTGGAGGTATTACCCAAAAGTGGGATTGACCTCGCACGGCATTTGTGGGGATATATGCGCAAGCATATTGGACGATTGGGCCATGCTCGAAGTAGAACGAACGACGTGAAGAAAGCTCTATGAAACAGAACCTCCTCAAGCTCGGCGCAGCACTGATTCTGACTTCCCTCTGCTTGACCAGCACACCCTCGGCAACGGCCGGGCTTTTCGGTTCGCGCTCCAAGAGCGGATGGCTTTCGCCCACGGCGCTGGTAGCGACGGCCGACGGCAAGACGCTGTTTGTCGCCTGCGCTACAGCCAACCAAGTTGCGACCTTTGACATCGCCAGCGGCAAGGTCGCACGCACTCTCAACGTGCCCGCCTCGCCGCTGGGCCTGGTGCTCTCCGCCGACGGCAAACAACTCTTTGTCACCTGCGCTGCCCCGTCGAGCAGCGTGTGCATCGTGGATACCGGAGCGAATAAGATCGTTGCCACCATTCCAACCGGCCACACGGCGATGGCGCCGGTGCTCAGTCCGGACGGCAAAACGCTTTACGTATGCAACCGTTTTAACAACTGCGTTTCGGTGATTGATCTGGCACAGCGCAAGGAAGTCAGCCGTGTCGCGGTTCCCCGCGAACCTGTGGCCGCCGCGGTGACGCCGGACGGCAAGCTGTTGCTGGTGGCCAACCATCTGCACACCGGTCGCGCCGACGCCGACGTGGTGGCTGCGGTGGTCACGATCATTGACACCGCCAGCGGCAAGGTGCTTAAAGACATCGCGCTGCCCAACGGCAGCGGCCTGCTGCGCGACGTCCGCGTTTCGCCCGACGGCAAGTTCGCCTGCGTCACACACGTCCTGGCCCGGTTCCATCTGCCGACGACCCAGCTTGAGCGCGGATGGATGAACACCAACGCGTTGAGCATCATTGATCTCACCAAGTGCGCGTTGTTCAACACCGTGCTCCTCGACAATGTGGACAGCGGCGCGGCCAACCCGTGGGCCGCCGCCTGGAGCGCCGATGGCAAGCAAATCTGCGTCACCCACGCCGGCACGCACGAGGTCAGCGTAATTGACGCCCCGGCGCTGCTGGAGAAGCTGGCGAAGATGCCGGCGGCGATTGATCCCAACGCCAAGATTGACTACAACGCCGCGTCGCGCGTGGCGGCTGATGTGCCAAACGACCTCTCGTTCCTCGTCGGCGTGCGCAACCGCATCAAGCTCCACGACAACGGCCCGCGCGCCATCGCGCTCGTTGACAAGAAGATTTACACGGCCAATTATTTCTCCGATTCGCTCAGCGTGATTGACCAGGCGGCGCCGAATGTCACCGCAGCCTCCATCCCGCTCGGCGCGAAGCGCACGATGACCACGGTCCGCAAGGGCGAAACGTTGTGGAATGATGCCACGATGTGTTTCCAAGGCTGGCAGAGCTGCTCGAGCTGCCATTCCTCCGACGCGCGCACGGACGCTTTGAACTGGGACCTGCTCAACGACGGCATCGGCAATCCCAAGAACAGCAAGAGCATGTTGTTGGTGCATAAGACGCCCCCGTCAATGAGCATGGGCGTGCGCGATACCGCCGACACCGCCGTGCGGGCCGGCATCAAGAACATCCTCTTCGCCGTCCGCCCGGAAGAGGACGCCAAAGCGATCGAGGAATTTCTCAAGTCGCTCCAGCCGATTCCCAGCCCTTACTTGGAGAAAGGCAAACTCTCCGCTGCGGCGCAGCGGGGCAAGAAGTTATTTTTCGACAAAACCGTCGGTTGTGCCGAGTGCCATCCATCGGGACTGTTCACCAGTCTAAAATCCTACGATGTCGGCACGCGCGGCCAGTTCGACAAGCCCGAAGACATCTTCGACACGCCGACGCTGGTCGAAGGCTGGCGCACTGCGCCCTACCTGCACGACGGCTCGGCGACCACGATGCGCGATGTGTTGACCACGCGCAATCCGAACGACAAGCACGGCAAGACCAAACATCTGTCGCCGCAACAGACTGACGATCTTGCCGCGTATCTGTTGTCGCTCTGACGCGCCGCGGCGCGCGGCTGGGAAACAAATGCGACCAGCGACGGAAGTTCGGCTGAACCGTTGCGCGTTCTGGCTCGCCCCGTTGACACTGGCCGCCGTTATCGGCACGGCTGCGCCATCGTCCTTGCCGGAAAACCTCGCACTGAAAGCCCGCGTCACCGCCGACTCCGAATACAGCGGTCAATACCTCGCCAGGTTTTCCGTGGACGGCCAAATCCCCGCCGCCGGCAGCCGCGCGGACGTTGGCAAGGCTTGGTGCGTGCGGGGTGCCACACACCGCAACGGCGCGACGCTGAAACTGGAATGGCCGGACGAGGTGACGGTTGCCGAGATCGTTTACTATGGCCGCACTGCGTGGTTCGCAGAGGAATGCTGGAAAGACTACGAGGTCTGTCTCGACAGCACGTCGCAACCGGTCGCGAAAGGTCAGTTCCAAATGGGCCACGGTCCTCAGCGGATCAAGCTCGCCGCGCCAGCGAAGGTGCACAGCGTCACGCTGAAGTTCCTCAGCAGCTACGGTGGCCTCAATCCTGGCGCGTCGGAGATTCAGGTTTTCGCCATCAGCCCGCCCAACAGCGCACTGCCGAAGTTCGTCAAACTCCAGCGTGGCGCAACCCAACCCGTTGTTGACGAAACCGAGCACATCAAGTCGTCGCCGGAGCTTGCGGCGGACCTTAAAGTCGGCCGGCTCGGTTTCGAGAAACTGCTGCTGATCAAGCGGCGCGAACTCAATCCGAGCCACGTCTATACCTACCACGTCGAGGGTTTCGCGGCGGGCGGTGGGCTTTGCGTTTATGACGTGCGCACTGGCGAGACAAAAGAGCTGGTTGCTGCGCCCGAAGGCCAGATCCTCGACTGCGATCTCTCCTTCGACGGCAGGGAGGTTCTTTTCAGTTGGCGGAAGAAGAAAGCGGAAGGCTACCACCTCTTCGTCATCAACGCCGATGGCACCGGTCTGCGCCAGATCACCGACGGGCCGTGGCACGACTACAACGCCTGCTGGCTGCCCGATGGCGGCATCGCGTTCCTGTCCACGCGCGAATCGCGCTTCGCCTATTGTTGGATTTCGCCCGTCGGCGTGCTGCACCGCATGGAACGTGACGGCGCGCGCGTGCAGCGACTCAGCGCCAACATCGTCAACGATTTCACGCCGAGCGTCTTGCCCGACGGCCGCGTCATCTACTCGCGTTGGGAATACGTGGACAAGCCCGCCATCCCGGTTCAAAGCCTCTGGACGATTCATCCCGACGGCACCGGGCTGGCCGGCTATTTCGGCAACCGCGTCCTCAGCCCGGCGACGTTCATGGAAGCGCGCGCCATCCCCGATAGCGACAAGGTGCTCTGCGTCCTGACCAGCCACAACGGCCCGTGCCGTGGCGCGCTCGGCATCATTGACCGCAGCCGCGGTGTGAACGCGCAGGCAGCGATCGAGAACATCACGCCGTGGCTGCGAATCGGCGCCGTGGATAAAGGCAGCGGCAACGACGTGCGCGGTCCCTATGAAAGCCCGTTTCCGCTGGATGATAAACTCTTCCTGGTCTCGCGTCGCGGCACGGTGCTGGCGCGCGATTATGCCGGCACGCGCATGGCGGAAATCATCGCAGCGGGCAAGGACGGCCTCGGTTTCTACAGCGCCAGACCGCTGCGCCCGCAAATGCGTCCGCCGGTGCTCAACTCAATGCTGCCGATAGTTCAGAGCGGCGGCTGGGCCACCGTCGTTTTGCAGGACGTTTACAACGGCCTCGAACCACATGTGCGCCGCGGCGATGTGAAGCAAATTTGTGTCGTGCAGGAAATGAAAAAGGAAGTGCGCACCGATGTGAAGAACCGCGCGTTCGGCTTCCAGTTTCCCGTCATCTCCTGCGGTGCTACCTATGCCGCGAAAACCGTCTGGGGATTCGCGCCCGTCGCGCCCGATGGTTCCGCGTGTTTCCAGGTGCCACCCGGTATCCCGATCTACTTCATGGCGCTCGACGAACACGGCCGGGCGCTTCAGCGGATGCGGACGTTCACGCACCTGATGCCCGGCGAAACGCAGGGCTGTCTTGGCTGCCACGACCATCGCCTTTCCGTCGCGCCGCCGAAGCTCGCTGCCGCGGCCAAGGCCGCGCCCGCGAAACTAGAGCCACCCGAATGGGGCCGCGTCGGCTTCGACTACTCCACCGTCGTTCAGCCCGTGCTCGACCGCCACTGCGTGCGCTGCCACAGCGGCCCGACGCCGCCGAACAAGGTGGATCTCACCGGCGACAAGACCGACTTTTTCAGCGTCTCCTACGAATCTCTGGCGCGTGGCCGGAAACGCCTCGGCGGCGAAGGTGAGTTTGACAATCCCTACACGAATTGGATTCCGACCTACAACGGCATGGAGGCGAACATCCTGGAAATCACGCCGTTGGCGTGGGGTTCGCCGCGCAGCAAGCTCGCCGACCTGTTGCTGGCTGGCCATCCCGACGCTGATAGCAACCCGCGCGTGCAACTCAACGAGGAGGAACGCCGGCGCATTTTCACATGGATTGACCTCAACGTCCCTTATTACGGCACCGCCGAGACGTCGCATCCCGATGTGAAAGGCTGCCGCCGCATATATCCGCCGGCGCTCGACGCGACACTTAGCAGTGTGGCCGCGCGCCGCTGCGCGTCATGCCATGCGAACGGCGTTCCGCGCGAAGTCTGGACACGCATCGAAAATCCTCAGAAGAATAATTTCCTCATGGCGCCGCTATCGAGGTCTGCTGGCGGAAACGAGGTATGCGGCAAGGCGGTTTTCCAAAACACCGGCGACGCCGATTACCAAGCAATCCTGAAAACCTTCGAGCCGGTCACACAAGCGATGAAAGAAAAGCCGCGCATTGACATGCCCGGTGGTGTGCCCGACCCCAATGTGGACCGGTGCCGTCTCGGCAAGGTGGATTAAAGTGTTCGCGCAGTCTGCTGCCGCGGTAGATCACTTGGCCGCGCCGACTTTTTCCATCACTTGATGGATGGCTTTGAAGACTTTCTCCTCGACGTTTTCCGCGAACGGTCCCGGCTGGCCGTAATAGACCATGCTCATGTCCACCTCATAACCGCCTTCTTTCAGGACGCGCAAGGAAGGGATGTAGCACATCACATCGTTGGCGTAGCCGATGGCCATCATATTCTCATTGGGGAACTCGCGCTTGCAGCGCAGTTGATAGTCCACCACCACTTCGCCGCCGAGCGCGATCATGGTCAGGTCGTTGCCGAGGCGGATCGCCTGGACCGGGAGCGGCACCTGGCGGACGGGGCGGCCCTTGTCGTAGGCGGCCAGCATCAGTTCGGCCCGCCGCTTGCGATACTTACTGTCGGATTTCTTCGCCACTTCGGCTCTCTTAATTTCTTCCTCAAACGTCTGCCGGGTGTGCTTGGCGAAGTCCAACGGGACTGATTGGAACGCCGTGCGGATCGGCGGTCGCACCGGGCGCATCTCAGCGCCCAAAACACGGTCCACAGCCGCCGCGAGCGATTCTCCGTGCTGGCGGGCGTATTCGATCGCCCCGCGCGGGTTGGGGTTCTGGTCGGCGCCGCACAGGATGGTGAACATCGCCTCGGCGCCGGGATGCGCCTTCTCCACGGCCAACTGTGCGAAGCCGGCGTAGTCGCCGTAGATTTTGTAGAAGTCGCGCTCAGGATCGGGACGGGGACTGATGGTGGTGTTGTGACAGGCATAGCCAAACATGATGGCGCGCAACCGGCCATCCGGCGCGGTCACTTTCAGCACCGGCACGTCATGATCCACCGGGCCATCCGCGTTCGGTTCCATCGTCACACCGGTGGGCTTCACCTTGCGGCGGTTCACGGTAAACCCAACCGAACCGTGGCCGACGGCGAGCTGCGCGGGTGACAGATCCTTCAGGGAATCGCCGATGACGTTCACCAGCTTGTCCACCAAATTGGCGGTGTAGGCCTGCACTCGCTGCTCGTCCTTGGCGGTGAAATCAAACATCACCCTGAGGTTGAGACCAATCACCGGCCCGCTGTGGTTGTGGGAACAGGTGAGGAGCACATCGGCGCGGTTGAGTTTGAACTGCTTCTTCGCTCGCGCGAAGATCTCGTCGGAAACGGAATGGTGCAGCCCGATCAGGTCGGTCGTCACGATGACGGCGCGATGGCCTTGCGGATCGCGCAATGCGAGGGCCTTGGCCCACAGTTCATGGACGACGCCCACGGACTGGTTGGTGCGCGAGGAGTAGCCGGTCATCCAGAACGGCTGCGGCGGCGTGATCTTGACCTTGGCCACACCGGCTTGGAAATCGGCGGCAGAAGCGGTGCAGCAGGCCAGCAGGAGGATGAGCAGATAGCGTTTCATAGGTCGTCCATGCCACTCGGTTGTCGCGCACACTAGGCGTGCGAACGAACGAAGGCAATGCCGAAGTGGCCCGCGAAGTGGCCCGCGACTCCGTCGCGGGACATCATCCATCATTCCCGCCACGGAGTGGCAGGCTACGACTTCTACGGCTTGAACGGTCCCTTTACGCAGAACAGGTCGGCGCGCACGCGGCTCTTGTCGGGCACGCGGGCGAGCGAATAGACGCTCCCGTCCTTGCCGACTGCGATGGAGTTGACGTAAAGCGGGCGCTCGCCGTTGGGATAGTAGATCGCGCCCTGGTCTTTGCAGCGGCCGGTCGGGATGTGGTAGGTGACGAGATGGAGGTCTTCAAGCCCCTTCGCCGCGCCCATCGCGATACGGTCCTTGCCCTTGAGGCGCTTGCCATCTTTGTAGATCGGACCGCCGGTTAGATAATAAATGGTGTCGCCGTCGGGGCCGAGGGCGAAGCCAAGGTAGCCGTAGCTGAACTGGTCGAACATGCCGCTGCGCTTGGAAACATCGGAGGTGATGCGGTCGAGCACCTCGACGCGTTTCTTGCGCGGATCAAAACGGAAGAGGTAGCCGGAGTTGCCGTGGACGCCGTAGATCATCTTGTCCTTGGGCCGGTAGAACGTCATCCGCCAGTTGTAGCCCATGTGGCCGGGATTGGTGGAGTCGTAGATGCCGAAATAATCTTTCTTCAAATCCTCGTCGGCGATCTTCTCGATGTTGTCGGTGTCGGCCCGGTAGCGGAAGATGTTGCCGTCGCCGTCGCTGTAGTAGGCCGAGCCATCCTCGGGGTCCACGGCGATGGAGCGGCAGACGGTGCTGTAGGCCGCGCCTTTGCCGTTCTCGCCCTCGCGGCATTGTTTGCCGAAGTTCTTCAGGTTCTTGGTGGCCATGTCGTAGCGGAAGAACTGGCCGGCGGGCCAGGTGATGCCAAAGATGCGCCCGCGTTTGGTGTCCATGTTGAACGTGATGACGCCCTCGCCTTCCGGCGCCATCGCGAGGTCCTCGAACTTGCCGGTCTTGAGGTCGTAGGAGAGCAGGTGGCCGCCGGGATACTTCGTCCAGCCGGCGGGCGGAATGCCCATCTTCTCCATGCCGTCAATGATGCTGTAATAGCCGATGTGCGAGGCGAAGTAGAGCTTGCCATTGGCCTCGACGAAGTTCACGTGGCTCTTGCCTTGGACGACGGTCTTCTTGCCCTTTTCGCCGCACGCCTCGGTGAGGTCGCCTACGGACGAGACCTTCTGCGTCTTCGGGTCGAACTTGAACATCCGGCCGCCGATGTCGTGCGGCTCGGTGCTGAGCACATAGTAGATGCAACCATCGCTGCCGGTGCCCATGCCGTTGTAGGTGTCGTGGCCCTCGCGGAAGTTCGAGTCGAACAACTGCGCTGTGAGTTTCTTCGCCGGCAGGAACGGATCTTTAGCCTCTGCGCCGGACAGGAGCGGAAGCGTGACGGTCAATGCGATGAGGGAGGTGATGATGGTTTTCATGGAGGTGTGTTGCGTCATCGTTTGTTCTTTCGAGTTCGCTGGCGACAGCGCGCACGCTAACACGCGCGCGGGCCGAGGCAAGCTCAAACAAAGAGCCTTTTTCTTCTACGCCTTCTTCAGCTTCTCCGCGTTCTTCTGGACCTTCTCGACCGCGTGGGCGATATCGTCCATGTCGGACTTAGAGCCGAGCAGGATGCCCTGCGAACTGAGCCAGACAGAGGTGTGGAAGGTCTTGATCAGATTCGGGCAGTGGTTCTTCTGCTTGTAAGCATCGAAGTTCAGTTCGGCGCTGGAGTAGAACTTCTTATAGACCTCCGTCTGGAACATCTGGTGGATGAACTCCTGCGTGTAGATGGGACAATTGGGATACCCGGTGCCCGCCGGGACTCCCTCCGCCGAAAGCGCCTTGAGGAACGCAGCGCGGGGCAGCCCTTTGAACTGCGCCTCGTCGTAGATGAACGGATACATGTAGTAGGACAACTGGGTGACGTTCGGATACGGTTTGACGGGCGTGATGCCGGGGATGGCCGCCAGCTTCGGCGTCAGGTAGCGGGCGTTCTCGTTGCGGATCTTGGTCTGCTCCTCCAGCTTCTTCAACTGGCACAAGCCGATGGCCGCCTGATACTCGGCCATGCGGATTTTGTTCCCCAGAATGAACGCGGCGATGTTGTCCACCGAACCGGGCGCGATGTTGGTTTTGAATCCGTAGTTGTGATACGAATAGAGTTTGTCCTTCAACGCGGGGTCATCGGTCAGGATCGCGCCGCCCTCGCCGATGGGCATGACCTTGGAGGTCTGGAAACTGAAACAACCCGTGGTGCCGAAGGTGCCCATCTTCTTGTGGTTGATCTCGGACATGTGCGCCTGACAGGCGTCTTCCACCACGAAAAGCTTGTGCTTGCGGGCGATCTCCATGATGCGCTCCATGTCGGACGGATAGCCGCAGATATGCACCGGCAAAATGGCCTTCGTCCGTGGAGTGATCTTCGCCTCGATTTGGGCGGGGTCCATTTGATACGTGAGCGGGTCAATGTCCGCGAAGACGGGCATGGCGCCTTTATACAGCACGCCCAGCAGGCTGGCGCTGAAGGTGTAGGGAGCGCAGATGACCTCATCGCCGGGATTGATGTCCAACACCATGAACGACGCGCTCAGCGCGTTGGTGCCGTTCACCACTGCCAGACAGTGCTTGGCGCCCATGATGGCGGCCCACTTTTCCTCAAACTCCTTGACCAGCTTGTCGCGCGACCAGACCTTGCCGTGCATCACCTTGGCTATCGCGGCGTCGTTCTGCGGATCCCACTGCGGCCAAGAGGGCCAGGGTTGCGCGTGGGCTTTGGCGCCGCCCAACGCGGCCGGGGTGCCGGCATCACCGGAGGTTTTGGCCAGCAGCGCAGGCGCCGCGCTGGCGGCCAACAGTGCACTGCCGGACTTGATAAAGTTGCGCCGGGTGAGTTGGGAATCGGTAGATGTGAGATTCATGTTCATAGTCGGAATCCTTTGAGTGTCTGTCGCTTGTCGTTCAATTTGCAATCACCTTTATACTCGCGCCCGCTGCGGCAAGTGTCGCGGCGCTGACGGGCGGCGTCGCAATTATGACGGATGGCCTTCGTGGAGGACCGCCGACCGATACCGCTCCGGCGTCGTGCCGGTCACCTTCCGGAACACGCGGTAGAACTGCGACCGCGTCCCGAATCCAACCTCGGCCCCGACCTGCACCACCGTTTCCTCGGAATGCGCCAGAAGCTGGCACGCGCGATGGATGCGTTCCTGCGAGATCCACTGACAGGGGCTGAGTCCCGTCGCCCGCCGGAACAGCACGCCGAGCTGCGTGCTGCTGTAGCCGCTGCGTTTGACCAGCGCCGCCAGCGTCCAGCGGTTCGCGAGGTCCGCCCGCACCATGACCGCAAGCCGCTCCACGATCTTCTTTGCGGAACCGCCGGGCGACTCGGCCGGCATTTTGCGGCGTTCACTCTCGCTGCGCGCCAGTTCTAGGAGGAGCTGCGCGAGCAACGTGGCGCACATCGAAAGTTTCGCGCGCTGGCCGCCGAACGACTCCTGCTGGAGCCGGTCCAGCAAATACTCCACCGCCGTCCGCCGCCACGGCACAACGTGCGTTCGCGGAGGGATGCGCATGCCGGCCACCTCCAGCCCCACGGACCGGCCGCAGCGCACAGCCAGGCCGGTTTCACGCAACAGCGAACGCCGGAAGATCGCCACAAACCGCTCGCCCCGCCAGCCCAGGCACACATGCGGATCGTCAGGCCCGATGACGAGCAGGTCTCCCGCATGAAGTTGAAACTCATCACTACCGAGCCGATAGTCCGCCGCGCCACTGGCGACGTAGCAGAGTTCCCAGTCCTCGTCGGTATGCACATGAAACCTGCCCCGCCGCCCCACGCGCCCCGTGTAAGCCACCACCGGCACGGCCGGATCCGGAAACAAGATTGGCGCTCGCTCAAACCCGTTGATCTTGGCGGCACGCGTCGGCATCGGAGCTTATTGGATACCGTTCTCTTTGCGCCAATCGAGGATTCGCTGCGCCACCTTCCAGACCGGCGCAGTCCAGATGCGGCTGTGGTTGCCCTTCAAGTAGTTGACCAGTTCGCGGAAGTCGGTTTCGGCCACGCCGAGGCTGCCTTCGTTGATGCCGTGAAACGTCAGAATTCCCCAACACTTCTTGGCGACGCACGCCTCCACCAAGCCCACCATCTGCGACCCCGGCATCCGCTCCGCCGGCCACGACCACGCGTAGTGCAGGTCCACCGTCGAGGCATGGTTCGCAAACGGAAACTCGCCCTTGCCACGGCCGGCAATGTGATGTCGCGCCACCACGGGCACATAGCTCTGGCGCGTCGGCCCGCGGCCCACGTGCTCCATGTAGCACGGATAACAGAATGACATCTCCGTTTGCGCCGGCGCAATCTGCTGTAGTCGCCGCTTGGACTCGACGATGTCCTTCTCGATGTCGGCCAGTGTCATGCCTTCCAAGCCCGGCGCAGTGGGATCGTCGCGAAACGCACGCGCGCAGATGTGGGCCATCGTGTGATTGCCGATCTCGTGACCGGCCTTGGCCACATCCCGCCACGGCGCGAGCTTCTCCAGATAATAGTCGCCGCGCGGGTTGAGGTAGAACGTGGACGGCAAATCCGCGTCGTTGAGCATCGGCACGGCGAGCTTGAGTTGGGACAGTGGGCCGTCGTCGAAAGTGAGGGAAACCGCCGCGCGGCAATCGCCCGGCCAGCAAGGAGAGAATCGTCGAGTCATGGCAAACCTCCGCCTACAGCATCCGCGCTGCGATTTCCAGCTATTCTTCCATCATGACCGGCACGCATTGCCTCTCATATGGCCGGTGACGGCCGCTTTCCTGGCGCCAGTCACCCTCAAACGTAAAGCGGAGAGATCAGTCACCCGTTGATGTTGATGACTCACTTCCCCGCAAGATAACTCTCCGCCACCGATTTCATATTTGGCGGATTGGCATCCTCGAACACCAACCGGCCCTGATAGAACAGGCGCACAAAATGCCCGCGCAATCTTTGCCCGCTCTTCATACCCCGGCTCGATGACATGCCCGCGAGCGTCACATCGTCCGAGCGCACCACCTTCTTGCCCAGCGGCTTCAATTCCATTTGCCGGTCGCCGCCAGTGAAAAACTGCTGCTTCAAATTGCCTGACGACGACACCTCGAGCAACCCGATGACCCACTGCCATTCCAGTGGCCCTACTGGAGCATTGCGGAGGCTGCTCATGATCATGTTCAACCGCACCGTTTGAAAAAAACTCGCTTCCGTCTTCGTCACCACCCCGCTGCCTTGTTTTGCACCCGTAAACCGTTTCACTTCAACCGTGAACGGCAACACCTCTTTGCTCAACGTCAACGAATCAACCGACGAAACCGAAACATTGGATGTCGCAGACGTAGTCGCCGCGGCGGCTTGACCTTGCATGACCGGCAGCGACGGCGGAGTTGCTGGCACAGGCGGCACGGGCGTTGTTGTCACAACGACCGGCGGCACTGATGAATTCGCTGGTGGGGGCGTAGCCACCGTCAGCTCCTTCATGATCTCGATTTGCGACGGGTCTGTCACAATAATCTGCGGGCGGCTCTGGTATTCGGTCACGGTCCCCGTGATGCGCACGTTTCTGCCACGATACTGCTCCTCGATGTCTCCCCGCCATTTGGAAAAACTGCGCGAAAAAATCACTGCCGAAAACTCCGTCTTCCAGTTTGGGGAAAAGTTCAGGTTGCAGATTTTCTCTGTCTTGTGTGTTGCAACAATCACCCCCTCCACCGTCGCACGCTGGCCGATAACATCGCGCGTCTTTTCCCACGAGACGACTGGCTCGGCGCCCCACAGGAAAGGGGCAACGGCGAACAGCATCACCGCCATGAGTTTCATGATGGAGGGATTATTGCGGCGGTCGGCGGAAAAGGCAACTGCACTCATACCTCGCTGAGAATTCCGACCACCCATGTTCCATACGACGCCTTTTCGCGTGACTGCTGGTAATTTCTCAATTCAGACTCAGTCGTTGATCCAGCGCGTCTGCAGGATGCAGAAACCGGGTTCTGCACGACCGGAATCATGGAAGCTTCTTGGCTGTTTCTTCGAGCTGGTTCAGCAAAGCCCCATCCGTCACACCTCTGGCGCGGATGCTCCGGACAATCATCGCTGCTTCCTTGAGATTCTGTTGTTTCTTCTGTTCTTCAGCCGCCGCACTCTTCTCCTTTGAAGGGTCGGTCAGCAGCAGCCCCGTGAATTCCAACTCAGCATAACCGCGCGTTGGATCGCGCAACCTGTTCCCCCACATGGCGCGCCAGGAACGCATGGCCATCAGACCTTTGCCGGCCAGCACATCGCTGCGAGCCTGCAAGTAACCCGGTAGCGCCCTTGGGGGAAGCCCATTCATCCACGCATCGGTCGGAACAGGCGCTGTCGTTGTCATCGCAGGGGTGGCAGATGTCGTCGAGCTTGCAGTGGGAGTGCTGGTTGGAGGAGGCGGAGGGGTTGAAGGAGTTGAAGCGACCGGCGTAGAGGGCATGTCGGGAAGCTTCACGGTGCCGGGTTGATAATCGGCCATGGCATCAGTCACCAACACCAACCGAAGCCCGCCGCTTTCGAGAACATTGACGGACATGACCTCTCTGCGGGACGCTGACGTGATGTAGAAGGCAGTGTCGCGGCTCGAACCGCCACGCAGCACACGGCCGGAACCTGAATCGGGACCTTTAGGATCTTTCTGCTCGCCGGTGGGATACGGTCCATACCAATCGCTGCAAAACTCCGCGACGTTGCCGTGCATGTCATGAAAACCCCAGGCATTTGGCTTTTTCGTGCCGACCGGGTGCGTCTCGAAGCTGTGCCAGCCGCGTTCGAGAGGAAACCACGCATAGTCCTTCAACATGGCCCCATCCTCGCCGAAACAATACTTCGTTGTGCTGCCGGCGCGGCAAGCGTATTCCCACTGCGCCTCGGTCGGCAGTGAGACTTTCACACCAAACAGTTTCCCATTCAACTTGGCCACGAAGCTCTGGCAGGCATCCCAACTGATGTTCTCCACCGGATTCTTGTCGTATTTCCTCGAACTCGGATTGCTGCCCATGACCGCCTGCCACTGTTGCTGCGTTACTTCAAATTTGCCCATGTAGAACGGCTTGGTCAGGGTGACTTGATGCTTCTCGTTTCCCTCGCCCATCGGGAACGAGCCAGGCCCGACGAAGATCAAGTTCATCATCACGCCGCCGCCTATATCCACCGACACTTCCTTCGGCCACGGCAGCGCGGCGGCCTTCGCGCGGAAGTCGGTCATGCGCGGGTCGTCGGGGACCAACTCCCCCAGTTCCCCCAGCGTCCACTGGGCTTGGAGCCAGCTGCCCACGCGGAGGGCGTTTTCCAACCGGGCGGCGACGGGCACGGACTTGGGGAGGTTCTCCTTCGTCTTGGCTTGGGCAATGAGGGCTTTGAGAGTCGCTGTCGCAGCGGCAAACTGCTTGGCGGCTTGTCCCGGATCCTTGGCCGCCACACCTGCTGCCGATTCCGCTTGTGACTTCACCTTTGCAAGCTCACCGGGCGCCTGCCGCTCCAGCAACGCCGCATCTGCCGCTGCCGACAGCCTGGTCCACTCGACGCGAGAGGTCTCGGCGCGGACAATGCTCACGGCGTCGGTCTGCGCGGTTTTGTAGCCTGCGAGGGCGCGCGTATAGAGTTCCCTGGCCTTTGCGAAATCCTCCTGCGCCAGAGCCGCCTCGCCTTCTTTCATGCAGTTCCCGGCGGTGACGAACGACTCCGACCGCGCGTCGGTTTTGAATGCCGTGTTGGCCGTCAAATACTCTGCCTCGGCTTCCTTCTTCTTGGCGTAGGCGACGCGGGAATTCTCGTCGCGGAGGAGTTTCTTGCCGTCGGCCTGCGCAGTCGTGTAGCCGCTGGCGGCGCGGTCAAAGAGTTCCCTGGCTTTCGCAAACTCCTCCTTGGCCAGTGCTTCGTTCGCCTCTTTCTCGCTTTTCTCGGCGGTGACGAACGACTCTGGCCGCGCTTCGGGTTTGGTTACCACGTTGGCCGCCGAGCGCGCAGCTTCGGCATCCTTCTTTGCAGACTGCGCAGCGCGGGAGAGTTCAACGCGAATAAGCTTCTCAGCTTCAGCCTGCGCGGCCTTGTAGCCCTCAACGGCGCGGGTGAAGAGCTTCCTGGCCTTCTCGAAATCCTCCTTGGCCAGCGCCTCGTCCGCCTCCTTCTCGTTTTTCTCGGCGGTGACGAACGACTCTGGCCGCGCTTCGGTTTTGAAAAACGCGTTGGCCGCCGGGCGCGCGGTTTCGACATCCTTTTTTGCGGAGAGCGCGGCCGCGCGTTTCGCCTCCATGTCTGCCTCCACGCCGACCGCCTGCTGGTAGCACTTGCGCGCCTCGGCGAACGATCTCAACGCCTTCGTGTAGTTTTTGGCTTCCATCGCCTCGCCGCCGGATTTTTCCAAACCGTCGCCGCGCCGCATCATCTCCTGTAGATACGGGGCAGCGGAGGACTTGATCTGGCTGCGGGCGGTCCTCATCTGGTTGCGCGCCTCGACGGCGTTGTCCGGCGTGGCCGGGGGGAGTTTGACTTCCGGTTCACCGCAGCCGGCGACCAGCAGAAGCACGGCGACCAGAAGAAGACCGGCGGACTGAATGAAGATTTTCATGACGAACGAATTATTACGGTGGCCCATGGAAAAGGCAATAGCTCTCGTGGCTTGCCGGACATGCCACATCTGCCGGGGCAGTTCGAGAATATGATATTGCGCAAAGCGGAGGGGATGTTTTAGAGACGCGGCGAAGAAACAGGAACGCGCCGCGGGCCGGCGCATGGGTTGGGACTCGGCGCAGCCGGTGGCGGCAAATCGAGGAATAGACGATGAACACAAAACTGCTCCCCCTCAAGTCAATGGAACCGGTGTGTGAAATGCTGGCGGATGAGATTCACATGCAGCGCAAGGCGCGCAAGCTCTCGCTGAGCAAGATGGGAACGCTGGCGGGATTGTCGCGGCAAGGGATTGCCTTGGTGGAAACAAAACAACGCGTGCCGACGGTGAGCACCTTGGCGCGCCTCTGCCGCGCGTTTGGGATTTCACTGACGCGGGTCATCAGCGCTGCCGAGCGGCGCTTGCGCAACCTGTAACTATTGTTCCATTACGCGTTGGCCGCGGTTGTGCTTTTATCGCGGCCATGAAGCAACCGCTGACAACCGAGCGAACGAATCCGGCGTGCGAAGCGCCGAGGGTCTCGTCCGGAACGCATGCGGCCTTCTCCGTCGCGGACAAAGTCTCGTCCAAGGCGGACATGATCGCGCGCGCGTCCCGACCGGCCGCCATCGCGTCGAAGGCAGTCGGCTCCGTCTCGCAGGCAACCGCTTCCGTCATGGGAGCAACTGCCTCCGTCTCGGAAGCAAGTCAGTCCGTCACGGAAGCGACCGCCTCCAACCCGGAAGCAGTCGCCTCCGCCATGGAAGCTCCTGCTTCTGCCGCGGAAGCGACCGCCTCCGGCTTGGAGGCAACCGCCTCCGGCACGGAAGCTCTCGCGTCCATCATGGAAGCTACTGCCTCCGTTACAGAAGCGACCGCCTCCGGCTTGGAGGCAACTGCTTCCATCACGGAAGCTACCGCCTCCATCACGGAAGCAGTTGCTTCCGGCGGTCCCGAAGGGCCTTTTTTGGCAAAAACCGGTGTTTTTGGCGTTCCGGGGCCGGTTTTGACGCCTTTGGGGGCCGCCAGCGCGTCTGATTGGTTGTTTTTAGACAGCCCAAAACCGGCCAATCCGGCGTCGCCCGGCGTCGCCGATCTCCCCCATTTTGTCCGAAACCCGAAACCGTAAACCCGAAAACCGCAGTTATGGCACCGAAACCCATCACATGGAACGGCAAGGACGACCAAGGCAAACCGTTGCTCTGGAACACCCCCGGCCTGACCTGGAATGGTTTCCTGCCGGAAAGAAGAAGAAACATGGCACACCTCAGAGTTCTGCTCGGATTCACCGACGCAGCCGACCATGCCCTCGAGGAAAGGGCTGGCGCAGTCATTGACGGCCTCTACGGCAACGCCGCCTATCCCACCCCTCCGGTGACGAAGGTGGCACTGCAAACGGCCCTCACTGACTTCACCGCCGCCATCGCCGCACAAGTGCAGGGCGGCAGCGCGGCCACCGCGGAGAAGAACAACAAACGCGACGCGCTCATCGGCCTCCTGCGCCAGCTCGCCAGCTACGTGCAAGAGAACTGCAACAACGACCTGGCCACACTGCTCGCCAGCGGCTTCGAGGCCGTGAGCGCCAACAACGCGTCACAGCCGCTGGCCAAGCCCGCCATCGTGAGCGTGGACAACGGCAACTCCGGCCAGCTCCTGGTGAAGGTCAAGGCCATCGCCAACGCCCGCTGCTACGAAGTGCGCTACGCCATCGTCGGCGCGGGCGGCACGCTCGGGCCGTGGCAGAACGGCGGCATGTTCACCAACTCGCGCGCCATGCCCCTCAACGGCCTGACCGCTGGCACGACGTATGAGGCGCAGGTCCGCGCCATCGGCGGTTCCACCGGCTACAGCGACTGGAGCGACCCCTCCAGCCACATGAGCATGTGAGGAGTGAAGAAAGCTATCAGCCGTCAGCTATCAGTCGTCAGCCAGACACTGGTAGCTGATAGCTGAGAGCTGAAAGCTTGCTTATGCCCTTCGACCCATCCATTCCCGCCGACAACACGCCGCTGGACGCGGCCGAGATGCGCGGCCAACTCAACGGCCTCAAAGCAGACATAGACGCCGCGCCCACCGCCCAACAAATGAACGACGCCATCAGCGGCGCCATCAACGGCACACCCCGCAACGTGGACGGTTTCAGCCAGCTCTACATCACCATCAGCGACCCGCCGACGCAGAGTGAAGTTCAACAATTCCTCGACAGCTACAACAACCTCATCATCGCACTGCGCCGGAACGTCTGAACGGAAGCGTGGCAGGAAGATACGAACCAGCGGAACACGATAACAACCGCTCCGAGCGCCGACCCCCTTGCCACTATTCGCTGAACCAGCGCAGTTGACGAATACGGAACTGGTTTCGATCAATGACTTGCGCCGCCGATGGATTGCGCACGCGCTCGACAATGGCCATGAGCCGGGCCTCGCCACTGTCCGCCTGACCAATCGCATGAACCGTGAAAGCGTCGCCGCGGGTGGTGAGGACGTTGATGATACGGCGGACTGTATCTTCCTTGTCGGCGTCCGTGTAGGCCACTTGCGTCCCATTGCCGATGAAGAGGTTGGTCATACCCGGCACTTCACAAAGCTCGGCAATGCTGTAAAAAGGATGGTAGGAGTTGGGCCGAAAACCCGTGTCAGAAGGATCACCCATCGGCGCAAAGGTGGTTGCGCTGATGGGGCGGTAACGGCAAGAAATGTAGTTCGCCAGCTTGTTGCGGAAACGGTAATCGGGGATGACGTTCAACGCGGCAGCAAGCGGCACGCTGGCCGAGTCATACGTGGGCTGGGTCACAGGGTTCGTGGGGTAACGATTATAGGACGAAGTGCGCGTTGTGATGTAGCACCACTGGTAATTGACCATGGTTGCAAATCGGTTCATGTAAATGGCGTCAGGCCATGTTGCCAACATATTCGGATGGTTGGGATAATACAGAGGATCCTCAAAAGTAGGACAATTCGGATACGCACCTTGATTGGCACTGCCGTAGTTGTTGCCCAAATGCCAGCCGCTGTTATTGATGTTGACCCGGCCGTAGATGGGCGCAGTGTTGACGGAGAAGAGATCGAGCAGTGCCCAGTCAGGAATCGCCTTACCGCCGTCTCCCAGTTTGCCCGCCTCGCCGGGTTGCGCGCCGTAGGATTGCAGCGAGAGCGAACGCCACGGCCTTCCCGTATGAATGAACCCAAGCTCGCCGATGGATTTCATGCCGCCTTCCGCGATGACAAAGTTGGAGCGATACTCCGGCTTGGTTGCATTCGGCGCATAAGTGGTATTCTGAATTTCGGTGTCACCACTCCGGAAGTCCACGATTCCACCAGACCCGTCAGGATTAAGGTTGCCTGTTGGATTCTGGCCGGTGTTGTCCCCGAAGCCGGGGACAGCAAGACTGGCGTCCGGAACTTTGAGCGTCACACCATATAAGAGGTTATCACCGTGCCCCGTAATACCTCTCGTTCCACCTGACGATCTTTGTCCATACCATTTATGCACGCGGGGATCATTTTTCGCTATCGAGATTCGGGCCAGGTTATCCCTCTTCCAGTATGCAGCATCTGCCACGGGAGGAGGGCTGGGTGGGAAACCGAGCTTCCCCAAGCTTGTCACGTCCCACACAGGCGGCTTGCAATTCGCCGCGGGCAAAACCAACGCGGGAAGGGTGGGTGTAGTCTGGGCCTTGTCAAACCAGTCAATGATGCCCTTTGTGCCCATCAGCAGGCGAATCGCCTTCGGCATCGTGATGGTAATCTGCGAGATATCAGGCGGCTTGGGCACCGCATTCGTCGCCGTGATGATTCCTGAAACCGGCCATTGCCACTGAACCCATGGAACAGGACTGACATCAGCATTCAATTCCGACGACGTCGAACTATACGAGTGAGCCTTGATTGCATGTTGAACGCTAGCAGTGTAGGGTGCGTTTCCCACCGGCATAGCTGGGACGGGCGACATTGTTGGAGGGGGGGGCGCCCATGTCACAGCAAAAGCAAGGGGAGGATTTGCAGGATTATCCGGATCAACTTCTATTGAATAGTATTCGCTCTTGCCTGAGCGCGGCAGATCAATCTCGTAAGGATTTATCAGTTCCACATACATCGCCGCCCACAATTGGAATTTCGTTGACCCAACTACTGCCGGTGGCATGGGGGGATCAACTTTCTTCTGCCAGCAGAAACCGAACGCGATTTCGTTCATGTAGGCGGCCTTCCACAAACCGCAGTAACTGGTGGGGAGGATGGGAAAACCACTGACACCCGCTCCATACGGCGTAGTTTTTTCAGGGTCCGTAATGTAAGAAACGATGTTGGCGGCAACCTGCTGAACGGATCCGTTGGTCATCGGCTGAGTCGTTTCGGGATATTTTCCAATGGTGGTGCCAAAGACCGCGTTATTGAAACATCTCTTCAAGCTCGGCGAGTTCGTCAGACCGCATGTGATCATCATGAAGTCATACAATCTCTTGGCTTCCACAGGCGTGGTGATCGTCATGGCGAGATTGGTGCGCGCGACAACCTTGTTGGCCGTGTCCTTGAACAATTGGGCCGGATCATCATTCTCGACACTGTAAGCTGTCAGGCAGGATTTCACGGCCTGATAGTCGTTCATGGTCAGTTTATTATCCAAACTCAGCAATTCTTCGGTCGTTTGAAACGGACGCCATGTGCCGGCGTTTCGAGCTGACTCAAGGCTGCTCAGTGTGGAGGAATCGGACCATACGGTCAAATTCCCGTCGGTTGCATAATCACCATAGCCAGGACTCACCACGCCGACGTCCAGCACCTTCAAATCAACCGAACTGAGCTGTTTGGCTGGTGTATTGGTGATCGCGGCGTAAAGACTCTGACCCGGTGGAATAACCACCCCGACATCGGAAAAGACGTTCGTGTTATTGACCCCCCCGCCCGCGCCGCTCAAGTCCTTGGTGTAGGCGTTGGAGATGTTGATCTTGGAAGACTCGTCATCAATCCAGAAGGCATATTTGGGGCCACGGTTGGCATTTGACAACATGTAGGCGGCCCATATTTCCGTCTTGTCCGGGCCCCAACTGGTGCCAGTGGCGCCCGCCCGAGTCGGATGAGCGCACGGATTGGCAATAGGCAGATAGTCTCCTGATTGAGTCGGAGTGCGAGGCCACATGTAGTTGCCTCCGTTGAGATTCACCTTGTCCGCCCAGTTGGTCGTCCCAGGGCCATATACCCCCGACCCTAGAATACAAGAGAACATGAGCATGTTCGTGTAAGGATAGGCCGAGCGCGAGGCGCCGCTGGGAACCGTAACCGTCACGTTGCCACTTCCATTGGTGTAATAGAACCGGCCGGCCATGGTCGCCACGCTTCCGTTCACGGCCTCGGCATCGGTGTAGAACCGGCTCATCTTGGCGATGGCCGCATTCAAGCCACCCAACGCGGCTTGCCGGGCCTCCACCTGCCGCCGGTAGTTGAAGGAAATCTGGCGTTCGCTGCGCATGTTCGACATAAACGCCACCGCCAGAATCAGCAGCAACGCCATGACGGTCAGCGTGATGATCAGGGCGATGCCGGAACGCGAGTTTCCAGTTTTAAGTTCCCCGCGTGTAACGCGGCAAAAGTTTCCAGTTTCCAGTTTCACGTTACGCCTTCGGCCTTTCGTATTCACCGACCCTTACGGCTTGAAATTTTCGAAGTGAACCATTGTCCAGTTGGTAATGGTATGGAATCCCGACATCTTGGCCGCCGTGTTCAAACCCATTTCATTGATGCGGCTGGCCGTCCTGCTGTCCACCACACACAGGCCGATATAAACGCCGGGATAGCATGGATTCTTCCCGCTGACGAACCTATCGCCATTGATGATCTCGGACTGATCGGCACCCATGTCTCTGAACATCTGCGGATTGCGCGGCCTCAACCCTTCCGTGGGATCGTTCTGCGCGGGATGCACGCGGAAGCAGAGCACGTTTTCGGCCACCACGGCGCAATTGGTTTGGAGACCGGAACCCAGCGACCAAGGGTCGGTATAGAAGCTGGTCGAGGATCCCCTGTTGACCGTTTGGTAAATGACACGGGTCAAGTTGCCCAACACAGACCGCTTGCCGTCCTCATCAACCGCCTTGGCCACGTAATATCGGACGCCACTGAGCGCCCGGTAAGCGACCGGGGCAACCACGTTATTGGTGATTTCGTTGCCAAGTTCCACCGGCGCGACGAAGCAAATCTCTCCGTAAGTGCCATGAGGCGATGGATCGCTCGCACTATTGTCCGCCGTGGAACTCTTGTTGATACGCACGGACAGGCCTTGCAAGTTCTGGGACACGTTGGTGTCGATTACGGCCTGCGACGCTTCGCGGACTATCAACTCCATCGCCGTGCGGATACCTTGGTTCACTTCGGCGGTCTTCTCGCCCATTCGCCACGCGTTCGACCCCTCGGCGAACAGCGCGAAAAGGATTGTCACCATCAACGCCAGAACGCCGCTGGCGACCAGAATCTCAAGCAGGGTAAAACCGGCTTCGGAATGTGGAATGCGGATTGCCAAAGTAGATCGCGCCCGGAGGTCGCGATCCACCCGTCCTAAAACGCCTTCGTCCGGTGATGGACATTGGAAGCTCGTCGCTTCCTGCTTCGCCATCCGCGATTGATTCGATGTTTTCATGGTCAGTGGAGGTTGGCGATGGCGGTATCGAAGTTCCTTTTGAACTTGCGGTTGTTATACGGCGTCCGGGCTGGCCAGGAAACCTCCACGATGACGCACGCCAGTTCTGTCATGAGAATAACCGAGTTGTCGTCTCTCAGTTTCAGATTACTATTGGTGAGAGGATTGTAGGGGTCGTTGTTCACATAGACCCGAATGCCGAAGTAGCCCTCATCGCTCTTGTAAGATGAGGCGGGTGCCTTGCCATCCGCAGTGGTGTCCGCGTTGGCTGGCCGACCGTCCCGTGCGAAATAGAACATGTTGGCGATCGGGGTCCAGCCCGTGTAGTCCGCCTTGAAACCCGCCGCTTGTTTCTTCATCGGCACCTCCGGCCACACAACGGGGCCGCCGAAAGGCTGGGAGCGCAGCCGGGTGAAGATATTGTCGGCAATGAGCGCGGCGGTGTTTTCATCGCGCGAGTCGCGCGCGGCCTCAATGCCGACGGGAAAGGCTGTGAGCACACCCACCACGGCGAAGGCCACGATGCCAACGGCCAGCATGACCTCCACAAGGCTGAAGCCGGATGAGGAAGTGAAGAGTGAAGAGTGAAGAGTGAAGAATTTTGAAAACGGACGGGAGACATCTGGCTTGGCAACCGGCTGAGCCAACTCTTCACTCTTCACTCTTAACTTTTCACTGATCGCGTTCATGTTCATCTTCCGGGTTGCGTCCATTTGATTTTCCCAACAAGCCCGTCCCAACTCAGCACGACGCTGTTCACGGCCGCCGGATCGTTGTTGGACGATGCAGTCTTGGCCGACTCACGACCGGGCACGATAATGGTCGCGCTCACGTCGCCACCGCGACTGACCTGCACGATACCGTTAACCAGCCGCACCGAACCGGGCATCGTAGGCATGCCATTGGCCTTGAACTCAATGAAGGCCATCTCACACCCCTTGGGCGGATCCGTGTCGGAGTTTCTGTAAGGAAACGGCAACATATCCAGCGTTATTCTGTCCCATTGGTTTTGGCTGGCCATTTGACCAAAAAAAACAGTCGTCTTGGGTAACGACAGGCCCTTGGCGTCCGTGGACTTCAAATCTGTCTCAGCGGGGTCGAAAATGACTCCTTTGGTCAAGTATTTCCAAGGTTGAACATAATACCACCTGTCCTTGCCATAGGGCTTATTCGGTTGGTTCGGTATGTTTCCCACCCAACCCCATCCGATTCTCTGCTGAAACATGATGGCGTAGGCGCTGTATTGCATCGCAACCAAGTCGGGGATGTTGGTTCCTGAATCCTTGATGGTCTTATCCGTGGCGATCACCACCCGCATGCGGTAGTTGCGAGCAATGCCATACTGGCGGGCTAGGTTCAGGTCGTTGGAGAACTGCCGCGCCGCGCTGATCAAAGAACTGCCCTTGGTGCCTTGGATCGACGGCATCGCCACCATCATCATCAGCCCGATGAGGGCCACCACAGCCATCAACTCAACGAGCGTAAAAGCGGAACGGGAAGAGGCAAACGGCGGGAAGCAAGCGACGAGAGACCGGGCGCTCCTCATCAAATGCTCCTGCCGCATTTTCCCCGCTTTCCGCTTTCCACTTTCCGCTTTCATTATTATTTCCAACTCCTCACGTCATCTTCGTAAGCTTTGGTCATGTTCTTGCTGCCCGGCTCCGACTGGTCAGTGCCTGTGCGTGTGTCGGGGCCATCGGAGAAGAAGGCGTAGCCTCCGGGGATGACGGTCGAGATGGCGGCATCGTCCTTGAACGGCACCGGCACCTGATTGTCATAAGCCGTGGGATCCGTCCAAGACTGCAAGTTGGATGGCTGGCCGTTTTGGAACGGCCCTCCGTAGTAGCTGCCTTTCTTGCCATTGTCGAAACAGTAGGCGTAAGGCATGCTCCACGGGTCGTAGAATGCCAGCGGGCACTGGTTGCCGGATCCCGGAATTGTCACATCCTTCAGCTTGAACTCCATGAACTGGATGGCTCGAGGGTTGTCGGTCGCCGCCTGGCCGTTGGCAATCTTTTGGCCCGTCTGGGGATTCATCAAACCGTTGAAAACCAGGATGAAATCCTGATCGTTGGCCGGGTCCGGCCACTTGCCATACTCGTTGTTGTAAGACTTGGCGGCCCCGCAAAGGCTTTGGATGGCCGCGCCCGCCTTGGCTTTGTTGGCGGCGTTCTTGACCACATTGATGGTCGGGAACAACAAGCCCATCAACACCACGATGATGCTGATGACCACCAGCAACTCCACCAAGGTAAAGCCGCCGCCCCGGCGCTTCCGTTGTTCCATCGTTTTCATAAATTCGTTCCTTTTCATCTGCCAACTCCCATCTCCCAACTGCCTGCCGCTTACCGCTGCTGCCAGTTGTTGATGTCGTCGTTGTCCTCGCCACCGTAACAATGTTTTATTCCACCTCCGGCTGTAACCTGAGTCTCGAATGGCTTCGTGAAATAAACAGGTATCTGAGGATGGTCAATCCCGTTCCAATGTTCTACGGTCGTCATTTGATCGAGCTTCAAGTCTCGCTGGCGATCATAGGGCTTGTCGCGATCCTGCCAGGTCGTGCCGTCCGCGCCGTAAGAACATATGTCGCAGGAAGGGCTGCCCCAGATGGTGCCGGTGGTCTTGTTATTATGACGCGGCATCATGGTGCCGTCGGTGAACTTGTAGCTGTTTCCGTCGTAGCTCTTGTAATTCAGCGGGTTGCCCCAAGCATCCACAATCTGCATGTAGTTGCCGGGGGCCTCGTCATACGTCGCTTGGATTTTCGTGTTGCCCGTAATCAGTTGCTCGCGCTTGAAAACCATATAAGGCTGCTTCTGGTATCCAGTTCGCAAGTGAACGCCCTTATATGCCAGATAAAACCACAAAGCTTCACTAGGCCAAACAAACTGGTTGGACCTAAGATCGTCATTGTTAGCGTCCGTTGTGCTTGTTGTGCAGGTGACATCCGGCGGAAACCCGCCTCTGTCCGCGAAGAACATCTCTGCCGCCGTGTTCACCTGGTGAACGGTAGTGACAGTGCGGTTTTTCATCGCGGTCCTGTTGGCAAAGCCCGCGCCAGCAATCACGATGCCCGAAACAATCCCGATGATGACAATCACCGCCATCAGTTCGACGAGAGTGAAGCCCGAGGCGGAGCGCAGGGCATTGAGCGTGGGGCGTCGAGCGTTCGCGGCTCCCGCCGTCGTTGTCGCCACTTGCTTTCCAACAATGGATTTCCAGTTTTTCATCGTCTCAACTCATTCAAATCTACGCCCATAACGCCCAACGCCTTACGGCCGCCTATGCCGCGCCGCCCAGCTTCGTGAGGATGGTCACCAACGGCAGGAACAACGCCACAACAATGACGCCAACCACCACGGCCAGGAACACGATCAGCATCGGTTCCAACAGCGAGGTGATACCGGCGACGGCGTTGTCCACTTCCTCGTCGTAGTTGTCGGCGATCTTCATCAGCATCTCCGGCAACGCGCCGGTTTCCTCGCCAACGTCAATCATCGAGACCACCATCGGCGGAAACACCTTGCTGGCCTCCAACGGCCGCACCACCGATTCGCCCTCCTTCACCGAGTCGTGCACCCGCTGCACGGCGTCGGCGATGACGCGGTTGCCGGAAGTTTCCTTCACGATCATGAGTCCTTGCAGGATCGGCACGCCGCTGGAGATGAGCGTGCCGAGCGTCCGCGTGAACCGCGAAATGCCGACCTTGCGGATCATCGGGCCGAAGGCGGGCATGTTGAGTTTGAAGTTGTCCCAGAGCCTGGTGATCGCCGGCACCTTCTTGATCAGGAAGTTGAACAGCACCACGAACAGCACCACGCCGCCACCGACCACCAGCACGTTTTCGCGAATCAGCTTGCTGGTATTCATCACGGCTTGGGTCAGCGGCGGCAACGGTGCGCCTTCGAGCAGGTCTCTGAAGATGTCCTGGAACTTCGGCACGATGTAGGTCATCAGGAAGAACAGGATCGAGATGGCAATGGTGAGCACGACGATCGGATAGACCGACGCCGCGAGGACTTTGCCGCGAATCTTCTGCGCCTTCTCGGCGAACTCCGCCAACCGCGTCAGCACGACTTCGAGCACGCCGCCCGCTTCGCCGGCGCGGATCATGTTGATATAGAGCCGGTCAAACACCCGCGGGTGGTGCTGCATTGCCTCGGACATCGTCGAGCCGCCTTCGACCGCCTCGGCCAGCGCGGTGATGGTCTTCTTGAGGGCGGCATTGCGTTCCTGGCGCTCCAGTGTGCGCAACGCGCGCAGCAACGGCAGGCCGGCGTCAATGAGCGTCGCCAGTTGGCGCGTGAAAATGGTGAGGAGCTTCTTGTTCACCCGGTCCGTAATGCCGGGGATGTTGATCTCCATCTGCTGCCAGCCACCCTTTTTGCCGCCCGCCGCGCTCGCCGCCTTGGACTTGCGGCCTTTGCCGGAGCCGGCCTCGGTGATCTTGGTGGGGAAATACCCCATCTCCTTGAGCTTGTTAATCGCGCCGGCGGGACTGTCTGACTCCATCTCGCCAGAAGTCTCTTTGCCGCGGGCATCTACTGCGGTGTATTCATACTTGGGCATGGCAGCTCTCCGGTTTGTCTGTTTCGGCTCTACTGAATTAGGTCACTTCATCTCGTGGAACTCACCATCAAAGTTCAAGAAAAGTGGAGTAATGGGTGGTGGAGTATTGGAGTGCTGGGTTGGACGGCCGGTTTCTGTTCGCTACTCCATCACTCCAAGACTCCATTACTCCACCGCTCCGGAGCCTTACGTGTATTTCACGACTTCCTCGAGCGAGGTTTCGCCATCGAGAATGCGCCGGATGCCATCCTGGCGCATGGTGCGCATGCCAAGCTCCATGGCCTTGTCCCTGAGGACCATGCCGGCCACGCGCTCGTTGATGAGGGTGCGAATGGGGTCGGACACGCGCAGCAGTTCGCAGATGACGGTGCGGCCTTTGTAGCCGCTGTCGTTGCACTCGGAGCAACCCTTGCCGAAGAAGAACGTCTTGCCCACCACTTCGGACGGTTTGAGACCGAGGAGGTTCAGGTCTTGTTCGGTCGGCTCGTAGGCGGTCCGGCAGTTCTTGCAAATCTTGCGCACCAACCGCTGGCCGAGCACCGCTTCGAGCGTGGAACTGACCAGGAACGGTTCGACACCCATGTCAAGCAGACGGGTGACAGCGCCGGAGGAATCGTTGGTGTGCAGCGTCGAGAAAACCAGATGGCCGGTCAGCGATGATTGGATGGCAATCTGCGCCGTCTCCAAGTCGCGCATCTCGCCCACCAGGATGATGTCGGGGTCCTGGCGCAAAAAGGCGCGCAATGCCTTGCCGAACGTCAGCCCGACGGCTGGGTTGATCGGCACCTGCATGATGCCTTCGATTTCGTATTCGACAGGATCCTCGGCAGTGAGCAGTTTGGAATCAATGGTGTTGATGCGACCGAGGCAGGAGTAAAGCGTCGTGGTCTTGCCGGAACCGGTCGGGCCGGTGACGATAAAGATGCCGTTGGGCCGTTCGATGATTCCGCAGACTTCGTCAAAGATGGCCTTGGGCATGCCGAGCGTGGCGAGGTCGAGGTTGACGACGGAGCGGTCGAGCACGCGAAGCACTACGCTTTCGCCAAACTGCGTCGGCAGCGTCGAGACACGGAGGTCCACCGGCCGGCCGGCGATGGACATCTGGATGCGGCCGTCCTGCGGGATACGCCGCTCAGCGATGTTGAGGTTGGCCATGACCTTGATGCGGCTGGTCACGGGTAACGCCAGATGCTTCGGCGGCGGCGCCATTTCGTAAAGCGCGCCGTCCACGCGGTAGCGAATCTTGAACATCTCCTCGAACGGCTCGAAGTGGATGTCGCTCGCGCGGTCGCGGATGGCTTGGAAGAGAACGAGGTTCACGAAGCGGATGACCGGCGCCTCGCCGGCCATCGCCGCGATGTTCTCCACCGTCATGATATCGGGCGCGGCCACCTCCGTGAGGTTCGTCAGGCCTTCGATTTGCGAGATGAGGTCGTCCACCGACTCAGACCCCTCATCACCGTAGAGTTGCTTGACCATCGCCCCGATCTCGTCGGGATCGGCAACCACGAGATGGATGTCGCGGTCCAGGACGAAGCGCAGTTCCTCGACAATGCCGGCATTGAGCGGGTCACTGACGGCGATGTGAAGTGTGTTGCCTTCGAGCTTGATCGGGATGGCGCAGTAAGCGCGCGCCTGCGCCGGCGGGATGAGTTTCAGCGTCTCTTTGGACAGTTCCTGGTCCTTGATGCTGATCAACTCGGTGCCGAGGTGTTGCGCGACGACGCTGAGAATCTGCTCGCGCGTCAGCACATCCATATCCATGAGGACTTCGGCAATACCTTTACCGCCACGCGCACTTTCGGCCTCGATCTCGGCCAACTGCTCGGCGGGCAGCAGTTGATGTGCCTTCAGGATGCCCAGCAAAACGTTGGATTCAGCTTCAAACATGTCACTTCATACCCAGTTGTTGCATCATGGTATCGGGATCCTGCGCGGTGGTCAGCATCTCGCCGTAGTCAATGATGCCTTTCCGGTAAAGCTCCACCAAATGACTGTCGAGCGTGAACATGCCGTGTTTCGCGCCGGTCTGGATGTCGCTTTGGATGCGGAAGGTCTTGTTGTCGCGGATCAGCGCCTGGATGGACTGCGTGGTGATCATCACCTCGAACACCGCCACGCGCCCCTTGCCGTCTTTCTTCGGCAGCAGCAACTGCGAGATGACCGCCTTGATCGAGCTGGCGAGCTGCGTGCGGACCTGCTCCTGCTGCGCCTGGTGTGCAGCGTGGCGAAGACCAAGTGGCCCGTTTCCGCCGCGGTGATGGCGGCCTCCATCGTTTCGAGGTCGCGCATTTCACCGACGAGAATCACATCGGGGTCCTGCCGCAAAGAGCGGCGCAACGCCTCGGAAAACGAGGTCACGTCCACGCCGATCTCGCGCTGGGTGACGATGCTCTTCTTGTTCGAGTGGTAATACTCGATCGGATCCTCGACGGTGATGATATGGACGTCGCGCTCCTCGTTGACAACGTTCAACATCGAGGCCAGCGTCGTGGTCTTGCCGGAACCGGTCGGACCCACCACAAGGATCAAACCGCGCGGCAGGTAGAGCAAATCCTTGATGCTGGGCGGCAGGCCGATCTGATCCAGCGTCATCATCTTCGTCGGAATCTGCCGCATCACCAGCGCGAAGTTGCCGCGCTCCTTGAAAATGCTGACGCGGAACCGCGCCTTGTCCTGATAAGCAAAACCGAAATCGCTGCCGCCGACCTCGCGCGTCCGGCGCAGGTGTTCTTCGCTGGTGATGGATTTTACCAGCCGCTCCGCGTCCTCCTGTGTCACCGGCGGCACTTGTGTCAACGTCACCAGCGAGCCGTGCAAACGCACCACCGGCGACAATCCAACCCGGATGTGAAGGTCGGAGCAATTCTCCGCTACGACCAACTCCAACAACTGGTCCATTCGGACTTTCATATCGTTTCCTCTAAATCGTCTATCGTCAGCGATGATCTTTCGGTTGCGCGGTTAGTCAACGTCGGCCGCTGTGGTCTTCATCACTTCCTCCGGCGTTGTCAACCCGGCGACTGCCTTGCGAACGCCATCCTCACGCAACGTGCGCATGCCCAATTCGCGCGCCGCCTTGCGCAGAACGTGCGCCGACACCCGCTCGTAAATCAGTTTCTGAATCTCTTCGTTGATGACAAAAACCTCAAAGATGCCGATCCGGCCGCGGAACCCGGTCCGGTTGCACTCGTTGCAGCCGCGGCCCTTGTAGAAGGTCGTCGTCGTGACCTGCTCCGCCGTCAACCCCATGAACCGCCGTTCGGCGTCGGTCGGTATGTAAGGTTCCTTGCAGCGTTCGCAGATTTTTCGCACCAGCCGCTGTGCCATGATTGCGCGAATGGACGACGCGCAAAGGAACGGCTTTACGCCGATGTCCAGCAAGCGTGTGACGGCGCTGGGCGCGTCGTTGGTGTGCAACGTGGAGAACACCAAATGACCGGTCAACGACGCGTTGATGGCGATCTCCGCCGTTTCAAGGTCGCGAATTTCACCGATCATGATCACGTTCGGCGCTTGGCGCAGGATCGAGCGCAACGCCGCCGCGAACGTCATGCCGACTTCCTCTCTCACCTCCACCTGATTCACGCCCGACAGCGAATACTCCACGGGGTCTTCCACTGTGATCAGTTTCTTGTCGGGACGGTTGATGAAATTCAGGCAGGAGTTCAGCGTGGTGGTCTTGCCGGAGCCGGTCGGGCCGGTCACCAGCAGGATGCCGTCCGGCAGCGTGATCAGCCGCTCAAACGTCGCCTGATCGTCGCTGAAGAATCCAAGCTGCGGCAGGCCGACGAGCATGCTCTTCTTGTCGAGAATACGCATGACGATGCTCTCGCCATGCGCCGTCGGGATGTCGCTGACGCGCAAGTCGAACGGTCTCTCCACCACGTTGATCCGGATGCGGCCATCCTGCGGAATGCGCTTCTCGGCGATGGACATGTTCGCCATGATTTTGAGACGCGAGATGATGGACGCCTGCAATCGTTTCGGCGGGTTCTCGATCTCTTGCAAATAACCGTCAATCCGGTAGCGCACGCGCAGCTTCTTCTCCAATGGCTCAACGTGAATGTCGCTTGCCCGCATCTTCACCGCCTGCACGATCATCGCCGTCACCAACTTGATGATCGGCGCGTCGCCCTCGCTCACCGGCCCGCCTTCCTCTGCGCCGCCGCGCAACATGATGTCATCGTCAGTCACCTCATGGCCAATCTTGCCCATGATTGACTCGATGGCATCGTCAGCGCTGCCGTAGTATTGCGTGAGAGCCTTCTCAATGTCGGACTTCGTGGCCACCATCCCCTCTACGTTGCACTTGAGGATGTAGCGCAGGCTGTCGAGCGTATCCACATCCATGGGATTGGAGAGCGCCACGGTGATCGTATTCTCGTGCTTGAACACCGGCACGATCTGGTAGCGACGCGCGACGTGCGACGGCACGGACTGGATGACATCGTCGGCCACCTTGTGTTCGGACAGCGTGATGACGTCCATGCCGAACTGGTTGGCGAGCGCCTGCGTCACCTGAAGCTCGGTGATGATGCCCTTCTTGATCAAAGCATCCACGATGCCCTTGGTCTTCGGATCGCTGCCGATAAGGGGCGTCGCCTGTTCGATGTCTTCCTGGGTCACCAATCCCAGGTCGCGCAGGATATCCACTATATATTGGTCGTTGGCTGCCACAAAAAAGCTTCCACTAACTTCCAACCGCTACCATGAAAATACTTCTACTGGAAGACCGGCACTTTAGCCAGTCAACTTTCCGCGCAACGCGTCCCGCACCGCTTGCGGGTTCGCCTTACCTTTTGACAGTTTCATCACCTGGCCGGTCAGCGCGTTCAACGCCACTTCCTTGCCGGCCTTGAAATCCGCCACAATCTTCGGGTTCGCAGTGATCACCTCATCGCAGAACTTCACGATCGCACCGGTGTCACTAACCTGAACCCAGCCTTTCTCCGCCACAATGGCCGCCGGCTCCTTGCCGGTCTTGAACATCTCCACAAAAACGTCCTTGGCGATCTTCGATGAAATCTTGCCGCTGTCCACCAATTCCACCAGTTCCGCAATGTGCGGCGGTTTCACCGGTGACTCCCCGATGGCCAACTTCGCTTCCGCGAGGTCGCGCAGGAGATCGTTACAGACCCAGTTCGCCACCGACTTCGCGTTCTTCGACGCCTGGGCCGCCGCCTCGAAATAATCCGCCAACGCCGCGTCCGCCGACAACACGCCCGCGTCGTAAAGTGGGATGCCGTATCGCTCGACCATCCGCTTGCGTTTCGCGCTCGGCAATTCCGGCACCAGCTTGCGCACTTCGGCGAGCCATTCGTCGCTCAGCGACATCGGCAACAGGTCCGGCTCCGGGAAGTAGCGGTAATCGTGCGCGTGCTCCTTCGTGCGCATGGATTCGGTGACGCCCGCCACGTCGTCCCAACGCCGCGTCTCCTGCACCAGCTTGCCGCCGCGCCGCAGCGTCTCAATCTGCCGCTGCGACTCGTAGTCTATCGCGTGCCGCACGCCGGAGAAGGTGTTCATGTTCTTGATCTCGACCTTCTGGCCGAGTTCCTTCTGGCCTTTGGGCCGGACGGAAATGTTCACGTCGCAGCGGACCTGGCCCTTCTCCATGTCGCAGTCGCTGATGCCGCCGTAAATCAGGATTTCCTTCAGCGCCGTCAGGTAGGCGAACGCCTCATCCGACGACGACAGGTCCGGCTCGCTGACAATCTCCATGAGCGGCGTGCCGGCGCGGTTAAAATCTACGCCGCTGGTGCGCTCAAAATGAAAGTTTTTGCCAACATCCTCCTCCAGATGGATGCGAGTGAGATGGCAGACTTTCGTTTCGCCGAGTCGCTTTTTGTCCACGACGCCGAAATCGTATTCGACCGTGCCGCCGATGACGAGAGGTAGGTCGTATTGGGAAATCTGGTAGTTCTTCGGCATATCCGGGTAGAAATAATTCTTCCGGTCGAACTTTGAGTAGCGCGCGATTTTCGCCCCCACGAGCATCCCCGCCAGCACCGTCTTGCGGATGGCCTCTTCATTGATCACCGGCAGGCTACCGGGATAACCGAGGCATACCGGGCACACGTTGGAGTTCGGCTCAGCGCCAAACTCCGTCGGGCAGGCGCAGAACACCTTCGTGCGGGTCTTCACCTGCACGTGCGTCTCAAGGCCGATGCAAATCTCGTAGTCCATTGTCTCTAAATTGTAGGTTTCGCCTTACGCCATTCCGTCGTCTGTTCGTAGGCGTGCGCCACTTTCAAAATGGTTTCCTCGCCAAACGGCTTGCCGAGCACTTGCAAGCCAATCGGCAGTTTCGGCTGCTTCGTGAAGCCGCACGGGACGCTGACGCCGCAAATGCCGGCGAGATTCACGTTCACAGTAAAGATGTCGCTCAGATACATCGTCAGCGGGTCTTCCGCTTTTTCGCCGATTTTGAACGCTGCTGACGGCGTGGTCGGCGTCACGATGGCGTCGCACTTCTTGAACGCCTCCATGAAGTCGCGACGAATCAGCGTTCGCACCTTCTGCGCGCGCAGATAGTAGGCGTCATAGTAGCCGCTGCTGAGCACGTAGGTGCCGAGAATGATGCGCCGCGTCACTTCCGGCCCGAAGCCCGCGCCGCGCGTGCGGCCATACATGTCCAGCGGGTCCTTTGCGTTCTTCGCGCGGGAGCCGTAGCGCACGCCGTCGAAGCGCGCGAGGTTTGCCGACGCCTCGGCCGTGGCGATGATGTAATAGACCGCCAGCCCGTAATCGCTGTGCGGCAGTGAAATCTCCACGATCTCCGCGCCGAGCGACGCGAGCTTGTCCACTGCCGCGCGCGTCGCTGCCTCCACTTCCTTGTCCATGCCGGGAATGAAGTATTCCTTCGGCAAGCCGAGCTTCATGCCCTTCACGTCGCCGGTCAGCGCCTTCGTGTAATCCGGCACCGGCTCCGGCACGCAGGTCGAGTCGTTCGGGTCGCGGCCACTGATCGCGCCGAGCACGAGCGCCGCATCGGTCACGTCTTTCGCGAACGGCCCGATCTGGTCGAGCGATGACGCAAACGCCACCAGCCCGAACCGCGACACGCGACCATACGTCGGCTTCAGCCCGACGACGCCGCAAAGCGATGCCGGCTGGCGGATGCTGCCGCCCGTGTCGCTGCCAAGCGTCGCCGGCACTTCGCCCGCCGCCACCGCCGCCGCGCTGCCGCCGCTGGAGCCGCCGGGAATCCGCTCCAAGTCCCACGGATTGCGCGTGACGCCGAACGCCGAGTTCTCCGTCGAGCTGCCCATCGCGAACTCGTCCATGTTCAGCCGCCCGAACGGAATCGCGCCCGCCGCGCGCAGCTTCGCGATCACCGTCGCATCATAAGGCGCGACGTAGCCCTGCAAAATCTTCGACCCGCACCGGCAATTGTGTCCCTTGACGTTCAGCACGTCCTTGATGCCAATCGGAATGCCCGCCAGCGGTCCCAGCGCTTCGCCGCGCGCCCGCCGCTCGTCCACGTCGCGCGCCGCTACCTGCAATTCTTCGCCATTCCATTCCAGAAACGCGTGCAGCTTCGGCTCCACCGCTTCCGTCCGCGCCACGACATCGCGCGCCAGATCGGCGGCGGCGATCTCCTTCTTCGCCAGCCGGTCGGACAGCTCGTGGATGGTCAGTTCGTTAAGGTTCATGCCAGACGGTTATTCGACAATCTTCGGCACCACAAAGAGGTAGTTGGCCTGCTGGGGCGCGTTTTTCAGAAACGGCGCCGGATCGTCCGGCGTTCGCGGTTCGTCCGGCCGGAAGACATTGGTGATCGGCGTGGCGTGCGCCGTCGGCTCGATGCCCTCGACGTTGACCTCCTTGAGCTTCTCGACGTAGCTCACGATCTGCTGAAGCTGCGCGCCGAACGTTTTTACCTGCTCAGCATTGAGCGAGATGCGCGCGAGTTGCGCGAGGTATGGCACGTCAATCTTGGGCGCTTGTTGGTCCGGACTCATGAGCGGGCAAGTGAAACGAAAGCGATGAACGCTTTCAAGGAAATTGTCCTGAAGCTCCAGCGAGCGGCGCAGGCAGACATCCTGTCTGAGCGGCTTTCCTCGTCACGATCGATGAAATCGAGAGCCAAAGCTCACACGGCCACCGTTTTGCCGGTGCGCGCTGATTGCGCTTCGGCGAGACAGAGCCGCAAACCATTGCGGGCGCTGACGCCACTGAGCCGATTCTTCGGCGCGCGCCCGGCAACGACATCCACCGCGTGGCGGAGTTCGGCAACGTAGCCGTCTTCGCGGCCGGTGAGGTCAATCTTCTCCGAACCGCCGTCTTCCTTCCAAAGCGTCAGCGGCAGGTTGGCTTTGGAGTTGTGTTGCAGCGTGCCGTGCTCGAAGTAAACGTCGAAGCCGTGCTCGAAACAAAGACCTTTGGCGGCGACGGCACCGCTCTGCGCGGTGATGACCATGTTCTTCGTCCCAAAGGCATACTGGGTGACCACGTAGGTGACCACGCCGTCCGATACAATGCCCTGGCTTGTGACGCGTTTCGGCACGCCGAGTGTATGGGCAATGAAGTCCGAGTCGTGAACGTGCAGGTCAAGCATTGGGCCGCCGCTGAGCTTGGCGTTCTTGATCCAGTCGCCGGTCAGCCAGTCGGGCATGGAAATGACGCGCTTGAAATGAGCGCCGCGCAGCTTGCCGTAGCGGCCGTCGGCGACGGCTTCGCCCACATAGGCAAACTCCGGGATGAAACGCAGCACTTGGGCAATGAACAGGTGGCGCTTGGCTTTCTTGGCGGCGGCGAGCATCGCGTCGGCGTCCTTGAGGCTCACCGCCATCGGTTTCTCGCAGATGACATGCTTGCCGGCCTGAAGCGCCCGGATGGTTACGTCGCGGTGCGCGCTCGTGGGCAGGCAGATGTCCACAAGCTCCACGGCTGGATCGGCGAGCAGCCGGTCCGTCTCCTTGTAAGTGGCAATGCCGCTGAGGTCCTGGATGCCGCCGGCCTCGCCGATGTTGCCCTTGATGTCGCTCCAGTCGCCCGTTAGCCGTTTCTCGATGCTGTCTGCAACCGCGACGATGCGCGCATCAGAAATCTTCTTATAGCCTTTGAAGTGGGTAACACCCATGAAACCGAGTCCGATGACGCCGACGTTAACCATAATGTTATTCTCCTGTTGCTGGTGAAAAGTGGCGATGGTTCATAGCAAATGTTCCTCCTACTGTCACGTCGGATAAGCCACCCCCTCACTACGTCACGCCAACGATGGCAGCACACGGTGACACCGCAGGTGGCTCTGTTGCGAAAACCGTGGCGGAATTTCACCCAATAGGCAGCGGATCCATCGGGAGCGAAAGGCTCGTGAACGTGCGACCTTTTCACGGTGCAGGAGCGGACCAGCCGAAATAGCAACCAACAGAGGGTTTTTCCTCGCGGGGCGTAAACTTCTCGCGTAATCTTCCGCCACAATTGGTAGCGGATGGGAAACTAGAGTATGAAAAGCATAGCTGCGCGTTTTCTCCTGCCTTTCAGCGCCGTCGCTGTCATTTTCTCGACGCTCGTTTTCTACGAAATATACGCAACGAGCCAGCGTATCGCTGACGATTTCGTTCGCCACCAAGCGAACATGGTCATGGAATTCAACCAGGCCATCCGAGAATATGCGACCGAGACGGCCCAGCCGGCCATGCAGAACATTGCGGCCAAGGACGAGTGCATTTCCGAAGTGATGTCCTCTTCGCTCATTGCACGAAGCGTCTTCAAGACAATCCAAAAGAAGTTTCCCGGCTATATCGTTCGCTTCGCCTCCGACAAGCCGCGCAATCCAGCCAACCAAGCCACGCCGGAAGAACTGCGGATCATGGATTTCTTTCGCCAAAACCCGCAAATCATCCAGCAGAGCGAACAGATTCAGATCAACGGCCAGCGTTATGTGGCACAGTTCAAGGTTCTGCGGACGACGGCGGAATGCCTGCGTTGCCACGGCGATCCGAAGGAAGCGCCGGCGGCAATGGTGAAGCGATATGGCGCAACGGCAGGCTTCCACCGGCAGGCTGGCGATGTAGCGGGACTCGATACGGTCGCGATTCCCGTGGAGGCGGTTGCTGTCGCAATGGCTGCGGAGATGCGCTGGAAACTGCTGGTTCTGGCCATGTGGATCGCCTTCCTGTTCGGGATGGTTGGCTTGGTGTTCCATTGCATGGTGTCACGGCGCCTGGCAGCGATGGCGCGGCACATCCGGGAGCTTGCCACCAAATCGGAAGTCTCACGGATAACGCCGGAGGGATTGAGAGAGAATGACGAGATTGACGTGCTGGGCATCGCTTTCGACAAGCTTTTTGAACAATTGCGGGCCATGCAAGCCTCTCTCGAACAACGCGTCGTCGAGCGCACCGCCGAACTGGCGCGGGCCAACGACGGGTTGAAACAAGAAATTGCGGAGCGCCAGCGCGCGGAGGAGGCAGTGCGAGAAAGCGAGCACCGCCTGCAAGCCACCATCAATCGCGCACCGTTTGGCGCGTATTTCTTCGAGTTACAATCGGACGGACGGTTGGTGCTCACGGGAGGAAATCCCGCCGCGGAAAAAGTTACGCGGGCGATGAATCAGCAATTTTTCAACAAGGCGATCGAAGACGCCTTTCCAAGCCTGAAGGGAACAGAGATTCCCGATGCGTTCCGACGTGTTGCGGCCAACGGTGATGACTATCAAAACGATCAGGTCGAATGGAACGATCAGGGCATTCGAGGCGTGTTTGAGTTTCACGCCTTCCAGACCGGCGTCAACCGAATGGCTGTCTTTTTCCAGGACGTCACCGAGCGCAAGCGGGGTGAAGACGCGATCCGGGCTTCCCTCCAAGAGAAAACGGTCCTCCTGAAAGAGGTGCACCACCGCGTGAAGAACAACCTCCAGACCGTGACCAGTCTGTTGAACCTCCAGGCGGTCCGCACCAAGAATCAAACCGCGCTCGACACCTTGCAGGAAACCGGCAACCGAGTCCGCTCGATGGCGCTGCTGCATGAAACGCTTTACCGTTCGGAGACGTTGGGGCGCGTGAACTTCGGCAACTACATCGAGAACATCTGCGGCCACCTTTTCCGTTCCTATCGTAACTACCCGAATAGTTTGAAACGGGGGTAAATAGGCGGCGTAACGCGGGACGCGGAAAGGGTAAAAAGCTAGAATCGGCGGGGCTATGGCGTAACGGCCGCCGGACGGCCGCCAGACGGCCGCGGAGGGGCCGCCAAGGGGGCGAAGACCAGCGTGTCGGCCTCGTGAGCCAGGATTCGGATGTGGCCGCGCAGCAGGTCAGTGTAGGCAGTGCGGCGGGCGTCGTGGAGAATGATGACGCCGCCGGGGGCCAGCACTTGGATGGCCGCCAGCGCGCACTCGACGCGGCGGCGACCGTCTATGAAAATCAACTGTGGTGCCGGGCGGATGTCCAATGCGCGGTGCGCATAACGGGAGACGCGGCGGTTGACCGGCTCCAGAAGGGTATCCCATCGGGCCGCGCAAGGCGGCACAGAGGCGCGGGCGCGTTGAAGCCAGGTGTCGTCGTGCTCAATGCTGGTGAGCCGTGCGCCGGACGGGAGGCGGCCGAGGATGACACGACTGGAAGCGCCTGGCCCCCACTCCAACACGGAGGTGGGCTTGATGCGGTCGAGCCATTGCTCAAGGACGGGGACGAAGCTGTGCATGGAGTTGGTCGGCACATTGGAGATTGGAGATTTGAGATTTGAAACCGGAGACAACGGGAAATGTGTCTTGAGCGCGAGTGTCTCCAGCATTGCCAGCAGCGCGTCGTCGGCAACGCGCTTGGACGCGCGCTCGAACAACTCGTGATCAAGGCGGGCCTCGGCTGTGAGCGCGCGGTCCGCGATGGCGTCGGCGGGGCCGCAACCGCATCGGTGAAGCCAGGGGATGATCCGCTCGCGAAACGCTGTCTCGCCGCAGACCGCGTAGTAGGCGTGCCAGACGTTCATCCAGGCGGGGACAATGTTGTTGAAGCGGTATTGGCCGCCGTCCGAGTTGCGGGAAGGGTGCGTGGTGCCGAAGAACTCGTGGCCGAGCATCACGTCGTCAAGGCTCACCACGGGCACGCCGGACATGAAGGCTCGCAGGGCCATGCCGCGCTCTTGCGAGCCGTGACGGCCGGCGAATGTATTCCACCCACCGACGCGCGCGTAGGTGTCGCGCGACATGCAGAGGCCGACGCCGACCATCAGCGGGGACGGTTCCGGCGCGCGCCGGTATTGGGAAGTGCTGAAGGGGAGTATCGCCTCGTTGTTCGGATGAAAGACGCGCTGGCTGCCGGGCAGCCGGTAGGCGCGCCAGTTGGCGTCGTAGGCGATGTTGGCGAGCGCGGGGCAGACGATGGCTCCGCTCTCGACGGCGCGGCCCGCCAGCGCACGGATGTCGCCGGCCAGCACGGTTTGGTGGGCGTCAACCCAGAGCAGCGCGTCGCCCGTGGCGGCGGCCGTCGCGGCGAGTTTGGCCTTGCCACATCCGAGAGGCTTGTCGTGTTTGACGACGCGAACGCCGTCCGGCAGCGCATCGCAGGAACCGTCCGTTGTTCCGTCGGCGCACACGATGACTTCATCCGCGCCGGCGGCAAGGAAGTCGCGGCACGTCGCCGTGACGCGGCCCCCCTCGTTGAATGTGTTGATGATCACAGAGAGTTTCATCTTTATATTTCAGGTTGGCTGTTGAGGATTCGCGGCCGCTCCGGGTGTTTCCCCACCGGGGCCGACGGCAACTACACGCATCCAGGCTTGCGTCCATTCGAGCGGCAAACCGTTCCAGGCTTCCGTAGCGCCTGGCGTCACACCCGTTCCCCACGGCGTGTAATTCACTCCGTCTGTTGATTGCTCGGCGTTCAAAGATGTCGCCCCCGCGGAAAGCGAAGGCCACGTTACATCCATCCGCCAACTGTCCGGCGGGTCGCCAACAAGCGCGAGGTTGGTAATCGTTGGCGCATCGGGTGCCGATGGCGGCGGCGCTGTGGACGTTGGCGTTGGCGTCGGTGGCGGGGCCGTTGGGGTTGGTGTGGCCGATGGACTCGTTGGGGTTGGCGTTGCCGATGGACTCGTTGGGGTTGGCGTGGCCGATGGACTCGTTGGGGTTGGCGTGGCCGATGGACTCGTTGGCGTTGCCGATGGACTCGTTGGGGTTGGTGTGACCGGCGGGGCCGTTGGGGTCGGCGAGGGGACTGTCGGTGTGGCGGTTGTGGTCGGTGTGGGCGTGGCATCAACAATGGTCATGCTCTCGGATTGTTGGACGTGATTGTTGTTCGCGTCGTAGAGGTGCGCGGTCCAAGAGTAAGCCCATGTGGGGCCGGGGCCGGCCGGGCGGGTTGGCGTGCCGGTGATGGAGCCGTTAAGATTGAAGCTCAGACCTGGAGGCAGCGGGCCGGCGTCCATCATCCACGTGTAGGGTTCCGTTCCGCCCGTGCCGGTGTGCTGGAGCGACACGGGATTGCCAACGGTTTGGTTGGGCCAGACACCGCCGTTCGTGATCGCGAGTTGGCCGCCGCTGGAAGGCGTGGGCGGCGAGGAAGGCGTGGCCGTTGGCGATCCACCGCCGCCACCGCCACCGGTCCCCGTCGGGGTTGGGGTTGCGGAGGGTGAGGCCGTTGCGGTTGACGATCCGCCGCCACCGCCCGTCCCTGTCGCGGTCGGGGTTGCTGAAGCCGAGGCCGTTGGCGAGGCCGACGCGGTCGGTGTTGCTGTTGGCGCGGCGATGATGCGAACGCCCTCCGGTTGTTTGATGGTGTTGCCCTCGGCGTCCGTGGCGCGAATCCACCACTGGAAACGGCCCGCGACGGTCGGCGTGCCAGAGAGCACGCCAAGAAGGCTCAGTGTCAAGCCGGGCGGAAGCGAGCCATAGATTTTCTGCCACGCGTAAAGCGGCTGACCGCCCGTGGCGGCGTGGCTGAATGAATACGCGGCCCCGACGTTGCCGTCGGGCAGATGGTGTTTGGATGTGATGCGCATGGGCGTGTGGAGGCGGCGTGTTTAAGGCGCGGTCGGTGTCGGCGTCGGCGGTGGGGCCGTTGGGGTTGGGGTTGCCGACGGACTCGTCGGGGTTGGTGTGACCGACGGACTCGTCGGGGTCGGTGTGGCCGACGGACTCGTCGGGGTTGGCGTGGCCGACGGACTCGTCGGGGTCGGCGTGGCCGACGGACTCGTCGGGGTCGGCGAGGGGACCGTCGGTGTGGCGGTTGCGGTTGGTGTGGGCGGCAGCGCGGCGAGCACGACCATGCCAACGGGATCGTCGGCGTGGTTGCCCTCGGCGTCGGTGGCGCGAACCCACCAGGTGAAATGGCCGGTGGTCGTCGGCGTGCCGGCGAGCGTGCCGTCGCTGTTGAGCGCGAGGCCCGGCGGCAGCGAGCCGGAAAGCAGCGACCAGGTGTAGGGCGCGACGCCGTCCACGACCGCGAACGCGAAGCTGTAGGCGGAGCCGACGTTGCCATCGGGCAGGTAGAAGTCGGACGTGACGCGGAAGCCGGTGCCAGTCGTTGGCGTGGGCGTGGGCGTTGGCGTCGGTGTGGCGGTGGCCGTCGGGGTCGGCGTTGGCGTGGCGGTCGCGGTCGGTGTCGGCCCTGTGCTTGTGGGCGTCGGCGTCGGGATAAATTGAACCGTGCCGAAATCGGTTGTCTCGTCGAAGCCGGCGGCAAAGACGGTCACATCTTCCTTGAGCCAGGTCTCGATGCGGCCGTCGGGCCGCTTCGCGCCGAACATGACGGTGGACGGCCTTGACTCCAAGCCCAGGAGCCACTCGGCGGAGACGGCCTCCGGGAACTTGAGGACGCATTCGAGCTTGCCGCCGCGTTTGATGAAGTCGTTTTTGAACGCGACAAAGCCCGGATCGTCGAGCGTGCCGGTGGGGACGCCCTCGCCCGCGATGACGCCGACGACGAACTTGTAGCCCGCAACGTTGCGGTAGATGAACTTGTTGCCGGTCGTCAACGGGTTGGGCGAGAGCGGATGGATGCGCCACTCGACGGCGCTACCCTGAAAGAACTCGATGCGGTCGTAGGTTGGCTCGGCGTCGTCGTTGATGCCGGTGACGCGCTTGCCGGTGGCGGTGTTGAGATAGATGTCACGCATAGAGGTAACTGTCCAATCCGAGGAGGTTGCTGTTGGCGTCGAGGAACAAGAGCGTGCGGCGGCGCACGTCCTGGCCGGTCCACGCAAGGTGCCGGTCCACGGGCGCGATTTCGTGGCAGAGGTGCCAGTAGGGGGCGACGACGCGGAGATGCTGGCGGACGACGTTGCGGGGCGTGAAGACGTAAACGTCCTCGCCGCGCTCCTGGCTGAGCGTGGCGCTGTAGGCGGCGGTGATGTAACCGATGTAGAGAAAGCCCTTGAGCGTGGACGGCCAGTTGCCCTGGCTTGGGAACCACGGCCAGCCGGCGTCGGCAGGCGTCGGGCCGTCCTTGAGAAGCGCGGACACTGGCAGCACGCCGAAGTCGCCGCCGAGCTGCAGGAGCACCTCGGCCCAGACGTGATGGACGATGTTACCCTGCACCGGCACGGTGACAACGGCGTGCAACGGCTGTTCGCTCTCGCTGTCGTTGGAGGGCTTGATGTCCTTCGTGGCGTCGAGTGTTTCGCCAACGGCGATGTAGCCACGGCGCACGGCGAAGGCGGCCTGATTGTTCGCAAGCGTCACGCCGTCGGGCGCGCTGCCGGGGACGATCTTCCAGGGGAAGCTCCACTCAAGCCTGTTGAGGCGGCAGCCCTCGGTGTCGTAGCGTCCGCTCATTGGGGGGAAACCTCGGTAGAGTGTTGGAGCGGTGGAGTATTGGAGTGATGGAGCGGCCAGCCCTTGCCTTGCGAGCGCGCTGGATGTTTACAGCCCCAGCGCGGAAGATTCTCTTCGTAGCCGGAAAGGTTGCGGATGGAGCCGCCGCCGTTGACGCGGCAGCCGCAGAGAACGCAGGACACATTCCCGTTGAGCGTGAGCCGGTATTCACACACGGCGCAGACAGCCTCGCGCGCTTGCCGAACATCGGCCGGCACGTGGCGGGCGGTCAGCCATGCCTGCGTGAACGACGCGGCCATGCCGATCATCTTGCGGAGCGGGCGAAGCGTCGCGGGCGGCGCGGCGGGCGGGGCGTTGGTGTCGTCAATGATGATCATGGCTAGTCCCCCGTCGGCGGCAGGACGATTCCGGGGCACGCCGGCTCCCACTCGTCGGCCTCAAAGCCAATCAGAAGCTTGCCGCTGTTGAGGTCGCGCATCAGTTGCAGCAACACTTCCGCGTTGGGGCCGATCATCTCCTCGGCCTGGTCCGCGAGAGCTTGCGACGCCTGTTTGTTCTCCCACCACACATACCACTGGCCTTCGACAAACGGGCCGCCGGTCTGCTGGCCGTCGCGCCAGCACACATACTGCCGCTCCAGCCAGTTGTGGAGGTCGAGTTGTTCGAGGTCCCATCCCGTGGCCTCGCTAAAATCGCTCCGCACCTGGTCGTAGGTTTTGCACTTCCACAGATACCAACTCGCCGTGTCGTTGAACGGTTCCTTGCAGATGGAGACCTTGTATCGAAACGCCGAGATCGAATAGGTGGGAATGCCGCACAACACGTTGCCGCACCACGGATCGCGCGGATTGAAAACATGATCGTCGTGCTGACGGAACCATTCCGGGTGATCGGTCCACGGGTCGGCCAGGCAGGGGCCGCAACCACACGCGGACGGATCGGCCGGCGCCTGCGGCCAGCCGGCGAGGATCGGCTCAGGGAAATAGAGCAGCGGTTTCTTCACGAACGCCGCGCGCGGCGTGGCGTAGGCTTCGCCAAACAACCGCTCGGTGATTTCCTCGGTCGCGGGCAGTCGCACACCGACGTTGCCGACGACGTGCTGGTGAATGGTGAACGACTTTTCATCATCGCTGCCGGTGTCAATGCGGCCCACGACGAGCCGGGCGTCGCCGCGGCCGTAGCCGGGGTGGTCGAGCTGCTTCCAGTTGGCCGACGGATCGGATTGCGCGAACTGTTTCCAGTCGTGGCCGAACACGTAGTCGCCGATGTTGAGGTCCTGCCATTGCTCCTCGCCGCCGACCTGTGTCGCGGCCAGCGCGTGATACACGTAATCGGCCAGGCCGACGCTCTCGTCGTCGCCGTGCAGGACCAGCGGCCCGTAAAACACTTCCTTGAAGCCCGTGCGCCCCTCGGCGTATTGGAGGAGGCCGTCGCCGCCGAACTGCATGTGACCGCAGGCATTCTCCATCGGCTGCACGATGAAGATGGTGTAACCCTTCTTGTTGGCGGGCACGACGATCCTCTGCGGGCCGGCGGCGAAGAAGGTCGGGGTCGGGGACATGGTCTCGATGGTCATGCCGGCGTTGACGCCGAACGGCATCGAGCCGGAGACCCAGCCGGGCGCGACGACGAATGTCCGCCAATCGGCCGGCTGGGTCTCGCCAGACACGCGCTGCCATCGCGTGATCTGGAACTCGAACGGCGTGAACTTGCGCGGCTTGTCGGGCAGGATGTCAACGACAGTGCCCTTGGGGTAGCGCGAGACGCGAGTGCCGGGGCCGGAATGCAGCTCGCAGCCCTTGAGGTGCGAGAGGATGCGGCGCATGTCGGAGGCGCGGACGCGGTCGCCGGCTTGTGGATCGCGCGGCAGCGTCATTGCCTGGCCTCCGCGCTCTGCCCGCGGGGCGTGCGCGTGATGCGCACGGTGGGGCTGGAGAGCAACTGGAGCGATCGGGCGTAGGCGAGCAACTGTCGCATCCAGGCTGCGCTGACCTTCTGGCCGGCTTTGGGAGGTGGGGGCGGCGTGATCATCCCTCGTTGTCCACGTAGAGGTTGCGCGGCCAGTCGGCGTTGCCGGTGTATTCGCGCTCCTGGGCAAACACCTTGCTCGCCTCCTGCCTGGTGGCCGAGCCAGTGACTCGATAGACATAGCGCGACGGCGCTCGGGCGACCGATGGCGGCGTGACGATCCGGTTGACCTGCGTGTCCTCGCCCGGCTCGGTGCGGTGGTAGGTTGTGACGGTGATGACCGGGATGGCCACCTGGAAGCTGTCGAGTCCGATCAGGAGACGGTTGTAAAGTTCCTTGGCGGGATTGCCCTCGATGCTGCAACCGATGACCGGGCCTTGCGATGTATAGACAACTTCGCCCGCGCTGCCGCCGAGGTCGGGCGTGGTTTTCTGCTCAAGCGCCTCCTCGATCTTGCGGCGCTGATCGGGCGTGACGCCCTTGTAGGGACGCGCGAGCCGGATGTCCACGGTGATGAAGCTCCAGACGATGTCGCGCTTGGTGTCGGGCAGTTGCTCCTCGCCGGCCGTGTTGACGCGGTCGTCAAAGAAAAGCGTCAGCTCGCCAAAACCCGCCTCGGTTGGGACCAGTTCCATGTTGCAGGAAGAGTGGTTGCCAAACTCGGTTGGCCATGTGCGCGTGTCGCGGAACTTGAGGTAGAGCGCGCGCAGTTCGGCGTAGGTGCCGGCGAACTTGCGCACGGCCTGCGAGGTGAACTCTTCGGCGGTGACGCTCGCCTTGTAGGTGGGGTTGCCGCCAACCTCCAACTGACGCCAGTTAACGCCGCCGGGCGCGGTCTTGACCCGGATTTTATTCGACCCGGACGTAAACGACCCTGGGAGTTCACTCGCCATAGACAGCACTCGCGTCGAAGTTGGGGTTGAAGAGTTGGCCACCGAACTTCTTCATCACGTCGAGCATGGCCTTCTGCACGATGACCTCTTCGCGCATGTAACGGATGGCGTCGCGATACCAGGCGTCCTGCGCACTCGCGCCCGTGGCCGCCTTGGTCTGGCGTCCGACGACGCCGGCCAGCGCCGTGATCGGGTCCTTCTTGATCTTGTAGAGGTATTGCTCCAGAGAAGAGCCGCCCGCGCCGTCCGCGCCTTGGGAGCCGGGCTTCTTCGCACCGCCCGGATGGTCCGGCAATCCCTGGCCGAGTTTGTCGGCCCACTTCCGGGACTCCCCTTCCAGCCCGGCCGTGTCCTTTGGTTTGACGCCCTTGAACATTCCGAAGCGTTGGGCAAATTCGAGGCCGAAGTTATAGAGCTTCGCCAAAGCCTCTTCCACCAGCGCGGCGATGGCGCGGTGCAAATAGTAAATCTTGGCGGTCAGTTCGCCGACCCATTCGCCCGCGCGGGAGAGGTCGAGCTTGGCGATCTTCTCCAGCAGCGGCGTGGCGATGTCGGCCCAGCGGGAGGCGACGCCGGTGAAGAATCCGCCCGCGCCCTTGAGGTTGCTCCAGGCGCGCGCGGAGAGCTTGTAATACTTCTCGAACTTTTCCGCGTTCTCGGCCATCAGCTTGCCCTTGTTGCCGAGGTCCGCGGTGAGCGCCTTCATGGCGTCGTCGTCGGTAAAGACTTCGATGAGCGCCGCGCCGGATTTGCCGAAGACCTTCATTGCGGCGTTGGCGCGCTGGGTCGGGTTCTCGATCCCGGCGATGGCCGCGCCAAGCGCCTTGAACTGTTCGGCGGGCGACATGGTCAGCAACCGCTCCTGTGAGAGGCCGAGCTGCGCGAGCATCTTGTTGGTCGGCTCGCCGCTCTCGGAGACGCCCGCCACCGCGCGCGCCATGATGGAAAAGACGGAAGTAATCGCCCCGGCTTCCATGCCAGCGATCTTGAAGGCGTTGCTGAGCCGGACGGCATTCTCCGTCGTCTCTCCGAGGATGGTCGCGATGCCCTTGATCTCGTTGCCTTCCTTGCCGGCTACTTTGAGAGACAATCCAACCAACGCCAGCACGACTGCCAAGCCCTTTGCTGGGCCACCGATTTTGGTGAGCATGTTTCCAAAGCCGCCAAGCTGCGTGGCGGCCATGCCCAGCCCTTGATTGGCGAGGCCCATGATTTTTGCGTTGAGTCCTCCGGTGGCGGCGTTCGCCGCGGAGGCGCTGGCGACGTATTGGGCCGTGCTCAGACCGAGCGAATATTGAAGATCAGCAGCCATGTCAGAACTCCAGCGCGGCGAGGATTTGAAGGTCGGCGAATCCGAGGCCCTTGTGGCCGCGTCGCTCGGCGGCGGCTTGCGTCCACACAAAGCACTGGATCAGCGGCCACGTGTTCATGACGAGGATCGGGTCTTGTTTGTATTCGGCGGCGCAGGTTTCTACGACGGCGACGACCCAGCCGCAGCCTGGTCCGGCGGCTGGGAGACTGCCAAAGGGTCGCCGGCCCCCGGCGGCATCTCGGCCGCAAGGCTGCCGGACTTCTGCGAGCCGCCGTGGATGACGGTCATCAGCGTCTGCGCGAGGTGTCCGCGGATGGTGGCGGAGACGCGCTCGCACCAGCCGGTGACCGCGGGGAAGGCGTTGGCGATGGCGGCGATCTTGCCGTTGATGGTCGCGAGCCGGAGGCGCGCGTCGGCGATCTGCGAATCGTTCCAGAGCGTCGGGCCGGGGGTGGTCAGGACGTAGAGCGCGGCGAAGATGTCCTCCGCGCCGGGCACGGCGTCGGCCTTGTCATCGCGAACGAAGGGCGACTCCAGCCGCTCCAGGCTCATCCAGTGCGTGCCGGTGACGGGGAGCAAAACGAAATTACCAACCGCATTGACGGGCGGCGGGAACGCGGCCAGCACGATGGCGGGCGTCTGTCCCTGGGCGGCGCGCTGTGCGGCCTCGACGGCGTCGAGTTGTTCGCGGGTAAGCCCGCCGACCTTGTGCCGCTCCATCTTGCCCGTCTCCGGGTTGCGGCGTTCGAGGGTCAGCGGCGTGTTGCGGTTCTTGTTTTTAGACATGGCAGTTGTCGGGGACAGTTAAGAGTGAAGAGTTACGCCGACATGCCGTCCTTGCGGCTGCCGGAAACGACGAGGAGCTTGGGGCCGTTTTCCTCGCCCTGGAACTTTGCGCCGGACTCCACGTCGAACGTCAGCGAGGCGTTGCCTCCGCCGAGCGGGATGACGAGGTCGTCACCCGGATCGGGCAGCGCGGTGGAGGACGATGCGTAAGCGGTGAACGTGACCTTGTGGCCGAGGTCCCACCAGGCGCGGAGCTTGGTCTGGGCGTCGGCGCCCTTGAGTTCCAGCGGCCCCTCGCTGGTGCGCTCCAGTTCAAAGCTCTTGAGCTTGAGCGCGGTGTAGCCGCTCCAACTGTTGCCGAGAACGATGTCACCGGCGCTGCCGCCTTTGATTCGGATGTTGCCTGTGGGATTTGCCATGATTGTTTCCTTTGAGTGTTGGAGTGTTGGAGTGGTGCTACGGCTGGGGCGCTTGGGCCAGCAGCGAAAACGAAAGTTCCTGTGAGTCGAGCCGGACGCCTGTGTCCAACGCGGTGGGTTTGCTGCCGCGATAAAGGAGGCGAAGCCTGTTGCCCGCGCCGTCCTCGAAGATGATGCCACGCACGGCGGCCTTGGCCTCGGCGGCGAGTTTGTAAAGCGGTTTCTGCCCCGCGCGGCCGGAGATGAGCTGCTCGCCCTTGATGCGCTTCATGCCGCGCTGGGTTGAGACGATGACGAGATAGGTGTGGGCCTCGAGGTTGACATCGGGATTGTCGGTAACGCCCACGTCGCCTTCCCAGGCGAGCACGATGCGGAGGCTGCCGGGCGCGGCGGCGAGAATCTCCAGCACCTCGAACAAGTCGCCGGCCAGTGAGATGTCGCCCTTGTTGTCGGCGGCGAAGTCCGCAAGCGCGTCGCGCATCGCCGCGAGCACGATGTCCGGGCTGAACTCGCTGGCGTCCACGTCGAGCGGCGTCGGGGTTGGTGTTGGCGTCGGCATGGTCAGATGAGCAGCCGGCCGGTTGTGCCGGTCTTGAGCGGTTCGGTGAACGCCCTGCCCGACGACGGGTTGGAGGCGGTGACTTCGAGCTTGATAGTGCCCTTGGCCAGGCGCGTGAGATCGTTGCGCACGGCCAGCACCTCGGCCACTCGCGGATGGTCCTTGACGCCGCGGCGGAGCCAAAGCTCGTTGACGGCGAGCAGCTTCGCGGCGCGCTTGATGAGATCGGGGAACGGCTCCGGGTAAGGCGCGGTGTAGCCGCCGGAGACGAGCGCGGTGTCAATCTCCTGGCCAACGAGCGTGGCGACCTGATCCCACGACTCGGCGTCGGCCGCGCCGTCGTCGTTGTCATCGAGGGCCTCGATGACATCCTGCTGCGGGATCAGGCCCTTGAGGTCGTCTTGTATTACGTAGAAGCCCATGTTTTTGTTTGGTGTTAAATGAGACGGGGCGCTCGCGAGCTACCGACGAGCGCCCCGCTCTGACACGTTGCGCGTGGGCGCGTTGTGTAAACTATGACGTGGCCGTCGGCGTCGGCGTTGGCGTCGGGGTTGCCGCGACACCGGTGGAGCCGAGTATCTGGCGCGGCGCGGCGTATTGGCTGCCGATGCCGCGGAGCACCTGGTAGAGGAACTCCTGATGCTTGACCACGTGGCTGTCGCCAGGGTTGGTGCATTCGTTGGTGATCGGCTCGTATTCGATGCCGACCACCAGCGGCTTGATCGGGGACGCGATGTCGGCGAGATACCATGCGGTGGACGAATAGGTGCTCAGGCCGGTCAGGACGATCAGTTCGGCGCTGCCGGCGTTGGGGTTCTTGCCGCCAGTGGTCAGGGTGTCCGTGACCACGATGCTCTTGGCCTTGGCCTCCAACTCCGGCGGGACGATCAGCGCGAGCTGGTCGCCGAGTTCCATGCTCTCGCCCTTGTCATCGAGCCGCTTGCGCAGCAGCGCGCGCGCCGCCTCATAGTTTGCCGCGGTCAGCGCCGTGGTCAGCAGGTTGGTGAAGGCGCTTGCCTTCCCGTATTCCTTCTTGCCGGCGGCGAAGAAGTAGGAGTTGCAGTAGTCCTTGGTTGTGAAGCCCTCGCCGAGCAGCTTGGTAACGAGCTTGTTCGGCAGCCGGATCGCGCGGTCGGCCATCGCTTCGGCGCGCGGGTTCAACAGGCCGAGCTTGTCCCGGCGGATGGCCGAGACGGGGACGCCGATGGTCAACTCGAACTCTTTGATGTCGAGCGTGAAGCCGGACAGCCGGAGGTTCTGGATCGCAACCTCGCCGATCAGCTCGCGCATCGGCGGCAGGGCCATCAGGAAGTCAAGGTCCTCGGACTCACCGTCGCACTGGATGGACGTGGCGAGTTTCTGCCAGACCTGATTGCCGGGTTTCGCCAGCCGCTGCATGATGACAGCGCGCAGGCCGCGGAACACTTTTTGCACATTCTCTTGAGTGACTAGCATGGTCGTTTCCTTATTGGGGTGTTGAAATAATGGAGTGATGGATGATGGGTTGTGGGTTGCGGCTACGAGGTGATCTGCTGGGTGTTGAGAGCGGCCTTGATGGCGCGCACGTCGTCGGCCAGTTCCTCCAGCTTGGTGCGGAGGGTTTCCACCGTCGTCTTCGTGGCGGCGGTCTGGAGGGCCGTGTCGAGGAGGATGACATCCTCGGCCAGGTCCTCGCACTTGCCGACCAGCGTGGCGAACTTCGCGCGAACGTCGCGCACGTCGTCGCCGATCTTCTCGGCCTCGGTGGCCAGCGGGCCAACCTCGGAGCAGCCGGCGGCGGTGCCGTTGGAGCTGGTCTCGGTCGCGAGCGCCACGGCCTCAATCTCGCCGTCGGTATTCTGCGGCGTGATGGTGGCCGGCGCGCCGATGGTCACGTCGCTGATCTCGCTGTTGGCGCTGCCGAGCGTGACGGCGGACGGCGCGGGCACGGCGGCGCTGAAGTCCACCAGCACACCGAGCGTGGCGTCAACCTTGAGCGCGCGGCCGGCGACAATCTTGTTGGTGCCGCCGTCCTTGCAAACCGTCTGGTCGTCTTCAACGAAAACGAGCTTGCCGAGTTCGGCGACCGTGACGGCGTTGGAGCCGCTGTTGTCCATCCACTGCGGACGGCGGTCGAGCACGGCGACAAGGTCGCCCGCGTCGCCGTCGGTGTTGTTCTTTTCGGCGACGAAGGTGCCGCGCACCTTGAGGCCCGAAGTGTCGGCGGCCGGGGCCACATTGCCCGCGGCGTTGACCGCCCCCATCGTGCCGGCGTAACAATGCGCCGCGGCGGCGACGGGGAAGTCCAAGGACTCGCCTGCCTGGCGGGTCACGTCTCTATTTTCTGTTGCTGCCATGATTGTGTCCTCGTTGGAGTGTTGGAGTTGTTGGAGTGGTGGAGTGATGGAGTGATGGAGAGGCGGTTACTTGCCGGCCGCGTCGTATTGCTCGCGTGTGATGTTCATCTGCTTGCAGACGTTCGCGATCACGTCGCTGGACTGGTCACCGGGCGCGCCGACAATGCCCGTGGAGGCAAGCGCCTTGATCTTCTCAGGCGTGCGCTGTTCCATCGGCACCTGGCCGGCGGCAAGGCTGCCCAGATACTTCTTCCAGCCCGCGAGGTCGAAGTCGTCGGCGCTGAGCGCGATGAGCTTCCCATCGCGGATGGCGAGATTGGTCAGGTTCTGCTTCTCGATGCCGTCGAGCCGGTCGCTGACGGGCTTGACCCCGGCGCTGACGGCGGCCGTGATGGCTTCCGCCGAGAGCGGCTTCACGGCATCCGCCGCAGTGGCTGGCGCGGCCGGCGCGACGGCCGCGATGCGGTCGGCGGCGGTGGCGGGGGCGACCTTGAGTTTGTCGGCCACCTTGGTGGCGGCGTCCTGGATTTCCTGGTCGGTCGCCGTGTCGGGCAGGCCGAGGATGATGAGCAGCAGTTTCTTGTGGTCCACGTTGTCTCCTGTGTTGGTGTTGTTGGTTGGTTCGGCGAGCGCGGCGGAAAGCACCGCCGAGAGGGGGAGCGTGATGCCGTCCACTTCGCCGTGGCGGCAGAGCGCAAACGAATGGACGAACGTCACCGTGCCATCGGGCGCGGTGGCAACGGCGGCGGACACGTCGGGGTAGTCGGCCTTGTATTCCTCAGCGATGGGATTCCACTCGATGGAGCAGGCAAAGAGGCCCTCGCCCGCTACGACTTCGGGCGTCCAACGGCGCGCGGAAAGATGGCACGGCTCACCTTTGTAAAATTGTGTGCCTTCGACGGTCTGGTGTTGGAGGTCGCCGTGTGGCCGGGGGCGCTTGGCGCGCAACTGGTTCTTCGGCAGCAGCGCCATCGTGGATTCGTTGACCTTGAGATTGCCAAACCGGGTGTCGTTGTCGCCCCAGTGGAGGAGCTTGAGGCGCGTAGGCAGCGGCTTGGTGAGGTCGAGTTTCTCAACGGCTCCGAGCAGCGTCAGTTGGTTCTTGCCTTGCACGACGCGAGTCCAACACAACGCGGGGCATTCGCGCCAAGCACCGTGGCCATCGTGGCCATCGTTTCACCAAAAGGGTCAGGGTGGGGAAAAGCTGAAAGCTGAGAGCTGAGAGCTGAGAGCTGAGAGCTGAGGGGGCTACTTCGGACGGCGGCCGGAGATGCTCTCCCACTTCGCCTTCATCGCCTGCCCGATCTTCGTGTGGGCGAACTTTGCGATGACCTTGCCCACGAAGGGGAAGAACGGGCGCGCGGACAGGTTCCGCGGCGGATAGCCGAACTGGTGCGCGCGCGCGTAGGGCCGGTCGCTGGCCGCGATGGCGCGGTCGTTCGTTACCGACAGCACGCGGAGGCTGCGCAATAGCGACGTGGTCTTGATGAGCAGCGGCTTGCCATTGACTTTTCCGGCGGCGTTGCGACGACGGGCGTCGGGGCCGTAGGTGGTCTTGGGGTCGTCGCTCTTGCGGGCGGCCCACGGCGCGGCGCGCAGCGACGGGTCGCGGAACGAGCGGCGGGCGATGTTGACCAGTTCCTGAGCGCCGGCCCGAAGCACGGGCGCGGCCCGACGCGCCGCCTCGATCTTCCGGCGGAGATCGGGCGTGATGAGGTCTTGGACAAGACGGACGGTTGGTTTCATTTGAGTCAGGCCGCGAGCTTCATACCGTTGAGCCAGTCGAGCAGCGTCACGCCCGGCTCAAGCTCCGTTGCCTTTGCCATCGTCTCGAACTGCGCGTAGGTGGCCGCGTCGTATTTGGCGCGCAACCCCTCGATGGGCACGGCCAGGCCGTTGGAATTGAGCGGCGTGCTTCGGAACCGCGCGCCCTTGTTGAGGTCGAACGTCCCCGTGCCGCCGCCCGCGCCGCCAGGGGTGTCGCTCCACTCGATCTTCTTGCCGATGTTCTTGTCGGCCATGCGCGCGGCCGTCTCCGGGCCGATGGCGATCTGCCCCGCCTCGGCTTGTTGCAGCGCCGCGCCTTCGAGCACGCGCCGGTCGTCGGGATGTTTGTCCGCGTCCGCGTCGCGGATGGCTTGAGTATCTTCTTTCGTCAGTGCTTCCTTCCAGCAACGGCAGCCCCACTCCTTAAACCGGTCCCAGAACGGCGAGTTGGCCGGCAACACTTTACCATCAAGCGCCTCGTGCGACGCGCGCACGTTCTCGTCGCCGACCGTGTGCCACTGCCAGTCGGGCATCACGTCGCGCTGCTCGTCGAGCGCCAGTGTCTGCGTGGCGTCGTAGACGTCATAGGCGTTGGTGCGCAGGACCAGTTCCGCGCGCGCGTTGGACGCCGCCAGTTGTCCGGCCCGCGTCTCGGCGTCGGCGGACGGGTCCACCATGTGCGGCGAAAACTCGTCGGCGATCCGCCCCTTGATGTCGTTCCAGTCTCCGCCCGCGGGAAGCTCCGCCGCCAGTTCTCGCACGCGGGCGATGGCGTCGGCGTGCTCCAGCGTGGCCGCCGTGAAGAGCCGCGCCCGCACCTCCGGCAGCATCGCGTCAAACACCTTGCGCGTCACCGCCGGCTTGCCGGCGAGGAACTTGACGGCCTCTTTGTTTGGAACGGATTTGAGAAGGAATGAGGGCATGGGAAAATGGAGTGTTGGAGTGGTGGAGTTATGGAGTGGCGGCGTCGGCCTGATCCAGCTTGCTGGTCTTGATGCGAAAGTTCAGTTCCCTCGCGACCGCCACGGCGCGGACGATGTAGTCGGGCACGTTGGCCGCGTGCAGCGCGCCGAGCATCGTCGCCAGTTCGTTCTCCACGTGCGGCAGGTTGGAACACGCCTCTTCGCGCTTCATGCCGTCGCCAGCGAGGTAGCGGAGCAGATACTTTTGCAGCGCGTGCTCGTAGATGTCCAAGTCCGCGTGCCGAGCCAGCGGCAGCGCGCCAACCGGGGACGGCGCTTTCATCACATCCGTGTGCGGCGGCCTCACGGGCGGCCCTTCCGGCCCGTCGGTGATGGCTTGCAGCGCGGCGGACATTTTATTTCTAAAACCTTCACCCCGACACAGCTGACAGTTGGCGTCGTTGCAGTATGTTTGATGATCGGAAATCAGTCTCACGGCTCCACCTCGTTCTTGATCAGCCGGCCAAGGTTCTTCTTCTGGCGGATTTCAATGCCCGCGCATTGTAACAACCGAATCAGTCGGAGAACGTCATGCTCGTCTGGTTCCACGAGGCCGTGTCCCTTGGAGTCTGCACCAATGTTGACGAATGTCGGACGGGCGGCCTCAATCCAGTCAGCCAACTCCACCGGGTTGAAGTCGAGGACCGGCTCTATAGTGATGAACGTCGGCATCGTCGGCCAGTAGGACCGAATCCGCTTAAAGTGCGAGATGCGGTTGCGCGGGGCTGGTGCGTCGCCCATGACTTGATGCCACCGATTACTTTCAATCGTGACGCCTACAATGAAGTTTCCGGGACGGAAGAATCGGTTGTCCGCGAACACGTCGAACAATCGCTCAGGATTCTTCGTCTGAAAAACGAACCTGTTTTCCTTCCACTCGAAGCAGTGCTGGAGGATAAGGCGAATCCAAGACTCGGGAACGTCGGCAGCAAACAGGTCGCTGCAATGCTCGATGAAGATCGTCTTGCCGGTGCCGTAGTTGACCGCCAGTTCCTTTTTCTCCAACCGCAGCGGGCCTTTATAGTGACCCGTGCGGTAGCCGGGGCCAGACTTCACGTAGCAGTAGCCGCAACGGTGCGGGCATTCTCCGCGCAGGTGCGTGTGGGTGTGCGTCACCCAGCCTTGATACATGTTGGAACCGTCTTGGACCTTGGTTAGTGGCATGGTGGGGCCTCCGAAGGTAGGGACGGACCGCCGGGCCGTCCGTTGTTTCCAGTCATCGGCGCGCCCAGCGGTCGCGCCCTACCCAGCAGAATGAAAAGAGGCTTGGTGTTCATCGCGCGGCCTCCTGTGTTTTGAACGCCGCCAGTATTTTCCTGAGTGCGGTCTTCTCGGCGTAGAAAACCGTTGACCGCGACAATCCCATCATCCGCGCAACCGTCCTGTGGCTGCGAATTGGTCCGAGGGCATTCGCCAGGTCTCGCGTTGCTGTTGCGGATGCTCCCCATTTTGTGGTCCTGTTCATCGCGCCAGTTCCAGTCCCCCATCCGCTCTGCGGTAGGTTCCCGCCGCGAGGCGCTGGCCGGCGGCGATGATCTCGGCCATGCGGCGCTCGAACCGCTCGTCGTCGAGCTTCCGCTGCCACTCGCGGCGCGTGAGGATCGTCACCGGCATCCATCGCCAGCCGAATCGCTTTGCCTCTTCGTGTGTCGCGAAGAGCAGGTCGAGGCGGTTTGCGCCTTTGATGTCTCGGCCGGTGTCGTCGGCGCGGTTCCAACGGCCGTTGACGTGGACCATCGAGCCGAGCGGGATGCGGCGAGGGTCCACGGCCACGATCTGGCCGACCGCCTGCCGCCCCGTGGCCGTGAGGCCGCAGGCATTCGGCCCGCAGCAGATTCGGCACGGGCAATAGGCGGTGACGCGGACCCAGCGGGTCGAGGCGGCGAGGGCGGGAGATGGGAGATGGCAGATGGCAGATAGGAGGAGCAGGGCAGTCCCCAACTTCCAGCTTCCAACTCCCATCTGCTTCGTTCTCCTCCTCACAGCGCCTCCTGGTAGATTTCCAGATTGGTTTTCCTGACCGTGTGGCTGCCGATCTGCACGTCCACCTTGGTCTGCCAGAACTCCATGTCCTTGCAGCGGTCGCGGTGGTCGAAATAGCTCTGGAGGCTGAAGTCGTAGTTGCGCGGGCCGACTTGCGAGCCGTCCACAAAGCCGGCGCGGATCAGCCGCACCAGCGTCTTGTAGTTCACACCCAGGCCGAGTTGCGCGGGGAGCTTGACGGTGAGCCGGAGGTTGCGCGAGTGGATGCGCACGACGGGCCGGTAGGTGCCGTCGCCCGCCGGCTGCAAATCGTGCAGGCCGACGCGCGGCGCCTGGCCGGCCGGGCACTCGACAACGAACTGCCCCGGCGCGACCTCGACCGTCAACGGCGCGGGGCCGTTCAGGACGGACACAAGCGAGTGCGGAGTGCGGAGTGCGGATTGCGGAAGAGGTTTCATGGCAGTCAGAGGTTCAACAGCTTTTGTTCGCGGAGGGCGTTGGCCTTCGCGGCGGCGAAGAGTCCGCGCGCCTCGAAGTCGGAGCAGGCGCGATAGACGCCGCCGGCGGAAGCGGCGGGAGTTGGGAGATGGGAGTTGGGAGTTAGGGCCGGAGATTCCACCCTCCCATCTGCCAACTCCGATCTGCCATCTGCTTTACCCACGAGCACCACGAAGCCGAGTTGGTAGAGTTCCGTGACGCGGGGGCGCATGTCCACGAGAAACAGCGGGTTGTTGGGCCGCATCTTCACCGCCAGTTCCTTCGTCGTGCAAGGGCCGTGGACTTTGAGCGCCTCCAGAACTTCGAGGCGCAGGTCCACAAGGTATTTGGCCTTGAGGCTGGCGAAGGTTTCGTTCCTAAAATCAACGGGCTTCATAATTAAGCGCAAGCCTCAGTTGCACCCCCCCCCATTTTGGATTTGGCGCTTGTGCGCGGCGCAGACTTGAACGCGATAAGCTTCGCCGCTGCTCGTGTCGGTAAACGTGCCGTTGGCGATGTGATGACAGCCTGGCCACTTGCAGTAGAACGGCGCGCGGCCCCGCGTGGTCTTGGTGCTGAAGAGTGTTTTCATGGCAGTTCAGAACGGGATGTCGGCGGTTAGGGCTGCCGGCTGAGGGCTGAAAGCTGAAGGCTGAGAGCTGACAGCTTTGCGCCGATTCCTCACCGTGTAAACGAGACACCAGACCTGACGCTCGGTTGCCTCGGCCAGGCTGCACTTGAACTGCCTGCGGCAGATGGCGGCGGCGTAGCTCTCGTGCAGGCCGCGCTCGCGGAGGGACTCGCGCAGCTTGAACATCGCCAGCCGGATCGGCTCGGTCGCCACGCGTTCCTCCGCGCGCCGCGCCGCCGCGGCGTTGCCTTTGAGCATAAGGAACCGGCCCTCGATGAGTTTGTATTCGCGCTGTGTCGCGCCACGCAAAGACGTGTAGCCGCACGCAAACATTTGCTGGGTGTGCCGCCAGTCGTCCAACTCGCCCTGGCTGGCGGCGGGCCGGCCATAGACCTCCTCGAACGCCTCGCGCGCTAGGATGCAGAGGTGCGCCTTCTGGCCGTTCTCGAGAGGCGCGCTGGGCGACGGCACGGGCCGTCCGCTGCCGTGGCGAAACACGGCGCGGAAGTCGTCGCTCATGATGTCGGCGGGGATGATCATATTGAAGCTCCCAGCTTTCAGCTCTCAGCTTTCAGTTCTCATTTGCGGGAGTGATGGAGTGTTGGAGCGATGCTTGTTCCAACGCGCGCGCAATTCTATCCACCGCGTCGGTTACAAGGTCGTGATATGAAGCCTGCCTTCCCGCCAAGGGAACAACGCAAGTCTTTGAGACCCCGCCTCCGGCGTTGGTGATGGCCACGTAGATTACAACTCCGTTTTCTTCTAACGCCGTCTTCGCCAGCTCCTGGCCAAGGTTGAAGCAAGTGTTTATATACACAGCCTTCATGATTCCTCCTCGCACTGCTGGCAGATGCAGTTGTTCCCGCCGGGGTTGCAGCAGGCGGTGGAGCCTGGCAGGTTGCAGCGCGGGCATTCATAGACCGCGTGGATCGCGGGGTCGAATGTCATGCCGCACTTCGGGCACTTGGCGTCCGCTGATTGCTCGGCGATGATCTGGCCGAGCGTCTTCCACGGATAGCCCTGCAACACCGGCACGAGCCGGATGTCAACGCTGCGCTCCGTCAGAAACTTCGCGGCCTCCGCGAGCGTGTCGCACTGGTGGACCACGCGCCACGATCCGCTCCCTTGTTTGATCTGCCAGCGGTCCTGCCCGACGCGTTTGCCGATGCGATATTCTTCCTTCACGCTGCCTCCTGTGCCGGCGTCTCGGCGGCGGTTTCGGGCTTGGGGCGGATGAAGAACTGTTCGTCCTGGCAGAACTGGATGCCGAGGGCGGTCTGCTTTTCCGGCGTGAGCGTCTCGCGGTCGGCCAGCAGCGCGTCCTTGTCCAGACTGAGCTTGGCGCGGACATAGACTTTGCTCCACGAGGCTTTGACGGCGCGCTTGATGACGTCGGCCCACTTGATCTTCTTGTTGGCCGTCTCCACGCGGTGCGGCGTCATCTCGAAGCCGAACACGGCGAGGCTGGTCTCGCGGCTCTTCTTGTCGGTGAACAGCCCGCCACGGTTGGCCGCGCAGAAGGCGAGGATGGTTTCCTCGTCGAGCGTGATCTCGGCTTCCTTCTTTGTGATGCCGGCTTGGTGCTGTTTCTCAACGGCGGCGACCTCGGTGTCCTTGGCGGCTTTGAGCGTCGTCAGTTCGATGCGTTTGCGCACGACGGCGGCAACAGCCGTGTCGAGCGATTCGGGTGATGTGATTTTTAGATTCATAGTTGGCAGTTTCCTTTCAGGTTTGGGAGTTGGGAGTTGGCAGATGGGAGTTGGATGGGGCCGGGGCGGTTGTTTGCAGTTGGGAGATTTCGCTCGCGTAGCGCGTCTGGTAGCGGTGCAACATGCCGAACGCCCCGGCGAGACGTTGGCGGGCTTGCTCCAGTTGCAGCAGCTCGTCTTCTTCCAGGAGCGTGCCGACGGCGTCGGACTCGTAGAGGCGCTCCTCGATGAGGAGAGCAGCGGCCACCATTTTCGCGGCGGCGGCCGTGGCGCGGTCCTGCGGCAGCGGGGAGCGGGGGGCGGGCGGAACGGGCGGGCAGGAGAAGTTCCAAAGCCGGATGAACAGCTTTGCCATCAGCACTCCACCAGCCACCGCGCACACGGCCAACAAGATAGATGCAATCCAAGGGTTCATCGTGTTGCCTCCGATTTGGAACGGATGTTTACGGCCGTCATCAGACAGAATTCCACCCGGATAGCGGCCTCCTCGAAGTCCTTGAGGAACTTCCGGCCTTCAGTGTCGAGTTTGTTGTTCTTGATCTCGCGCAGCACTGCGGTGAGTTGGTCGTAGGCGAGACGGAGCCTGAATGCCTGAACGTCGTTGATCTTCATCGTGTTGCCTCCGATGTCTGTGACGGAACTGGCAAGGGGCAATAATCCACAAATGTGATCTCCCCGGTTATGAAGCCGCTTGAAATCTTGAAGTCGGCTGATCTAAAGCCGCACGTGCAGCCGTGGAATTTTCGTTCGAGCCTCCGAGCCTCTTTCTGACTTCCCATGCCGCACACAGCCACGGTGAACGCGGACAGTTCCATCTCTTCGCCAAGAATAATGGCTTTCATCGTGTTGCCTCCGGTTGAGATTCCGTGTAGAGCCTGGTGATCTGTTTCTTAACCGTTCTGAACCCATTATCCGCGATCTTCAGCGCCAGCGTTTCCGCATTTGGGATGCCGAGCGGAGGCAGCCAAACATCAAGCTCCAGCGGGTTGAGCTTCCCACCGCGGAACAACTCGATATATAGATGCACTTCAGTTTTCATCTACGCAGCCTCCTGTGTTTTGAGAAAGCGAGCGCCGTCCTGTCGAAGATTCGAGTGCGAACGAAACCCGCAACTCGCCGTGTCCCACATCGCTGACACGAATCGGAGTCCACGCTTGAAGAACCGGCGCTGTCTGGCGTTGCCGCGAATGTGGCACCCGTCCGAATGTCCAACGTCGTTGAATGGCAATGAAGTGTTTGCGGTGATGGTCTGTCTCATCGTGTTGCCTCCGATTTGGCGGTGATCTCGCGGGCGATGTCGTCGAGCGTTGCGCCCTTCCTCAGCGAGATGGCGAGCGGCTTGATCTTCACGGCCTCGCGCACGAGGATGTTGACGAACTGTCGGAGGTCAATGGCCTCGTCTCCGTGGTCGTGCGCCACGCGGCGGCAGACGCGGTTGACGAACTTGAAGTAGCCGTGCGAGAGCGCAAACGGCTCGATGGCGGCGACGGCCTTCTCCAGCACGCCCTTCCCGAACGCGATCCGGTCCTTGAACATCAACTCCACGTCGCCCTGTTCGATGACGCTGAGGTCAATGCGCTCGTGCATCCGATTGTGCGTGAGTTGCTGCGCCTCGAAGTAGCCCTTCGACACCTCCAGCCGCTGCATGAGCGTGTTCTGCGCCGAAACAATGAACTCGCCCGGTGTCTGATTCACCAGCGTCTTGACGAGGTTCAACATGCGCGGTGTCAGGTGATGGGCCTCGTCAATGCCGATGCAGAGGCGCTTCTTGTTCAGGTGCTCGACGAGCTTGCGCATCCGCTGGGTCGTGGAGACGGGCATCTCGAACTGGACGTTCTTGTCCGGCTCCTTGGGCTTGAAGCCGAGCGCGCCGAGAATCCGCCCCAGCATCTCGTGATCGGTCCACGTCTCGTCGGCCTCGGTGAACGTGACGCGCACCGGATACTTCATCTCCAGGGACTGGCGGGCCTTGGTCTTGCCGCTGCCGCTCGGCCCCTGCATCCAGATCAGCCGCGTGTTGTCCTGTTCGCGCATGATCTCCAAGAACGCCACCCGCAGCCGCATGCACGGCGTGAGATCGTGGTTGATCGGCTCTTCGTCGGGGGCCGACTTCTCCAGGTTGTCCATCGTGCTGGCGACGGTGCGATAGCGCAGCACCCAGCTTTCGAGGTCGCCCGCCGAGTATTCCCCGGCGAGGATGGCGTTGAAGGTCTTGGCGCTGCCGAGGTCGGCGAACTCGCGCGCGAGCTTGTCGCGCGTCCATCCTTTGTCGAGTTGGTAACGCTCGGCGCGCTGGGCGAGCGCGCGCAACTCCGCGCGCACCGGGTCGATCTGCGGGTCATTGTGGGTCGTATTCATTGTAGCTCTTTCTGGTTTCAGGTTTCGATCAGGTCACCGCGGGCGCGGGCTTCGGCCTCGCGTTTGGCGATGTAATCGGCCGCGGCAGTGCGGTCGAAAGAGACGCGGGAAACGGCCGGGGCCGTTCCTCGCGTTGAAAATGTGGCCGGCTCGGTATCGGTGTCTCTCGCGTTTGCGGCGGACTCGCCGAGCCGGCTCACCGTGTCGTGGTGTGTAAGTGGAGATTGGAGTTTGGAGATGGCGACGCGGCTGACGTTGCCCCGGCCGTCGCTGTCGAGGTGGACAACGGCGGCGCGTCCGGTGCTCTCGATGGCCGCGAAGCTCGAGCGCACCTGGGCGGTGCGGAGCTTGCGCGCGGCGGTGGCCGGCGAACGGTAACCCTCGCAATCAACGAACTGCGGCCCGTCGGCACTCCAGGGAGCGATGCCGATGAACTGGAACCGCTTCCAGTTCTCGCGATTCATCGGGCGCGTTTCGTTATTGAAGAGCGCACAGCCGGCCTCCGGCGCGAGCGGGTCGAACCGCGCGATGACGCGGTGGCCGCGCTCGATGAACGGAAAAGCCGCCGTCGCCACGTGGAACCGAAACGGGCGCGCATAAGGCGCAACGGAAACCTGCACATGGCCCGCGAGTTTGGTGCCGACGCCGACCTCGCTGATGGTCGGCTTGAAAAACCAGAACTCCTCCTCGCTCACCGCCGGCAGCGATCCGCCGCGCGCGGCCATGTCGCGCTCCCACGTCACGTCGGGAGCTTCCGCTTTGAGGCCGTCAACCTTGCGCGCCCGCTTGTTCAGGAACTGGCAGCCGGCGACAAGCTTTTGGATCAGCACCTCGCCCCACGGAATGAAGCCGCACTTGGCCGGATCGGCCTTGCCCTTGTTCACGGCCATCATGTCATCGGTAGGCTGCTCGTATTCGCCGCGCGTCTTGCCGATGCGCACGCCATGCACGCCCATGATCTTGTGGAACGGCCGAAACGAGGACTCGATGCCGCCCTTGGCGTTGGAGGAGAAAACGTGGTCCACGGGGATGACGCTGGCGATGCCGCCCCAGCGGTTGCCGGCGTCGTCAATCTGAATACCGTCGAGCGCGTTGTTTTCCCAGCGACCGCGTTCGTCGCGGAAACGGCCAAACCGCCCCCAGCGCCGCGTGAGAAGTTCCTTGAACCGCGCGATGTCCTCGGCGCGGTAGCTGTCCGCAAAGCGCGCGATGGGATAGACGCCGAGCCACTTGCCGCTGCGCACGTCGCGCGCCATCAGGATTTGACGCCCCACGCGCCAGTAGCCGTCCGGGTCCATCCAGAAAAACGGAACGTCGGTTGACACGTCGTCAAACTCGATGATGTCCCCGCTGTTCACAGGCACCCATGCGCCGTGGTCGTCGTAACCGTAAAAGCCGCGGCGCACGCTGAAGACGATGCTCCGCAGCGCGTCGCGGCTGCGCGCCGCTGCCATTTCCTCCTGCGTCACGCGCACGTCGCGCATGATGCTTTGCGGGTATCGGCCCGTCAGCCGGTTCGCGGCGAGGGCCTCGCGGACCTCCGGCCGGCACACCGGCGAGTCGGCCATCAACTCGATGCCCATTGGCACGCTCTCGGTCTTTAGGACAAACGTGCGGGCGAGCTTCTTCTCTGCGTCGTTGAGGTTCACTTTTTTCTTTCGCCCGCAGTTCTTGTATTGCCGGCCGAGCTTTTCCTCGCCGCCGGCATCGAGCAGCCGCGCGTAGCGCAACAGCGTGCAGTGCGGCTTGCCGAGTATCCGAGCCGCCTCCGCCGCGCTCGACGCCATCGGCGGCTGGCCGTTCTCTCCGGGCTTTTGCAGCGCGCGCCACTCGCGCACGAGCGACGCGCGGCGTTGCTTCCAGGCGTTGTCCAAGGACTGCGGAGTCGGAACCGCCGCCGCGGCGTCGCTGGAAACAATCGCGCCCGGAGGTCGCGATCCACCTGTAGCGGCGGTCTCTGACCGCCGATCCGGCGCGGGCGAGGAGTTCGCCCCCGCGCAGTGTTGCATGAAGCCAATAACCGAGGCCGGCAGACGATCTCCATCTGCGCCATGCTGCGCGCTGCCGAATCGGCGGTCAGAGACTGCCGCTGCAGAAAGCTGAGAGCTGAAAGTTGAAAGCTGAGGACTGCGATCTCCCGCCGCAACGTCGGGGCGCGTTGCGGCGGGCGGGGGTTGGTTCTGGCCTGTGAACGGCGCGGGCACAATCGCCCCGGTCAACTCCGCGCCGCTCCGCGTCTTGTTGGTTATAGAATCGTGCATGGCCAGATGGCGGGAACGTCAGGGGTTTGGAAGTGTGCCGAGCAACGCGGCGAATCCGCCCGCTCTCCAGGCTTTGGCAATCTGCTTGATGTGCCGCGGATTCGTGTCATTCGCGTAACACGCGCCGGCCAGCGTGTCGCCCGCGACCATCTCGTCGTAGATGCCTTGCAGGAGTTTCAACCGGCCGATGGCGACCTTTAATTGATGGTTCGTCGGGCCAACCGGACGCCGGGGGACTTCCGCGCTCACAAACAATCGCCGGAGAACTTCTTTACGCCGGTCGCCCTTCATCGCGCCTCCTCGACTTTGCGGATGGAGCTTTTGAAGAACTTCATGTCGTCGGGTTCGAGGCCCGCCAGCGCCTGAGCCAGCCGGGCGAGTTTCTCGCGCCGCATGGTTAGGTTGGTGATCTTGGCAATGTAGGGAATGCGGTTGCTGATCGTGCGGACCATGTCATCCCACAAGAGCATCTGCTGATGAACAACCCGCTTCTTGCCCTTCGTCGCTTCCCGTCCGGCCACCGCGGCGAGGATTTGCTGAAAGCCGGCCTTGCCTCCAAGCAGCAGCGGCTCGTATTCAGCCTTGATGTCAGGGCGGGCCTTGAACAGCTTGTGTATCTTCCCCGCGAGGCCGATTACGTCTGTCGAAATGCCCAGCCTGGAGGATACGTCAGCCTGGGTTTTGCACCCTTCCACCCCCCGGAAGCCTAATTTTTCGGCTTTCGAGGTTTCTTGGGCTTTTTGGCCATTTAAGTTCGCCAAACTGCGTTTTCGGCTTTCGGCGAAAATCGGCTCAAGAAGGGTGTAGAGGAGGTAGGCGAGGGCGCTTTTGCTGAAGTGCCGGCGGGCCATCAGGCTCTCGCCGACGATGGTGGCGGACTCGCCATCGCCGACCTGACGGACGGGCACTTCGGAGAGTCCGGCGGCCCGCGCCGCCCGGCTCCGGTGCCGGCCATCCACGATCCGGTTCTTGCTGTCAATCAGCACCGGATAGTCCAAGCCGCGCGCGCGGATGCTGGCGATCATGGCCAGGAAGTGCGGATCGTTCTCGGCGAGCATCGGGCCGAGGTCGGCCGTGGGATGGTGGGTGAGTTGATCCAGATTCATCATGACGATCTTGTTCGGTGTCTCCATGTTCTTCTTTCCTTTTGGGGTTGGTTGTTGGCAGTGACTGCGGCAAAAGTTGAGAGCTGAAAGCTGAAAGCTGAGGGTTAAGAGTTGGGGGCGGGGTTGGTTGGAGTGTTGGAGTTGTGGAGTGATGGAGTGTTGGCGGCCTCTCCAAACCATTCGCATCCGCAGCCGGCCTCGCGGCACTCGCGCTCGAAGCAATCGTGCTTGTAGCGGTCGTGGCCGCAGACGCAGGGGCGAAGCAGCGCGGCGCTGCCGGGAGGAAGATGGTCGGCGATGATTTGAAACCCCGTCTTCATGGTTGCTCCGGTAGGGCGCGACCGCTGGGCGCGCCGAGGGGGTCGGATCGGCCGGCCCAGCGGTCCGTCCCTACCGCCGCCGCGCTCGTTTCCACGATGAGACTCCACAGCCGGTCCACGATCTGGCGCGTTTCGGTCCAGCGCGTGGCGGCGGCGTTGTGCGCGAGGGCCAGCGCCTCCAGCTCGCCGCCGATGTGCTCCAGACCGTCATCGCGCTCGATGCGCTCCAGTAGCGCGCGCAGCCCGCCCCATCGGCCCTGCATCTCGCGGCACTCGCTGATCAGGCGCTTCAGTTCGATCTGGCGAGGGGAAAGGGCCGTCAAGGCTGAGGGCTGAGGGCTGAAGGCTGAAGGCTGAAGGCCGACCGATGAGGGCTGAAGGCTGAGGGCTGAAGGCTGAAGGCCGACCGATGAGGGCTGAAGGCTGAGGGCTAAAGGCTGACCACTGATCGCTGGCTTGGTGTTCATCGGCTCAACTCCTTTTCGATGCGGTCGAGTTCGCCGCTGATAACCGCGACGCCCCGCCGGATGGAGGCCAGCGCATCGGACGCCGCACGATGAGAGCAGAGGCGGCAACGCTCTGCTGGGGGCGCAATGCAATGTTCCTTGCGAACTTCGGCATCGAACTTGGTGCTGATAATGGCCCATCCGAAGATCGGCGGGAGACTGCCGTCTGAGGGAACAAAGAGTCTCGACCAACACTTGTGGCAAAATGAGTTCCGCGATTCTCCTCGCAGATAACAACCGGGAATCCCGGCCAGCGTGGTTAGCGAGTCCAACCGTGGATTCGTGCGGCTCGTCTCCAAACCGCAGAGCCAGCAACGTAGTTGAGTTTTCATCGTCCAATCTCCTTTTCCAGCGCCGCGAGAATCTCCTGCGAGCGGCGGTCTGAGCGGTGGCCGTGTAGCGCGCGGCTGACCTGCGAGCGGTTGAACCTGTGCGCCCGGCTCCACTTGGCCAGCGAGCTTCGGCGGGAAACCAGCGACCCTTTCAAAACGTCTGGATCAATAACGGCCATTTTGGTGTTGCCTTTCGCGGCTTCCGGCGGGACTCTCAGCGAAGTTGTAACAGGTCGTGCCATTTGACGGGCACCCTTTTAAGCAAATTTGCTGGCGCTGTCAACAATGAATAGCAATTTTGTTAAAGATTTTTCTGACCGTCTGTCGGGGTTGATGGCCGAGCGGGGATTCACGCAACAACAACTCGCCGACAAGATCACGTCCTCGCAGACGAGCGTGTCGCACTGGCTTCGAGGAAATGTCCCTTCCAGGCGAGCACTCAAGACACTCGCGGACTGTTTCAGTGTGAACATCGAATGGCTGCGATCCGGCCAAGGTTCGCGCGTGCCAGCGTCTGTTGTTCGCGAGACCGTAGAGGTCGCATTGGGTGGAGAAATAAAAGACCATAAGCTCATGCTCGAAACGTTGATCGGTGGAATGCAGACGCCGCAGCTTCAGGACTTGGTGATAGAGCAAACGCGGCTCGGAAATGTGGGTTTAGTGTTGTTGCTTGGAACAGAGTTGAGTAAACGTAGGGACGTGAAGCGCAGAACGGAGACAAGGAAATGAGACTGGCACTGATTCTGATGGTGGCGCTGGCGGGTGCGACGGCGCGCGGAGCGGAAAACCAAATTCTCTACGCGAACAAGGCGGAGTGCATCAAATGGATTGGCCGGTCCAACGTCGAGGTTGATTTCAAGGCGTCGTTTTGCAGCGCCGTGCAGGCCAAATACCATGTTGGCTTAATGCAAGTGGACGCCTTCTACGTGGACGGTCGAATCCAGCATGTTCGATATTCCGGCGCGAGCCGTCCGGTGGCGGAGGCGATTGTCCGCCAAAACACCGCGGGCCAAGAGTGGAAGCCGGGCGGAAATGGGAAAGCCGTCGAATGGAAACGCTCGGATGGAGCCAGCGCATGGTGGGCACCGAACACGCTCGTGCTCCAAACCAAAGAGTGGCCGGGCATCCTGAAGAGAATAGCCGACGAGCGGCCGGGGGCGCGAGGGCGCGGCAGGGCAAGCGCCCAAAACGGCAAGGAGAACTAAGACAATGAGACTGGCACCAATTCTAATCCTGTCGGCTGCGGTTTTGGCGGAAGCGGGCGCGCAGACGATTTATCACGATTCAATCTCGCGGCTTACGGGCAGAGTTGGCGGGATGGGCGGCGGTGACATCTCGTTCACCAGCGCGAATGGACGGGCTGGCGTGCCGGAGGAAATGCGGACTGGCGGCAAGGTTTATCCCAACGTGCGGTTTGGCCCTGCCAAGGGCGAGCAGGTGTTTGTCTCGTGGAACGGCGGCTCCGGCTGGATGCACGCGATGTTTTTGCCGGAGGAAGTTCAACGGCGGTTTGGGTTCAACACGGCACAACTCCGTGAGGCGCGCGAAGCTGCGGAACTGGAGTCCGCGCGCGTCGCCGAGATCAAACGCCAGGAACGCATTGAGAAATACGGGGAGACGTTCAACGGGAAAGTGCAGCAAGTCATCAAAGACGGCCTGCTGGTTTCGATTGGAGAATCTTACGGCGTCGGCGATTCGCTGTTGTTAACCGGGCATCCGAAAGAGGCCACGATGATCGAAGACATTCGCATCCGCTTTCTCGCCAAACCGGCCGGGCGCTATCAGTTTGTCAGTGTGACCGGCGCGACGCGCACGATCAGCAAGTGGTCTTACATCGGCGAGCCGCACGACTGACGCGCGGCACCCTTTTGGTGAAACGATGGCCACGATGGCCACGCTGCTTGGCGGTCGGCGCGCGGGGGCGCGTAGGCTGGCCGCATGTTTACGGCAGCCATCAGCTCTCAGCTCTCAGCTCTCAGCCTTCCACTCCTTACCGCCGCGCCGATCACACTCGATAACTCCACCGTCGTCACCGTCGGCATGATCGTGGCCGTGGCGGCGATGGTGAAGTGGGCGACGGACATCTGGGCCAACATCCGGCCCAACCGCTCCTTTGACGACAAGCTGGTGGCGGCGCTGACGGCGTGCCAGGGGCAGTGCTCTAAAAATCTCAAGGTGGCCACCGACGACATCGAGGTGATCCAGGCCGACCGCCGTCGCAACACGACGGACCTCTGGAAGGAAATCAACGGCCTGAAGGAAACGATCCAGACGTTCTCGAACGACTTGAACCGCGCGCTGGGCCGGCTGGAGGGGCGGGCGGAAATGCTCGACGCGGTGCGCGACGTGATCGCGAAGAAAACGAAAGACTAACCCCCAACGGCGCGCCCAGCGGTCGCGCCCTACCTACATGACACCCGATCCCATTTTTGTCCGCGCCGCCGAATGCCGGCGGGCGGTGCGCGATTACCTGGCCAAGCGCCTTCGCCTGGCGTTCGAGCTGTCGGCTGTCCGCTCGGCGGTAAACCGAACCGGCGGCGACTGGAGCGACGAGGAAGTAAACAGCGCGCTCGTGTATCTGGCGGGCCTGACGCCGCCGCACGTGAAGACGGTTCGCGACAAGCTTGGCCCCACGCTCTACTACCAGGCGACCACCGGGGGCGTGCAAGCAATGGAAAACGGGGATTAACCAGACGATGAAACCGATTCGTTACAAGCTCGGCAAGGTGGCTATCCCGCAGTCGGCGCTGCTCAGGATCGGCGCGGCCATCGTGTGGCGCAACGCGGCCATCGTGGGCTTCCTTTTTTCGCTGCTCGTCATCGCGCTGCTGCTGACCGGCTGCGCTAATTCCGCACTCCGCACTCCGCACTCCGCAATTCCGCCGATGCCGCCGAAGCCAACGACGGCGGCGACGGCCGGCGCGATTGAGAGCGCCACTGCGAACGCCAGCGAGGCGCAGACCAGCGTCCGGGCCGGGCGCGACCTGGCCAAACAAGACGAGGGCTTGAAGGCGGTGCCGCATCTGGACAAGGCGGACGCTCAACTCGACACGACGCGCGCCGATCTGGCGGCAGCGAAGGCGCACGCGACGGAACTGGAGGGGAAGATTGCGGCGGATCGGGCGGCGCACGATATGCAGGCGACCGCCTACCAATCCCAGATTGGAAATTTGAAATCTGAGATGGCCGCCGGGGCGGCGGCGAACAAGAAGCTGGCGAAGGAAAACACCGACCTAAAGAACGAAGTGCTGCGCAAGGCGCAACTCGTGATCGGCGGCGCTGGCTCGTTCCTGCTGCTCGTGGCCGCCGGCTGTTTTGCTGCGTGGATCTGGCTCGGCTTCGGCGCGGGCTGGAAGGTGGCGCTGGTGTCGGCCACGGTCGGCGCGGCGGCCCTCGCGCTGGCGATGATGCTCAAGGCCATCGTTGTCTCGACGATTGTGGCGCTGGCGGCGTGCGCCGTGGCGGCGCTCGGCTACGCGGCGTGGCACCTGTGGCGGGACAGCCGCGATACGCTGGCCAGCGTCGTGGAGGGCGTGGAAACCGCAAAGGCCGGACTCGACCCGGAGGCGGTATCGAAGCTCCACACCATGCTGCGGTTCAAGACGAGCGATGCCGACAAGAAGCTGATCGAGCTACTCAAATCGAAGCTCAAGCTGTCATGAGCGCGACCCGACATTTACCGGCGCGGCGGGCGCTCCGCCGACTGGCGGCGGCGTCGGCGCAGATGCTCGGCGGGGACGTGGCCGTGTGCCTGACAGTGGCCGGGCCGAAGGGCGCGCGCGTGGAGCGTTACCTGTGCAGCGCGGTGGACGCGATGGCGCTGGCGACGATGCTGCAACTGGCGGTGGCGCGGGCCGCGAAGGCTGAGAGCTGAAAGCTGAAAGCTGAAAGCTGAAAGCTAAAACAATGAGCGACACAACCTACAAGGGCAAGATCGGCCGGCTGCCGCGCGCGATGCGCGACGAGGTGTGCCGCCGGATGCGGGACGGCGATAGCGACAGGAGGATTCTCGTCTGGCTGAACGCCGACGCCGAGGCGAAGAAGCGGATGGAGACCTACTTCGACGGCCAGCCGCTGAACGGAAGCAACATGAGCGAGTGGCGCGCGGCCGGCTACCAGGACTGGAAGCGGCAGCAGGACCGCGACGCGCAAACCGAGAAGCTTTGCAAGTGGGCGATGAATGCCGTGGACGGCAAGCCCGGCGACAAGGCGAGCGCCATCGCGGCGGGCCAGTTGTGCTCCGCGCTGGAGGATTTTGATGTCGAGAAGTTGAAGGATTTGCTGGCGACCGATCCGAGCAATCATTCGGAGATTATCAAGAGCCTGGCAAGGCTGCGCACGAGCGACGCGTCGGTGAAGAACGCGGAGGTGAACGCGGTAAAGTTGCAGCAGGCCGAGGAAGCGCTCCGCCAGGCCAACGAGCGGCTCGTGATGGAGAGGGGGGAGTTTGAAATCCGTTACTGCCAGGGAGTCCTGAAGGGAATCGCGGACGCCGAGGCGCATCGCATCGCGGGGCTGAACATCTCCAACGACGAGAAGATTGCGTTGATGCGCAAGCACTACTTCGCGGACGTGGACGCGCTCCAAAAATCCGGCGCGGTGAAGCTGCCGGATTAACCCCGATGAAGGCCAAGAAACAGCGCCGGCTCTATGAGAACGTGGCGATGGTGATGGTGCGCGAGCGCCGCCACTGCGCGCTGCTCTGGACCCGGCGCGGTCGCAAAAGCACAACGCTCGGCTCCATCGCCTTCGACGAAATGGCGGCGGCCGACGACCGGACGGTGATCCAAGCCAGCGCGTCGTTGCTGCTCGGCAAAGAGGGCGTCGGCGCGGCGCTGTCGGCCCTCGAACAGGCCATGATCGTCAAGGCCGAGGCCGAGGCGGTGCGCGACGTGTTCTCGTCGGGCGCGGAGGATCGCGACCTGAACTTCCAGGTGGCGGCTCGGCCCAAAGACGGCCAGCCCGGCGACTCCAAGGTCATGAAGGGGTTGACGGAAGACGATTTTGCCGGCCTCTACCGGGCGAGCCGCCTGGAACTTCGCCTCTACTTTGACCGTTCGCGCTACTCTCGGCTGCTGATCATCGCGCCGAATCCGGCGACGGCGCGCTCGTGGCGCGGGACGGTGTTGCGCGACGAGGTCGGCTACACGCCGCCCGCGCTGGAAACCGATTTGCAGGTCGCGATGGACCCGATGATGCGGGACACGCCGGACCTGAAGCTCGTCTATGGCTCCAACCTGCCGGGCGACAGCCGGCACCCGTGGTTCGCGATGACGCTGCCGCGGGAAATCAAGGCGGCAAACGAGGAAGATGAGTTCCCGGCGAACGCGTCCGGTCATCTCTTTGTTAGCCAGACCGGACTTCTTGTGCATCGCGTGGCGCTCAAAGACGCTTATCAGGCCGGCCACCAACTCTTCGACGACAAGGGCCTGCCGATGTCGTATGAGGACTGCGCGAAGTCGCCGCAGTTCCGCGTGGGCTGGGACATCTCCTACGCGCTCAACCACAAGACGGGCGGCGCGGGCGCGGTGGACCTGATTGCGCTGGTGAACGCGCAGCGCGCGGGCGTCGGCGAGTGTGCTTTTGTTTACGTGGAGAATGAAGGCGACTGGCAGCGCGCGCTGTCATTGCTCCGCGGCCACCTGACCAACGGCAGGGTGAACCTCGGCTTGGACGTGGCCAGCACGGCGGAAGAGAAGAGCAACCCGTCGAGCATCACGGTGACGGAAGAAACGTCGGGCATGTATTACCAGCGGCTCGTCGCCGTCTTCAAAACGAAACACCGGGCGGTCGTGAGCCAGCGGTTGAAGGATGTCTGCGCGGTGGTCGCCGGCCGTAGCGACGGCGGGCGGGTTCAGAAGTTGAGCATTGACGCCGGCAACGAGCGAATGGCCGCCGAGGAAACCGCGAACGATTTGCGCGGCGTCGTTACCGTCGAGCTTGTCATTCCATCGGCAAGCATCCATCCGCCAGGCTACAGCGACTCGGTAAATTTCAAGACCTATCAGAGCGACCTCTACAGCGACGGACTCAACAACGGCCTGATTGCGGTTCCGCCGGACGAATACATCAAGCTCGACCATTTGCTTCCGATCAAGGACATGGGCCGTTACACGTGCGCCGTGGACAGTGAGGGCAGGCACGGTGATTCGTTCGATTCCGGCAAGCAGTCCTACTACGGTTTTTATTCCAGCGGCGGCGCAGTTGAGGCCCACGCCGTCCGCGTCGGCGGGAATGTTTCCACGGCCCACACCGGCAGGAACAATCCGCTCGCGCCGCACTTCGACAAGGCAGGAGGTTCAAGACTATGGATTTGAAAACATTTTTCAACGCGGACGCGGCGACCATCGTGAAGGCGATGGTTCCCGACGAAATGAAGCAGCGGCTCACGAAGTTCTTCGTGTCGCTGATTCCGCAAACGATCATCACGCGGTGGGACTCGCGCAAGCAGCCGGCAGCTGCCGCGCCGACGGTGGACGCGGACCAGTTGGCGACGATCATCCGCAACGCCGAGGCCGGCAACACCGACACGCTGTTCGCGCTCTACCGCGACCTGCTGTTCGACAGCCACATCCTGGGCGAATACCAGAAGCGGCTCGCGGCGATGCTCGGCGACCAGATCAACGTCGGCCCTGAAGACGAGGAAAAGGAGGAAGATATTGACCTCGCGTGGCGCTGCCAGATGATGCTGAAGCGGAGCCGTGACTGGTTTGACGCGATGCGCCACCTGCTGTCGTCGTGCTTCTGGCCGGTGGCCGTGGTGGAAAAGGTCTGGCGGCCGTCCACCGATCCGGCCTTGAAGTTTGAACTATGGCGGCTCGTCCCGGTGCCACATCACTTGCTCGATTTCACGACAGGCAAGCTGCGGATCGCGGACGTGGACGACAACGGCAACAAGACGGGGACGTTTCACGACGCCGACCCGATGCGCTACATCGTCTGCCGCGTTCACATCATGCCCACCGACGACCACTGGGGCGGGCCGGGCCGGGCGGTGCTTTTCTGGTGGCTGCTGAAAACGCAAACGGTCGGCTGGTGGGCGCGCTTCCTCGAAAAATACCAGCCGGTGTATGTCGGCAAGTTCAACAGCGGCGACGAGCGCAGCCGGCTCGTGCTGGAAACGGCGCTGGCCGAGGCCGTCAAGCTCGGCGGCATCGTCATCAACAAGGAAACCGAGTTCTCCATCGAGCAGGCGCTCGCCCAGGGCAACCTCGACGGTTTCGAGAAGTTCTACAGCCTCTGCACGCGCGAGATCAGCAAGGTGTTGACCGGTCACGCGATGAGCCAGGAGTCGCCCGCGAGCGGACTGAACAGCGGCGAGGCCGGCGCAAAAGAACAGGTCCGCCAGGACATCCGTCAACTCGACAACATCCGGCTTGGAGCGGTGGTGGCACAGCAGTTGTTTGACGACTTCCGCCGATACAACAATCTGCCCGGCGGGCTGCCGGAAGTGTGGTGGGGCAGCGAGAGCTACACTGAAGCGAAGTCCACGGCTGAGGTGCTCCAGGCGACGAATCAGGCCGGGCTTGAGCCGACCGACGAGGCGATTCCGGTATTGTCGAAGCGGCTGGGGTTCAGTCTCCGCCGAAAGGCGGCCGCCGCCCCGCCGGCATTCGGCGCGCCGCTGGCCGCGCTGGCCGCGACGGGCACAGCGCCCATCGGCGGCACCGATCCGGCCGCCGAAGCGAATGCGGCGTTGATGGCCAAGGCCGCGCCCGGACTGGCCGCGGCATTTCGCGGATCACACGCGCCCATCCGGCTGGCGATTTTGGCGAGCACGTCGCCGGCAGACTTGGAGCAGCGGATGCGGATGCTCTATCCAGACTGGAGCGAGAAGAAACTTCAACCGATGCTGGCCGACGCGACGGAGGCGTTCAACACGCTGGTGGCCAACGCGGCGGCCGGCGCTGTGAGGACGGCAGCGAGGCCAGGCGCGAGGCGATAAATCCCCCGCGCAATTCCGGCGTGTCGGCCCGGCCGTGTAGCCACGAAAGATAATCGTCTGAGTGAATCTTCAGTTTGATCAGCTTCAACCCCGCCCGCTTCGTGCGGCCGATGGGTGTCCAAACGACCCGACTGGCGTTGGAATGGCAACGCGTCCGCTAAGACCACGCGCTGGCCTCCTACGAAGGACGGTTCGCCACGTCGTAACCCTTTTGACGCGCGTCACTCCTTGAAGCCGCTCGACCCTTTTCAAACCCCCGTTTCAATCATTCCTGTCCGCCGCCGGCCGCCTCACACACCGTGTAACGCAACCCACACAAAAGTAGGCGGTTAAGACCATTTCAAACTAAATCAGACCGTTTCAAACATTCTGGTTAGTGCCGCTATGGACCCAAGGCGGCTCACATTAAGCTGGAAACTCATCTGGAGGAAGTCTCCGTTGATTTGGACCAGGCGGTATCGTGCGGCCTCATCATCAACGAACTGGTTTCCAACGCGCTCAAACACGCCTTCCCCGACGGACGATCGGGGCGGATCGCGGTCGAATTGAAGATGGCACCGGAAAAGCAAATCGTTTTGAATGTTGCCGATGACGGAGTAGGCATCCCGCCGGGAGCAGACATCCATCAAACCGGAACACTGGGTCACCAACTGGTGTTCATGCTCGCCGAGAAACTGCACGGCACCGTTGAAGTGATACGGGAGCACGGAACCACCTTCCGCATCGTGTTTCCATCGAGACTCAGTTGAGAGAAAAACCTGCGATATGAGCAAGCCACTCCGACCACTGATCGTCGAGGATTCGCCGGAACAAGCGCAGTTGCTGATCCACGAGCTGAGCCTCGGCGGCTACGAGCCTGTCTATGAGCGCGTGGACACCGCCGAGGCCATGATCGCCGCACTTGAACGCCAGACTTGGGACATCATCTTGTGCGATCATTACATGCCGGGATTCAGCTCCATGGATGCGCTGAATGTTTTGCAGGGAAAAGAACTGGACCTGCCATTCATCATTGTCTCGGGCCACATCAGCGAGGAGGAAGCGGTGGCGGCCATGAAAGCTGGCGCGCATGACTACGTCATGAAGGGCAAGCTGGCGCGGCTGGTGCCCGCCGTGGAACGCGAGTTGAAGGAAGCGGAGGAGCGCCGGAAGCGCAAACAATCCGAAGTCCTTTATCATTCGTTGGTGGAGAACCTGCCCCAGAACGTGTTTTGCAAGGACGCGTCGGGTCGTTTCACTTTTGCCAATCAGCGATTCTGCCACGCCATGGGCAAGCCGTTGCCGGAAATCGTCGGAAAGACCGACTTCGATCTCTTCCCGACGGAGTTGGCCAGGAAACACGAGCAGGACGATGTCCGCCTCATCCAAACCGGCCAGATACTTGAGACGGTGGAAGAGCATCAAGCCCCAGGCCAAGGTAAGATTTACGTGGAAGTCATCAAGACGCCTTTGCGCGATGCGCGTGGAAAAGTGATCGGCCTGCAGGGGATATACACCGACATCACGGAGCGCAAGCGGGCGGAGGAGGCAATTCGCGCCTCCCTTGAAGAGAAAACAGTTCTTCTCAGAGAAGTGCATCACCGTGTGAAAAACAATCTCCAGATCGTGATCAGCTTGTTGAGGTTGCAAGCAGTCCGCACCAAGAATCCGGAGGCACTCGACACCTTCCAAGAAACCGGCAACCGCATCCACTCCATGGCTCTGCTGCACGAAACGCTTTACCGGTCACAAAGCTTGGCGCACGTGAATTTCGCCGATTATATCGAGAGTCTCTGCAGCCATCTCTTCCGCTCCCATGCGCAAAAGGCGGCGCGGATCAAACTGGAGCGTCGTCTGGAAAAAGTTCTCATAGACTTGGATCGGGCGGTTTTGTGCGGCCTGATTGTCAACGAACTGGTCTCCAACGCGTTGAAACACGCTTTCCCGGCCGATCGGTCCGGACGGATCGCGGTGGAACTGCAAACGACACCACAGGAACAGATTCTTCTGAAGGTTGCCGATGATGGCGTGGGCTTGCCGTGGGGAATGAATCTCCGCCAAACCAAGACGCTGGGGCATCAGTTGGTGTTCATGCTGACCGAAAAGCTGCGCGGCACCATTGAAGTGACGCGTGATCGCGGGACCGCCTTTTGCATCACGTTTGCGTCTAAGCAGGAGGAGGAAACGCCAAACAGTCGTGGCGTTCCCAATGATCCGACCACGGCAACCTGATTTTGGGAATCTCGAATTCGCAGCCAAGCCCTACACTATCCTCCCGCAAGAACTGCGACCTCGCGTGCCGTCTCCGCAGCCGTCGAACACGGCCGGCCAGAGGTCTTGACACAAACATCTCCCCTGAAGTTGTGTTCGAGTCCCTCACTACCTCTCTGACGGAGGATGTCCCTGCCACCTCAGTTGCCAAAAGGCACTAACTCTTCTTCCTGCGCTGGCGAATAATGATGACCACAACGACGGAGAACAACGCAGCAGCTATGTAGTCAACGTCAGGATAGTCAATCCATTCTAGCGTGATGCTGAGGACGGTTGCGGCCAGCACGATCAAGCTGATTATCGTGACGTAGCTAGTCTTCATCCTTTGGCAGCCTAGCACGACGGCGGGCGAACAGGCTAGAAAAATCATGGAAACGGTTGGGTCTCCGACTGCGTGATTGCTTGGAGCAGCCGGGCATGGTATGCGAGTCGCAACCATCCACGCTATGAAACGACGAAACTTCCTCAAGACCTCACTGGCCGCGACGATGTTCGCGGGCATCCACGGCACTCTCACTGCCGCCGAAGGCGGTCAGATGAAACGCGAGTTCTATGAACTGCGCGCTTTCATGCTGAAGCCGGACAAACAGAAACTGGTGGATGATTACCTCGGCAAGGCGTTCATCCCGGCGATGAACCGCCTCGGCATCAGCCCCATCGGCGTATTCTATGACGCGCCCGAGTTGAATCCACCGCCAGTGCCGAAGCCCGGTCAACCTCCACCTCCGCCCGCGCCCACGCCGCCGTCGCTCTACGTGCTGGTCCGCTACACGTCGCTCGACCAAAGCGCGACCGTGGCCACGCGGCTCGCAGCGGACACGGAGTATCAGAAAGCAGGCGAAGCTTACCTGCGCGTGCCGGCGACGGAGCCGGTGTATGACCGCATCGAAAGCTCGCTGCTGCTGGCGTTCGAGGGCATGCCGGCGTTGGACACGCCGGAGAGGAAGTCGCGCATTTTTCAGCTCCGCACCTACGAGAGCCACAGCGAAGCGGCCGGCAAGAAGAAGATCGAGATGTTCAACAAGGCCGGCGAGATCGCTATCTTCCGCCGTTGCGGCCAGAGGCCGGTGTTCTTCGGCGAGACGCTCGTCGGCCAGCGGATGCCGAACCTCACCTACATGCTGACGTTTCCCGACGACGATGCGCGCAAGGAAGCGTGGAACAAGTTCCGCTCCGACCCGGAGTGGCTGAAGCTGAAGGTGATGCCGGAATACGCTGACAAGAACATCGTCTCAAAAATCTGGAACCGCGTTCTGAAGCCCGCGCCATATTCGCAAATCTGAGCGGCCCAAAACAGAACCGCCGGGCACACGCGGATGCGCATGCCCGGCGGAACCAATACAGCTTTGTTGACGAACGAGTCGCCGGTTTACAGGCCCTTGGCGATCATCATCTTCACAAGATCGCCGACGCGGCAGCTATAACCCCACTCGTTGTCATACCAGCTCACGAGTTTGAAGAATCGCTTGTTCAACTCAATGCCGGAACCACCGTCGAAGATGGACGAGAGCTGGCAATGGATGAAGTCGCTGCTGACGACCTCGTCGGTGGTGAAACCGAGAATGCCCTTGAGATAGGTCTCGCTGGCTTTCTTCATCGCCGCGCTGATCTCAGCGTAGCTGGTCTCCTTCACGGTGCGGACGGTAAGGTCCACGACCGAAACGGTTGGCGTCGGCACGCGGAACGCCATGCCGGTGAGCTTGCCCTTGACCTCTGGCAACACGAGGCCGACGGCCTTCGCCGCGCCCGTGGTGGAGGGAATGAGGTTGATCGAAGCGCTGCGGCCGCCTTTCCAATCCTTCTTGCTGGGGCCGTCCACGGTCTTCTGTGTGGCGGTGAAGGAGTGGACCGTCGTCATCAGACCTTCCTCGATGCCGAAGCCTTCCTTGAGCAGAACATAGACGACCGGCGCGAGACAGTTGGTCGTGCAGGAGGCGTTGGAGACAACATGGTGCTTGGCCGCGTCGTATTTGCCGTCGTTGACGCCCATGACGACCGTGAGGCAATCGCCCTTGGCCGGAGCGGAGATGATGACCTTCTTGGCGCCGGCGGTGATGTGGCCTTGCGCCTTCTCGACGTCGGTGAACAAGCCCGTGGATTCGATGACGAGGTCCACGCCGAGCGCCTTCCACGGCAGTTCCGCCGGGGACTTGGCGCTGACGACCTTGATTTCCTTGCCGTTGACGACGAGCACATCGTCCTCAGCCTTGTCGGCGGCCGACTTCTTCGAAGTGACGGTGCCGTTGAAACGGCCCTGGATGGAATCGTATTTGAGCAGGTAAGCGAGATTGTCCGCCGGAACGATATCGCCGACGGCAACGACCTCAATCTCCTTGCCGATGAGGCCCTTTTCCGCAAGCGCGCGGAAGGCCAGACGGCCGATACGTCCAAAACCATTGATTGCTACTTTAATTGCCATTGTTGTCTCCTAAGTTAGTTATACGTGTGTTTAGTCCGCCATTCTCAAGAAAGCGGAATCGCGGATATTATTGACCGCGCCTTTTCCCGTCAACGGAAAAGGCCGAAAAAGCCCCCGCCCAGTTCGCAGTGAAAAACCGCAAAACCAAACCGCTTCTCAAGTTACGGCTTCTTCTTCGCCTGCTTCTCCACCATCACCTTCACGCGAAGGCGGAAGGCGTTGAGTTTGATGAAACCGGTGGCGTCGTCCTGATTCAACCTTCCACCGGTTCTAGAACAAAGTCGTCGAATGTCAGTTCGCCCTTCCCGGGTTTCACATCAATCTCCAACTTCATCCCCCCTTCGCTCACTTCTGAGCAGGTCCATGTCATTACCTGCCATTGTGGATCCTGTTTCACCACGCGGTCGCTGTATCGGTAGCCTCCATTGGGTCTGTGAAACTTGATCGTGAAAGCGCCTAGCTTCGAACTGGATGAGGAGAAATCAGCGCTGGTTCTCACCCGGAATTTCAACTTCACCCCTTGCGCGTTCTTTGCTTCAAACGCGCAAGAGAACTTGACGGGTTCATGCTTGTTCAGCTTGATGCGTAGAGCTTTGTTGGTTGGCGCATCTTCCAGCGAAACAATTCTCCCGCCCCCTTGCCAATGCATCTTGTTTTGGGAAAAATCTCCGTTCTTCAGGATATTCTTAGGGGCGTCTGCGGCCCATGAAGATGCAACTAATGCAAAGCAAGCGATCCCAACCACCAATCCGCCTCGGCCTGATTTCATTTTACTTTCCCTCCAACAAGGCCAACTTGCCGCCCTTGATCACTGGAAGATGGAACGCAGCCAAGTCAGCCTTAGATTCTTGTTCCTTCCGCCTCCATCATCCCATTCTTCAAGGATGGGCGAAGGCTAGGTCCGCGCCTTTCCCCGCGTCAAGCGGGAACTTGCGATAGGTTCCGGGGCCGACTGCCTGCGCTCAACCGAACAGCAGCGTGACTTGTTACACCTTCTTCCTCGCCTGCTTCTCCACCATCGCCTTCACGCGGAGACGGAAGGCGTTGCGCTTGAAGAAGCCATCGGCGCTCGTTAAACTGCCGTCGTCGCTAACACAAGAACTTCACCCACGCCAGACGTCATGCCCAAACATTCCCTTGTCGCCATCATCGGCTTCGCCAACAGCACCGTCGCCGCCGTGGAGAACGCGCTGCCGCAGTGCCTCGAAAAGAGCGTAGACCCGCGCATCATCGCCGCAGAAGTCAAAGACCTCTGCGCGCAAGTCCTCGCCACCGACGGCCAGGTCCGGAACCTCCTCAGCCAAGCCAGAACCAAGGCTGCTGAATTGGCCAAGCTCAAGCGCCAGCTCTACAACAAGAGCAGCCAGTTGGTGGACATGGGCATCCTCGTGTGCGGGAAGAAACAACCTGCCGGGCACGAGTTCTCGAAACTCCGCAGCAAGCTGCGGCGTCGCCGCTCGCCTCAACGACCAGACAAGAGAGCCTGACGCCTCCACCGACGTGCGCCTTGCCTCCGCCGCGGCCCCACCCGGCCATTCCGCGGACCTCCGCGGCGACGGCGCGACACACCGCGCCCTTCCCACACAACACCCCGGAACCAGCGCGGCACAGCGCGGGCTTTCCGCGACACTCCCCCGCTTCTCCGTGGAACTCCGCAGGTTGACCGAGACACTCGCAGGAACAACCGCGGCATCGGGGCAAGCACCGCCCCACATCAACCTCCATACCTGTGCGTGCCGCCGGCTCTCCGAGTGGCCATATCTCGTCACCGCAGACTGTCGCGGCGGCGTCTCGAAGGATCGCGGTGCCGCCGCAGAGCATCCCGGAGCCTCCGGGGAAGCCCCCGGCGTGACCGCGGAGTGTATCGCCGGCGGCGTGGCACTCATTGGCGCATCCGCGTAGCGCATTGGAGACTCCGACGAAGCGGGGCGTGTATTACCCCGATGCAGAACACACGTGTTTGTGGGAAAACACGAAGGTTTTGTTTCTCCTGCTCTGCCAATGCGAAACTTCAGAGCGCATTACCGTTTCCGCGCCTGCTTATCCCCCATTGCCTACAGAGCAGCGTGGAGTAATGGAGTCGTGCGGCAGGCCAATCCAATACTCCAGCACTCCAGCACTCCACTCCGCCATGCCCTTGCCGCTCTCCATCGTCGCGATGTCGGGACGGTAGAGCGACAGCGCGCTCTTGCGCGTTGCCAGGTAAAAACCTGTGTTGAGCCACACGGAAGAACGAACGGATGCGCAGCGGCTCAATACACGGGCGCGCAAATCGTTCTACTTGACCGTCGAACCGGTTGCCTTTTCGAGTTGAAGGGAAATATCCGTGTGATGATGAACCAACTTCCATTGGCCGCTTTCCTTGCGGAAGACGTTCGTCGCGCGGTGGCTGACCGTCACCGGCTTGCCCTCCGCGCTCATGTTCTGGCCCTCCTCGACGCAGACCGTGTAACCCATGTCGGCGCCCGCTTGGACAATCACGTCGGTGCAGACAACACGCCCGCCGAGCTTCATGCCGGCCTCTTTCTTAAACTCTCCGCCCACCGCTTTCCAACCGGTCAACCGTCCGCCGAACGGCCCCATATCGGTTACGTCGCCGCGGTGCGACCAGATCGCGTTCATGGGCGCAAGATTGCCGGCGAACATCGCGTTGAGCGCCGCGTAGAATTGATCATTGGCGGCGCGAAGTTCCTTTTCCGCCGACGCGCTCGATGGCGCTGCGCCCGCGGCGGCGGATGATTGTTGCTGCTGGGCAAAGCCGGCGTTTATTGCCAGACACGCCACCAAGACCAACGGCCAAGGAGTAATGATATTTGGTTTCATGTGGATGTGCGGTTAGTGGTTGGAGCGCTGCTGGCTCCGTAGTTTATTCGATTCGTGGGGCGAAACTAGGCCGTCACCACGCGATGCGCAAGGGCCAGCCTCTCCCTCAGTCTCCCCCCGCCTGCTTCTCCGCCATCGCCGTCAGAGCAGAATGGAGTATTGGAGCAATGGAGTTGTGGAGTTGTGACCCCGGACTCTTGAGAACAGTCTGGTTGGGTTGCGTTTGCTCTTTTCGTAGGGAATTATTTTGGTATGTTGGACGCCATGTTTCGCACGCAGGACTTGCATGTAAAAGAGATTGTGCCGCTGCTCTCGCCGCGGGCGATGCGGGCCTTGTCGCCCACACCAGAAGAGGCGAAAGGTGTTGTGGCCGGAGCGCGGGAACGCGTCATCCGCATCCTCAAGCAGGAAGATCTGCGGATGCTCGTGGTCATCGGGCCGTGTTCCATCCACGACGAAACATCGGCGCTGGAATACGCGGGTCGCCTGGCGAAGCTGCAAAAGGATCTGGCCGACAAGATGGAGATCGTGATGCGCGTCTATTTTGAGAAGCCGCGCACGATCATCGGCTGGAAGGGCCTCATCAACGACCCGCACATGGACGGTTCGCAGGACATTGAGACCGGCTTGAAGATCGCGCGGAAGCTGTTGCAGGAAATCAACGGCCTGGGCTTGTCGGCGGCGACGGAGTTTCTCGACCCCATCGTCCCGCAATACATCGCCAACCTCATCACCTGGGCGGCCATCGGCGCGAGGACGACGGAATCGCAGACGCACCGCGAGATGGCCAGCGGCTTGTCCATGCCCGTGGGCCTGAAAAACGGCACCGATGGCAGTTTGCAGGTGGCGATTGACGCGATGGGGGCCACGGCGCATCCGCACAGTTTTCTAGGCATGAACGAAGACGGCGTGACGAGCATCGTCCGCACGAACGGCAATCCCAACGCGCACATCGTGCTGCGCGGCGGCCGGGCGATGACGAATTACGACCCCGCCAGCATCAAGGCGGCGGAGCAGAAGTTGATTTCCGAAAAGCTGCCGCCGGTGTTGATGGTGGATTGCAGCCACGCGAACTCGGAAAAGAAATTCGCCAGACAGGAGGAAGTCTGGCGCAGCGTCATCGAACAACGCGTGGGTGGCACCCAGTCGCTTATCGGCCTGATGGTGGAAAGCCACCTAAACGAGGGCAACCAGCCCATCCCGAAAAACAAGCGCGACCTGCGCTACGGTGTGAGCATCACCGATTCCTGCGTGGGCTGGGAAACCACCAAGCGCATGTTGCGTTGGGGCTACGAGCAATTGAAGAAAGTATAAAGCGCCTCAGGATGTTCCGTAGCCGGATGAGCGCGCCTGTCCGGTTTTTTCGCCGATAGGTTCTACTCTCTGAGCATACCCGATCTTTGCTGCGCTTCGGGCGGGCATGGCACCCGGTTCAGAAGGTGGCGACTCAACGGTCCGAAAAACGCCGAAGCGTTTTTAGTTCGGCACCGGCATAAGCACGGCGCTTTTCCTGGAAGTAGTTGTATTCAGCTTTTTCCGCATCAGTCCACGTGTTGTGCTGCGTATAGGAACCGCAGAATGGGATGAGCAGATCCAGCCAACAGGCGAAAGTGCGTTTTTCGTTCTTGCTGACCTTCACGTCGTGGTGGGTCGGTTCAAAGTAATCCATGATCTTGCTCTTGGATGCGCCCGTGTGATACGGCGGGAGCGCCCCGGTGCGGCTGCGGGGCTTCAACCATGCCATCCACGGGTTCTTGTCGGGATTGCCGGAAGTGGTGATGTTGACGTAAGACTGCGTGTAGGCGCGTTTGGGATCCACCTGTCCTGCGCCGATCAACTTTACGCTCTCCGGCTTGGCCACTTCTCCGGTCAGGCTGATTTTGCTCTTCCCGATTTCTGAGACGTTGTGGCAGCTCACGCAGTGCCTATCGAAGATGGGCTGGATTTCCTGGACGAAACTGAAGCCGTCCACCGGCGCGTCGGCGTCGGGCGAGCGTGGAACGTTGACCCCCAGGTAGTTCTCCACACTGTCCGTCCACGACTGGGACGCCAGCCGCCTCAGCAGCGGATGTTCCTTGCCTGCAAAGGGCTTGAGCTTCTGGACCGGCTTGGAGAGAGCCACCGTAGTTACGCGGGTGGTCGGCGCCTGCGCCCCCGCCTGCATTTTGTTCTCATGGCAGCCAATGCAGGAGAAATGCTCGCCGTTCTGGAGCGTGGACCAGCTTCGCATGGATTGGATGGTGTAGCCTCTGGCGTCGAGGACCTGGAAATAGACCGGCGTGTGCGCGGGCACCTCAAAGCTGCAACTGCCATCCGATTCGATGTCAACTTCCCCGAGGACATGCTTGACGTCCCAACTGCCACTGTTCAGCGAGATCGGCGTCTGGCAAAGACCGGTCTCGCACTCGCCCCCGTTCTGTCCGTAGCCCATGCGAGCGGCGCGATACTCCAGGGCGACGACGCGGAGCTTCTTGGCCGTGCCACGCGCGACACCGGCAAGGCCCGGCCCTGCATAGATGTCCTGCACGGTGTAAACCCCGCAGTTGTCCCGGGGGCGGACGAGCGACGCGAGCACGGGGGGCGGAGTGCGTGGCATGACGGGAATGGCCAAGCCCGTGCTTTGCCAATCATCGAACGCCAACAACTCGCGCACGCCGTCGGGCTTCATGTAATAGACGCCCAGCGGAGGATTGAACGGGCCAAAGGGCGGCAGATAACCCTCCGGGCAGAACGAACAGAAGTAGTTCTCCTCATCGAACGCATAGGGATGCGAATACTGCGGGCCGAACTGTCCGAAAATGTCTATCTTGAGGTCGAGGTGGGGTTTGGACGGATCCGGTGGCTCGGGCTTGATGAAGTCGGCTGACTCGCGCCCGGGGGCTCCGTTGAGCTTGGTGTTGACAAATTCGATGCCCTTGCCCGCCTGCATGCCTTTGGTGCGGTCTATGAGACCGAGCTTGCCCTTGTAGATAGAGTGATGCCCGGCGATCACGGCAATCGCTTTCTGCGACCCAGGGATGCCACGCGCATGGATAATCGCCGCCGGGAACATGCTGTAGTTCCCGTAGTATGCCGTCTGTGTCGTGCCGTCCGGGTTCATGGAAATAAGTGGATGGGCGAACAGCGCGTTGCGGTCGTTGTATTCCCAGCGGGTGAAGACGATGCGGCCGTCGTCGAGAACTTGGGGGTTGTTCGACATGAGCTGGTCGAACGTCAGGCGGCGGATATTGCGGCCGTCGGCGTCGCAGCAATAGATGTTCCCACCAGCGCGATACCAGCAGTCGCTGATATGCACGTCGCGTGTCGAGGTGAAGACAATGCTACCGTCCGGCAGGAACGTCGGCTCGCAGTCGGCGACGGGCAGGGGCTTGCCGTTCTTCACAATGGGGAAGGTGATCTGCCTCACCCGGCGAGTCGCCATGTCCATCGTGTAGAGGTAATAGGAGTCGGTCTCGAAATTGTCGCGCATGGAAAAGACCAGCGTGCGCGCGTCCCATGAGAGGTTCGGATAGCAGATGGCGCCCTCGGGCTTTTCGAGCAGCACCTCATGCTTGACCGTGCCGTCCTCAAGCAGGGTTCCCATGCAGAGCTGCCCGCCCTTCTTGAAGCCGTAGGTGTAATCGCGGATCTGCTCGTCGGGAAGGTCGTATTTTCCGGCAAGGCCCTGCATGCAGCCGAAAATGCCGTGCTTGGCATAGATGAACTGGGTGGCCTTCTCACGGACGGCCTGAAGGCGAGCCTTGCGCCGGGCGGCACAAGCGTCGAGATACAACGAGCGCCAGCGCGGATCACACGCGGCGACTTCCCCGCCGGCAAGCTCATCCAGCCGCTGCCACAGCTTCTTCACCCCGGGATCATCATTTGGGACCCGCCCCAAAACCTTCTGCACCATGGAGCTTTCTTTTTCGCAGTCGCTGTCCGACGTAAAGACACGGGCAATGTCGAGCCCGGCATCCTGATAGAGCCAGTCGCGCTCGAGCCGGTGGCGAGGGAACGCGACGTCCGGCGGGTTCTTCACGGGGAAATCGGCAGGGCGTGCGTCATAGCAGGTGATTTCCGCAATCTGGATGTTCAGATTCTTCCCGTCGCCCGCCGTCGGAAGCCCCACCTTGCGACACCAAGGGATCTGCGACTCAGGCATCCACGGCCCGGGGTAACGCTTCTGGTAGGAGTCGTTCACTCGCACCTTCAGGTAGCGAGTCGTGACCGGGGACCACTCCACGAAGGCGGAGTTGGAGTTGGACGTTGCGGGCAACTCCTGGTTCTCCGCCAGCGGCCTGACTTGCTCCCGCCCCTGTGCGTCAGCGCAGGCGGAAATGCTCACGTTCTTCGCCAGCACGTAAACCCAGGCGTTGCGCGCCACGAAGCGCATCCCGGAAACCGTCCGTTCTGATCCCAAATCCAACACGAAGGTGGCCGTCACAGGCGGCTCCGCCTTGGACGGACAAACCGCCGTGCTCTTGCCTGTGCGCGTGTCGTCCAGCAGACAAGCGTAGGTGCCCAAGTCGCCGTCAATCATCTTCCCCACCGCATACTTCCCCGGCGGGTTCGGGAACCACTCCGCATCCGTCCACACGGCAACCGGTCGGAACTCCGCCGCCGCCAGCGGGCAGGCGGACAAAACCAGCGCCTGCACAAGTTGTGCGACTTTGAGAATAGAAGATGGAAGGATGCGAATTAGAATTCCCTCCGCCCAGCATTGCTGGCATCGGGTTTCGACCTGCTCACCGGGGCTAAATCTCCACTCCGCGCGCTGCTCTGGCTGCATCGCTGTCGCCGTGTTCATCGCTGGTTTCCGTGGCATTGTAGGCAGCCGCCACCGATGGGCAAGCGCAAAAACCCACGCGAACCACTTCCGCTTCGTCTCATTTCCGACCGTCGCCTTCGGAGCAGCAACGGAGCAGTGGAGTGATGGAGTCGTGCGTCAGGCAAACCCATTACTCCATTACTCCATTACTCCGCTTCTCCACCACTCCATTCCGCACCGCTCTCGCCGCTCTCCATCGTCGCGATGTCGGGACGACAGAACGACAGCGCGCTCTTGCGGCCGACGGTGATGATGTTGTCTGTTAACGAAAGCCGTGAAGTCGTCGGTAGTTGACCCGCCATGTCAAGAATCAGGAGTTGACCCGACTCCAACACTCCACCAGAATGCTGGACATGAAGTCCGGCGTGCCGGTTTGGATTGGCTCGGTGGCGATCACATGGGTGACCGGCTACGAACGATGCTGGACGCGGCGCTGCGGGGGAAAAGCAAGGGAGACGGAATGCTACGCCTCTTCTCCAATCAGACGGGAGAAGATATGAGAGTCAAATCACGGTTCGTTGCGTTCATGTCATTTGCCGCGTCGCTCGCCGTCCTGTTTTCGCCGCCGGCATACGGCGATTGGTCGTTTGCCATGATCGGGGATACTCGCGGCAATGACGCCGGCTCAGACTCAGGAGTCAGCCCTTACCTGAACACCATTGCCCAACGGATGGCCACGATGAACCCGACGATGGTGCTCGTATCCGGGGATTTGTGCAGCGGAGACCTGGCAGGATCCACTTATGCCGATTTCACCAATGAGTTCAATACGTGGAAGACGGCGATGACGCCCATCTCGTCCCTGGGGATACCGGTCTATCCGGTGCGGGGAAACCATGAGAACGAGTTCATGGACGCCCTCCCGCCCAACACCGATTTGAAACAAGCCTACTACGACACCTTCGGCGTGAACCTGCCAACGAACGGTCCGAACAATGGTCCCGGCGACGACCAGCGGGGATTCTCGTATTCGTTCACCGTCAACAATGTAACCGTTGTCGCAGTGGACCAATACTTCTATTTCAACCCCAGCAGCGGCTACCACAGCATTGACCAGAACTGGGTCACTGAGCAGCTTCAGTTGTCCTCATCGCCGTTCAAGGTCGTCATGGCTCACGAGCCGGTCTTCATGGCAACGGGCCAGGACTTGGGAGAACATTTCTTCGGAACGGATGCGGCGGGTTTGCAGGCGCGGAGCGATTTCTGGAACGCACTGGGCACGAACGGCGCGCCGTTGTATGTGGCCGGCCACGTTCACAACCTGAGCGTCAGCAGCGCACAGGATGACTTCGGGAACACCGGCTATCAGTTGACCTCCGGCAACGGCGGTGCGCCCTTCGACAATGCCTCCATAAATGCCGACCCCGGCGTGAACGTGCATTACGCCAACGGGACGAACTTCGGTTTCGCCTTGGCAACCGTAACCACCAACACCATGACGATCAACTATCACCTTTACAACACAGCGAGCGAAACATGGTCGGTGGCCAGCTATCAAACCGTCATCGTCCTCCCGGAGCCGTCAACGTTCGCCCTGATCGCTTTGGGACCGGTGATTCTGGGCGCGCCCATCCTTGGAAGACGAGTCCGGCGCCGGCGCGAAGTCAGGGTCAGCTTGGGGGCGCAACTTTAGCGCCGCCGCGACGTCGCGAGGCTTGGCGGGGTCGTTCCGGCGGCTCGCGGGGTGATTGTTCCGCGCCGTGTGGTTGCCGCCGAGTCATACGCCGCGATGGCCGCGCGCCGCAGGCTGCATCCGCCGCGATTTGGTTTTCAACTCCGACGGCAGGAGGCGCCGCTCCTGTGCTACGGGGTGATTCTTCCGCGCCGCGGGGCGCGCCTCCTGCGACAAGAGTTGCGTCACTTGCCACAGGAGGTGCATCACCTACGGCATGGGGCGGCCACCCCGCGCCGTTGGAGGTGCGTCTCCTGTCATAGGAGTTGCGTCACCTGCCGCAGGAGGTGCGTCCCATGCCACGCGGGGCGCTTCTCCTGCCGTCCGGGGCGCACCCCGTGGCGTTGGAGTTGCGCCTCTTGCCGCTGGAGGCGCGCCCCTTACGGCAGAAAAATCACCTCCAGACACGAAAAACTCGCCTCCTGCCGCACGGGGCGCGCCCCATTTCACAGAAAACGCGCCTTTTTGCTCAAAAACGGGCTTTCCAGTCGCCATAAACCACGCCCAGCTTCAGGGAAGTAATGGAGTTATGGAGTAATGAGGTAACGGAGTCGTGCGGCAGGCCAATCCCCCACCACTCAATCACTCCGCTTCTCCACCGCTCCATTCCGCGCCGCTCCCGCCGCTCTCCATCGTCGCGATGTCGGGCCGGTAGAGCGACAGCGCGCTCTTGCGGCTGGCGGTGATGATGTTGCCGTTATCGTCTCGGTATCGCAATCGTCACAGAATACTGTGCCGGTCCATTTGGAGCGTCACAGAAGTAAAGGTCGAAACCATCCGCGGTATGTTCGAGCGCGATGGTATCGCGGCCTTGGCGCTCGACAATCCTCGCCCGCGTCAAATCCACCTCCGCAGCCCAATAGCGCCAGCCGTCCGGCGTTCGGTCGAGGTGGTTCCAGTGGTTGCCGTTGAACGTGACCTTGTCGGGTCGGCCCCAACTCTTGTGCTTGTAGCGCACTTCGTCGCGGGTAAACACGAACACGCCACTGCCATCCACGAGTGCGGAGAGCCGCAACAACTTAACCGGCGGCCCACCGGGTTCGCCTGGAAGCGCGGTTTTCGAGCCTCTTGATGGTGGAGCGGCCCCGTAGGATGAGCAAATCACACACGCAGCCAGCGCAGTGACCGCAGCCACTGTTTTCAATGCTCTGTAATATGCATTCATCACCTCTTCCTCCTACATGCTGTTTTTGATTGTCGCTCAACGCCTGTATACGCCTCCCAAAATGCGTTGCAAGAGGATTCCCTCCAAGCCTTGGTTGTTGCAACAAACAAGCTAACGGATTTCCCCAAGTCAAATCCAAGCCACACCAGTTGTGCTGGCCGAATTGTTACCATCACCAACTTCATCGGTGGCTTTGGTGGCCATTCCGAGCAACCGTTTGAGTCGCGGAATAGCACCACACATGCAAGGACTACAAATATGAACACTGTCAGACTGCGCTCTCCCTCCGCTGGGGATGGACAATACCCAAACGATCAGCCAACATCAGCAACAGCTACAGACTGACTTTCAAGTGGCTCGAAATGACGAGTCCGGTCATGGATCGCCGCAGTAACCGCAAACCAAGAGGATGGCATGAAGCTGGAACAAACCTTGAATGATGCACGCATGACCGTCGTGCTCACCGGCCGGCTTGATGCCGCTACGGCTCCTGTTCTTGGCGAACTGGTTGACAGGCAGATGGAGGGCATTACAGAGCTCGTCCTGGATTTTGACGGTCTTGATTATGTCTCGTCAGCCGGGTTGCGTGTCATTCTGATCGCGCAACAGAAAATGAGGGCAACCCACGGAAGCATGGTGGTGAAGAATGTGAGCCAGGCGATCGCCGGCATTTTTGAGATGACCGGCTTTGACAGCCTCCTGACTTATGAAAGGAAGCTCAGGCAACTGTCGGTCGCTGGCTTGGAGATGATCGCGAAGGGGGCAAACGGTGAATGCTACAAGGTGGATGACGAAACCGTCGTGAAATTGTATTACGACTACATAGACGAAGCTTCCGCCGCAAAAGAGAAAAACCTGGCGAAAAAGGCCTTTGTGGCCGGGGTTCCAACCGCCATTTCCTATGATGTGGTGGCGTGCGGCAACCGCAGGGGTGTCTTGTATGAAATGCTGAAAGCGGACACCCTCTCAAAATACATTGAAAAGAATGTCCATCGCTTGGATGCCGTGGTTGAGATGTATGTCAGCTTTTGCAAGCAGATCCATGCAATTGCGGTTGACCCGAACACGTTTCCGGATGCCGTTACGCTCGCCTGCGGCTACGTAGATACCTGCGACGTCTTTAACGATGGCCAGCGAGCGGCTATCAAGGAACGCCTGTTGCGCGCTGAAAGACAAAACACGCTGATCCACTGGGATCTTCATCCGGGCAATATCATGATGCAGGGAGACAGTCCCTGCTTGATTGACATGGGGGATATGGCCATCGGCACGCCGTATTTCGACCTGGGGCAGATCAAACAGGTCTTGCACTATTATGCAGGCATGGGGCTCTGCCAGAAGATCATCGGACTCGACGACGCGATCGCACTTCGCGTGTGGTCGAGGTTTGTCGCGAGCTATTTCGGCAACCCGGCCCCGGATGAGTTGTCGGCGATCGAGGAAAACATCAATTTTTACAGGGCAATCAAGAATGTGTTCCTTTATTTGAGCGGCAGCGGTGGTGAAGCCATGCGTTCAAGACGCAAGGATTTCATCTTCCAGATGCTTCCCAAGGAAATCACGGAATTAAAATAGGTGTCTCCCTGCTGCGCCAACCGCGAGACCCGGAGCGGATCCTTCTCGGACTCAACGCCGGCACAGCCAACAACCGATGCCTACGCCTGCCGCTTCGCCTGCTTCTCCACCATCGCCTTCACGCGGAGGCGGAGGCTGGCGCGGCGATATCCGTCTATAACGTGTATTCGGAATCACTCTTTTCAATTCGGCCGTGATGATGGTTCACGTGGATTTTGGTGACCCCGGAATTCAATAGTTCACAAATTTGCGAGGGGAGCTTTTCGTGCTCCATGAATTTGTATGCAATTACATCGCCAACTTTCCATTTGAGCATATAGCCGAAAGTTTCTTCTTCCGGTTCGTAATGCCAACAGGTCAAATTGTTTTCTTCTCCCTTTTCAGGTTCCACAAAAGGACCCTCGCGGAAGAAGGTAATGCTGATGCAATCAAATTCAGGAAACCAAGCGAAGATTCTATGCACCCATGCAACTACATCCGCTACGGTGTGTGGCCAACAATTGAGTTCAAATTCGGCCCCGCTGCCGACTTCCACCTTCCAACCTGACATGTCGGGTTTAACTTTTTCCAAGCCAGTCATGTTCCGATAATGAAGCCGTGGAAAACGGTCTTCCAACGCATGCAAACGGTTCGCTACTCTTATGACGCCCTTGAGATTCCTCTCGGCGCAGTTTATGTCCTTTTCTTCGCCTGCTTCTCCACCATTGCCTTCACGCGGAGGCGGAGGGCGTTGAGCTTGATGAAACCGGTGGCGTCGTCCTGGTTGTAGATGCTCTCGCCGCTCTCCATCGTGGCGATGTCGGGACGGTAGAGCGACAGCTTGCTCTTGCGGCCGACGGTGATGATGTTGCCTTTGTAGAGCTTGAGGCGGACGGTGCCGGTGACGTTCTGCTGGCTTTCCTCGACGAGCGCCTGCAACGCCAGCCGCTCCGGCGAGAACCAGAAGCCGTAATAGACCAGTTCGCTGTAGCGCGGGATGAGGGAGTCGCGCAGGTGCATGACCTCGCGGTCCATCGTCAACGTCTCCATCTGGCGGTGCGCCGAGTGGAGGATCGTGCCGCCGGGCGTTTCATAGACGCCGCGCGATTTCATGCCGACGAACCGGTTCTCGACGAGGTCCACGCGGCCGACACCGTGCTTGCCGCCGAGTTTGTTCAGCGTGCGCAGGACGTTGGCGGGCGAGAGACGCTTGCCGTTGACGGCGACGCAGATGCCGCGCACGAAGTCGAGCGTGACATACTCCGGGCGGTTCGGCGCGTCTTCCGGCGAAACGCTGAGCTTGAACATGTCCTTCGGCGGCTCCATCCACGGGTCTTCCAGGATGCCGCTCTCGAAGCTGATGTGCAGGAGGTTGCGGTCCATCGAGTAAGGCTTCTTGGCGCTCGCCTCGACGGGGATGCCCTTCTCGGCGCAATACGCGATCATTTCGGCGCGGCCGGGGAATTGTTTCCGGAACCGCTCCTCTCGCCACGGGGCGATGACCTTGATGTTCGGCTCCAACGCGTAGGCGGTCAGCTCGAAGCGGACTTGGTCGTTGCCCTTGCCGGTGGCGCCATGGCCGACGGCATCGGCTTTTTCCTTGCGGGCGATCTCGATCATCCGCTTGGCGATGAGCGGCCGGGCAATGCTGGTGCCGAGGAAATACTGGTTCTCGTAGATCGCGCCGGCCTGGACCATCGGGAAGATGAAGTCGCGCGCGAACTCCTCCGTGAGGTCGTCTATGTAGATCTTCGACGCGCCGGTCTTGCGGGCCTTCTTGTCGAGGCCCTTGAGTTCCTCCTCCTGCCCAATGTCGGCGCAGAAGGCGATCATCTCGGCGTTGTAGGTTTCCTTCATCCACGAGAGGAGGACGGAGGTGTCCAAACCGCCCGAATATGCCAATACGATTTTCATGGTTCTTCTTTCAACTAGAACGAAACTAAAACGTGAAACGTGAAACGTAACTTCGACCGAAGGCTATCACCGTCTCCACGCCTTCGCCAGCAGGGCGAGGATGGCCTTCTGAACATGCAACCGGTTCTCGGCCTGGTCGAAGATGGTTTCGGCGTGACGCTCGAAGACGTCGTTGGTGATTTCCTTGCCGCGATAGGCGGGCAGGCAGTGCATCACGAGCGCCTTCGGCTTGGCGTGCGCCAGCAACTGGTCGTTGATCTGATAGCCGTCCAGTTCGGCGAGACGCTGGGCCTCTTCCTCTTCCTTGCCCATCGAAATCCACGTGTCGGAGTAGATCACATCGGCGCCGTCCGCGGCCTTCGCGCGGTCGTCGGTGACGATGACCTTGCCGCCGGCGCGCTTGAGCAGATTGGCCGACGGCTGGTATTTGCGCGGCGCGGCGATGCGCAGCTCGAAGCCGAGCTTGCCGGCGGCCAGCATCCACGAAGCCGGCACGTTGCACGCGCCGTCGCCGATGAAGCAGACGACTTTCTTTTGGATGCGGCCAAGCTTCTCCTCGATGGTGAAGATGTCCGCGAGAATCTGGCACGGATGCTCGTCGTCGGTGAGCGCGTTGATGGTCGGGATGCCGCTCGTGGCGGCGAAGTCCACCACGTCCTTCTGATGGAACGTGCGGATGACGCAGCCGTGGACCATCCGGCCCAAGACGCGCGCAGTGTCAACGATCGGCTCGCCGCGGCCGAGCTGGATGTCGTTGTTCGAGAGGAACATGGCGCGGCCGCCCAGTTCGCGAATGCCGACCTCGAACGAGACGCGGGTGCGCGTGCTGTATTTGGCGAAGATGAGCGCCCAGGTCTGGCCCTTGAGCGGCTGCGGATGGCTGCGTTTGCCGCGCGCGGCCTTGAGGTTCTTGGCCAGCGCGAGAATCTCGCCGATCTGTTTGACCGTCAGGTCTTCGATTGAAAGTAGATGTTTCATGACTGTCCCAGCACTTTCTCCACAATGGCCAGCGCTGCGTCCGCGTCGGCGTTTGAAATCGTCAGCGGCGGCACGAACCGGAATGTGTGCGTGCCCGCCGACACGACCAGCAGGCCCGCCGCCGCGCATTGGGCGACAACGTCCTTGACTTCACGATCCAACTCGATGCCAAGCATCAAGCCGATGCCGCGCACTTCCTTGATGCACGGGAACTTCGCCCGCAGCGCCTTCAAGCCGCGCTTGAGACGCTTGCTGCGCGCGACGGCTTTCGCCATCAGGTTCTTCTCCTCGACCGTGCGGATGACGGCGAGCGCGACGGCGCAAGCCAGCGGCGTGCCGCCAAACGTCGAGGCATGCGTGCCGGGACCGAGGATGTCGCAAAGCGGCTTCTCGCCGTCGGCGGTCTTCACTTTGCGCGCGGCGCAGGTCCAGATGGCGCCGATGGGGAAACCGCCGCCGATGCCTTTGGCCATCGAGAGTGCGTCGGGCACCGCGTCGGGCGCGATGGATTGGAAGCCGAAGAATTTTCCGGTCCGGCCGTTACCGCACTGAACCTCGTCAAACATCAGCAGAAGGTTCCGCTCGTCGCAGAGCTGGCGCAGGCCGCGCAGGAACTCCGGCGTCGCCGGCCGAATGCCGCTCTCACCCTGGATCGGCTCGACGAGGATGGCGGCGGTCTGCGGTCCGACGGCGGCGCGCACGGCGGCGAGGTTGTTGAACGGCACGTGCTTGAAGCCGGTCATCATCGGCTCGAAGCCCTTCTTCACCTTCTCCTGGCCGGTGGCGGCGATGCCCGCGAGCGTGCGGCCGTGGAAGCTGCCTTCCATCGTGATGATCTCAAAGCGGCCTTCATCGTGCCCGAACTTGCGCGCGAGTTTGTAGAGCGACTCGTTGGCCTCAGCGCCGCTGTTGCAGAAGAAACACTTGCCATCAGCGCCGGCCAGTTCGACGAGCTTCTTCGCCAGCAGACCCTGCGGCTCCGTGTAGTAGAGGTTGGAGCAGTGGATGAGCGTCGCCGCCTGCTGTTTGAGCGCGCGAACGATGGCGGGATGGCTGTGGCCGAGGATGTTGACGGCGACGCCGCCGCCGAAGTCGAGATACTCCTTGCCGTCGGCGTCCCAGCATTTGCTGCCCTTGCCGCGCACGATGGCCAGCGACCGACCGTAGGTCGGCATGACGTGGTTGTTGTAGAGGGCGACGATTTCCGCGGTTGTCATTGCACTATCTCCGTTCCAACGCCTTTGTCGGTGAAAATTTCCAGCAGCACGCTGTGCGGCACGCGGCCGTCCACAAAATGCACGCGATGCACGCCGGACTTCACGGCTTCGACGGCACTGTCCACTTTCGGGATCATTCCTTTATCCACGATGCCGGCAGCTTTCAGCGCGGGCACTTCGGCGATGTGCAGGCTGGAAATGAGCGTCGCCGGGTCTTTCGGGTCGCGCATCAAGCCGGGCACGTCGCTCATGAAGACAAGCCGCCGTGCCTTGAGGGCGATGGCAGCCATTGCGGCGGCCACGTCGGCGTTGCAGTTGTAGATGAGGCCGTCCTCGCCGAGTGCAATCGGGCTGACCACCGGCGTGATGGAGCGGTGGATGCACTGCCGCAACGGGTCAGTGTTCACCTCGACGACCTCGCCGACATAGCCGAGATCCACGCCGCCGGTGACGAGCTTCCGGCACTTGAAAATCTCCGCGCCGGAAAAACCGCGCGCTTTGCCGCCGAGCGACTCGATGGTCTTGACGATCTCCGGGTTGATCTCGCGCGAGAGCACGCGATCAACGATCTCGACGCTGGCCTTGTCGGTAACGCGCATGCCCTGAATGAACTGTGCCTTGATGCCGGCGGCGTCCATCGCGCGGGTGATGGCCTTGCCACCGCCGTGGACGACGATAGGGTTGATGCCAGCCGCTTCGAGGAAGACCACGTCGGCGGCGACGCCGTTGCGGACTTTCGGGTCGGGCGAGTCCATGAAGCTGCCGCCGTATTTGACGACGAAGGTGTGGCTGCGGAATCGCTGGATGTAAGGCAGCGCTTCCAACAATACGTCGGCTTTCTGGATCAGGTCTTGCATGAGAAAAAGAAATCGCCCGCCGCGGACAACGCCCGGGCGGTTGGACGATTACTCTCCTTTGTTGAACTCGACGTAGGCTTCCGTCAGATCCGTCGTGTAGGCGGTGAACGTGCCATCGCCAAGGTTGAGATCCACGCGGACGGTAAACTCCGGCTGTGCGAGGACTTTCTTCATGCGCCTTGTCGGAACGCCCGTCGGCGCGCCGCCGGTGACGGCGTGGACCTTGTCGTAGTAGAGGTCGAGTTTGTCCGGGTCCACCTGCGCGCCGCTGTAGCCGACGGCACAAAGGACGCGGCCCCAGTTCGGGTCGCCGCCGGACCACGCGGACTTGGTGAGCATGGAGTTGGCGACGGCCTTGGCCGCCATACGCGCGTCGGCATCGCTGGCTGCGCCGGTGATCTCGACGTTGATGAACTTGGTGACGCATTCGCCGTCGCGGACGATCGCCTGTGCCATCTTCAACATGACGAAGTTCAATGCCTCCTGGAACTTCGGGTAGTCGGGATGTTCGAACGTCAGCGGCACGTTTCCAGCCATGCCGTTGGCAAGGATAATGACGGTGTCGTTGGTGCTCGTGTCGTTGTCCACGCTGATGCGGTTGAACGACTGGTCGGCGGCGGCGCGCAACGCCTTGTCGAGGCAGTTGGTGCTAACGGTGGCGTCCGTGGTGATGAAACAGAACATTGTCGCCAGCGACGGATTGATCATACCCGCGCCCTTGGCGATGGCACCGATGCGAACCTCGCGATCGTTGATCTTCAACGTCACCGAGATTTCCTTCGGATTCTTGTCAGTGGTCATGATGGCGCGCGCCGTGGCGGCGCCGCCTTCGTCGCTGAGTATCTGCTCGGCAGCGCGGATGCCGGCGAGCACGTTTTCCATCGGCAGGTTCACGCCAATGCGGCCGGTGGAGGCCACCAGCACCTCGTGAGGCGCGACGGCGAGCAGTTCGGCAGTCAGGCGGGCCATATCGAGCGCGTCCTTCATGCCTTTTTCACCGGTGCAGGCGTTGGCGTTGCCGCTGTTGGCGACGATGGCTTGGGCGCGGCCCTTGGCGATGTGCTTCTGCGAAATGCGCACGGGCGCGGCCTTGACCTGGTTGCTGGTGAACACGGCAGCCGCGTGGGCCGGCATCATCGAGACGATCAATGCCAGATCGAGCGGTGAGTCCTTCTCGGACTTGCCGGCCGGCTTGATGCCGCAATGAACACCCGCAGCGCGGAACCCCTTGGCGGCGGTAATGCCGCCGGGAATGACTTTGTATTTCGCTTTCATTTTGTTTTCGGGACCGGTCGGTTGGGACCGGTCAAACCAGTCCAGTTGTCTCGTCGAGGCCGCACATCAGGTTCAACGACTGCACCGCCTGGCCGCCGGCGCCTTTGACGATGTTGTCCACCGCGCTAAGCGCGATCAGCCGGTTGGTGCGTGGGTCAATGCGCACGGCCACGTCGAGGAAGTTGGTGCCGGCAATGTTCTTGGTGTCCGGCAGCCGGCCCGGCTCCATGACGCGCACGAACGGCTCGTTCCGGTAAAAATCCTCGTAGAGCTTCTGCGCGTCCGCCTGCGACAGTGGCCTGGCCAGATCAAAATAGACGGTCGTGTGGATACCGCGGTTGATCGGCACCAGCGTCGGTGTGAAACTGATGATGACCGGCGTCGCCGCCAGCAGGCTTAGCTCCTGCTCGATCTCCGAGAGATGCCGGTGTTTCGGCAAACCGTAGGCGCGCACGCTCTCGTTGCACTCAATGAAAAGGTAGTCCGGCTCCGCCTTGCGCCCGGCGCCGGAAGGGCTGCTGAGCGAGTTGGCGACGATGCCAACGGTTTTGACGACTTTGTTTTTCAACGCGGGCGCCGACGCCAGAATGATGCTGGTCGGATAGCAACCCGGCGAGGCAACGAGCCGCGCCTTGCGGATGACGTCGCGCCGGAGTTCCGGGCTACCATAGACGGCTTCCTTCAGCAGCGCCGGTGCCGGATGGTCGTGCGCGTAGAAATCCTTGTAAACCTCCGCGCTCCGCAACCGGAAATCGGCGCTGAGGTCAATGACCCGCAGCCCTTTTTCCAGCAGCGGCACGGCGAACTCCGCCGCCACGCCGTGCGGCAGCGCCAGAAACGCCACCTCCGCCTGCCGCGCGATGTCGTCCACTTTCGGCTCGGTGAAAACGAGTTTGCTGCGGCTGGCAAACTTGGGGAAGGCTTTGCCGAGCGGCTGGCCCGCCTGTTGGCGCGACGTGACACAGGTCAGCTCGACGGCGGGATGCGACAGCAGCAGCCGCACCAGCTCTTCGCCGGTGTAGCCGCTGGCTCCGACAATGGCGACTTTGACCTTGCTCATGTTACCTCGGTGCGCGGTGCCTTCATGTTGCGCCGTGCAAAAAGCAAAAAACCCCGACGGTCAGCCGGGGCTTTTCGCATAGTTCGAAAATCCGACTAACGCTTCGAGAACTGGAACCGCTTGCGGGCGCCGGGCTGGCCGTATTTCTTGCGCTCGCGCATCCTCGAATCACGCGTCAACATGCCGGCGCTCTTGAGCTTCGGCCGCAGCGTGACGTCCACCTTGTTCAACGCCCGTGCAACACCATGACGCACCGCGCCGGCTTGGCCGTTCGGGCCACCGCCGGTGACGTTGACGAAAACGTCAAACTTTCCAGCCGTTTCGGTCAGCTTCAGCGGCTGCTGAATGACGGTCCGATGCGACTCGATGGGAAAATAGTCTTCCACCAGCTTGCCATTGACGGTCCATTTGCCAGTGCCGGGCGCGAGACGGACGCGCGCGATGGCAGTCTTGCGGCGGCCGACGGCCCATGTGTATTGCTGGAGTTTTTGCTGCCGGGCGGCGGCGGTTGAAATTGCGATAGGTGCCATGTGTGTCTCGAAAATTCGCTCAGTTCAACGTCATCGGCTTGGGTTGCTGCGCGCTGTGCGGATGATCGGCGCCAGCGTAAATCTTCAGCTTCGTCAGCATCTGCTTGCCGAGCCGGTTCTTTGGGAGCATGCCTTTGACAGCATGCTCGATGATGTTCTCAGGATGCTTGGCGCGCACTTCGGCGACGGTGCGATACCTTTCGCCGCCCCGCCAACCGGAATAGCTCATGTAGGTCTTCTGCTCTTCCTTCTTTCCGGTGAGCTTGACCTGCGCGGCGTTGATGACGATGACGAAGTCGCCAGCGTCCAAGTGGGGCGTGTAAGTAGGTTTGTCCTTGCCGCGCAAGGCGTTGGCGACCTTGACGGCCAGCCGGCCCAACACGACACCTTTGGCATCAAACACATGCCACTGACGCGATATCTCTAACGTTTTAGGCAAAAAAGTCTTCACATGTTCCAGAAATTAAGGGCGCAGACACTAGCGACCGACCCCCAACCCTGTCAACCACTTTTCTGGCAGAAATCGAAAATACTTCAAAAAAACGCCGCCGCCCCGTTGCCAAGTCGCCGAACGATGTCACCAGTTCAACAAGCTGAACCAAGCAGGATTCGGCTCTAGAATCCGTGGCTTGAGCGCGCCCACCGGATGCTGGCGCAGGCTAATGTCACCGCGATGATCCAGATGCCCACTACCCATCGAGGCTTATACTGGCGCTTAATACCGATGCCGGCTTCGTCCAGCGCCCAAGTCAGTAAAATAGCGGCCGGAAAACCAAGGACCATGATGACGGCAATCCACGCCCAATCCGGCGCGCCGACAAACCAACGACCAACCGGCCTGAAAACCTTGTCCAATTTGTTAACTGCCCAGTTGGCAATCGGGTGTGAACCGCTACCCAAGGCCGAGACCACCACCTCGAGCAGAATCACGGCGCCGATGGCCCCCAGCACCGCCCCGGCGACCCGCAATAGCTGGTGTCGCAAACGTTTCATCATGGCTTCCGGCGCATCGCCCACGAAGTCCAGCCGCCCGCGCTTTCCTGCGTCACGCGGCGCCAGCCGAGCCGGCGAAACACCGCCGTCACCCGCCGGGCGTCACGATCCAGCACACCGGCCAGCGCCAGCGTGCCGCCGGGCCGCACCAGCCGCGTGAGCCGGCGCGCGTTGCCCACCAACACGTCGGCGGCGAGATTGGCGGTGACCAAGCTGAACTTGGCGGCCGGGCCGCGGATGGATGGCGTGCTGACGTTCAGAGGAAAATTCTCCAATGTGCTCTTGAAGATGTTCATCCGGCGCTCCACGCGGTTGAGCTTCATATTCGCCCGCGCCACGCGCACCGCCTGGCGGTCGTAATCGAACCCAATCACCGGCGCATAACCCAGCCGCGCCGCCGTAATTGCCAGAATGCCAGTGCCGCATCCGCAGTCAAGCAAGGAGAGCGGCTCCTGCATTGACGCTTTACCCCTTGACGCCTTCACTCGCTCAACCATCCGTAAACAGAACGCCGTCGTCGGATGATGTCCGGTGCCGAAAGCGAGCGTCGGGTCAATCTCAATCACCACCTGCCCATCGCGCGCCTGCAACTTCGACCACGTCGGCTTCACCACCAGCGTCGGCGAAACCCGCACCGGCTCGAAACTGTTCCGCCACGCGCGCGCCCAGTCTTTCGCGCAAATCACCTTGCGCCGCACACGGATCGGGCCGGGCGCAAGGCCGAGGTCGCACAAGATGTCGCGAAACGCCCGCACCGAACGCAGGATTTTCACCGTCCCGCGCCGCGCCGGCATGAACAGCGAAATCTCCGCGCGGTCGCCGCTCGCCGGCATCCAGCTCGTCGGCCATTGGCCGGCCAGCGAACGCAGGTGCATCGTGAACGCCGGCTCCAGCCGTCGCGGCACCGTCACCAGAATCTGTTGCAGTTTTCCGTGAGTCATCTTATTTGTGTTTTGGAGTCGGACGCGCCCTCCGCAATTATGCTGGCGTGGCGGCCCGACAAAAGTCAATGTCGTATCGGTAATGAAAATCGGTCTCATCAGCGACACGCACGGTCATCTCGATCCGCGGATCGCCGTGTTGTTCGCAGGCGTCGAGCACATCCTGCACGCTGGCGACATCGGCGACGAATCACTCCTCGCCACGTTGCGCGCCGTCGCGCCCGTCACGGCCGTGCTCGGCAACACTGATCGCGGCCTGCGCGACCAAGGTTTCCGCGACATGGAGCGCCGCACGCTCGGCGGGAAGACATTTCTCCTCCTCCACACCGGCCGTCCGTCCGACCTCACCGAAGACGTGCGCCGGATGATATTCGCTGGCGGCAAACCCAACATGGTCGTCTTTGGCCACACGCACCACCCGGAACAGATCGTCGAGAACGGCGTCATGTTCGTCAACCCCGGCTCCGCCAGCCGCCCGCGCATGCACCGTCCTCCCACCGTCGCCATCGCCGAGATCCACCCCGACGGTCGCCTCGAAGTGCGCTGGCTGAAGCTCGGTTAAGTGGCTAAGCTTCCAAGCTCGCCCAGCACGTTCCAACACACCGGCAGGCGAGCCTAGAAGCTTGAACAATCGGCCGCCAGCAAGTAGGCGGTTGATATTCGCGCCTGACTGGGCCAAGTTAGACGCGTTTTAACACCACAGGCAAACATGGAGGCATCGTTTCATGACTAAGCTAGCTGAAAACTCGTCGTCCGGCCCCGGGCCACGCCACGGGAAGAAATGGTTGTTTGTGCTGGGCGGTTTGCTGGCTGTTCTCGTCCTGCTCGTCTTGCTCACGCCGGTCATCACCGACGCGGTCGTCCGACCGAAGGTCGTCACCGCAATGCGCGACTCGCTGAACGGCGAGCCAACGATCGGCAGGTTGTCGTTCTCGCTGTTCAGCGGGCTGGAGGTTGCGGACCTCCGCATCGGCAATCCGTCGGGGTTCTCCACCGGGCCGTGCGTCACTGTTGAACGCGTCACCGCCGATCCGAGCCTGCTATCGCTGCTGGGCGGCAAGCTGGTTCTCAACGGCAGTCTCCGCGTCGTGAAGCCGCAGGTTTTCATCGAGCAGGATGCCAAGGGCCGGCTCAACGTCTCCTGTCTCGCCAAGGAGCAGAAACCGACTGCACCACCCGCGGCTGCGGTTGCGGCTGCGCTGACAGAGAAAAAACCGGCGACAGACATGGCCGTGGCCGCGCCGTTCGTAATCGCAAGCCTTCTCATCGAAGACCTCGGCATCAGCCTTAAGACGCCTGCCCTGCCGCAGCCCGTCGCGTTGTCGCCTCTCCGGATCGAGACGCGCGTGGACACGCTCGACAAGCCGGTGACGTTTCTCATCAAGAACGCCGACGGCTCGCTCGACGTGAAGGGCCACGTGCTCGCCGCGCGCGACGGCAAACTCGACATCGCCAACCTCAAGGCCGAACTCGACTACACCATCGCGCCCGCGCTGCTGGCGCCGTTGACTCCCGCGCTCAGCTCGCTCGGTTCGCTGAAGCGCTTTGAAGGAACGCTGGCCGGCGCGGGGCATTTTGCGCTCGACGGCATGGCGAAGCCGTCCGGCAAAGGCCGGCTCACACTCGACCTGCCGCAGGTCGCGCTCGAACTTGCCGCCGGAGGGACCAACGTCGTTCAGACTTTCAGGCCGGGCACGATCCAGTTCGTTTACGAGTTCAAGGCGCGCGACGCCCGCCAGACCGACCTCGACTGGCAGTTCGCGTCGCCGGCCGTGTCGGTGGTGATGAAAGGCGTCGCCACGGCCGACCCGGCAGCGCCGGGGCTGGAAGGCGACGTCATGGTGACGGCGGATATCGCAGCGCTTGGCGAGCGGTTCCCCGGCGTTGTTGCGGCCGATCGGAAACTGCAAGGGCGTATCGCCGGCGGCATCAAGAACCTCAAGGCGTCGGCGAAGACCATCGCAGGCAACCTCGACATCCGCGGCGAAGGTCTCGCCGAAGTCGGGCCGGGCGGCGCACTGGTGCCATTGGTGAGAGACCTCGCGGCACGGCTGCAGCTTGCGGTGGATGTCGAGAAGGGCATCTATCGTGTCGAATCGCTTGATGCTCACGTGGACGACGCACTCAACGCCAAGGGCCGGTTTCGGTTCGAAAAGAAAGACGCCGGCTCCGCATTCGAGGTTGATCTGCGCGTCGGCGCCGATCTCGACGCGTTGATGGCCAAAGCGCGGCGGTTCACCGACCTGATTCCGCCGACGCTACCGCTGGCCGGCCGCGTGGACGCGCATCTGATCATTCCGCCTGAGACGAGCGGACAGGCCGGCACACCACTGAATCTCCAAGTCGAGATCAACGGCCTCAAAACGTCGGGCGTCCAGATGCCTTACGGTGAACTAGATGTGACCGGTGTCGGCGCGCCCGGCTGGACGAAGGTTGAGTTCAAGTCGTTCAGCATGATGGCGAGAGTCTTGCTTGCGGGCGCGGCGGCGGGCCGGCAACCGCTGGAAATCAAAGCGGCGGGCCGAGGCACGGTGGACCTCGACGCGGGGCGTTACGAAATGCCGGAGTTACGTGTCGATTTGCCTGGCGCGGCGTTGGCCGCAGCCGCATCCGTGGTGCTGCCAAAGAGTGGCGATATCGGTGCAGCGACAGCGAGGGCGGCCGCAAACGCCGCCGCCAACGTCCAGCCGTTGTTTGATCTCGCGCGCGTCTGGGGCGTGTCGCTCGACGGCATGGATGGCAGCGGCAACATTACCGCGCAGCTTGAAGCCGACGGCACGCTCGCTCAGTTCGCCGTGAAGAAGCTGCACGCCGAGGTGAAGGACTTTGCGATGACCGGACCGAAAGCGCCGGATGGCATCCGCTGGCCGCAGTCGTTGACGTGCGACATCGTCACGACGGTCAACGCCGCCGATCCGTTGAAGACGCCCATCGAGATCGTTTCCGGCGCGGCGCGTCTCGCCGGTGTCGAGGTCACGTCGCTGAAAGGCAAACTCGCGCTCGACCCGAAGAGCGACCAGAGCGATTTGCAAATTGCCGGCTCGCTGAATCTGGCGGCGTTGGCGGCGACTGCGCCCGGTTATTTCAAAGCCGCGACCGTGGCGGGCGGCGCAGGCCCGTTCGAGATGCGCCTGCGCGGCGCGTTGCTCGGCGCGAAACAGGACATTGCCGCGAAGCTCGATCTGCCGGAGACAACGCTGAAGCCGGCCAAACTGGCGGGCGGGGCTATCTCACTCGGCAAACCGTCGCTCGATGTGCAGGCCAGTCTCGACTCGGCGAGCCGCGCCTATCGCGTCACGCGCGCCAGCTTGAAGACGGCGCTGGCCAACCTCGACGCGCAGGGCGACGTCGCGCTCGACGCGCAAGGCAAGCTCGCCACGTTGGACGGCCACTTTGAAGGCGCGGCGGACCTCACCACACTCGGCACTGTGGCTGTCGCCGTCGGCGCGCTGGCCGACGCCACCGAGCTGGCGGGCAATCTCAAGGTCGCCGCGGACGTCAAGGCCGGCGGCGGCGCGTTTCCCTACACCGCCACGCTCACGGGCCAAGGCGTTCATTTCAAAGGCCAGCAGACCAAGGGCATCGCGATTGACGAACCGGAGCCGGTCGTGAAGCTCGCCGGCACGTTCGCGAACACGAAGGACGGGTTTACCGTCTCCATCGAGACCGGCAGCGAGCTGCGCGCCCAAGTCGCGCGCGGCACCGTCAGCGGCACGATCCGCTCGGTGGCCAACCAGCCGTTGTCCGCCGAAAACCTCGTGGCCGACCTGACCTACGACGCGGCACGATTGAAGCCACTGCTGGCTGCGTTCGACGCTGGCGAAATCCGCGGCGCGGGACCGCAACCCGTGTCCATCGCGTTCACCGGCCCACTCTCGCCTGGTGCCAACACGCTCGCGTGGATGGGCGGCATCTCGCTCGCCGCCAAGCTCAGCTACGGGACCTATGCATACACCGACATAACCGTTGAGGGGCCGCCGATCGCCATCGAGATGAAAGGCGGCCGGCTCCCGCTGGACTACGCATGCAAGATCAACTGCGGCGCAACCTCCCTCAAAGGCAACGCGGACGTGAACCAGCGCACGCAGCTAGCGCTCTCGGCCAAGGATGTTGGGCTGACGCTAGGTCTCGTGAAGTTCCTCGGTTTCCTCAACTCCATCATCAACGTCGAGAAAGGGTCGATCCAAGGGACTGCCTCGCTCGACGCAAACCTCGCTTACGAAGGACCGCTGCCGTTGCCGACACCGCCCAACCTGACGGACCTGCTCGCCGCCAAGCTGACGGGCAAGGGAAGTTACTCGGCGAACAACCTGCGCATCCAAGGCTCGCAGATGCTGAACGATATCATCAACTTCGTGGGCCAGCCCGGCACGGACGCGGTCGGCGACATCCAGCCGACGAACTTTGTCATCGAGCGCGGCGAGTTCCGGATGGACAAGGCCATCATGCATCTCAACGGGCTGGAACTAACGCTCGCGGGCACCGTGCGGTTCGACCAGACGCTCGACATGCAGGTCGGCGTGCCGATGCCGAAGCGCATCCGCGATGCCAACGCCACCGTCGCCCAGTATCTGCCTGCGGCGGTCACCATTCCCGTGCGCGGCCGGGTCGGCGCCACACAAGTGGACTACAACGCGGCCGCGACCGGAGCGTTGAAGGAAGCGGGCGCGGGCGCGCTCAAAGGCAAAGCCGGCGACCTTCTCAAGGGCAAGGCCGGTGATCTCCTGAAGGGTCTCTTCGGCGGCAGCAAATAGAACCTACGCCGCCACCTGCCGTCGGTTCCTGAAACTGACCAGCCGCGCACCGCTGAGCTGCGCCAGCATATGCTCCATCTCCGGGAACTTCAGCCCCACATCCTCCGGCGTGTGTGCGTCCGAGTTCACCGCCAGCGGAATGCCCAGCGCCACCGCCTCGGCAACGATCGCCCGCGTGGGATAGGTGTCGGGCCGCAGCAGCTCGGGATGACGATAGCCGGAGGTGTTTACCTCCAAGCAGATGCCGGCGCGGACGATCTCCTTCAACGTGCGGGTGATGTCCCCGGTCTGGTGCTCGGTGTGCGCGCGGCCGGAACGTTTCGGCACATCGAAGTGCGCGACCACGTCGCAGAGGCCGCTGCGGACCATCTTCCGCACCAGCTCAAAGTAACGCGAGTAGAGCCACGCCGTCTCGCCGGTGAAGTTCCTCGGCCATGAAATCTGCGTGCACTCCGCGTCCAGATAGTGGATCGAGCCGATGATGTAGTCCCACGGCTGCCCGGCCACCTGCGCCGTGAGGTAATCCTCCAGCCCCTCCACATAATCCATCTCCAGCCCCAGCAACACCTCGATCCGCCCCTCATACTGCCGCCGCAGGTCCAGCACGCATTTCACGTAATCGTCCAGTTCCGCCTCCTCCATGCGCACATTGGCGCCGAGGCCGCGCGGCAGCGGGTTGTGGTCGGCAAAACCGATGGCCTTCAGCCCCCGCTCGATGGCGCTCTGCACATAGGCCTCCATCGAGCCGGTCGCGTGCTGGCACCGCGTCGTGTGAACATGATGATCTGCAATAATAGCCATAAGAAGCCGGCCACTGTAACGGCATCCTGCCCCGCAAGCAATCCCCGCCGGGTCAAGGGAGGTGGAATCTCACGCAAAGACACCCAACCATGCGCTGCATCCAAGCCGTCCATCGCGCAAATTGTTCTGGACGGGGGGAAAGCCGGGTTCCAAAGTCCGCCGTGTCGCCTTACAACACGTCAAAGAGATCGCTGAATAACTGTTAGGCCACAAGACGCACCATGAAAGAGAGCCGTCATTCATTGCTAGAAAAACGAGTCGTAGGGCTCGCCTGCATGGCTGCCTCCATCTATTTCCTTTCACTCGATGTTTTCCATCACGGTGACTCACCCAGCGATTATCTGTTTGAAGGAGGTTGTTTTTTTCTTGGTGCCGCCTTCTTCTTTGGCACTTTCCAACGATCTTGGATTCGCGGAGTCGCGGGAGTCGCGGTAGTCGCCAGCTCGCTATGTTTGCTGGGAGTTGATGTTGTGAAGTGGTGGCAGGGCCATCAAACATTGGCTAGTGTCATTATCGTGTGGGGAGTTATTTTGCCTGGGACTTGTTTGATTGGATTCTTGTTGGACCGCAGACAGAAGCGGTTGCGCGAGAGTGAGGAGGTTTTTCGCAGGCTGAGCGAATGCTCGCCAGCGGGTGTGTTCCTGACAGACGCGAAGGGTTTCATCACCTACACCAATCCACGCTGGCGAACCATATATGGTCTGACTTCGGGAGAAGACGCTGTCCGGGAGTGGACGCAGATGGTTCACCTGAAGGATCGCGCCAGGGTGCAGGAGCAATGGAATGATTGTGTGCGGGAAGGTCGCGAGTATGAACAGGAGTTCTGTTTGCAGCTTGCTGATGGAAGTGTCCACTGGGTTTACATGAGCGCGTCGGCCATGCACGCCGAGCACGGGACATACACTGGGCATGTGGGGACGATCACAGACATCACGGAGCGCAAACAAGCCGAGGAGGCGCGCGCCCATCTGGTGCAGAAGCTCATCACGGCGCAGGAAGACGAGTGCCGGCGGGTGTCAGTGGAATTGCACGACCAAATGGGCCAAGGGTTGACCGCCATGATGTTGGGGTTGAACGCGCTGCAAGAGTCGAAGGCGGGCAACGGGTCGGACGCCAGGCAACTGCAGCAACTGCAGGAACTGGTCAGCGATCTGATGAGCCGGGTGCATCGGCTGGCTTGGGAATTGCGGCCGGCGGCCTTGGACGACCTGGGTTTGCCGAGCGCGTTGAAGCGTTACGTTGAGGAGTGGTCGCAACGCAGCGGTATCGCGGCGGATTTTCATGTGAACGGCATGGCCGACCAACGCCTGCAGCCGTCCGTGGAGACGACATTCTACCGCGTCGTCCAAGAGGCGCTGACCAACGTAATCAAACACGCCCATGCGGACCGGGTGAGCGTCTTGCTGGACCATCGGCGCGACTCTGTGCTTGTCATTGTGGAAGATAACGGCAAAGGTTTCGATGTCAGCACGGTTATGAACGGCATCAACTCATCGGGTCGCCTGGGTCTGCTGGGAATGCAGGAGCGCGCCATGCTGGTCGGCGCGAAGTTTAACATCGAATCCACGCCCGGCGCAGGAACCACGGTGTTTGTGAGCACAAACTTGGAGGCGTGAGCATTGAAAACCTCTCCATCAACCCGAAAGATTCGTGTCCTTCTGGCCGATGATCACACCGTCGTGCGCGAAGGGCTGAAATTCTTGCTCGACCAACAGCCGGACATGACGGTCATCGGCGAGGCTGTGGACGGGGAAGACGCCTTTCAGCAAGCCAAGAAACTTACGCCCGATGTGGTCGTGATGGATATTTCCATGCCCCGGTGTAATGGGATGCAGGCCACCGAGCGGCTGAAACAAGCGTGTCCGAAAATCAAGGTGTTGGTGCTGAGCGCCTACGAAAACATTGATTACTTGCGCCGGTTGCTCAAGGCGGGGGCGTCGGGCTATGTGACCAAGCGCTCGGCGGCAATGGAGTTGACCCGCGCCATCCGCACCGTGAACACGGGTGAAACCTACCTCGACTCGGCATCGGCGGGCATCCTGGCGAGCGACATGGCAGGGAGATCGCCCACCAGCGACGTAAAAACGGGAGAACCCATCAGTCCGCGCGAAACGGAAGTTCTGCGCGACATTGCCCGTGGCTATTCCAACAAGGAAATCGCAGCGCGCCTTCAAATCAGCATCAAGACGGTGGAAACCTACAAAGCCCGCCTCATGGAGAAGCTCAAATTGCGCAGCCGCGTGGATATCGTCCGCTACGCGTCCCATCAGGGATGGCTGGAAGAAAACTGACGGCCGTGGATGGCGGCCGGATTGCCGGTTCCTGCCGTATTCTCCAAGTCGCCTCAGGTCAGCTAGCTCGTGTCAGGGGATTCCCTGACATCCCTCTCGTATCCTCCCGACGTGTCAAGTATGGCCGCTAGGAATAGGATGTCAGGCGGAAGAAAAGTAGTGACGTATCAAGGGAAGACAGGTATGATTCGCCAAGGCAAGTGCGAGGTCTGGTCAAGCTAGAGGCTGACACTGTTACAGGCGAACAACATACAAGAGAGAGACACAATATGAGGATCCAGAAAGCAAGGAAGAGCGGGCAATCGCTGGTGGAATACGGGTTGGTGCTGGCGCTGATCGCCATTGTGGCCATCCTGGTTGTGAAAGCCGTGGGCACGAAGACCACGAGCACCTTCGACAACGTCCAGACCCAGATGACGTCGCAGGGCGTTGCAACAACGTCGCCGACAGCCGCCAGTTCGTAGAAATCCGAGCAGGAAGAATAGAGTCGGCGCGCAAGCCGGCCTGAAATCAGAAAAGGAACCAAATGAAAATGTTGATCCGGAAAGCAAGGAAGAGCGGGCAATCGTTGGTGGAATACGGGTTGGTGCTGGCGTTGATCGCCATTGTGGCCATCCTAGTTGTGAAAGCCGTGGGCACGAAGACCACAAGCACCTTCGACAACGTCCAGACCCAGATGACGTCGCAGGGCATTGCGACGACGTCGCCGACGGCCGCCAGCTCATAGGAAAAAGCAAAAAACTGTGTTGCCGCTTGCGTGTCGCTCCTGACACGCAAGCGGGAAAGAAAAGCCCGAGTTCTCACGCGGAAGGCGAAGAGAATTCGGGCTGTTTCTTGGAGTGGAATATGCGTCATCGGTATCTTCCTGGCCCAGACATTTCAGTTTGGTGATCGGGAATCGAACGGAGTTTGACTTAAGCGAACAGTGCTTCCACTTACCCTCCGCGAGCCACTCAAGCTGTCGTCCTCTCAAACCGTTTTCCCAGCTTTCACACAAACAACTTTGCTTTGCACAACTAGTTAGGATAAACTCCTCACGGCATGACAGGGACGCTTAATCGGCGACAGTTTGTCAAAAAGTTGGCCGTTGGCGCAACCGGCGGCGCGGCGTTGGGTCTTGGCCTTGGTTACTGGTTGAGCCGCGAACCGGCCTCGAGCGTCACGATTCTGAAAGCGAAGAGCTACACCGAAAACCTCACCGACCTCATCAAACGCGCCCTGCAAGACTATCCTGCGGTGATTGCCCGCGCTCGCGGTAAACGCGTCGTGTTAAAGCCGAATCTGGTGGAATACTATGAAGCCCGCGGCGTAAACACCCATCCCGCGCTGGTTGCGGCGGCGATTGGCGCATTTCGGTCGGTGGGCGCGCGCGAGGTTATCGTTGCAGAAGGACCGGGCCACCAGCGGGACACGGAGATGCTGATCGAGCAATCGGGGCTGGACGACGCGTTGAAAGCCGAGCGCACGGCGTTCGTGGACCTCAACCTCGACTCCACCCATCCCGTGCCGCTTCGGGCAAACTACACGCGGTTGGGGCGGCTGTTTTTCCCGGATACGATTCTCGGAGCCGATCTGGTGGTCTCCATGCCGAAGCTGAAGACGCATCATTGGGTGGGCGCGACGCTGTCGTTGAAGAACATGTTCGGCACGGTGCCGGGCGTGAAATACGGCTGGCCGAAGAATGTGCTCCACTGGTGCGGCGATCAGAGCATCGAGAAGAGCATCGTGGACATCAACGTCGCTTTGCAGCCCGGTTTCGCAATCGTGGACGGCATTGAAGGCATGGAAGGCGACGGCCCGTTGCGCGGCGAGACCGTGCAGTCGGGCGTCGTCATTGTGGGTGACAACCTGACAGCCGTGGATGCCACCAGCGCGCGTGTCATGGGATTGAACGCGGAACGGCTGAGCTACCTGCAAGTGATGCAGCGCCACGGCGGGACCCTCAGCGAGTCGCGGATCGAGCAGCTTGGCGAGCCGGTCGGCGCGGTGCGTTGCAACTTTAAGGTGCTGCCGCCGTTTGCGTTCTTGAAATTGGCGTCCGCTGGCTGCAATATGCCGCAAGAAGAAAACTGTGGATTACACGGCAGAATTCTGTCATGAAAGGTATGAGCATGCGCCCAGGAACCTTGTTTCTCATTGGTGCCATCGTCCTTGCAATGGCGACGGCTTATTTCTTTTACGACTATCTGCAGCAGGTTTCGAAACCCAAGATGGCTCCTGAGAAAGTTGTCGTCATGTCTCGCGTGGCCATTCCGGCGCGGCAACCTATTACAGCAGAGATGGTCACTACGTATCCCGTCCCGCAGAAGATGCTTCTCACCAATTCCGTTGCCAAACTCGATGATGTCGTGGGCAAGTGGACCATTACGGCTATCAAACCGTTTGAACAGATCCGGCTTAGCGACATCGCCGACAAGAGCAAACTGCCGGGATTGGCTCCCTCCATTCCGACGGGGAAGCGCGCGATTACCATCGGCATCAGCGACACCAAGGGCGTATCCGGTGCGATTTTTCCCGGTGACCATGTGGACATCATGGCCAACCTGAAAGATGCGTCGCGTGGAGAGCAGGTGGTGCAGGTGCCCCTCCAGAACATGCTCGTGTTGGCTGTGGACAAGAACATCACGGACCCGACGGTGGGCGCCAACTCGTCACTAACCTTGTGCGCCAGCCCCGAAGAAGCGCAGTTGATTGCTATCGCCGAAGAGTCTGGTGCTATCCGCGTGATGTTGCGGTCACGCGGCGATGACACAGTCGTTGAAGGTTCGGGTGTTTCCATCAACGAATACCTCGGAAGTCGGTCTCCAAAGAAACAGCCGAAAGAGGAGCCGCGCGTGCAGCCACAGGCGCCCGCACCCGCGCCAGCGTTGCCGGTGAAGCCGACGAGGACGATCACGATCCATATGGGAGGAAAAGACTCCAAGACTTTTGAAGTGCCGTTGCCGAAGGACAAAGAGGCAAAGTAATCACGGGGCGCTCATGACAACCAGCTTCATAATCAGGAGAATGCCGATGAATCTCTTCAACTGTTTGCTGACGCCGGCTCTGGCCGTCGTCGCGATTTTCACCGCAAGCCTCGGCGTGGCCGCCGAGCCAGTTCTGCAAACCAACACGCCCTCCGCGAGTAAGGCGCCACCTTTGCCTTCTTCCAACACCAACGTCGTGGTTGCCGCCCGCCCCCTTGTGCAAACCAACGCGCCGTCCGCCCGCAAAGCGCCCGTTCCGGTGGCAGCCAGACCCAATATCGTTGTTGTCACCACTCCGTTGGTGCAAACCAACGTGCCAACGATAAGCGTCACGCAGCGTCTGCCAGCCTCCGCCCCTGCCATCGCCGCCGCCCAACTTGTGCAAACCAATACGCTGACGGTGGGAGAGGCGCGTCTCTTGGCAGCCTCCGGCTCCAACATTGTTGTCCCCGTGGAAGACGTTGTTCGGGTAATACCGGCGGGACCGGGCAAGGTCGTCGTCAGCGCGGAGCGGGAAGGTCAGACAGACATGATGGTTCTGGATGACGACAGTAAGATCACTGAACATTACACGATCGTCGTGACCAAGAAACAGCATACGACCGAGAAGCTGACCTACGAGGCGTCGCTGGAGGATTTTCGTCAGGTTGTAAAGAAGATGGTCGGCGACCATCAGGTAAGTTTCGACATGCTGGTGGGGCCACGCATTTCCTTCAACGGCACCAATCTGGTGGCCCAGCCGCATCCGGTGTTATTCATACACGGCGAGGCCAAGGACGAGATCGAAGCCAACACAATTCGCAGCGTCGCCTCCCGTTTTTACGGCAAGGGCGATTTCGGCCGCACCGACCAACAAGTCACGTCCGTTCCCTCTGTAAACCCCAACGGTGCTGTGGCCACCAACACGGTGCAGGTGACAGATTTGAACGCCGACCCGAACATTGTGGATCAAATGACCATTCGGACTCACCATCAAGTCCGGATTCGCATTCAGGTGGCCGAGGTTAACATTACCGCGGCGAAGCAGAAAGGCATCAGGTATTCCGATTCTTTCAGCTATGGCATAGGAGGTTTCGCGCAACAACTTAACGGACTTAATTTCAAACCAAGCACTGTCGCCGGCATGATGGCACCGGGGGCCGCAGATTTCGGTAGCGGTGGAACGACCGTGCCCGCGAGCTTTCACGCCACGTTGCAGTTGCTGATCAGCGACGGTTACGCTCGATTGCTTTCGGAACCGACGCTCGTGACCAAGAGCGGCCAAGAAGCCTCGTTTCTGGCCGGCGGCAGTATCTTGCGAAGCATAGCTGGCAACGGTGTAGCCACGACGGAACTCATTCCTTTCGGCGTGCGCATGAACATCAAGCCCGTAGTGGATCGTGCCGATCACATCGACTCCGAAATCTACACGGAGGTTAGCGACGTGCCTGCGACCCTTCCGGACACCGGGGGCTCAATAGGAATCCTCACCCGCAACTCCACCGTCAAACTCCGCCTCAACAACCGCGACACGCTCGTCTTGGGTGGTTTGTTGCAAAACAATTTTCGCAACAACATCCGCAAGCTGCCATGGCTTGGCCAGGTCCCGGTTCTGGGCGCGCTCTTTCGCAGCAAGGATTGGAACAGCGGCCAGACCGAATTGCTGTTCTTCGTCACGCCGGAGATTATCGGTAGTGATCTGAAGGCGGACACCGAGCGCAACATTGCCACCCCTGACATGAAACAGTGGCACAGCGTGGACAGCCACAAGAACGTTCTCTCCGATCCCAACTCGCACGCCGGACCCGACAACGATGTGCATGATTTGCTGGGTCTGCCGCTCGACCGTATGCATAATAATGAGGCACCGAAGCAGGCGCCAGTGGTGCCTGATACGGCCCCGATGCGCGGAGCCAGCCAGTAGCGCGGGCGTTGTTCCTGTGTTATGGCAGTGGCTGAATCATGAAGCATGTAATCGAGTCGCAGAAAACGAGCGGAAGATGTTCGCGAGCTTCACGCGGTTCGCTTGTTGTCAGGGAATTCCCGATGCGGCAAGCGCGTTGACACAAAGTAAAGTTTGCTGATATTCACATTCGTTTGTAGTTTTGCAGAGTGGAGTAAGAATAACGTGGCAAGCCAAGCGATTAAAATTTTGATTGCGGACAGCGAGGGATCTGCCTGTGATCGGATTTGCTCCTTCCTGACGGGCGACCCGACCTATCAGGTGGTGGGCCGCGCCGTCAATGCTGATGAGTGCATGAGTCTGGCACTGATCAAGCGTCCGGATGTGATCCTCGTCCACAACGGCCTGAAGCCAACCTCTGGGATTGAGGTGTGCGAACAGCTCGCATTGCAAAATCTTGACTCTGCCACGCTGTTGGTGGTGGCGCAGGCGATGGATGAGAATCTCTTCCGCCGCATGATGGCCGCCGGCGTGAGCGAGTTGCTGGTGGCCCCGCTCCAAAAAAACCGGACAATGGATGCGATCCGGAATGGGTTTGACAAGAAAGCCAGCCAACGCCACGGCAGCGCGGCGACTTCCAGCGAAGAGAGTCGCCGAATCATTGCCGTCACCGGAGCGCGAGGCGGTTGCGGACGCACCATGGTAGCCGTCAACCTCAGTTGTGCGATCGCCCGGGCGACCGAACGGGATAGCCCCGGCGGCAACAATGTCGTGCTGGCCGATGTCAACGTCCGCGCCGGCGATGCCGCCACTTTTCTGGACATCCGGCCTCAGCGCACGCTGGCCGATATCACCGTCAGCGCCAGCGGCGTGGACCGCGAAATGATCGAATCGTTGCTGGAGAACCACGCCAGCGGCGTCACCCTGTTGTCGGCGTCGGCATCCGAACCTTACGGCCGGCAGGAGTTGACACGCGGCATCATCGTCTCCGCCCTGGCAGTGTTGCGCAGCCGGTTCAAATACACCCTCGTGGACGTTGGCGTGACGGGCACCGAAGTCAGCAACGTCACGCTGGATTTTTGCGACACCATTTTGATGGTCGTCGGGATGGATTTGGCGCGGCTGCGCGCGGCGCGGCTTTACGTGGCTCACCTGTTGGAGGCGAATTTTCCGCGCGAGAAAATCCAAGTGGTGCTCAACGACATCCAACCGGAGTCAAAATCCATCAGCACGTCGCAGGCTGAGAGCATTCTCGAAGCGACAGTCGCCGCGCGCGTGCCCAACGAAGGACGGCTGGTGCCCGCCTCTATCAATCTGGGCCAGCCTTTCGTGCTCACCCATCCCAGTTCCCCCGTCTCTCAAGCCATCAATGATCTGGCGGCAAGACTCGGCGTTGATGTGGGCAAGGGATCGTCTTTCAAAGGATTGCTCAAGCGACTGCATTGGGGCGGCGAGGCAAACGCATGGACGGCACAAACCCCTTACGCCGTGCCCCACAAGGGCGCTGGGTAATTGACTAATCCTCTGAGGAAACCATGCCCCCAGAACGAGGCATCAGCGAACAGGACTATCTAGCCTTCAAGAACCGGGTCTTGGCTGACCTGATTCAACAGCTCGACAGCAAGTTTCTGGACACCAGCGACGCGTCCAATCTCCGGCTCCGTGTCGAGGCGCTGGTCGAGCAGAAGATTCACGAGGACAAGCTCCCCTACAGCCGGAGCGTCCGGCTGGCGCTGGTCACGGAAATTGCCGACGAACTGCTCGGTTACGGCCCCATCGAGTCGGCGTTGCGCGACCCGACCGTTTCCGAGGTCATGGTGAACGGGCCGAAAACGATCTATGTGGAGCGCAATGGCAAGCTGGAGTTGACCAAAATCCAGTTCCGGGACGACAACCATGTGCGGCAAATCATTGACCGCATCGTGACGCCGCTCGGCCGCCGCATTGACGAGTCCAGCCCGATGGTGGACGCGCGGTTGCCGGACGGTTCGCGCGTGAACGCGATTATTCCGCCGCTTGCGCTGGACGGGCCGGCGCTGACCATCCGCAAGTTCGGCAAACACAAGCTGACAGCCGAAGACCTGGTTCAATACGGCAGCACAACGGCGCAGATGATCACCTTCCTCGCTGCCTGCGTCCACATCAAGCTGAACATCCTCGTCTCCGGCGGCACTGGTTCCGGCAAGACCACATTGCTCAACGTGCTCTCCGGTTTCATTCCCGACGGCGAGCGCATTGTCACCATCGAGGACGCCGCCGAGTTGCGACTGCAAAAGCCTCATGTTGTGCGCCTCGAGTCGCGCCCCTCCAACATCGAGGGCAAGGGCGAAATCAAAATCCGCGATCTTGTCCGCAACTGCCTTCGTATGCGCCCCGACCGCATCGTCGTGGGCGAGTGCCGCGGCGGCGAGTCGCTGGACATGTTGCAGGCCATGAATACGGGCCACGACGGCTCGATCACCACGCTGCACGCCAATACACCACGCGATTGTCTCGCGCGGTTGGAAACCATGGTGATGATGTCGGGCATGGATTTGCCGGCGCGCGCCATCCGCGAGCAGATTGCCTCGGCGATTCACCTCATCGTCCAGGTCACGCGGTTGAGCGACGGCAGCCGCAAGATCACCAGCATCACTGAGGTCCAAGGCATGGAAGGCCAGATGGTCACGCTGCAGGACATTTTCACGTTCCGCCAAAGCGGTGTCGGCGAAGACGGCCGGGTGCAGGGCCGGATGGAGCCGACGGGCCTCGTGCCCAAGTTCATGCCGCGTTTTGCGGCGGCCGGCATCAACGTGCCGCCGGAAATCTTTGGCAGCCGGGGAGGGCGTTTATAGGCGATGGACAACAGCATTTTAGTCATCGTTTTTCTTGCCGCAACAACGATGGTGTTGCTCGTCCTCGGCGCGCAGAAGCTTCTGACACAAAAGAAGGAACGCCTCAAAGAGCGCGTGGCGGTGGTGGCGGCCAAGGAGGACACGTTTGCGACGGCGTCCAAGGCAGAAAAACAGAAGGCCACTTGGCTGAACGTCGGCGGGGCCGTGTCGTGGATGGTGGGGCCGGACTTCATGCGCCGGCAGGCGGAACTGCTGGCCAGCGCCAACCTGCCGTGGCGGGCCAGCGAGTTTCTCACCATACGCCTCACCTTCGCCGCCATCGGGACTGCGGCAGGACTGGCGTTCACCGACCGCGCCGTTCTCATCGTTCTGCTGGCCGTAATGGCTTTTTGGCTGCCGGTTTTCTATGTCGGACGGCGCAAGGCCAAGCGGCAGTCGGACTTTGACATGCAGTTGCCCGACGCGTTACAGCTCATCGTTAACTCGTTGCGCGCCGGTTTCAGTTTCAACAAGGCCATGGAGGTGGCTTCGCAGTCCACCACACCGCCCATCAGTTCGGATTTCGCCAGCGTGTTGCGCGAGGTCAGTTTGGGCATGTCCATCGAGGACGCATTGCAGAGCATGGCCCGCCGCGCCCAAAGCCCGGAGTTCGACATCGTCGTCTCCGCTTATTTGATCCAACGCGAAGTCGGTGGCAACTTGGCCGTGATCATGGAGAAGGTGGCCGACACCGTGCGGCAGCGGTTGCGGATGCGCGGCGAATTGAGCGTTCTGACTGCACAAGGCAGAATCTCGGGCTATGTCGTCGGTCTGTTGCCTATTGCGGTGTTCGGGATTGTAATCGTGGCCGCGCCCGATTACCTCGATCCCCTGATAAAGACTTCAATGGGGCGCGGCGCGCTGATTTTTGCGGTGTTCTGGCAGATGGTGGGTGTGATGATGATTCGGAGCATTACCAACATCAAAATGTGATCACATGAACAACTGGACTATCATCCTGCCGATTGTCGCCTTTGCCACCATTATACTGGCGGGGTTGGGGATCCGTTATCTGCTGAGCAAACCCGATTTGCAGCGGCGCCTGGAAGGAATTCATGCCGACGCCGTGATGACGATGGAAGAGCGGCTGAAGCTGCCTTTTGCGGATCGCGTCTTGCTGCCGATACTGGACTCGATCGGCTCGCGGATGAAGCAGTTCTCGAAACAGCACGCCACGGACAAAATACAACGCCAACTGGTCCAAGCCGGTCTCTATCCCCGCATGACCACGTCGCGTTTCGAGGGACTGCGCTGGTTGTGCGGCCTTGGGATGATGGTGGTGGGCGCGATTTATGTTCCTGCGGCGGGCTACCTGAACCAGTTGATTGCCGCTACGGGAACAAAACTTCCCCAGCCTGATCCGTTCGACGTTGATGGGTTGGCGCTGTTCTTTGGAACATTTTTCCTCGGCTACTACTTGCCCACCCTTGTGATACGCCGGCGGGTTAACGACCGTCAGGGAATCATCCGGCGTGTGCTGCCTTCGTCCATTGATCTGATTTCCGTTGGCGCCGAAGCGGGCATGGGTTTCGACCAGGTGATGAACTACGTCCGGCGTCGCACGAAAGGCCCGCTCTCGGATGAGTTCGGCGCCACGCTCAATGAAATCCGCCTGGGCAAGAGCCGCATCGAGGCGCTCAACAACCTCGTCTATCGCACCGGTCTGGATGACATGAAAGTGTTCGTCGGCGCAGTCGTCCAAAGTTTCCAGCTCGGCACCAGCATCGTCGAGACGTTGCGAATTCAGGCGGACTCCATCCGCGTCAAGCAGCGCCAGCGCGCCCAGGAACAAGCCATGAAGGCGCCGGTGAAAATGCTGATCCCGCTGGTCTTCTTCATCTTTCCGGCGCTGCTGGTCGTTATTCTCGGTCCGGCCGCCATCATGATTTTCACTTCCGATCTCGGCAAGTAGTCGCGTTGAAAGCGGTCGGTTGTCAGGCTTGAATGCCGGGGAGCCGCAAGTCCTGATGAATCCCCGTTTGCAGTTGCGCACGGGGCGCGTCCGCTGATATAGCGAAGAGGATGTCTTTTACTGCCGCCATGAAACAACTCACATTCGGTGGATTGGTCGCCTGCCTCTGTCTCCGTCTCTGCTCAGCCTCGCCATCTGACCTGGCCGACGCCATCAAGACCGTGCGCGCCGTCGGAGCGGAAGGCCGCGGCAATGCCGAAGCCTCAGCCGCGTGGAAAAAACTCGCGGCCAGCGATCTTAGCCAACTCACAACCATCCTCAGCGGCATGGACGGCACCGACGATCTCATTGCCAACTGGCTGCGCGCCGCGGTGGACACCATTGTCAGCCGTGAGACGGTCGCGGGCAAGAAACTGCCCGCGGGCGACCTGCTGGCGTTCGTGCGCGACACGAACCACCACCCGCGCGCCCGGCGGCTGGCGTTCGAGTTGGTGGCGCGGATTCAACCAAACACAACGGATAAGCTGCTGTCGGGCATGCTCGACGATCCGAGTTTGGAGTTGCGGCGCGATGCGGTGGATCGCGTAATCGCCGATGCGACACGCGCATTCGACGCCGGCAAGAAACCGGAAGCCATCCAGCGTTACCAGCAAGCACTGCAAAAAGCGCGCGACGTGGACCAGATTCAGAGCGTGGCTAGAAAGTTGCGCGAACTCGGCGAGACTGTGGACTTGCCGAAACTGTTTGGCTTCCTCACGCAGTGGAAGGTCATTGGGCCGTTCGACAACGCGGACGGTAAAGGCTTCGCGACGGTCTTCTCGCCGGAGAAGAAGATTGATTTCGCCGCCGAATACGACGGCAAGTCCGGCAAGGTGCGCTGGAGCGATTACGTCACGAAGAACGAGTTCGGCATGGTGGACATCAACACCATCTACGAACCGCTCAAGAGCGTGACCGCCTACGCCTACACCGAGTTCGTTTCCGACAAGGCGCGTCCGGCGGAGTTGCGGCTCGGTTGCAAGAACGCATGGAAAGTCTGGCTCAACGGCAAGCTGCTTTGGGAGCGCGAGGAATATCACCGCGGGATGCAGATTGACCAGTATCGCCTCACCGGCCGGCTCCAGCCCGGCCGCAACACGATCCTCGTGAAGGCGTGCCAGAACGAGCTGGTCGAAAAGTGGACCGTGGAGTGGCAGTTCCAGCTTCGCGTGTGCGACCACCTCGGCACGGCAATCCTGCCGAGCGCCGCCAAGTAAACGAGGATTCTGCCATGACGATAAAGTCAGCCAATTGCCCATCATTCATGACGCTTCACGCTTTACGCTTCACGCTTTACGTCCTTTGCCTTGGCGCCGCGCAACTGCTCGCCGCCGACTGGCCGCAGTTCCGCGGGCCGCACGGCAACGGCGTCTCCGACGAAAGCGACGCGCCCGCCGTGTTGAACGCCCCCAAGAGCATCGCATGGACCGCCGATCTGCCGGGCCGCGGATTGTCCAGCCCGATCATCATCGGCGACCGCGTCTTCGTCACGTGCTCCAGCGGTCCGCAGCAGGACCGGCTGCACGTCTTCTGTTTTAACGCCAGCGACGGCTCCAAGCGATGGGAGCGGCAGTTCTGGGCGACGGGCCGCACGATGACGCAGACCAAGACCTGCGTCGCCGCGCCGACACCCGTCAGCGACGGCCGGCGCATCTTCGCGCACTTCTCCTCCAACGACGTCATCTGCCTCGACCTCGACGGCAACCTGCTCTGGCTGCGCGGCCTCACGCGCGATTACCCGAACGCGAGCAACAGCATCGGCCTTTCCTCATCGCCGGTCATCGTCGGCGACACGCTCGTCGTGCAAGTCGAAACCGACGCCGAGTCCTTCGTGGCCGGTATTGACGCCGCGACCGGCGTCAACCGTTGGAAACAGGAGCGGCCGAGAAATCGCAACTGGTCTTCACCTGTTGTGTTCACCGACAAACCCGGACGCCAAGTCGTCGCCATCCAGGGACTCGGCGGCGTGGTCACCCTCCTGCCCACAACCGGCGAGGTCGTGTGGAACCGCACCAACGAGTCGGCGAACATTTCCTCTCCCGCGCCAGGCAACGGCGTCCTCTACGTCTCGTGCCGCGCTCTCGTCGCGTTGCAGGGCGACTCCGACAGCCACACGCCGAGGGAACTCTGGCGCAACCATCTGCTCGCACCCGGCACCGCCAGCCCGATTGTGATGGGCGACCACGTCTTCACCCTGAACGGCGGCGGCAAACTCTGCTGCGGCAAGACAGCGACAGGCGACCGGCTGTGGCAACTCCAGCTTAAAGGCGCGTTCAGCTCCAGCCCCATCATGGCGGGCGGGAAACTCTACACCGTCAGCGAGAAGGGCGTGGTGCGGGTTGTGGACGTGATCAAGCCGGAGGGCGGCCAAGTGATCAGCGAACTCGACCTCGGCCAGACGATCCTCTGCACGCCCGCCATCGCCAACGGCGCTCTCTACATTCGCAGCGACGCCAAGCTGTGGAAACTCGTCAAACCGTGAGGTCGCTCAGGCGGCGTCAGGTCAGCAAGCCGTGGGCTTCCTTGAGCTTCGGGACTATCGCCAGTTTGTTCGGGCAGGTTTGTTGGCAGAGACCACACTCGGTGCAAGCGCTGGCCTGCTTTGATTCCGGCAACGCGGCGTAGAGTTCCCTCGCGTCCGCGCGGTGGCCGTAGTTCTTGTAATACATCCGGAAACGGAGGATGTCGGAAATCGCGATGCCCGCCGGACACGACGGCAGGCAGGTCTCGCACATCCGGCAGTAATCCTTCGTAGCGGCGGCCGCGTAGAGGTCCAGCAAACGCTCATGCACGTGCGTGAACTTGCGGCCGATGGCGGCGCAGTCCTCGACGGCTTCGTGCGGCGTCGTCATCCCGACGGCGGCGCAGCAGACATTGGGGTTCTTCAACACCCAGAGCAGGAAGGCCTGGTAGAGGTTGTGCGCCCCGAACTGTTTCAGATCGTCCATCAGCTTGGCGACCTTCGGCTCCGAGGTTTCCTTGGCCCAGTTGGGAATGAAGTGGCCCGTCATCGGCTTCATGCAAATGACGCCAACGTCCTGCTTCTTGCACAGCGCGAAAAGTTCCTCGATGCCGTTGAGGTCAATCTTCTCGGTCCACTTCGCCAGCGCCATGTAGTTGTAAGGCTGGAAGATGAAGTCCAGTTCCTTGGCCTCAACATGCGGGCGGTGCTTGGCCGGCACGTGGCAGCTCATGCCGCTGAAGCGAATCTTGCCCTGTTGCTTGAGCGTCCGGGCGGCCTCGTGGAAACCGTCTCTCCAGTCGCCATGCGAGAAGTAGCAGTCTATGTAATCGGTCTGGAAATGCTTCAAGCTCAGCTCGCACGCAGCAATCACGTCCTTCGGGGCCGACTTGCTGGTGGCGGTAAAGATGATCGCGTCCTTGCGGCGGCCCTTCAGCGCCTTGCCGAGGATTTCCTCCGTGTCGTGGTAGCTCTGCGAGGTGGCCACGAAATTGCCGCCTCGCTCGAACAGCCGGTCCACGATGGCCGGCAACTGTTCCCGATAACGGTCAAACAGGAACGGGCCGAGCGTCTGTGATTTCAGCCCGCTCGCGCAGCCCAGGCCGATCTCCGAAACCTTGAGGCCCGTGGCGCCGAACCGCCGATACTTCATACCCGATAGCGCCCCGTCGGCTGCATCGGCCGCTGGTGTCGTGCCGAACATCGCGCCCGCGGCGATGGCGGAACTTTTCTCCAGGAACTCGCGTCGGCTTACAGGAAGGTCATTGGGTGGAGGCGTCATCGGTTTCCTTTCTCGCGAAGATAGCGTGTGGTCGGCATGACTTGCTCGAAGCTCGGCGACAGCGTAGCCGCCCGCCGCACCGTGTTCAATCTGATTCCCTCCTTCGGGCCGACACTCATCTTCACCTATACGCTACTTCCTGCCGATGACGAAATCAGCATTGACGAGGTCGGCGTAATCGGAGGCATTACCGTCGCTAGCGTCGGTAATGATAAGGCGCAACTCCTTTTTACCGGTGGTTTTTGAGCACACGGTGAAGCTCGCGCCAGCCGGATCGAGAGCGACCTCCAGCCGCGAGTTCTGAATGACGACTTTGTCCGCGCCTACCGCAGGCAGCCCGGCAGCCAGCAACGGACTTCAAAACAATACGGCCCATGCACGTTTCATAGCGTCCTTGATGCGATTGAAAATCCTTCCGCCAATCCAAAGGCGACGCCCAAGTCATTTGCCGGCGGACAGTTTCTTCAAGAACTCCGCCGCCGGCTGGTCGTTGATGGTGGTCAGCGTCTTGATGCTACTAAGGATGACGGCGTCGCGCTCCGGCACAATGTCGGCCTTGAGCACTTGCAGGGGTATCGTGCGCAACGGCGAGAGATCGGTCAGCTTCGTGTTCTGAATCCACAATTCCGTGAGCTGCATGCGGCGCAGCGGAGCGAGGTCTTTGATGTCGGTGTCGTTGACGCGCAGGCTGGTCAGCGCCTTGTCGCGCAGCGGCAGCAGGTCGTTGATCCGGTTGGACCCGCAGTGAAGCACTGTCAGCGCCATTTCGCTGAGCAGCGTCAGGCTGGTGACCTGCGTGCCTTCCATGGACAGGCTGGTGATGGGGCATCCGCGGATCGGCGTCAGGTCGCTGACGCGGGTGTTGTTAATGTTGAGGCTGACCAGCGGCGCACCTTTGAGCGGGCCTAGGCTGGTGACCGCCGTCTTCGCCAACGACAGGACGGACAGCGGCATTCCGCGCAGCGGAGTAATATCGCCAACCTTCGAGCCTTCGAGGATCAAAACGCCCAGCTTCATGCCGCGCAGCGGTGCCAAGTCGCGGACCTCCGTTAGTCCGATGTCCAGTGTCGTCAGCGGTGCGCGTTTCAACGGCGTCAGATCGCGGATCTTCGTGCCGCCCAGATGGAGAGCTGTCAACGGCATGCCCGCCAGCGGCGTGAGGTCGCTCACGGGGGCATAGGTCAGTGTCAACGTGGTCAACCGCAGGCCCTCCAACCCGCGCAGGTCGCTCACGGGATTGTTGTCGAGGGCCAGTTCTGTCAGCGCGGTGGTTTGCAGCGCCGTCAGGTCTTTGATGCCATTGCCGGAGGCAACCAGCGTCTTTAGCGGCAGGCCGCTTAGCGGGGAGAGTTTCGTGATCTGGCCCGTCGTTCCGGCAGGACAACGCAGCCTCGCGAGGCCAAGAACGTCGCGCACCGGCGAAAGGTCGGCGACCGCTTCGGTGGTAAAGGCCAGCTCCACAAGTTTGTCGCCTTCAAACACCGGCTGGACGCCGCCGCCAAAGCCGGGGTTGGCTTCTTTCATCCGCGCGATGAACCGTTGGAGCATCTGCTTGCCGCTGAGGCCACCGGCCGCGGCAGGCGCGCGCGACTGCGTCGGTCTGCTGGCCCGCGGCGCGTTCTTGGAGACGACTCTTGGCGTGGCGGTCTTAGCGCCGGTCTCACGCAACCAGAACATCGTCGCCGTCTCGCCGTTGATCCGCTGCAACGTCGGGATGTTTCGCAGCAACTCGCCGTCGCGCGCGGCGAGGAAATCGCACCGCAATTCGCGCAACGGCATGTTGGCGAGCACGGAGAGGTCGGTGACCTTGGTTTTCTGGCACCAAAGCGTCTGGAGCTGCATCCCCGCCAGCGAGGCGATGTCGCTCACGTCGGTGTGGTCGCAGCTCAGCACCGTCAGCAGCATCCCGCGTAACGGCGAAAGGTCGGTCACCTGCGTGTTGCCGCAACCGAGCACCGCCAGCGGTTGCCCTCGCAACGGCCGCAGGTCGCTCACGGGGTTGTTCTGGCACCAGAGCGCCGTCAGCCACAGCCCGCGCAGCGGCGCGAGGTCGCCAAGCTGGCCGGCAACGTTAGTGCCGCCGACGGGCGCAAGCGACAGACGCTGAAGCGTCCGCAGCGCGGCGACCGGCGAAATGTCCCGGACGGCGGCGGTCGAGAAACCCAGCTCGGTCACTCTTCCGTCCACGATCTTGCGCGTGACGCGCCCGTCGAACTGCGGGTTCAACTCGCGCAGCCGGGCAGTGACCTGCGCGATCTGTTGCGTGGCGGGCAGCGCGGCAACCATGCTAGCAAACTCGTCCTGCGGCGCGCCGACATCGTGCCAGAACTCGGCGGCGGACTGACCGTTGATCGTCTCTAGCGTCGTGATGGGCCACAGCGCCTCGCGATCGCGCACGGCGTCGAAGTCGCAGTCGAGCTGCTTCAGCGGCAGTTCGCGCAGCGCGACAAAGTTGGTGACGGACGCATGCTTGCAGGCGAGCGCGGCCAGCGGCATCCCGCGCAACGGCGACAGGTCAGCGACTTTCGAGAAGTTGCAGTCGAGGTTCGTCAGCGGCAAGCCGGCCAGCGCAATCAGATTGCTGAGCGACTGTTTCTCTGCTGAGCCGGAACAGACGAGACTTTGCAGGCCGGCCAACGCCTTGAGCGGTGTGAGGTCGCCCGCGCTCGCAGTCGAGAGCGCCAGCCCGGTGACCTTGTTGCTCACGACCGTTGGGGTGGCTTGGCCGTCGAAGCCCGGATTGAGTTCCTTCAGCTTGGCGACGACGATCTGCACCTGTGTCTCCGGTGCGACCGCAGCGACGGCCGCGATGAACACAGCGTCCACGGGCGCCGACAGCGGCGCGGCAACCGGCGCTTTCGGCGTCGCCCCTGGGAGCACGAGCGTCCCGCCCGCCGGAGCGGGCGGAGCAACTGCCACAACGTTAGTCGTCACAACCACCACAGCCTGAGTCGCGGCAGCCGTCTGTCGCGGAGCAGCTGGCGACGGCACGGGAGCCGGCGTCTTCAGTTCGGCTTCCGGTTTGGATCCTGCGGAGGGCATGACGCTTGTGGTTGCCGGCACGACCTGAGCGTGGCCGCGAGACACTTTGCGATCCTTCCACGGTGCCCAGAGCATCACACCGGCCAGCACGATGGCAGTAGCGGTGCCGGCAATGCCCCAGATTATTGCAGGCGACCTCTTCGCCGGCGCGGGCTGTGGCTTCATGAGTTGCTCGTGAACGTCGCGCAGATCGGCAAGGAGTTCGTCGTAGTTTTGGTAGCGCTCGTTGCGATGCTTGGCGAGCATTTTGGCGAGCAAGTCAACCAACGGCATCGGGCAGGTGGGCAGCACCGTCAAAATGTCCGGCGGCGGCTCATTGACGTGCTTGTTCATCACCGAGAACACATCCGCGCCGTCGTAGGGTGTCTGGCCGCTGGCGATGCAGTAAAGCGTGCAACCGAGGCTGTAGATGTCCGAGCGGAGATCAAGGTCGCATTCGCCGCGCGCCTGCTCCGGACTCATGTAATGCGGCGTGCCCCACGCCGTGCCGTGCTGCGTGACGTGCGTCGAGTCGCCGCCAACGCAGCGGGCAAGGCCGAGGTCGCCGAGTTTCACCTCGCCCTTGGTGGAAAGGAAGATGTTGTCCGGCTTGATGTCGCGATGGATGATGCGGGCCTTCTCCCACGCGTAGCGAAGCGCCTCGGCGAGATAGACGCAGATGGCAACCGCCTCGGTCGGTTCCAGCCGCCCGTGGCGTTCGAGGCGGTGGGCCAGCGTCTCGCCCTCGACGAACTCCATGACGATGTAATGTGTGCCGCTGTGCTCGCCGGCGGAGTAAATGGTGACAATACCCTCGTGGTTGAGTTGCGCGGCAGCAGTGGCCTCACGTCGGAAACGGGCGACGTATTCCGCGTCGCCGGCGAGGTGGGGTGCCAGCACCTTCAGCGCGACGGTGCGGTCGAGCATCGGCTGGCGCGCGCGATAGACGGTGCCCACACCGCCTTGGCCGACCTTCTCAACAATCTCGTAACCAGCAATGGTGTCGTTCTGGGGCATCGAAGGATGCCGAGTCTAGCCGCAAAGGAGGTCGAGTCAACGACGGTTTCTGTAACGTTTTCCCGCTACTTTGCCATCGTTGTCATGCGCACCAGTGGGCCGTCGTCCTCGATGATCACGCGGAAGCCGACGTTGTAGATCTTCTGGAACGCCGAATAGGACAGGCGGAAGCTCGATGTGCAGCGGAACGGCCGGTCATACCACGAGCCGCCGCGGACGACACGCTCTGTCTGGGGCGGCTGCTCGGCGGCGTTGCGGTCGTCGTCACGATACGGATACGGGCGATAGGCGGTGCGGGTCCATTCCCACGCGTTGCCGTGCATGTCGTGCAGACCCCACGGGTTCGGCTTGTAGCGGCCGACCGGCTCAGTGACAAAGCCGTCGTCGTTGAAACGGGCGTCCTGCGGAATCCAGTTGTCGTATTTATTTTCCGGGTTCTTATACCAAGCGGCGCGATAATCCTGAACGTAGGGATTGCCAGAGAAATACGACAGCATGAAATCGCCGAGGTTGGCGAACTTCGAGAAGTCGGTGTTGAGGTCGCCATACCAGAACGGCGTCGCCGTGCCCGCGCGGCAGGCCCATTCCCACTGCGCCTCGGTCGGCAGCGTCACCTTGCGGCCCATCTTCGTCGAGAGCCATGCGCAGAACTTCATCGCGTCGGTCCACGACACGCGCACAGCGGGTTGGGCGGGCTGATCCTGATCGTAGCAGGTAATGCCGAACTGGTAACCGTGCCGATCTTCCTCGCGACTCTCGTGCGCCGGGTCGAACCGCTTGAACTGGTCGTTGGTGATCTCCATCGCGCTCATCCAGAAACCGCGCGGGACCTTCACGCGGCTGAGCGGCCGTTCGTCGCGATGGCCGTCACGGCTGCCCATGACAAACTCGCCGGCCGGCACCCAGACAAAGCGCATTCCCGGCGGCGGCAACGCCTCGTTGACCATCGCGATCTTTTGTCCGGCCTTCGCCGGCGTCTTTTCGCTCCAGACGACGGTGCGTTTCTCGTTCATCAGTTCGACCAGACAACTCGCGAGCCGTTCTTGGATACCGTCGCGGTTCCAGAGCACGAGCTTCTGCACCGGAACCATCGCGCCGAGGTCCACCTCCCACCATTCCTTGTCACCGTTCATGGTGTGCGTGATCGAGCCGTGGCTGTAGTTACCATCGGTGTTGCCGTCCACGCCGCGCTCGGCGCCCGCGCCACCGTAGGTGCTCGACTGTGTCGCTTTCTTCTTCAGCGCCACGTTCTGGCCGTTCGAGAAAACCTCCGCCTCGGCAACCGAGAGCCAGCGCGCCGGGCCGGCGTTGACGCGCAGGTAACACGCCGTCACGACGGGCGGCTGTGCCTTCGGTTTCTCGAACGGAAACGCCAGCGCGCCGCCGGTGCCGGCCGGCGCGGCATGCTTCTGCTTCGCGACTGCTTCCTCCGCGCTGAACGGCCAACCCACCGGCATTTCAAATTTCAAATCTGAGATTTCAAATTCTTCCGCAGGCTTCACTGGCGTCGTGTCATACTTCGGCGTCGCAGGAATCTCTTCGTAGTTTGGGTGCGGCCCCATCGGCACGTATTTCTTGCGCAGCTCCATCGCGCGCTTGTTGGACACCGTCAGCTTCTCGCACAGGTGTGGGCCGTAGCCGGCGGTGAACTGCGGAATCTCGCCCCACGTGCCGTAGAACGGCGCGTTCAAGTCCTGCCATGCCGCGAGCCGCTCCCACGCCTCGGCGTCGAGTTTCACGCCGTGATGGCCCTTGCGCAGCATCTGGCCCAGTTCAGTTGTGCTGAAAGTGAAGTCGAGCGGCGAGAGCATCCGCCGGTCGCCCTCGATGCCCGGCCGTCGCATGAAGCGGTGGAGTTCAGCGTAGGACTTCGTGAACTTGCCGCCGCCGCCCCAGTGGCCGGCTTGCATCGTCTTCCAGTCGGTGATCATCTCACCGCCGACGAGTCGCGGCTGCGCTTTCGTGCCGTCGTGGCAGCTCACGCAATACTTGTCGAGCACCGGCTGCACCTCGCGCACGTAGCTGAAGCCGCGCGTCGGCCCGTGCCACGGCGTGATCTCCGACGGCTTGCGCTTGGTCGCCGCCGCCTCGCGCCGCAATGACGCCGCGCTCTGGCTCTCGTGACAGCCGACACACGACACGCGCTCGCCAGGTTGCCCAACGAGCCAGCTTCGCATGAGTTGCAGCGCCTCGCCTTTTTCGTCGATCGGCTGGAACGAGATCGGCGTGTTGGCGGGCATCTTGAAATGCGCCGAGCCATCCGGCTCCACCGGCACGGTGCCGATGATGCGCTTGATGTCCCACGGGCCGTCCATGCCGAGCGTGCCATAGAGGCCGCCCATGCCGCGCCGGCTGAAATAGTATTCGATGAGCCGCAGCTTCTTCACCGTCCCGCGAGGCACGCCCGCAAGGCCGGGGCCGTCGTAGATGTCTTGGATGTGAACCGTTGCTTCGTTGCTCGCGAGGTCCACGCGATCCTGAATCGCTATTGGTCGCGCCGTCTTGCGCAGCGGAATCGGCTCCAGCAGCGCCGCGCCGGGCAGTTCCTTGATGAGCGTGAAGTTGTCGAATACGTCCACGAGGTAGATGCCCCACAGCGAGTCCGGATGCCGCTTGCAGGCGACAAGATGGTATTTCTCGCTGAGCGGATACGGCATCAGGAACTGCGGGCAGGTGCCGCGCGTCAGGCCGTCGCGCACGATCGGCTCAACTTCCTTGTCGTAGCCGGGGATTTCCTTCACGCCCTCGCCGTCGCGCCGGCCAGCCTCGGTGTCGAAAATCAGCAGCCGCCCCGACCTCCCCACGTCATGATGGCCGCCGGCGATGCCAATGACCTTGCCCGCCGTGCCCGGCACGGGCCGCGCGTGGAAGAACGAGCCAGGGAACCACGAGCCGCGTCCGCGCAGTTCGCGCTGGTCCGTGCCGTCGGGGTTCATGTGGAAAAGCATCCGCGAGTTCGCGTGGCTCTGGTCGGTGTATTCCCAACGCAGATACATCACGCGTCCGCTTTCCATCATCGTCGGGCACCAGTCGCTGTCCTGCTCGAACGTGAGCTGCCGAATCTGGCCGGTCTTGGTGTCGAGCCGGTAGATCGAAGCCATCGCGTCGCTGCCGAACACGCACGGCAGGCCCTGATACGTCGCGTTGGAAGTAAACACGATGTCGCCATTCGGCAGGTAGCACGGCTCCATGTGTGAGACGTCGTCGCCGTCGTCGGGTGTAACCTGCCGCAGCCCTTTGCCGTCCACGGCAATCTCCCAGAGCCGCAGCCCGTTTTCCTTCGCGCTCTTCTTCGAGAACAGAATCCGGTCGGCGTCGAAGTTCAGGTCGGGTGCGAAGAGCGTCTCCATGTCCTGCGCGGCATAGACCGTCTCGAACCGCCCATCGCCGCGGAGGTCGGAGAGCACGGCGATCTCGTCGTGGAAGGAGCCTTTGCGGACGACCACATCGTCAGTGCGCCAGTTGTTCGGCTGGCCGATGTCGTAGCTCATCGCGCGGCTTGCGGGCACGGACACGCCACGCTTGAGCACCAGCAGCTTGCCAAAGTCTAGCAGCGGGTTCGCGAGCAGCGCCGCGCGCGCGTCGGCAGCCAGTGCGTTGGCGCGGCCCACCGCGTCGCTCTTGCACTCGCGCAGCGCCGCCAGCAGCGCGTCGCGTTCCTTCAGCGCGTCGAGCAGCTTCCGTTGCTTCGCCGCGTCGCAACGCTCCGGCCACGTGCGGGCCATGTCGGCGAGCGCAAGCGCCACGGTCTTCGGGTCCACACCTTCGAGCCGCTGGATGGCCTCGCTGAAGACGCACGACTGGCGGTAGAGCTTGCGGATGTTCTCCAAATCGGCTGGCGTTGCTGCCTTGGCGGCAAGTGCGCGCGCCCCCTGCTGCAACGGCCCGACCATCGCGTTCACGTAGCGGTTTGCGAGCGCCTTGAAGTCGCCGGCTTTCCAGTCGCCCGACCAGATGCCGTCGCAGTCGTCGGCGCCGGGGAAGTCGCGCATCACGAGCGCCCAGATTTGCTGGCGCGCGGCGGCTTTCTGACGTGCGTCGGCTTTTCTGGCGTTTTTGTTCTTGGCGGGCTTCTCGTCGTCGGCTTCCTTCGCAGCCAGCGCCTCGCGCGAAACACGGATGGTTTCCTCCCACGTCGCCTGTTTCTGGTAGCAGGCCGGATCAACCGCAAGACTGGCGTTGGCAGCCACCAGCCATAAGGCCAGCAGCGACGCACTTGCTGTTCGTATCTTCATACGTCCTCCTCCACTCGTTGAGCCTACGCCAGCTTCCAGCCATTGTGATACGGCGGGTTGAGCAGGCGGGTCGCTTCGGGACAGTTGGTGAACCGCATCGCGCGCTCGTTGTAGAGCAGCTTCTTGCCGGCCATGCGGATCGCGATGACGCCGAGCAGGCCGAGTTCCGAGAGCCGCCCGCCGTATTCGAACGGCGAGCCGGACTGCCGGCCGTCGCGGATCGCATCGAGCCAGTCGCGCTGGTGGCCGCCGCGGACGCGCGGAATTTTCGGCTCCGGCCGCTTGTAGGCTTGCATCGCCTTCTCTGGAATAAGCCGGCAGCCGCCCGCGCCGTGCGAGCCGTAGAGAATCTTGCCGCGGTCGCCAACGACCACCGCGCCGACGTCGCCGACTTTTCGGTCGGCTTCGAGTTCCGGCGGGCGCGGAATTGGGCGCTGGCCATCATACCAGACCAATTTCACCGGGCCGCGCTTGCCCTTGGCGGGAAACTCGAACGTGACCTGCGCTCCCGGCGGGTAGAGGTCCGCGTGCTTCACCGGATCGTAGCCGTCGGTTTCGGCGACGATGCTCGTGGGCATGTCGAGGTCGAGCGCCCAAAACACCGGGTCAATCACGTGGCAGACCCAATCGCCCAGCGCGCCGGAGCCGTAGGCCATCCAACCGCGCCATTTCCACGGCACGTAGGCGGGATGATACGGGCGCTTCGCCACGGGGCCTTGCCAAAGGTCCCAATCCAGTTCTGGCGGCACAGGCGGACGTTCCTTGAGAACCTGATCGAGGCTGTTAATCTGGCAGTAAATGTCGCGAAAAATACCGCAGCCTGCGTGGACTTCCGTCACGTTGCCAATGGCTCCGTCCCAAATCCACTCGCAGAAGAGGCGGATCGAATCGCCGGAGTGGCCTTGGTTGCCGACCTGCGTGACAAGCTTTCGCGACTTCGCCATCTTGCGAAGCGCGCGCAGTTCCCCGACGGAGTGCGCGAGCGGCTTCTCGCAATAGACGTGCTTGCCGCGCTTCATGGCCGCCATCGCGGCAATGGTATGCGTGTGGTCGGGTGTGCCAACGAGCACGGCGTCAATCTTGCCGTCCATCTCGTCGAGCATCTTGCGGAAGTCCTTGTAGCGTTTCGCTTCCGGGAACTTCTTAAACATCTCCGCTGCGCGTTGGTCGTCCACGTCGCAAAGGGCAACGATGTTCTCGTCGGCCATGTTCTTGAGGTCGGCGGCGGCCTGTCCGCCCGCGCCGATGGCGGCGATGTTCAGCTTGCGGCTCGGTGGGATCTTTCCGTCGCCGCCCAACACATGCCGCGGGACAACCTGAAGGGTGAAGGCGGCTCCGGCCGTTGCCTTGAGGAACCGCCGTCGCGAGATGACCGATGTCATGTTCGTAGCGTCTGCTGGTGTCGAACAGCCTAGACTTCCCAGCCTTTGCGGACGGGGCATTTCACCCAGCGTTCCAGTTCCGGACTGTTCGTGCACTTCATCCCCGGCCCGTCCCACTCGATCTTCTTGCCGGGGCCAGCGATGTAGGCGAGCGAGCCGAGCAGGACCACCTCCGTCAGCCGCGCGGCATACGCGAAATTCGAGCAGGCCGGCTCGCCGCCGTGGCAGGCGCGGAGGAAATCGTCCGTGTGGCTGCCAGTGATGCGCAGAAGTGTTTTGCGCGGCACGGGCGTGGCCTTGTGTTGCGACTCCGGGATGATGCGCACGCTCATGCAATAGGTGTCGCTCCAGATGACGCCCTTGTCGCCAACGTAGAGTGCGCCGTTGCCGCCGAGCTTGATCTTGTATTTCTTCTCCAGTTCCTCCACCAGCGGCGGGAGGTTTTGCGAGCCGGCGGCAACGCTGCCCGGCACGTCGTTGGCGTCCAGTTCCATCTTGGCGCCCTTCTTCTTGCCGTCGAACCAGTAGAGCTTCACCGGCGGCATGTCGCCGCGGGCGGGGAAGTCCCAGCGGATGCGCGTGCCGACCGGGTAACGCTCGTCGCTGCCGCCGAGCATCTCCTCGGTCTCGACCGAAGTGGCTTGGCCGAGCTTCAACGCCCAGAATGCGCCATCAATAACGTGACAGCCCATGTTGCCGAGTGAGCCGTTGCCGAAATCGTGCCAGTTGTGCCACTCGTGCGGATGGAGGTCTATGACCTTGCTTTCTCCGCTCTTGGTTTTGACGACCGTGTCGGGATGATGCTCGCGATACGGCGCCGGACCGATCCACTCGTCCCAATGCAGTCCCGCCGGCACCGGTGTCGCTGCCGGGCGCGGGCCGACGCCGCCGTTGGCGCGGTTGCTCCATGTGTAAACTTTGGTGACCTTGCCGATGGCACCGGCCCAGATGTATTCGCAAAGGCGGCGCATGCCCTCGCAGGAGTGGCCTTGGTTGCCCATCTGCGTGGCGACCTTGTATTTCACGGCGAACTCCGCCATGCGGCGTGCCTCGGAGATGTCGTGGCAGAGCGGCTTCTCGCAATAGACGTGCTTGCCGAGCTGCATCGCCATCAACGACACCGGCGCGTGGTGATGGTTCGGCGTGGCGATGAACACCACGTCAATCTCTTTGCCCATCTTGTCAAACATCTTCCGGTAATCGGTGAACTTCTTCACCTTGGAGAAATCCGCGCCCGCCGCTTTCTTCTCGTCGCCGGCCGGATGCTTCGCCTTCGGGGGCCGCGCCACGGTCGCGAGGCGCTTCTCGTCCACGTCCACGATAGCCACCAGCCGCTCGCCCGCCGCGGCCGGGATGTGAAACGTCGCGCCGCGCCCGCCGCAACCGATCACGGCCGTGGCCAGCTTCGCGCTCGGCGAGCCGGCCGCGAAGATGGCCGGCGCGCAGAAAAGGCGGGAGCCGGCTGCCGCGCCAGCGCCGATGGCTGTGGTCTTCAGAAAACTACGTCGAGTAATAGGTGTGGTCATAGGGCGCGATCCTTCTGAGGTGAAACTTCAAGATTACAGCGGAGTTGAGTTGAATTGGCGGTCGGCATAATAAGCTGTTCCGAGAAACAAATCAGACGCCCGTCATAGAACACATCCGCCGGCAAATCAAGAGCGGGATTTTTCTTCCGCGCCGGAAGAACCGCTCACAAACATTCACTATCACTTCCCGATCTGGCCCAGTTCCTCCCACCGCGCGTAGAGCCGGGCCACCTCCGTTTTCACCGCCTCCAGCTCCGCGATCAAGGCCGGCCCTTCCTTCGCGCGCGTGGCGTAGAAATCGGGATCGTGCAACGTCGCCTCCAGTTCTGCCATGCGACTCTCCGCCGCCAGAATCGCCGCTTCCATGCCTGCGAGTTCCCGCTGTTCCTTGAAACTCAGCTTGCGTGTGCGGTCGGCCTTTGGCGTTGCAGCTTCCGGCTCGCGCGAAAGAATCTTCGCCGCGGCGTCGCTCGCGAGCTTCCCGCGCAGCTCCCGCTCCTTCCGCTTCTCCAGGTAATACGAGTAGTTGCCCGGCTGCACGAAAACGCCGCCGTCCTCGAAGGACACGATCTGGTCGCAGATGCGGTCGAGGAAATAGCGGTCGTGGCTCACCACCAGCACGCTGCCGTCAAAATCCGCCAGCGCCTCCTCCAGCATCCGCAGGCTGGGCAGGTCGAGATCGTTCGTCGGCTCGTCCAGCACCAGCACGTTGCCGCCGCGCCGCAACACCTTCGCCAACATCAGCCGCGCGCGTTCGCCGCCGGAGAGATGGTCCACAGGTTCCTTCAAGCGCTCATCGGTAAAAAGAAACCGCCGCAGGTAGGAACGCGCGCTGAGCCTTTGGTCGCCAAACAGGATCGTCTCGCTGCCGCCCGAGATCTCCTCCAGCACCGTGTTCGCGCCGTTGAGCTGCATCCGCGCCTGGTCAATGTAGTTGAACGTCACCTTCTTCCCGATCGTGACGACGCCCTCGTCCGGCGCGCGTTCGCCCATGCAGGTGCGCAGCAGCGTCGTCTTGCCGACGCCGTTGCGGCCCACCACGCCGGTGCATTCGCCCGGCTTCAACGCGAACGTCATCCCGCGAAACAGCCAGCGCTCGCCCGCGCCTTCGCCGACCTTCGCGCCCGCTTCGGCGACGTTCACCGCGATGTTGCCCAGCTCCGGCGCGGGCGGGATCAACAAATCCATCTCCCGCTCCTCCGGCGGCGCTTCCAGCCCGGCCACCTGATAAAACGTGTCTATCCGGTGCCGCGCCTTCGACCGCTGCGCCCGGACGCCGGAGCGCACCCACTCGAGTTCGACGCGCAAGAACCGCTGTCGCCGCCGCTCCGATTGCTCCGCGATCTGTTGTCGGATCGCCTTCGATTCCAGATACGCCGTGTAGTTGCCCGGATGCGAGAAGCACCGGCCGTCGGCCAGTTCAATGATCCGCGTGGCGATGACGTTTAGGAAGTAGCGGTCGTGCGTGACGAAAATCACCGCGCCCGGGAAATTCCGGAGAAACTCCTCCACCCAGCGGATCGTCTCCGCGTCGAGATGGTTCGTCGGCTCATCGAGCAACAACAAATCCGGCTGCGGCACCAGCGCGCGGCAGAGCGCCACGCGCCGCTTCTCGCCGCCCGACAACGGCCCGACCAGTGCGTCCAGCGGCGGCGTGCCCAGCGCCGTCGCGTCGGCCTTGATCCGCGCCTGCAAGTTCCAGCCGTCCGCCACCTCGATCTTGTGCTGCAACTCCGCCATCTCCGCGTCGCTGCGGTGGCCGGCCTCGTAACAGCGCAACCACTCCATTAAATCGCTCGCCCCCGCCTCGATGTTCTCCCGCACCGTCTTGTTGCCATCCAGCTCGAACTCCTGCGGCAGATATCCGACCCGCAGCCCGCGCCGACGCGAGATTTCCCCCGCATCGGCCTGGTTGGCCCCCGCGAGGATTTTCAACAAACTCGTCTTCCCGCAACCGTTGCGCCCGACCAGCCCGACCTTCTCGCCCGGCGCGACCGACAGCACGACCCCGTCCAGCACGCGGTCAAGCCCGAAGCTGAGAGCCACTTCGTTGGCGGAAAGCAAAGCAGGCGTGGGTGAACTCATGGATGCGCGGACCAAGTTGAGCGGGACCGATCAACCAATCTTCGGCGGCTTCGTCGGGGCGGTCTTGCGGCTCACACCCTTCAACGGATTCGTGTGGCGGGCGGCCACCCGATGAAACGTCGAGATGTGCTGATGAAACTGCGACTTCTTAGCTTTCTTTGCCATGCGCCAAAGATGCGCTGAATCAGCCGCGTTTGCGAGCAGCAAGCGAGGGGTCTGCGTCTTCGCGGTTTCCGCCGCGCGAGGCAGGAACCTCTTGCAACGTTACAGCCGCAGCAGGACGAAACCGAAATCAATCACCGTGCCGCCCTCCGGCGTCTTCTTCACCGGCACCGACGGCGCCAACATATAAAGCGTCTGCCGTGCATCAGTCGGGTCGGGCGACGTCAGCAGCATTCCTGCTTTACGCAGTGCGGTAAGATGTTTCAACGTCGCATCCAGCCGCAGTTTTGATGCTCCTTCCATCCCCGTCGCCGTGGAAGCCTTCCCGTGCGCCAGCGCCAGCAGCACTCGCCGGCGCGGCGGCAGGGCGAGTGTTGAGAATATCTCGTCGGGCTTCCACCGGCCGGAAGCCGGAACCGTCGCCGGAGGTTCGGCCCCGTCCGACCGCAACAGCGCGAACCCGAAATCAATCACCCCTCCGCCCTCCGCCTTTTTCTTCACCGGCACCGACGGCGCCAGCATGTAGAGCGTCCGCCGTCCATCCTTCGGATCGGGCGCCGACACCAACAAACCCGTTTCACACATCATGGCCAGGTGCTTGAGTGTCGAATGCAGCCGTTTGTATTTGTTGGTGTCGAGGTCGTAGGCCGAATACGGCCGGCCGTTGGCTGCCATCAACGACAGATAGCGACGCCGCTCCCGGTGCCGCAGCACGGAAAAAACCTGGTCGGGATTCCACTGCCCCGTCGCCGGAGCAGTCGCGGGAGATTGGGTGTCGCTCGGCATGAATCGGATTCTCCCAAAACCCCGCCGCTCTGCAAGCCGGGATTTCGGCGTCGAGTTGTAGCGGCGGTCTATGACCGCCGAAGCTGGCGGGACTGTTTGCTTGTGCTGGTCGAGACGGCGCTCATAGAGCGCCGCTACAGTTTCGTTCCTGGACTTCGAACCTCTGTTTGGTCGCGCCAAAAAACTTTCCAGCTCCGATGCAGGAACAATCCGTAAGCTTCAGGAATCGTCGGTGTCGTATGCAAGAACAAGCCGGAGGCTTCATCAATCGTCGTGTCCAGCGACCGGAACAAGCGGGAAACTTCAGGAATCGTCATGCAGGATGACAGAAACAAGCCGCAGACTTCATCAATCACCCCATCCGGCCACCGAAACACGCTGGAAACTTCAGCAATCACCTTATACGGTCACAAGAACAAGCCGCCGACTTCATGAATCGGCATGTCGGATAACAGAAACAAGCGGGAAACTTCATCAATCGCGCCGCCCGGTAACCGGAACAAGCCGGAGACTTCAGGAATCGGCACCTCCAGCATCCGACTTGGAAAATATTTTCGTCGTTTTAGGCCGAAAACCAGCATTTCCCCCGCCAAGACGCCCCGATTTCCCGCCTTCTCCAACTTCTTCCCACCAATTCTTAACTTTTAACTTTCAACTCTTAACTTCTCTGCCGAAAGCGGAGGGATTTGGCGTCATCGGCAAACGCCGCCGTTTGGACCAGGATAATCGCGAGGAGGAGAGGAAATCGTTTCATAAAAGTTCAATCATTGATTTGGAATTAAGGTTAATTGCGACGATACAAGGGCTGGCTGCTTGTAGAACTCCTCAATGTGTTCGTGGATGATTAGGTTTGTTTGTGTCTCTTTGAAAAACTTATCGTGTGTATATAGCTCACCACGCTTCGCCTGTTCTTTTTGGACAACGGTTCCAATGTGCTGGACGGCCTTCTCGATTAAAACTTGCCGGTATTGTTCAACGTCGAGCGGAAGATTCTCCTTCTCAGAAACATGACGAACTACATTCAGGATGTGAAAAATTGCCCGAGAAACGAATGCTTCGCGCTCGTTAATGGGTAGTCTCCGACGTTTCTTGCGCTGAATCTCCTTCTTCATCTTCTGCAGGGGCTCGTAGAAGCGAAGCGGAACAAGCAACCTTTCGGCTGTTATAGCCTCCTCGTTGAAGATTTCGTCATACTTGTCGCCAAAAACAAGCGTCTTACTGTTCTTGGCCTCTGAGGGCATGTCCAAGTAGAAAGCCAGCGACAGTTGAGCCAGAAGTTCATTGTTGAGCCGCTTCGCGGTTGGCGCATCAAGATACTGGTTGGCTTTACGCTCGTAAAAGTAACCAAGACTTGTGAACTCATCTTCTAGTTTACGTTGAATCCTGTCGTTTGAGTGTAGGTCGCGCGTTGTGACAGGCGTCTGGCTATTGGTTGTTTCGCAAATCTTCTCAGCGATAGGGTTGTTGCGTGTGGCTTCGCAGATCCGAACCAACAAAAGAACGTTGTCGAGCTTTGCTGGGTCTTTCTCGTAGGCCTCACAAAGAGCGTGCGTCGTTTGTCCGCCGTTCACGATTTGAAAATCGGTGAGGGTTACACGTGGCGATCTGGTGTTTGGCTGATAGATGCATTGTTCACAAACGATGGTGATGCCGTTGTTCAAATACCAGAACTCAAAATTCTCATCAGACAAAGCGGTCTCCAAAATATGTTGGTTGATGCGATTCCGTTTCTGGTAAACGCGAACATTCTCATTGAACGCGTCCTCATTGATTCGCTTTGGGTCGGAAGGATCTGTGAGCAGTTTAACTAGGTCGGTTGCTGCAACCGTGGCAACGACGCCTTTCACTTGTCCGTCGCTGCGCTCAAAATACTGTTTATCGATGAAGGTTAATTGTCCATTGAGACGGCGGAATTTCCGTTCGAGAATCTTATTAACAAGATCTTCTTGGCTGAGGTAATGGAACTCGACGAAACGAAATTGTTGCAGTGCGGTCTCAAACTTCCTTCGCGCTTTTTCTGTGGGGGGCAGCTTGTTTGAGCATACATAGAATTTGAACGATAAGTGGCCGCCTTTAAACAGTGACCAGATTTCAGTCGCCTTGTCCCACACCGCTTCGTTCACATCGGTTCGCTGAAGACTCTTCTGAAGAATGCCTTGGGCTGTCAGAACGAAGGAGTCGAGATCTCTTTCAGGGAAATTCTTCGAGCAGTTATCGAAGTTGTCCGTGTAGGTGAAAGTAAACAGGTTTACTGTCCGCTCGGAAATGTGTATGGCGTCAACACCGCCATCTTGTCCTCCATCGGTGATGGCATCTTCGATTTCGTCGCTGTTGAGTTGGAGAACAGCCTCAAGCGACAGCCACATGAAGGCGGAGTGGTTGTCATCGAGGATGTAGTCGGTCTGGCACTTTCTTACTCGTTCATGCAGCGTGCTGAATGTGTTCAGATTAAGCATAATATGAAGCGGTGTTTTGTTTCCGCGAAGATTTACCGTTTGACCGGCACGGCGTTCCAGACCTTTACGCCGTCGAACCAGCCGTCCTTGCCGGCGACGCCGAGTTTGATCTTGGACTTGGTGGCGTGGGCGATGCCGGAGGACTTGAGGCAGGCAGCGGGTTTGCCGTCGAGGGTGACGCACATATTCATGGAGTGTTGGGGTTAAATGTTGGCCGATGTGTATATCCGCTTGCCTTGGCGAGCACAAGGCAGACGTGGTTCGTTCGCAGTGATTACTGCTTTCGTGCCCGCTCGCCTCCTGCGGCAGCGCGGCGTCGTAGAACTCACAAGACGTTTGTCCAAAGGACCGCTACTCCGCTCCGACGGGACGGCGGGATTCTTTCTTGGCGGCTTGGTGGGATTTGTCGGCGAGCATGCGCTGTTTGGAGCGGCGGCTGCGACGGCGTTTCTGGCGGCGGATTTTCTCGGAGCGGTCGCGGGCGGCATCCACGTAGCCCTTCTGGAGCGCTTCGATCTTGTCGAGCAGGAGCCGTCGGGCGAGGAAGCGGTTGAGGCCCTGCTGGCGCGTGGCCTGGCATTTGACCTGGAGCCGCGTGGGACGGTGGATCAACTGCACGCAGGTGGCGCACTTGTTGACGTTCTGGCCGCCGTGACCGCCGCTGCGGACGAAGGTCTCCTCGATATCGGCTTCGCGCACGCCGAGCGCGCTCATGCGCTGGGCGAGCTGGGTTTCCTTCTCCGGGCTGACGGGAAATGCGCTCATGCCGTCAGCGTAGCGGCGAGGCGGCGGAAACGCAATGGAAGGGAAAAAGGAGAACCAGTGAAAAGTTGAGAATTAAGAGTGAAGAATTTGGAAACGGATGACCAAAAGACTTCGATGGTCTGGCTGTTGTTGTAGTGGACGAAGAAGCCGCTCTGACACGGCAGATGTTGGCGAAAAACCGCTCGTCAAGCCACGGGGGACTCTTTATGGTTTGCGCCCGATCACATCGGGTAATTCGCCGCGTCTTCAATGAAAAAACCTTCGCACAAAATCCTCGACCTGCCGGTGCCGCGCAATCTGGCCAACGTCGCGTTCATCCTCGTCGAGCCGCAGACGCCCGGCAACGTCGGCAGCGCGGCACGCGCCATCAAGACAATGGGCTTCACCGAACTCATCGTGGTCGGCGGGTGCAAGTTCAAGGACAACCGCCAGGCGCTGGCGTTTGCGCACGGCGCGGACGACGTGTTGCAAGGCGCGCGCGTGGTTGGCTCGCTTGACGAGGCGTTTGAGGGCATCCACCGGCTCGTGGGCACCACGCACCGCTCACGCGACACCGCCGTTCAACAAGTCCAACCGATCCGCGAGATCGTGCCGCACATCGTCGAGGTGTCGCAGAAGTTCCGTGTCGGCATCGTCTTCGGCCGCGAGGACAAGGGATTGCTCGACAACGAGCTTGGCCGCTGCCACCTCTGCACCACCGTGCCGGCGGTCCATCGTGTGCCGTCGTTGAACCTCGCGCAAGCCGTGCAGGTGGTCGCTTACGAAATATTCCTCGGCAGCTTTGGCAAGATCGTCAGCCCGAAGCTCGACCTCGCGCCCGACCTCGAAGTCGAGCGCGCCATCCAACACTTTGTCGCTGCGATGATGCAGGTGGGTTTCCGCCCCCATCATGACGACCCCGAATCGTTCGCCCGTCCGCTGCGCCGTGTCTTCAGCCGCGCGGTGCTGGAAAACCGCGACGTGCGCGTGCTGCACCGCGTCGCGCATCAGGTCGCGAAGTTCGCTGCGGGAAAAGTAAAACGGGTGGAATCGTCTTCGCAGCCAGTGAACCGTTAGCGCCACGTGCTGGAGAAACCGTTCACCGACGGCGGCGGCTCAGCGAAGGAATACGCCTCGTGCCACGCGTTCAGCCGGCGCCATTCCCACGGCGCGATCTGGCTGCGGTCGCGCTGGCCAACGCGTTGCAGCCAGCTCTTCGAGCCGACGCGCGGCAACGGCGCCGCCTCGGCTGCAGTCGGCGGTTTCTGGGTCGGCGGTGGCGGGTAGGAATACTCGAAAGTGACCTTGTTCTTCTTCGGCGCGGCAGGAGCCTTCGCGTCGTCTGCCAATGCAATGGCGACGCACGCGGTCAGCGCCATGATCGTCAGCAAGATCGTTTTCATTCTCAAAATCCTTGGACCTGATTCTAGCCGCCTGCAATGGCGGCTGCAACAACTCATCCGCGCTCACGTCGTCGCGCGCGTCCTCTCAATCGGAAATCGGAAAACCAAAATCAAAACCGGTGCGCCACGCGCTCGATGGAAGCGCGGATCAGCGGATGGTCCATCCACGGCGCGTGTTGCTGCCAACCAGTGCCGACGCCGCGATAGTCGGAGCCGCCGAAAAACGCCAGCCCGTGCTGCTCCGCCAGCCGCACGAACGTCGCGATATCGCGCGCGGCGTTCGGCTCGTATGGCTCGATGCCCGCTGTGTCCAGCGCCGCCATGCCCCACGACTTGAGCGTCGGCATGAATTCCTCCAGAGTCTGCTCGCGGAGTTGCGCGGTGAACGTCGGCAGCGTGCCCCAGCGCGCAAGCTGGCCGACCAGCTCCTGATACGTCGGCAGGCCCGGCGGAAACGGCGCGTAGGCCGGGCCGCCCGGATTCAGCATCCGCCGCACTTCGCCGCCGCGCCGCGCCAGCGTCTTCTCGTCAACGTCGTCCAGTTCGGCGCGCGCCACCGCCAGCGTCAACTGCCGGTCCGTGACGTTGCCTTCGGGCGTGAGGATGGCGGAAAGCTTCAGCGGCCGCTTGAGCTTCAGGTGCCGGTTCAGCTTTTCCAACTGCTGCTCCGACCGCACGCGCTTGGCTTCCTGAAACCGGCGGACGAGTTGCTCCAGTTCCGGCGTGCGCCGCGCGCCGACGGCCACGACCCACGCGGCCTCGCCCTGGCCCCATGCTTTCAGAATCGCGTCGCTGAACTTTTTCGAGACAGCGTCGTTCAGCGCGATGGGTGCCTTGAATTCCACAGCCAGCGCCAGCCGCAACGGCTGCTCCATGCCGCGGTTGACGATGGTGGTCGCCTGGATCGCCTCGTCCATGTGCGCCACCGACTCGTGTTCGACGCTGAGGATGGAAAACACCCGCGCCTCATGCGCTGCCCACACCATCCGCGCCGCCGAGTAAACACCGGGCGCAACGTCGCCGTAGGAGGCGTTGGTATGAACATGATCGTAGGACGGCAGCGCGGGGCCGATCTTCGGCGTCGCGGGACCGATGGCGCCGCGTTGCTCCAGCCCGCGCAGTTTCACCAGCGCGGCCAGACGTTCTTCCATGTTGCGCGCGTCGAGCTGCGCGGCGGCTTCGCGGAAAAGTTGTTGGGTCATGGGCAATGATTCGTCAGGCTGATTCCAAAACCATGTTTGCGTATTGGACCGTGTCGCCGGTGCGGATGAGGCCAATGGCGCGCGGCACGCGTTTCTTAAACTCGATGTGCGGCTCAAACTCGATCGGCACACCGCCCAGCGTCTTGGTGAAGGCGTTCTGCACCGCCTTCGTGTTGTTCCGGGTGAACTCCTCCGCCATGAACGCGCGGCCGATGACGAAGTTGGGCCGGATGGCGGCGAGCACCTGCAACACCGTCGGCACGCCGTCCACCAGCGAGATGTCCACCGTCTCGATCTCCGGCCAGAACGGGAAGCCGCGGTCGGCGATGACCAGCGTGTTGGTGTGGCGCACGCGGCTGAGCAGCGAGTTGATCGCCGGGTTCAGAATGCCTTGCTTCAACATGGTGTCCTTTCGATTTGAAAAACGTCGCGCCGTATAGTTGAGAGAACGCAGCCGGATGGAAAGTAGAAAATGGCTGCCACTGGTCTTGATAATTTCCCGCGCCGTGGCACACTCCGCCCCCATGAACAAACTGCTTCTCGCCGCCGTCTCGCTTCTTGGTTCCCTAACGCTCGCCGCGGCGGGCGACGCCCGGATCGTTCTCATCGCCGGCCGGCCCAGCCACGCCCCCGGCGAGCACGAGCACAACGCCGGCGTGCTGCTTTTCAAGAAATGCCTCGCCAGCGCGCCCGGCGTGCAGGTGGCGGCTTTCCTCAACGGCCAGTGGCCCGAGGCCGCCGTGTTTGACGGCGCGGCGGTGGTGGTGATCTACAGCGATGGCGGTGGCGGCCATCCTGCACTCCAAGGCGACCACCTTCAACAACTCGACGCGCTCGTGAAGAAAGGCGTCGGGTTCGGCGCGGTCCACTACGCCTGCGAGCCGACCAAAGACAAGGGCCAAAAGGAATTCCTCGACTGGATCGGTGGGTGCTTCGAGATCAACTGGTCGGTCAACCCGCATTGGGAGGCCGACTACAAAACGCTGCCCAGCCATCCCATCACACGCGGCGTCAAGCCGTTCAAGATGCAAGACGAATGGTATTTCCACATGCGCTTTCGCGAAGGCATGAAGGGCGTGACGGCAATCCTCTCGGCGGTCGCGCCTGAGAGCACGATGAGCCGCCCGGATGGCGCACACAGCGGCAATCCCGCCGTGCGCGAGGCCGTCAAGAAGGGCGAGCCGCAGCACATGATGTGGGTCGCCGAAAACACCGGCGGCTCGCGAGGCTTCGGTTTCACCGGCGGCCACTTCCACAAGAACTGGGGCAACGACGACTTCCGCAAGGTCGTGCTCAACGCCATCCTATGGATCGCCAAGGTCGAAGTGCCGACCGACGGCGTGCAATCCGCGCCGACCGAGGATGAACTCAAGGCCAACCTCGACTCGAAGCCGCCGCGCAAGCCAGCCGCGCCGAAGAAGCGTCCGGCCGCGAAACAGTAATCTGCCTGAAAGGAGCCAGACCCCTCGATGAAACTCGGACTCGTCACCTACAACCTTGCCCCCAAGTGGGACCTCGCCACCGTCATCAAGAACTGCAAGGCCACGGGCTTTGAGGGCGTGGAGTTCCGCACCACGCACGCCCACGGCGTCGAGCCGTCACTCACGTCGGAGCAGCGCCAGGAAGTGAAGAAGCGTTGTGCCGACGGCGGCCTTACTATCTGGGGACTCGGCTCCACCTGCGAGTTTCATTCGCCGGACCCGGCGGTCGTCCGCAAAAACATCGCCACCTGCGCCGAGTTCGCAAAGCTCGCCGCCGACCTCGGCGCGCGTGGCGTCAAGGTCCGCCCCAACGGCATCCCCAAGGACGTGCCCGTCCACAAGACCCTGGAGCAGATCGGCAAATCCCTCGCCGAGTGCGGCAAGGTGGCCGGCGACCTCGGTGTCGAGGTCTGGCTGGAGGTTCACGGCAAGGACAGCGCCCACCCGCCGCACATCCGCGAGATCATGGACCACTGCGACCAGCGCGCCGTCGGCGTCTGCTGGAACTCCAACGCCGGCGACGTCGTCAACGGCTCCGTGAAGGAATACTTCAACCTCCTCGCCAAGGACATCAAGAGCTGCCACATCAACGAACTCTGCTCCAACTACCCGTGGCGCGAGTTGTTCGCCTGCTTCAAGCAGATCAACTACGACCGCTTCACCCTCTGCGAGATCGCCGAGACCTCCGACCCGGTGCGCTTGATGAAATACTACCGCGCCCTCTGGCTGGAGTTGCAGCGGCCCTAACGCGGTGACACGCTTGTGTGGCTTGAGTTCCGGCGGAGAAATCTCAGATCGAGAAGTCGGTGTATTCGGGCTTCACGGCTTCGGTGGGCGGGAAGAGCATGCCGGCGGCAACGGTGGCGTTGGTGCCTTGCTCGATGAGAATGAAGGAACCGGTGAGACGGTTGGTGGCGTAACCGTCGAAGATGAGGGGCTTGGAGGCCTTGAGCCGGATTTCGCCGATATCGTTCAACGCCAGCTCGGGCGCGTCCGGCTCCGGCTCGAAGGTGGAAACGTTGATGCGGTCTTCGATCTCGGTGACGACGGCCTGGACGGTCTGGGTGGTGTGTTTGAGGAAATACTTCCGACCGCGTTGGAGCGGACGGGGGTGCATCCAGCAAACCTTGGCGTGCAGCTCAGTGCTCGCGCCAGGGAGGTTGTCGGGGCCGATGATCATGTCGCCGCGGCTTACATCAATGTCATCCTCCAGCACGAGTGTGATGGAGCGCGGGCAGAAGGCTTCCTGAAGCGGGCCGTTGTAGGTCCAGATTTCCTTCACGCGGCTAACGAGGCCGCTGGGGAGGACCATGACTTTCTGGCCGACCTTGACGATGCCGCCGGCGATCTGGCCGCTGAAGCCGCGGAAGTCGTGGAGGCGCGGGTCGGTCGGGTTGTTGGGGCGGTTGACCCATTGCACGGGCAGGCGGAAGCCGCTGAGGTTCCAGTCGCTGCCGATGTGGACGCTCTCGAGATGGCCGAGCAGTGTGGGGCCGGTATACCACGGCGTCTTCGGCGACGGGTCCACGACGTTGTCGCCATTGAGCGCACTCATAGGGAGGAACTTCACGTCCTTCATGTCGAGGCGCGGGAGGAATTCCTCGAACTGGTCGCGGATCTCGATGAAGCGCTCTTCGCTCCAGTCCACGAGGTCCATTTTGTTGACCGCGATGACAAGGTGCGGGATGCGTAGAAGCGACGCAATGCAGGTGTGGCGGCGGCTCTGTTCGATGACACCTTGGCGCGCGTCCACGAGGACGATGGATAGGTTCGCAGTCGAGGCGCCAGTGACCATGTTGCGGGTGTATTGGACGTGACCTGGTGTGTCGGCGACAATGAACTTCCGTTTTGGCGTGGCGAAGTAACGGTAGGCGACGTCAATGGTGATGCCTTGCTCGCGCTCGGCGCGGAGGCCGTCGGTGAGGTTGGCGAGGTTGATCTGGCCGCCGCCGGTAATGTCGGCGGAGCGCTCCAACGCCTCGATCTGGTCCTCCATCAGGTTCTTGGAGTCGTAGAGTAGGCGGCCGATGAGCGTGGACTTGCCATCGTCAACAGAACCGCAGGTGTTGAAGCGAAGGATGTCAACCGGATGATGGGCAGGGACAGGCATAAGAATTGGGAGATGGGAGTTGGGAGTTAGGAGATGGGATGGAAGATTAGGAGTCAGGGTTCGGAACGACGGGCTTGGGTGGAACGGATCAGACCAGAAATCAATCGGCCGGTCTGTCCAACAAGCGAGAGGATCTGTTTATGCTCGTCATGTGAAATGTAGCCAGCGTCAAGCATGACATAAGAAAGCGACCGCGCCTCGCCGCACGACGCTCGTGCCACGTTGTAGAACTGAAGTTTCTCCGCTGGATGCAGCCGCTCAAAGCCTTCGGCGATATTGGTCATGGCCGACACAGCGGCGCGCTGCGCCTGATCTCTCAAACCGAAATCTTTGGACGCAGCCGAGCGCCGGAAGATGGCATAGACAAACCGCACCAGTTCCCTGGCGGTCTTCCAAACTTCCAACTCTTCGAATGTAGAAACTCTGTCTGGCATCTTTCCTTCCATCTCCCATCTCCCATCTCCCATCTGCTCAAAAATATCCCGCCTTCTTGCGGTCTTCCATTGCTGCTTCGGAAGACTTGTCGTCGGCGCGAGTGCCGCGTTCGGTGACGCGGGCGGCGGCGATTTCGGCAACGATGTCGTCCACGCTGTCGGCGCGGGATTCGATCATGCCGGTGCTGATCATGTCGGCGATGGTGCGGACGCGGACGATGAGCTTCGCGCGCTTCTCATTCGGCTTCGGGCGCGCGCCGGCGTAAGGATCGGGCTGGCCGTTGTCGCTATGAGGTGGCGGGATGGGAAGCCACTGGCCGCCGCGACGAAAGCACTCGCGCTCGTGGCTGAAGTAGATGTTTGGCACCTCCAGCTTTTCCCGGCGGATGTATTCCCACACGTCCATCTCGGTCCAGTTAGAGAGCGGAAAGACGCGCATGTTCTCGCCGGGACTGAGCCGGGCGTTGTAGAGATTCCAGATTTCGGGGCGCTGGTTTTTCGGGTCCCACTGGCCGAAGCCGTCGCGGAAGCTGAAGAAACGCTCCTTGGCGCGGGCCTTCTCCTCGTCGCGCCGCGCGCCGCCGATGCAGCAGTCGAATCGAAACTCCTCGATCGCGCCAAGCAGCACGGGAATCTGGAGCCGGTTGCGGCTGATCTCGCTAGTCGAAGCCGTGGCGAGGCCGCGCGCGATGGCGTCATCCACAGTGCGAACGATGAGCTTGGAGCCGAGTTCCTTTGCGCGGCGGTCGCGGAACTCGAGGAGTTCGGGAAACTCGTGGCCGGTCTCGATGTTCAGGAACGGCATCGGGATGTCGGAGGGGCGGAAGGCTTTCTCCGCCAGACGCAACATGCAGATGGAGTCCTTGCCACCGGAGAAAAGCAGCGCGGGCCGCTCGAATTCTGCGGCGACCTCGCGCATGACGTGGATGGCCTCGGTTTCGAGATACTGAAGATGGTCGAGATGATAACTGTTCATCGAAGAAAGAAGAAAAGCCTGGGCGTCAACGCTCAGGCATTCACTGCCTTGCCACCCCACGCCGTGTGCAGGCCGCACTCGCGCTTCTCGTCGGCCTTGGCGGGATCGAAGTAGTCCCACTCGTTTGGCAGCTTGTGCTTCTGGAGGTAGGCCTCCATGTCGGCGTCGGTGAGGTAGAAAACGGGACTCACCTTCAGCGCGCCGAAGTTCGGATCGGCCATGACGATGTCGAGGCCGGCGCGAATCGCGTTTTGCGTCCTGCGCAACGCGGTGATCCAGATGGTTGGCGCGAGTTCCTTCATGCCGCGATGGAAAGGCTCCAGCTTCATCACCGTGCTGAACTTCTTCAGCCCCTCCTCGTCGTCAGACTGCGGCGCCGGCCCGTAGATCGCTTCGCGATGTTTCCGCGTGATGCGCGGGATATAGGCCTTGATGTTCAGCTTGAGCAACGAACGGAGTTGCTCGGCGTGCTTGTAGGTCGCGGCGCGATTGTAACCGTGATCCACCCAGAGCACCGGGATGTCCGACTGCACCTGCGTAACAAGGTGAAGGATGACGGCCTCGTAGGGACGGAAGTTTGTCGAAACGATGGCGCGGCCTCCGCCCTGCGCGATGGCCCAGCGGGCGATTTCGAGCGGCGACTTATCGTGCAACTCAGCGTTGGCTTTGGCGATTTGATCAGGAGTCATGGCGAATCAATTAGCAGCAGTTGGTTGTTCCTTCCAAAGAATTCGGGCCACCCAGTCGCCGAACCGTTCGCCAGCGTGGCGCTCCTGCGCGTAGCGCGCAAGCAACGGGCGAAGTTCGGCAATGAGGTCGGCGTCCTTGACGGTGTCCTTGTAGAGGCGGTTGAGCCGCGTGCTGGCTTCGTTGCCGCCGAGATAAATCTGGTATTTGCCCGGCGCCTTGCCGACGAAGCCGATCTCCGCCATGTAGGGCCGCGCGCAACCGTTCGGGCAGCCGGTCATGCGGATGGTGATTTCCTCTCCGCTAAGGCCGACTTCGGCGAGCAGCGCCTCAATACGCGTGATGAGATCGGGCAGATAGCGTTCGCTCTCCGCCAGTCCGAGGCCGCACGTGGGCAGCGAGACGCACGCCATCGAAGCGCAGCGAAGGGCGGAACCTTGATTGGCCACCGACACGCCGTTGTCGGCCAAGGTTTTCACGATGGCATCGCGTTGATCGGGGCGCACGTTCGCCAGCAACAGGTTGTTGCCGGGCGTGAGGCGGACTTCCGGTTGAAACTGCTCGACGATCTTGCGCAGCGCCGTTTTCATCCGGCGTTGCTCGGTGTCCTTGATACGGCCGGTTTCAACAAACAGGCCGAGGCACCAGTTGCCGTCCGCTTGCCGATGCCAGCCAAACGCGTCGCCTTGTTTGGTGAACTTAAACGGCCGCGCCGGCGCGAGCTTGAAACCCACGCGCCGTTCCAGTTCCGCGCGGAACCAATCCGCGCCGCGGTCGGCCAACACGTATTTCAAGCGCGCGTGCTTGCGATTGGAGCGGTCGCCAAAATCCCGATGGATCGTCACCGCAGCGATCACTGTTCGTTCCACTTGATCGGGCGTAAGAAAACCGATCACGTCCGCGAGGCGCGGGAAGGTCTCCTCGTTGCCGTGGCTGCGGCCCATGCCCCCGCCGGCGGCGAGGTTGTAGCCGACGAGTTTGCCGTTCTCCATGATGGCGATCAGCCCGATGTCGTTGGCGAGCACGTCCACGTCGTTGAGCGGCGGGACCGCGAAGGCGATCTTGAATTTGCGCGGCAGATACGTCTTGCCGTAGAATGGATCTGTGAAATTCTTCGTCTTCTTGTCCGACAAATCCAGTTGTTTGCCCTCGATCCAGATCGCGTGGTAAGCGGGCGTGCGCGGTGCCAGAGCGGCAGAGAGCTTGCGCGCTTCGTCCAGGATTTGCCCTCTCACGCCATCAATCGTCGGAGACGGTGAGGCCGTGACATTGCGGACGACGTCGCCGCAGGACGCGATCGTGGTCATCAATGTGTCGTTGATGCCCTTGACGGTGCGAGCCAGGTTTGACTTGAGGACGCCGTGGAACTGAAGTGTTTGTCGCGACGTGACGCGCAGCGTGTTGTTGCCATATTGCGTCATCAGCCGGTCGAGATCCAGATACTGCGCCGGCGTCAGCACGCCGCCGGGCACACGGAGGCGAATCATCATGATGAACTTCTTGCCACTCTTGCGCAGGTCGCGGTCATCCTGCTGATAGACGCCGTGGAACTTGAGGAACTGGTTGTCGTCGTCGGAGAACCGGTCGGCTTGCCCGTCCGCGAGCGTTTGCGCGATGGTGCCAGCAAGCGTCGGGCAGCTCTCTTTCAGAACCTCGTTTGGCGATGGTTTCGCGGTAACTGTGGTTAGACTCATATTCACAAACTGATTGAGGTTGAGACAAACTTCAAGCCAGACGTGTTGCGACTGAAGATCCACGTGCGCGTCGCATGCTCCGTTTCATTCTGTATCTTTGAGAAACTCATTGTTGTTTCCGATTAAAGGCCGACATAATACCTTTAATCTACCTAATGTCAATGGACATTAGGTAGAAAGTTTTATCTCTGTAATATGGAAGAATAAGCATGCTTACTCGTGATCGTAAACTAATACTTGATTATCTCAATGTAGATTACTAACCTGCGCGCGATAATGAAACTATCCTTGCGCGGTGAATATGCTTTGCGCGCCTTGGTTGTGCTCGGTGAGAATTACGAGAACGACATCGTTCGGATTCAGTCCATCTCCGATCAGCGGAGCATTCCGAAGCGTTTTCTGGAGCAGATACTGAACGACCTCAAATCGGGAGGTTTCGTCGAGAGCCGGCGAGGCGTTGCGGGCGGCTACCGGCTCGCCCGCCCGCCGGAGGAGATTACCCTTGCCGCGCTCATTCGCTACGTCGAGCGGTCATTGGTGCCGCTTCCTCTGGTGAGCGCCAAGACCAACCGGAAGAACGCCCGCCCGGATGAAGTGCAAGCCGCAATCCGAAGTGTGATGCTGGAAGTGCGCGAAGCGATCCTGGCGGTTCTGGAGCGCGTGACCGTCGCTGATCTATGCGAGCGCGCCCGCAAGTTGTGCGGCGAACCGACTGGCGGAGCGGACTACGTTATATGAGATTGTCGCGAGCGGACGAAAACCCATGACAACAGAAAACCAAGACGGATTCAGCACACGGGCCGTTCACAAAGGCCGCGGCTTTGCTGGCACGACCGGCGCCGTGATGCCACCGGTGTTCATGACCTCAACCTTCCAGAAGGACAACCCCGACGGCTTCGACTACACACGCTCCGGCAATCCCAACTTCCGCCTTGTCGAGGAAGCCATCGCCTCGCTCGAAGGCGCGCAGTTCGCCACCTGTTTCGCCAGCGGCGTGTCGGCGATCACGGCGGTAATCTCGTGTCTGAAGAGCGGCGACCTTGTGCTGGCGGAGGAGAATGTTTACGGCTGCACCTACAGGCTCTTGGAGCGCGTGTTCAATAAGTTCGGCCTCGTGACGCGCTACTTCGATCTCAGCCAGCCGGCCAACTGGGAAGAAATCCGCCGCCAGAAACCCGCCGTCGTCTGGCTCGAAAGCCCCACCAACCCGCTGCTGAAGATCCTCGACATCGCCGGCATCAACGCCGTCGCCGCCGAAACCGGCGCAACCGTGGTCGTGGACAACACCTTCGCCTCGCCTTACCTCCAGCGTCCGTTGGAACTCGGCGCGACGCTCTCGCTCTCGTCCACCACGAAGTATGTCAACGGCCACAGCGACTGCCTCGGCGGCATCGTCGCGACCAACGACAACACGTGGCACAAACGGATGCTCTTCGCCCAAAAGGCGCTCGGCCTGCAACCGTCGCCGTTCGACGCGTGGCTCACCACGCGCGGCCAGCGCACGCTGGCACTGCGCATGGAGCGCCACTGCGCTAATGCGCTTGAACTCGCCCGCTGGCTGGAAACGCGCCGCGGCGTTCGCATGGTTCGCTACCCGTTCCTGCCGAGTCACCCGCAACACGAGTTGGCCCGCCGCCAGATGAAAGCCGGCTCCGGCATCCTCATCGCGGAATTCGACTGTTCCACGGAAGCCGCGTTGAAGTTCTGCCGAAAACTGCGGCTCTTCACGCTGGCCGAAAGCCTTGGCGGCGTCGAGAGCCTTGTCTGCCATCCGCCGACGATGACGCACGCCCAAGTTCCCGCCGAGGTCCGGCACAAGGTCGGCATCGGCGACGGCCTCATCCGTTTTTCGGTTGGCATCGAAGACATCGCCGATCTGCGCCGCGACATTGACCAGGCTCTTACCGAGGTGATCGGTTGAATTCGCGCGACTTGTTGCGAGAGCCGGTATGGAGGGCTGAGGAACTTGGCCGGCCGATTCCGGATTCCGTCCACGCGGTGTCGGTGGCGTTGCCGCGCTGGCGGGATGTTGTCGGCTACGAGGAGAAATCGCCGGAGGTGATGGCGCTCGTCACGAGCGGCTACCCACGTTTTGTGATCCATCCGCTGGTGCAAGAACTGGCGGGACATATTGGCGGCGGCAAGCCGTGCCTGCCGTTTCCATCCGCAAATGCGGCGGCGATGTGCGCGGATTTCGTCCGCAAGCATGGCAACACGGACGCGCAGGTGATCGCGCGTGACGGCGTTCACGGCGTCGTGACGACCGACGCCGGCGCGCTCGCGCTGAAAGCATTCTGGCAACACACCGGCCTTATCATCTCCACACGCCAAGCCGAAGCAATCCTCGCCGGACGCGGCGACAATGCCGATGCAGCAGAGGCGCGCCGCTCATTGCGTCGGCAACTGGCTGGCTTCTACGATTGTGCAGAAGATGACGTGTTCCTCGCGCCGACCGGCATGACGGCGCAGCTCGCCGCACTGCGGGCGGTAATGCAGCGCAGCCCCGGCCTGCCGACGGCCCAACTCGGCTTTCCCTACGTGGACACGTTGAAGCTCCAGCAGAAATTCGGCCACGGCGCGACGCTGCTCCACGACCTCGACACCATCGCCGACGATTTGCACGCACTGATCCACAGCCGGTCGCTCGCGGCGTGCTTCGGCGAGATCCCCGGCAACCCGCTGCTTGGCTCGGCCGATCTCAGCCGCATCCAGCCGTTGCTGCGCGAGCACCGCGTGCCGCTGGTCGCCGACGACGTCGTGGCCACGCCGTTCAACGTGGACCTCAGCCGCCACGCCGACCTCATCGCCACCAGCCTCACCAAATACATCGTCGGCACCGGCGACGCGATGGGGGGCGCGCTTATCTGCAATCCGCGCTCGCCGCTCCACCGCGAACTCAAACCGATCGTGCGCGACCAACACGAAGAATTGTTGTGGGGCGAAGATGCCGCGCTGTTCGATGCCCAGGCGCGCAGCTTTCCCGACCGGATGAAACGGCATAACGTCAACGGCCTCCTGATCGCCGAGCGACTGCGCGCGCATCCGGCGGTGGAAAAGGTCTGGTATCCGAAGTGGGAATTCAGCGAAGCCTACGAAGCCGTGCGCCGGCCCGATGGCGGCTTTGGCTCGCTCATCACCTTCCTGCCGAAGAACGCGGAGACGACCTCACCACAGATTTACGACAACATGGCGGTTTGCAAAGGCCCCAGCCTCGGCACCGTCTTCACGCTCGCCTGTCCGTTCACGCTGCTGGCGCACTACACCGAACTGGACTGGGCCGAGTCCTGCGGCGTCTCGCGTTACCTCATCCGCATCTCCGTCGGCCTCGAAGACCCCGAAGAACTTTGGCGCCGCCTCGATAGCGCGTTGAGATCCGTTTCGTAAACCTCGCCAACGTCGCAGGCAGAACGTTTCCTGTGTATTTCGTGTGAGCAATACTGGCGCGAGGTTCTTCTGGTGGGCGCGGCGTTTGCGAAAAGATGACGCAACGAAGGTTTGCGGTTTTCCGACATGCAGGCTGTTTTCAGCACGTTGCGATTCCTTCGGACCGTTGGCATTGGTGCTGCACTTACATGATGCGTGAGTCTGCGGCACGAGGCCGCAGCAGGTGGAACAAAACAAAATCTTAAAACGGAGGACAGAACTATGTCACTGGTAAGATGGCATCGAACCGCAGAGCCGCTCCGAATGTTGGAGGGTCTGCAAGAGGAAATGAACCGGCTGTTCAACACGTCGCTCGTCCGGTTCCCGGAATTCGGAACGGTGGAGGGTGCGGCGTTCTGGACACCCGCGCTGGACATGCATGAGACGAAGGACGACCTGGTGGTCCAGTGCGAACTGCCCGGCATGAAGCTCGAAGACATCAGCGTCAGCCTTCGGGAAAATACGCTCACCATCGAGGGCGAACGTAAGAAGGTCGCGGAAACGAAGGAAGAGAACTACTATCGCGTGGAGCGGTGGTATGGGAAATTCCATCGTTCGATGGAGTTGCCGACGCTCGTGGACGGCGAGAAGGTGCAGGCGACCTACGAGAACGGCGTGCTCAAGATTGTCATGCCGAAACGGCCCGAAGTGAAGCCGAAGCAGATCCAAGTGAAGGTTTCCTGACGGGGACCACACCAGATCGCGTCGGCTCAACGGAAAGAACCATTGAAAGGTGAACGCCCGGCCGTTCGTTGGAGCGAGCCGGGCGTTCCGCCTTGATGGTGAGAAGCGCAGCGAGAGAGGACAATTTGAACCTGAACCAATTCACTGAGAAAGCCCAGGAGGCGCTGCAAACGGCACAGGCGGTCGCTGCGCGGCATCACCACCAGCAAATGGAGCCGGAGCATGTGCTCGCGGCGTTGTTGGAGGACACCGAGGGCCTCGCGCCGCGGCTGGTTCAGCACGCCGGCTGCAATCCGCAGAACGTCGCCGCCGCCATCGCCAACGCGCTCGCCGCCAAGCCGTCCGTCACCGGTCCCGGCGCGGATGAGATTCGCGCCAGCCAGCGGCTCGCGCGGTTGCTCGACACGGCCCAGCGCGAGGCGAAGCGGATGAAGGACGATTACGTCAGCGTCGAACATCTGCTGCTGGCGCTGGTCGAGGAAGGCCGCCGCGAAACCAGTGGTCGGTTGCTCAGCGAAGCCGGTCTCACGCACGACAAGCTGATGAAGTCGCTCGCCGCCGTCCGCGGCAACCAGCGAGTGACTTCGCCGACGCCTGAGACAACCTACCAGGCGCTGGAGCGTTACGGCCGCGACCTCACCAAGCTTGCGCAATCCGGCAAGCTTGATCCGGTCATCGGCCGTGACGACGAGATTCGGCGGTGCATTCAGATTCTGTCGCGCCGGACGAAGAACAATCCCGTCCTCATCGGCGACCCCGGCGTTGGCAAGACCGCCATCGTCGAGGGTCTCGCCCAGCGCATCGTGCGTGGCGACGTGCCGGAGGGACTCAAGGACAAGAAGATCGTCGCCCTCGACATGAGCGCGCTGGTGGCCGGCGCGAAGTTCCGCGGTGAGTTCGAGGAACGGCTCAAGGCGGTGTTGAAGGAAGTCACCAGTGCCGAGGGCAGGATCATCCTCTTCATTGACGAGATGCACACGATCGTCGGCGCAGGCAAGGCCGAAGGTTCGATGGACGCCGGCAACATGCTCAAGCCGATGCTTGCGCGCGGCGAACTGCACTGCATCGGCGCGACCACACTCGACGAGTATCACAAGCACATCGAGAAGGACAAGGCGCTGGAACGCCGCTTCCAGACGGTGCTGGTGGACCAGCCGAGCGTCGAGGAAACCATCAGCATTCTGCGCGGCCTGCGCGAGCGTTACGAAGTTCACCACGGCGTCCGCATCAAGGACGCCGCCATCGTCGCCGCAGCGACACTGTCGAACCGCTACGTCAGCGACCGGTTCCTGCCGGACAAGGCGATTGACCTCGTGGACGAGGCGGGCGCGCGGTTGCGCACGGAGATTGACTCGCTGCCGACCGAACTGGACGAAGTCAGCCGCCGGATGATGCAACTCCAGATCGAGCGCGAGGCGTTGAAGAAGGAAAAAGACGCCGCGTCGCATGAGCGGTTGCGCGTGCTGGAAAAAGAACTGGCCGAACTGAAGGACCGCGGCGACACGCTGCGCGCCCAGTGGGAGAATGAAAAGAAAGCCATCGGCAACGCACGCAGCCTGCGCGAGCAGATCGAGCAGACGCGAGCCGAGATCGAGAAGGCCGAGCGCGCCTATGACCTCAACAAGCTGGCCGAGTTGAAATACGGCCGGCTCACCGAGCTGGAGAAGAAGTTGAAAGTGGCCGAAGCGGCGCTGGAAAAGCAAGGCACGCGCCTGTTGAAGGAAGAGGTGGATGCGGAGGACATCGCGTTCATCGTCAGCCGCTGGACTGGCATCCCCGTGACGAAACTGCTCGAAGGTGAGAAGGCGAAGTTACTCCACCTTGCCGACGAGTTGCACCAGCGAGTCATCGGCCAAGACGAGGCCGTCACGGCCGTCGCCGACGCGGTGATGCGCGCGCGGGCCGGGTTGAAAGACCCGAACCGGCCGATCGGCAGTTTCATCTTCCTCGGCCCGACCGGCGTCGGCAAGACCGAGCTGGGCCGCGCGCTGGCGGAGTGCCTTTTCGACGACGAGCACAACATGGTGCGCATTGACATGAGCGAATACATGGAGAAGCACACCGTGTCGCGGCTCATCGGCGCGCCGCCGGGCTACGTTGGCTTCGAGGAAGGTGGCCAGTTGACGGAGGCGATCCGGCGGCGGCCGTTCGCGGTGATCCTGTTCGACGAGATCGAGAAGGCGCACCACGACGTTTTCAACGTGCTGCTCCAGATTCTTGACGACGGCCGACTCACCGACGGGCAGGGTCATATCGTGGATTTCAAGAACACGGTCATCATCATGACCAGCAACATTGGCAGCCAGCACATCCTCGACGCGAAGCTGACCAACGAGCGCGACTACGAACGGATGAAGGAGGATGTTATCGGCGAGATGCGCCGCCATTTCCGCCCGGAGTTCCTCAACCGCGTGGACGAGGTGCTCGTCTTCCACGCGCTGCGGCCGGAGGAATTGGTGAAGATCGTAGATATTCAGCTCGCGCGGTTCACAGCGCGACTTGCGGAACGGCGGATTACGCTCGAAGTTGCCGCTCGCGCCAAGCAGCACCTGGCCGAGTTGGGTTACGACCCGGTTTACGGCGCGCGGCCGATCAAGAGAATGATTCAACGCGAACTGGAGACGCCGCTGTCAAAGAGGTTGTTAGCCGGAGAAGTGACTGACGGCTCGCGCGTCAAAGTGGATTTGAAGAACGATGAACTGACGTGGAGTTGCCAGAAGCAAGATAAAGAAACCACGACCGGTTCGCGCCGGAGCGCGGCGAATAAGTGACAAAGGTTGATAAGTTATGAAGAACAATTGGAAGATCATCATCAGTTTTGCAGTCGGGAGCATTGCCGCGGCATGGCTTGTTGGCCACGTTGCGTCGCCCGTGACCGCCCAGACGCCGGGCGCTCCACCAGCACAGGCGTTGGCGGCGGCGCAGTCGCTGAGCGACGCGTTTGCGTGGGTCGCCGACTCGGTGAAGCCCGCCGTCGTCAGCATCGTGGCGACCAAATACGTTTCCATGCCACGTAATTTTCACTGGTTCTTCACGCCCGGCGAAGACGACGAAGAACAGGATGTCACACCGCCACGCGGCCGTGGTGGCCGGGGTGAGACGCGCAAGTTCCGGCAGGAAGGCATCGGTTCTGGCGTCCTGATTGACAAGGACGGCTACATCCTCACCAACAACCACGTCGTCAAGGGCATGGATGAATTGAAGGTGTTCATGAACGACAAGCGCGAGTTCGACGCGAAGGTCGTTGGCACCGATCCGAAAACCGACCTCGCCATCGTCAAGATCAACGGCAAGAACCTGCCGAGCGTGCCGCTGGCCGATTCGGCGACATTGCGCGTAGGCGAGTGGGTTGTGGCAGTGGGCAGCCCGTATGGTTTGCCGCAGACCGTCACCGCAGGCATTGTGTCGGCGCTGGGCCGCAGCGGCGTGCTCGACGGTCGCGACGGCTACGAAGACTTCATCCAGACCGATGCCGCCATCAACCGTGGCAACTCCGGTGGTCCGCTGGTGAACCTCCAAGGCAAGATCGTCGGTCTTAACACGGCCATCTACAGCTCCAGCGGCGGCAACACCGGTGTTGGCTTCGCGATTCCATCGTCCATTATCGCCGGCGTTTTGCCGAGCCTCAAAGCCGGCAAAGCCGTCCAGCGCGGCCAGCTTGGCGTGATGATTCAAGACCTGAACGAAGATCTGGCGCAGCAGTTCGGCGTGAAGCAAACCAAGGGCGTGCTCGTGGCGCAGGTGAACAAAGACTCCGCCGCCGAGAAGGCCGGCATCCAGCCCGGCGACGTCATCGCCCAATACAACGGCAAACACATTGAGGACGTCAACGACCTCCGCAACCGCGTTGCTGCCACCGCGCCCGGCGCGAAGTCAACGATCATTGTCATCCGCAAAGGCAAGGAAGTCACGTTGCCCGTCGTTGTCGGCACCGCCACCGAGGCCGCGACCGCCGCCGCCGTTGAAGAGGAGAAAGGCGTGTCGAACCTCGGCATGACCGTCACCAACCTCACCAAGGACTTGGAGCGCAAGCTCGACTGCAGGGGCGAGAAAGGCGTCGTCGTCACTGACGTGGACCAGAACAGTCTCGCCTACCGCCGCGGCGTCCGCGAAGGCGACCTGATCATTGAAGTCAACCGCCAACCGGTGACCGCGGTGGGCGAGTTTGAGAAAGCCGTCAAAGGCGCGCGCAACAATGTGCTGCTGCTGATCAAGAACAAGGAAGGCAGCCGTTTCGTCCCCTTGCACAAGAAGTGATTGCCCCGTGTGAGAACATCGGGTCGCGGCTGTTGCGCGAAACGTTAACGCTCAGGGCACCCTTGGCAGGATCGCCACGAGCAGGATTCTGAGCCGCGTCATCTTCTCAACAGTGATGATACCATGCGGTGTTTCGATGGTGTCGCTGGGGCGGGCGAGACGGCCCAAGTGGTTTGTGACGTAGCCAGCGATGGTATCAGCCTGATCGTCTTCGAGATTCCAGCCGAAGCGGTCGTTCAACTCACGCAGCCGCACGTCGCCGCGCACCAGCAGCCGGCCGTCGGGCATCTCCTGGATGTCCGGCGAATGCACTTCGGTCGCTTCCGGCACTTTGCCGAACACCTCCTGCACCACGTCGTCGAGCGTCACCAGCCCCGCCACGCCGCCGTGTTCGTCGGTGACAACGGCCAGCCGCCTGTGCCGCTGTTGGAAGTTGCGCAGTAGATCGTCGAGCCGCACCGTTTCTGGCACGAACAACGGCGCGCGGACCAGCTTGCGGATGTCGAGCGGCTCCTTCGACTGCCGTAGGTGACGGAACACGTCCTGCACATGTAGGATGCCGATGATCTTATCAAGCGTGCGCTCATAGACCGGCAACTGCTGGTGATGGCTGCGCGCCGCGCGGTTGAGCAACTCCTCCGCCGGCAGCCCTCCGTCAAGCGCAACCAGGTCTGTGCGAGGCACCATCACATCGCGCGCCGTCAGGTCCGGCACGCGAAACGCCCGTTCCACCAGCTTGCCCTCCAGTTCATCTATCACGCCGGCTTGGCGGCTCTGGCGGACCAGAATCTGAAGTTCGTCCACGGAATGAACGCCATGCAGTTCGCTGCCAGGCTCCAACCCCAGCAAGCGCACGACGCCATTGCTGAACCCGTTCAGCCCCCACACCAACGGCCGCATCAGCGTCACCGTCAGTCTCATCAGCGGCATCACCCACAGCGCCGTCGCTTCGCCGCGCTGCACAGCCACGACCTTCGGCACCTGTTCGCCAAAAACCACGTGTAGAAACGTGATGAGCACAAACGCCAGCGTCACGGCGATCGTGTGCGCGGTGGCCTCCGCTACCCACGGCGTTGTCCAACTGAACAGTGGCATGAACATGTGCGCCAGCACTGGTTCGCCGACCCAGCCGAGGCCCAGACTCGCCATCGTGATGCCGACCTGCGCGCCGGCGATGTAGGTGCCGAGGTCGCGCATGGCGGCAAGCACGGTCTTCGCGCTCGTCTGGCCCGCCGCAAGCAGTTCCTCCATGCGGCTGCGGCGCACACTGACCAGCGCGAATTCCGCCGCGACGAAAAAGGCGTTGGTCAACACCAGCGCGGCTACGCCCAGCAGTTTCAACAAGTCCCATGTTAACGAGTCCATACAGTCTTCCTCCATGCGTCGCTAGATTCTCACGCCCGCTTGGGTAGATAAATGTGCACCGGCGAACCAAACGTCGCTTCGGCCGCCTCGCCGATGGCTTCGGCAAACGTCGGGTGCGCGAAGATCGTGTGAGTGATCTGTTCCGCTGTCGCGCCGAGCGAGATGGCGAGTGTGATTGCAGCGATCAACTCGCCCGCCGCAGGACCGATCACTTGGCCGCCGAGCAGCCGGTGCGTTTCGACGTCGGCGACAAGCTTCACAAAGCCGTCGGTTTCGCCGCTGGCTTGCGCGCGGCCGAGCGCGGCCATCGGAAACTTGCCGACGCGCACGGCGCGGCCTTGGGCTTGCGCTTCCGCTTCGGTGAGGCCGACGGAGGCGACTTCCGGATGCGTGAAGACCACGCCGGGCACGGCGGCGTAATCCATCGTCGCGCTGTCGCCGAGCGCGTTCGCCACCGCCACGCGCGCCTGCGCGCTGGCGACGTGGGCGAGCGGGAACCTGCCGACGACGTCACCGATCGCGTAGATGCCGGGCGCGCTGGTTTCCATCTGCTCGTTCACCTCGACGTGGCCGCGCGCCGTCAGCTTCACGCCAGCGGCGTCGCAGCCAATGTCGCCAGTGTTCGGCACGCGCCCGACGGAAATCAACACGCGGTCGAAACCTGGCTCGAACTCGCTCACCGTCTCGCCGACGCGGACTTCGATGCCGGCCTTGCGGAAGAACTTGGCAAGCGTCGCACCCAACTCGACATCCATGCCGGGCAGCAAGTTGGCGAGCGCCTCGACGACGGTCACTTCCGACCCGAGCGCGCGGAAGATGCAGGCAAACTCACATCCGATGTAGCCGCCGCCGATGATGAGCAGCTTCTTCGGCGGCTCGGTCAAGTGCAGCGCGTGGTTGCTGTTGATGACGCGCTGACCGTCCACGGCTGGCAACCCCGATGGCGTTGGCGCGGGCCGCGAGCCGGTGGCGAGGATGATGCGCGGCGCGGTCAGAACATCATCACCAACCTGGACCCGCCCGCCGCCGAGCAACCGCGCGCGGCTGTTGACAAACTGGATACCGTTCTTCCGGAACAGAAACTCCAGCCCTTTGCCCATTGCGCTGGTGACCTTGCGGGTGCGGCGAAGCATGGCGTCGGCGGCAAGCTGCGGAGTGCCGCCCGTGCTGGCCACCTCGAGGCCAAACTCGGCGGCGCGCTGCACGGTGCGGAACGCTTCGACGCTTGCAAGCAGTGTCTTGGTTGGGATACAGCCGAGGTGCAGGCAGACGCCGCCGGGCGGCGCGTCGCTGACGAGCGTGACGCGGGCGCCGCGTTGGGCGGCGCGGATGGCGGCCCCGTAACCGCCGGGGCCGGCGCCGATGACGAGAAGGTCTGGAGTGTCGTTGGCCACAGTGGCCGCAGGTTAGCGGCGGCTGGCGGCGGCGGCCAGATTTTTCTGGCGGGCGCGCGACAAGTTTCAAGTTATGATGGCGACGTTTCGGAGAAAGCGGTAGATTTCGCCACAACCGTGGAAAAAACTGCTTGCGAATCTTAGCGGCTCGGTTTCTTCTGGAAGAGAAGCATGACGACTCTAATCAAGATTGCAGTCGTTTGCGGTTTGGCGGGACTCACTTCGACGGCGTTTGCGGAGAAGGTCGTGTTGCGCGTCGGGCATTTCCCGAACGTGACGCACGCGCAAGCCATGATCGCGCATGGCCTGAGCCGCGAAGGGAAAGGATGGTTTGAGCAACGGCTGGGGCCGGACGTGGAGGTGCAGTGGTTCGTCTATAACGCCGGGCCGAGCGCGATGGAGGCGATCTTCACCAAGGGCCTCGACATCACTTACGTCGGACCCAATCCTGCCATCAATGCACACTTGAAATCGCGCGGTGCGGAAATCCGCATCGTGGCCGGCGCGTGCGGCGGCGGCGCGGCGTTGGTGGTGCAACCGGACGGGCGCATCAAGGCGGACGGAGACTTTCGCGGCAGGAGAGTGGCGACGCCGCAGCTCGGCAACACGCAAGACGTGGCCGCGCGGGCGTGGCTGGCGTCGAAAGGGTTTCGGGTGACGATGACCGGTGGCGACGCGCTGGTGGTGCCGGCAGCCAATCCCGACCAGCTCGCGTTGTTCCAAAAAGGCGACATGGACGCGGTGTGGACGGTGGAGCCGTGGGTGACGCGGCTGGTGCTGGAGGCGAAGGGCCGCGTGTATCTGGAGGAAAGCGCGCTCTGGCCGCAGACCGGCGGCCGGTATGTCACAACGCATCTGGTCAGCAGCGTGCGATTCCTGAAGGAACGACCGGCGTTGCTCAAACGATGGATCGCCGCGCATGTCGAGTTGACGCAGTGGATCAACCAGCAACCCGATGACGCGAAGCGTGTCCTTAACGCCGAGACCAAGGCAGAAACGACGAAGGCGTTGCCGCGCGAGACGCTCGACGGCGCATGGCGGCGGCTGGAGCTGACGCACGACCCGATTTGCGCGTCGCTGCTTAAATCCGCTGAGGACGCGCACCGCATCGGGTTTCTTCGGGAGAAGCCGGATCTGTCACGGATTTACGATTTGAGATTGCTGAACGAGGTCTTGCGTGAGAAAGGTTTGACGGAGATTCCATGAGTGTGATCCACGAAGAACTCCGCCCCGTGCCGCCGCTGAAACTGGAGGTGGAACATGTTTCGAAGACGTTCCGCGCCAAGCACGCGACGACCCATGCGCTCGACGACGTGAGCCTGACGGTGGGCGAGGGCGAGTTTGTGTGCCTAGTCGGGCCGAGCGGTTGCGGCAAATCCACTCTCCTGAACATCATCGCGGGGCTGGACACAGCCGACAGCGGCCATGTCCTCGCCGACGGCAAGCCGGTGACCGGACCAGGCCGCGACCGGATGGTTATGTTCCAGGAGTCAGCGTTGTTCCCGTGGCTCGACGTGCTGGACAACGTGCTGTTCGGGCTGAAGCTCAAGCCCAACCTGAACAACCGCGAGCGGGTCGAGGTGGCCAACTTTTACCTGCAACTGGTGGGGCTTGAAAAATTTCACCGTGCGAACATCCACGAGCTTTCCGGCGGCATGAAGCAGCGTGTGGCGCTGGCGCGGGCGCTGGCGCCGAATCCACGCGTGCTGTTGATGGACGAGCCTTTCGGGGCGCTGGACGCGCTGACGCGGGAACAGTTGTATGGCGACATCCAGAGCATTTGGGAGAAACGGCGCAAGACGATCGTCTTCGTCACGCACAACGTGCGCGAGGCGGTCTGCCTCGGCGAACGCGTGCTGCTGTTCTCGCCGCGGCCCGGCCGCATCGAAGAAGAGTTCCGGGTTGATCTGCCACATCCGCGCGACATCAACAGCGTCAGCTTGGCGGAGCACGCCGCAAAAATCATGGGGGCGCTGAAACGACACTTGCAGCCCGCAGGCTCGGAGGTGGCGGAATGAAGCGCATCGTGACAGCGGCGGTCGTCTTCGCGTCACTGGTGGCGTTGTGGGAAACGCTGGTGCGCGCGGGCATCTGGTCGCCAGTGATGGTGCCGTCACCGCTCAGCGTGGTCGAGTATATCATCGGCGCGATCCGCGACGGCACGTTGTGGCAGGCCGCGCTTGTCACGCTGCGCCGGCTGATGGCCGGCTACGCGCTGGGAGTGGTCGTCGGGCTGCCGCTCGGGCTGCTGACGGCGCGGTTCAAGTTCTGCGAAGACACGCTGGGCATCATCGCTCTCGGCCTGCAAACACTGCCGAGCATCTGCTGGGTGCCGCTGGCGATGCTGTGGTTCGGCCAGACGGAGGCGGCGATGCTGTTTGTCGTCATTATGGGCACGGTCTGGTCCGTGCTTATCGCCACCGACAACGGCGTGCGCAACGTGCCTCCGATCTACAAACGCGCTGCGCAAACGATGGGATCGAAACGGTTGCACATGTGGGTGAGGGTGATCCTGCCGGCATCGCTGCCGTTCGTCGTCAGCGGCATGAAACAAGGTTGGGCGTTCGCGTGGCGGTCGCTGATGGCGGCGGAGGTTTATGTGACGATCCTGACCGGCTTCGGCCTTGGCCATCTGTTGCATTACGGCCGTGAACTGCACGCCATGGATCAGGTTATCGCTGTCATGCTCGTAATCATCCTGATCGGCTTGCTTGCCGATAAGATCGTTTTTTCACCCTGGGAAAGGTTTCTCCACCGCCGCTGGGGCACGGCCAAATAGCGTTGTCGTTGGGCGACATTACCGGCCTGCGTCACGCGTTTCCGAGTCACGCCAAACAAAAAGAGCGTCCCGCTTGCGCGAGACGCTCTTTTGTTTGGGAACGGAAATCGTTCCGCAGTCGGATTAACGCCGGCCGCCGCGGCTGCCGCGATCACCGCCGCGACCGCCACCGCCGTAACCGCCGCCACCGCCACCGCCGCGGGGACGTTCTTCGCGCGGACGGGCTTCATTGACCGTCAGGGCGCGACCGTCGAGTTCCTTGCCGTTGAACTGGGAGACGGCCGCCGTGGCCTCCTCCTGAGAACCCATCGTCACGAACGCAAAGCCGCGGGATTTGCCCGTGAACTTGTCCGTGATGAGTTCGCACGCGGTGACGTTGCCGGCCTGTTTGAAGAGGTCGAGCACTTCACCCTCGGTGGTGTTAAACGACAGGTTGCCTACGAATAGCTTTGTAGCCATTTTCTTACTCTTGTCCTTCTGCTGCGGTGGGAGCTTGCGTGACTGTTCCCGACTTCTTCGGGTTTCGGATCATCACCAGCTATCAAGGCTGCCTGACAATCTACCAACTCACCGCGAACCGCTTCCAACTGCGAGCGGCGGAACAGTAACCAAAAGCTTCTGAATTTCAACCATCTTTTTTCGTAAAAAAGCCGCCTAAACCAAGCTCCAACCATCGCAACGTTGCAAGCCCTTTTCCGCGCAGGATACGAGTGGTTCCCCAACAAAAAGGGCGCCTCGTTTGCACGAGACGCCCTCTTGTCAGAACAAAAGTTCCATCAGCCGCGGACGCAAATCCGCGGCCCTACGACCGGCTTAATACCGGCCGCCGCGACCGCCGCGATCACCGCCGCGACCGCCGCCGCCGTAACCGCCGCCGCCGCCGCCACCGCCACGGGGGCGTTCTTCGCGGGGACGGGCTTCGTTGACCGTCAGGGCACGGCCGTCGAGTTCTTTGCCGTTGAATTGAGTGACGGCCGCAGTGGCCTCCTCTTGCGTTCCCATCGTCACGAACGCGAACCCGCGGGACTTGCTGGTGAACTTGTCCACGATGAGTTCGCACGCGCTGACGTTGCCCGCCTGCTTGAACAGGTCGAGGATATCGCCTTCGGTGGTGTTAAACGACAGGTTGCCTACGAATAGCTTTGTAGCCATTTTATACTATTTTCCTTCTGCTGCGGTGGGAGCTAGGCGGTGACTGTTCCCGACTTCTTCGGGTTTCGGATCATCACCAGCTATCGAGGCTGCCTGACAATCTACCAACTCACTGCTGAATCTGCCTACTGCGAGCACGCCCGACCTTACGCAAACGCGCAAAAATAGCAACATGATTTTCCAAGAATCGTCGGTGGGGCGGTAATCTTGTTGTGTCGCGGTGCCGACAGGATACGGCTCTGCGAGAGCGCAACCGGAGCGGCCAGTGGTTCGGCGGTTGAGTTCACAACCCACCCCGTAGCGACGCCGCTACCACGGGGTTTCCCTTATCGGGTTGATGCTCAATCACTGATCCCAAGCGATAAACTCCAGAGGGTTGGGGAGAGCGCCCCCAAGCCGCTGTTGGCAAGCTGGCCCGATGAAAACCGGCAGCCGCAAAAAAGGAAGCCGGTGACGATCTTCTCCGACAGGCCGATCTGAGTTGTGTGGTTTTGAAAACAACACAACATGCCATTCTGAAATGGTTGTAAATCGCGCGGAACCCGCTAGAATGCGGCCCCAATATGATTCCCGATTTTTTGTTCACGCTGCCGCTGGCAGACATCAGCTACTCGTTCAGCGCGGCGCATCTGCCGGGCAAGGTTGTCATCGGCATCCTGATGGTGTTCTCGATTTTTGCGTGGACGGTCATGTTCACCAAGTTAGGCGAGGTCAGTCGCACGCGGCGTTTGAATAAACAGTTTCTGGAAGCGTTCCGGTCGGAGAAGAGCGCGTTCGATCTTTTCAGCCAGCGCGTGCGTGTGGAAGGCTGTTCCTTGTTTGAAATCTACACGGCCGGTTGCAAGGAGCTGAAGAACTATCACGGCATCGAGTCCGAGCCGACGGTGGCGGTTGGATTGCTGGCGCCAGCCGGGGGCAGGCGCGTCACACTCAAGCAGATGGACCATATCAAAGGCGTGATCGAGCGGACGGTGGCGGAGCAGGGGTTGAAACTGGAGCAGGGCCTCGTGATGCTGGCAACGGCGGTCAGCGGCGCGCCGTTTCTCGGATTGCTCGGCACGGTTTGGGGCGTCATGGACGCATTCGGCGAGATCGCAATCCAGGGCAACGCCAGCCTCACAACAATGGCGCCCGGCGTCAGCGGCGCGCTCATCACGACGGTGACGGGTCTGCTCGTGGCCATTCCCTCCATGTTTGCCTATAACTGGCTGGTTCATAGCATCCGCGGGATGACAGTGGAGATGGACAATTTTGCGAGCGAGCTGGCCACCGCGCTGGAGCGCGAGTTTGTGCGGGAGTGAAGTTGCCATGCGCCGTTTCTCCCAACGTCATTTGTCGGTGCTGGCGGAAATCAACATCACGCCGCTGCTGGACCTGGCGTTCGTGTTGCTGATCATCTTTATCATCACGACGCCGCTGTTTGAGCAATCCATCGGCGTCAACCTCGCCAAGGCCGCCAAAGCGCAGCAGCAGAAGCCAACGCGCGGCCGCACGGTGAGCATTGACAAGGCGGGACAGATTTACATTGACCGCTCGCCGGTGGACCTCGACACGCTGCGGGCGTCCATGAGCGCACTGCACAACGAAGACCAGGACGTGGCGGTGCTCATACGGGTGGACAAACAACAACAGTTCGAGAAATTCGTGCAGGTGCTGGACGCGCTCAAAGGCGCCGGCATCAGCCACGTGGGTATCGTGGCGTTGAGTGAAGGTCAGTCGCGTTAGCGATGGAAGCAAAGAATGACGATCCAAGATACCGCTGGAACTTGTTCCTTTCGGCGGTGCTGCATGTCGCGCTGATTGGCGCGGTCATGATGTGGGCGGCTTTCGCGCCGAAGCAGGCCGATCAACCGGTGTGGCTCGAACTCGGCATGGGCGGCGAAGCCGGTGGCGGCAGCGGCAGCGAAGGCGGCGGCAACTCGGAGCCGTCCCTGCCCTCGACGACGCCGACCGAGGAACCCGCGCCCGCGCCGCCCGGCGATCCTGCCGTGGTTGAAGAAACGCCGAAGCCGCCGCCCAAACCGGTGGCGAAATTCGACACGGTCAAGCCCGCGCCTCCGCCGAAGGAGGACACGCGCCAGCCCGTGATTCACACCGAGCAACCGAAGAAGATTGAGAAACCCAAGCCGCAAACAAAGAAGCAGCCGCAACCCCAGCCTCCCGCGAAGGCCGAAGCGACTAACAAAATCAAGACCTCCACCACGCTGGTGCAGCGGACAAAAACCGGCGTGCCAAACTCCAAGGCAGTAAACAGCAAGGGCACCGGCCCCGCCAACAGCAAGGGCAAGAGCACCAAGCTGGCCGGCCGCAGTTTCAACGCGGACAGTTTCAAGAAAGGCATGTTCAACAAGTTGGGCTACGGCTCTCATGGCGGCACTGGGCCCGGCACCGGCAGCGGCAGCAAGTCAGGTCCGGGAACGGGCCGCGGTTCCGGCCAATATGCGGGCGCAGGCTCCGGACCGGGATCGAGACTGGGCACAGGCTCGGGTTCCGGCACCGGACCGGGCACCGGCGGCGGTCTGCCTTCGGAGTTCGGCTGGTATTATCTCTTGATCAAGGATGCGATGGATCGCGCGTGGACGCAGCCGAGCCAGTTGCAAGGGCGCCTGAACTGCGTGGTTTTCATCCGTATCCAGCGCGATGGCACCATCAGCTATGTCTGGTTCGACCAACGATCGGGCAATCCTGTGATGGACGAGTCGGTGCTTTCTGCTGTAAATAGTGTGCGCCGGATCAGACCGTTGCCGCCCGGCTTGGGCAACGCCTATGTGGACATCCCGGTTGCGTTCGAATTGAAACCAAAGGGGCCGGGTTGATTTTTTAAGGAGTTATTGATGAAACATCGTATGTGGAGTGTCTTGGTTTTGTGCGGAGTCGCGGGTGCTGTCATGGCGACGACGCCGGCGCGGATCGTGATCAGCAAGGGTTCGGCGCCGAAGATCAACATCGCCGTCGAGTCGTTCGGCGGCGATGCGAACGCGCAGCAAATCGCGGCGGTGCTCGCCAGCGATTTGGTGCGCTCGGATTGGTTCAACTACGTCGCGGCGGCCAATGCGGAAGTCATTGTGCGCGGCTCGGTGTCCGGCGGCTCGTTGAATGGGGCGGTCTTCAGCCGCGGCGGCTCGACGCCGGTGCTGCAAAAAGTTTGCGCTGGCGACGGCTCCAACCCACGCAGCGTGGCGCACCAGATGGCCGACGAAATCGTGCGCAACATCGCCGGCAAACCCGGCATCGCGCAAACCAAGATCGCGTGTGTCGCCAGCGGCACGGGCAGCAAGGAGATTTACGTGATGGACTACGACGGCGCGAACGTGAAGCGTCTCACCAACGACCACACGCTCACCGTGCGGCCGCGTTTTGGCCCGAACCGCCGCACGCTCGTCTATACCAGCTACCGCAGCGGCTGGCCGGACGTTTACATCATGCCCGACGTCGCCGCGCCCGCGCCGCGCCGCGTGTCCTATTATCCCGGCCTGAACACCGGCGGTGCAATCTCGCCCGACGGCCGGCGACTCGCACTCATCCTCAGCAAGGACGGCAATCCCGAACTCTACCTCATGGACCTCGCCAGCAACGCGCTGACGCGGATGAGCCGCACGCGGCAGGCAGAGTCGTCGCCGTGCTGGTCGCCGGACGGTTCGCAAATCTGCTTCGTCAGCGACCGCGCGGGTCAGCCGCAGCTTTACATGATACCGGCCTCCGGCGGCGAGGCGCGCCGCGTCACATTCGGCGGTTACAAGACCGAGCCGGATTGGGCGAGCTGGTCGGTGTCGGCGGAAGTGCCGGACATTTGTTTCTCCGCGCGCGCCGGCCGGCAGTTTCAGGTGTTCGGCCTGAAGTCGCGCACCGGCGAGGAGCTGCTGCTGACGCAGGACGGCGCGGACAACGAAGACCCGTGCTGGGCGCCCGACGGCCGCCACATCGTTTACTCGCGGACGGTCAGCCATCGTTCGTCGCTTTATATCCTTGACGCCTTTACGGGCCGGACGATAGAACTCAACCCGAATTTGCGCGTCTTGGGCGATTGCACAGCGCCCGCATGGTCGCGTTGAGTTGCGGATTTGGAATTACGGAAAAACACGTTGGTTTGAAGGAGACAAGATGAACACCAGATTGTTGGCAAAGATTAGCGTCCTCGGCATCGCCGTCGTTTTGAGCGCCGGCATAGTCGGCTGCAAAAAGAAACCCCATGCCACGCCCGGCCCTGGCCCTGGCTTGGACGGCGCCGGCCCCGTCTCCGTGACGCCACCGATGGATACCACCGGTGTGATGCCCCCGCGCAGCGGAGACCCGACCCAGCGCAACCAACCGCCGCGTCTTGCCGCCGATACCGTCCACTTCGCATTCGACAGCTCCGTCGTTAATCCGAGCGAGCGTCCGAAGCTCGACGACATGGCCGCTTACATGCGGGAGAACCCGGGCCACGTCATCACAATTGAAGGTCACTGCGACGAGCGCGGCACTGCGGAATATAACCGTTCGTTGGGCGAGCGCCGCGCGCAAGCGTGCCGCGAGTATTTGACCAGCACGGGCGTGGACGGCAACAAGCTGCAGACCATCAGCTACGGCAAGGAGAAGCCGGCGGATCCCGGCCACGGCGAGGAAGCGTGGGCGAAGAACCGCCGCGCAGAGTTCATCATCACCGGCCAATAATCACAGCGGCTGGCTTCACATTCGGAACGGCCCGGATGATGCGTGTGTCCGGGCCGTTTTGTCCGACGGAGTTGGAGTTTTACATTTGACCGTGAAGGTCTTAACCTTCGGTGAATCTTAGGAACGGAGAAGAGACATGAACGTAATATTGGGAGTTTGGGACCTCGGGATGGGACAGATCATCCTCATCTTGTTGGTTGTGCTGCTGATGTTTGGCGCGAAGAAGTTGCCCGATCTGGCCAAAGGCTTGGGTCAAGGCATCAAGGAATTCAAGAAAGCCACGCGCGACATCCAGGACGAAGTCACCAAGGCGGCCAACGCCCCTGACGAGGTTTCCCGGCCCATGCCGCCCGAACCGCCGAAGTCGGCCTCTTCCGAATCGCAGAAACCGGAACCGCCGAGCGCGTAAGACGCGCGCCTCGTGCCACTGAGCGCGAGGCAATAGGCAAGACCTCGCCATGGCCGAGCCATCCGACACGCCGCCGCCCGATCAAGAGCCGGACGAAGAGGGAGAACTGGAAACCAAACCGTTTCTGGACCACCTCGAAGACCTGCGGTGGACCCTTCTGAAATCGTTGGCGGCGCTTTTCGTCACCATCTCCGTTGCATTTTACGGTCTGCCGTGGCTCATGGCCGCGCTGGAGTGGCCGCTGCATGGAGTCGGCGATGTCCTCCGGGAACCGGTGCCGTTTGCCACGCGTGACCTGCGCCACGCTGGCGACCTCGCCGCCAAGCTGAAGAATCCGCCTGATGTTCTGTCGCACTATCTCATTGAGCACTTTTCCGTCGGGACGCAGAAACAACTGCAGACGTATGATCCTGCCGAGCCTGCGGCCAAGGCACTACGGTCGGCCTTGGTGGATGACCTCAACAGAATCACAGAGGGCGAGTGTCTCTACACGCCGGAACGCTTTGCCAACATCAAGCTGACCGACGAGGCGTTGGAATGGTTGCAGCAGAAGCCCGGCGGCAAGGATCTCATCCGGCTCAACCGCCTGCTCTTGGAGGAAGCCTACCCGCTTGAAATTGCGAAGCTCAAGGAACCGAACGATTTCGAGCCGGGCAAATTCCTCAACACCATCGGCCCCGGCGAAGTTTTCATTTTCTCCATCAAGCTCGCCGTGTATGCCGGCACGCTGTTGGCGTTGCCGTTCATCCTCTACTACATCGGCCAGTTCATCCTGCCGGCGCTGACGCGGCGCGAGAAGCGCTACCTCTGGCCGGCGTTCACCATCGGCGGCGGATTATTTTTTCTCGGCGCGGGCTTCTGTTTCTTCTGGATCATGCCCCGCGCGCTGGCCGTCAGCATCGCCTGGGCGCGGTGGATGCACGTGGACGTCACGTTTTGGCGCGTCGGCGAATACGTCGCTTTCGTCACCGGCTTCATGCTTGGCATGGGGCTGGCGTTCGAGACGCCCGTCGTGCTGCTGTCGCTGGTGAAGATGGGCGTCCTCAGCCATGCCGGCCTGAAAAAAGGCCGCCGCTTCTGGATTGTGTTTGCGCTTGTGGCCGGCGCGTTGCTGACGACACCAGAGGTGTTCACCCAGCTCGTCATGGCCGTCGTCCTTTGCGCGCTCTACGAACTGAGCGTCTGGGGCGCGTGGCTCATCGAGCGCCGCGAACGCGCAGCGGAAAAGGCGGACTGATCGGCGCACCGTGCGCCACCGGAGACTCTCATGGCCCTCAAATCCTCCTACGACCTCGCAATGGAGCGGCTCGGCAAGTCGCTCGGCCCGGAGCGCAAGCTGACCGGCGAGCAGAAAAAACAGCTCGCGGAGGTTGATTCCATCTACAAAGCGAGGATCGCCGATCTGGAACTTGCCTTTGGCGACAAGATCGCCGCTGCCCGCGCCGCCGAGGACTTCGAGAAAGTCCAGAAACTGGAGCAGACGCTGCTCGCCGAGCGTCAGAAGCTTCGCGAGGAGTGCGAGACAAAAAAGGAGAAGCTCCGCAAGGCAACTGCGTAGCGCGATCAGGTTCGGTGTTCGCAAGTTGACTCGCTGCGCCAAAAAGCTTGCTCCGAAGAAAGCCAAGTCTTAGCCTGCGCGGAAATCGTCGTGAGGAGTGAGTCGAGAGTTTTGTCAGACACGTGAAGATTTCGCTTTTCATACCGTGCTTCATTGATGCGTGCTATCCGCAGGTCGGGATCAGCATGGTGAAGGTGTTGGAACGGCTCGGCCATCAGGTGGAGTATCCCGAAGACTTCACCTGCTGCGGCCAGCCGGCGTTCAACTCCGGCTATTGGGACGAGGCGCGCGCGGTGGCCGAGAAGGTGCTCGCCATGTATCGCAGCGCCGAGATCATCGTCGGCGTGTCCGGCTCCTGCGGCGCGATGATGATGACGTTCTACAAGGAACTGTTCCACGGCACGCCGCTCGAAGCCGAGGCGAAGGCGCACGCGGCGAAGGTCTGGGAGTTCTCCGATTTCCTCGTGACGAAGCTCGGCGTGACTGACGTGGGCGCGAAGTTCCCTGCGAAGGTGACATTCCACGACGGTTGCCACGGCCTGCGCGAGGTGGGCCTGAAGAAACAGCCGCGCGCGTTGCTGGCGAAGGTGCAAGGGCTGGAACTGATCGAGATGGACGCGGCGGAAAGCTGCTGCGGTTTCGGTGGCACGTTCTCGGTGAAGTTCCCGATGATCTCCACCGCGATGGGCGAGGTGAAGTGCGACTCCGCCCTCAAGACCAAGGCCGACTACATCGTATCGTGCGATTCCAGTTGCCTCATGCACATCCAGGGCCTGGCGGACCGGCAGAAGAAGCCGTTGCGCACGATGCACCTGGCGGAGGTGTTGGCGAAACAATGAGCACCGTCGCCCAAGTTTTCAAAGAGACCGCCCGGCGGATGACGCACGACCTGCGTCATCGTTCGTGGATCCAGAACGCGCTTGGCAAATACTACGTCGGCCGCGACGAGAAAAAGGCGCGATTTCAGAACTGGCAGGAGGCGCGCCAGGCCGCGGCGGAGATCAAGTGGGACGCGGTCAATCACCTCGACAAGTATCTCGAACAGTTCGTCAGCAAGATCGAAGCGCGCGGCACGAAAGTGTTCTGGGCCAGCACCGGCCAGCAGGCGTGCGATTACATTGTCGGGGTCGCCAAAAAGCATCGCGTCCGCTCGATCGTCAAATCAAAGGCGATGACCGGCGAGGAAATCCATCTTGCGCAGGCACTGGAGAAGTCCGGCGTCGAGGTCGTCGAGACGGACTTGGGCGAATACATCGTCCAGCTCCGCGAGGAAGCGCCTTACCACATCGTCTTTCCGGCGATGCACCTGACGCGCCACGAGATCAGCGATCTCTTCAACAAGAAGCTCGGCAGCGCGCCGACGGACAGCCCGGAAGAACTGACGATGATCGCGCGGCGGACGCTGCGGAAAAAATACTGCGCCGCCGATATGGGCATCTCCGGCGCGAACTTCGCCATCGCCGAGACGGGCATGATTTCGCTCACGACGAACGAGGGCAACGGCCGACTCTCGACCTCGCTGCCGAGGATTCATGTCGCACTGATCGGCATCGAGAAGGTGCTACCGACACTTGACGACCTGGCGCTGTTCCTGCCGATGCTGGCAACGGCCGGCGCGGCGCAGGCGGTCAGTTGCTACAACACGTTCATCGCCGGCCCGCGGCAGGAACGTGAGCCGGACGGACCGGATGAGTTTCACGTGGTGCTGCTCGACAACGGCCGCACCCGCCTGCTGGCCGACGCCGAGCAACGCGACACGCTGCACTGCATCCGCTGCGGCGGGTGCCTCAACGTCTGCCCAATCTATAAGAACATCGGCGGCCACAGCTATGCGACGACCTACATGGGGCCGATCGGCTCGGTGCTCACGCCCCACATGCGCGGCCTGACGGAGTGGAAACACCTGTCGTTCGCCTCGTCGCTTTGCGGCGCATGCACCGAAGCCTGCCCGGTGAAGATTGACCTGCATCATCACCTGCTCCAGAACCGCCGCAACGCCATCCGCTGTAAGTCGCCGTGGTGGGAGAAGCTGATTTTCCAGGGCTTCGTCACGCTGATGAACCATCCGCTGCTTTACCGGCTCGGCGTGAAGCTGGGCTGGTTCGGCCAGAAATTTCACGGCCTTGTCAAAGGCACGAAGCTCGACCCGGTATATGCGTGGACCCAGTCGCGAGAGCTGCCGCCGCTGGCCCGCAACAGCTTCAAGGATTACTGGCGGAGGAAACAATCGTGAGCGAGCGCGAACAGATTCTCGGACGCATCCGCGAAGCGTTGCGCGTCGCCGCGCCGAAACCGGGCCTGCTCTCCGGCCCCGGCCAGCGCGTGCCGCCGCACGAAAAACGACCGACGGACTTCAGGCCGTGGCTGCCGGTGGTGGGCGACAGCTTCGAGGAGCGCGCTGCGCTGTTCGCGAAGAACTCGGCGGAACTGAAAACGGATTTCCAACTCGTCGCCAACCGCGACGAACTCCAAACCAAACTTCTCGCGCTTGCCCACGCCGAAGGCTGGAAGAAGATCGCGACACACGCCGGTGAGCTGACCAATTACGCTTTTGCAGCGCTGGGCCTGCCGGTGGTGCAGACCGGCGGCCGTTACAAGCTGGACGAACTCGAATCGTCGGACGCCGGTATCACTGAATGCGACGCGCTTGTTGCACAGACCGGATCGGTCGTCGTCACCACCCGGAGTGCCGGCGGCCGCGCGCTATCGGTGTTGCCGCCGCATCACGTCGTGCTTGCGCGGCGCGACCAGTTGCTGCGCGACCTGCCCGCGGCGTTCACGGCGCTGAAGCAACGATACGGCAGCAGTTATCCCAGCATGATGTGTCTCATCACCGGCCCCAGCCGCACGGGCGACATTGAGCGCATCCTCGTCCTCGGCGCCCACGGCCCGAAGAAACTGACGATCTTCTGCATGTGAGCGGTGGAGCATCGGTGCTGGGGTTTATGATGACCCGCGACATCGCAATCCAGGTTTTCAAATGGATCGCCCTACTGGCGCTGGTGTGGCTGTTCCTGCGCTGGTTTGAGTGGCGCAGCGTTTTCATTCCCTATCGCCAGGTCGAAAACACGCCGGCAGATTTCCGGCTGCGTTTTGAAGACGTGACACTCACGACCGCTGACGGCGTGAAGCTCAACGGTTGGTATGTGCCACAGGCCAACGCGAAACTCACCGTCCTTTTCTGTCACGGCAATGCCGGTAACATCGGCCATCGGTTTGAAAAGCTGCTCATCCTTCGCGACCTCGGCGTTAATATCTTCATGTTCGACTACCGCGGCTATGGCCGCAGCGAGGGCTGGCCGTCGGAGCAAGGCACCTACAACGACGCGCTGGCCGCTTACGATTGGCTGCGCCAGGAAAAGTCGGTCACGCCGGAGCGGCTCGTCCTGCAGGGCGAATCGCTCGGCTGCGCGGTAGCCATCGAACTGGCCCGCCAGCGTCCCGTCGGCGGGCTGGTGCTGGAGAGCGGGTTTGCCAGCATACCGGAAATGGCGCGCGCGGTTTATCCGTGGCTGCCGCTGCACCTGATTTGCCAGATCCGCTACGATTCATTGTCGAAGATCGGCTCGGTGAAAGCGCCGCTACTGAGCTTGCACAGCCGCGAGGACGAGATCGTGCCGTTCAGCCAGGCGGAGCGGTTGTTCGCCGCCGCGCCGGGACCGAAGAAGCTGGTCGAGCTTCGCGGCGATCACAACGGCGGCTTCGCCGCGAGCGAAGCGGTCTATCGCGCGGCGCTACGGGAGTTTTTCCAGTCGCTGGGCAAGTGACCGGATCGGCCGTCACGCGGTCATCACGGTCTTGTCGTGTTCGTAGGTAGGCGCGCAACAACAGAGGAAAACCAGCGGCTCGTCACCGGTGTTGACGATGCTGTGGCGCTGGTTCGCCGGAATGGCGATAGCGTCAAGCGGGCCAACGGCGCGCTGGTCGCTGCCCATGCACATCAGACCGCGGCCTTGGAGGATGTAGTAAATCTCATCGGTGGCGACGTGATAATGTTCCTGCGTCGCACCGCCCGGCGGCAATATGGCCTCGGCGAGGCTCAGGTTGCGGATGCAGGAATTCCGATAAGCCATCAGCTCGCGGATTTCCGAGCCGTCCTTGGTAATGAATGGCGTGGTAGCGTTGCGTTGGATGACATCCATAAGCAGATTTCATCATAAAGCCTCCGGGCTGGGAGGCGAGGAAAGAGTTGCGGCACGACTTGGCTACACCGAAGTCTTCTTCAACAGCCGCACAGTGAGCGCGAGCAACCCGACGACGGCCACCAGCAGCACGCCCCACAACGCCAGCGTCGGTGGCGCGCTCTGGAAGTAGTCCGCCGCGCTGCGACGGTGCGCGGGATTCGACTCGAGCGGTGCCAGCGATGCGGGCACGGCGGAATAGGCGAGCACCTCGCGTCGCAAGCTCTGGATGTCATAGCGCGGCGACTGCGCCCGCTCGTTGCCGAGCAGCAGGCGGTAGCTGTCTTCTTCGGACTTCAGCTTGAATACGACCCGCGGCACTGAGACGATTGCGCGGGCTTTTTCCAGCGTGAGCGGCGCGTTGTCGCCCTCCTCGATCTGGAGAAACAGCGTGTCGTAGCGACCGCCATCTAGGTTGAGTTGAACCGGGTCGCGCTGCCCGGCTTGTCTGAACAGTTCACGGGAGAAGAGCACGCGGTCGCCATGCCGCGGATCGTGCGACGGCGCTGTCAGTGTTGCGGGGCGGGAAAAGAAAGTCTCGGCAACTTTGAGGCGCAGTTGTTGCAACGGCAATGTCATTGCTTTGCCGTCGGCGCCTTCGACAGTGAGCCTGTAGCGGCTGACGACGGCGCGCTGGCCGCGCTTCGCCGGACGCGTGTCCGGTTCGACACGCAGTGTGACTTCCGCCTCGGCTGCGTTGGCTTCGAGGATGAACGGAATCTGCCGGCCCGCGCTGCCGACGACGCGGAGATCGCCAAGATCGGGCCGCAATACCGCCAGATCGGCCGGCGCGAGCGTCACAGTGTAAATGTCTTCGACTTTCGGCAGCGTCAGTGCCCGTGCCATTTTCCACTGCCGCGTCTCGATCGCCGCGCCGTGCGGGGCGACGAACTGCATCGGCGGGACGGGGCGGTAGCGCGGGTTGGACGTTTCAGCTCCAAGCTCGGCGGCAATGAACTGCGGACTGAGACCGAGGCGCGCTTTTAGCATCTCCAGGTCGTAAACCGCCGCGCGCGTCGCAATGTTGCCGTAGTAGAGCGTCCACGGCCCCGCGACGACGACGGGGAACAGCACGCGCGAGGCGACGCCGCTCACCGTCACGCGCAGGTTGCGCAGCGGCGGACTGTCGCCGTTCTGCATCTCCAGCACCAACCGGCCGCTCCGCGGTGCGGTCACTGAAAACGAGAGCGCCTCGCCGCTCAATCCGTCGTCTTCGAGTTTGAGGCGGTAAACATCGCTCTTGCCAAGCACGACTCGCGTTCGCCGGCCGCTCACTTCCCGTTCTTCGATCAGCGTAACATAACGCGAGAATGCCACGTCGTCGGATTCGATCTCCACTTTCTCGACTGGCAAACCCGACGGCAAATCGAGTTGGTAGCGACGTATCGTTCCATCGTCGGATTGCTGTCCGATGTCGGCGCGCCGGTTCCATCGTTCGCCGGCCACGTCGCGCGCGATGCGCGCCATCACACCGCGGATTAGAATCGGCGCCGACCGCTGGTCGTCGGCGGTCAACCGCAGGTAACGCGCGGTCTGCGGTGTTGGCAACTGGATGACGGTGTGATGGACGCGGAAGTTCCACTGCCGGTCGAAGATGCCGGCGTCAGCCACCAGTTCGCGCCAGCCGGTGGCATCACCCGACGCCTCGACGCGAAACCGTTTGGCGAAGTCTGTGGCATCAATTCGCAACTCGACCGTGTCGAACTGCCGCGGCTCCCGGAAATCCACAGTCCACACGGTGCGCAACTTCTTGTCCGAACGGACGTCGGCAAGGTCTCCGTCCCAGTGGCGCGCGGCCTTCCGGTCGGTCTTTTGATCCACAACAAATGGCACCTCGTGGCTGTCCGCGCCGATGAGGCGCAAGTCGCGCAGGTCCGGCCGCGCAACGGCGGCGACCTCTGGCGGCAACGGCAGCGCCGCAAAACCGACCGGCTGGCCAACGGCGCTGATGGTGACGTTTCGGCGGAATTTCCAGCCGCTGCGCGCTTCGTCGAGGTCGGCGGAGCCGGCGCGAACGAGCGACGGCGCGGGCAGCAACGACAGCGCGAGAAACAGAGTCGAGGTTCGGGCATTCATGACTTTGGCTCCTTTCGGAACACGAAGCGTTGGTAGAGCAGCGACACCGCGATGAGCGCGATCGCGAGACCGAGGAACGACAGGATGCGATGCAGGCCGGTCAGGCTCGACAGATCGTAGAGGAAGACTTTGCCGATGGTCAGCAGCATGAAGCCAAGCGAGATGAACCGCAGAGGCTTGACCTTCCGCCACATACCGATGATCAGCAGCGCCAGCGCGTAGAGGCCCCACGCCACCGACGTAGTCAGGTCACGGTCGTAGCGGCGCTCCCACTGGAGTTCAAGATAACGCCCGGCGGAGTAATAATCGGCGATTTCGAGGTTGATCAGCGCAAAAATGAGCAGGAGACCGAGAAATCCGACAACCGGCGCGAGGCCGAGCTTGCCGCCGTAGAAAAACGCGCGCTCGTTGTCGGTCATGCGCTCAACCTCGACCGATTGCAGCAGCCGCGCTCCAATGAGAGCGCAGACCGCTGCGACGCCATAGGTGTAAAGAATCCAGTTAAGGATCGGGAGGCCGCGCTCCTCGTAGCGCAGCACCTCGGGATTCACCAGCAACCGCGCCGCCACGACCGCGAACAGCACCGCGCCGAAATACTTCAGGCCCGGATGCGGCACGCGCCGGTAGAGCCACCACACCGCCGCCGCCTCCAGCGCCCAGCCGATGGTAATCCATTGCTTGTCGAGTTGGAGAGGAATCGCGACGCTGACGAAGCCGAGCGCTACGGCGGCGAAGAGGGCGACGTTGCGCAGCCTGGAATCTCCAGCATCCTGCCCTCCTTCTGCCGGAAATCGCTTCAACACTTGCGCCAATGCCGCGACCGACAATCCCGCCATCGCTACCGGCAGCACGGCGATGAAGTTCTTGCCCCACGCCGCGACGAATGCGTTGTAGAGCGCGAAGAAGAACAACGGCCCACTTAGTCCCGATGCGAGCCACGGCCACAGCCGTTGCGGCCACATCGGCACGAGCGACTTCGGCATCGCGAACGGCAGCACGAGGAATGCCAGATAGAACGCCGCGTAGATCGGCATCACCACCGCCACGTCGGAATCGTGGAAGTAGTTGAAGTGCCACGCCGTCGCAAAGCCCGCTGACACGCCCAAGCCGGCCACCACCAGCCACGACCAGTCGCGGCGCAGCGCGGAGCCGATGAGCAGCACGACGAGAAACGCCATCGCCAGGAACAGCGGCCACGGGTCGCCGCCAAGCTCAGACGAGGTGAGGCATCCGAACAGGCCGGCGACTGCAATCACCGCCGTCGTCACCGCGCCGGCTTCGTGTTCGTTGGCGCGTTCCGGCAAGCCGTCGCGTTCCTTCGCCTGGCGCAGTGCCGACACGAGCGACCAGCCAAGCGCCAGCAACAGCGGCAGACTCAGGTTACGCAGCAGTGTTTCGCCGACCGTGTTGCGGAAGAACCAAAATTGAACGATGAGGCCAAGCGCGACACCGCCGGCCGGCGCGACGTGTGGCAGAGCGTCGTCGCTGTTGCGCTCGAACACCACCGCCGCCAGTGCCGCCAGCAGGCACAGGAACACCCACGGCGGCTCGCCGAGTTTGTTGGCCACGAGCACGCATGTGAACAGCGCCAGCCCGATGCCCGCGACGAGGCCGGTGGCTTCGAGGACTTCTCGCGCTGCGGCGGCCACGTTCGGCACAAATCGCCTCGCCGCGCGCGGCATTAGATTGAAGAGCGCGCACAATCCGATGGCCGACAGGCTCGCGCCCCAGACGTTGGACTGCGTTAGTGCCTGCGTGGACCACACGAAAAGCGTCAGCGCCGTCGCGATGGCGCCGCTCACCGCAAGCCAGACTTGGCCGCGCGCCAGCGTAATCACGAGCATCGCCACGTCGAGGCAGGCGATAAGGCCGAACAGCAGCGGCCACTCGACGGCGTAGGCGCGCTGTCCGGCCATGTAGAACGCGAACAAGAACGGCGCCAACCCGCCGAGCATCGCCGCGCGCAGCGTTGTCTTCTCATCGGCTTTCTTCGCCGCCAGCGGCAGCGCGAGGTAGAGCAAGCCGAACAGCACGAAGATGCCGGTGCCGAGCAGCATTTTGTCCGGCGTCATGAACTTGTGGAACCAGCCGATCTCAATGGCAAACGTCGCCGCCAGGCTCAGCAGCACGATGGCGTTCCACTGTTTGCGCACGGCGACCCAGAGCAGGCCGACATCGAGCAGCAGGATGTAGCTGAACAAGCCGATGGGCCGGTCTTCGCCTGTCGAGAGAACGATGGGTGTCGCGAATCCGCCGAGCAGGCCGAGCGCCGCGATAAACATCGCATCGTGCCGCACCGCCAGCAGGCAAGCCACGACCGTGACCATCGCCATCAACGCGAACGTCGGCAGCATCGGCACGAGGTGATAGACGCCGTATGCCGCGAAAAAGCCGGCGTAGAGCACCGCCACACCCGCGCCGCACAGGGCGTTGGCTGTGACGGCGTAGCCTTTGCGCAGGCCGAACTCCGACCCCACGAGCATCGCGATGCCGGACAGGATGATCAACGCCACCTGCATTGCCGGCGTGATGAGGCTGTTGTCGAAGGCGTATTTCAGAAACAGGCTCGCCGCGATGACGAACGCAATCGCGCCGAGCCACGCCGCGCCGCGCACACCGAGCAGCGCTTCCCAATCGAACGACGGTTTCGGCGGAACTGGCGGCACGACCGGTTTCGGCAACACGACAGGTGGTGGCGCGGCTGGCTCTTTCCACTCTGGCTCTCTGCACTCCGTCTCAGCGGGTTCGCTTACCTCGTCGAGCGTTTCAGCAACAAGCGGATGAACCGGCTCGGGCGGCGAAGATGCTGTTGCGATCACCGGCGGAGGAGTTGGCGGCGCTGTTGGCGCGGGCGGCGTGATCGGAGCCGGCTGTCTTGATTCGGGCGATGGCGGCGGTTGTGACTTGAAGAGGTGCGTGAGGTTGGAACGAAGCGCCTCCAGTTCGGCCTCTTGCTCCTGAGCTTTCCGCTGCAATTCCGCGATGCGGTTGTGGTTGATGACGGCGACAACGACGGAGACTATCGGCGCCACCAGCAGCACCAAGCCCAGAAGCACCAGCATCGGTGCAATTGCGTCACTCATGGGTCACTATCTCCTTTCAATGGTCGCCTGTTCCAGCCGATCTCAGGTCACTGCTTCCATGACTCCACCACCAGATCACGCAGCGCGGCTTTGCCCGATGGCATCAACGCCACTTCGGCGACGAGGCTGCGCGCGTTGCGGGCTTGCTCCAGTTTCTTGCCCGCACCTTCCTGCACGTAGTAGGCCTCGATGCCAAACTCGATGTGCGCCTGGCCCCAGTGGCGGACGTATTTGCCACGGATGAATTTGCCGGAGGCCGGTTTGAGAACGCTGGCTTTCACGCCACGCCAGAACCTGCCGTTGGCGTCCGGCTCCAGCGTCACATAAACGGCCCGCTCCTCCAGCCACGCGTCGCGCTGCCAGTAATTCAATACGCGGTTGTTCGCGTCAGGAATACCCTCAATGCCCGCGGCCGGCACGCTGCTGATGGCGTAGCTCAAGATGACGTAGTCGCCGCGCATCACGTCGCGCGGGTCCACCGGCGTGACTTTCAACCGGATCGTCTCGCCGGCCATCAGCGGCAGCGCATGGAGCACAACCATGCTCGCGAGCACGGCCAGTTGAAACGCGATGGTCGTCCAGAGCACCGCGCGCTCGTGGTCGCGCAGCCAACACGCGGTGCGGTTGAACCACGGCGGCCCGGCGAACGACGCCGCTTCGAGGTCGGCATTGATCGCTCTCTCTCGCTCCTGGCGCACCTCCTTCCGTTTCCGCCAATACATGCCCAACCCCAGCAACGCCGAGCCGCAGAGCGCAAACATCAGCGCCGCGCCAAGCATGCCGCCAGCGCCGCCGAACAGATGGCAGTAGCAGCACACCGCCCAGAGCACAAAGCTGAACATGCCGAACGCGAACGGCAACCCGCGGTCGTCACGGATGCCCACGCGCATCAACCACAACGAGAGCGCGATCTGGGCAACATTGGCGACGACCAGCGGCAGCACCCAATCGAGCTTGTTGCTGCCATCGGTGAGGCGCGTCGCGCTCCAGAGGCCCATGAACGCCAGCGCCAGCGCGAGGCCCGCCGGCAGCCATTGCGCGCGGAGCACGTCCAGCAACCGCTCGCCCGGACCGGGCGTGCTGCCGGGAGGTTCCGGTTTGAAAAGGCCCGTCAGCGCCAGTGTTGTCGCCAGCAAGACAAGAATGGCGATGACCGGCGCGAAGGCTAGCGTTTCCCACCCTGAATGCCATCCGTAGCGATACGAATGCGAAATCTCGCGGAAGAACCAGTCGGAACTGAGCGGCACCAGCGCGCCCGCCGTCAGCAGCACGCCGTAGAAACGATGCGGCAGCGCCAGACGGTTTCCGGTGCGATGGTTCTCCGCGACGATCAGCAGCAGCGCGCCAACCGAGCCGATGACAAACACCGATTGCCAATCCATGTGCCACGAAAACGCCTGCAAGATCACCCACCACGCCACTAGCGGCACATAGAGCCATACCGCACCGACCGAAGCCCGGCGATACGCCCAAGCCAGACCGGGCAGCGCCAGCAGCGGCAGACTGAAGGCGCCGTTCGGCCAGCCCTCGATCAACGCCCATCCCAGATGCCGGTAGCCACAAATCTCTGTGCCTGCCCATGTCGCGAGCAGGCCGGCGTAGAGGCAGTGGATCAGCAGCGTGTCGAGACAGAGCGCGAACGGCAGCACGCCGATGGCCCACCACCAGAACCCGTCGGGATAATGCGCGTTGAGGTGAAACGCCTGCGCCACGAGCCAGATGCCCGCGCCGAAAAACAGGCAGCCAAGGAAAAAGACCAGTTCCGACGCCCGCCGCGCGCCGCGCCCAAATCGCAAATACAGCCCCGCTCCGTGTGTCGCCGCGAGCACGAAGAACACGACCGTGAGTTTTGCCACGCGCGGGATCGCCGACCAGTTGTAGCCCATCAGCAACAGCGCCGCCGCGCCGAACAACAGCGCCGCCAGGCCGATGATGGCGAACGTGAACCGCGACCGCTTGCGCGCGCCGGCCTCCTTGGACGTCTCGTAGCAGGCGGTGATTTGTTCGGCTTGGTGGGGCGTCACGATGCCACGCTCGCGCCACTCGGCCAGCTCTGTTCGCAGCCAACGCGCTTGTTTGTCTGAAAGTATGCGCCGTTCCATCGGCATCTCCTTTATTCACCACCACAAAGACCCGCGCACCCCGCGAGAATAACACCGTCCGCCACGACGGCAACGATTATAAAGCGATTATAGAGCGGGATTTTGCGGCATCAGCACCCGATGGCTGGCCCCGAACAACAACCGCGCCGTGTGCGGCACGATGATGCCAATGAACCTGTAAGTGGAACGTTGCCACAAATAGATGTTGACTGAAGCATTGCTGATATTATTACATCACACATACGTAACACTTACTTGCGAATGATTTGAACGATTGGATCATGCACATACCCGACGGATTCCTCGACGCGAAAACAATGGCGATCACGGGCGGCCTTGCGGCGGCGGGTTTGACTGTGGCAATCCGTCAGGTCAACCGCACACTGCCCCGATCCAAGACACCGTTGATGGGTTTGGCAGCGGCGTTTGTGTTTGCCGCGCAGATGCTGAATTTTCCGGTGGCGGGCGGCACGTCGGGACATTTACTGGGTGGCGTGTTGGCGGCGGTGTTGCTGGGGCCAGCAGCAAGCGCGGTGGTGATCTCAGCGGTGTTGATCCTCCAGTGTTTCCTCTTCAGTGACGGCGGCGTGCTGGCGCTGGGCGCGAACGTGTTCAACATGGCCATCGTAGGCACGGTGGGCGGCTACGGCATTTACGCGCTGGCGCGAAGGCTCGTCAAGGGGTTGCACGGCCAGATCACGGCGGTGGTGTTTGCCGCGTGGTGCTCGACGTTGCTGGCTTCGCTGGCGTGCGCGGGCGAACTGGCGTTTTCAGGAACGGCGGCAGCAGGCGTGGTATTCCCGGCCATGACGGGGGTGCATGTGTTGATCGGTTTGGGAGAAGCATTGATCACGTCGCTGGTGGTGCTGGCGATTCGCAGGGTTCGACCGGACCTGATTGATCCGGATCAGCGACAGACGGGTGCGGTCCGGTGGGAAGTGCTGGCGTTCGGGTTGGTTGTTGCGCTGGGCTTGGCGTTGTTTGTCACGCCGTTTGCCAGTTCGTGGCCGGATGGTCTGGAGAAGGTGGCCGGTAAACTCGGCTTCGAGGAACACGCGAAGACGCTGATGAAATCGCTGATTCCGGACTACCGAATGCCGGGCGTCAGTTCCGAAGGATTGGCGACGGCGATCGCGGGGTTGGTAGGCACGGTGATCATGTTTGTGATGGCTTGGATCATTAGCTGGTTGCTTGTGCGTCGCGAAACGAGGACAGAGAGACAGCGGTGACGCAGCCGCACAGTCGGACTCTTTTCCACCGTTGCGTGGCGCTCGGGCTGTGGCTCGCCGGCTGTTCGTGGTCACTGGGCGCTCAAAATGAGCCGGTGTTACCTCAAACAAACGGCGTATTATCAGCAGCGTCGGCTTTCTTGGAGCGCAACACGCTGACGGGTGACTGGGGCGGCGCGCGGACGCGGATGGCGGAGAATGGGTGGGAACTCGCGACCACCTACACTGGTGAGTTCTTGGCCAACGTGCATGGTGGCGCGCGAACAGGTGAGCTTTACCAAGGGGTGGTGCGGTCGGACCTGAATCTGGACATCGAGAAGGCCGGCGGTTGGAAGGGAGGCGTGTTCCACACCAGCGGCCTCTGGATTCAAGGCTCGGAGCCGAACATCCACAACGATATCGCCGGCATGACCGGCACGGCGTTTCTGGAGCCAAGCAACATCTCGGCTTTCGACACGGTGCGGCTCTATGAATTGTGGCTGGAGCAAAGCTTTTTGGAGGACAGGCTTTCCATTCGCGGGGGCCAGCTTGCTCTGGATGAGAGGCTGATTTGCAGCGACTACGCGTGCGCGTTCATCGGCGGCACTCACGGCTGGCCCGCGTTTATGTCGGCGCTGATTCCGAGCGGCGGCCCCGCGTATCCGGTGGCCGGCACGGGCGTGATGGTGACGGGCCGGCCGACCGAGCAGATCGAGTTGATGGCGGCGGTGGTGGACGGCGACGTGGGAGACCAATCCACAGAAAGCAACGACGGCACTCATTTCGGGATGGGCCACCGGAACGGCGTGCTGGCGTTGTTCGAAGCGGTCTGGCGGCGCAATCACGAAAAGGGGGCGCTGGGATTGTCGGGCGAACTCAAGATTGGCGGCTGGTTTCACAGTGGCGATTTCAACGACCTGCGCCTCGACACGCTCGGCCAAAGCCTCGAAGACGACGGCACGTTGTCGGGGCTGGCCTCCACCGGCGTGGCCCGATCCCACACAAATAACGGCGGGTTTTATTTTAACGTTGACCAGATGCTCTGGCGCGAGAAGGCCGATTCGGATGAGGGATTAGCGCTCTACTGCCGCGGCGCGCCTTGGATGCCGGAGGACCGCAACCCCGTGGACTTCTACGCCGCGGGCGGGCTGACCTACAAGGGACTCCTGCCAACCCGCGACCAGGATATTTGCGGCGTCGCCGTCAGCTACGTCACCATCAGCGATGGCCTGCGCGGCCTTCAACGCGACGCCAATACCATCCTCGCGCTGGGAGGCGCGCCTAACACACTGGGCAACGGCCCCCTGCCGGATTACGAGATGGCGCTGGAGGCCACCTATCGGATTGCGCTCGCGCCCTGGTGGTCCTTGCAGCCGTATTTCCAATACATCTTCCATCCCGGCGGCTCCACGGCGCTGAAAGATGCCATCGTGATCGGGATGCGGACGACGGTTTCGTTCTGAGTTTCCGCCGGCAAACCTCACCGTCTTCCTGTCGCAAGTCTTGCCGAGCGCGGCGCAACCGCCTACTGTTGCGCCGAAGCAAGGAATCAGAACAAACATGCACGAATGGGCTTTGGCCGAGGCGGTCGTCACGTCCGCCACAGAGACAGCACGGCAGCAGAAGCTGGCTGCGGTGGAGGAGATTGTCCTTAACATCGGCGAGTTGCAGAGCATTGATCACGAGATGTTCGCTGAGTTGGTGCAGGGGCAGCTTTCCAGCGCGGCGGCGGAAATCCGGGGCGCGAAGGTCCGCGTCGTGAAGGGCGAGGCGGCGTTCGAGTGCCAGGCCTGCAAGAAAGAGTTCTCCGAGCAGGACGCCAAGGTCGGCGAGGAGGAACGCGAAGCCATCCATTTCGTGCCGGAGATGGCGCACGTCTATATGCGTTGCCCGGCGTGCGGCAGCCCGGACTTTTCCATCGTGCGGGGCCGGGGCGTCTTCATCCAGGAGATCACAGGCCGCCATGATTGATCCCAGAAGCTCTATCATCGAGAAGCGGCTCGCCGGCGTGAAGCGCGTCATCGCCGTCACCGGCTGGAAAGGCGGTATTGGCAAGAGTTCCATCGCCTCCGTGCTCGCGCTGCTGCTGGCGCGGAAAGGCCATCGCACGGCCCTGCTCGACCTGGATTTCACCGGCGCCTCCGACCACATCATCCTCGGCATCAACGACGCCCATTACACTGAGGAGACAGGCATCAATCCGCCGCTAGCCTGCGGCATCACGTTCATGTCCATGTCGTTCTTTTCACAGGGCCGCGCCGTGCCGTTGCGGGGCAGCGACGTCTCGCAGGCGGCGCTGGAATTGCTGGCGGTGACGCAGTGGGGTGAACAGAATTTTCTGGTCGTGGACATGCCGCCGGGCATCGGCGATGCCTCGCTGGACATGGTGCGCTGGATCAAACGCGCGGAACTGCTGGCGGTGACCACGCCGGCCGTGCTGGCGGTGGAGACGTTGCGGAGGTCGCTGGCGCTGTTTGAGCGGCTCAACGTGCCGCTGCTCGGCATCGTCGAGAACCTGAGCGCGGGCGTGCCGAGCCAGTTCAGCCATCACGCGAAATTCCTCGGAGCAATCCGGTGCGACCCCAACCTGGAAGCCGTCACCGGCCAACCGGAGCTGATTCTCAAGACCAGCTTCGCGGAAGACCTGGGCAAGATCGCCGCTGTGTTCGGCCAAGAGCACTGAAAAACTTTCGCTGGCCGGTTGCGCCACAGCCCGCTAAACTGTTTGCTTGTTGTTCCAGTTCCTCACGGAAGACACGCCGCACACAGCTGGCGTAATTCCGAGGCCAGACCAAGGACCAAACGGGATGAAAACCTGCTTGGCTTCGGTTCCGGCATGCGCGAGGTTGGATTGAGAATTCATGGAATTTATTTTTAACTGTCCGCACTGCAACCGACAACTGGCCGCCGCCGACAACGCGCGCGGCCAAGCGGTGGTGTGCCCTGCCTGCAAACAGGCGCTGGTGATCCCCGATCCGGGCGCAGCCGCGTCGCCAACGGCGCGGCGCGACGATGAGATCGTCGAGGTGCTGGAGGAATTCAAGCTGCCGCAGCCCGCTGAACCGCCGCCGCTCGCAATCCGCGACACTGGCGCTCCGGTGTCACTCTTGCCGCCGGTCAAGCAACGCCAAGTATTTCCGTCTGACCTGTCCGAGCCAACACCGATGATGCGCGCTGAGTTGGAGCGCGAGCAGCGGCGTCAAAGTTTCCCATTGCAGCGGCGGGCGCATCTGCTCGTGTTTGGCGCCACGGTCGTCTTCTGCCTGTTGCTCGCAGCCATCATCGTCCTCATCACCCAACTGCCGGGCGGCAATCCGGCGGCAACGGCGTCCAACAAGGCGCTCGCCGCGGCCACGGCCAGCACCACGCCAGATTTGAGCCGCCTCTCGCTGGAAGAGAAACAGGAACTGGCCCAGTTGATCAAACACGCGTTCGACACCCTGCCGCCGGAGCAAGGGCGTGAAGCCAACACCATTTACTCGCGGATCAACCAGCAGCAGCCGACGACCCAGGAGCAGGTGGCGCGATTCAACTCGCTGTTTCAAAAGGGCGCCAACCTCTTGACCGCCGAGCAGCAACAGCGACTGACGGTGCTTTTCGCCAAAACCATCCGGGCACCGGGACCGTAAGACGTTTTTTTGAGCTGCTCCGGGGGCGACAACCATTCGTAGGTTGACCTTCCGTCCAAACGCGGCAAATAGTTGCGAAAGGATGTGACTGGAATCACTTTCCAGTCCGTTGAAATGACACTGGTTCTACTAGCAGCAGCGGCGGCAGGCATGACGGCGGCAGCGACGAGTTTGCCGCCGTCGCTGCCGGTGCTGCCTTACAGCTTCCGCCAGACGACGATCGTGGAGATACTCGACACGGCGCACAAGTCCACCGAGCGAGACACGAAGGTGCAGGAGGTGTTTCCCGTCGAGGGCAAGATGCTCTTCCACCGGTTGATCAGCTGCAACGGCAAACCGCTCTCGCCCAAGGAAGAAGAGGAAGAAACCAAACGGCTGGAATCGTTCCGCCAGGCCATCCGCGACGGCAAGAAACCCAAGGACGCCGAGCAGGTCACCGACTTGACCGCGCGGTTCAGCGGCGAGGAACTGGAGCGGGCGTTCATCAGTGAGGAAGTCGGCCGTGAGACCCTGCGCGGGCGGCGGTGCATTCTCTACAAGTTTTGCGGCCGACCGGGCCGCTCGATCAAGATTGGCGGACAGTATCAGAAGTTCTTCGACGTCGTCGTGGACGGCGTCGTCGGACGGCTCTGGGTTGACGAGGAGGATCGCAAGCCTGCGCGCGGCGAGGTGCGGCTGAAGAAGCCGGTAAGCATCGCGTTCGGGCTGCTGGTCTATATCAAACAATTCGACCTCGACGTGGACTTCGAGCGGCTGGAGCCGGGCGTCTGGTGGCCGTGCAAGGCTGGGGGAACTGCGGACGCCCGCTTTCTCATCTTTCAACCATGCGTCAAACGCGGGCAGGTGCTGAACGAAAACTTCAAACGGATGCCACCGCAGGAATCGCCAACTACCAAGGCCGCCCACGCAACCGCTCGCTAGGGAACCGCTGATTAAAGGGGCTGGGGCACAGAAGACTTCGGTGTGAATGATTTCGACGACGGGATTGTAGAGATGGCTGAGAATCTGGGAGCATGAGACACCGCACGGAGCGAGGGAAGCGATGGATGCGAGGTGAT
>JAPLTX010000058.1 GCA_026397915.1 Verrucomicrobiota bacterium
AGGGTGCCCGCTGGCAGTGGCGAGGGGGCGCACAGCACCAACGTCTCATCCTTCACCACGGATGCCGCGTGCTGAAGCATGACCTGAAGACAAAGCGGGTAGAGGAGGTCGTCTGCATGCAGAAACTTCAAGTGCTTCCCATGAGCCAGTTCCGCGCAGCGATTGTGGTTGGGCCATTTGCCGAGATTGCGCTCGTTGCGGAAATAGCGGATCCGGTTTCCATCGGCACAAGATTGCGCAATCTCAGCGGTGCGATCCGTGCTGGCATCGTCCACGATGATGAGTTCCCAGTCAGTGAACCGCTGATCCAAGACACTCTCGATGGCTTCGGCAAGATGCGCCTCTGCATTGTAAGCAGGAATCAAAACAGAAACCAACGGAGTGGAAGTTGAGGGCTGAAAGCTGAAAGCTGAAATGGGACTTTTAGGAGCAGGCAAAGCAACGAGCTTAGGCGGACGGACGGGGTTTAGTCCTACACGCGGAAAGGCTGAGGTGTGCGTCAGGCTGGCCTGCAAGAATGAAAAGAGACGTTGCCCGGACTGCCGGCAGAGAGCGCGAGCCAGGCCGAACCGACCTCTACGCAATGCACCCCCAATCATCCCAACATAAGCTTTGAGTTGTGCGGACTTAATGATTTTTCGTTCAAGCTCGGCGAGTGGACATGTTGCATCCTCAATCGTTTCCACGACGATTTTCATTCTTCGAACGGCCACCTCAGCCACTATTCCAGGCGTTCTTCTCTCGGCGACGCTCTCCTGTTGGCCGTGAGCGCGCCACCACACCAATCCTGATGCAATCGCCACCACCGGGCGCCGCTGCGCCAGTCTCATCCAACACAAAAGATCGCCGGTGTGTCTGGCCAAATTAAATGCACCGATCTCCTCAAAGGCGTCTCTCCGCACGATAGTGTCCAGCGGTCCTACAGAGAACATACCGCTTCCAAAGAAGTGATCACGGTAGGCGTCTGCTGGTGAAAACAAGGCCGGCGCAAACACGCCCGGCACAACCCGGCTGATGCCTAAGCCCGCTTCTGGAAACGCTTCCATGCCCTGGACCATTAATTCCAAACAATGCGGGTAAATCAAATCATCCGCATCCACATATTTCAGATACTTGCCACAAGCAAGTGACGCAGCACAATTGCGATTCGGGTAGTCACCCAGATTCTGCTCGTTGAGGATCACTCGGACGCGACGATCCTTCGCATACCGACGAGCGATCTCCAGCGAACCGTCATTGGACTGGTCGTCCACAATGACAAGTTCCCAGTCAGTGAAACTTTGGGCCAAAACGCTTTCGATAGCTGCCGCTAGAAACTTCTCGCGGTTATAGACCGTCATCAGAACGCTGACAAGAGGCGGATACACAAGAATAATAAAAACACAGTTAGAAATGAAACTGGATCAGCGCGATGTAGCAGCAATGGTTGCTCGTCCGCGATTCTTCAAAAGGTCTGTTATGGCCGCATTCACTTGCTGGCCGATGACGTCCCAATCGTATTCCGATTCAACCAATCGTCGTGCAGCATTGCGCATGCGATGAAACATCTCTGCATTGCCCATGAATTGAACAACTCCATCCGCAAACCGTTCAGGTTCGTTTTCGATGAGAATCTCTTCACCGTGACACGCTTCGATCCCTTCGGCACCAATGCGAGTCGAAACCACAGGCGTGCCCCAACTCATATACTCGAGGATCTTGAGGCGCGTGCCGCTGCCAATGCGCAGTGGACACACTGCCACACCTGCTTGCCGGGCAACCGGACGCATGTCCGGCACTTCACCCACAAACCGCACCTGCGGCGAGTTCTTAAGACGGACCTGCAACTCAGCAGAGGCACCTGCTCCGCCGACAATGAACTCAACACCAGGCACACGCTGGCGCAGCAAGGGCCATATTTCGTCCAAGAACCAAGCCAGTCCATCCACGTTTGGTGGATACTGAAGCGACCCGGTGAACAGAATGGCGTGTGATTGCGCCTTCTCCTCGCGACTGTCGAATGCACAATGCTTGGTATCCACACCGTTAGGAATCACATAACCCGGTATCCCGCTCAGAGCCAGCAATTGGTCCCGATCCTCTTTGGAACAGGCAAAAAACACATGCACGGATCGGCCAATCCGCTCCTCATCGCGGCGAGTGCGCTCAAGTTCAACCTGCCATGCCGAATCTCCGATCCGCTCGGCGCGAGTGGCCTGCGCATGGAGAAGTTTGTGGTCCACATTGTGGGCATCAAGGATCTGCAACGCGTGTGGCGCCAGCCGCCGGACCAACGGGGCTGCGCACATGGCGTCGCGTCCTTCAAAAAGAACCACGTCAATCCGATGGCTCTTCAGTATTTGCTCGAACAAATGCCAGCTCTGTAGAAGAACACGGTTTGCCGGACCAGCCCATGAACGCCTCAGCCAACGGTAATTCAAGGCATTCCCCAGCCTTGAAGGAAGGTGGCTGAATGCTGTTGGTGGCGGAGGTGTGTCAATCGGGCTGTATATTTTGACGTTATCAGGCACCTTGTAGCCTTCGGTTTCTTTCCGCAGAGCGGTCTCAGACTGAAAGAGAACTGCATGGACCTCGTGGAAGCGGGCCAATTGCCGCAGCAGATGGAAACTCCGCAACGCGCCTCCGCCGCGAAGCGGAATCAAATCGTAAGGACAAATGGTCAACAGGCGAGACATCGTAAAGCGATACTTTTCGACACTTACTGACGAAAGGATGTCTGAAACAGTTCAACGTGGGCATTTCCGCCTGTGAACACAGCAAGTCGGTTGTAGTTCGTTTCAGCCTCTAGAAACACTTGGGGTAAGATCACGTGCGTGTTGACGATCCAAAAACGACGTGGACGTTCCTGCTGAACCCATTTGTGAATCTGCTCATACCCTCTAACGGGCTTCACCCGAACTCCCTGGGGAAGGTTCTTTGTATAGAAATTGAACTCATGCTCTGCAAGCGGAAGCAGAACGATAAGATCATTGCTCTGAAAGAGAGGGGCAATCTTTGACGCAACAGATCGAAAATCGTAGGCACTGGGGCGCCGCGCGGCCGCGTTAAGACTCCAAGCGAGAGGCAGCAAGCCGCAGGTGAGGGCAACAAAGAGAAGCGCCAGAAAATGACCTTCCTTCCAAAGTTGAGTGCAAAACCAGCAGAGGCCGGCCGCAATAATGGGGGCAACTAATGGAACAAGAAACATCATGGTTCTGCAACCGCTGTAAGGCCAACGGTGTATTACTGCCGCACAAACGGCCCCAGCGACAGTGGTCATTAGAATAGAAAGAAACCAGCCGCTGCGGTGTCCCCGAACAGCAACACCCATGCATAGAGCCAGACCGAGAATGACGGAGTAGGTTCCCGCGTAGAACGTGTGTTTGCTAACCAAAATCGACTGGAGCAGTTCCCATGACTGGCGTATCAGCCATAGAAAATGGCCTTCGATGCCAGGAGACGGCCAAACCCACTCCTCAGGAGAATCCGCAAAAGCAGTGAAACGAGTGGAACTAATTACCCACCAATAGTCAATGAGGGTAGCAATCAAGATCATCCCTCCAGCGAGGGCCAAACTTGGCCAGTCTTTACGAAAACGGTGCCAAACAAGACTCCCGAAAGCCATTACAGCAAGGCATGCGGCGGCGACAAAGCAAACAGACCAGGAACAGAGGATGCCCAAAGCGCCGATGGCGCCTACGCTGAACATGAGCGTCTGCCGCGGACGAATCAGCCAAGCCACTGTGAGGGCACAAACAAGAGGAGAAAACGCATGAGACAAAGCATAGTCTTTGCCTTCCCTGGCAAGAAGTATTAACCATGGATGACAGGCGACGAGGAAGCCAGCGACAAAGGCCACCCTGGCACCAAACATGAGCCGTGCCAAAAGCCATACCGATGCCACTGTTCCAATCCCAGCCAGACCGGAGAGCAAGCGAAATGTGGTTTCACCCGGCCCCAACAACCAGCAAAGCCCCTTCTGCAAAAAGAGATACAGCGGAGGCATCATGTGTGCCAAGCCTTGATCAGAATGAAGACACGCATTGGCACGCCAAACTTCGTCCAGCCACAGCGCGGTGCGGGAAGGCCGCCAGAGGCAAATAAATGTAGCCAAAGCAAGGAGCAGGATTAAACCTTTGTCGAATCGCCAGACATCGCGAACTTCCGTGCTTGCCATGGAAGGAATAGCGGAATCTGCAGTTTCAGAGTTGATTTTCATTAACGACAACCTCGTTGCGCTTGGTGATTAGAAGATGCAGCGGACAGCAAGTATTGGTGTTGTTCGAGATTGCTCTCAGAGTAAGGGCTATAGCATCGAGCAACCTCTGCGGATTCCAAAATGTAGGGGTGATCGAAGATCACTACATCACTTCTGCTTTGGCTCTGCATTTTTTCCGTCAGATGGTCAGTGCCAAATAACAAGATATTCGCCCCAAGAGCAGATGCTTGGCACGCTTGAAGACGTCACGTAGCACTGTTGGAGTGACCAGCCTGAGACCAAGCATCAGAGGATGAAGTGAAAACAAGGTTAGCGGGGACCAGCGAATCGTCTCTAGTATGAGCTTTCTACCGGCGGCAGGGTCATCATAGACCATGATCGCTGCTTCGGTAAGAAAAGCCTCTACGCACTGGCGCTCGAACCCAGCGAGTGTGTCACGGGTTTCGCGCTTCCGGGCACAAGCCCTGATCTCCCGCAGCAGACGAATACCGTTCAAGATAGATTTCTGCGGCAAATGACGATTCCAGCCAAAAAGGGTGACAACATCGTGCGCCTCTTGTTCATTCAACGGACGGCCAAGATAGTGTGAGAGGAGCCTTTGGGAAACGGAACAGTAAAGTTTGAATCCAACCTCCCACTTGGAGGTTAAGGAGGCACTGTGCAGACGCTGCTTTGCAAGAACTTCCGGTAGATTTTGGAATGCAGTCTTGTCAATCAGCCTGGCCCACAAATCGTAGTCTTCCGGACCGAGTGTAAAGCGCTCTTCATCATACCCCCCGAAGGACCGGACCAGTTCCGGACGGAACATGACGGTTGTGTGCCAGAAGCAACATCCAAGGTGAGTGTGGAAACGAAGATGCGACGGCTGTGTATGGAAGTGTTGAAGTTTGTCCTCTCGAGATCGTCCTTCCTCGTCAATGAACTCCACCGCGGCACCCAAAACACCCACGTTCGTATTCGCTTCCATGCAACGCACCTGTTTCTCCAACCGTTCGGGCATGAACACGTCGTCGGCATCCGCCCTTGCCACGAGAGGTGCGCGGCAAATGGCAAGCCCACGATTCAGCGATCCAGCCAAGCCAATATTCCGGTCATTCCGCAGCAGCACGATGCGACGATCCCGACACGCCAGAGATTTCAACAGCCGTGGCGTGTCATCAGTGCTGGCATCGTCCACAATCACCAGTTCAAAATCCTCAAAAGTCTGGTGCAGCAAACTCTCGATGGCCTCACCTAAGTAGCGCTGCCCATTATGGACCGCCATCAACACACTGACGCCGGGGGGCTTGATCATCTAGCGGCTCCACTTCCGCCATGTTGCTGTCTTCGATAGAACTCCAGCATCGTCGGATTGTCCCGAAACCAAGTCACCATGGCACGGAAACCATCTGTCAGAGCAAACCTTGGCCTCCATTCCAAATCCCGCGCAATCCGGGTCGAATCACTAACCCACGTGGACGTGTCCCACGAGCGGTCCGGCATGGACTGCCAGCGAGGTTCTTCTGAGATGTTCAATTCCTGCCGCGCAAGAGCGACGATTTGGCCGATGGAGGTCTGCACTCCCGATCCCAGGTTATAAACCGCGCCCAAAGGCGGATTCCCAACTGAAGCGGCACGGATCAACGCGTCGCAGACGTCTTCTGCGTAGATGAAGTCACGGCAAACATCGGGGCTGACCAGCGGAGGAAGTTCTCCGGAAAGTCCCTTGACCACGAGCGTGGGCAAAAGCCGACGCGGATCCTCGAAGGGTCCAAAAGCCGAGTAAAGGCGCAGCGTGATGATGCGAGCGTGGAACTTGCGCGCGGCGCAGCCGCAGTAGAGCGTTGCAGCCGCCTTCGTGACAGCGTAGTCGCTGTTGGGTTCGAGCAGTTCACTCTCGGTGGGCGCCGTATCCTTGAAACCGTATTCCGACGACGATCCAGCATGGACTAGTGCATCGCCCCCCGCCTGAAGGAAAGCCTGCACCAAGTTCATGGTGGCGAGCAGATTGGTCCGTGCCATTTCCTGAGCGTCTGTCTGAAAGGAATACGCCCCGTGCGCGGCGAGGTGAAAGACCCAGGCAGGCCGAAGAGAAGACAGCACTCCCAGAACAGCAGAGGGCACATTCATGTCCACCACGTGGAGACGCACCAGACTCTGCACACCGGCAATTCGCCACGCTTGAAAACCCTGTCGCACTAGAAGATGCACCTCGCAGCCCTCAGCCAGGAGCCGGCGCACAAGGTTCGCACCCACGAATCCGGTCCCACCAGTGATCAACGCGCGTTTCATCTCAGCGATTCTTTTGTCCGACCAGCACGACCACAGCGCAGCACAGGCTGTTCACGAGCGGCAACGATTCCACAGCAGGTTCGGCACGTTTCATGAGTCGTGCGATCCAATCCGGAGAGAACATGGGGACAAACCCTGCGAATTTCGTGCTCACCACACGCGCGCCGCAAGCTTGTATCCAATGTTGTAACTGCCAGGTGGTGTAGGAACGTTCGTTGTGTTCCCGATGATAACGGGAAACCCGTTCAATGATCTTCAGTGCCGGACTGTTCCCGTTTGGCTCATGGATTACAACGACGGGTGCCAGCCGGAAGGCTTCCCGAACGATATCCCCTGGCGTGTCGTCGTGGTGGAGCACACTCTGCATCAGAGCCACATCGAAAGAGTTGTCTGCGAACGGAAGCCGGTGCACATCCCCCACAGCAAAGCGGATGGCGCGTCCTTCGCGTCTGGAATCTGCCAGCTTGATCGCTTCCGGAGCAGCGTCCACGGCAGTCATCTCCGAAGGACGACCGCGATCCCAAAATTGCAGCGTGAAATGGCCGTCCCCGCACCCCATATCAAGAACTCGTCGGCCTTCAAACCGGGCTTGCTCCAAAATCACATCAGTGGAGCGACCGGTGGCCATGCGACTACTGAGTTGCTGGCCGGTGGTGTAAACGTATCCCTTATTCCGGGCAGCGTCCTGGTCGAAGACGGATACGTTGCGTTCAAATGACTTGTCGCTCGACATGTTGTCGTCCTCTTGGCTCTTCACGGACGTTGGGCGATCTGGAAAAGGTTCCCAAGCGGCAGCCGGACACGCCACCGGCGGAGCGTCCCAGCTAACGCCCCCTGCAAAAACCATGCCTTCAGGCCACGAGGCAGCGGTAATAAATGGATGAGGTGGGCTATGGAAATGGTGTTCAACATAGACCCGCCGGCGAGGATTCGGAACCCGTGTTCCAAGAACAACCGGCTCATCGTATCAGGGCTGTAGAGATAAGCGTGTTCGATATCAATAATCGGGCTGGACTCGCCCAGGATTCTGGCCGAGAGAGCCTCACTGTTGTGGTTGATGCACAACATCGCCCCACCGGGCTTCAACACACGGTAACACTCCGCGATCACCGGGCCGGGCTGCGGAATATGGTCCAACACTTGAAACATGCAGATGGCATCAAATTCGCCTTCGCCAAAAAGGCCCGGTCGCATTATGTCACAAACGATCCCGGAACCAATGGCAGCCGGTGCCGCAGCAACAGCTGTGCGACTGGGTTCCACGCCGCGCACTTTGGAGAATCCACGCAGCAATGCTTCCTCAAGAGCAAAACCATTCCCGCAGCCGATCTCCAACAATGCAGCCGGTTTGGAAACATGGTTCAGCAGTCGTGACAGGAAGCGCCCGTAGGTCAGGCGCAAATTGGGAATCTCGTCGGAGTAATCGAGTGTGCTCTTGCTGTAAAGCCGGGCCAAGGTCTCCCCATCCGCCACCGGATCCGAACGGAGCAGCCCGCACTTCAGACATTGGACCATGCGATAGTGTATCCGATCTGGCAGCCGGCGCGCCGAGAACACCGTCGGGTTCAAGTCCTCCAAGCTGAAGTTCGCCGGATAAACTTCCCGGGTGCCATCCGCTGTTCCGCAAACTGCGCACTGGGTCGAAATGAGTTTCGGGTTATTCACGCTTCGCGGACGTATCGGCTTCCGTCTGGTTCTTTTGCCGAGGATCGTTGAGGATGCGGTCAACGATGAAGGGTGGGCGTCGCTTCACTTCGTCGTAGATGTGGGCCAGGTAGGAGCCAATGATGCTCAAGCACAGGAGCTGGATGCCTCCGAGAAAAAGAATGAGAACAATGAGAGTGGTTACGCCCTTGGGCACTGCATCCGGGATGAAAATGCGGGCGATCACTTGAAACGCGATACCCAACAGAGCCAGCGCCACAGTGATCAAAGCGAGCACTGTAATCAGATCCAGCGGAGCGTAGGAGAAGGAGAGTATCCCCTTGCGGGCCCAGCCCAGGTTCTTGAGCAGGGAGTTCGTCGTGCGGCCGAACATCCGTTCCGGTCGCACATACGGCACGCCGGTTTGTTTGAAACCGACCCACGCACGCAGACCGCGCATAAACCGATTATTCTCCGGCAGGCTGTTGAGCGCATCCACCACGCGCCGGTCGAGGAGAGAGAAGTCTCCGGCATCAAGCGGCATGGGCACATACGAGGCGGCGCGAAAGATGCGGTAAAAGGCCTTGTAGGCAATTCTCAGGAAGTTTGTCGCTTCGCGCTTGACCCTCACACCATAAACCACCTCGAAGCCTTCGAGCCACTTCGCGTGAAACTGTTCAATCAACTCCGGCGGATCCTGCAAGTCGCCGTCCAGCAGGACAACGGCGTCGCCAGTGGCGATGCGCATGCCACTGGTGAAGGCGTTCTGTGAACCGAAGTTTCGCGAATGGTTGATGACCACCACTTTTCTGTCGCGCGTGGCCAGTTCAGACAAAACTTCGGCGGCATTGTCCGGGCTGCCGTCGTTTACAAAAATGATCTCGTAATCCACGCCGATCTTCTGAAACACAGCGGTAAGTCGCTGGTGCATGATGGGCACTGCCTGCGCATCGCGGTAGCACGCAATGATCGCGCTGATCTTTCGTGGGTGTGGACTCATGCTTTGCCTCCAGTCTTCAAAGCTTCCAAGGTGCGCCGCACAATGGCGGCACGATCCAGACCTGACCGTTCGTGCATGAAGCGTTGGCTGCCGGTGACTCCAATGGGCAGTTCGCGCACTGCGCAGCGGGCGAGACGACAAGGCACCGATGCTTCTGCGATGACCTCTGCCACCAATGAGCCAAGCCCCCCGGAAAGATAGTGGGCCTCGACCGTGACACAAACCGGGAACCGCCGGAGCACCGACAGCAGGCTTTGCTCCGGCGCCGGATGAATCGAGGCTACAACAATCACCTCCGCATCCACCCCTTGTTCGCGAAGCTGTTCCGCGGCAGCCACCGCCTCAGGCGCGACGCTGCCCATCGCGGCGATCACAACGTCGCGGCCGGGCCGCACTGTCTGGACTTCATCCAGTTCGAACTGTCCGGCCAGACCGGTCACAACAGTCCGGTCATCCTTGCCGATCCGATAGTAAACAGGCCCGGCAACATCCCATGTCCTGCGCAAAGCCGTCCGCGTTTGCTCATGATCCGCCGGTGCCACCACACGTATTCCCGGCTGGGTCCGCATGACCCCGACATCCTCGACTCCAAAATGCGTCAGTCCGTTATGACCGTATTCAAAACCGCCCCCGACTCCCACGATCCTCACAGGCAGGCGGTGCATGATGGGACCGTTGCGTATAAACTCAAACGGCCGCAGCACCGCAAAAGGCACAATGGAATACACGAACGGAATGAACCCGGAATCCGCAAGCCCGGTCGCGACGCCCAGCATATTATCCTCAGCCACGCCAACATTGAAAAAGCGATCCGGGAACCGGTCAGCGAACGGTTCAATGGCCAGATAACCGAGGTCCGCCGTGAGGAGCAGGATGCGCTCATCTTGCGTCGCCAGTTCGACAAGAGTTTGTATGAAGGCGGCTCTCACGACTGCCCTCCGATCTCGCGCACCGCTTGCTTATATTCGTCATCGGACATTGGCCAGTAATGCCATTTGATTTGGTTCTGCATGTATGAAACGCCCTTGCCAAACGTGGTTCGGGCCAGCACCACGCGAGGCACGCGGTCGCTTCCCGGTTTCACCGCAGCCACAATCTGCGTCATATCATGACCATCTATTTCGGCCACGGACCAGCCGAATGCCCTCCAACGGTCTGCCATCGGCTGAAGGTCCATCACATCCCGGGTGTAACCCAAGGCCTGCTGTCCGTTCACGTCCACGATCGCCGTCAGATTCGACAGACGCTGGTGCGCGGCAAACATCGCCGCCTCCCAACAGGCCCCCTCATTACACTCGGCGTCGCTCATGAGCACATAAACCCGCCGGGCGGATTTTTGAAGACGCGCTGACAAGGCTGCGCCTGCGCCGATGGACAATCCCTGCCCCAAGGAACCAGTGGCAAAGTCCACGCCCGGCAAACCGCGCTCGGGATGAACGCCTAGCAGTGAGCCGTCGGTGCAGTAGCTGTTCAGTTGTTCCCTCGTGACCCAGCCCTTTTGGTAGAAGACTCCGTAGAGCGCAAGGGCTGCATGGCCCTTGGCCAGGATAAACCGATCACGATCGCGATCCGTCGGCGCCGACACCCGCAAGACACGGTGGTAAAGCGCATGGATAAGGTCAGCCACGCACAAGGCCGAACCAATGTGTCCTACCCGGGCGCGGAAAGATTGATCGAGAATAATCTGGCGCAATGACTGCACAGTCAATTCATTGGGATTCATGGTCTGACGACGGCTGCTAGCATGGAAATCAGTTCGACGCAATTAGGGTGTCTTCAACTCCACCGGAAAAGTTCCATCCCGCTTGTAAACCACAAAGCCCGGTCCCTTGAGACTCCGAAACTCGCGCAGGCGATGGAATCCGAGCGAACCGTTGTCGAGCGCTGCGTAGAACTGCCGTGAGCGTGTGCCGGGCACAAGATAGATCTCGTCAAACCCGCCCTCGGGCACGGCAGCCGCATGAGCTTTCATTGCGTCACCCAGAACGATGAATCCCGGACGGGACTGCTTCAAATGGTCGAAGGGATCTCCCATTCCTAGACCGTGAACCTTCGAGAACGCCAAAGGAATGTGCGCGCCGGCGGAGCAAAGGATTGGAACCTCATGCGGCACATTAGACAGCAACCAGCGGCCCACTTCTGAACCATTCAACTTGTCGAGGGCAATGAATCCTTCGGTGTTGCGCGCACGCTCCCGAGCTTGGACGAAACACTGCGCGCCCATCAGCCCCACGACCACCGCGGTTGCCACCCATTGAGAAGTGAAGCGAACGCGCTCCAGAAGGCCAATCCCCCAGTGAACCGTAAACCAAGCCAGACAGACCAATGCCGGGAGAGCTGGGTAAACGTAGCGCTCGCGGGTTCTGGCAACGCGAAACACCAAGTAGGCGATGACGATCACTGCCCATGCCAGCGCGAGCACCTCGTCTGCGACGAGAGCCTTTTTCCGTCCCGTCCAACACGACCCGATGGCCACGACCGCGCCGACTACCGCCAGTGCCAGAAGAGCCGGATGCACTACCGTGGCGAGATTGAACTTGATGAACGAAGACGCCGCACCGACAGCAACGGTGGTCATGCCGGCACTCGCGCCGATCTCGGACAGGAAGCGCAAGTGAAACCATTGGTTGGGAGCACAAAGGTAAAACGCTGCCACAAAGGCCAGCCCCAGCAACAATCCGTTATGTCCGAGGAACCACACGACACAAACCGAACGGGCTGATGGTTTCTCGAGCCTGTTCTCCGCCCACAGCGCTGCCAAGAGCACCAGAGCACCCATGATGTAAACAGTCATTCCTGCCGCACTGGAGACACCGGCGGAAACAGGCAGCCAACCCAGACTGCTGCCGTGCCGAGACGCCATCCACGCCACCGCAGACAAAAGCACCAACCAGACGATACCCGCAGACACGATCCAGCGACTGACGCGTGCCGATTGACGCGCATAGAGCCAGAGCCGATCCCGGTCGAACGAGAATGCATGCAACCCGACCACCAACGCCAAGGCAGGCAGCACCAACACCGTGCTGAACTTGACTGCCATGCCCATGCCCGCCACAACACCGCACAAAGCCACGACCGATGCCACCGGTTTGCGAACCAGTCCCATGCCGCAAAGGAACAAAGCAGTGAACACACACAGGTTCATGAGATCGGGTTGACAGGCCGTGGATCGCATCACCAATTCCGGACTCACACACAAGACGAAGAAGAGGAGAGAGAACAGAAACCCATCCCGGGAACCGCGAAGACGCGCGACGCCCAGTGTGGAAAACACGCCCACCATTACGAAGCACAGCAGGCTCACGAGCCTGAGGCACATGATGACATCAGTCGTGGTGACGGAGTGAACGGTCTTCCACACATACAACGGCACCCAAGCCGCCAGAAAATAGAGGTCGGGATAGAGATGCATGATCAGCGGCTTGCCCAAACCCAGTGTCCGCTCAACCTCGTTAACAATCCACGTCTCGTCCGCACCCATGGGCGCAAGTGCCAGTTGGCGCAGGTCCGCCGCAGCGTAGCCCAGTCGCGACAGAAGAATCGCTGCCATCGCCAGCCACGGGAGCAAACCAAGCGCCAGGTAAAGAACCGACCACCCGGTCCATGCTCGCTCCCTGTCTCTCGGGGCCGATGCAAGTTTCTGCTGCGGCTCCTTCATGGGTTGGCCCAGACCAATTTTCGCATCTTCATCTCTTGATTTATGAACATCCCGCTGTCATCGGCTGTGCAGCAGCGTCCAAACATGACTTCCGAGTCCCCGGAGCAAACGCTTTCTTTCGCTCCGCGCGCGGCGCAGGGCACAACAAATGTCATCGCCCCGGACCGCGACGGGGTTCCAATGAATCCAACCGGATCCCGTTCTGGCCGGCGAATTCCTCGATTGTCTCCCGAAGCGCAAGAGGTAGGGAATCCGCAGTGAAGCAGCGCGCCTGCATTCCCAAGCCGCTTCGACAGGCGAGGATCGCCGTGGAGCACGCCCCCGCACAAATCCACCCAGCCGGTCTGGCGTAATGCGCCAGAACCTCGATGGGCACCACCGCTTCAGTTTCGCTCAAGAACTCCGCCCGCCGGCCCAGAGGCTCGCATCGCCTGGCAATCCTGGCCACCTTGTCAGCAGCATCACGCGGGTGAGGCTTGAAAACAATTCGTTGAAACCCTTCGGCGGCAAGCCTCTCCATCAGACTGCAAAAATAATCTGCGTCCTCTTCCAATGAACACATCTCGGGCCAAAGCGGCTGGCTGACCACTAAGGCGCCCGGTATTCCGCCCAAGCCGAGCGCCGCAGCGCAACGCTGCACCTCCGGCAAGGACTCCATTCGCACAAAGACCTGTTTGAAGTGCTGATCGGGCACGACCTCGGGCGCGCCGAACCGTCGTGTATCCGACTCAAGAGCAGCGGGACAATGGATGCGACATGGTCCGGGCAGCCGGGCTGCGTAGTTGTGAACTCCCCGCCAACGCCAGTTGGGTTTCTGATTCCAGAAATCGGCGCCAATGAGCGGGCCGTCAGCCACAAACTCCAACCGCGGCGACCTGACAGCGCAGAGCAGCAGGGAGAAAAACTCATAGGGCTTGAACGGAATCATCACCGGCCGATCCACGCAGTCCGCCCATTGCGGATTCTGCTCACGGAGGAGAGAACTGACATAGCTGGCCGGCTGCGCCAGCCATTTGTATCCTGTCGCGCAGGAAAAGAGGCTGCGTCTTGGCAGGACGAAACGGAAAGACACATCCAGATTCTGTCCAGAGCGAATCCCGGCCAGAGCAGCCATCCGTCCCATCATATCTTTGACCCGCACGCTCACATCATCACCCATCCATGGCCGCATCTCCGCGCGCGCCGTTGGAATACCCAACTGCTCGACCAGCGCCAGCATCGTCAGCAACTGGCTCACTCCCGTCGGCAGCAGCAACCAATCTTGGTCCATTGGGGCAGGGGAAGACATTCAACTCACCACGAGATCATTATGCAATTACAGCTCGCGCTCTGACGGCCGGCTTTCTCCTGGATCACCAGTCAGTCAAAATAGTTTTCCGCTCCAAAGGATCCATCCGGTTGATCCGTTCATCCGCATAGAAGGAATCATCACGCCGGTGGGTGCTGGATATCTCCTCGAAGATAGCCCCGTGACAACTTCTGAAAGAGTGCATCTGTCCCGGTTCAACCAGCGCCTTGTCTCCCGGTTGCATATGCGCGACTGCTCCATCCACGTCCACTTCCAGATCACCCCAAAGCAGTTGGAAAGTCTCTTCCTTCACACGATGGGCGTGTGCCGGGTGCTTCTGCCCCGGAAACATAATGATCAGCTTCTTGCAGTAATTCCGATTCACGACGCTGACAATGATCGCACCGGTTTGCCGGAACTGCTCAATGCCGTCATGGTGTGACAATTCAATCTCAACGTCGTTTCCCAGAACGATTTTGGCCTCGAACAACATGCCCTTGGCATCGTGAACGATGGAACGGACCTTGTGGATGCTATCCAACTGGCACGTCTCCGCGATGGGCGCGTTCTGCGGATAATCCCGCGAGGCCACGTAGGTGGTCCTGTAACGCCCAAACTCTCCGCTGGTTGTCTGGCCTTCGCCGCAAGGCATCGCGAAGAAAACGTCGTCCCGGCTGATGACGCTGCCCTGCTTGATTTTTCGCCGGGCATAAACGCCGCGCTTCAACGACAAGAGGGAATTGGTCTCCTGCTGGCCGACCTGTTTGCTCTCCACGTCTCCGCAGATTTCCCGCGCCACAAGGGCCGAAGCCACCCACGCGTCCACTTGTTCGGGCGATGACGAGTAAGAGTTTAGCGGCACCGTGTCCAGCGCGATGCCCACGTGCCGTTCAAGCAACGACGCCCCTTTGCTCACAGCCACCTTGACCACATCCAGGTTGTCCGGCGCTTCGTGGCCAGAGTAACCGACGGGAACATTGCCGTAGCGAGAGATCAGCTTCCGGATGAAATTCAGATGCAACGCACTGTTCGGTGCCGGATAAAGACCAACGCAGTGCATCAGCGCCAGCGAAACCTTCTTGTGGCTGAGATAGCTAACGATGTTGTCGATCTCGGAAAGCCCGACTCCTCCCGTGGACACGATCATCGGACGGCCGGCTTGCACCATTTGTTCGAGCAAAGGCCAGTCCGTCGCGCTGCAACTGGCCACTTTGAGCAGATCTATCTTCTGCTCCACACAACGGGCCACCGACGGCTCGTCAAAAGGCGTCACCATCGTCAACATGCCTTCCGCGCGGATGGCTTCCACAAGCTTATCAAACTCCCCATCGGTCAGCCGCGTCGAAAGGAACCTCGGAATATGCTTCACATCTTTGCGGCCTTTGTAGTCCGGGTGTATGAAGGTATCCAGGTCCCGATACTGCAGTTTCACAGCCGCGCGAACGCCGCGCCGTTTGGCAATCGCCCCCATCTCCCAGACGATCTTCAAACCATGCTCCACGCTGCCCTGATGGTTGTTCGCCATCTCGAAAATAAACAGGTCCTTGAACAATTCACTCATATTGAATTCGCCTCGTTGTGCCCCGGATTCTTCCCCAGATGAACATCGAGATCTTCCAGCGACATCATCCTGTCATCGAAGTAGAAATCCGCCGCAGGCTTGCCGAATACCAGCTTGTGATAACGCACGCCCCACTGCCGCATCTGCTCATCCGTCAGCGAACGCCAGTCAATGCCGGTGGCCGAACCTCGCGCGGTGAAGAGGATGATTTCATGGCCGGCCGCGTGAAGGCGGTTGATCCGGTCAATCATCTCCGCGCGCGGCTTCGCCTTCGAATAATCGTTATTCTCCGTCAGCGTGGCGATCACGCCGTCAATGTCGAAGCAGTAGGTCTTGCGCTGGTTGCTCCCGACGCAGGAACCGGATGGAGCACGCGCCGGCTGTTGGGCGACGGCAGGTTGCATGGCTGTTGCCGCTTTCTCCAGTTCAGCCTCCGTATCAATGTCGAAAAAGCCTGTCTCAACATAACCGTAAATTCTGTCGCCGGTCATGGACCGCTTCCCGGTGATCACCGAGGCGCGCACCACATCAATGTTGGCTGTCTGGATATAGGTTTGCGGCAACCGCTGCCGGGGTTCATTCCACGGATCCTTAACGTGCGGCAAAGGGGCCACCGGCGACAACAACCCATTTTCCGACCGATACCACATCTTGAACGGCGGATGCAGCACCTCCGTCACCGTGCGCACCGAATCGAGGTCGGGACAGTCCTGAAGGATGTGCACCAGCTCATCAATCGCCCCGGCCTTCCGCACCGGACAGGTCGGCCGCAAGTGCACACAAATCTCCGGCACGTAACCTTCATGCTCTTTCAGCCACTGAAGCGCGTGCAGAAAAAGCTCCAAATCTGTTGCCTCATCGCCAGCAATCTCCTTGGGCCGGAGAAAAGGCGTCTCGGCTCCATACTGGCGGGCGATCTCCGCATACTGCTCGCTGTCGGTGCTCACAATCGTGCGCCCAACACGCTTCGACTGCAACGCCTGCTCGATGGACCAGGCTATAAGCGGTTTGCCCCCCACCACGCGGATGTTCTTGTCCCGAATGGACTTCGATCCCGACCTGGCGGGAATCACCGCGAGAACCAAAGGTTTACTCGACATGTTTGCAGTCCCCTCGATCAAATGCGACGGACATCTTCAGTTGGCTGTCCTCTGTCTGCCGGTTCAACGTCCACCTGCCAAGGTCGTTCGATTCGCACACTTCGATTTGATGTTGCGATAAAGCCTGATGCTCCAAGGCAGCCGGGCGGTGAGGCCTCGATGCAACGCTGGAATGCAGGCTCGAACCGCCAAGCGTCCAAGCTTCGACCAGGAGGCATGGCGACCCAGCGGATCCAGCCGCAAACACATCAGGGCATATCGCGCTGCGTTGGCAACATCTCCGTCGGTCGCGTAGCACTCCATCAGGGGAATAATGCGATCCACCATCGCCCTCCGACAGATGTCGTCATAGCGATAACTGAAATACTTGTTAAACCCCTGCAGAAGCTCAATCTGTCTCCGGTATCTGTTCTCCTGCGCTACACCGCCCCAAGTTCCTCCCTCGTGCCTTCTGTAAACCCCCATGATCTTGTCAATATATGAGATTCGCCCTTGTTCGGAACACTTGAGCGCAATGGCCCAGTCGCTCAGTTCCAGGCCGGCAGGCCACTTGTCAAGATTAGGAATGCACTTGGCTCGAACAACTGTCGCTAAAGTGGCGATCATATACCGATTCAAAAGACCTTCTGTAGTTCTGTCACACCTCAACTCAGGTGGAAGAAAGCGGTGTGGCGCAGAACTGCTGTCTTCGAAGTGAACCATCGCATCGTGAAAGCAAAGCGAGGATTCCGGATGCGCATCCAGAAAATCTGCCTGTGTTTGCAGCTTTTGGGGATCAGTCCAATAATCGTCACCTTCGAGCAGGGCAATGTAGTCACCACGGCAGGAAACGTATGTCCGACGAGAGTTCTCGCGCCCACCTTCGCCCAAGTTTTTCTTGTGAAGCAAGAGGCGAATCTTGGAAGGATATTTCTTCTGGTAATCCACTACAATCTGACGAGTGTTGTCCGTCGAACAGTCCTCACCAATGACCAGTTCGTAGTCGAAGTTGGTTTGCTGCATCAACACGCTGTCAATCGCCTGCGCAATAAAGTTTTCATGGTTATATGTGACCATGAAAATACTGACTTTAGGGCAGGCAGGCAGGCGAAGGTCAGACACCTCAACCGTCTCTGGCAAGATTTGCGGCTTGGCTTGTGTTTTCAGAGAGGAGGGGAGCATTGGGTCAAGAAACGTGCTTGGTCAGTTCCTTCGCATGTCGAATCGCAAGTCGGATGATGGAGCACACGGTGGCAATATCGTTTTCGGAAACTGCGGTGCCGGTCGGGAGGCACATGATGTGTTCGGAAAGCCTTTCGGTTTCTGGCAACAGCAAGCCCGCATGGGGAAAACAGGAACGGTAAGGCTCCATGCGATGGCAAGCGGGATGGAAATACCGCCTCGCCAGTATGTTTTCGGCGTGCAAGATTCGAACCAAGTTGTTGCGGGATAACCCGGCTTTTTCAGCGTCCACCTCAACCACCACGTATTGGTGGTTGTTGCGCTCCTTCTGGTTATAAACAAACAGTGAAAGGCCTGGAATACCAGCGAGTTCCCGGCGGTAGGTTTCATGGTTGCGGCGATTAACAGCCATGAACTCGTCCAGGCTTTCGAGATTCGTCAACCCCATCGCAGCCGAAATCTCGTTCATCTTGCCGTTGGTGCCGATGTAGTCCACTCGGTCGTAATCGGTGAACCCGAAGTTCTTCATCAACCGTATCTTTCGGGCCAATTCGTCGTTGTTGGTAGCAATCGCGCCGCCTTCGAGCGTGTTGAAAACCTTGGTCGCGTGGAAGCTGAACACCTCGGCTTCGCCGAAGCTGCCGATCATCCGACCGTTGTGCGTGCAGCCGAAGGCATGGGCTGCGTCGAACATGAGTTTCAGGCTACGCCGCTGCGCAATCTCCGTCAGCGCCTCAATTGCACATGCCTGACCCCACACGTGGACGCCGATGATGCCGGTCGTCCGCGGCGTAATCATTGGCTCGACTTTGCGCGGATCAAGAGTGTGCGTGTGTGGATCAACATCGCAAAACACCGGCGTGATGCCTTGCCATTGCAGAGCGTGTGCCGTCGCCACGAACGTGAATGAAGGCACAATAACCTCTCCCTGCAAACCCAACGCACGGGTTGCCAATTCCAAAGCCACGGTGCCGTTGCAGATGGCAATACAGTGCCGCACGCCGAGCAACTTACTGAGCCGTTGCTCGAACTCTTGAACGCATTCGCCCCCGTTGGTCAACCAGCGACGATCCAGCACTTCGTTGATGCAACGGAGAAATGTTTCGCGATTGCCGATGTTCGGACAACCAACATGTAGTGGCGAGACATAGGCAGGTCTGGCACCGTTGATCGCAAGGTCGCTCACTCTCGTTTTACCTGACATAACCGGTGTTTTCCTTAGAATGAAGCAAGCTCGCAGGTCATGCTAAGCGATCACATTCTCTTTCCGCCTGCACACCGCGATGTAGAGGTTAATGCGGATCCCAAAATAATTATCGCAGCAGAGACCAATCGAAAATGAATCGAAGTATCCTGAAAATGCATTGCGGATCTCGTCTTCGCTCTCGAATATACGAAAGACGTAGCCATTTCTTAAACCCCATGGATCTTTGGTAATCTCAACATGACCATCGCTCAACTGGTGCATGCCGTCGCAAATGGACGAGTGTTTCTCAGGCAGCGACGCAAACATCCACCCCCCAGGCCGGAGCACGCGCGCATATTCCTTCACGTTGTCATCGAAGCTCGTTCCACCATCAACGTAGTAGCACGAATGACACGCGAGAATATAATCAAAGAAACTGTTGTTGTAGGGAATGGAATTATTTCGACCAACCTTCAACGTCACCGGGATACCTATCTGACTGGCACGCTCGCGGCCGATTGCGAGAATATCCTCAGATATCTCGACACCATGAATTTCGAAACCAAGGTCGTTCAAAACCGGCCAGTTACGACCGTCGCCAAAGCCCATGTCCAACATTCGTCCGCCGACATATTTGCTCTTGTCGAACGACAGGCCCGGATACTTCCCCTGCAAAGTCCGCAACACCCACTCCGTCGGATAGAGATTCCGTGGACGCTGCTTTTTATGGAAAGCCGTATATGAACAATCAACGTTTTCTTGCTTCATCTTCAAACAGCCCCAGCACCTCTAAGTCCGTGCGTCCACAGCGTTCCGCGATGTCTCAGCCATCTGATGCCAACACAGCATATCCAAATCCATTTCGTCCAAAGTCGTTGCCACAATAAAACACGTATAACTGGTCACCAACTGCACATACGTTGGGGTAACAGACCATCTCCGAGTCCCACCCGGTTGTGGAAACACCCATTCCAGCGAGTGAGTCATCTCGGTGCCATATGTTCATATCCTCGGACCAAGCGTAACCAATCCGGTATCCACGCTCAGCATTCCGAAATGATGTGCTGTGCCGATACGAGAAATACATATGGTAACGATCTTGCAGTTTGAAAACCGCAGGGGTGGTTTGCGTTTCGTCCTCCAATACAAACGGGAGAAGTGGTTTGCCATTTCTCTCCCACCGGACTCCGTCACCTGATGTAGCATGAACAACGACGTAGCGGGATTCCGCTTTTGTTCCACTCTTTATCCACTCTGCACCGGTTGAATACCACATGTGCCACTCGTGCTCGTTTGTGCGCAACACAAACTGTCCGTTTTGCAGATACGGTTCGTTATACTGACTGCCGATCACAGGCCCCCGGAACATACGCTCAAAATGCCCCCCCCCATCTTGACTAACCGCCAACCCTATTGCCCAATTGTAAGGAACATCCACGCATCGAGTCCAACCTACGTAATACATCCAGAATTCGTCGTTCTTGCGCACCACACTACCAGTCATGCACCCATGCTGGTCGAAGCAACCAATATCCCCGAGAGTTAGCACCGGCTCCGAACTGACGCCAATCACACGGCTCGGATTCTGCAGTTCTACATCCACATACGCTGGGTGGCTTTCTGACAACCCTCCCCTGGACTCAGGGCGGGTATTAAAGAAGATGCGGATGCGGTCTTTAAGGACAACAGGTGACGGATTCTGAGCATGAGACCACATCCAAGGCTTGCGGTGCTCATGAACTGCGAATATCTGGCCGTGTTTGTTCCACTTCATGAACCATGCCTCATCATAATTCCTATTTGTTCAACTCTTCCTGAGCGCAACGTCTGACAGCGCGGTCGAGCCACTCATGCATGCTCTTCCCACTTTTCTCCCGCGCTCGATGTGCCAGCTTCTTTGTCTCATCCGTGACACCCTCCAACTGTCCATAATAACGAATCCAATGGTTTCCACCACGTTTTCCCGGAATTGGAACGTAATAATTTGCAGCCGGCTCCCGCTCTGCCACGGTAAATTCGAGCAATAAGTATGCTCCCATCATAATCCACTCAACTTTCACATCGGCAGCATTGACTGGCAAACAGGCCAGCGGAACTTCGGCACGAAGCAGAGGGTTTGAGTTCATCATGATGCGGCCCATTTCGGTGTCGCGCAGCCACGGAGCCATGCTCTCGTCTCCGACAACCACCTTCCCGCCCGGTTTGACCACTCGGGCCAACTCACTCAAACACCGTTTGACCTCCGAGAAGGTGTTAATGCCGCCGAAGTGGTGGGCAGCGTCAAAACAACGATCTGGAAACGACAAATACGAAGCGTTCGCCAGCGAGAACTCAACTTTGGCCGGGCTGTCCTTGAGCCGAACCATCGCGTGGTGGAGAAATGCGGGCGACAGTTCCTGTGCAAAGACACACCCATCCACACCCACAGCATTGGCAAGGTATTGCGTGCCCCGTCCATTACCGCAGCCAACTTCCAAGACCGTCATGCCGGATTTCAAGTCCAACATATCCACGATTTTGCGTCGCACTTGTTCTTCGGGCGTATGAAACGTATCGAAAGGAACATGGGCATAAACATCATATTCGGAAGCCAACGCTTCATAGGCGGCGCGCGTCTTGGCGTCGGATTCGGGCAGTTCACGCGGCCATGTAAAATCCGGAAGACCGTCACGGATTTCGAACCTATCGCCTCGCTCGTTCTCGAAACACCCCTCGACAATCCGATCATCGCTGGATCGGACAACATGCAGCTTCAACTTCGACTTCGTCGCCGGGCAACGGTAGAACCTAGCCAATTCAGCATTCATGATCCTGTATCCTCTTGAGTGATGCCCAAATAATATGTTCTCCTGCCGCAGACCGGTTCACGGCTGCACAAATTTTGGTCCACAAATGCCAACCATTTGCACAATCCGCCATGCCAACACCACCATCTCGCGCCACGCGATTGGGAACGAGCCATTGCGAGAAACTCCTCAAAAAGGAACAAACTGGTCCCATGCAACTACATGAACCCATGATTCCTTCAAACGTGGAACGAGAGACGCGTGACCTGCTGGACTGGTTCCCAAAACAATCACCGCATTTTCCCGGGTAACGTTGCTGTTCATTAACCGCACGGGTTTTCCCAAGAAACTCCCCGTAGCGTCTTCCAGATTATCCACAAGACAAGAGTCCACTTTCTCCCAATATGACGGACAGTATGCCGCCAAGACGGAACTCCAGTAACTGGCGCCAAGATTGAAAACTACTGAGAAAGGCGACACTTCCCTCAAAATGTGTTCTTGCACAAGAGAGAATGCCTGCAAGTATTCGCACCGACGCCGTAGAACATCTGGGAGCGATGGCCGCACGCTGGTGTCAGTTGCTGCCCCAGAGGAAGCATGTTCTTTTGCCGACAATACCACCATCTGAGACGGGGGCAGAGCAGGCGAGCGCGGGGATTCCGACCATCGAACGCTTTCAAACCCAATCCCTTTGCAGAGATCAACGAGATGCACCGGAAGAAACGAGAAGTTCTGATCACTCCAAAGCAATTCCACGTTGGGCAATGACCCGTCAGGACAAGTAATCACAATAGTGCCGTCGTTTGTCACGATCTTCTTCAAATGACCGATGAACTGTCGGGCATCAGTGACGTGCTGAATAACGTTTGTGCTAATCACCAAATCATATCCTGACCTAGACAATTCCACGTCGCCGAGTCGGCCTTCATACACGACAAACCCTTTCTCACGAGCCACCGACACGTTGTGGCTTGATGGATCCAGCCCCTCTATAACAGCATGCGGAAACAAATCCCGCATTGCCTCCATCGCCCACCCCTGCCCGCATCCAGCATCAAGTATCCGCTTGGGTGCTGATTTGAGCACTGTGCGAATCCATTCCACCATCGTCGAGTAACGACGGCGATGGAATTGAGTTGTGCCAGGCCTGTTGTAATACGTCGCATAGTCCTTTTCGTAATAGTCGCTATACCCAAGGAACTCTGCCCGAACACGTTGTAAGAAACCGCACTTAGCACACTGTGATTTTCCAAGTGGCTGCTTAACGATGCGGCCCGCCGTGGTCACGGATTGCACCGGATGGGGATCAGGGAGATCATGCCACTCAGTGGAGCCACAAATCTGACATGTTGATTTCATTTCTAGGTGTTCTTCAATACTGCCACTTACGTGTTGCACGCTTTGCCTGTTTGCCGAGGGATGTTCACGCCGCCGATGGGCAAGTGCGGCCTACTTCATCTTGGTCAGGCGCAGGAAATGTTCCGAATCTAGGCGGAATTTCGGCGTTTCAGGTTCGATGTAAACGCTGCGGGGCGGGGCGTTTTTGGTGATGAGGGCGCCCGCGCCAATGAAGCTCTCAGTCCCGACGGTAACTTCGTGGCCGATGGTCGCGTTGACGCCCAGATAGCAGTAAGGCTCGATGACCGAGCTGCCCCCGATGATGCACTGGCCGGAAAGATAGCAGTGGTCGCCCACGCTGGCATGGTGGCCGATATGGTTGCCGCTCCAGACAAACACGTTGCTGCCCAACCGCGAGCAGGGCTGGAGGACCGCGTTTTCCAGCACGAGGCAGTTGTCGCCGATCTCAATCTTGCCGAAGTTCGCCGCCTGGGAGTTGATGTAGCTGATCAGTTCGTAGCCCTTGGCCTTGGCCTCGTGGTATTTCTGCGCCCGGAATTTGTTCAGGTTCTGGTAACCCACGGCGACGAACATTTTGAACCGGTCAGGTGGGTATTTGGCCTGGACCTCCTCAAAGGGCACCACGGGCAGACCCAGCTTCTGCGACTGTTTCAGAAAGCCGCTGTCCACGGCAAAAGCAACGATCTCATGCGGGCTGTCGTAGGTGAGGTAGTAGTAGGCCTCATCCGCAATCTTGCCGTCTCCAAAAAGCACAATCTTGCTCATAGACTCTCCTCTCATCAGCCGGCAGCCGGCAAATACGCGGCCGCGAGGGCGCGGCGATCCACCTTGCCGTTCGGGTTCTTGGGTAGGACGCTTTGCTGGTGAAACACCGCCGGGATCATGTAGTCGGGGATGATCCTCTTCAGGTCCCGGCGAATCTGTTCGGGATCCAGTTCCTGCCGCGTTGCAACAACCGCCAGAATCCGGCTGCTGCCACCCGCTTTGGAATGCAGGGCCGCCGCCTCGGACACGTATGGCAGGCAATGGAGGGCGGCCTCGATTTCTTCGAGCTCAATCCGGTAACCCATGTGTTTGATCTGGTTGTCCTTCCGGCCGTGGATGTAGAGCCTGCCATCCGCCGGGTTGAGGCGCACGAGGTCGCCGGTCTTATACATCCACTCCTGGAACTTGTCGTTGCAGGGGTTCTGGACAAAGCTGGCGGCGGTGCGCTCAGGATCGTTGTAGTAGCCTTTGCCAACGTTAGGCCCCAACAGACACAGCTCGCCGATCTCGCCATCCGGCGCCACCCGGCTGTCGTCGCCCAGAATCAGGTATCCAAAGTTTTTGGCAATATGTCCGAGCGGAGGCAGTCCGGTCGGATTGTCGAGGTCGGAAGCCGCGAGCTTGCAGGACGAGCAGATGCAGGTGCATTCGGTCGGCCCATAAACGTTGTGGAACTCGCTGGTGTCTTGGTAGGTGTCGTAGAGCTTCTTGAGCTTGGCGTTGGGATACCCTTCGCCCCCAAACACGAAGCGCCGGATGGTCCGGAGGTATTTGCCGTTCGCGGCCTTCATAGTCTGGAGGAAGATCAGCAACGAGGGCACGGAGAACCAGAGAGAACATCGCGTCCGGTCAATTTTCTCGACCAGCACCTTCGGGTCGCGAACCTCCTCCTTGGTGAAGGGAACCAGGCACGCCCCGTTGAAGAGCGACGAGTAGAAGTCGAAGACCGAGTTGTCAAAGTAGAGCGGGTTGACGTTCGTCAGGATGTCCTCGGGCGTAATGGAATAGGTCTCCCGGCTCCATTCGATGAGGTTGAGAACATTCGCATGGGTCATGACAGCGCCCTTCGGGAAGCCGGTGGAACCCGAAGTATACATGATGTAGGCGGGGCAACTACCGGTGACGAGGAACGTTTCCGGCAAATCCGTGTCCGTCTGACGGGCGAGCAGCGCGGCCAGCGAGTCAGGGTTCTTGTCCAGATGGACCACGCCCAACTGGACTGGAAGCTCACCCAAGCTGGCGGCAAAATCGGCTTCCGAGACCAGCAGCTTCGGCCGGCAGGTGGAGACGATCTTCCGAAGCCGCTCGACCGGGCTGTCGGGATCCAACACGCAATAGGCCGCGCCGAGCTTCAGGCAGGCCAACATCGCCGCGAAGGCATGCAGGCTCTTGGTCCCGGATATGGCCACCACGCAGGTCGGGCCAACCCCGTGGCTGAGCAGCACCCGCGCCATGCGGTTGGCCAGCGCGTTCAATTCCGCATAGCTGACGCTTGGGCCATCGCCGATGCACAACGCCGGGCGGTCCGCGTGCCGGCTCGCAGTGGCCTGGAATCGGATGCCGAGATTGTAGCTATACATGGTCGCGCGAAGTTTGAAACGGGCGGCGATATTGCAGACGGGTCGGAACTAGACCACCAGGCCGCCATCAACCTCAAAAACCTTGCCGGTGAAGAAGTCGTTTTCCACCACGGCAACGACGGCTTGCGCGATTTCCTCCGGCTTGCCGAGCCGGCGGAGAGGAACGCGCTTGACGATTTCCTTCAGGACCGGCTCGCTCAACGCACTCTTCGTGGACCCGGTTTCGCTGTAACCGGGCGCCACAGCGGCGACGCGGATTCCCATCATGCCCAGTTCCTTCGCCCACGTGGCTGTCAGCGCATTGACGCCGGCTTTGGCAGCCGAGTAGGCGGATTGGCCGACATTGCCTGCGGCGGACACGGAGCTGATGTTGACAACAACGCCACGGGTCCGGGTGGCGATCATTTTCTCGATAACGCAGAGCGTCGTGTAGAAGACGGAGCTGAGGTCGGCGTCGAGAACCTTTCGCCACATGGCCACGTCGTGCCGGACGATTCCCGCGGGCGACAGGCACACGAGCGGGGCGCTGTAGATGATGCCGGCGTTATTCACCAACACGTCGGCGGCCCCAAATCGCTCGTGGAACCGCGCCGTCGTGGCGGCCACTTGGTCGTAGTCCGAGAGATCACACTGGAAGCCAACCACCGTCGGATGGGTTTGGGCCAACTGGTCCAACCCTTGGGCGTTTAGATCGAACACGGTCACGGCTGCTCCCTTGGAAAGGAACAACTCGACCATGGAGCGACCCAAGCCGCTGACTCCTCCGGTGACAATCACCTTTTTGTTTCGTAGTTCCATGTCAGCCTTCCAATCCCCTGCCGCGCAACACGCGTTTGATATCGCCCACGCTGATCATGGAAACGATTTCATCCATCGTCAGTTCGATTCCGAACGTCTGCTCGATGGAAGCGACAAGCTCCATGTGCCTCATGGAATCCCATGTCTCAACTTCCTTCATCGCGAGGGAGTCCCTGACTTGCAAAGCGGGAATGTGCAGGACATCAACCAGTATCGTTTGAACTTTTTCTTGCATTTGTGTTGTTGGGCCGCGACCACGTCCTCGGCAGGAATGCGCCGACCGCTAGCGAAATTCGCCCTGGCGATACGCAGGGAAATACTTCGTCCCCGCGGCGCTTTTGGCTTTGGTCAGTTCATCATACCTTTTCCGGTCCAGAATCCTGCCACAAAAGCAAGCCGGGCGGGAGCCGCTTGACCATCCCTGTTTGAAGCGCGCCAGACCAGAACTGGCCGGTCCCGAACCGCCAGCGCCGCCACCAAGATTCAGCCAACGCACACCCCGGCTCGCGAAGAACTCCAAAGCAAAGGCAAACAACGCAAACGATGCCCGCGCATTGTAACCGAGGTCGCTGTAGGCCCCCAGATGGTAGTAGCCAACCTCGTCATGCGTAAACCAGAGCAACATGCCCACCGTTTGGTTCTCAAGGACCGCGCGCAACACCGTCAGGCCCGGCACCGAGAACTGCTTCTCAAAAGACGCGGGCGAAAACCGGGAGATTCCGGCAATCTCATGACGCTCGATGAGCGTGTCATAGAGCCTGACCCAATCCCCCAGCCAATCGGAAGGGTTTTCGCAGTGTTCCACCTTCACCGCAACCCGGGCCTTGCGAGCATTCCGCAAATGATGCGGATGAACAAAAGAGTCCGGCGACACGCTGAGGTCCACCACGTAGTGAGTCTTGAAAGGAATGCAGACATCGGGAAAACACTCACGCAACGACTCTTCGGAGTAATCCCCGAATGGAGTCAAGACAGCGGCAAAACTGACCAGATCGCTGCCGATCTCCTGCAGATCCTGCTTCAGTTCGCCCCAGTTCTGGCAGGCAAACAACGGATAGCAACCCATGGCATCGAGACATCCCGCGCCAGGAATCTGTCGCTCCAGAATCCATGCCTCGCTCTCCGGCAAGCGCCGAGGTTTCCCAAATTCGGAAAGTGACTCCGCATAACGCGGGTGCAAATAACCTGTCGCTTGGCTTTCCACAGTAGAACCGGCATTAACCATTGTGGTCTTTAGCAATGCTGACTTGCAGGAGCCAGCAAACGCTCTGACAAACGTTCAGTCAGCGCAAGCAAACAGAACCGTTTCCTCGGCATGGATCGAGAAGTGCCGCAGGAAAAAGCGATAGTTCAAGCCCAAGGATTCTAGGTAATCTGGAATATCGAAGAAATCCTCCAGGCGATGGTAAACGCAAACCGCCAGCCTTGGCTTGAAGCGCAGCATGGTCTCCCTGGCGCCTTTCAGGGCCGTAAGCTCCGCGCCTTCAATATCCATCTTGATGAAGTCTATCATGGGCAGATGTTCTTCCGTCACGAGGTCATCAATGGACATCGTCACGGCGGTTCTGGCCATCGCTTCTTTCTTGTCTTCTGCCAGCTTGGTTCCCGGCCCGTTCTCAGTGTAACCAAGCGAGACACCCGACCGGTCCCACAACGCCCTCTCGACGACCTCCACGCGACTCTCCAAAGAAGGATTGAGCGCCAGATTCTTCCTCATGATTCCCAGGTTGGTTGGCGTGAATTCAAAAGTGAACACCCGTCCCGACGGTCCTGCCTTGCGGGCAAAGTAGAGGGCGGTATCTCCCCAACAGCCGCCTCCATCCACAACACAGTCTCCGGCACGAACTTCGATTGCTCCTGATGCCAACTGACACCGATACGCCTGCAAAACAAACTGGATGTAGGCCCCGGCGGGACTGGAATAGAGGCTGACGGGGACTTCCAAGGACGCCAAATCGAGCCTCACCAGTCTCAATCCATTGAACTTGGCGTCCAAAAAGTCCGACGTTGAAGCCAGTTTCCCGGCAGCTTCAATCCCGCGCCACAACTCCGGAGTATTGAATGGCAGCTTGACCTTGCCATGACCCAGCGCACGAAAAGCCCAAATTTTGACCAGGAGTGTTTTCGATTCCTCGTCAGCCAGTCGAGAATGCAGCCGTTCGAGCCGATCCAACCACGGCGCAATGAAATCCATTGCAGTCCGGAAGGTGTATGTAACCCCCAAGAAGTGGTGGTAGCCCCGCCGTTTCAGGTAACGCCTCACCAACTGCCTGAAAGAGAATCTGGACGGGGCGGGGGATGAGGGATGCTCGCCAAACCTCACCACATCGTAGTTGTCCTGGTAGTCATTGGCCAGACTGCGACACACCTCATCCGTGAAAGCCCGGAGAAACAAAGAAGCCTGACTCATGGCTGTGAATTGGCCGGCAATTGCTCGCAGTTCCAGCGCATCTGAGGACGAACGAACCCCGGCCATTTTCCCATCCAGTGGCCCGTCCTAGCCACTTCATGAACCTCAAACGTCAGGGCTTCAGGCAGTCGGGAACGCACTTCACCGTCTGCTACCACCAAGACGCTCAACATGTAGGCCCCATCATTCAAAAGGTCTGCCGGAACATGACAAACGTAGCGTGCCACACCGGCTGCAAGATCCTTGGCCGGCGAGGCAACCACGAAGACCACTTCGCCACTGATCAGACTCAGCGGCAGGCTCAGGTTGACACTGGCTGGCCGGGAAACCCAAAGCTCAATGACGATGTCAAAGGCAGTCTTGACCGTCAGGTGGTTGGTCTCGCCCCGATCTGGAACAACCAGCTTCACTGACTTGAATCGAAAATCATCTGTCCCTGGCGCGCTTTCCGGCGTCGCCCACTCCTGTCCGGTGACATTGCGGGCATTGCCCCGGATGTAGGCGTTGACTACATCTGAAATCTCCCCTGACACCTGTATGGCACCTTGGTCCAACAGCACTCCCCTCGAGCACAGCGTCTTCACGGCGGTCATGTTGTGGCTGACAAAAAGCACGGTCCGCCCACCCCGAGCCACATCACCCATCTTACCGAGGCATTTCTTTTGGAACGCAGCATCGCCAACCGCCAGCACCTCGTCCACGATCAGAATCTCCGGGTCGAGGTGCGCCGCGACTGCAAAGGCCAGGCGCACATACATGCCACTGGAGTAACGTTTGACAGGTGTGTCGATGTATTTTTCCACCTCGGCAAAGGCAATGATTTCGTCGAGCTTTCTCCAGATTTCGGCCTTGGTCATGCCAAGGATGGCGCCGTTAAGGAAGATGTTCTCGCGGCCAGTCAGTTCGGGATGAAAACCCGTGCCCACTTCCAAGAGGCTGGCGATGCGCCCCTTCACCTTGACTTCGCCACTGGTCGGAGCGGTCACGCGAGAGAGAATTTTCAGTAACGTGCTTTTGCCCGCGCCGTTGCGGCCGATGATGCCAAGGATCTCGCCGCGCTTTACCGTGAAGGAGATGTCGCACAAGGCCCAGATTTCGTCATCCGCCAACTCAGAGGGGGCGGATGACGCGGGAGATGGGAAATGGGAGATGGGAGATGGGGAGGAGGTTTGCCCTACCATTGCATACGGATCCGGCTTGCCACGAACGCGATGCCACCAGCGGTTGAGGTCGTGCCGCAACGTGCCCGTGCCCACCACGCCGAGGCGGTATTTCTTCCACAGGGATTCAACGGAAATGACGGTGCTCATTTCAAAAGCAGAAAGCTGAAAATTGAAAATTGAAAATCAAGAACACGGAAAGCGAAGATTTGACCCTTTCTGCTTTCAACTTTCAGTTTTCTGTTTTTCCCTCGTGCGCTTGATCATCGTCGTAAAGATGGCAATTAGTTCAGACGACTCCTGTTCAAGGGGCACGGTTATGTTGGCGGAAACTCCACATTCCTCGCGCAGCAGTTCGAGCCATAACATGGATTCGTCGGCTTCCTGGAGAGCACCGCCGAGCTTGGAGATAAACTCGTCCTTGGATCGTGCGCGGGATGCTTCGCGAACGTGGGCAGCAACCGACGTTCCCGAACGAAGCAACTGCTTACCCAAGACTTTCGCTTCTTCCTGCGTTTTGGCGAGCCTGACAAACAGCCGAATCACGCCTGCGGCGTATTTCTTTGTCCGTTGGCGAAATTCTTCTGGCAACCGACCGTTCATTTCAGTTTTCCACTTTCAGCTTTCAACTTTTTCTCAAACGGTATCCATGAACGTCTTCTCGACGTGGTTGAAGAGTAGGATGCCAATGGAAAGAATGACCGCAGTAATGGCAGCGCTGCACGCCAGATACGGCCAGCAAAACTCACCGGCCCCCAAGTAAGCGTAGCGGAAGGTTTCCACGATCGGAGCCATGGGATTTAGAAGCAGGATCCACCGGCTCGCATTGGGGAAAATGGACATGGGATAGATGATCGGGGTCGCATACATGGCCAGTTGCACGCCGAATCCCACCAGGATTTGGAGGTCCCGATACTTGGTGGTGAGCGATGAAACGATGATGCCACAACCCAATCCCAACGCGGCCATTATGATCAAAAGCAAAGGTGTAAGGGCTATGGCAAGGTTCGGATGGACGGGTGATCCTTGAAACCAATACCAAGCCAGGAATCCGAGGAAGAGAGCGAACTGGATGCCAAACTTGATCAGGTTGGAGATGACCATGGACAGTGGCGCGGTGAGCCGCGGGAAATAGACCTTGCCGAAGATGCCAGCGTTTTGAATGAACGTCGCCGACGTGCGGCTGAGGCAATCAGCGAAATAGCTCCAGCTCGTCACGCCGGCCATGTAGAAGAGCATTTGTGGCAAACCGTCCGTTGGCAGATTGGCGATCCGGCCAAAGATAAGGGTAAACAAGAGCGTGGTAAAAAGTGGCTGGAGAAGATACCAGAGCGGCCCCAAAACGGTCTGCTTGTATTGCGCCGCAAAATCGCGCCAAACAAAAAGCATCATTAGATCGCGATAGCGCCAGAGGTCGGCCAGATGCAGATCGAACCAGCCAGTCTTGGGACGGATGATCAAATCCCAATCGCCTGAGGGTTGAGAGGAGGAATTCATTTGGAACAAAACATCAGCAAGCGGCGGCGATCAGCGCGTCTGAAACCGTTTCGACTTGCGTCATGGTCATCGTCGGGTAAAGCGGAAGCGTAATAATGCGCTGGCAAAAGGCAATGGACTTGTCCAATCCGCCGCGCGACTCTTTGCAGGCAAAAGCCGTGAAGCCTGGAATAAACGGGTAGTGCAGACTGGTCTGGATGCCGGCGGACTTCAACGCATCGGCACAACGCCAGCGGGTTTCACCATCGAGAGCAACAACGGGAAGGAGATGGCAGGCGGCCGAATCCAACGCTGCAACTTTTCGGAACGGCAAAACCCAGCCGCGCGTTTCCAAAAGCTGAAGTTTTTGCCAATACCGCGTCGTCAACTCACGCCTGCGCTGGTTATTCCGCTCCAGTTTCTTCAATTGTTCCCGGCCGAGGGCAGAGCGGAGATCGTCAATGCGGTAGTTGTAACCGTGTGCCAGCACATCGTAGGTTGCCGCATGGCCGCGATGGCGATCCCATGTAAGCGTGCTCATGCCATGCGAGCGCAGTTTACGCACCTTCTCGACCAGGTCGTCGCGATTGGTGGTTACCATGCCGCCTTCGCCAGTGACCAAGTTCTTGTTACTGAAAAAGGAAAAACATCCAATGTCGCCCAAGGCACCAGCGGCTACGGAGCCAGAGGTTAGAGGGCACGTAGCGCCGACGGCGTGACAAGCATCCTCGATGAGAGCCAGATGGTGTTTGCGACATAGCTCCTGGATTTCCACTATGCGGCAAAAGTATCCGCCGTAATGCATCACCACAACGGCCTTCGTGTGCGGAGTAATCAGTCGCTCGATTTCCGCAGGATCGAGTGTCGGCGCGTCCAAGCCTGCGATCTCGCCAAACACCGGCGTGGCCCCGACGGCTCTTGTCATATTGGCCGAGGCCACGAAGTTGACCGCCGGTTGTATGACCTCGTCGCCCGGCCCAAGGCCGAGCGCGAGGAACGCCAAGTGCAAGGCCGCTGTGCCGCTGGAAACCGCGCAGGCATGAGGAACGCCCACAGCTGTGGCAAACTCCTGCTCAAAGGCACCAGTCTCAGGCCCCATGGAAAGCCATTTGCCCTCCAAGACACGCCGGACGGCAGCGGCTTCTTCCGCGCCGTAATCCAAATCGCTCAACGGGATTAGAAAAGACATTGAGGAAAGCAGAAAACTGGAAGGTCGAAATCAGAAGTCAGACGCGGTTGAAGGCGTCCTGCTTCTCAGCGAAGAGTTTCTGAGCTTTGGCGTAATCGTCAGGCCGGCCGATATCCAGCCAAAGGCAATCAACAGGATAAGCGCAAACCCGCTCGCCTTTGGCGATCAGTCGCAGCACCAGTTCAGGCAGGTCGAGGTATTTTCCCTTCTCAATATGTTTGAGCACTGCTGGTTCGTAAACATAGATGCCCATGCTCACGTGATAGGTGTTCTCGGGCTTCTCCAAGTAACGTGTGATTTGATGCTTCGCGTCAAACTCAAGCACGCCCAAATCCACTTTCACCTTGCGCACGTGGGTGGCAATGGTGAGCAGCGCCTTTTGCCGACGATGGAAACGAATCAGCGCGTTGAAGTCCAAATCCGTCAACAGATCGCCGTTCATGACAAGGAAAGTGTCGTCCAAGCCAGGCACCAGTGAGAGCGAGCCCGCCGTGCCTGTTGGCTTCTCCTCTTCCACAAAACGCAGGTTGATCTTCTGGGCCAATGTCCGGCGGTGTTGAAAGTAGGCTTTTATTAACTCCGATAAATGCCCCAGCGTGAGCGTGATATCGGTAATGCCAGAACGGATGAGACGGCGGATCAAAACTTCGATAATTGGGGTGTCACCCAAGGGAACCAACGGTTTTGGGAAATTCACCGTGAACGGATGCAGGCGAACGCCCTTGCCACCAGCCAGAATCACAGCGCGCACGTTTGCAGCACCCTTGCGCTTGGCTCTATTTTCATTCCTCATACCACGTAATCCTCTTGCCTGTATTGGCGCAAGTTGGCGCGCAAGTAATCGGCTGTCTGGCGCAGGCCTTCGTCCAAGGAAACCTGCGGAGTCCAGTTTAGCATCCGGTGGGCTTTTGCTGCGTCACACAACAGAAGCCCCACTTCGCTCTTCTCCGGTCGCTGGCGTTCAGGCACGCTGACCAAGCGTGCCTTGCTGCCAACAGCATCCAAACACCGCTGGGCCAACTCGCCAATGCTCACCGCCTGACCCTGGCCGAAATGAATGACTTGCCCTTCAATGCCCGGCGTTTCCGCGGCCAGCAGGAACGCTCGCGCCGTGTCTTCGACAAAGGTTAGATCACGCTTGGGAGTCAAGTGACCCAAATGGATTTCACCCGCGCCACGCAGGGCTTGGGTCATTACTGTTGGAATCACGGCGCGAGCGGATTGACGCGGCCCATAAGTATTGAAGGGGCGCAACGTCACAACCGGCAGGTCGAAGCTGCAATAGAATGATTCAGCAAGTTTGTCGGCGGCGATTTTGCTGGCGGAATAAGGTGACTGTCCTTGCAGCGGATGGCCTTCGTCAATGGGCGTGTAGCGGGCAGTGCCATACACTTCACTGGTGGAAGTCACGATAACCCTGCGGACGCGGGCTTGCCGACACGCTTCGAGCACATTCAATGTGCCACCAATGTTAGTAGCGACATAAGACGCCGGGGCATCGTAGGAGTAAGGAATGCCGATCAACGCCGCCAGATGAAACACGATATCGCAGCCATCGACCAAGGATCGCACCTGCGGCTGGTCGGTCACATCACCAAGCCGCACCTCGATTTGTTCGCGCACTTTTGAGGCAAACTCATCGAGGTGTCCCCAACTGCCTCGGCTGTTATACCGAACCAACGCCCTGACCTGATGCCCGGCTTTGATCAACACTTCTACCACATGGCTGCCGATGAATCCGCCTGCACCTGTGACCAAGACTTTCATGCGTGCAATCCTTCCTCCGGCACTAGAGAAACTTGATGCGAACAAACAGAGTTCATACCCAGTGAAAGCTTTGGTTTCGTTCAGCCGCTTACTGTCGTTCTTGCCTGCTCCAAACCGCTTTGCCGGAGAAACGCAAAAACTGTTTTATCCCAAAACTTGGCCGAAGCGATCAAATCGCAGCCATTCAGATGCTTTTTCAGCGTAGGCAAATCCCATGCGTAAACCCAGCGTAATTTACGCACTTTTACGAACTTCCCGATCAATTCCATTGTTTCATCGTCTGCGTATCCATCCCCGAATCCCGAATAAGATGTGAGCACGATATGGCCGCCGGGCTTCGTTGCTGTCACCATGTTTCGCAGAAATCTGACAAGCTTGGTCTCCTCAACGATGTGCTGCGTCACGTCGATCGAGAACACCAAGTCCGCCGGTTGTCGTGGCGTATAATCCTCTTCGCCAAGATCAACGCGTTCAAAACACCCGCCCGGTATGCTTGTCTTGCAGTTTCGAACGGCCGTTGAAGAAATGTCCAGTCCGCAGTATGATTGAATCCCCGCATCCAATAATACCTTTGTCCAAAAACCGTTTCCGCAACCGAATTCGATGCAATGGGCGCCGCCATCCAACTTGATCCCCGTTTCCTCAAGAAATTTCAGGAACTGAGCTTTTTGTTTTGGATAACGGTCATGCGCGTCAGCCAAAGAATCGGCAACCGCTCTGAAATCCGATTGATACTTGGCGTGCCGATGTTCCCAAAACGCGCCTGCTTCGTAGCTGTCACCCTTGCCAAAACGAAGCCTGTTCAGAAAGTGGCTGATTCCATGCGCAAGTTTGCCAAAGGAATTCATGTGTTTCTGCGTCGTCTTTCGAAGCCGTCGTTTGCTCCTGCAAACGCCGATCTACTTCTGATGCGCCGGGCAAATGGCGTCAATAATCTCGTGGCACCGTCTCTGATAATTAGCGTAAGAAAAATACGCGAGGCCAGCAGGCACTCTGCCCTTGGCCTTTTGCAAGGCGGCGAGAATTCCGTCCCGAAGTTCAACGGGATTCTTCGGGTCCACCAAAACACCCAGTTCTCCATCGCGAACCGCTTCACGACTGGCGTCCAACTTGCTCGCCACCACAGGGATTCCACAGGCCATCGCCTCCAAATAAACGATGCCAAACCCTTCGCCCCAACCGGCCATCACAAACGCATCAGCCAAACGGTAGTGGTCTGCTTTCTCTTCCTCTGGCACTCGACCGGCAAACACAACACACTCCGCAAGACCCTCTTGCCGGACTTTGTCCTCCAGCCGCGCGCGGTCCGACCCATCTCCGACTATGAGATAAACAAGGTTGGGAACCTTCTCCACAAGTTCGGGAAGTATCCTCAAAACCTCGTCCACCCCCTTGTATCTTTCGTCCGCTGAAAACCTGCCCAAGGTCAATAACACTTTGCGCCCGCGCAACCCGTAGCGATCCAGCAAACGCTCGCTGGGTTGGCCAGAACCCAAAAGCGCCGCATCAATCGAGTTCGGCAAAACATGGCTGCTCGCATTCCTGACCTTGGCCCACTTCAAGAATCGCTGTCTTGTCACCTCGCTCACCGCAATGAAAGACTTGGAAAACTGGAGGAGATAACGAGTCAGGCGGCTGGGAGCAGGTTGCCAAGCCTCAACGCCATGAAGGATCGTCACGAAGGGAACTCGAGCCAGTGTGGCTGTTATGAAACCTAGTGGCACAAGATTCATGTGTCCGCAAATGACCAAGCTAAATCGAGGGCGTTTCAATGCAGTTCGCATTGCTACAAGGGCAAATCGCCATTTACCGTTTAAACCAGAAATGATGCAGGACAGTTTCGCCGGCAACGGGCTTCCCGTTTCCAACATCAGACGAGGAATGACAACCACTTCGTCACAATTCGGGTGGGCACAAAGCGCGCTCAACAGGTCGCGGTTGAACTTGGCCATGCCTCCGCAACTTCCAAAAACATCTGTTACCAGTGCCAGAATTCGCATCAGTTATTGCAATATCGGGAATAAACTTCACGCGCCCAAGGTCGGAACCCACGTTCCCGGGCACCAAGAGCGACCTTCCCGCCTGTTAACCACTCACGCACGGGAATAGAAAAGCCCGTCTTGCGACGATGCAGAACCTGCGGTGGCAACGGCTTCACCGACGTGCGCGCCATGGTCTGCTTGGTTACAGGGTTGCGACCAATGACCAGTGGAGCCACGGATCTCCACAACGATAGATCTACAAGCGGCGTTCGAATCTCCAAGGAATGGGCCATGCTCGCCCAATCCGAGTCACGCAACAATTGGTTGCGCATATACCAACAACTCTCCAAAGCGGTGACTTGCAGCCGCGGCAAACGCAAACCTTCGAGAGTTTCTCCCAGATGCACCAGCGGCTGCAATTCCTGCCAGCCACGGCGGACCATCTCACCATCCATTAACTCAGGCAACTCCCAAGGCATGAACATGCCCCGACGCAAAAGGTAAGCTCCGCTGCAAGTTCCTCCGTATTCGAGCAGGCTGGCATACTTGGGTGAGGTAAATCGCTTCAGAACAGGCCCGGATAAGACACGCACCGCGCGGCCAAAGAGCGGAAGGCGATTGAAGAAACACAGCGTGCTGGCCAGCCGTGGAACTTGCTTAAAGCTTGGGTAACCTCCAAACAGCTCGTCTCCACCAAGACCCGACAAAGCCACTTTGAGAGATGCCCGCCGTGCTGCCAGACTGACAAAATAAGTATTCACGCCGTCAATGGATGGCTGATCCATGGCCGCAAACAGCCGATCATCATGAGACGTGAAATCAGAACGCGTGACCCAAATGGTTTGATGCGTGGCACCATAATGTTTCGCCACTTGTTCAGCCAAACGAGTCTCGTCCATGGGTGTGCCCTTGTATTCAGCAAAGCCCAGTGTGACTGTTCGCAACTGTCCACCTTCCTCCGCTGCCAGCGCGGCCAAGGTTGTGGAATCCAATCCAGAAGACAAGAACACACCCACGGGCACATCAGCAACCAGATGATGACGCACCGTGTCTCGCATCGCATACCGCAACACAATGAGCCGGTCCTGCTCCGCCTGTTTATCCGCTGCCTTCTCCGCCGCGGCTAGTATACTCGTGACCCGGCTGAAGCAGCTCTGTTTGACCCCGCGACTATCCACGCAAAGCGTGTGGCCGGCTGGCAACGCCCGGATGCCGCGATAAAAAGTCCAAGGATCCGGCACATGTCCCCACAGAAAGAACCCAACGTGGCCCGCAGGCTCCGGAGCCGTATCCACACAGTTACCCGCCAAAAGAGCTTTGACCTGTGAAGCAGCGCGAAAGGTTTTGCCGTCGTCAGCAAAGTAAAGCGGCTTGATTCCAAATGGATCCCGCGCAAGAAACAAAGCGCATCGTCGCACATCCCAAATCGCAAACGCATACATGCCACGAAGATCCCGAACCATGGCCTCGCCTTTTTCCGCATACAGGTGGAGCAACACTTCCGTGTCGCTTTGAGACTTAAAAGAGTGCCCGTTGTGCTCAAGTTCCTGACGAAGTTCGCGATAGTTGTAAATCTCTCCGTTGAAACTAATCACGAACCGGCCGTCCTCACCCAGCATCGGCTGCGCGCCACTCTCGGAAAGATCAATGATGGCCAAACGTCGATGAGCCAACCCAACCCTATGATCGGGTGAATACCATTCTCCAGATCCGTCAGGCCCACGGGCAACCATGTGATCGCGAATGCGTCTCAACTCTTGCGGATCTACCGCCGAGGCACTCGAATGATAGGCAAAAACAGATGCAATTCCACACATAGGAACCGCCAACCAAGTATCACGAAACCCTAGCCAATCATCCCACTTTTTCGACCGGATTACGCCCCGCTTGATTCTTCAAAAACACACAGGTTCATTCAAACAACAGTGGCTTCGCTTTCCCGCGACGTCCAACACCGGGATCATCATGCCGTATGATATACGAGAGCCAAATACGCAGCGGCCAAGGTTGCGACTCCGGGGATATGCAACGGGAAGTCCACACAAGCATGCAGTGCAACCCCGGCCAAACTAAAGCCCAAGGCCGGAAGCACGTGCCTTCGGAAGATGCGAGTTTCTGCATGTGCATCCTGACATTCCCGTATCGACAAACAATTATGCGCACATCTCCGGAGAATCCCAAACATCACACCTGCCAGGAGCGCAAACCCTACCACTCCCAGTTCAGCGATGTATTGCAACCAGTCACAGTGAGCATATGGCCAAAAACCAGCGAGTGATGCGGGCTGATAGTATGGGAAAACACGCGGAAAAGTCCCGGCACCGATTCCATACAGCCAATGATCCCGGAACATCTCGAACGTTGCCCGGTAAGCAATAGGCCGTGTGTTACTGTTCTCACGCATCTGCGCCTCCTCCATATTGGCGGGCGCGGCAAAGCGTTCGGCGAGTGGCTCCACGCCAGAGAACAGCAATAATCCTGCGGCTGCAAGAATCACGATGGAGACTGATAGGAACAAACGCCTGCGACCTCCATGAACCATACGTTCTCCTGCAAATATCAAATTCCACAGCCAACATGCCAAGAGCAGCACACAAATCATCAGGCCCGCCCGCGAACCCGAGCGAAGCACAGACGCCGTCATGACGGCTGCCATGAAGTAAAACAGATAACCAGCGTGGCCTTTTGATCGGGCATCTGGTTTCATTTCGCCAACGTAACACCCGAGCGCCAGCGTAACGGGTATGAGTAAATTCATGTATGCGGCATAATTGTTTCGGTTTACGAATGACCCCATGAATTCCGGAATAGGCGATTTTCTGAACCACAGCAACTTTTGTTCTCCGGACACACTCTGTAGAATCGCAACCAATGCCAAAGCAAAACCGCTGACAGCCAGGATCATCAAGAGGACTTTGACTTCTACTACACCCTTAAAGCACCAAGCCACCCCCCAAAATAACACTGCATATGCCATCAACATGCGTAACGTGCCCCACGTAATGCTTGCATCGGCACTGTATGGCAGCCAGTTGATGCACGTGCGGGGCAAAAGGCTTTGGCTGGCAAGTTGGTAGTAGTGTGATGGGTTGAGCGCTTGCAGCGCGGTGTAAATCACCAGCGCCAAGAGCGGCGCTCCCCACCACCAACTCCACAGCAAGTCCCAAGACCGTCTCTCGAAACCCAAGCTTGCCTCCAAAATGACGCACACCAAAATCAAGCCAGTCAGCGATTGAATCGTCGTTTGAGCCCATGGCTCAGTTGATCCGAATGCCCATGGGGCAAAAACAAGGATCAGAACAACAAATACGCGGACAGCAATAGTCACAAGATTTCGAGGAACATGAAGCATCACCCATACGTGGGATGAGAACAAACCGCACGAAGACGTGAAAGAGGCGCTTCGCTACTGCAAGAAGACTGACATTTCAGGGCAAGCTACCGCCATCTCGGTGCCTTGTGCATGACTCCATCGTCATTAAAGGCGCCGCTCTCCAACTTTGCATAACATTAACCATCTCGCGTCTTGGGATTGATATTCCAGCATCCCACACAAATTCTTAGGATTCGGATTCTTCCTCACCTTCCGTTCGCCGCCTACCGTCCCCCTTATGATAATAAGGGTAGCGATACGAACCGTGATAGGGATAGTAATAGTAACCGTGCTTCTTTAAATCGATATTGTTGAGCACGTTGCCAATCAGTGGCGCGCCCATTTCCCGCAGTTTCTTCACGGCGCGCGCTACAGCATCCCGGCGAAGTTTCCGGAAGTGTGTAACGAATATGATGCCCTGCACCCGAGGCAATAGAACAATTGCATCGCTGACGACCGCAACAGGGGGAGTATCTATTATGATCCGGTCATATCGCTGGCGCTCCTGTTCAATCAGTTCGCGCATACGAGCAGAACCAAGCAACTCTGCTGGATTCTTCGCAATCTTGCCGGCTATAATGATATCCAGATTGGGAATTTCACTCTTTAGAATGACATCTTCCCGTTTGCAGCCATCCATCAAGTATTGGGAAAGGCCCCGCACCGTCTGCGTCTTGATTTGGAAATTCTTGTAAAGCGTGGGATGGCGCAAGTCAGCATCAATCAGCAACGTGCGCAGATTGTCATGAGCAAACGCTATTGCCATGTTCGATGCGACCAGAGACTTGCCTTCACCCGGCGCGGTGCTGGTAACCATCAATACCTTGATGTCCTTCGCGTTTGGAGTCGCTCCTATGGTTGCCCGCAGACTTGAGAATGCCTCAGACGCCAGCGACAGGGGATCCGTGCTGACGATGGTGGCTCTGTCTGAGTCAGACCTGCTTTCAATTCGAGGCACTTCGCACAACAACGGCATCCCCAAATAGGATTCGATGTCCTTGCAGGTTTTGATCTTGTCATCGTAAAAGTGAGCCCCATAGCTGATCACAAGACCGGCAAGCAGCCCCATCACAATCGCATACACAAGGTTCCTCTTCTTGTCCGGCCTGCAAGGACCTCCCGGAACGCGCGCCGGATCAATGATATGCATGTTATTAAATTCAAGCTTGCCCGTAACCCCCGCTTCCTTCATGCGCACCAAAAGACTGTCATACAGTTGCCGATCAGACTCGGCGTTACGTTTCAGAGCAATATATTCAACCAGTTTTCTGCTCAACTCCAAAGCCTGCTTCTCCTGTTCTGCAAGAGGCTCGGCCAGACTCTCTTCCTGAGCCTTGGCCACGGCGTATCGCGCCTTTATCTTCTCAACAGCCGCAACACAAGCCTGCTTAAGTTTGTTTTCTATTTCCTTCTGTTCACTCAACGCGACTATCATCGCTGGATATTGGTCTTTGTAACGCTCCCTGAGCGCGGAGACCGCTATCTGTTTTTGGGTCAAACTCTGATGAAGCGCCTCAACTTCTCCGTCTGATGCAATCGCTGGAATGAGAGCAGCATCCCGTCCGCTATCAAGAAGCGCCTGCACCTGCTTCCATTCTGTTTCTGTCGACATTCGGGCCATTTTGGCATTGCCGAACGCTGTATTCATTGACTTGAGCTTATCCAAAACGATGTTGTAGCTGTCTTCCAAGGACACATCGCGCGTTTTCTCGCGATACTCTTGAACGGCTGCCTCGGATTTTGCCAATTGCGTCTTATACTGTTCAGCTTGCGTGCTTAGCCAACGGATCGCGTCCATTGAAGCTGAGAGCCTGTTCTCCGAATTCAGCTTCACAAATTCCTGTGCGACACCGTTGGCAACCAGCGCCGCCATCTTGGGATTGGTGTGCTCAGCGGTGATATCGATGATACGAGTTCCGCGACGGAGTTGGGCCGATACGCATCCCTGCAACGCTCCTGCGAAGTCTGCATCCTTGCCCGCCCCGGGCAGAAAGTCAGGATTATCATTCAACGCGAGCGTCTTGACAACTTTCTCGGCAAGCGACCGACTCCTCAGGACTTGCACTTTGGTATTCAAGTAATCTGAACTGCGCGTGTCGGTTGCCGTAACATCTTGAAAGTTGACGATCCTTGGCGCGTCCGCATCCAATTCAACGGGCGTAGTGGCCTGATAGACAGGCACTGCCTTAAAATTCTGGATCAATCCCAACGTCGCACCAATGACAACCGCGGTAATGGTAATCCATTTCCACTCCCATAACACCCGCACATATTCCCTCCAATGGGTCTGTTGCCCCTCGGGAATGTCGTAATCGTGATCCTGAAATGGGCGCTCTTGTGTCATATGTCTCAAAAAAATGTTTCAGGAACCGATATCACATCGCCCGGTTTCAGTTCTATGTCCTTGCTCTTATCGCCGCTCTTAATCAGTGCCGGAACGTTGACTCGGATCACTTGTTCCTTGCCATTTTCTGTTCGAATAATGGCAACACGATCAGTAGCGGCAATATTTGTGAAACCTCCGGCACGTCCAACAACCTGCAACAGTGTCATTGACTCTTGTTCGGGTATTTCAAAAATGCCCGGCTGCTTTACCTCCCCAAGCAAGGTCACGCGCCTGGTCCGGTATGTATCCACCGTGATCGACACACGGGGGTTTACTAGATAATCCTTGGCCAACAATCCGGTGATTTTCTTCTCCGCTTCAGATGTGGTAAGCCCCTCTACTTGAACAACTCCCAGAAGCGGATGGCGAATCGAACCCGACTGAGTCACCTTGGCCTTCTGCGACAGATCTGGCTCTTGAAATACTGATATGCTCAGGCTGTCACCTGCTCGAATACGATATTCTTCGGAATTCGTCGAAACAGTCGCCTGTTGCGGGTGAAAACCTGCCGAAACTTCCGGTTTCTTAGCCCCCCCCCCCTCCCTGTCAGACTCTGCTGCCAACAGATCCCAATTGGTCAACCACGACAAGCCTGCAATAACCAATACCAATAACAATCTCACGCACAGAGCTTGCTTTCCCGCCCGAATTATTGGCGCATCATTCCGCCACTTACAACAACGCTCAATTCCATCAATTCTGCCACGATGCTTCTTAATTTCATTCCTTGCGTTTATGCCCATACATGCATTTTAGAATGACACCCGGGTATAAATCGACACCATATTGTTGTCAAAGTCGTAGGCAGAAAGAGAAGAAACACTTGACCGAAACCTGTAATTAGCGCCAGCCGACCACCACTTTCTAATTGCGTAATCGCACCCTGCCCTCAGGTAGTAATAATCATCTGACCGACTACCCGTCGCACCAGAGCCCGTAAAAGTGGCAAACGGCTGGCCGTAGTCATCGCGCTCATATCCAACGCCCCCAGATAACGTGATTTTGTCATGCCACAGCTTATGATGAACCGACAAATCCAACAATGTGCTTTCAATATAATTGTTGATCGTGCTCGCGGCAGGGGCAACGCCTCGGTTTATGCTTCCTACTAATGTTGTGTGATGCGTTATAGCCCAATCCGCACTGGCCGTAGCGACCACGGTATCAATGCTGGAGATGCCGCCCCCTTCAAAGTCACGGTGCTGGTAACCCACTCTGACTGAACCATTAATCTTTCCGGTGAGGCGTGTTCTGGCACCAACGTCGAACCCTCCGTAGGTTGAATTTGCGCCTCTATCTACAGACGATGCCCCGCCATCAGCGCCAAGGAACAGATCTGTTTTGGACGAGAGGTGATAATAGAAAGGAACTCTGACATCGTAGCTAGTGTTGCCGACGAGCCCAGGAGGATTAGTGTAATCCGAGATACTCATGGTGAAATCAGCGCCAATCGCGGTTTTCTGGCTGATGTCATACTCTGCGCCCAGTGCAGTCGTGTAGTTCACGATCTCCGTGCGCGTTCCAGGAACGCGCTCACCGATTTGTCCCGTCGGCGAACCGAATTGATCCCGGCTTTCACCACCCGTCGCTCTCGAAAACCCTTGCGCAACATTCAGGCGCAGCTTCTCAATAGGTGAGAATTTGCCAGTTAGCATTACGTTGTGATCCACCGTGTCCATCGAAGTGAGCCTAAAAAACCGCTGAATCCCAGCTTGATAATCCAATGAGATGTCATTCTCACCCTTCTCATACTGGAACTGCACGCCAGGGCTCACGAGGGCGTAAAAATCCCCTTGCTGACTACCGCCAGACGAAATGGTGAGGTTGTCATCATAAGTGAAAGCCGTTCCCAAGTGCGGATGCACGTAAACGTCCCCGATTTTTATTTTGACGTCATCCAGTTTGCTGCCAAAAGCCTGAAGCGAAAGCGCTTCTGTGCCGGACGCGGTCTCAACATTAGCGGCCGGATTGTTGCTCGGCACAACCGCCACTGGTCCCGCCGCCGCATACGTCGTCCCTGCGCGCGACTGAATGGCAACGTCGTCCAGAATCATCTTTGCGCTATCCAGCTTGCCGCTGCTCGCCTGAAGCGCAGCAGCTCCTGCACTGGGCGAGATGCCTGCATCGGCGGCCAAACCAACAGTGGTCAGAAAGACCAACGCCCCTGCCACTGCAAACGATAAGGTTTTCCCCTGTATGTCGTTGTTCATTGTCATTACTTCTCCTTGCAGAGAACCTTGAACTTTCATTCTCTTTTCTACTTCGTTTTTACTCTTTCACTCGTCCTATCACCTGCACACAACAACTGCTGCACCACTGACTAAGGCTCAGCTGGTAAAGATGGGCTGACTATTGTCGGATTGGTTATATTGGGAATTACCACTACAATCGGAGCATAGGCCCCTCCAGCAGCGGCAATTGCAGCTCGAATCACAGCATCAAGGTCGATGGGCCCTGTGGAGTTTATGACCAATTCCCTTATTCCCGAACGAATGTTGTCGTTCAAAAATTCACGAAAAGCGGGATCCATCGGAGCCGGCACCGGCTGTGTCAGCACAACCTGCCCAGTCGCCGGATAGTAAGTCCCAGTGATTTGGTTGCCTTGGGTCACGGTGACCAACCGACCATCAGGCAGCGTTAGCGTCACTGAACCTTCAGGAACTGACAGGGTAAATTGGCCTGTCGTCGGATCGTATGTGATGATCAATTGAGTCCCTTTGACGTCAATGTTGCCTGCCGGAGTATGCACACGGAACTTGGATCCCAATGTCTGCTTGGCTACCTCCGTCATCAACTTGCCGCGCTGCACCGTCAACTCTGTGTTTCCTACCGGCCGCCTGTTAGATTGGGGAACCCCATTGGTTTCTTCTGTGAGTTTATCAATGCTAACCGATGTTTTCTCGGTAACACGAGCAATCGCTCCAGTAGTAAACGCAAGGTCAGTCTCGGATCCCTTGCCAGTCCGGATGGAGACGCCCTCAGCCAGCACCATCCCAACTTTCAACGGTTGCCACGTGAGTTCGCCCCTGATTTGATACTCTGCAGTTCCCTTGACGGCACATACTGCGACACGCCCTGGACGAGTCGCGGCATCAGCCACTTGGAACGCGAGCAACAGAGCTACGCACCCAATGGTTCGCACCATTCTCTTCTGCCACAAATTCAAGTTCATAGATAAACCTCCATACTCATACTTACCCGCCAAATTTAGCTATATCCTCTACCTCATCGTCCCAGTGTTGTCAAAGATAAATATGCTAATGATTACTTTGGCGTTACACGACCAACTTGTGGGTGCTGAGCAGTGGACTGCTGGAGCAATGGTGGCAGTTGCAGGTGCGGCGGCGGCACACGGCGCGGCATCGCCGGCTGATGGTGGTGGCCGAGAAGACCGAGGCGGGATTCGAGCAGGTGAAAATTCCGCCACGCTTTGATGCTGCCGTGGTGCGGGAGCACGAATGGCTCTGGAAATGTTTCGTGACGTCGCCGGCCCACCTGCTGGTTGACATGGCGAGCGTGGAGTTCATTGACAGCACCGGCGTCGGATTGCTGATCTGGCTGCACAAAAGTCTCACAGCTTCGGACTGCCACTTCGTGCTGGTGTCTCCGTCGCTCGTCGCGAAACAGGCGCTTGATCGGATGCGGATGCCGGAGTTGCTGGCCGTCGCACCCGATCTCGACACAGCGAAACAAATGATTATGGAGCGATCGCGCAACATCCATGCCGTTGCCACGCTGGACCTTTCCCCCGCGCCGAAACCGCTGACATGGCATGGGGAGATTGTGACTTCGAACGTCGAAGCGGTGAAACACCTCACCGAGAGCTACATGGAATGCTGCGTTGCCAAGCCGAAGCGCATTGCCATAGACCTTGCCGAAGTCCGGTTCATAGACAGCGCGGGTGCTGGCCTGATACTTCGCATCAAGAAACAGGGCCGGTTGCGCGACACGGATGTCACCCTCCTCAATCCCCAACCCAACGTGCTGAACGTTGTTCGCTCATTGCATCTGGAGCAATACCTGTTTGGCGAGAGCAAGCAAGGACCTCAATAGTCGTTCCATTTGGTGGTGGCATGCTCGGTCATCTCGAAGCCAGTGTAAAGCAGCACACCCTCGGCGTTTGACATCGGCGGCGGTTCGGTGCTTTGATCGACGCCGAACTTAACTGAGGTTCCGCTATGAAACTCGATCGCTTTACACTTTCCCTCCTCATCGGCATCTGCGCGCTTGTGCCCGCCGCTCTGCTCTGCGCTGCCACGCCCGCGCCCGACGGTTGGACAACCGCCGCGCCGCGCGAGGAAATCCAGCCGGCCTTCGCATTCAACCCGAAGGGCGGGCCGAACCTCGCCGGCAGCTTCGTCATCCAGGCTGACGCCCGCGAAGGTCTCGCGGGTTGGTGGACAAAAACATTTCCGGTCAAAGGCGGCCAGCACTACCGCTTCTGCGTGCTGCGCAAGACGACCCACGTGGCTGTGCCGCGCCGCAGCGTGGTAGCTCGCGTGATCTGGCTTGATGACAAAGGCAAGCCGGCGATGCGTGACGAGCCGGAAACACGCGGGTTTCAGGCTGGCAAACCGACGCGCTCCGAGCCGGAGTATCCGACCGACAAAGCCGCCGACGCTCGCGGCTGGACGGAAGTCTCCGACATCTACCGCGTGCCATCGGCAGCGACACGCGCCGTCGTGGAACTGCATCTGCGCTGGGCTACACGCGGCAAGGTAGAATGGAGCAACGTGTCGCTCACCGAAACCGCCGTGCCCGCGCCGCGCGTCGTGCGACTGGCGACGGTGCATTTCCGGCCGCACGGCTGCAAGACGCCGGCGGACAATTGTCGGTTGTTTGCGCCGTTGATTGAGGAAGCCGCGCGACAGAAGGCCGACCTCGTCGTCCTCGGCGAAACGCTCACTTACGCCTCCACGGGCCTGAAAATGGCCGACGCGGCCGAGCCGGTGCCGGGTCCCTCGACGGAATACTTCGGCACGCTCGCGCGGCAGCACAATTTTTACATCGTCGCCGGTCTCGTTGAGCGCGAGCGGCACCTTATTTATAATACTGCCGTGCTCATCGGCCCCGACGGCAAGCTTGCCGGCAAATACCGCAAGGTGACGCTCCCGCGCGGCGAGATCGAGGCAGGCATCCAGCCAGGTCACGAGTATCCGGTGTTCGACACACGCTTCGGCAAGGTCGCCATGATGATCTGTTACGACGGCTTCTTTCCAGAAGTGGCGCGGCGGCTGAGCAATCGCGGCGCGGAGGTGATCGCGTGGCCGGTCTGGGGCTGCAACCCGCTGCTCGCCGCCGCGCGTGCCTGCGAAAACCATGTCTATGTCGTCAGCAGCACCTACACCGACCCGTCCACGAAGTGGATGATCTCCGCCATCTTCGACCACGAGGGACTGCCGCTCGCACAGGCCGAGAAATGGGGCACCGTCGCCGTTGCCGAAGTGGACCTCAACAAACGTCTCCACTGGTCGAGCCTCGGCGATTTCAAAGCCGAGTTTCCCCATCACCGCCCCGCATGGGACAAGGCGGACTAGGCGCGCGCGGCACGGCGCGGACGGACGAAAAATTTCTATGGGCAGGCAGCGGCTTCGGGTGTAGAGTTCGCAGAGCAAAGGAGAGCGGCACCGAGCGCGTATGAGATATGAGATAACACTTCCGGAAGGAGTGCCTGCGGGCGAGCGGGTTGTCATCGGCCGGTGGCGCAAAGAGATCGGCGACAACATCCAGAAGACGGATGTTATTCTCGAGATCGAAACGTCCACAACGATCCTCGAAATCGAAAGCCAGGTGGAGGGGATGTTGGGCGAGATTCTCTGCGATGCCGGCCAAGAGGTGAGTGCCGACGATGTTCTCGGCATCATCGAGGACGATCAGCCGGAGCTCCAAGCCCAAGCGGAAGCAGGACAGGAGTCGGAAGAAACGGCTGAAGAAGAGGCCGCGGAGGAAGCCGCTGAAGAACCAGCTGCCGAGGAAACCGCGGCTGAGCCGGGAGCGCAAACGAAAGCCGAGGCACCCCAGCGCGGCGCAATCACCGATCGCGCGCGATGGCTTGCCATGGCGAGCGGCGTGGAGATTGACGGTTTATCCGGCACCGGTCCCGGCGGACGCATCATCGTGCGGGACGTTGAAGTCGCAATTGCGCAGCGAAAAACCGCCCCCGAAGCGCCTGACAAAGAAACGGCTGCGACCGCGGCCAAGCAGGTTCTCCTCAGTCCCGCGGAGCAAGTGCTGGCGCAGCGCATGTCGCAGGCGCACCGGGACATTCCACAATACGACATCACCGTCGTTGCCGACGCGACGCACCTTGTAGCTTGGCGCAAGTCCCGCAAGGACGCGCCGCGTATCACCGCCATCATGGTCAAACTCAGCGCCGACGCGCTGGCGGGTCATCCGCGCATCAACGCAACGTTCCTCGGCCGCAGCTGGCGACCCAACACCTCCGCGAACATCGCCGTGGCTGTGGATACGCCGCATGGCATGTTGTGGCCCGTGTTGCACGACTGCCAGAACAAGACCCTCCAGCAAATTGCGGACGAGTTGAACGATCTGGCCGCCAAAGCGCGCGAAGGCAAACTCATCGCGCACGACAACGCCGACGCCAATTTCACGATCACCAACCTCGGCATGTATGACGTGGAAGTTTTCAACGCTGTCATCTGGCCCGGCCAGACCGCAGTGCTCGCCATCGGCGCAATCCGCCGGGAGGCAGTCGTCGTGTCAGGCGCAATCCTGCCGCGTCACGTGGTGCGCCTGACGCTCGGCTGCGACCGCCGCGTTGTCGAAGGCGCTTTCGGCGCGCGGTATCTGGTCCGCCTGAAAGAGTTGATCGAAACGGCGAAAATGTAGTGTCGCCGTCGCGATTTCCCCGCACGGTCTGTTCGCCTCACATCGGATCGTCAGAAACTGCTGTTCAACTCCGCCATGCCGCGCCGGCAGATTTCTCTCGCGTAGTCGGTCCAGCGACCCTGCCCCCAATAGCGATAGCAACTGGTTTGCGCCACTAGGTTATGAAACAGCGCGTTGCAATAGGCATGGCTGCGCGTGTCCACAGCGCGACCGTTGAGCTTCTCGTGGAACGCGACGCTGAGCTTATTCATCGGGTCGAGCACGTTCTCGTAGCCGTGCACCCAGCTCAGGTTATTCGTCCACGAGCCGCCTTCCATGTTGAAGCGATGGTCGCTGCGCTTCGCTTCTTCGATGGCCTTGGCGACGCCCTCGGTCGTGGGCCGGTCGCCAACGCGCTGCCAGAGCGTGTGCTGGTGCAGCGGCTGGATTGGCGCGAAATCCTTCTCCGTCACGCCGGCTGCCGCGAGCAGTTCGAGATACTCGGTGCCGTTGATGCCGACGACACCTTCGGTGCCGAGGCTGTGCCACGCCGGTTTGTAGTTGTTGGGGAACTCGTTCATCATTACACCGCCGTTTTCGCCGTCAGCAATTTGCGCCACCAGCGGCGGCACGCGTTGACCGGCCAGCTCGCGCGGTTGCAGGCCGCGGGCTTCGCTCAACGGTTGCATTTGCGCGACAAGTTTGGTGTCAGAGCCTTGGGTCTTGATCAGCGCGACGATGGAGGCTTCCTCGCTGCGCGAGCTGCGGGCGACGAGCCGGCGCGGCAGATATCGCTCGCGCAAGCCTTGGCCGTCGGCTTCCTCAACGGTATGTTCTTGAACCAATAGCCATTGGTAGCCGCACTCGCGCAGCGCGCGGACGTATTCGTAAGCAAGATCAGGATGATTTGGCAGGTGCATCTCCGGCGGCGAAAAGCCGCGCACGCGCCGCAGCGCGTCCCAGCCAAAGATGGCGGCGAAGTTGTGCTGCCACGCGCGGACGTGAAGCGCGACATCGGGCACCGGCGTCGAAGGGACAACGGCGTGGCCCCACATCGTGCCGAGCCATTCGGCGCATGGCCAGTAGCGGTCGTTGTGAACGATCGTCTTGAGATTGTCCAGAATGTCGCCTCGGCCCATCTGGCGCAGGCCGAACAGCAGTTCGCCGGAGTAGTCGAGCATGATGCGCGGCTGGCGTCCGGCGTCGGCCAGTTCGCGGATGAAGTCGGCGATGCGGCTGTAGCAATGCGCGAACACCGGCGCGTCGTGCATGCCGTGGACATGCTGCCGCTCCATCATGTATTGAAGGTTGCCAATAATCGGTGCGGTCGCTAGGTCGCCGTCCTGTAGGATCAGCGGCTGGTGCATGTGCAGCGCCAGCCCGAACGCCGACTGGAGCCGGTCCGCATGGAATGGCGTGCGGCCCGCATATACCGGCCCGCTGTGGCGCGTGGCCGCTTCAACTTCCTTTTCCCAGCCACAGAGGTTGGGCAAACCGTCAATGATTTCAGGAATCGGTTCGAGCTTCATTACTTGCCTTTCGTTTTCAAGCTGACTGTTGCCGTTGGTTGCTCGCGTTCCATAGCGAAACGGTAATCCGTGCGGTAGACGCGGTAGTCGAGCCGGGGGAAGAGGTTGTCTTTGGATTCCAACTCCCCCAGCCACTCTTCGTGAACGCGATTTCCTTTCAGCATGTCGTAAAGTTTTCGGAACCGTAGCAGATGTTCTTTTGTGCGTCGAACCGCATACGGCGTCATCGAGCCGCGCGTCATGATGAATGCCCAGTCGCTCGACTGCGCCAGCAGCAGCTCGCGTGCGGCTTGGTCAAGCGCACGGCGCGTCAGCCCGTCGGCGTCGGGAAACAGGCCAGCCAGTTCGCACATGTGATCGGCAGCGGCGTGTAGGTGCCGGTAAATCCAGTCGTTGGAGGCGTTGAGCCAGACTTCGTTGTAGCCCTTGTAGCCCCAGCTCGACGCGCCCGGCGTGGCAACCTGGTTGACCGGATACTCGGCCAGATATTCCGGCGCGGCGACCAGCTCCAGCGTTTTCCGGTCGGCGGCAATCTGGCGGCAGAGATAATTCAACCAGACCGGCCCCTCGAACCACCAATGGCCGAACAGCTCTGCGTCGTAGGGTGCCACGACCACCGACTTGCGTCCCATCGCTGCGCGCAGTCCCTCCACCTGGCGTCGTCGGCTCTCCAAAAAATGCCTCGCGTGCATCGCCGCCTTGTCAAGCGCGCGCTGCCGCACATATGGCTCCTTGCAGTCGGTGCGGCCCGTGACGCGGTGATACTTGATGCCGGTGTTGACGCGCCGGCCGTCGCGGTGGAGGTAAGGCTTGATGTAGTCGAAATCCAGGTCGTGGCCGATGTCGCGGTAAAAATCCCGGTAGTCGTGGTCGCCCGGATAACCCTCCGACGCGCTCCACACCTGCCGCGAAGCCTCCGGGTCGCGCCCGAACGCCGCCACGCCGCTGGAACAGTAGAGCGGCGCATGCACGCCGAACTTCGCGCGGTCGCTGGCGTGATGGATACCGTCGGTCTCGACAAAGAAATACCGCAACCCCGCCTCTTTCAGCGTTTCGTCGAGGCCGGGATAGAAGCCGCACTCCGGCAGCCACACGCCGCGCGGCGCGCGGCCAAATGTTTTCACGTAGTCCAGTGCCCCGAGGAACACCTGTGCGCGCACCGCCGCCGGATTGGAGCGCAGCAACGGCAGAAAACCGTGCGTCGCCGCCGTCGCCATGATCTCCAGTTGGCCGGCCTGTTGCAGCCGCGCGAACGCGCCGACCAGATCGCGTTTCCAGCGGTTGCAGTAGTCCTCGCGCGCCGCGCGGAAGCGGTCGCGGTAGAAAACGGCGTTGTCGTGGAAGTCGGGCAAGTGCCGCGTGCGCTCAACCTCCTTCTCCGCCAGCTCGCAGAGACGGTCGAGGCGGCGCTCGTAACGTTGCCGCAGCAGCTCGTCGTTGAGCATCGCCACCAGCGTCGGTGTTAGCGACATCGTCAGCCGGAAATCCACGTCGTCTGCGGCCAGCCCCTCCATCGTCCAGAGCAGTGGGATGTAACTTTCGGTGATGGCTTCGTAGAGCCAGTCCTCTTCGAGGAAATCGTCGTCCTCCGGGTGGCGCACAAACGGCAGGTGCGCGTGTAAAACCAGCGCGAGGTATCCGAGGGCCATTGTTACTTGCCGCGAATGATATCGTCGTCGGCCAGCGGCAACGCCATCCGCACGCTGAACGTGCCGTCCGGATTCACCTTCACCGTCTGGCCGCAGACCTCCACCATCTGGCCCGGCATCGCTCGGCCGTAGATGACCACTTCGGCGTTCAGTTCCAGCTTGATCGAAGGCGCGCGTTCAGTCGCCGCGGCGCCGAGGCCGTCGCTGGTCGAGCCGAAACGGTCCACGTTGTGCGACGATGGCGCGGTCTCGCGCTCCGCCGCCAGTGACTCCTGCGACACCGGCCGGTCAGCATTTGTCGCGGCGTGGCTGTTGCCGTTGCCATTGGATCCCGGTGGCGAGAGGATTTCTTCGCACCACCGGTCCGTCGCCGCAGCACCGGGCGCGCCGGCGGCAGCCTTGGGTTCAGCGACAGTTGGCAGCGGTGGTGGCAGGGGAAATGTTTCTGGCATGGCGACGTGGACCGATTCGGAAACGCCGACGTTCTCGGCGGTGACCGCAGGCGCGGCGGGCTGCTCGGCGGGCGGCAGCAAAACGGTTCCGACGATCGCGGGCTGCGGCTCGCTGGCTTCGTTCGCCGCCGCTGCGACGGGCGCGGGCACTTCCTCGCGAGCCGGTTCCTCGACGGGAGCGGCCTCGCCTGTGACCATCTCGACTTTCATCCATTCTGTTTCCACACGCGGCGAGGCTGTTGCCGCCGGCACTTGCACAACACCGGACCGACTCACCGGTAGGAACAAACCGCCCGGCGTGCGCAGGCCGATTTCGGCGCAGTAGGTTTTTCCGCCGGACCAAAGGTTGACATACCAGTTGCCGGTGGAGACATCCACCGGCACGTCAAAGCTGTCGCGCGCGTTGACGCCGTCGAACTCGACGTCGGTGACATCATAGAAGCGCAACACCCATGCTGTTTCTCCGGCTTCCGGCCCGGCGGCGGCCAGCGCCGCCTTGCAGTCCGGCCTGGTGATTTCCCAGTAGGCGTGAATCCAGTGCGGCTCGATCTCGACGAGCGTCAGCCGCGTGCGGCCGTAGCTGGCAGGCAGATCCGCCGGTTCTTCAGAACGCGGCGGCGGGGCCGACAGGAGCGACTCGATCAACCCGGCCTTGCTGAGTCCGCGCCGGCCGGAAATGCCAGCGCGCTCCGCAACCGCAAGCAACTGTTTGCGCGACTTGGTTTCGAGTTCGCTTCGATTCATAAACTGCTAACACCGCCGTTGCCCGGCAAGATGCGGACTCCCGCACCCCGACCGGCTGCGGTCTTTATAACGAGTTCCCCCGCCGACTCCAACAGCTATTATGCTGAACACTCAACTCTCTGGCTACGCCGCGTTCCTCTTTGCGCCGAAGAACATCCGCAGCATCCAAGCCAGCACGATCAGCATTACCACAAAGCACACCAGGAACATCGCGAACGGCGACCACTGTGGCGCAACGCGCCACGAGGCCGGATCAAACTCTCCTGCAAGCCTCAGAAGCCGGACGGTGTGTCGGACAAAAACCATCCCCGCCACCGAAAGGAACAGCGTCACGCCGGAGAGCCAGAAGTTTTTCTTGAAGAAGAAATGGAGCGACACGAGCGAGAGGGCGACAGCCGCCGTCAGCGCCCAGATGGCAGGTGTGTGCATGAGAGCCGCGAGATGTTGTTCGAGCGACAGCAGGTAAACCATCCCGGTCAGCGCCGCTGCCACCATGCCGCCGACAAGAAACGTCTTGCCGGTCGCGAACACCTCCATGTCGTTGCGCCCCAGTAGGCCGACGAAAAAGCCGCCGACCGTCACCGCGCCAAGCACCATGTGCAGCCAGCGCAGGCCGTAGTCGCCCACTGCCGGATTCCAGACCCAGCCGGACTGGTCCTTCGCGTAGAGATTGCGGATGAGAGCCGGCTGTTCCGCCATCGAAAACACGGAGCTATAGACGAGCGACACGTAGAGCAGTCCGAGCAACGCCAGCAGCAACGCAGCCTTGCTTGCCCTGTCTGTCCGTTGCCCTTCGAACGAAGCGCGATAGAGCGCGTAGTAGGCTACAATCACCGCCGCGATCACCAACAGCCAGAACCAGCCGCTCACGATCGCCGCCGAATACATCTGCCGGTGAAAGACCAGTTGCAAGAACAGCAGCGGCGCAACGCCCAACGTCACGGTCGCCGCCGTCGCGGCGGGGAAGATTCGCGTAAATCCCGCCGCCGTCGGACCGTCCCATCGCTTCCTTGCGCTCGACCACAGCGTGATGAAGACGCCACCGAGCAGGAAGTTCATCGCCACCAAGTGCAGCGTGAACGTCAGCAGGTGCAGCACCGTGACCAGCCAGAGCGGCGCCGAAAGAAATTCGTAGTCTGGAAGATTCACTTCTTTGCTCCTTTGCCGAGTTGTGCGAGGAACGAAACCAGTGCACCGCGCTCCGTCGCGGCACCGGTGTAGGCGGGCATCCCCGCGCCGAGGTCGGCCGCCATGTTGAGCATGTTGTTCAGGTCGTCGGCGGATTGCCCTGCAAACGACTTCGATTTGTCGCTCGCCGCGCCGATGACGTGGCACTTGCCGCAGCGAAGCTCGTAAGCCTTCCGCCCGAGTTCCACGCCCTCCAGCTTGTAGATTTCGGCCAGCGGCCGCTTGTCCAGCCGCTGGCTCAGGTAATCGGCGATTTTGTCCGCCTCCGCAGCCGTGCCCAGAAACGGCGGCATGTTGCCCTTCAGCAGATGCGCCGAGCGAATGATCGCGGCGATGAACGCGCGGTCGGTGCCGTCGAACACCGGTTTCAGCGCCTTGTAGCCATCGAGCGTGTGACAACTCCGGCATGCGTGACGGAACAGGTCCGCCCCGTCGTCGCCCGTGCGATAGACCACCTGCGCTAGATAGCCGTCTTTCTTGTAACTCGCTGTCTTTGCCAACTCCACGCCGTTGCCATAAATGTAGCCGGTGATGACGTAAGGTTTGCGGATGGATTCGCGGAACCACTCAAACGCGCCGAACCACGCCAGGCCCAACACCATCAGCAACGCCGCCGCCGCCATCGAGAGCCTCCTTGGTGCAAGCACCCCGAACACCACCAGCAGCGCACCGATCCCCGCCGCCAGCCAGACCGAATACTCGATGGAATGAATCGGGGTCGGCATGGTTTGCAGCGCCTTGGCGACGACCGCAGCCGGGATTGCCTTCCAATACCAATACTGGCACAGCGCCGTCACCGCCAAACCCACCACACCCCAGCCCGCCGTGTAGCGCACCGTCCGCTCCTTGAACTCGCCTGCCTGATAGCGCGAAGCCACCAGCAGCGCGTAGAGACCCGCTAACATCACGCAAACGCCCGTGCGCAACACCAGCGACGCCCAGAACGTCGGGTTGAAGAAGCCGTCCCAGAAATCGCCCGTCGCCAGCCACTGTCCCGGCGTGAGCATGAACGTGATGATGCCGTTGATGATAAACAGCGACAGCCACGCGAACACAAAGTAAACCCAGCCCACCGCCATGTGCGCGCGCGGCGTCATCGTCTTCCAGCCGTAGAAGTAGATCATCGCCGCCGCGATCTCGACCACGAAGAACGTCCACTCTGTCGCCCAGCCCCAGACATAATTATGGATCAGCGCCTCCGTGGCCGTGGGAGCGATCAGGCCGATGATAAACCAGATGCCCACGCCCGTGAGCGCGCCAGCCACCAGTGTCACCAGCACGAAAAACCTCGACAGCTTCTCCAGAAATTCCAACCGCGGCGAGTCGCCGGCCTTTCGCGCGAGCTGTTCGCTCACCACCAAGTAAAGCCCGCCGCCAATCGCAAAGTGCGACACGAAGACGTGAAAGACGGCGATCACCGCCATCAACACACCGTAGCCGATTGGCACGTCCCAGAACGGATAACTCATGGTTCAACCTCCTGCGGCAATTTCGATGGCTACCTTAAGCGACCCTACCGTTCTGCGCAAGCCACCCAGCGCCGTCCCGCCAAAGTTTGACTGCGGCTTCGCTACGCCTTGTTCAACGAGGTCGTGCGGTCTGCTCCATCGCACCAAGTAGCTTCAAGACATCCTCCGGAACCGTGGCGCGGAACTGGAGATAGTGTCGGTTGCCGATGGTGATCACCGTCTGTCCCGCGTCCTTCTTGGCCAGAAGCATTTTCCCGAACGGCCGCATCACCGTCACGCGCGAGGCGGCGACGGGCAGGCGCAGTTCCGCCGAGCCACGCACGGCCCAGATGAGGACGCAGGTGTCGCCGGGCTGCGAGGTGCGCCGGAACCAGAACGCTTTGAACGGGCTGCCGGCCGCGAGCGGCACTTCCTTGATCTCGACCAGCTCGTGCCGGCTTCTTTCGTTGATGAAGAGATGATGTTCGCGGCGCTGGGCGAGAATCTCGCGCTGGACCGGCGTGAGCGTGCCGTCCTTCGCGTAGTTTTCCCAGATGGGAAAAGCGTGAAAGCACGTCACGTAGTGCTCCTGCGACGGTTTGACGTTTCGGAGCAACCGGCGATGGGCTTCGGTGAGCCGGCCGTTCAGGCGCGCTTCTTCCCACGTCCGCAGCACGTCGGCGCAATCCTCACCGCGCGGGTTGCTATCCAATTCCCCCGCGCGCATCTGGATGGAAAGCGGGCAGTCCCACGCCGCGGCGCGGCTGGCGATATACTCAAACACGTCCGGCCCGGCGCTGCCGCGCTTGCTGTCGCCATAGTTGCCGAGCCAGCCGAACTCGATCCGCGAGAAATCATGCACGCGGATCGCCGCTGACGGGCACGCCGTCAGGTCGCAGAAGTCCTTCATGCCACCCGGCGGAGCAATGCGGTCGTAGGCGTTGCCGCGCGTGATGAGGTGCCAGGCGAAGTTCGGATAACGCGGCGCTTCGGTGACCGGCGGCGTCGGACGCAGGAGCCGCCAGACGCGATGCTGGGCGTTGGCGATGTGATACCAGAACGACGCATGCACGTCCTCCGCGCCATCGAAGTAAACCATCTCGTAAGGCCCCGTCTGCGCAACGATGTCCGCCAGCCGTCGCGCCGTCTCGTCCTGAATGTCGGTATTCTGGTCGTAGCGGATGAAAATGTCCCATGTGTCCACATCGAGCAGGCCCGCCTCGTCGCTGATCGGGTGAGCGGCAGCTATGGTCTTCAGATGGCCGCGCTCGCAGCCCGTGAACTGATATGGTGGCTGCGTGGTGTATTGCGTGTAGGCGATCAGTTCGTCGCCGATGTGAAGAATGCGCCGCCCTTTGTCGAACGTGCAGCCGGCGGGATTCTCCTTCACCGTGACGACACTGGAGCTGGCGTCCAGCGGAGCCGCGAGTGTGAAGCGGCGTTCCTTGTGCAGGCGACGGTCGGGCACGGGCGTCGTGTAGGGATCGCCTTTGCGCGCTTTGCAGTAATGGATGTGCATCCCAACGTGCAGCCCGGCGGCCCGAATCGCATCGGCAACCTTCTTCAAGTCAGCCATGCCGTTCGGATACGACTCGTTCCACACAAAGTGGCCGGCGCCCTTGCTGAACGCGGTGTAGGAGAACAACACCATCCGCATCCCGGCGCGTTTGGCCCAAGCGATATAGCGGCTGGCATTCTCCGGGGTGATGTGATCGGCCCAAAGATACGAATACCGCTGCACTGGCGAGCGTCGCAGCCGCGCGCCCGGCGGCAGGCCGAGGTCACGCTCCACCCGTTCCATCACGTCGAGGAAACGCGCCTGTGGCTTCGCACAGCCGATCAGCACGGCTCGCGCGCCTACCAAACCGCTGTCGGTTTCCGCCGAGGCTTTCAGCGTCAGATGTCCGTCGTGCGGCTCGGCCAGCGCGTCGGTTTTTGCGTTACCGGCGCAGAGACAGACGCCGAAGCCGTCGTCGTAGGCGATGTTGATCCATTCGCCGTGGTTCGGCAGCTTGCGAATCGGCAGCCGCAGCAGGTCGAGATGATGAACCGGCCCGCCTCGGACATCGCTCAGTTCCAGCGTGAAGTAGTCGGCACGCTTGGCGATCTTATACGTCACAATGACGTTTGCCCCGCCGAAACCAACGGTCAGCCTGTCACCCGACAGCCCAACTGACGCGGCTGGAAACGCGCGACCACCTTGATACAACGGCGGCACGGCATGCGCGTAAGTCCATCCGGTTTCATAAGCCCACCCGCCGCCGCAATACACCATCGCCACCGGCTCCGCATCCAGCCGCGCGAGCAACTCCCGTCCCTCCGGCTTCGTCTTCAAGCTGTGGACGGTGCCGGATTCGTTGATCTCCAGGCGGAGCGTCGCGGTCTCCAAGACAACGGATGCCGCGGAAACATCGGCGATAACCGGAGCCAACAAGAAGCCAATCAGCGAAACGACGCAGAGTTTCATAGCAGTTCTCCTGACATCTGAACCGGCGATCTCGCACGCCGAACGAAACACCCGCGTGTTCTCCAGACGCCGTTACGACTTCTGCTGTTCCCTCGCCCAAGTGTCCCGGAGCGTGATCGTGCGGTTGAAGACCGGCTTGCCGGGCTGCGAGTCGGAATCGAGAGCGAAATATCCGAGCCGCTCGAACTGATAGCGCTCGGTGGCAGACGCCTTCGCCAGCGACGGCTCCAGCTTTGCGGTCAACACTTCGAGACTGTGCGGGTTCAGGTGCGATTTGAAATCGCCGCCAGCGTCCGGCTCGGGCACTTTGAAAAGGCGGTCGTAGAGTCGCACTTCCGCCTCGAACGCGTGCGCGGCGCTGACCCAGTGGATGGTGCCTTTGACCTTGCGATTCGACGTCGCGCCGCCGGTCTTGCTGCCGAGGTCGGCGGTGCAGCGCAACTCGGTGACGTTGCCGGCGGCGTCTTTCTCCACCTCGTCACACTTGATGACGTAGGCGTATTTCAACCGCACTTCGCCGCCGGGACGCAGGCGGAAGTATTTCGGTGGCGGTGTCTCCATGAAGTCGTCGCGCTCGATGAAGAGCGTGCGACTGAATGGAACCTTGCGCGTGCCGGTCGCCGGGTCTTCAGGATTGTTGACGGCGTCGAGTTCCTCGACATGGTTCTCCGGTAGGTTGGTGATGACGACCTTCACGGGTCGCAAAACGCCGAGCCGGCGCTGTGCGCGGCGGTTGAGATCTTCGCGAATGACGTTTTCCAGCACGGCGACGTCGGTGAGGCTGTCGCGTTTGGTGACGCCGATGTGGTAGGCGAAGGAGCGCAATGCTTCCGCCGTGACGCCGCGACGGCGGATGCCGCTGATGGTGGGCATGCGCGGATCATCCCATCCAGTGACTAGGTTCTCGTTCACGAGCTGCATCAGCTTGCGCTTGCTCATGACGGTGTAACCAAGGTTGAGCCGCGCGAACTCGAACTGGTGAGGTAACGGCCGCGGCAGGCCGAGGTTTTCCAAAATCCAATCGTAAAGAGGGCGATGGACCTCGAACTCCAGCGTGCAGATGGAGTGCGTGATGCCTTCGATGTAGTCGCTCAGGCAATGGGCGAAGTCATACATCGGGTAAATGCACCAAGCACCACCGGTGTGATGATGCTCGGCGTGGCGGATGCGGTAGATGACCGGGTCGCGCATCCAGATGTTGGGCGAGGCCATGTCAATCTTCGCTCGCAACGTGCGCGAACCGTCGGGAAACTCGCCGTTCTTCATGCGAACGAAAAGGTCGAGGTTTTCCTCAACGGACCGGTTGCGATAGTGGCTCTCCTCGGACTGTTTTTCCGGCGCGCCGCGCATCTTGTCCACTTCCTCAGCGGTGTGGTCGCAAACGTAAGCCTTGCCCTTCTTGACGAGTTGGAGCGCGTATTCGTAAATCTGCCCGAAGTAGTCGGAGGCGTAGAACGGCTCGACGACTGTGGATTTCGGATTCTGGATTTCGGATTGGGCGGCGGGGCCCAGGTAAAAGTCGGGTTTGCCGCCGACCGTGATCGTCTCCGGCGTCTTGCCTTTCGGCTTCATGCCAAGGCGGTCGTCAGCCCAGCCTTCGATGAGCCAGCGCACGTCCTGCTGGATGCTCTCGACGTATTCGACGTCCTCCTTGGTCGGGTTGGTGTCGTCCATGCGGAGGTTGCACTGGCCAGCGAACTCGCGAGCAATGCCGAAGTTGAGGCAGATGCTCTTGGCGTGGCCAATGTGCAGGTAACCGTTCGGCTCCGGCGGAAAGCGGGTGACGATCTTTTTGTATTTGCCGGCGACGACGTCCGCCGTGACGATGTCACGGATGAAGTCCGTCGGCGTCGGCGCACTGCCTGCCGCAGCAGGCGATGAATTAGTCGGATTTGCCATGTAGCCGATATTAAACGGCTGCGTGGCGGATGCAACCCGCAATCGGCCGCTCAATAACCGCCCGCGCCCAGCGCGCCGGCTTTGTCCCCAGCGGGTTTGCCAGCCTTCTCAGCCGCCTCACGACGGCGGTATTCGTCGAGCATCGCCGCGGTCGCGGTCGCACCACAGCGGCTGCCACCGAGATCGCGAACCTTGATGAGGCCGTCGAGGTCGCGCACGCCGCCTGCGGCCTTGACCTGGACTTTGGCGGAAACATTTGCGCGCATGAGCGAGAGGTCGTGCTCGGTCGCGCCCTTGTAGTTGTAGCTGCCGTCCTTTTGCTTCACGAAGCCGTAGCCGGTCGAGGTCTTCACCCAATCGGCCCCGGCGCGCTCGCAAATCTGGCAGAGCTTCACCTTGATTTCGTCGTTCGGCATGAAGTCGTTCTCGAAGATCACCTTCACCTTTGCGCCGCGCTTGTGCACCTCGTCGCAGACGGCCTTCACGTCGCGCTCCACGTAATCGAAGTCGCCGCCAAGCGCCTTGCCGATGTTGACGACCATGTCTATCTCGACCGCGCCGTCGCGGCAGGCCAGCTCGGTCTCGTATCGCTTCGACTCCGTGCAGGAGTTGCCGTGTGGGAAGCCGATGACGCAGCCGACCTTGACGCCCGTGCCCTTGAGCAACTCGGCGGCGCGTTTGGCGGCGTAGGGTTTGATGCAGACGGAAGCAACGCGGTATTTCGCGGCGAGCTTGCAACCGTCCTCCAGATCCTTGTCGGTCATGGTGGGATGAAGCAACGAATGGTCAATCATCCCGGCAAGTTGGTCGTAAGTGTATTTCATGTTCAGGCAAAGAAAGGTTGGAGCACGTTGCGGGCGACTTTGACGGCGGCTTGTCGGCCTTCGAGTGTGTTACCGAAGGTTCCGTCCTCGACTTCGATGCAAACGGGGCCGTCATAGCCAACATCCATCAGCGCCGCCGTGAACCGCGCCCAGTTGATGTCGCCGTAACCGGGAATGCGCGGTTGGTGCCACTCCAGCGGGAACGCGAAGATGCCCACGTCGTTGATGCGCTCGGTGCGGATGCGAACGTCCTTGGCATGCAGGTGGAAGAGCTTGTTCTTAAACTCGCGCAACGGGCTGAGCGGATCCATGTGCTGGAGGATGAAGTGCGACGGATCGTAGTTGAGGCCGAAGTTCTTGCTGGGGATGTCGCTGAACGCGCGCCGCCAGATGACGGGCGAGGTCATCAGATTCTTGCCGCCGGGCCATTCGTCGCGTGTGAAGAGCATTGGGCAGTTCTCGATGCCGATCTTGATGTCGTGGTCCTCTGCGAACGCGATGAGCGGCTTCCACGTCTTCAGGAAACGCGGCCAGTTCTCGTCCACCGACTTCGTCCAGTCGCGGCCGACGAAGGTGTTCACGTTTTTCAAACCGAGCTTCTCCGCTGCGAGAATGACCTTCTTGAGATGCTCCACCGCCACTTTCGCGCCGGCGGGATCGGGGTCGAGCGGATTCGGGTAATAGCCGAGGCCGGAAATACCGACGCCATGTTTGACGCACAGCGCGTTCACGTCGTCGGCCTGGGCTTTCGTGAAGCCGGTCACGTCAATATGCGTGATGCCGGCGTATTTGCGCTCGGCCTTGCCGACGGGCCAGCACATGACCTCGACGCACGCGAGACGTTCCGCGGCGGCGAACTTCAAGACTTCTTCCAAAGACAACTCCGGCAAGATGGCACTGACGAATCCTAGTTTCATGATGTTCCTTTCGATTGCGGTCTATACCTTCACCCACGACTTCGACTTGTTGCTCTTCATGATCGCCTCGCAGACGGCAACTTCCTGATGGCCGTCCTCGGCGGTTGCAAAATGACGCTCGTTCTTGCCGCCGGCGATGGCGGCATAGATGTTGCGGAACAGCATCTTGAACGTGTCCGGAAAACCTTCGACGTGGCCGGGTGGATAGTCCATGAAGCCCGCCGCGCCGTCGCCGAACGCGGGCGTCGCGCGCACGGCGGTTTCGTTGGCGCCGTCGCGATTGCCGAACCGCAGCATCTCCGGCTCCTCCGAGCACCACCACGCCGATTTCTTCGAGCCGTAGATTTCAACGCGGATGCAGTTCTTGCGGCCAGCGGCGACCTGCGAGACGCCGAGGTTGCCGCGCGCACCGTTGGCGAACTGGAGCAGCACGCTCGCGAAATCTTCCGTCTCCACCTTGTAGCTCGCGTAGTTCATCTTCACGTCGCTCTTCGCAAATGTCTGCACTTCGCCCAACGGCCGGCGGCGTGTCTTATGGAACGTGCCGAGATCTGCGAATACCGACGCGATCTTCGCGCCGAGGATGAACGACACGGTGTCCATCCAGTGCGTGCCGATATCGGCGACGGCGCGGAGTTTGCCGCCTTCCTGTGGCAGCAGCCGCCAGTTGTAGTCGGTGTCTTTGAAGAGCCAGTCCTGCATGTAGGAGCCGTTGACGTGGATGATGTCGCCCAACTCGCCGCGCGCGACCATGCGGTGCAGCGCCAGCACGGCGGGATAAAACCGGACGTTGTAGTTCACGGCAAAGACCTTGCCGCTGCCACGCGCCAGCTTCACGATCTGCGCTGTCTCGCGCGTGTTCATCGCGAGCGGCTTTTCGCAGATGACGTGTTTGCCCGCGCGCAACGCCGCCAGTGACATATCACAGTGAAACCGGTTCGGCGAGGTGATGTGGACCACGTCCACGTTCGGCGAGCGCAGCAGGTCGCGATAATCGCCGAAGGCTTCGGGGATGCCGAATTTCTCCGCCGCGGCTTTCACGCGATCTGGCAGGTCGGCCAACGCCGTGACTGTCACGCCGAGCCGGCGCAACGCTTCGAGATGAACCGGCCCGATGAAGCCCGTGCCGATGACGCCTGCTTTGATCTTGATCATGGTGTGTCTCCTTTTACGCATGTGGATTCCTTAACAAGGGATTGACGACGGCGCAAGACTCGACAACGGTCTGCTTCGCGGGCAAACTCAAATTCATGAGTCAGGAGATGTCGCGGCGTGATTTTCTGGCGGCCGCCGGGATGGCGGCGGGTGGGCTGGCTGTTCTCGGTGACGCTCGCGTGGCGGATGCGGTGGCGCAGACGCCGCACGCGGACATGGCGGCGTTGCGGCGGGCGATGATGGATTCGCCGCTCCAAGTTGCGCTTCATCGCGCGAAAGTCTTCACCAAGGCTTTTCAGCAGCACGATGCTGAGCCGTGGATCGTCCGCAAAGCGATGGCGCTGCGGGAGTATTTCGAGACCGTGCCGCTCTACCTGCGCGAGCACGACGGCATCGCCGGCTCGATCAGCGAAACGCCCGGCGCGATGCCGGTGATGGTCGAGTTGGCCATCGGCGAGAACAACATCTACCTCAGCGAACGCCCCGACCGCAAAGGCCACCTCAAAGGCAAGGTGCCCGACGACATCCGCGACTATTGGAAGAACCGGAACATGTGGGGGCATTACCGCATCGAGATTCTCGGCCAGCCGCCGGTCAAGAGTCATGACGAACTGCCTCTGAATTGCCCGAACTACAAGTTCATCTCCAACCAAGGTCATCTCTGCCCCAGCTACAAGGAACTGTTGCGCGTCGGCATTGGCGGCCTGCGGCGCAAGGTTGCCGCACGTCGGCAGGGAGAAAACGACGCGGACAAACTCGCGTTCCTCACAGCGGCGGAGCACACGCTGGCGGGTCTTTCGACTTGGGCGCAACGTTACAGCAAGTTTTTTGCGGCGGAGGCGAAGCAGGAGATGTCGCGCATCTGCGGAAAGATCGCGATGCAGCCACCGGAAACATTCCGCGAAGCGATGCAGCTCGTCTGGCTCGCCCACCAAGCCATTCATATCGAAGGCCACGGCTACTCCTGCACGCCTGACCGACTCGACCAGTTACTGCTGCCGTTCTACGAAGCCGACCGCAAAGCGGGACGGCTCGACGACGCCGAAGTCATCCGGCTCACCGAGAACTTCGTGCTCAAGATGTTCGACAATACCTACTGGGGGCCGGAGCACCACCTGACGCAGGGTTTCGTGGTGGGCGGCTCGACGCCCGACGGGCGGGGCCTGACCAACCGACTGAGTTGGCTGATGATCGAAGGCGCGACGAACATGGCGTTGCCTGAGCCACTGGTCTGGATGCGCTGGCATCCGACGATAGACCAGAAGTTCTTCGACTTCTGCCTCACGCGGCTGGCGCGCACGACCTGTTTCCCGATGCTGTGGAACGACAAGGTCGTGCCGGAGGGTCTGATGGAACTCGGCGTCTCGCGCGAAGACGCGTTCAACTACGTGCCCGTTGGCTGCAACGAACTTGGCGTGCCCGGCCAGTTTTACTTCAATCCTGGCGCACACGTCGGCTACCTCACGGCCATCGAGGCGGCGCTCACCGGCGGCAAGGGCTACAAGAAGCAATGGAAGTGGCACAATGTCGCGCCAGCAGTGAGCGAACTGAAGTCGTTCGATCAGTTCGCCGGGGCAGTCGGCGCTTACATGCGCGAGGACATCAAGAAGTCCTACGAGCGCGAGATGCAAGTGCTCAAGGCCCAAATGCTGTGGGGCCAGACGCCGCTCACGTCCTGCTTCTTCGAGGGCTGCGTCGAGAAGGCTCACGACCTGACGCAAGGCACCAAATACAACATTCTCTCCTGCGGAGGCACCGCGTTCGCCAACGCTGTGGACTGCATGACCGCTGTGCGCGAGATCGTTTACGAAAAGAAACTCGCGACGCTCGACGAGGCTGCAACCGCCTGCGCTGCGAACTTCCAAGGCTACGAGCGGCTCCGCGCGAAGTTGCAGGCCGCGCCGAAGCACGGCAACGACGATCCACGCGTGGACGACATCATCCGCTTGGTCGAACGCCTCCGCGACGAGCCGATGAAAGCCATCTGCCGCGACCCACGCGACGGGAGCAAGTTCGGCAACTGCCATGTCGTCCGCAGCAGCGCGGTGACGATGGGCCACGTCACGCCCGCCACGCCCGACGGCCGCCTCGCCGGCACGCCGGTGGCCAACTCCGTCGCCGTCTCGGCGGGTTGCGAGCGCAGCGGCCCGACCGCCACGCTCAACTCCGTCTGCAAGCTCAACGCCGCGAAGAGCTGGCAGTGTGCCTACCAGGTCAACATCCGTTTCCACGCCGGCATGATCGCCGACGACGCCCAGCGCGAGAAACTGCGCGCGATGGTCAATGTCTATTTCCAGAACGGTGGCCAGGAGTTGCAGATCAACGTCGTGGACAGCGCCACGATGCGCGCCGCGCAGAAAAGTCCCGACCAATACCGCGACCTCGTCGTCCGCGTCGCCGGCTTCAGCGAGTTCTTTGTCAATCTCACCCCCGACATGCAGGAAGAGATCATTGCGCGGACGGAACACATGTAAGGCGTGATGGACTGAACAACAGTCACCGCGCCCGGTCAACGCGCTGAAGCTCCCCTACATTCAAGACTCACTTTCCCTAGCCGACACCTCGCTCGCGTTCGACGCCACAAATTGGTTGGACGGGTTGCAGAGCGATCCGTAGTCTGTCCGGCAGGAATTGGTTCCCGATGATTATCAGAGGAAAGCGCGATCTGCTACCCGCATTGCAGAGGAATCCATTTATGAAAAACACCACCCGACGATCTTTCTTGATGTCATCGGCGCTCGGCGTCTCCGGCATCGCGGGCGCGGCGAAGGCTTTGGCCGCCGAGGAAAAACCATCCGACTCCAAATCAACCTACCGGCTCAGCCGGGAGATTCCGGTCGAGGAAGGATTCGACCTCGTCGTGGCCGGCGGCGGGCCGGCGGGCGCCGCGGCGGCCGTGTGCGCGGCTCGGCTCGGCGCGAAGGTCGCGTTGATCGAAGCGGTGGGATGTCTCGGCGGCATGGGCACGTCAGGCCTGGTTACTGCGTTCAACCCGATGGCCAACGGCGAGCGGATGTTGGTCGGCGGCCTGATGCGCGAAATCGTGACGACGCTGCACAAGCGCGGCTTCCTTGGCCCGCAGGTCACGGAGGAGTTTTACGGCAAGCGGTTCCAGTGTTGGACGCCGTTTAACGTCGAGGGCTACAAGCTCGTCCTCGACGAGTTGGTGACGGCGGCAAAGGTGAACGTGCGGTTCTTCACGCGCGTCGTCGAGGCGGATGTCAATGCCGACGACGGCCGCGTCAACGGCGTGATCGTCCACAACATCGAGGGGCTGCGCTATCTCCGCGCGAAAGCGTTCGTGGACGCCACCGGCGACGCCGTGCTCTCCAAGCTCTGCGGCGTCCCCTGCCGCGAGGCGGGCCGCGACACGCGCGACATCATGCCACCGACGCTTTGCTCGCAGTGCGCCGGCATTGATTGGTCGCGCGCCGCGCGGAGTCCGCGCGACACCGGCCCCGCCAACCAACAGAAACTGGTCGAGAAGGCGATCGAGGACGGCCACTTTAGCAAGCGCGACCGCCACGTGCCCGGGCTGCTCCGGGTAGGCCAGACGACCGGCATGTTGAACGCCGGCCACGTTTTCCACATGGATGCGCTGCGCTGCCGCAGCCTCAGCGACGGCATGATGCGCGGCCGCCGGCTCGCGCAGGAGTTCATGGCGTTTTACCGCAAGTATGTCCCCGGTTGCGAAAACCTCGAACACGTCAGCACCGGCAGCCTCATGGGCGTGCGCGAGTCGCGGCGGATCGTCGGAGAATATGAGCTGACCTTTGACGACTACATCGCACGGCGGCAGTTCTCCGACCAGATCGGCGTGTATAACTCGGCCGTGGACATCCACGTTTATGACGCCACCGAAGAGGAGTATCGACGTTACTATGAGGAGTTCACCAAGACCGGCCGGCTCAAGTCGGGCGAGAGCTTCGGCATTCCCTACGGCATCCTCGTGCCGCGCGGCTGGCGAAATCTGTGGGTCGCCGGCCGGTGTAACTCCAGCGATGTGCGCGCTCACGGCTCCATCCGTGTGCAACCTGCCTGCTCGATGATGGGTCAGGCTGCCGGCACCGCCGTCGTTCAATCGCTCGCCACCGGCCAGCCCGCCTGCGACCTCGACACGGCGAAGCTCGTCGAAACACTGCGCGCCAACGGCGCCTACCTGCCCCAGACGGAATTGCGAAAGACGATGACGCGCTCGAAGGCGTGAGAATGTCCACTTCCACAGGTCGCCTCGTGTAAGAAAAACTCCGCTACCACTTCGCCGTGGCCGGTGTTAGCATCCGCAGCAATGTCGCTGGTTCCAGACACTCTTCACGCGCAAGTGCAGCGCTACAAGCGCCGCGCGAGACGACTCGCGTTTGCCGAGGGTGTCGCGCAAACGGCCGCGATCTTCCTCGGTCTGCTGGCGCTGACGTTCCTGCTCGACCGCTGGCTGTTCCTGCCGCAGGCAACGCGCCTCGCGATGGCGCTGCTGGTGTGGGCCGCGACACTCGCCGGCTTCGTCCGCTTCATCCTGCTGCCGCTGCGCAAACGCTGGGGCGACATCGAGGTGGCGTTCAACGTCGAGGCCGCGTTTCCGCAACTCAACGAAGAGCTGGCCACCGCGGTAGAATTGGAGGCTTGCCACGACCCCGACGCGATCAAAGGCTCGCCGCAGCTCATCGCGGCGCTGGTGAACGATCTCGCCCGCCGCAGCGGCAGCCTCGATTTCGCCAGCGTCATCTCGCCGACGCGCTCTGCCGTGAGCGCCGCCGTCGCTGCCGCGCTGGCGCTGGGCCTCGGCGTCTATGCCATCGCGGCGACGGAGCATTTCCTACTGCTCGCGAAACGTTTCGCCAATCCATTCGCCGCGTTGCCACGCGCCAGCACCGTGAAGTTACTGGTGAAACCCGGCAACGTCACCATCGAGACCGGCGGCAGCGTCACCGTCCGCGTGGAGGTCTTCAACCGCCGCGTCGGCAAGGCCGTTGCGTTCTTCGCCGCCGACGGCCTGCCGCCGATGCGGCTGGAAACGCTCGCCACTTCCGCGCCCGCGCCCGCCGCGGCGCCGAAGCCGGGCGCGCCCGCCGCGCTCCAGCAGTTCGAGATTCCGCTGCCTGCCGTCAAATCCAACGCCGTCTATTTCGTCCGCGCCGGCGACGCCGAATCGCAACGGTTCCGCATTGTGGCACAACGCGGCCCGCGGCTGGAACGGTTCACCCTAACATATCGGTTCCCCGACTACACCGCGCTGCCGCCGAAGATCATCACCGCCGAAACCGCCGACATCGCCGCGCTGCGCGGCACGCGCGTGACGGTGGTTGCCACCGCGTCGCAACCGCTGTCGGGCGCGTGGCTGGAGGCGAACAGCGCGCCGCCGAAACCGATGCAGGTCACTGACGACCGAAACGTCACCGCCGAGATTGCTGTGGACCACGACGCCGAGTTCAAGCTGCGCATCACCGACACGGCCGGTTTCAAGAACGCCGACGCCGTCAGCTACCGGATCAAGGCGTTGCCCGACCAGCCGCCGACGGTGAAGTTGCTCGACCCCGATCAGGACACCGAACTGGCGCGACCGGAGCCGTTCAGCCTGAAGTTCGCCGCGACAGACGACTTCGGCGTCGCCTCCGCCTATCTCGTCCACAACAACAAGCGCGACCAGATGCCCGTCACCGGCGTGGCGGCGTTCGACCTTGCCAAGGCCGGTTACAAACCCGGCGACGAAGTCAGCTTCTGGGTCGAGGTCGAGGACAACTCGCCCGAACACCAGCTCGCGCGGAGCGAACAGAGGAAATTGCGCATCAGCGAGATGGCCGACCTGTCGCTGCGAAACAAGGACTTTGTCGAGCTGCGGAAACTGCGCGAAGCGCTGGCCCGTGCCAACCAGTCGGCCGCCGACGCGCGGCGCGGCATCGAGCAACTGCGCGGCGACTTTGGCCGCGCCGGGCAATGGAACGCCGACCTCACCGCGCGCGCCAACGCCCTCCGACGCGACCTTGAAACGGCGCAGGAGGCCGGCCGCGTTGCACAATCCATCGTTACCGTTTGCGCCGCGCAGCCGCGCACATCACAGGCGTTGCGCGACTGGGAGAATGTCGCAAACCTGCTCGAACAATTTGGCGACTGCCTGGCCTCGGCCCAGTCCGCCGCCACCGCGCTCGACCGCGACGCTGCACAGCCCGGGGCCGTCGGCCCGGCACTGGGCCGGCTCGCCAAAGACGCGGACAGCGCGATAAAACTCTCGGCGCAACTCGATCAAGGATTCACCCGGCTCTACGACGCGCGCGGCCTGGAGGTGTTGTCGCAGCTCGCGCGCAAGGTTGACCGCGCCGAGCAGCGCGTGCTGGAAAACATTTATGGGCCGACCCGCCACTGGAAGCGTAAACGCAACGCCGACGCTGATGATCAAGCCGCCGTTGTCACCGCGACAAAGCTGCTCGCCGCCGGTCTCGGCATGACCGACGCGGCGCTGCCGCAAAACGTCGAGGTGTTGCGCTCCGCGCGCGAGCGGCTCACCGACATCGCCCAGCCGAAAATCGAAAGCCTCCAGCAGTGGCTCAGCGGCGCCGACAAACGCGGCTGGCGCAACCGCGAATCGCTTGATTCTCTCACCGACAGCCTCCGTAAGACGCGCGAAGACCTCACGAAAGCCGAAGCCGTCTCGGCTGAAGCCGCCAACGCCGCGCGCGGCCAGTTCGAGCGCGGCCGCCTCGAACTCAGCCAGCGTATGACGACGACTGCGCAGTCGCCCGCCGACCAACTTCGCGAGCGGCTTAGCGATCTCATCGCCCGTGTGGACCAGCAATCCGAACCACACCTGACGTTGCGCGCTGGCGACACTCGATGGGGCCAGGATTTGCTGTTGATTCGCGACGGGCTGCGGACGATCACCACAAGCACCGCCACGCAGTCTGCCGGCCCGCAACTGCGGCAACTCGGCGAGCAACTGAACCAGCTCGAACGCCAGCGAGACCTGCGCTTGCTCGTGCGCGGCCTGCGCCAGCTCGAGTCGCAGCAGAACGCCGTCGCCGAGGGGCTGGACCAAGCCGTCGCGTGGCTGCGCCTGCGGCTCGGCGAACTCGGCGACATCGAACGCGATACCCGCACGGAACTTGCGCCGCTCGGCGAACGGCTCGCCACGCTGGCCGACCGCGTCGCGCCGGTGGATGGTGAGGCTGCACGGCAGATTCAGGACGTTCGCCGTCAGTTCGACGCGAGTCAGGTGCTCTCGCGGTTGGAAAAAGCAGCGGAACACGCTGAGACCGGCGACCGGGAATGGGCGTCGTTGGCGGCGCGCCAGGCGCAGGCGGACATCGCGGCGTTGCGCGCGGCGCTGGAGCGGATCCTGAAGACGCGACTCCAACAGGCCGAGCAGGCGCGGGCGCAGTTGCAGCAACACGAGCCGTCGCCCGCCGAGAAGATCGAGCAGTTGGCGAAACAGCAGGAGGCGCTGGCACAGAAGACGCAGCAGCAACCCGCTGCCACGTCCGAGGCGCGCCAGCAGCAGGCGGCCGAGCAGCAGCAGTTGCGGGCCGACGCGCGCGCCGTCCAGCGCAGCCTCCTGGCTAAGGCTCCGGAGCAGCCGACATCCGAACAGATGCGCGACCTGCACGACGCCGCGCTGCGTGTCGCCGAGACCGAGCGGGAGCCGATGGCCGCAGCGACGGAAGCGCTGGCGCGCGGCCAGCAGGCGAAGGCGGCGCAACAGCAACAGGCGGCAGCGGAGAAATTGCGCCAGACCGCGCAACAGTTGGCCGCCGCCAAACACGGCGACCAACTCGCCGCACAGGCGGAACAGGCGGAAGCGTTGGCGAAGCAGCAGGAGAAACTGCTCAACGCGACCCAGGCGTCACAGCCCGCGTCGTTGCCTTCGCAGGCGCCGGCCCAACGTTCGCTCGCCGCGCAAGCACAGGCGCTGGCGCAGGCCGCGCAACAAGCCGCGCCCGCCGCCGCCCAGCCGATGGCCGCGGCGCAGAACGCGATGCAGCAAGCGGCGAACGCGTTGCAGTCCGCGAACCAACCGACGGCGGCAGACAACCAGAAAGCCGCGTTGCAAAATCTCCAACAGGCCGCGCAGCAAATGGCGGCGGCCAAGCAAGCCGCCGCCGCGCAGGCACAGCAGGCGCGGGCGCAGTTGCAGCGGGCGGAGCAGGCGTTGCCGAACCCGCTGCAACTGGCGAAAGGTTACGAGTGGCTGAAGAAGCTCAACGAAGTCGCCGCACGCCAGACCGACGTGGCACAGCGCGCTGCCGCCAACCAGCCCGCGCAGCCGCTCGCCTCGGAGCAGTCGGCGGTGCGGCAACAAATGAAGTCGGATTTGGAAAGTGAGCCGGCGATCCGCGCCGAGCAACTCCAGCAGGCGATGGAAAAGTTGAAAGCCGGCGCGCAGGCCGTCGGCGAGCTGGCGCGCAAGGAGCAGGAGACAGCCGGCAAGCTCGACCAGATGAAGAACGACCGCGAGTGGCGGCAGAAGGAGGCGCAGCGCCGCGCCGAGGAGATCGCCCGCCAGGCGCAACGCGACGCGCAGCAGCATCCGAAGCAGGCGGCGGATTTCCAACAGCAGGCGCGGACGATGAACGAAGCGGCCGAGGCCTTGAAACGCGGCGACAACGTGGCGGCGCGCGACCGCAGCGAGCACGCGGCCGGGTCGTCGGGCGACCAGAGCCAGCATCTGGCCGACACAGCGAAACAACAACGCGCCGAGCGCAGCAAGGACAAGCGGGCGAACGCCGAGCGCGCGAAAGAGGCATCGCAGACCGCGCGGGCCTCGCAAGCGATGAAACAGTTGGCGCACATGGAGAAGGAGCTGGCGCGAAAGCTGGGAGAGACAGGCACCGGCGTGACGGAGCAGTTGAACGAGCTTGCCGCCAATCAGCAGCAGATGAGCGGTCAGCTCCAGCACATCGGGCAGGAACTGGACCGGACAAAGTCGAAGCTGGCCGATCTTGCACCGCAGATCGCCAAGGCGATTGACAGCGCGCCCGAAGCGGCGAAGAACCAGATTCCAGAAAAGATGCGCGGCGCCGCCGAGGAAATGAAATCGCGCAACACGCCGGAAGCGGCGAAGGGCGCGCGCTCCGCGCAACAGGATCTCAGCCGGATGGCCGATCAACTGACGCGCGCCGCCGGAGAGGTCAGCGAAAAACAGCAAACCGCCCAAGCCCTGGCGTCGTTGCAACCGAGCATCACACCGCCGCAGGCCGCCGCCACGCTCGACACCGCCGGCGACAAAATGGAGCAGGCGAAAGGCGAGTTTGAAAAAGGACAGGCGCAGCCCGGTCAGCAGCCAGCCAGCGACGCGGCGCAGTCGTTGCGGTCGCTGACCGAGACAAGCGTTCAGGCGCAGCAGCAGCAGATGGTCGCGGCGATGCAGCAGATGGCGGCGGAACTGGCCGCAGAGCAGGCGGCGCAGCAGATGCCCGGCCAGGAATCCCAGAGCCTCGATTCCAAGCTGGGCAGCACGGCGCGCGCCGCCACCAAAGGCTCGCCCGCTGAGATGCGATTGCGCGGTGAACTGATGAACCTCGACAAGCTGCCCGCCGAGTTGCAGCAAGGGCTGATGCACGGCATGCGCGAGAAGTATCCGCCGGAATACGAGCAGTTGATTAAGAAGTATTTTGAGAAATTGTCGAAGGCGACGGGCAAGTAAACACGGAATGTGAAAAACCAAACTGAGTTCTGGAAAGTTCTGATTGTGACGCTCTGCGCCACTGCGGTGTTTGTTTCCTCCTCCGTCGCGACGGCGGCGGACAAGACGGTTTCCACCGACGTGGACCGCGCGGTGGAACGCGGGTTTGAGTTTTTGCGGAAGCAACAGAAGGACGACGGCTCGTTCCATCACAACAGCGCGGTCACCGGGCTGGCGGCGATGGCGCTCTTGGCGCGCGGCTACGTGCCGGGGTCGGGGCCGGACGGCGAGCGCGTGGAGCGCGCCTTGAGGCACATCATCAGCGAGCAGGCGGAGGACGGCTCGATCCTCGGCCGCGGCGGGCGAATGTATGGTCACGGCATCTGTTCATTGTTGCTGGCGGAGGCGGCCGGCATGAGCAAGAACGACCGCGTGATGACCGCATTGCGCAAGGCGTGCGAACTGATCCTGCGGGCGCAGGCGGAGCCGAAGTCGCCGCAGCATACGGGCGGCTGGCGCTACGAGCCGCGCTCGCGCGACGCGGATATCTCAGTGACCGGTTGGCAACTGCTGGCGTTGCGCGCGGCAAAGGATTGCGGCGTGAAGATACCGGGCGAGGCCATCGAGAGCGCCGTGGGATTTGTGAAACGGTGCGCGGCGCGCGGCGGCGGTTTTTCCTACCAGCCCGGCGGCGGTCCGGGCCACGCGCGGACGGGCTGCGGCATGGTGTCGCTCCAGATGTGCGGCCAATACGACGCGCCGGAGGTCAGACGCGGCGCGGAATGGATCCGCTCGCACGAGATGACCTGGGGCCGGGAGCATTTTTACTACGCCATCTACTACGTGACACAGGCAATGTATCAGTGTGGCGGCGACGACTGGGGTTGGTGGCAGTCTCGGCTGGAAAAAATGCTGCTCGAACACCAGAACGGCGACGGCAGTTGGCCGACGACCGGCGGCGAGGGCGAAGGCGGTCAGGTTTACTCCACCTCGATGGCGTTGCTGGCGCTGTGCGTCCAGTATCACTACCTGCCAGCATATCAACGGTAGCGAAGACGTGCCGGAGTCCTGGCAGTTTCCACCATTCTCCTTGCCGGTAATCTCCTGACAGACTTTCGCTTTTTCCCTTCTCTCGTGTCGTAACTAGTTAACCTACAGTATTGCCTGGCGAGAACGGAAGAAACGATGAAGCTGGCAAAACAATGGACCAGGCGAGCGCAGTGCGCTGGAACGTCCCTGATAGAGTATGGGATGCTCCTGGCACTGGTTTCCATTGTGGCCATGGTGGTTGTGAAAACCTCAGGCAGCAAGGCTGCGAGCACCTACGATAACATCCAGAGCCAGATGACCGCCCAAGGTCTTGACAGCGTGACGCCACAATCACCCGGTGGCGCGTCTGCAGCGACACCCACCGGTTCCAGCGGCTCTAGTGGTTCCAGCAATTCAGGCGGTCAAGGCCGTGAAAAGCAAAACCACGACAACCATCGCGGCCAACACTAGAATGGGGACAACGGCAGGAACAATCACTAGCGGTTTACCGTCCGCCGGTGCTCGACCGGCGCGGGTGGCGCGACGTCGGGGCCATGGAGGTAGGTCCAGAGCAGACGATTCAGAGCGGCGGCGCGGTCGGCTGTAAGTTGACCGAGACTCAGGCCGCCGGACTCCGACTGGCCAAAGGCGTTGGGAGGATTTTTTTCGCCCGTGTCGTAAGACGCCGGAACAATCCGGTGGATGCGCGGGTTGGCTTGCGGCGTAAACACGTCCCACATTGGCAGAGCCGTCAGATCGTAGAGGCCCGCCGGCACAAGGCCGAGCACTTGTTCGAGGGTGCGAATCACCGATGGTCCGTCGTAGCAGCGCGACACCACCGCGCCGCGCCGCGCGAACGGACTGACGACCAACAGCGGCGCGCGGTGCGTGTCCAGATGATCAAACCCGCCGCCGCCATTGCCCGGCAGGATCAAGATCAGCGACTGTTTCCAAAACTTACTCCGAGAGAAGGCGCTGACGATGCGGCCAATGGCGACATCGTTTTCGCAGACCAACGCGCGCGGACTGCCGGCGCCGAGCGCGGTGCCGACCGTTTGGTTGTTGGGCAACGAAACCATGACGAGCCGCGGCAGCGTGCCTTGCTTCAGAATCCGGTCGAGGTCGCGCAGGAACAAGTCGCCGCGCTTGATGTCCGCGCCGGTGCTGATGTCGCCGGACCAGTTGGTGCATGAGGCGCTCTTGTAGGTGTCGGTCTGCGCAAACTGGCCGTAGGCGCGACGGCTCAATCCGGCCTGACCCGCCATCTCCCACAACGTCGCCGTGGTCGGCCACACCAACGACGCGGTGCCGGCGTCGGTTGGCTCCACGCGCGGCTTGCTGCCGTAGCCGCTGGACGATTTGCTGGTCGTGGACTTGGTTGAACTCGCTGTCTTCTTCGTCTCCTCGACGGGCCATCGCGGTTTGCGGGGACGCGTGGCGCTCATGCCACCGAAAAACAGACCGGTATCGCCGGCGAGCAGCGGACCGTCGAGGTAGAAGTTGTCGCAAAGGGTGAAGTTGTCAGTGAGCGCGTGCAGGTTGGCCGTGATTTCGCGGCCAAAGTAGCAAAGCCACGGATCGGTCGCCGCCTTCGGCACGTCACCAAACACGCGATCGAAACTGGTCCGCTCCTGGAAGATGATGATGACGTTGTGGATCGGCGACGGCTGGCCGACGCGGCGCGGGACCGGCAGTTCGACCGGAGCGGCGGCGCTCACGCGGCGGCCGGCGCGCTGGTCGTAGTCGCAGGCCTCGCAGACGCGCCGGCTCTGGAGCTGTAATTCTTTTTCATCAGGCAGCGGCAGAACCTGGAGCAAGCCGCGGCCGATGCGTTTGGTGTAAACGTTCTCGGTCGGCGTGTGGCTCAAGTCGCGCGCGCTGGCGATGTAGAGCGTTTCGCTGTTCGGCGCCACAGCGACCGCGGTTGGGCACCAACCCGTGGGAATCATGCCGGCTACCTTGCGGCGCGCGGTGTCCACCACGAGCAGGTCGTGATAAAGCGCGCTGGCTACGAAAAGCTGTTTGCCGTCGCGCGAGATCGCCATCGCTTGCGGCCGGCACGGCTGCACGCCGGCGACGGCGCTGCCCAGTTCGATGACCGCGAGCCGCTTGCGGGCGACGATGTCCACGACCGCCACCTCGTCGCCGCCCGCACAAGCGGCGTAGAGCAGCCTTTCGTCCGGCGACAACGCGAGCGCCACCGGCTGGTCGCCCACCTTCACGCTGGCGGCCAGTTGTTTCGTTTGCAGGTCCACGATGCCGACGGTCGGCTCGCCCCGGTGTGCGACGTAAGCATACTGGCCGGCCTTGTCGAGCAGGACCGCGAACGGCCGCGAGCCGACATGGATGGATTTAATGAGCTTCGGTTGCGCCGGATTGCGCACGTCGAGGAGCGCGAGTTGGTCGGCCAGAAGGTTCGCGACGCAGAGCGTCTTGCCGTCCGGCGTCAGCGCGAGGCCCGCCGGAAAGAACGGCGCGCCCGGCGGACCGAAACTGAACCGTGCCAGCCGGGCTTCCTGCCACCAACTGCCCAAATCGTGGACGTTGATCGTATTGGCCGCGCCGCCGGAGGAGAAAACGCGCCGGCCTTCCGGCGAGATCGCCACGCCGCAAAAGAACGCGTCGTCGTTGCGAGCCGTGGCGATGGGAAACGCCTTGGCGGTCGTCGCGTCGAACAGCCAGAGAGATTGCTGGCTCGTGCCGCCGTGCGAGATCACCACCCACCGGCCGTCCGCTGACTGTGCCATGCCGAGTGGCAGGTCGCCCACGGGCACCAGCTTGCCTGGTGGCTCCGGCATCCAATCCCAACCACCCACCAGCGGCGTCGCGGCGTGATTTGTCTCCGCCGCAAGAGCGTGAAAGCCGCCGAACACCAACAGCAACATTGCCAGGAATTGTTTCATGGTTTGCGCAAATGTTTGGCCTATTTTGCCTCTGAGTGGCAGTTTGGCTAAAACGGCGGTGTTTGACGAGAAAATATCTCGGTGATTATAAAAGGCGTCGCCAGCCGCTACCGGGCTGTGGCAGAATCGGCGGCACTGTTTTTGGAGAATAACGCCATGTCATATCGAGCTTGGTTTCAGTGCATCAATTTGGAATGCGGAGCGACTTACCCGCTTAATTCCATCGTCTATCACTGCAAGGAGTGCCACTCCCTGCTGGAAGTGCAACACGACACGAAGCAACTCGCCCGCCGCAGTGCCCGCGCGTGGAAGAAGCTTTTCGACGAGCGCTACAAGAGCACGCAGTGGCCCTTCGGCTCCGGCATCTGGGGCAAGAAGGAATGGGTGCTCCCCGAAATCGCCGACGAGAACATTGTCTCGCTCTACGAAGGCGGCACCAATCTTTTCTGGGCCGAGCGGTTTGGCAAACTGCTGGGGCTGGACAACCTGTGGGTCAAGCTCTGCGGCAACACGCACAGCGGGTCGTTCAAAGATCTCGGCATGACCGTGCTCGTCTCGCAAGTGAAACAGATGATTGCCGAAGGTGCGCCGATCAAAGCCGTCGCGTGCGCCTCCACCGGCGACACCTCGGCGGCGCTGGCGGCATATTGCGCTGCCGCCGGCATCCCGTCCATCGTCCTGCTGCCGAAGGGAAAGATCTCCATCGCCCAGCTCGTCCAGCCGATCGCCAACGACGCGCTCGTGCTTTCGCTCGATACCGATTTCGACGGCTGCATGAAGGTCGTGCAGGAAATCACCAAGGACGAAACGATCTACCTCGCCAACTCGATGAACTCGCTCCGCGTCGAGGGCCAGAAGACCGTCGGCATCGAAGTGGTGCAACAGTTCGATTGGAAGGTGCCCGATGTGTTCGTCATCCCCGGCGGCAACCTCGGCAATGTCTCCGCCCTCGGCAAGGGCCTGCTGATGCTGCGCGACCTTGGCATCATCACCAAGCTCCCGCGCATTGTCGTCGCCCAGGCCCAGTGTGCCAACCCGCTTTATCGTTCCTACAAAAAGAAGTTCAAGTCGTTCGAGCCGATGCAAGCCGGCAGGACGCTCGCCAGTGCCATCCAGATCGGCAACCCGGTCAGCATCGAGAAAGCGATCCGGACGCTGAAACAGTTCGATGGCATCGTCGAGCAAGCCTCCGAGTCGGAACTGGCCGACGCCGCCGCGCTCGGCGACAGGATGGGCATGTTCAACTGCCCGCACACCGGCGTGGCGCTCGCCGCGCTCATCAAGCTGGTGAAGCGCGGACAAATCGCCAAGTCCGAGCGCGTCGTCGTCATCTCCACCGCGCATGGCCTGAAGTTCACCGAGTTCAAGGTGTGCTACCATGAGCGGCACCTTGATTTCCCCTGCCGCCATGCCAACCGGCCCGTCGAATTGCCGCCGCGTGTCGAAGCTGTCCGCGAAGCTCTCCAACATGCCCTCAAACGCCGCAGTCGGCTGTGCGTGTGAATCGGGTCAGAGGCGCAGATCGGGGGTGGACAGGTTTCAGGGTTTCGCGCTTGTAACGGGCGGGTAACTCGCTACGCTGCCTGCAATCCAGCAGGAAGACAGGAGGCGATGAGATGAAATGCCCGCAGTGCCAAGCTGAAGCCACCAAGTTCGGAGCGTTCTGGATTTGTCCGACGCATGGCCAATTGCCGGAGCCAAAGCCGCATGTCCCCATGCGTATCTTCCTCAGCTACGGCCACGACGCCAACGAGGAGTTGGTCCGCCGCATCAAGGCCGACCTTGAAAAGCGCGGGCACGATGTCTGGTTCGACAAGAACGAGATCAAGTTCGGCGACGAATGGCGGCGCGCCATCACCGACGGCATTCTGAACAGCCACCGCGTCCTGTCGTTCCTCTCAAAGCACTCCACCCGCGACCCCGGCGTCTGCCGCGACGAGATCGCCATCGCCATTGGTGTGAAGGGCGGCAACATCCAGACCGTCCTCGTCGAGAGCGAGCAGGAGGTGCAGCCGCCGGTGAACATCGGCCACATCCAGTGGCTCGACATGCACGACTGGAAAGAGCGCCGCACAGCGGGCGCGGCGGCGTGGGAGCAATGGTATCAGGCCAAACTCGCCGAGATCGTCCGGGTGGTGGAGAGCGACGAAAGCCGCCGCTTTGCTGGTGAGATCGAAACGCTCAACGGTCATCTCAAACCCATCAAGTCCGAGGCCCGCATCTGCCAATTGTTGAGCAAAGGCTTCTACGGACGGCAATGGCTGTTTGAGGCGGTGGAGAAATGGCGACAGGATACAAAGCGTGATTCACGCCTCTTCTGGATCCTGGGCGCGCCCGGCGTGGGCAAGAGCGCCTTTGCCGCCCAACTGACCCATACGCGCGGCGACACCGTCATTGCCGCCCAGTTCTGCGAATGGGACAAGCCCGACCACCGCAACGCGGCGCGAGTCGTCCGCAGCCTCGCCTTCCAACTCGCCACCCGGCTGCCCGATTATCGCAAGCTCCTGCTCACCCTGCCGGAGATTGCCGAACTGGACCGGAAAGACGCGGCGGAACTGGCCGACTACCTCCTCGCCAACCCGCTGCGCTCGGTCATCCGCGGCGGCCGGGAACGGTATCTGATCGTGATTGATGCCCTCGATGAAGCAAGTAGGGCTGGGCGCAACCCGCTCGTGGAAATGCTCGCGCGGAACGCCCAGCGCCTGCCCGACTGGATTGGCCTCGTCGTCACCAGCCGGCCGGAGTTCGATGTCAAAACTCCGCTGCAGGCATTGAATCCTTTCCCGCTCGACGCCAAGTCCGAATCCAACCGCGCTGACATCCGCGACTACCTGCGGCGCGAACTGGCGACGCCACTCCAGCACCGCCCGGACGCCGACCGCCTCGTGGAGCAAATCCTGGAAAAGAGTGAAGGCGTGTTCCTCTACGTCGAACGCTTCTGCGACGACGTCCAGCGCGGCCATCTCTCGCTCGACCGACCGGAGCAATTCCCGCAAGGCCTCGGCGGCATCTTCTGCCAATACTTCCAGCGCCAGTTCCCCGACCTGGACAAATTCCGCAAAGACGTGCGCCCCGCGCTCCGCGCCATCCTCGCCGCCCGCGAACCGCTGCCCGTGGAAATTCTCCAACGCCTCTTCAACTGGCAGGACGAAGAACTCCGCGACTTCACCCGCCCGCTCGCCTCGCTCTTTCCAATCACGACCGAAGCTGGCCACGAAGTCATCAAGTCCTATCACAAGTCACTCGCTGACTGGTTGGCGGATGAAGGGAAGTCTGGGCCATATCTTGTCAGCGTTTCGGAAGGGCATCGGATGCTGGCAGATTTATGCTGGCATGAATACCAGAAGGGGGTTGAGAATCTATCAGACTATGGCATGCGCCATATTGTCTTCCACCTCGTTTTGGTTTCCCGATCTGATGAGGCGCGTCAAGTTAACTCGGACTCGGCATTTTGTGCGAGACGAGAACGTATGGGCATAGCTCCCGATGATGAAGTCCGTGCCTACGTCAGCAGCACCTTCCGCGACATGCACGCGGAGCGGGACCATCTGGTTACAGTGGTCTTCCCGGAACTGCGCGAACGAGTCGAGCGGCTCGGGCTGGAGTTCTTCGACGTTGACCTGCGCTGGGGCGTGCCGGAGACGGGCGCCAACGGCGAAACCGCCAATTCTTGGGAATACTGTCGACAATGGATTGACCGCGTCGAACCATTCTTCGTCAGCCTGCTTGGCCAACGCTACGGATACATTCCCCCTCCGCACCAGCTTCGCGACCCTGCTGACCGCGAAGCCTTGGCGGGCCTCTCGATCACGGAAATGGAAATCCGCCATGCCGTGCTCAGCGGTCGCATCCGCCGGCGCAGTCTTTTCTACTTTCGACAGGCCCGCGTGCCGGAAGACGCTGGCGAGGCGGCCAAGAGAGTCTTCGTCGAGGACGACGACAAAGTCGAACGGCTCAAGAACCAGATCAAAGCCGGCTCTCGGCCGGTCCGCGAGTATCCCTGCCGCTGGACCGGCCGCGGATTTGCGGAACTGGAACCCTTCGGCCAAATGGTGCTCGAAGACCTCTGGAGCGGCGTGCTGCGCGATGAACGCTACGTGAGCAAGGAGGTCTGGCGCCAAGTGCTCGGCACAGACCCCGATACTGACTCGCGCTACACCGACGAATCCCAGCCGGTCCCGTCCGAGCTTTGGCAGAAGATCGTAGCTCTCGCCGGGCCCGCTCCGGTGTCTCCGCTGGACGCAGAACGACAACAGATGGAGGCGTTCGCCGCCTCTCGGGTGCAGTATTTCCAAGGTCGGACGCACGAGTTGCAGCAACTCACCCACTTCATCAACTCGACAAACGAGAGATCTCCGCGTCTCGCCACCGTCGTAGCTGTGCCTGGACAAGGCAAATCCGCGCTCCTCGCAAGACTCTCAACTTTCGATTTTCAACTCTCAACTTTTATCATCACCCATTTCGTCGGGGCCACGGAGCGGTCAGCGTCGGCCCACGCGCTCGTCGAACGGCTACTGGGAGAACTCGATCGCAGCAGCATTGCGTGGTCGGCGGAGCAGCAGAAGAAATGGCAAGAGTCGGGGAAGGACTTCAACAGCTTATGCCTCCAGCTCGCGCAGCGACTCGGCGAATACGCGGGCGAGCGCCGGATTGTGATCCTCCTCGACGCGCTCAACCAGCTTTCCGACGGGCACGACCTGCAATGGCTGCCCGCCCGACTAGGATCGAGTGTGCGCGTGATCGCTAGTTGCGTCGAGGACGCCACGGCGAAGGCGGATAGCCCCGAACAACGCGTGTTTCACGCGCTCACATCTCGCCAATCCGAGTCATTGCGCGTTCCTCTCGGACCACTGATGGAAGCCGATGTGCGCACGATCATCGTTGCGTATTTCAAGGCACACTTCAACGAACTCGACTGCGAGCATCTGGATGCGCTGTGCGCGATCACGGCAGCACGCAATCCTCTCTACCTGCTGGTAATGCTGAACGAACTCCGCACGCTCGCCGGCGACGACCTGAATCGCATCGCACCTGCGCTCATCGCTTCAATGTCGCAAAATCGCCCCGACACCGTGAGCCTGTTCCGGTGGGTGCTGCAGCGTCTGGAAGTGTTCGGTCCGGAAGCAGTTCAGTGGTGGTGCCTGTATCTGGCCCACAGCCGAGGTGGTATGGCCAGCCATGAACTGGCCGACCTGCTCGCCCGCAAGTTCGGTGCAGACGCCGTAGCCACAGCCCTGCTCATTGAGCGCGGCCTACGCCGTTATTTAGTATTGCGTGGCCCGAAACTCGACTTCTCCCACAACCAGTTACGGCAAGCCGTATTCGACGAATTCGGTCCGAAGGTCGAGGCAGCCATGCTCCACGCTGACATTGCCAACTACCGTCGCTGTAATAATCGCTAGCCCGAACTATCCATGAGAATCTGACCAGATGATTGCCCATGGAAAAGCTGCCCACGTCTTCATCTGCACCACCTCCCACGACATGCACGCAGAGAGTGGCCGTGGGGGAGGTTGAAAGCCGAAGGAAAGGCCCGCCATGCCCACGACCACGCGAGCCATCCGGGTTTTCATCAGCTCGACCTTCAGCGATCTGAAGGCGGAGCGGAATGCGCTTCAGGAGCGCGTGTTCCCGTGCTTGAAACATTATTGCCAGCACCAGAAGAAAGGCTGACGGCTGAAGGGCTGAGGGATGAATACTGAAGTCGCCAAGCAGTGCTCAACACCAAGCTCTCAAGCGCCGCAGCCGGCTGCGGGTCTGAGGTGGATCCGCTTTCTGATCACGCTTCCTTTTGCATCTGCTGCTGCTTCGGCGCGCTCTGCACCTTCCGCTGCCAGGAGTCATACCAGAACGGCGGCATGAACTTTGGCGTGAAGACGTGCCGCACGGGGCCGAGTTTGTAGATGTTGCGCTGCAAATACTCCTGCTCCGACCAGAACTTGTCCGCAAGCTTCAGTTTCTCCGGCGTCCATTCGTCGTCCTTGGGCTGGCCGATCTGGCGGTCGAGCGATTCCAGTTCCATCTTGCAGCGCCAGTGCGCCAGCCGCCATGTGGGTTTCACGGTGCGGGAGAGTTGGTCCCACTGGAAACGCGCCACGCGCAGATTCGCCTTCGTGCGGTCACCCCACGGCAGCATCCAGTCCGCCCAACGATCGGCCATGTTTGGCGGCGTGCCGAAGTAGCGTTTCGCGTAATGCCGCAGCGCGTGCGCCGGTTCCTTGTATTGGCCGCTGCCGAGGCCGGCGAGCAACGCCTTGTTGCAATCGTCGAACACGCCTTCGCTGTAAGCCTGGAAACCGTCCGCGCCCCGCTCAGCGATGCCGGCGAGCGTCGCCGGGATGCGCGTCGGTGCGATGACCGCTCCCCACTTTGCGTAGATGTCGCGCGCGTCCTTGTTATCGCCGTAGCCGATGTGGACGAACGCCAGCTTCCGGCAGCCCGCCGGCACCGGCACGTCCTTGAACTTTGTCTGGCCGTATTCGATGTGCAGTGTGATCGCCTTCAACCAGCCGGGCGCTTCCTTCGCAGCCCAGTCGTTGAGCAGCGCGTGCTCCTCCGTCGTCCACCACCACGAGCAGAACCACGGCTCAATGCCGGGATGATGCTTCTCGGCGATGGCGTGGATTTCCTTCATCAACCGCGCGAACGTCAGTATCCACGGTTTGCACTTCTCGCAGCCGCAAGCGCCGTAGTCATAGGCAAACGCGGTAAATGCGCTCAGCCGGATGCCGCTTGCAGCGAAGCTGCCGAACCAATGCTCGAAGTTTTCGCGGATGATTTTGCGCGCCTCGTCGTGACTGGGACAGATGAGTTGGCCTTGGATGCGCGGCCCTTTCACGGCGGCGTAATGCGGCCGGAGCTGGTCGAGATAGACGTGATTGGGCGTGACGATCAGGTTCAGCGCTAGGCCGAGTTCCTGCGCTGCGAGAAACGCCTTCTTCTTTCGGTCGAGCTGCTCCTTCGCGAGGTCCCAGAACGCGTCGGAGGTGAACGGATTGCAGACATCGGTGGTGGTGATCCAGTCGCCGTAGCGGTTGAACCCCCACCATTTCATCTCGCCGAGATATGCCGCCATCTCGCGCGGCCACATCGCCTCGTAGGCGTTGCCGAAATGGGCCGGACAGTAACACTCGCGGATTGGAAAGATGGGTGTGCTCATGGCACCGGAGTTTTAGCCGCAACGGAGCGCAAAAGGCAGGAGAAAATGGCGAGGGCAGACACATGGATCGGAACGCTCAAACTGCAAAACGCTTGCTGTCTTCGCGCCGTTTGTTCTAGCCTCGCCGCCACGCAGAGGTAGTTCCGAGCGGCGAGAGAGTTTCCAAAATGAACCAAGTCCCGTTCCGTAAAAGGGCATGGCCGTTGTGGGTCGGCGCGATTGCGCTGGCGGCGGCCAACGTCGGCATGTTCGCCTTCATGCGGGCCATCGGCGTCTTCCCGCAGATGAGCATGTGGGGCGCGCAGGTCTATAACCTCCTCGGCGTGAAAGTGGACGCGCCGTTCACCATCTACCCGCTCACGCCGCTGCTGCTCGACGTCCACAGCATGATCAACTTCGGCATCGTGCTCGGTGTGGCGGCGGCGGCGCTGTTGAGCGAGGAGTTCAAGCTGCGCAAGGAGCACTGGACCGGCTACGTGGCGGCGCTGGCGGGCGGCGCGTTGATGGGTTTCGGCACGGTGATCATGCCGCCGTGCAACGTCGGCGGTTTCTATTCGGCCACGATGGCGCTGTCGTTGAGCGGCCCGCTGACCGTCCTGGGCCTGCTGCCCGGCGCGTATCTGGGCGGCCTGTTGATGAAGTGGCAAACCCAACGCGCAGTCGCGGCGCTTGATTTCAACGCGATGCCAAAAGGCGAGCCGGTGCGCGCGCGATCCTCATCAGCGCAACCACTCATCGGCGCAGCGGTGTCGGCAGTGCTGCTGGCAGCGGCGGGTTATTATGCTTCGGCCGGCCTGACCAAACACGCCGGGCTGCTGCTCTTCGGCGCGTTGTTCGGTGTGATCTTCCAGCGCTCCCGGCTCTGCTTCACCTCCGCGTTCCGCGAGATCCTGATCAGCGGCAACGGCACGTTGATGAAATGGGTGCTCGTCAGCATCGCGCTTGGAACCATCGGGTTTGCGCTGCTGAAAGCCAACGGTTACCAACCGATGCACTTCGTGTTGCCGGTGGGCGTGCACACTGTGGTGGGCGCTTTCATTTTTGGCGTCGGCATGTCACTCGCCGGCGGCTGCGGCATCGGCGTGCTTTGGCGCTCGGCGGAAGGCTACACGCGCGCATGGGTCGCGCTGCTGGCCGGCATGATGACCGCGGGCAGTTGGGTCCTGATCTACGGCAAGCACGTCGGCGAAGGCTGGCTCTACGGCAAGCCGGTGTCGCTTGCGCAATACGGTGGCTACGTCGGCGGCACGGCCATCGTCTTCCTGTTCCTTGCCGCGTTCTACGGTTTCATCCTTTTTGTGGAGGCACGCAAACGTGAGAGAGCTTAACGCCATCCAGGTGGGCGACCATCATTACCAAGTGGACATGCGCGGCTGGGTCTGCCCGTATCCCAAATACGCCGTCGAAGGACTCGTCCGGAAGTTCGACCGCGGCCGGCTCGATCTACTCGTGGACTGCCCCTCCGCCACCGAAGACGTGCCGAAGGTCGTCAAAGCGATGGGTTGTTCCGTGACGGAGATCAACCAGATCGGCGGCGGCGAGTGGCAGATCGTGATTATGAAATAAGGGTGCACGGGCGCTCACCCGCGCTACACCGGCGACCCACGGCTATTCATGTGCCGCCCCTGCGGGGCAGGATCAACTGCATCGTTCCGGCCTGAGGCCACCGGCGGTGCTTCTTCTCTCGTGCCATTCCTCACTGAACCGAAGGTTGCATCAACTCTAACGCCGTTCTTCGCGTGACGGGCGGTGCTCTTTGAAGAACCGTTTGAAGACTTCGCGCGTGGGCTGATCCTTGAGCACATCGTTGAGCGAACAGACCTGCACGCGGTCGCCGCCACCATCGAGGATGGCCTGTAGTTCCTGTGCCAGCCGTTCCGGGCCTTTAACGGGGTAATGCTCCGGGCGATTATACACGCCGACAAGGGCGACGCCTTCCGCGCGCCCAAAGTGTTTTTTCTCCTGCCCGAAGATGACGCGGGCGTAATTGCAAATCTTCCGGAGGCTCCAGAGCGGCTCGAAATACCACGCGGCAGTCTGGCCGCAGTAGTCCACATCGAGGCGGTTGCCGTAGAGCGGTTCGGGCAGGAACACGGGATAGACGTGGCACTGGACTTTCGCGCCGGGCCGGATGGAGCGCGCGTAGCGGGCGAGCGTGTTGGTGAACTCCACCAGCGTCTCCAGCGAGAACTGCTCCAGCGCCTTTTCGCGAGAGAGAGTCGGACGCTGCCTGTGCCATGCCTCAAACGCGGCCATTGAGCGCGCACATCGGCAACAGCGGTAGTTGCGGTAGCCGAAGTAGTCGAACGCAACACCCCGGATGTCCGGCACCGCGAGAATGTCCCGGATCTGCTCCTCGAAGAACGACATCACCTCCGGCGCGTGGAAGCAGAGCATCGGCGAGGTGAGAACTTCGATCGGCTGGACTGGCTCGCCGCCATATTGGTAGCGCGACTTGCCTTTGGTCTTGTCCGCCTCAATGCGTTCGAGCGCGGCGTCCTCCTCCTTGTTCATCTCCTGCATCGGCGGAGCGATGCCGGGCCGGCGCTTCTGCCAGTCCTTCAAGTCACCTAGAAAGACGCAGGAGTAAACGCCAATGCCGTGTTTCCCGCCGACCTCGACGAGCCGCCGCAGATAATTCGTGTCGTGATTCCACACGATGATCTCGTTAAACCCGACTTCAGCCGCCTGCGGGACGATCTCCTCCGGTTTCCCGCCGCCCCAGCCAGTTAACTGGACAAACCCGCTCTCTGCTCGCGCAGCCGCCAAGGTCAACAGGATGGCACCAAAATGAGCGACGCATCTCTGTCGTGTCGTGCTCATGATTCGCTTTACCGAAGCCATCGGCGAAACCACTCTACCGCTGCCTTGCGCGCAGGCGGCGGGAAGTCGTGGTCGCCGGGCACCCACCAATACTTCACGCGGTCGCTCGCGCCCAACGCGCGATAGACCTCGCTGACGGCGGCGTGGTTCTCCTCCTCCATCGGCCGGCGTTCGCCGACGGCCTGGCAGACCGCGAGCGGTCGCGGCGCGATGAGCGCGGTAAATTCGTAAAACGTCACCGGCAGCGGCAACGTGTGGTCGAGCACGTAGGGTCGCAGGCCGGGCAGCGACGCGCTGCCGCTCGAACCTGGCGGCACGCCCCAGTGGATGCCGTGATGCAGGAAGTCGGACACCGGCCCGCTGGCGAACGCGGCCTTGATACGCGGTTCCAGCGCGGCCGCGAAGATCGTGCTGTGGCCGCCGTAGGAGTGGCCGACCATGCCGATGCGCTTACCGTCCACGAACGGCAACGATTGCAGGTAATCCACCGCCCGCATGTTGTCCCACACGTCCTTGCCGACGCACGACCAGTTCGGGAAACGCCGGTAAAAGTCGGTCGTGTCGTAAGGCCTCCCGCTCGGCGGCAGCCGTTCGCCGTCGCGCAAATAATCCGGCGCGAGCGCCACAAATCCCGCCTCGGCCATGTCCACCGCGAACGCGCGGTTCTTGCGCGGCGGCATGCCGGGCGCGGGGCCGGAGAGGCCCACGGTGGTGTCCTTGCCTGCGCCGCCGGTGGTGCCGTAGAAACAGATGATGGCCGGCGCGCAACCGCGGAGCTTCTTCGGCACCAGTAACCACGCCGGCATGCGGTCGCCGGGCTGGACCTGAATGCTGATCTTGCGCCGCAGGTAACTGCCGCAGTCTTCCTCCAAATGCACGCGCGGCTCCGGCGGCACGACGCGCTCCGGAAACGGGCCGAGAATTTTCATCACGCTCGCGAGAATGCGCTGGCGCTCCTTCGGCCAGTTCCGCGCCGTGATTGGCTCGCGCCACAGACCCGCTTGCGGATGCGCGTCCATCTCGCGCATCGCCACCGGCGTTGGCGGCAGCGCGGGATGATAACGCGCCTTCTTCGCCGCGAAGTCGGCGGCGATTTCCTCCGCGCCCAGCTCGCGCGACGCCACCCACGCTTCGCCGACGAGTCCGCCCTGCGGCATCGCCAGGCGCATCGGTTCGCCATCGGCCGCGTCGCGGAAGGGCCACGCCTTGCCCGCCCAACACGAGTTGGCATCGGTATGGACGAGCACGCCGTTGTGGTAAAACTTCTGGCCGCCTTGCGCGTCCTTCACGAGCGCGAGTTGGTGCCACGCGTCAATCCGCAGCGCGTCGAGCGTCACCAGCGGGAACGGCATCTGGCTGTTGCCGTTCAGGCAGCCCATGAAGAAGCCGTGCTGGTCCGCGCCGAGGAAGAAGTTCACCCAGTCTTGCATCGGCGGGAACCTGCGTTCGCCCAGCGGTGCGATCTGCGGCTGGCCGCGGAACAGGAACGCGCCCTCGCCCGCGCGCCTCACGTAAAACCAGCCGCCGATGGTCGCCGCCTGCGCGCCATCGAGTTTCCGCGCAAAGTCCGTCTCGGCGTATTGCAGTGCCGCCGTGAACTCAATCGCGCCCCCGAAGCTGCCCATGACCCGCTTCGCGCCGTGCATCAGCCGCCACGCCCTCCGTGCCGCGTGCAAAATCCAAATGCAGGACCGCGCCGCGCGGCGACGCATTATCGGCAGCGGAGAGAACGACGGCGAAGCCGACGACGGGGAGAAGCTGCGACAGCCAGCGCGTATAGCTGTTCATGAGTGGCTGGCCAGCGCTGTGATATCCACGCCTTGCGATTGCAGGCGAACTTGCAGTTCGGCGACATCAATACGGCGCGGGTCAACGTGATGTTTGATGGCGAGGGCGGCTGCGTTGCCGGCGGCTTGGCCGAGGGTCATCATCGTGCGTTGCAGACGGCATGACGACGCCGCGATGTGCGAGAAGCTCGCTGCGCGACTGGCTATCATCAAGTTCCGCACACCCTTCGGCAGCAAACAGCGATACGGAATCCCATACGGGCCGTCCAGCCGATAGAATCGTCCCCGGTGGCCATGGAGGTCTATCGCGTGGTCGGCGATGGCGATGACGTCTTTGTGCGATTGCTTCGCGAGACCGGCGCGGCAGTCGTTCTCGGTCAGCACGTAGTCGCCGAGAATCCGACGGGTTTCGCGCACGCCGATCCGCGGCGCGATGCCGGAGATCGTCCACGTGTTCCATTGCGTTTTGCCCGAAGTCTGCGTCTGGATCGCGTGGAAGTGCGCATGGACGCGGCGTTGCGCCTCGCGCATGAGCCGGCTGTATTCCATGCAGAGGACGGCGTTGCCTTTGATCATACTCACAGCGTTGACCACGACATCCCCGTTGGGCATTTTATCGTAGCACGCACCGAGCGGACAACTTCCACTCTTGACACCTTTTGGCAAATACGGCTTCTGCGGGACTCCCGTGTCGGTGATTCGATAACAGAGTGTCATCGCGTTGAGCGACATCTCGGCCTGTTCGGGCGCCGACGGTTCGTTGTAAAGCGACTGCGGGTCCTCGCCCATGTGGTATTCGCAGCCGGCATCCGCGCAGACGTCGCCGTCGGCTGTGCAATCAATGAAGACATCGGCCTTGATCACCAGTCGTTTGCCGGCGAACCATGCCTCCACTGCTTTGATCGTGTCATTTTCCACCCGCGCGCGGCAGAACGTTGTGGCTAGCAGTGTCTGGCATTGGCCCGTCGCTTCAAGCATTTCACGGGCAGCGTAATCGAACGCTCGCGGCTCATACACTAAGCTGGGTTTTGTTGGCAGCCACTTGCCATCTTTTGCCCGCCCCGCCATTCCGCTCAAGGCATAGTCGGTGCCCGACGCGCCCAATGGATCCTCTTTCATCGCCATGTAGATGTTCCGGGGAATGCCGTTGGCGCCCATGACCGGCCGCCAGACGCAGACCCATGCGCAGGTGCCGGTTCCGCCCAGGATGGATTCACGCTCCAACAACACCACCTTCGCGCCCGCGCGGGCCGCGGCCAGCGCTGCGCCCGTCCCGCCGCTGCCGCCACCGATGACGCAAACTTGTGTCTTGATGTTCTCTTCCGGGGCGTTGCGCGACTCTGCTGCGGAGGCGGGACGGTTTCGGCCGAATATCACGCCCCCGCCGACCGTGGCTAGAAACGTTTTCGCAGCAGCGCGTCGGGTGATGTTCATGTGCCAGGCCTTCTATCTGCTTCAATCACGCCGGGACTATATCACGCGAGCCATGGATGAAAATTCCGATCTTGGCACGGTGGCTTCAATGTGCGGTCCATGAATTACCGGCGAAAACCTCGCGGCATCAACTGGTGGACGGCGCCGATGACGCGCTGCTCGATGCCGTGCGCGAACCTCGTCGGACGGTCGTAGTAGAGCATCGCCATCGCCCCCTCGTAGCCGCCCTCGGTCCAGATGCGCTCCGAGGGGATGTAACATGGCACGTCATTCGAGTAGCCGTTGACCCATAGCCTCTCCGAATCGAACTCGCGCTTGAGCCGCAGCGAGTAGTCCACCACGACTTCGCCCGGCAGGAAGACCATCGCGAGATCGCGGCCGAAGTTCCAGACCTGCACCAGATACAACAGCTTCGTCGGGAGCTTCTCGCCGCGGTCGAGTTTCGCGAGTTGCACCTTGGCGTGATAGGCGACCGCGCCGTTCTTGTCCTTCGTGCGCGTTTCCCATTCGGCGCGGGTCGGGAGTTTGTCGAATGGCAACTCGATCTGCTTCGCGCGGCATTCCAGCCTGCCGGTGACGGGCTTCATCGCGCCTTTCACAAGGCGCTGGACCTCTTCGCCGAGGGCGTTGCCGTAGTCGCGCGCGTATTCGTAGGTCCGGCGCGGATTCGGATTCTGGTCCGCACCGCAGCCGATGGCGACGAGCGCGATGGCACCGGGGAATTCCTTCTCCAAGAACTCCTGCGCGCAGCCGGGCCAGTCGCCGTGGACTTTGTTGAAGCTGAGCGTGGTGGCGTGGCAGGCGTAGCTCGCGAGCATCGCGCGCGGTTTCCCATCGGCGCCAACTACTCGCAGCACGGGCAGCGAATGGTCTTCCGGGCGGAACGCGTAGCCGCGGCGGTTGTGGGCAAAGCTCGCATGGCCGAAACCGAGCGCAAGTTGGGCGGGCTGGCGATTGGCAAGCGCGGCGAGCGCGACCTGCTCCAGCTTGTCCATCAGCTCGCGAGTGTAACGCTCCACGTTCGCGCGGTGTTCCGGTGGAATGTCGGCGCTGAAAAGGTTCGGCAGGACGCCCGCCAGCATCGGCGCAGAGTGCGTGTGGCTGGAGCAGATGGCGACGCGCGGCCCAGTCACCTTGGTTCGCGCGGCGAGGCGTTTGACCAGTTCGTCGCGCATCCATGCGGGCACGCCGCAGTTGTCCACGGCCAGCAGCACGGCGGGGCCCTCGGCATCGCTGCCAAGCGCGAGCGCCTTCGCAAAAATATGCTGCTCGACGCCCTCGTGCTCATCGCGACGCGAGCCATAGCCGCTGAGCCGAACAGGGTAATCGGGCGTGATGTCCACCTTCGCGACACCCACCATCCGATCAGCAGCAGTCGCAGCGATGGATGGGACAGGGAGGAAATTCCAAGTGAAAAGGGACAGCAGGAGAAGTAGGCGAGCGCTGGACTTCATGAGCCTTATGGTGGCGCAAATTCAGTTCTCCGCAACAAAAAACCACCAGTCCGATTCCCCACTACTCCACCACGCCATTACTCCGCCCGCCCGCGTTCCGCGCGCCGGTCCCCCAATTACCTCCGATTCACAGCCACGTTCTGAAATCTGCCAAGAATCAGGAATTCTTCAACGGCATCCCAAGAGTGTGATCCCGATGACTGATCCAGGCTCATTTGATCCACTTGTGTTTCGCATGCGGTCCGAAATGCAGGGGGTGCTCAAACGGCCAGAAGACCAGCTTTGGCAGCGCTTGCTCACGCATCTGCTCGTAGGCCGAGCGGTATTCCGCGTTCTCGCGAACCAGCGCTGCGACGACTGCCTGCTGAAGTTCGAGTTCTTGTTCCGCCACCGCTGTGCCACCCCGCTTGCACTCCACGTGCACTTCGAGATGCGGATTCTGTTTCTCGTCATGCGACACCAGCAACGTGAACTTGCCCGTGCAGAATCGTTGAAAGCTTTCCTGGATCAAAACTTTTCGGATGGTTTCGGGAAAAATCTTCGCGCCGCTGAGGCTCACCGCGAAATCCGACCGCTCATGCACATAAACGAAGGGAAGCTCATACCGGTAGGATTCCAAACCCGCCTTCTGGATGCGTCCTTTCCATGCTACTCCTTGCTGGTCCAGGGCGCGGGTCAGCTCCGAGAACCCCAACACTCCCCCGACATCGCCCAAGGAATACCGGATCAGGGGAATCGTGTTGTTGCCGCTCACCAACACCGTGCCGCCCGGCGCCTCAAGTTGAACGAAGAAGGGATTGAACTGCGCGAGCGTGGCTGTCTTTCCCTTGAACAGGACCTCCGATAAAGAAGCGTCCTCCGTAATGAGTTCGCGCATCAGGATCGCCCACGGGGTTTCAAACGCCATGGCTCCAAGATCCGCAGACCCATAGATGCTCAGAGTATCCAGCCAAAGATTTTTCAGGCACGCGGCCTTCGCAACGTAATGGCGAAAATCCTCCGAAAACGCCTCTGCGGCAAAATGGAACCGCAAATGGAACCGTTGCCAATCAATGCCTTCCCGCGCTCCCTCATCCACCACGTCCTTGATCAGGGGCGGGTAGCCGCACACGACCACCTCTGGGAAATGGATCGCCCAGTGCCGGAGGGCTTCGAAGATGGCAGGTTTATTGTTGCTCGTGCATAGGATCGAAACCGGGTGTTTGCCCCGTTGGTTGACGAGATCAAACGCCTTGTATGTCATCATGCCCCCCATCCACGGCCCCATGGCAAACGCGTTGATTACCGCCACAGGCCCGCGACTCCGGAAAGAACTGTGCCGCAGGAACATTTCCAGGATCGTCGAGCACTGCCACTCCAACTGCTCGCTTCGGGGAAAGTAAAACGGCGTGCCGGTCGAACCGGAAGTGGCGGCGAAATCCAAAGGCTTCCCAAGCAGGGTTCCTCCCCACGACAAATCCTCCAGCGGATACTGCCGCAGATAGTTGGCCTTGTCCGTGATGGGCACCTGCTGAAAATCCGCCCAAGTGCGAATGCGCGAAGGCTCGATGCCGTGCTTCTTCAGGAAATCCGCGTAGGCCGGCACCTCGCGCGCGGCGCGGGCGAACAGCGTTAGCGTCCTGCGTTCCCCAATCTCGCGCCAAAAGGCTTCATCCTTGCTCCGATAAAGATCAAACAGCTCGTCGGAACTGTAGGGAATCGCCAGGTCATTCATGCGTCAACACCTCTTGCGCTTGGAGTCTCAGGCCCCTGATAGTCGCTTCGATGATGCGATTCATGTTGCGGGCCGAAGCGTGTTCCCGGACATCGCGGGAGTCAATCGCTATCGCCTTAACCGCCGCCGCCCATCAGAAGCCATGAAAAACTACTTGCCCGCACCGCCGGCGCACGGCAGCATCCGCGCCATGAAACTGACATCGCACTTGGGAAAACTGCGGGTCACAGCCGCCATTCTTGCTTTGACGATTTTATGTTCCCCTGCGTTTTCGGCAGATCGTCAGAAACCGCAAGGCGTTGTCCGCGCACTAAAGGTCTCCGAGACCCCGCAGGATATCGTTGACCTTGGCAACACGACAATCGCCTCAACCGCCAAAGTGCCCGCAGCAGCAGGAGGGGACGTTTTCATCCACGTTCGTATCACACTCCGAGTCAGCCGGGACGTCGTCGGGAAGATCAACGAAGGAATATCATCCGGGCGGTTTCAGCCGCCGTTCGAGACCAACAAGGAATTCATGGACCTGATCATGGGTTCAAGGCCGGGCGCTTTCGAAGTGGAGTTCCTGGGATTGAACAAGGAATCGCGCTTCTACTATTTCTTCGAACAGCAGCTCCAGAAACTGAAGACTCATCCCAGCATACCGGAAGGGCTGCGCCGGAGGACGAACGTATTGGCACAAAACGCCAAGAAGCTGATTTATCAGATAATCCGGCCAAATGATTTCGAAGGAGCTCGGCTCGTCTTTGAACAAGGCTTGCAAGGCGGAAGCATCATTTTCTTCGGCTCGACCAAGCGCGGCAACAAGGAAGTGGGGAGGGTGACGTTCACGGCACAGGAGGATCCCATCCTTGAAGCGATGAGGCGGATGCTGACCGAACAGAAGCCCGGCCCCCGGCCGCCTTCTGTCTCTGAAAAAGGAAGCCTCGACGAGATAATCAAATCCGCCCAGAAGAAGGGCATCCTGGTTTCCAAACCCTGACCGCGAACTTTGAGGCCTCCTGCTTTCGTGGGTTGATGATCCTCCTGCGACTGAAGCAAAAGGATCAACGCGCGAGGCCAAGCTCCGCGATTCTGTCGCCGTAGAATTGGTCTGTGAGCAGCCCCTTTTCGTAGAGGTCCTTGATGCCGCGCGCAAAGCCGGCGACCTGTTTCTGTGTGAACTTGCGTCCTTTTGCTTCCGCCGCAGCCACGATAGCCTCCGCCTTGGCCAACTGCGCGGAAGTCAACTCGGGCGGCACGCGTTGGGGCTGGGTCTTGTAGTTGGGATCGTAAACAAGAACCTTCAGGTCTTTGGCGGGAACGAGATGTCTCCACAAGAAGGCCTGCATACGGTCTTCCGCCGGCACAGCTTCGTGAACGATCACGTTTCCATCTATCCGGGCGCTGCCGATGATGGACAGGTTCACGGGCTTCTCAGTCACAATGGACGACACTCTGAGCCTGATTTGTCCCACTCTTTGTGTGGCGGTCAGTGTGACAGGAGATGATGTGAATCCCGGTGGCGGGTTCTTCAGGTCCAGTTTGATGTCCCCGGCGAATCCGTCTTTGCGGATGGCAAACACAGTCAGAGAGGTGTCGCCCTTGCTGCGGAGGCTGGTGCTGGAGGGGACGACGCGCAGCGCGAAATCGGGTCGCGGCGCGCTGATGCGCAGCCGATAGCCATACTCATCACCACCCTTGCGCCCAGTGTCGCCGATATGCACGTAGTAGGTCCCGTCCACGGGCAGTTTCGCCATGAAGTAGGAATCGGCGTGGTGCGTGTTGATGCCCGCGCCGAGGTCCTCGCGATCGTCGCTGAACGCTAGCAGTTGGCCGGCTTTGTCGGTGAGCCGGATCACCGAATCCACCGGCGAATCGAGCCGGCGCGCATGGACTTCCGCCACCACCGTGTCGCCCGCCCTGCCGGCGAACTGGAAAACGTCCCGGTCGTCCTCCTTGTCAATGCGCCCGTTGATGATGATGGGCAACGTGATCTTCTGCGCGCGGGCCGGCGTGTTGTTCGGTTCCTTGTCAAACGCTTCCGGCAGCGTGTCGAGCGCAAACGGCACGGGATTGGAGACGGCGCCGTCTCTGTTCGCAGTGATCAGATGAATACCCGCCTCGGCGTCTTTGGGCGGCAGCGCCAGTTCGGCGTCGCCAAGATTCATGCCTTTCATTCTGACCGGATGCAGATCGCCCACCCGGCCGCCCAGCGGGAATATGCTCCTCACAAACGGCATTTCGCCGATCGTGATGCGATAGACGAAATCATTTCGTCCACGGAAAATGGCGTCGTAGATCGCGAGCACATAGTCGCCGTCCTTGGGCACTTCGTAGAGGATCACTGGGTCGGGTTTGAAAAGGTAGTCGTCGTCATACGCCACCTCTTTTCCATCCGTGTCGTAGAGCGCGAGCACCGGTTGAAACCATCCCGGCACAGCGTCCGCGATGTAGGGAATCAATTGCCGCGCTTGCGTGGTGATCACGAGCCGCTGGCCTTTGTGCGCGGTGAAGCGGTAACTGTTGACTTCGCGGGAGGCGATTTGGCCGTTGACGGTGCAGGGGATATGGATCCGATCCTCGACTTCGCTGGCCGGCCGGTTGCGGAGCGCCTGCGACTCCTTGCCGAGGGTTTGACGCGGAGCGGTGATCATCGGCTTGCGGCAATACTCGGACATTTGGCCCACATGGAAAATCATCGGGTTCGATGCGCCGCCGCGCCGCGCCACCAGCCGCAACTCCCGCTCGCCGGGTGGCGCGTCCGGGGCGACGGTGATCTCGATGAAGGCAACACCACGGAACGCCGCACAGGCCGGCGTGCGCACGTCTTCGCGAAGCAGCGTCTCGATCCTTCTCATCATGAGCGCCGTTGCCGGATCCATCACCCGCGGCGTCCAAGGCGCAGCCGCTTCCTTGGTCTTCTTGGTGGATGCAGCCTTGGCAACCGGCTTCTTCAACTCCCTCAGTTGCTGGCTCAACAAGGCGGATTCACGGTTGCCGAGCGGATTGCAGTATTGGATAAGCTTGGCCGTCACGCCTGACCCGCTGACAATCACCTCGCTGTCGTCAGTCAGATTCTGTCCGCCCACTTTGACTTCAAACGTCGTCCCTTCCTGGCCTCCTGCGGGATAGACATAACCGATATAGGGTCTCGTTTGAGCTTGTCCCAGCGGGGCGAGCGCCACTCCGCTGGCCACACCTGCAACCACAAGCCAACGACCTCTGGTCATGGTGTGCATAGTCCCACGACCGTATCAGCCTGTCAATTGCTTCGGCGAATACGCGAGAACATCGCCGGAATCTCCTTGTCCAAACTCCCCTCCGCGTCTTCGCGCCTTTGCGTGAGCCTCTGCCCTGCTCCGCATTCCGAATTCCGCATTCGCTGCGTCCTCGCCCCATCACTCCATAACTCCACCACTCCATTCCACCGTGCCTTCGCCATGGTCTTGTTGTTGAATGAACCGGTGGGTTTTGTTCTACTGGACGCATGAGCGCCAACAACGTCACGTCCATGGAGAAACACATCTCAAGGCGCCAGATGCTCGGGGCCGCGATCGCCGGCGCATCGGGTGTTTGGGCCGGAACTATCCTGCGGGCAGACGAGCAGCGGGCCACCGCAAACCCAAGAATCCGCGGACCGTTCCCGATCCTCTCGACGCCATTCACCGAATCGGGCGCGGTGGATTACGACGTGCTCGCCAACGAAGCGCGCTTCGTTGACTGGGGCGGGTGTCCCGGCATGATCTGGCCGCAGTCGGGCGACAGCGTGGACCTCCTGACCACCGACGAGAAGCTTCGCGGCATGGAAGTGTTGGCCGAAACGTCGCGCAGTCTGCGCACGGCGCTTTGCCTCGGCGTGCAGGGCAAGGACACGGCCGAGATGCTCGTATTCGCGAGACATGCCGAGAAACTCGCGCCAGCGGCGATCATCTCGCGGCCGCCGGACTCCGGCCGGACGGAAGACGACATGCGTCAGTATTGGCACGCGCTGGCGGCGGTCGCCAAGCGGCCCGTGATCATCCAGACTACCGGCGGCGTCGCCTACAAGGGACAGCCTCCCTCGGTGGCGCTGTTGATCGAACTGGCGAAGGAGTTCCCGCATTTCGGCTACGTCAAGGAGGAAGCCGCTCCCATCATCGCCCGCACAAAGGCCTTGGCGGCGGCGCGGCCGCCCATTCGGCGCGTGTTCAGCGCCCGCGGCGGGTTTGGCTGGCTCTATGAATCGCATCTCGGCACCGAAGGGCTGATCACCGAGCGCGCGGTTTACGCAGACCTCCTCACCAGGATTTGGGAACTGCAGCAAAGCGGCGCGGACCCAGCAGCCTTGCGGGACGCACACGCCAAGTTTCTGTTGATGGTGAACCTGGGCGACCATCTCCCGGGCGGCGGGCTGCGTGGATTCCAGCTACACCTTTGGAAGAAGCGTGGCGTGTTCAAGACGATGGTCTCGCGTCAATACGGACCCAAGCAAACCATTCCTGCGAAGCCCATCTTCTCAGAACTCCAACTGAACAAGGAGGAGATTGCGGAGATCGAGTTCCGCTTCGAGGCCTTGAAGCCCTATCTGAAGCCAAACCCGCCCCGCTTCGGCGCCTCCACGAAGTCAGCTCCCTGACACGTCGCTGGAACTGCTGGCAACACCCGACGGGTTTTGGTATCCTTTGCATGTCCAAGGACCTCACGGTCCCGACGCCGTATCTATGGAAAAGATCGTTCACAAATTCGCCAGTTTTGCCGAAGCGGATGAAGCGGATGAAGCGCGTCATCGCCGATTGAGCGGTCAGCAGAAGCTTCAAATCCTGCTCGACCTGATCATGCCGGAGAATCCCCATGAGGCTGTTATCGAACGATCTGCAAGAGTTTATCCGCTTGCTCAACGCCGAGGCCGTTGAATACCTCATCGTGGGCGCCTGGGCGCTGGCCTTTCACGGCCGCCCGCGTTACACCGGCGATGTGGACATCTTCGTGCGCCGGGCTCCTGCCAACGCCGCGCGCATGATGCGCGTGATCGCGGCATTCGGGTTTGGCAAGACCGGCATTACCGCCGAAGATTTCCTACGGGAGAACTACGTCATCCAGCTCGGCATCGAGCCGAATCGGATTGACCTCCTAACCGGCATCAGCGGCATCGAATTCGAGGAAGCTTGGCTGGCTCGTGTTGCCGGAGAACTGGGCGGCCAGACGGTTTATTTCCTGAGTCGCGACCTGCTCATCCGCAACAAGCTAGCGTCCGGCCGCGACAAGGACATCGCCGACGCGCGGTTGCTGGAGCGCACGTGCGATCCTGATTCCCCGCCAGCCTAGCAGGAACATTCCCGGAATCTTCCCGCCCACTCTCCCCTCCGCGTCTTTGCGCCTTTGCGTGAGTTTCTTCCCCATTCCGCACTCCACATTTCCTCCAGCCCAATACTCCAAAACTCCATCACTCCAATCTTCGAACACTCCATTCCCCCGCCTCCTCCCCTCACCGCCCCTGCCGCCTCTGCAATCCAGCCGCGAACTTCTCCAGATAGCCGGCTTTCTTCACCTCCGGCAGATAAGGTTGCAACGTCTCCCACGTGAAGATGGATGCGCCCTGCACGCCGTGGCGTTTGCCGATTTGCAGATAGTCCTCGACCTCCCGCGCCTCGCGGATCTTGCCGTGGCTGGTGCTGATGCCCACGCAGATCGTGAACTCGACCGGATTGCCCAACTCCTTCAGCACGGCCGCCGCATCACGGAAACGGTCGTCCAGCTTCTTCAGATAGTCTTCGCCAAACTGCTCGCGATAGGCGTAGCCGGTGAGGTTGAGCATGTCGAGGTAGCCGCGGCCGGCCCACGTCTTCCAATCGCGCGTGCCCTTTAGTTCCTGCGCGCCCCACATGTAGGCGGCGATCCGTGGCCTGGGTTTCAGCGCCCGCAGCGCGCCGCTGATCTGGCCCACCAACTCCGTCAGGCAGTCGCGTTTGTATTTCCGAAACTCCTCCTTATACGCCGAGCCGCCCCGCGGCAGTTGTTCGGCGGGATGCGACGCTTCAAAGGCCGCTTGCGCCACCGGATCCATCTGGGCCTCCGAGCCGGGGTAACGACAATAGTCCAGCAGGATGCCGTCGGGATGATACTTCGTCGCAATCTCCGTGAGCACCGCGACGACCCATTTCCTCGCCTCAGGGTGCCCCGAGGAGATGAACCCCATCGGTTCACCCGCCTTGTCGCGCAACGCCCAGTCCGGATGCGCCCGGAGCACTCCCGCAGGCTTCTTATCGCCACAAGCCAGCACGCACATCGTCGGATAAACCTGCAATCCCCTCTTGCGCGCCTCGCGGACCATGATGGCCAGCGGATCCCAGCGTCCCCACGGCTTGTCGGGAACCAACTCGCTCGGGTAATAGGCCTCTCCACGGGTGGTGGTCACGAACGGGATCAAGACGCGCAGCCCCGACTCGCGAAAGCGGTCCAGGTTGTCCATGATCGCGCGTTCGCGGTCCGCCTCATCCGACTTGCCGCGAAACCACGACGGCAAATGAATATACGCGCCGAGGAACGGCTCATCGGCGCCCGACACAACCCCGCTCGCGCTGACAACCATCAGAACAAGCCAGCCAAGTCGCAGAGATTTCCATGTGTTCATATCAAAAGCACTCCACAGAGTCTGAATTCTTCACTCTTCACTCTCAACTCTTAATTTCCATCCCCCTCCGCTCCTCGCTTCCCCATCCCTGTGCCTCAGCGAAATCTTTTTGCCGACGTGCCTTCGATGACCCCGGTGATGTGATTAGCCGGTCGCCGGCTCATGTCGTAGCGCCTCCGGCCCGTAACAGAAACAGCCGAGGTCGCCGGGCGCGCCGCAGTCGTTACTCTTCCGCGAGCCGCGAAAAAACCGTCAAGAATCGGAATTGACCCCAACAATCAATACACTACGGCTTGCGAAATCACTCCGATCCGCCCAGACTCCTAAGCGCGAGACAGTGTTATGAACAAGCCATCACAAACTCCCCGTGGTGCTGAACGCGAAAGACGTCGGTTTGCCCGGCTGGGGTTGCTGTTCTTGCTGTGCGCGATCGCGCGGGCTTCTTCCGCGGACGTGATGCCTCTGTCGCAGCCTTGGGACACCTTTAGCGACACTTGGGTGGCCACCGACGCGTTGGGACGCTCGCTGCCAACGCACGAACAAGTCGGGCCGCCGCGTGCGAATAAGTTTGTCGGCATCTTTTACTTCCTCTGGTTCGGCCAGCACGGACAGGCCGGGCCGTTCGACAACACGAAGATTCTCGCCGCCGATCCGCAGGCGATGACAAAACCCGACAGCTCGCTCTGGGGGCCGCTTCATGTGCCGCATCATTGGGGCGAGTCGGTTTTTGGCTACTACGTCTCGGACGATGAAGGCGTCATCCGCAAACACGCGCAGATGCTCGCCGACGCCGGTGTGGATGCGGTGATCTTCGATGTGACGAACGGCGCGACTTATCCGCAAAGCTACAGGGCGCTGCTGCGGGCGTTCGCGGAGGTTCGGCGCAACGGCGGGCGCACACCGCAGATCGCGTTTCTTTGCCCCTTCGGCGATCCGAGCAAGGTTGTCGCGGAGCTTTGGGCACACCTCTACCAGCCTGGCTATCATCCTGAACTCTGGTTCCGCTGGGAGGGCAAACCGTTCATCCTCGCGGACCCGGCATATTTCGACGACGTGGAAGGCATGGAAAAACACAGCACGCCCGCGCCGTTGCGCACCGGCCACTCGCTGGGGCAATCGTTCAAGGTGGACAAGCCCTTCAGTGCCGTGGCGGGAAGTTTTCCCACTTGGAAGACCACCAATGCTGCCGTGACGCTCACGCTGTTCCGCGAAGACCCGCAAGGTGAGCGCGTGATCAAACAGCGTTTCGAGAACATCGCCGACAACGGCTTGCTCACGCTCCGCTTCGACCCACCGCAAGCGCCCGGTTGCTATTGCCTCGAAGCCTCCGCGCCGCAAGGCCGCGTCGGTTGGTGGAGCGACTCAAAGGATTCTTTTGCCAACGGTCAGGCTTTTACCGACCGCGTCCCGGCTGCCGGCGACCGCACGTTGCGCATCTGCGTGACGGGCGGGCGCAACACGCCGATGCGAAACTTCTTCACCTTCCGCAAACCGCAGCCGAGTTACTTCCAAGGCCCAGCCGGACCCGACCAATGGAGCTGGCTGGAGGTTTTTCCGCAACACGTTTTCAAGAATTCGCGCGGCGAAAAAGAAATGATGTCCGTGGGCGTAGCCCAAAATGCCGTGGGCAACCGCCTCGGCTCAATGAGCGAAGCCGACACCAAGAGTCGCAGTTTCCACCACGGCGCGGTGGATCGTTCGCCACGCGCGGTTCAGTGCGGCTTGAACTTCGCCGAGCAGTGGGAACGCGCGCTCCAGGAAGACCCGCAGTTCCTTTTCATCACCGGCTGGAACGAGTGGATCGCCTACCGCCTCAACGAATTTGGCGGCGTGAAGCAGCCGGTGATGTTCGTGGACGAATTCGACCAGGAGCACAGCCGCGATGTCGAGCCGATGCAAGGCGGCCACGGCGACAATTACTTTTACCAAATGATCGCGAACATTCGGCGCTTCAAGGGCGTGCGCCCGTTGCCATCGGTGCGCAGCCGCCCGATCCAGATCGACGGCCGCTTCGACGATTGGCGCGACGTGGCGCCGGAGTTTCGCGACGACATTGGCGATCCCGTGCGCCGTGACCATCCCGGCTGGGGCAAGTCCAGCCGCTACGTGAACCGAACCGGACGCAATGACATCATCGCCGCGAAAGCAAGCTACGATGGTCTCAACGTCTATTTCTACGTCCGCACCCGCGAACCGCTCTCGCCCTGCACCGATCCGAACTGGATGCTGCTATTCATCGATGCGGACCGGAACCCAAACAACGGCTGGCTCGGTTACGATTTCGTGGTGAACCGCACCAACGTGAGTCCACAGAGCACGACGCTCGAACGACATCAGGGGAACGGATACCATTGGGGCTCACCTGTGAGAATCGAATCCCAGATGACCGGGAACGAACTGGAACTGGCCATCCCACGGGCGGCGCTCGGGATCACCAACTTGCCGGCTACGATTGATTTCAAGTGGGCTGATAACATCCGACAAACCGGTGACTGGAGCGACTTCACTCTCAACGGCGACGTTGCGCCCAACGATCGGTTCAACTACCGGGCGAGGTTGGAGCGGATTCCCGGAAAGTAGCGCGGCGACCGAGCCAGTCGTTGTCGCGGCGCTTGATCGGCGACCGCCTGAAATGAATTGGGGTCAAAACTCTCTCATGCCCCCTTCGCCAACTCGGCGCTGTAAGCTCTAATTTTGCGGATGGCTTCGAGGATGTGGTCCATGGCGCTGCGGTCGGCCATGAGCAGGCCGTGGGAAAAGCAGACGACCGTCTCGCAGGCCCGTTTGGTGCCTTTCAGTTCGTTGAAGCTCTCCCGATACGCCTTCAGCCGGTCGGCGCTCCAGAGTCG
>JAPLTX010000038.1:0-87951 GCA_026397915.1 Verrucomicrobiota bacterium
AAATCGCGGTGCTGAAGTGGCTGCTCGTCGGCCGCGTGAAGCCGGGCCGCCATGAAGTGTTCAGCTTCGCCTACGTGCGGTATTGGCTGGCGGACAAGCTGATGGAACTCAGCCTCGACCTGCTCTCGCCGCTCTACGCGACGATTTACCTGAACCCGTGGTATCGGCTGCTCGGCGTGAAACTCGGCCGGCGCACCGAGGTGTCCACCGCGTCATCCATCGGCTTTGACACGCTACGCATCGGCGAAGAAAGCTTCATCGCCGACGGCGTCGGACTCGGCGTGCCGCGCGTGCATCACGGGAAGCTGGAGATCAAAGAGACGACCGTGGGCCGGCGCGCGTTCGTCGGCAACAGCGCGGTGCTGCCGGCAGGCGCGGAGGTGGGCGACGGCGTGCTGATCGGCGTGCTGTCGGTGCCGCCGCGCCAGCGTGAGGACGCGCTGAAGGCGGAGTCGTCGTGGTTCGGGACGCCAGCGGTGTTCCTGCCGCAGCGGCAGACGGCGACGCAGTTCGACGAGGGCAGCACGTTCCGGCCGCCCACGCGCTTGCGGGTGCAGCGGGCATTGATCGAGTTTGTGCGCGTGATCCTGCCGTTGATGTGCATGATTGCGCTGACCTCGATGATGATGTCGGTCGTCGTGACGCTGGACGACGATTACGAGTGGGAGATTTGGCAGATCGCGGCGGTGTTCCCGCTGCTCTATCTGGTTTACGGCGCGCTGGCGGCGGCGTTTGTCGTCGCGCTGAAGTGGATTGTGATTGGCCGCTACAAACCGGTGGAGAAACCGCTGTGGAACCGCTTTGTCTGGCGCAGCGAACTGGTCACCTCGACCTACGAGAATCTTGCCGTGCCGTTTTTCGCAACGCTGTTGAGCGGCACGCCGTTCCTGCCGATGTATTTGCGGCTGCTTGGCAGCAAGATCGGCCGTCGCGTTTACATGGAGACGACGGACGTGACGGAGTTCGACGTTGTTTCCATCGGCGATGACGCGGCGCTCAATAGCGACTGCGGTCCGCAGACGCATCTTTTTGAGGACCGCGTGATGAAGATTTCCAAAGTCGAGATCGGTGCGCGTTGCATGGTCGGCGGCGGCTCGATTGTGCTCTACGACACGACGATGGAGGACGACAGCTCCCTCGGCGAGTTGTCGTTGCTGATGAAAGGCGAGACGCTGCCCGCAGGCACAAGCTGGCACGGTAGTCCCGCGAGGCCGGTTGCTCCCCAACATGAATAACGCGTCTGACATGACGGAGCCAATCTTCCACGAGTCGCTCGACGAACGGATCGGTGACCCGCGCGGCGTGCATGTCTGGACGCACAACCTCGACGCGGCCGGCGATGTCTGGCTGGACCGCGACGAGTTGTTGTCATCCGAAGAGTTGTCGGTTGCGCATCGGCTGCGCTCGCCGCTTGCCCGGCGGCGATTCGTCCGCAGCCACGTCATTGCGCGGCATCTTCTGGCGGACATCTTGCAGCAGCCGGCTGGCGACATTGTCTTCCGTCGCAATCGCTGGGGCAAACCCTTCGTCGAGTCGCCGCGCAGCGCCGCGCTCGATTTCAACTTCTCGCATTCGGAGAACGCCTTCCTGTTCGGCGTCTGTTTCGGCGCGGCGGTGGGTGTGGACGTGGAGATGATTCGCGATAACGCGGAGCTGCTGTCCATCGCCGAGTCGTTCTTTTCGCCGGTGGAGATCGCGTCGCTCCACTCCAGGTCTTCTTCCGAGCAGCGGAACCTTTTCTTCAGGTATTGGACACTGAAAGAAGCCTGCGCCAAGCTGGCGGGCCGCGGTGTTTCCGCGGACGCCGCCGACCCGGACGCAGTCACCGGCAGACAGCATTACCAGACGACACTTCGCGTTGGACATGATCAGATTGCTGCCGCCATTGTTTGGAGATCCGGACATGAATAGAACCCTCATCCCGACAATCCTGGCGTTGGCGCTCTGCACCGTGTTTGCGCCCGCGGGCTTCGCGCAGAGGCTTGGCAGACAACAGGTGGCGGCGCTGCCGAAGGAGCCGAAGCTGCCGCAAATGTCCCCGGAGGCGCGCCACGCCATCCTTGCCGAGGCCGGCCTCGCCAAGATAGACGGCTGCCGCCGCATCACCGAGGATGGCGAGGAGGTGTTTGAGGTGGACATTACCCGCAACGGCATCGAGCGATCCTTTACCGTCGCGCTCGATGGCACGCTGCGCAGCCGGCAGGTGTTCATCGGCGAACTGAAGCTCCCGGTGCAATACGCCGTCACCGCGTTGCAGCGCGTCGGCAAGGTCAACAGCATCCACTGGTGCGACGAGGACGGCGACCACGTTTACGAGGTTGAGGTTCTCAGCGGCGAAGACAAGCGGTTCTACACCGTCGGATTGGACGGGACGTTCCAAGCCATTCAAGTTCACATGAACGAAGTGCCCGAGCCGGTGCAGAAGACCATCCGCGAACAGGTCGGCAAGGCGCGCATCCTCGACATCAGCCGCAGCGAACTCGACGCGGGCCAAGTCTTTGATGTCCTTCTGTTCAAAGACCGCAAACGCCGCGTCGTCAGCGTCGGCATTGACGGTTCCGTCCAAGCCGTGCAAGTGGCCCCTGCCGAACTGCCGCAGCCCGTCCAGAAAACCATCACCGCCACCGCCGGCCCCGCAAAGGTCATTTACGCGGGCCGTTGCGAGGAGGACGGTGACGTCACCTTCAGCGTCGTCACCGTGGACAATGGTGTCAAAAAGGAGTTTCTCGTCGGCCTCAGTGGCGAACTGCTGGCCACCACCATTCCCTTCGCCGAGGCGCCCGAAGTCGTGCAGAAGGCCCTTCGCGAAAAAGTCGGTGTCGGTCGCGTGCTGCACGTGCAGAAACTGGCCGACGGTTCCGGCTACGACGCTGACCTTTTCACCGGTGGCAAGAAGATCACCGTCTCCGTCGCCCTCGACGGCAAGCTGCGCTGAAGCCGCGTTCGGAAATCTTCGGCTCATGACGCGAAACAACGCGCTGGATTAAAGCAGGACATTCCCTATTCCATGTCCGCGGCCTTTGACGCAGTCTTGTGTTTTGGAACAGGACGGGTATGGTTGAAGCGGTTAGCGAATTATCCAGGAGCCTGAGAAACCGATGCCGAAACATCACGCCAGCGAGTGGGAGCGAATCCAACGGGCCGCCGAGCAGGCGTTGATGGAGCCATCGGGCGGGGGTCGGTCGGGCGAGGCCGCCGGCGCGCAGCAGTGGATACCGGGCGCGGATGTTTATGAGACGCCGGAGCGGTGGGTGGTGAAGATGGAGGTGGCCGGTATCAACCGGGAGGACGTAGAGATCACACTGGATGACCGGACGCTGATTGTGCGCGGTTACCGGCCCGATCCATGTCGGACCGGCCAGTGCAAGTTCCGGCAGGTGGAGATTGACTACGGTCAGTTTGAGCGGCGGTTTGTCATTCCGAAGTCAGTGGACGCAGAGCGGGTGACAGCCAGCTATCGGAACGGATTCTTGGTGATCGAGCTGCCGAAATCGGAGAAAGCGGAGCACGCGACCGTTACGGTCATAGTGGAGCAGGCGTAGTGACGAAGGTCCAGGGTGCGATAGCGTCTCAAACATGGTTATGACTGACAAACCTGAACAACAACTCCCGCCAGTCGCAGCGCCAGCGACTCTGCCGGCGCAGTTGCCGATCCTGCCATTGAGCGATCTGGTGGTGTTCCCTCACATGGTGGCATCGCTGGTGGTCACGAGCGCGTCGAGCATTCATCTGGTGGATGATGTGGTGGCGGGCTCGAGATTGCTGGGGTTGGTGTTGCAACGGGATGCGCGTGTAGAGAATCCGCACGCTGCGGATTTGCATGAGTATGGCTGCGCGGGGCGAGTGTTGCGGATGCTGAAGTTTCCGGACGACAGCGTGCGGGTGTTGGTGCAGGGTGTGCAACGTATCCGCGTGGTGAAGGTCGAACGGGAGGAGCCGTATATTGTCGCGCGCATCGCGCCGTTACGGGAGGAAGCAGACACTTCCATCGAAGTGAGCGCGCTTGCCAGCAACGCCAGCAAGCAGTTTCAAAAGATCATCAGTCTTTCACCTGCGATGCCTGACGAGTTGAAGGTCGCAGCACTCAACACGCAAGATTCCGGCCGGCTCACGGACCTGATTGCATCGAACCTGAACATCGCGCTGGAGGAGCGGCAACGGTTGTTGGAGACCTACAGCGTCAAGTCGCGACTGGCGCGGCTGACGGATTTGTTGAACCGCGAACTGGAGGTGCTCGAACTGGGTAGCGAGATACAAAGCAAAGTCGCCTCCACATTGTCGAAAGGCCAACGCGAGTATTTCCTGCGCGAGCAACTCAAACAGATTCAGAAGGAACTGGGCGAGGAAGGCGAGCACGGCCTCGAAATCAAGGAACTGCGCGAGAAGATAGAGAAAGCGCAGATGCCGGAGGAACCGGGAAAAGTCGCGTTGCGCGAGTTGGATCGGCTGGCGATCATTCCAAGCGCGTCGGCCGAATACACTGTTGCACGCAGTTACCTTGATTGGCTCGTGACGCTGCCCTGGTCGAAGTGCACTCAGGATAACCTCGACATTGCTCGCGCACGGCGTGTGCTTGACGAAGACCATTTTGATTTGAAGCGTGTGAAGGAGCGCATCTTGGAATACCTCAGCGTGCGCAAGCTCAAGCAGGACATGAAAGGGCCGATTCTTTGTTTTGTCGGCCCGCCCGGTGTCGGCAAGACATCGCTCGGCATGAGCATCGCCCGCGCGCTCGGGCGGAAATTCATCCGCCTCTCGCTCGGTGGCGTTCGTGACGAGGCAGAGATTCGCGGCCACCGCAGGACCTACATCGGCGCGCTACCAGGGCGCGTCATTCAGGGCATTCGCAAGGCCGAGAGCGCCAACCCGGTGTTCATGCTCGACGAGATAGACAAGGTCGGCGCGGACTTTCGCGGCGATCCCAGTGCGGCGCTGCTCGAACTGCTTGACCCGCAGCAGAACCACACTTTCTCCGACCACTATCTGGAGGTGCCGTTTGATTTGTCGAAGGTGATGTTCATCACCACAGCCAACGTGCTCGACACGGTGATCCCGGCGCTGCGCGACCGCATGGAGGTGCTGGAGTTGCCTGGTTACACCGAGGAGGAGAAACTGCACATTGCCACAAAATACGTTGTGCCACGCCAACTCGGCGAGCATGGGCTGAAGAACGGCCAGATTCGCTTTGAGCGCCGGGCATTGCGCTCTCTCGTTGCCCATTACACGCGCGAGGCCGGCGTGCGCAACTTGGAGCGCGAGGTCGCGTCTGTTTGCCGTAAGATCGCGCGTCGCATTGTCGAAGGCGATTTGAAGAAGTTTCGCGTCACCCAGCAGGCGCTAACCGACTTGCTTGGTCCGCCAAGATTTATTGCCGAGGTTGCGGAGCGCAAAGGCGAACCGGGTGTTGTCACCGGCCTGGCGTGGACTTCCACGGGCGGCGATATTCTCTTTATTGAAGCGACGCGTATGGCTGGTAAGGGTAACTTGTTGCTAACCGGGTCGCTTGGCGATGTCATGAAAGAATCCGGCACGGCGGCGCTCAGCTTCGTGCGCTCGCATTGCAAGCAACTTGGCATTGTATGTGATGAGTTTGGCAAATCCGACATTCACATTCACGTTCCCTCCGGCGCGATTCCGAAGGACGGCCCGTCGGCGGGCGTTGCGATGGCGGTTGCGCTCGCGTCGTTGATGAGCAATCGCGTGGTGCGGCCTGACGTGGCCATGACCGGCGAGATCACCTTGCGGGGCAAAGTGCTCGCCGTCGGCGGTATCAAGGAAAAAGTTCTCGCCGCGTCGCGCGCAGGCATTCGCATAATGATTATGCCTGAGCGTAACCGCAAAGACATGGCAGACGTGCCCGCCGAAGTCCGCCGCAGCTTGAAGTTTGTTTTCGTGAACAGCATCCACGAAACGTTGGACGTGGCGATGTCTGTGAACGCTAGGCGCGTTCGCCGCGGGTGATCAGACAACATCGCCGTTAAGGAGCGACTAGGGCGGGGGATTGGTTGTTCTTGAAGGTAATTATTGTTTTTTTGTGTTGACGGTGGGGGTAAGTGGAGTAGGATTCCATTTAGTGGTTTTTATTGGAGCTATAGCCCAAATGGCAGCCCGATCGCCAAACATTCTGCACGGAGAACATCGCCACACGCTTGACGAGAAGAATCGTCTGATCGTGCCGCTTTCCTTGCGTGCCAAGGAGGCGAGTGAGTTGATCGTTGTGCGACATCCGAACGCCTACCTTTCCGTGTTTACGCCGGAACAGTTTGACGAGCTTTATCAGTCGTTGGTCGAAAAGAACAAAGAGGCGAAGGAGCGCAGGAGTTTCGTTTTCATGATGAACCACGTGGCGCGGACAGTGCCAATTGATACGCAGGGCCGGATGAGTTTGGCGCAAGCCGAGGTCGAACACGTGGGTCCGGGTCGTGAGGTGGTGTTCACACGCGGCAGCGAGTTGTCGCTGTTTGAGATATGGAACGTATCGCGTCACAGCGCGGCGACGCAGAACGAACACGACCGTTTCCGGGTAACTCTGGAGACGGAAGGCGTCTAGGCCACGCGGAGAGTCGATGAATCTCAGTTGCGGATAAGGTTCTGAAGCAGGAGGCATGCGATGCATAGCATAAGTTTGGTGCGGTTTCTGAATGTGAACCACAGCGTTCGGTTGATGAAGGAGAACGAGCGGCGGTTCTCGTTGCCCAAAGGTCCGGTGTTTCCCCGGTTCGGCGGAGCGGTTGAGGCGTCGAAGCTGATACTGAAGCATGAGATGGCTCCGGCGGGTGGCGCGAGGCTGTGCCGGGTTAAACACGAGCCGGACATCTTGGACGACGAATACCAGTTGCCAACGGAACATCATGGCCACGGTTTGGGACACTGGGGTGAAGTGTTGAGGCGCGTTTTCGGCGGCGCGTCGAGAGAGTGAGCGCGCTGGGCTGGATGGCGGCGGACAAGCGAGACGTTACGTTGTCTGTCGGATGGCAGTAGCGAAGAGGCTGAACTGAAGGTGCGAGCGTGAAAGATGACCTCAACCAGTTTCCATACGCCAGTGATGCTCGCGCGGGTTATCGAGGTTTTGCGGCCGGGGCCAGGAAAACATTTTCTCGACGGCACTGCAGGGGGCGGCGGTCACGCCGGGGCATTGTTGGAACGGACCGGGCCGGACGGTCAGTTGATCGGTCTCGATGTCGACGATGAATCTTTGGCGGAAGCTGGCGAACGGCTGGCGCGGTTTGGCGATCGGGCACGGTTGGTGCGGACGAATTTTGCGGATATGAAAGTGGCTTGTGAAAGCGCGGGAATTGCGGCGGTGGACGGGGTGCTGCTGGACCTCGGGGGATCGTCGCATCAATTCGACACACCGGAGCGCGGCTTCAGTTTCCGTGAGGATGGCCCATTGGATATGCGGCAAGACCGGCGACTCGGCCGGACGGCGGCAGATATCCTCGCGGAGTCGAATGAGGAAGAGTTAATGCGGATTTTTCGGGATTATGGCGAGGAACCACTCGCCAAACGATTGGCGGTGGCTGTCGTGCAGGAACGTGCGCGGCAGCCGATTACACGCACGGTCCAGTTGGCCGATCTGGTAAGGCGGGTCAAGCGCGGTAGCCACCGCAGTATCCATCCGGCGACGCTGGTTTTTCAGGCGTTGCGGATCGCCGTGAACGACGAGTTGAACCAGCTCAGGCGAGGCTTGGAGGCGGCGGTGGAGTTGTGCCGCCCCGGTGGCCGCATCGCGGTTATCGCGTTCCACTCATTGGAAGATCGGATCGTGAAAAATTTCATGAGGCGGATGACGTCGCCGTGCGTTTGTCCTCCAGGTCTGCCGGTGTGCCGGTGTGGACAACGGCAGCAGTTGCGGCTTGTGCAACGAAAGGCATTTCAACCAACCGAGGCGGAGGTGGCGGCGAATCCTCGTGCCCGGAGCGCGCGATTGCGCGCGGCAGAAAAAACTGAGGAATGAAGCCATGACCTCGTGGATGCAAAAAAACCGGTGTCAAACGCGGTGGCATGGAGAATGAAACAATGAAAGTGGAAACCTTGAATACCGCCGGAGGCAGAATCGCAGTTCACTTGATTTGTCTTGGCCGCAGCCTGTGGCAGGGACGCTTCGGTTCCGTGGGCTTTTTCTGTGCGGGTGTCCTGCGAGGATTGCGAGAACTGATGCGAAAAGGATCGTGGCAGTCGAGCGGGATGCAAGCCTCCCGCGCCAGTGGCGTGCGGTTGTGAATGGCAGGAAGAACTGAGGAACAATAATCATGGCTCACTGGATGCGAACAAATCGGCGGCGGGAGAGCGGCGTGGTGCATCTTTGGCCGGTAATGAAGTGGATCGGCGTGACGGTATTGGTAGCGTCCGGCGCGATGCTGGTGGTTTGGCAGCAGACGCAGAACGCGGCGCTGGCCCGCGGCATCGAGGAGTGCCGGCTGAACATGGAAAAGAAGCGCCGCGACAACGTCCAACTCGGGTTGCAGATTGCACAATTGGAGAAACCGGAAGTGTTGGAGTGGAAGAACCAAGTCTGGCGTCTCGGTTTGGTGATGCCTTCGGAAAACCAGATTGTCAGGGTGGGGCCAAACGATCGGTTCACACCATCGCCGCGGCCGGGGACGCGCGCCGTGCGCAATCCCGGCGCGGTGGCATTGCGCCATTGACCCAACGGCAACGCTCATGACTCACGACCGGTATCGTTGGCAAGGGTGGATAGCGGGCATCGTCCTGCTCGTGGGATTCCTGCCGGTCGGTCGCCAGCTGGTCCAGTGGCAGGTGATTCAGCGCGACGAATTAGTGCCGAAGGCAGGCAGCCACCTCAAGAAACAAATCTTGGAAGGTTACCGCGGCAACATCCTTGACGCGAACGGCGAGATTTTGGTGACAAGCGTGCCGAAAAAAACAGTGGTTGCCGACGCGGCGGTGTTGAGCAGCCTCGACCTGCCTGCGAACGTGACACCAATGGTCGTGCGCAAAACAGCCGAAGTGCTCGGCTTGCCGGAGCGGTATGTTTGGGACCGGCTCGGTCGCAACAGCCAATACGTCGTCATCGCGCACAAAGTGGACGAAGTGGTGTTCAACCGGCTGACCAATGAAATTGCCCGACTGGATTTCGGCGTGGATCCGCGCCAACTCCCCCCCAAGCAACGCGTCATACTGCGGCAGGCGCGGCATGCGGCCATTTATGCCGACGAGAAGGACGAATTTGTTCGTTCGTATTCCGAGGGACGTTGCGCGCAAGTGCTTGGCTACGTGGACAGCAATCACAGAGGTGTGGCTGGCATTGAGCGCCAGTTCGACGGCTTGTTGCGGGCTTACGACGGCACGCGCGTGATCGAACGGAACGCGTTTGGCGAGGCGCTGTGGATCTACACGAAGGACGAAGTTCTGCCGCACGACGGTTTCGACGTGCAGTTGACGATTGATCGGGCGGTGCAGAGGGTGTTGGAGGAGGAGTTGCAGAAGGCCTTCGACGAACGCCGGCCCGATAGCGCGATCGGCATCGTCATGCGTCCGCGCACCGGTGAGATTCTCGCGATGGCCGCCTGTCCAGCGTTCGACCCGAGCGAGCCGGGTAAGAAACTTCCCGGCGAAACGGAAATAGCGATGCTGGATCGGCTACGCAACCGCTGCATCGCAGACGTCGCCGAACCGGGATCCACGTTCAAGATCGTCACCGTGGCCGGCGCGCTCGACAAGGGCGTGGTGACGCTGAACGACACATTCGACTGTCACATGCCATGGTTTTTCTGCGGCGTGCCGCTGCGCGATTCGCACCACTACAGCAATCTGACCGTAAAAGAGATCATAACCAAGTCGAGCAACATCGGCGCGGGAAAAATTGCGGCGACGCGGTTGGGTCAGCAGGGTCTCTACGATTACATGAAGGCGTTTGGTTTTGGCGAGCGCACGGGCGTTCAGTTGCCCGGCGAGGTGCGGGGTATCGTTCATCCGCCGAAGTCGTGGTCCGCCATCAGTGTCGCTCACATTCCGATGGGTCACGAAGTCGCCGTGACGCCGCTGCAGATGATCACGGCAATGAGCACCATCGCCAACGGTGGTCTTCGGATGCAGCCGATGATTGTGAAAGGCGTGCGCGACCGTTCTGGCCAGCTTGTCGGTCGTTTCGATCCCAAGCCGGTGCGTCAGATCATTCGCAAGGAGACGGCGAACTTGATGGTGGAGGCACTCACGACCGTGACTGAAAGAGGCGGCACCGGCACGCGAGGTGCCGTGCGCGGTTTCGATGTGGCTGCGAAGACGGGCACGGCGCAGAAACTCGAAGGTGGGCATTACGTGCAGAAGTATTACTCATCGTTTGTCGGCTTCTTCCCGGCACGGCAGCCGGAGATCTGCATCTTGATTTCGTTGGACAACCCGCACGATCCAGGGGGCGAATACTACGGCGGCGCGATCGCCGCGCCTGCGTTTCAAGCCGTGGCGGAGCGGGTGGCGAAGACTTTGAGCATCCGGCCAGACCGGCCCGAGGAGGAGATTGCGATGCAGACGTCCAGGCCGAGAAGCCATTTGAACACAGCGCAGAACCATGCAAATCAAAAAACTAATTGAAGTGTTAAGCGGCGCCGAAGTAGAAGGGCCGCTCGATCGGGATATTCTTTCGATTCACTACGACTCGCGGCGCGTAACGCCGGAGAGCCTGTTCGTCGCATTGCCGGGACTGAAAACCGACGGCCACAAGTTTATCGAGCATGCCGTGCAGCGCGGCGCGGCGGCCGTTTTGGTGGAGAAGCAGGTCATGGCTGTCCGTCGCGCGACGGTCATTCGCGTCCCTGACGCTCGCGAAGCGATGGCGCGGCTGGCGGCACAGTTCTACGGCCATCCGTATCGCAAGATGAAGGTGATCGGCATTACGGGCACAAATGGCAAGACCACCACCGCCTTCATGATCCAGCGCATTTTGAAAGAAGCCGGTATCAAGACCGGTCTCATTGGCACCGTCCGTTACGAGATTGGCGAACGTGTCATTCCCGCAGCGCGCACGACGCCGGAAGCGGTCGAGTTGCACGAAATGATGGCGCAAATGGTGCGACAGAACTGCGGCGCGGTGGTGATGGAGGTCAGCAGCCATTCGCTCGACCAGAAGCGCGTGCTGGGCATTGACTTTGATGTGGCGGTATTCACCAACCTGACACAGGACCATCTCGATTATCACAAGACGATGGACAGCTACTTCGACGCGAAAAGCATTCTGTTCAAATCACTCTCCACCAACGGCAAGATCGGCATCGCGGTCATCAACGTGGACGATCCGCGCGGCCGCGAACTGGCTGCGATGCCATTGAAGGCGGCCAAGCTCACCTATGGCATCGAGAACGAGGCGATGGTCCGCGGCCAGACGCTGGCGGTGAACTGCGTCGGTTTGAAGTTCGAGGTTGCCACGCCGAAAGGTGAGGACCGAATTTCGCTGCCGCTATTTGGCCGCTACAACGTCTCCAACGCTCTCGGCGCTCTCGGCGCGTGCATGGCGCTGGGCGTGAAGCTGCCGACCATGGCGCGCGCGCTGAAGTCGCTTCCGGCGGTGCCGGGCCGGCTGGAGCGGGTGGATTGCGGCCAGCCGTTCCAGGTGTTCGTGGACTACGCGCACACCGACGACGCGCTCAAGAACATGCTCTCGACGCTGCGCGAGTCTACCGCGAAACGGTTGCTGGTATGCTTCGGCTGCGGCGGCAACCGCGACACGCGCAAGCGCGCGCTCATGGGCCGTGTGGCGGGCGAACTGGCGGACTTCAGCGTGCTGACTTCCGACAATCCGCGCAAGGAAGAGCCGCGCGCGATCATCGCGCAGATCGAAGAAGGTTTTCCGGGCGGCGAGGCGGGCAAGTATGAAGTTGTCCAAGATCGGCGCGAGGCGATCAACCGCGTGCTGGCGATGGCGGAGGCGGGCGACGTGGTGGTGATTGCTGGCAAAGGCCACGAGACCTACCAGGAGTTCGCCGACACTGTGATTTCGTTTGACGATCGTGAAGTCGCACGGGAGTATTTGACGCAATGTTGGAAAAACCGTCCCTCGAATACGCCGCCCGCGCCTGCGGAGGGCAACTGAAAGGCGCCATGGTTGAGACACTCTTCCATGGCGTTTCGAGCGATTCCCGTCGAATTCGGCCCGGCGAGATTTTTGTGGCGCTGCATGGCGACCGGTTTAATGGGCACGATTACCTCCAGCAGGTGGCCGAGCGCGGCGCGGCGGCGGCCATCGTTTCCGATTCGCGCAGAGTGCCGGCCGGTTTCAGGCTGCCTGTCATTGAGGTGCGCGACACGCTGCGGGCGCTGCAAGAATTCGCCGCGAATTATCGGCAGGCGATGCTGCTGCGCACGGTGGCCGTCACCGGCTCCAACGGCAAGACCAGCACCAAGGACATGTTGGCGACGCTGCTCGCCGAGCGGTTTTCCACCACCAAGACGGAAGGCAACCTCAACAACCACATCGGCGTGCCGCTGAGCCTGCTGCAGATCCGGCGCTCGCACGAAATCGGCGTCTTCGAGATGGGCATGAATCATCCCGGCGAGCTTGCGCCGTTGGCGGAAATGGTCGCGCCGGCAGTATCCATCATTACCAACGTTGGTCCGGCGCATCTCGAAGGCATGGGCGACGAACAAGCCGTGGCGCGCGAGAAGGCCAGCGCCATTCTCGCGCTTCCGCCTAACGGCGTCGCCGTCCTCAACGCCGACAACCGCTGGACGCCGTATCTACGTCGTCGGGCGGTGTCGCGGGTTGTCACGGCGGGATTTGCGGTGGGCGCGGACGTGCGCGCCGAAAACGTCCGGCATTCGGCGGACGGCGTCGAGTTCGATTTGATTTTGCCGCCGCTGGATTCGCCAAGCTGGCCGCGCATGATTTCGCCGCGCGGGCCGGTAAACGAAAGCTTGTCGCCTGTCCGTGTCAAGCTGGCGGCGATCGGCGATCATTGGATTTCCAATGCGCTGCTGGCAGCCGCCGCTGCGCGTGTGTTCGGGCTGACGACGGATGAGATCGCCGCCGGTTTCAGGAAGATCGAGCTGCCGGCAATGCGCATGCAGTCGTGCGAGGTTGAAGGTGTTCACTGGATCAACGACGCTTACAACGCCAACCCAGACTCGATGCGTGCGGCGTTGCAGGCGCTAGCGCTGTGGCCGTGCCTTGGCCGGCGTGTGGCGGTCCTGGGCGACATGCTGGAGCTGGGCGCGGAAAGCGAGCGTTGGCATCGCGAGCTTGGCGTCGAAGCGGCGCGGCAGAAATTGGATTTGCTCATCACGGTGGGTTCGATGGCTGGATTCATCGCCGGAGAGGCGCGCGCAAATGGCATGCAGACCGGCGGCATTGTGATTTGCGAAACCGTGACACAAGCGGCGGCAGCGCTGCGGGCGCGTATCCAACCGGAAGACTGCGTGCTCGTGAAAGCTTCACGCGGCATGAAGTTGGAGCCGCTGGTTCCCCGGCCGCGGCCGGCGAGCACGGAGTAGAATGTTTTACTTCCTGCATCATCTGACACACTTCAGCGACGGGCTGGGAGTGCTGAATGTTTTTCGCTACGTCAACTTTCGCGCAATGATGGCGGCGGTGACGGCGATGTTGGTGAGCGTCTGGCTCGGCCCGCGAGTGATCGCGTGGTTGCGGCGACGAAAAGCCGGCGAGCATGTGGGCGACGACGCGGACCTCGCGACACTGGCCGCGCTGCGCAAAGGGAAGTGCGACACGCCTTCGAGCGGCGGCATTCTGATCGTGATTGCACTGGTCATTTCGACGCTGCTCTGGGCCAATCCCTCCGTCAGGTTCATCTGGCTGACGCTGTTCTGCCTGCTCTGGCTGGCTGCGCTCGGCTGGCTGGACGATTCCATGAAAGCTCGCAAGAAGACGCGGCAAGGGCTTGGCGGGTGGCAGAAACTCACCGGCCAAGTCGCGCTGGGTTTGATCGTTGGCGCGTGGCTTTGGATGGATCCGGACACGTCGCAACAAGTGCGCGAACTGTGGCTGCCGTTCTGGAAGAAGCCGGTAATCGCAGACATCGGGTTGTGGGCGATTGTGTGGATCGAACTCATCATCATCGCCAGTTCCAACGCGGTGAACCTGACCGACGGGATGGACGGGCTGGCGATCGGTTGCACGATCAGCGCGGCGGCGGCGCTCGGCGTGTTGGCTTACGTGGCAGACCAGCCGAGGTTGGCGGCCTACCTGCACATCCCGCAACTGAAGAATGCCGGCGAGCTGACGGTGCTCTGCTCGGCGTTGTTTGGCGCGGGCGTCGGATTTCTCTGGTTCAACTGCCACCCGGCGCAGGTGTTTATGGGCGACACTGGCTCGCTGGCCATCGGCGGCGTGCTCGGCGTCGTCGCGGTGGTGATCCAACAGCCGTTCACGCTGATCATCATCGGCGGCATTTTTGTTGTCGAGGCGGTGAGCGTCATCATTCAGGTCAGCTACTTCAAGTGGACCAAGAGCCGCTGCGGCGAAGGCCGGCGCGTGTTTCTCATGACGCCGCTGCATCATCATTTTCAGTTGAAAGGTTGGAGCGAAACACAGGTCGTCGTGCGGTTCTGGATTCTGGCGCTGCTTTTCGCGATGGTCGGTCTCGGAACACTCAAACTGCGATGAGTTTTGACGTGCGAAAAAAGACGGTGCTGGTGCTTGGCTTGGGCCGCAGCGGTGTGGCGGCCGCGCGGTTGTTGGCCGAGCGCGGCGCGCGAGTTATCGGTGTTGACAATGCCGATAACGAAGCCCTACAAACTGTGGCGAAGGCGTTGTGGGCGCAGGGCGTTGAAACGCGGCTGGGCGTCGGGCAACTGGGGCAAGTAGCCGCCGATTTGGCGGTGTTAAGCCCCGGTTTTCCGCCCGAAAACGCGTTACTTCGCGCCGTGGAAAGCGCAGGCGTGCCGGTGATCAGCGAGTTGGAATTGGGGTTTCGTTTTTGCCCTTGTCCGGTCATCGCGGTCACGGGCACCAACGGTAAGACGACCACGACGGAATTGTGCGCCGCCGTGTTGCAAGCCGGCGGAATTGCCGCGCCGCCGGCTGGAAATATCGGCCGTGCGTTTTGCGACTTGCTGCGCCACGATGACGCGAAGAGCGCGGAAGTCGGGCGGCTTGATGCGGTGGTGTTGGAAGTCAGTTCTTTTCAATTGGAACGGATCGAGCGATTTCAGCCGCGAGTGAGCGTGATGCTCAACGTGACGCCCGATCATCTGGACCGCTATGCTTCGATGCGCGATTACGCGACGGCAAAGGAGCGGGTGTTCATGAATCAGCGGATGGACGATGTGGTGGTGGTGAACGCCGATTGTTTGAGCGACTTCGCCTCGTTGCGACGGCTGGGCGCGCCACGGCAGGTGGTGTTCAGTGCCCGCGGGCGACGCGAAGGTTGTGCGATGTGGTTGGAAGGCACGAAGATTCTCAGCGTGCAGGCCGGCGATCTGCTCGACATGGCGGCTACGCATTTGCACGGGCCGCACAACGCTGAGAACATCATGTCGGCGTTGGCAGTTGGCGAGGTGTTTCACGTGCCGTTGGAAGTGGCGAGGCAGGCGATTGCGGCGTATCGGCCGCTGCCGCACCGGTGTGAGTTTGTCGCGGTGATTGACGGCGTAAGTTACGTCAACGACTCGAAGGCGACCAACACCGACGCGGTGGAGAAGGCGCTGGCCGGGTTTGACCAGCCTGTGGTGCTGATCGCCGGAGGCAAGGACAAAGGTTTTGATTTTGCCGCGCTGAACGAGACGCTGCGGCAGAAGGCAAAGTTGGCGGTATTGATCGGCGAAACGCGCGAGAAGCTGGCAACGTGTTGGTCGCCGGTAGTGCGTTGTGTGAAAGCCGATACGCTGGAAGCGGCCGTGCGGTTGGCGCGGCAGAACGCGCAATGTGGTGATGTCGTTCTTTTGTCGCCAGCGTGCTCAAGCTTTGATATGTTTCAGAGCTACGAAGACAGAGGAAAACAATTTAAGCAGATCGTCCGGACACTCGCGTCCGGCCAAGAAATTTCGCGAGCCAAACATTAACCCAAACCAGTAGGAAGTAACGCAGAGAGGACCGGAGGAACGTAAAACATGAACTCGAAGACGTCGAAGATAATACTGATTGCCGGGATGCATGTCGCGGTGATCGGAGGACTGTTGTTGTTTGAAAGCTGCAAGCCGACACACAAGACCCGTTCGGCTGTTGTGACGCCGCCGCCGGGAGCGCCCGCTGCCGCGGTGGTGCCGACAGAGGTGACGCCGCCGCCGCCTATGCCGGTGACGCCGGTCATGACAGCGCCTGCCATTGAAACGAAACCTGCCGTTGCGATGGCGCCCGTGGCCAAGGCAACGTCGAGTTACACGGTCGTCAAGGGCGACACACTCTCCGGCATCGCGCACAAGAACGGCACCACCGTTACCGCGTTGAAGCAGGCGAATAATCTGAGCAGTGACACCATTCGCATTGGCCAGAAGTTGACGGTTCCTTCGCCACAGGAAAGTGGACAGAAGGTGGTCGGCGCGCCGCATAAGACGGTTCATAAGAAGAAAGCCGCATCGAAGAAAGCGAGCGCTGACGTTGCTGCATCCGGCGGTGCCGTGGGCGGCCAGTATGTCGTCGAGAAGGGCGACCAGCCGGTGTCGATCGCCAAGAAGCTTGGCATCAAGACCCAGGAACTGCTCGACGCAAATCCGGGTCTCGATCCGAAAAAACTCCAGATCGGCCAGAAGCTGAACGTGCCCGGTGCTGCCGCAGCTGCAGCTCCTGCCGGTGGCATTCCTGCACCTGCCGCAGCCGGTGCGCCGGTGCCTGCCCCGACCGTTCCGTCGCCGTCTCTGCCGGAGCCTCCTCCGGCCGCGCCGTCCATCCCCGCGCCGCCGCCTTCGGCACCAAGCACTCCGGCTCCGGGACAGATGTGAACTAACAACCCTTACGAGGTCATGAAACCGCGGGAGACTTCCCCAGACCAGATCGGCGGCTGGGGAGGTCTCCCGACAACAGTGAAACCCAAACTAGGTGAAGAAAAGCTTTGCGGCGATTTTAGTTAGCGTTTTGTTCTTGCTGGGCCTCGGGTTGGTGATGCTTTACAGCGCCAGTTACCCGTATGCCCAGAAAGCCTCCCTCTGTCACGGCGACCTCTACTGGTTTGTCAAACGCCAACTCATTTGGGGCGCGATCGGTCTCGTGGGTTTGTTGATTGCCACCAAGCTTGATTACAATCTTTGGGTCAAGGCCGCGTGGGTGTTCTGGGTCGCCGCGTTCATCATGTTGGTGCTTGTGCTCGTGCCGGGCTTAGGCATGAGGATCAACGGCGCGCGCCGCTGGCTGAAACCGGGCTTCCAGCCGTCGGAGTTGGGCAAGGTGGCGGTCATCTTCACGCTGGCTTGGTGCTTGGATCGCGGGCGGGTGCCCATCCAAAACATCCGTTTTTGGAAGTGCATCCGCTTCCAACAGAAACTCTCCGAGTTCGGCTGGGGCTTCTTGCTGCCGATGAGCGTGATGGGGTTCATCGTGCTGCCGATCATGTGTGAGACCGACGTGGGCACCAGCGTGTTGATCGGCGTGGTCGGCCTTTGCATGATGTTGCTTGGTGGCGTCCGCTGGTGGTTGTTGTTGCCGAGCTATGGTGCTGCCGCGTGGGTGCTCTATGAATACTTGCGGCGTGACCCGGGGCGTTGGGGACGGATTACCAACATCGGCACGGATGTTCAGCAGGTTTATGCCAAAGCGGCCTTCGCGCTTGGCGGTTTCAAAGGCGTCGGCCTTGGCCTCAGCCGCGTCAAGGAGCACTACCTGCCGCTGGCCTTCAGCGATTTCATCGCGCCAATCATTGGCGAGGAACTTGGTTTTTGCTGGATGGTGGCAATGCTGCTGGCGTTCGTCATGTTGATTGCAGTCGGCGTTCATGTCAGCACCCGCGCGCGCGAGCACGCCGGCTATCTGATGGGCATGGGCTTGGTGACACTCATCGGACTCCAAGGGCTTATCAATCTTGCGGTGGTAACGAGTTGCATCCCGAACAAGGGCATGCCGTTACCGTTCATAAGCTACGGTGGCACCGACTTGTGCGTGCTGCTGGTTTGCGCCGGCGTGCTCTTGAGCATCGCCCGTCACGCGGACACTTCCGAGCCGGCGATGTTGCCGGCCCGGCGCGCGACAAACCCGTTCAAAGCCAGGACGCTGCACGGATGAATGTAGCCATTGCCTGTGGCGGTTCGGGCGGACATCTCTTTCCGGGAGTAGCCGTCGCCGAAACGCTTCGTCTTCGCGGCCATCGCGTGATGCTCTTGGTTTCCGGGAAGGAGATTGACCGTCAGGCCGCCGCGACCGTGTCCGGCTTTGAAGTGCGCGCGATTCCCGCCATTGCGATGCCAGCGCTGTTTTCGTTGCGGTTGCTGACGTTTGCGGTGCGGTTCTTTCAGGCTATCCGCCAGTGCTTGCGGTTGTTTGACGATTTCAAACCCGCTGTCGTCCTCGGCACGGGCGGTTTCACCTCCGTGCCGGCGGCGTTGGTGGCATGGTGGCGTCGCGTGCCGTTCGTCACCCATGAGTCCAACGCTGTTCCTGGCCGCGCAACACGGTTGCTTGCCCGCTTCGCTGCGGCGGTCGCCGTCGGCATGGAGGAATGCGTCGCGTGTTTCCCCGGCCGCCGCGTCGTCAACACCGGCACGCCGGTGCGCGGCGCGCTGCGCAAACTTCCTGCGAGCGAAGCGCGCTGGCAGTTGGGCCTCGACCAGCAGCGCCGCACCGTGCTGATTGCCGGCGGCAGCCAGGGCGCGCACGGCCTCAACAGCCTTGTCATCGAGGCGCTGCCGAATCTGCGGCATCTTGGCCGCCAGATTCAGTTCATCCATCTCACCGGCGAAGCCGATTTCGAGCGCGTGCGTGCTGCCTACGAAGCCAACGACTTGAAGGCGATGGTCCGGCCGTTCCTCAAGGAAATGGAACTGGCCTACAGCGCGGCGGTGCTGGCTGTCTCGCGGTCGGGCGCGGCGGCGTTGTCGGAACTAGCGTGGTTCGGTCTGCCGTCGGTGCTCGTGCCGTTTCCGGTGGCGGCGGACAACCACCAGTTTTTCAACGCCGATTCCGCTGCCAAGCGCGGCGGCGCTCGCGTGATGACCGAGACCGCAACGACCGGTGCGATGCTGGCCGCGACGATAGACGAACTATTGCGTGGCGCGGAACGGCGGACGATGGCGGAAAAAATGGCGGAGTTACGCCGGCCCGACGCGGCGGCTGCATTGGCGTCGCTGCTGGCCGAGGTGGGTGGCTTCGTTGAGCCGGTGGTGGTGCCGCGCGAGTTGCAAAAGAGCGAGATCGTTCGGCGCGCGGTTGTTGCTGGCGCGTGGCCATCGCGTGAGCGGCTCCGACACGGGCGGCACAGCCGAATTGGAGACGCTGCGCGGACGCGGCGCGACGGTGTTCGCAGAACACGCCGCCGGGAACATCGGCAAGCCCGACCTCGTCGTTTATTCCAATGCCATCGCCAAAGACAATCCGGAGATTCGCGCCGCCGAGGCCGCGGGTATCCCAATCGTCCGCCGCGCCCGGATGTTGGCGGCGGTGATGCAGACGCCGTTCCTGACCGGCAAGCCGGCGCCGGCGTCGGTTTGCGTTGCGGGCATTCACGGCAAGACCACCACCAGCGCAATGGTCGCACACGTGTTGAAAGCCGGCGGTCGCGATCCGTCGTTCTGCATCGGTGGCTATGTCGGCTCGCTCGGCGGTAACGCAGGCGAGGGCGCAGGCGAGTTTTTCGTTGCCGAAAGCGACGAGAGCGACGGCACACTGGTGGAATACGCGCCGACGCACAGCGTCGTTATGAATATTGAGGAGGAGCATCTCGACTACTACCGCGATCTCCAGGCGATCCTCGACACGTTTGCGCAGTTCGTCGAGAACACCCGCGACCGAGTTTTCTTCTGTGCCGACGACGCGAACGCCGCGCGGCTTTGCTCCGGCCATCCACGCGCCGTTTCGTTCGGCTTTGCGGGCGACTCAACCTATCGCGCCACTAACGTGCGGCAGGAAGCGAGCGGCACGCGGTTCGTCGTTCATCGCGCAGGACACGCGCTCGGCGAGATTTCGCTCGTCGTGCCGGGCCGGCACAATGTTTCCAATGCGACCGCCGCCGTCGCCGTCGGGATGACGCTTGGGTTGACGTTCGAGCAGGCTGCTGCGGCGCTGGCGACATTCCGCGGCGCGGACCGGCGGCTGGAGGTGAAGTTCGAGGACAAGGACTATCTGGTCGTGGATGACTATGCGCATCATCCGACCGAGCTGCGCGCGACGCTGGAAGCGCTGCGCTCGCTGGGCCGGCGGCGCGTCATCGTGGCATTCCAACCGCACCGCTACACGCGCACCAAGTTTTTGAGCGCACAGTTCGGCAAGGCGTTCGAGGGCGCGGACAAACTGGTGCTGACGGGCGTTTATGCGGCGAGCGAGCCGGCAATCGAAGGCATCAGCGGCCGGACGATTTTCGAGGCGGTGAAGGCGAGCGGGCATCGCGACGTGGAGTTCGAGCCGGATCTGGCGCGCGTGGCAGACCGGTTACTCACGGCGGCGCAGCCCGGCGACATCATCGCCATTCTCGGCGCGGGCGACATCTACAAGGTGGCCGAGGAAGTGGCGCGGCGTGTGCGCGCGGGCCAGGTCGGTGCGAGGGCGAGCACGGTCATGAAAAGCGAGGACGACATTTATGCGGAGCTTCGCTCGCTGCTCGGTTTGGAGACGATCCTGTTGCGAAACGAGCCGATGGCGAAGAAGACAACGTTCCAGGTCGGCGGCAACGCGCAATTTTGGTGTGAACCGGCGAGCGAGGGCGATCTCGGCAAGGTGCTCGGCTATTGCGCGGTGCATCGGTTGACGTTCTTCCTGATCGGCCGCGGCTCGAACCTGTTGGTGCGCGACAACGGCATCAAGGGCGTCGTCATCCGGCTCTCGCACGGGGCGATGAGCCGGGTGGAGGTGTGCGGCGAGCGGATCGTGGTTGGCGCGGGCGCAAAGGTGCGCGACGTCGTCATGGCCGCTAAACGAGCGGATCTCGCTGGATTGGAATTCCTTGAAGGCATTCCCGGCTCCGTCGGCGGCGCGTTGCGGATGAACGCGGGCGCGATGGGGCAGTGGACGTTTGAGATGGTGGAGAGCGTGCGGTTTATGGACTACGCCGGCAACATTTACGAGAAGCCGGCAGGCGAAATCCACTACGAGTATCGCGGCTGCCCGCTGTTCCGGGATCACATCGCGTTGGCGGCGGTGTTCAAAGGCACGCCGGCGGCGCACGAGGCAATCGAGAACCGGCTGAAGAGTTTCCAGCAAAAACGCTGGAGCACGCAGCCGCGCGAGTCGTCGGCGGGCTGCATTTTCAAGAACCCGAAGCAGATACCGGCAGGCAAGTTGATTGAGGAACTGGGCCTGAAGGGCAAGAGCATGGGCAAGGCGCGGGTCAGCGAGGTCCACGGCAATTTTATCGTCAACGACGGTGGCGCGACGGCTGCCGATGTGTTGCAACTGATCGAGTTTATCAAGAAACGCGCCAAGGAAGAACGCGGGATTGAGTTGGAGACCGAGGTGATGATCCTCGGCGAGTGAGGCGGCGTAACAATACAGGACGACTGGCTGTGAAGACACGGAACGAAAAAGTTGCGGTTTTGATGGGCGGGCCGAGCGCGGAGCGCGAGGTGTCGTTGCGCTCGGGCGCGGCGGTTTCGGCGGGGTTGCGGCGCGCGGGCTGGCGCGTGTGTGACGTGGACGTGCGCGGGCCGGACTTTGTGCTGGAGCCGGACACGGCGGTGGCGTTTCTGGCGTTGCACGGGACGTTCGGCGAGGACGGCACGCTCCAACGGCTGCTGGAGGAACGCGGAGTTGCTTATACCGGTTGTGGCGTGCAAGCCAGTCACGATTGTTTCGACAAGGCGATCTCCAAGAGGATCTTCGAGGCGGCGGGTGTGCCGTCGGCGCGATACGAAGTGCTGGCCGCGAGCGGGCCGCGGCGCGTGACGTTGCCGCTGCCGGTGGTGGTGAAGGCGGCGTGCCAGGGATCAAGCGTCGGCGTGACCATCGTGCGCGACGCGGGTGCGCTGGACGCGGCGCTGGCGGATGCGTTTCGATATGGCGAGCACGCGGTGGTCGAGGAATTTGTGGCGGGCCGTGAGACGACGGTTGGCATCTTGGGTGAGACGGCGTTGCCGGTGGTGGAGGTGCGGCCAAAGAGCGGCGTTTACGATTACAAGAGCAAATACACTACGGGCGCGACGGAATACGAAGTGCCGGCGCGGTTGTCCGAGGCGACCACGCATGCGATGCAGGAGGTGGCGCTGGCGGCGTTTCGCGCGGCGGGCTGCCGCGATTACTCGCGGGTGGATTTCCTGCTCAGCCAAGGCGACGAGCGGCCTTATGTGCTGGAGATCAACACGCTGCCCGGCATGACGGAGACGAGCTTGCTACCGAAAGCGGCGGCGGCGGCGGGAATCGGTTTTGAGGAATTGTGTTCACGGATGGTGACGATGGCTTTGGAAAGGCGGGTGCGAAATGTTTGACGGACTGTTCAGGAACCCACGGGAGAACCGGCGGAAGCGGCGCGACCCTTACGCGCTTAACGTCAAAGTGCGCGCGCCGCATCGCATGCAAGCGCAGGTCGGCAAGGCCCTGATGTCGCTGGCGGTGGTGCTGACGGTGGGGCTGGTGGCGTATGGCAGCTTTCGGGCGTTTCAGTATTTCGTGCATGAGGCGTTCACGGAGAACTCGACGTATAACATCGCCTCGATTCAGGTGGAGAACGATGGCGGGTTGACGCGCGAGGAGATTGTGGGCCTGTCCGGTGTGCGCGAGGGGCAGAACCTCTATGCCGTGGACCTCGCTGCGATCCGCGCAGCGCTGGAATCAAATCCGGTGATCCGGCGCGCGGAGATTTACCGTGTGTTGCCGAACAAACTGCGGATTGTTGTCAGCGAGCGTGTGGCGACGGCGCAGTTTTTCACGTGTGCGCGTTACGACGCCGCGACACGGCGGGTGCTCGCGCCGCCGATGGGCTACTTGGTTGGTGCGGACGGCGTGGTGATGAAACCGCTGAATCCGTTTGCGCAGTCAAAAGACACCGCGCGGCTGCCGCTGCTGAGCGGCGTCGAGCCGGGTGGCATCACACTCGGCCAGCCGTTGAGCGGGCCGCAGGTGCTGAGCGGGTTGAATCTGATCCACCTCTGTGAATCTCCCGATATTGCGCCGCTGTTGGATTACGAACGGATTGATCTGTCGCGGAAAGGCGCGCTGGTGATGGTGACGCGCTATGGAGGGCAGATTACGTTCGGCCTCGACGATTTGCCGGGGCAACTCAAGCGCCTGAAAACAATCCTTATGCATCCGTCGCGAGCCGGGCAGATCATCCGCACATGCGACTTGTCGGTGCAGATGAATGTGCCGGTGACGTATTTCACGCCAGTGTCCGCCAACCCGGAAGTTTCCAAAAGCATCGGCGCCCCAAACCGTAGTCTTCAAGGAGGAATCCGCCCATGAGCCGTCCCCATTGCATTGTTGGTCTCGAAATCGGCACGTCGAAGATTTGCACCGTCGTCGGCGAATTGCGCGACGATGGCGCGGTTGCCATCGTCGGCGTCGGCGTGTGCCCGTCGCGCGGCGTCCGCAAGGCGGAGATTGTGGACCTCGACACAGCCGAGCAATGCGTGCTCCAGTCGGCGCACGCGGCCGAGGAGTCGGCGAGCACGGACATCCGCGGCGTGTATGCCGGCGTCAGCGGCGCGCATGTCGGCAGCCTGAACAACCGCGGCGTGCAGCCGATCATTGGCGAGCACAACGAAGTGACCGAGGCAGACGTGGCAGCGGTGCTGAAGCACGCGCGCACCATCAATATCCCGAATCAGGATGTGATTCTCCACGCACTTTGCCGGCGTTACGAGGTGGATGGTCAGGACGATGTGGACAATCCCGTCGGCATGTGCGGATCGCGTTTGCAGGCGGAGGTCCACGTCATTCATGCCGTTCGCAGCCGGACGGAAAACGTCATCAAGTGCATCCGCGACCTGCCGCCGCTGGAGGTGAACGAGGTTGCGTTCAACGGCTACGCGGCGGCCCTGGCCGTGCTCACGGAGGAGCAGAAGCAGCTCGGCGCGCTGGTGATTGACATGGGCGGCGGCACGACGGATTTCGTGATCTGCGCGCGCGGTGCCATCCGGCACAGCGGGGTCGTCGCGGTCGGCGGCGATCACATCGCCAACGATATTTCGCTCGGCCTGAAGATTCCGCTGAGCGCTGCCGAGCGGTTGAAGGTGGAATACGGTAGCGTCTCGCTCGAAGACACGATGAAGAGTCAGACGGTGTCGCTCAACGGCGAAATCAGCATCGGTGCCACCGTTATCTTCAAGGACCATCTTTGCCAGATCATGCGGCTGCGCGTCGAGGAGACGCTCCAGTTGATCAAACGTGAACTCGACAAATCGGGTTGCGCCCAACTGATCGGCGCGGGTGTGTTCCTGACCGGCGGCTGCGCCCACGTGCGGGGCATCCAACAGTTGGCGGAGGGCGTGCTTGGCCTGCCCGTCCAGATCGGCACGGCGAAGACTGTGATGGGCTTGACGGAGGCGCTCGACCGGCCCGAATACGCCACACCCATTGGGATTGTGCGGTTCGGTGCAATGTGCGAGGAGATGGAGCGCAAGAGTGCCCGGCGCGCCGGCCGGATCAAAGTGTTCTTCAACGGCATTCTCGATTCCATACGAAACAGGTAGTTTTAACGGCGACTAGTGACGGCAAATCGGAGGAAATAAACATGAGCTTGCGCGATACGAAAGTCCGCATCCTGGTGCTCGGCGTTGGCGGGGCGGGTTGCAACGCGCTCGACCGCGTCGCAATGGACGGCCTGCCGCCGACCTCGCCGGGCGAGCAACCTGAAACGGGCATACCGCAGTTGGTCGCAATCAACACCGACCTTCAGGCGCTGTCGAATTCGCTCTGCGGGGAGAAATTCCAGCTCGGCCTCAAGACTACCTTTGGACTTGGCGCCGGCGGTGATCCCATCGTCGGACGCAAAGCGGCGATGGAAGATCGCGACCGCCTCGCCGAGATGTTGCGCGGCGCGGACTTGGTATTTGTGGCGGCGGGCCTTGGCGGCGGCACCGGTGGTGGTGCCGGGCCGTTCATTGCTCAACTCGCGCGCGAGGCGGGCGCGCTGACGCTGGGGTTTGTGACATTGCCGTTCGAGTTTGAGGGCGAGCGCCGCTGCGAACAGGCCACGGCGGCGCTGGGTGAGTTCAAGCGCGCAACCGATGCTGTTGTCTGTGTGCCGAACGACAAACTATTCGAAATGGCGGGCGAACGGGCGACCGTGCTCGACGTGTTCCGCACGGCCGACGACCTGCTGGCCGAGGGCGTCCGGGCGCTGTGGCGGATGCTGACCAAGCCGGGCTTGATCAATCGCGACTTCAACGACCTGCGTCGCGCGCTGGAGAAACGCCACGACGAAATCGTTTTCGCCTTTGGCACGGGCGAAGGCGACGACAAGGCGATGGCGGCCGCGACGGCGGTGACGAGCAACCCGCTGTTGGGCGGCGGCGCGATCCTGGCGGAGGCGGAGACGGTTCTGGTGAGCCTGCGCGGCGGGCTGGAATTGACGATGACGGAAGTGAAGCGGGTCGTTTCGCAAGTCAGCCAGCAATGCGTGCAGAAGCCGCACGTGTTGGTGGCGGCGTCCGTTGACGAGAATTTCGCCGGCAAACTTTCGGTGTTGCTGATCGCTTCGCGTGCCAGGTCTGCTACGGTGGAAGCCGCGCTGGCGAGTCCATTGCCGTCCGATCGCGAGATGGCGGCGTCCATGAAAGACAAAGTTGCCGGCGGGGATGCCGCGATGTTGACGACGGCGGGCAAGCCGGGCCAGCGGCCGGAGCAGGCCGCGGAGAAGGCCGTGGGCAAGCGACCTGGCGGCGACGCGAACCGGCTGCGGCAGCAGCGGCTGGCGTTGGAGATCAACGTCAAGGGCCGCTTCGACAAAGTCGAGCCGACCATCTACGAAGGCGAAGACCTCGACCTGCCCACCTTCCTGCGGCGCGGCATCAAGATCGGCTGACGGGAGGCAGTGCAAACTTCCAGCTAGCGATGCCTTTGACCTCGTCGCTTTTGGGCGTTTAGCCCATAGGCTGAGAATCTTCTTGCGCCGTTGCTTGGCGGTTCCTACGTTAGCCGGGCCGTTGCAGCGGAGAGGTGGCTGAGCGGTTGAAAGCGCCGGTCTCGAAAACCGGTTTGGCCGAAAGGTCAACGTGAGTTCAAATCTCACCCTCTCCGCCATTTTTCAAATCGTGTCCGTTGCGAACCGGCCACGCGCAGCGGCATAATTGTTGTCACATCCATGATCTATATTTTTGGCGACAGCCACGCCAATACCAACTTTGCGAATCTGGGGCTTCCCCACCGGAACTTCTACAAGAACGCCATCACCATGCACCGCGTTGGGCGGGACCGGAAGATCATCGGCCTCAAGGAGGTCCGGCAGACCCCGGAGGACATCTACGTCTTCTGCAATGGGGAGATTGACTGCCGCTGCCACGTCGCGCGACAGATGGCTTTGGACAGGGGCAAGGAGGAGGTCATCGCCAAGCTCGTCGAGGATTACGTGGAGGCCATTCGCAGAAACGTCCGCCACTACCGCGCCATCATCCTTTCTTGCGTCACCCCGCCGATGAGCCGGGCGAAGTATGAGGCCAAGCACGGGCCCATTACCCATGAGTTCCCGTTCATCGGGACGGACCAGGAGCGGGCCGACTACTCGCGTATCATGAATCGCATGTTGGAGGCCGCCTGCCAGCGGGCGGGCTTTATCTTCATGGATTACTACAGCCACTACACCGACGACCTAGGGATGCTGCGATACGACCTCTCCGACGAAGTCTGCCACATCCGGCAAAACGGGAAGGTTCTTGAGATGCTCCAGCAATTGGTGACCAACCTCCCGCTTCCTGCCAGTGGTAGCGTTTCGCGCTTTTAGCTTTCGATAGATTCGCCAATGTTTCAGCTTTTGCAAACGGATACTGTTTCAGCCGCCCGGATTGGGCGGTTGACACTCGAGCATGGGGTGGTGGAGACGCCTTGTTTCATGGCGGTCGGCACGCAGGGGACGGTGAAGTGCATGACGCCGCACGAAATGCGGGAGCTGGGCGCGCAGATCCTGTTGTCGAACACGTATCACCTGAACTTGCGGCCGGGCGTGGAGATCATCCGCGGGGCAGGGGGGCTGCACCGGTTCATGGGTTGGGACGGGCCGATTCTGACGGACAGCGGCGGGTTTCAGGTCTTTTCGCTGGCGAAACTGCGCAAGCTGACGGACGACGGGGTGCATTTCCAGAGCCATATTGACGGTGCGGCGTGCTTCCTCGGACCGCGGGAGGTGATGGAAATTCAGCACGCGCTTGGCTCGGATATAGCGATGGTTTTGGACGAGTGTCCGCATTATCCGTGCGACCGAGAAACCGCTTGCAAAGCTGTGGAGCGTTCTCTAGCGTGGGCGGCTCGTTGCCGGGAGGAAGCCGCGAATATCGGCTTCACCGGCAAGCTCTTTGGTATTGTGCAGGGCAGTGTTTACGAGGATATGCGGCGGCATTGTGCGGAGCAGTTGGTGGCGACCGGTTTTGACGGTTATGCCATCGGCGGCTTGAGCGTCGGCGAGCCGGACGAGGAGTTGTTTCGGATCGCGGAGATGACGGCGCCGCTGTTGCCGGCGAATCAGCCGCGTTATGTAATGGGTCTCGGCACGCCGCGGCAGATCGTGGAGCTGGTTGCGCGCGGTGTGGACATGTTCGATTGCGCGTTGCCGACGCGGGTCGGGCGCAACGGCACGGCGTTCACGCGGCGCGGCACGCAGAGCGTGCGCGTGGCGGCGTGGAAGGACGATCCGCGACCGGTCGAGGAAGGCTGCGCATGTTATTGTTGCCGGCATTATTCGCGGGCCTACGTGCGGCACCTGTTCAATGCCGGAGAGATTCTCGGTTTGCGGCTGCTGACGTGGCACAACCTGCACGTCTATCTGCAACTGATGCGCGACCTGCGGGCCGTGATTGCGGCCGGGTCGTTTGAGAGTTTCCGCCGCGAATTTGTGGCGAATTATCGAGTGAACTATTCAGAAGGAAAAGAGACGTGATGACGACTTGTTTGTTTCCAATCTTGGCGATGGGCGCGCCCATAGGCGATCAGGCACCGGAATGGGCGAAGATGATGAATTCGATGCTGTTCCCAGTGCTGATCTTTGTGGTCTTCTACTTCATGTTGATCCGCCCGCAGCAGAAGAAGCAGAAGGAAACCCAGAAGATGCTCGAGTCGCTCCGCAGCGGCGACGAGATTGTCACCAGCGGTGGCATCCTCGGCACGGTCACCAACGTCAAGGAGAAGACCGTCATCGTCCGCATCTCTGACAACGTCAAGGTCGAGATGCTGCGCTCCGCCATCCAAACCGTCACCCAGCGAAGCAACAAGGGCGAATAGCCTGCTTCCAAGAACTGAGGCGCCATGCAACGAAGCCTTCTCAACCGCACTATTCTCATCCTGGCCATTGTGGCCGCGTCGTTTTACTCCCTCTGGCCGCCCGCGGATCAGGATCTCGTCGCCACCTTCGAAAAAACCGCCAAGCAGAAGGATGAGGCGTTCACCAAGCTCATGGATGCCGTCCGCAAGGCTCAGGCCGCCCACCCGGAGCGCGCTTACGCAAATCTGCGGTCCCAGGTCGAGGATCAGAAACTTGACCTGAAGAAATACTTCCCGGGTTTCACCAAGAAAGATTCCAAGACGCCCAACCTCGACATTCTTGCGCGCGTGCAAAAACTCAACGCCGGAAAGTTCCGCCTTGGCCTTGACCTGAAAGGCGGCACGTCGTTCCTCGTGGAGTTGGACGTTTCCAAGCTTGACGCGCACCGCCGCGTGGAAGCGGTGGCACAGGCCATCGAAACCTTCCGCAAGCGCGTGGATAAGTTCGGCGTCGCCGAGCCGGTCATTCAGCCCGTTGGCGAGTCGCGCATTCTCATTCAGTTGCCCGGTCTGACTGAGGCTGACAAGGAATCGGCGCGTAGCATCATCCAGAAAACCGCCTATCTGGAGTTCAAGATGGTGTATCAGCCGGAGAACGCGTCAGACCCTTCGATGGAAGATGTCATCGCCCGCGGCGAGATTCCGCCCGGTTATGAACTGAAGGAACTCAGCGAGACGCGCGACGGCCAGCTTCATACCGAGAAACTGCTCGTCACCAAGCGTCCCGCCGGACCGCCCGCCAAGCCGCTCACCGGCCGCTACCTTACGCGCGCCAGCGTCCACGGCGATGCCTACACGGGCGCGCCCGAGATCGGGTTCCAGTTCGACAGTGAAGGCGCGAAGATTTTCGGTCAGGTCACGGGCGATAACATCGGTCGCCGGCTGGCCATCGTGCTCGACGGCGAGGTCAAGAGCGCGCCGGTCATCCAATCCAAGATCATGAGCAACGGCGTCATCACCGGTCAGTTTGACTACAAGGAAGCGATGACGCTCGCGAACATCCTGGAAAACCCGCTCGAAGCGCCCGCGAAAATCCTCGAAGAACGCGGTGTGGATCCCTCGCTGGGCAGCAACAACATCGAGAGCGGCATCCGCGCGGCGGTTGTTGGCACCGCCTTCGTGGTCGTCTTCATGCTCATGTATTATTGGCGCGCCGGAGTGGTGGCCAATATCGCCTTGCTGTTGAACATGATCATCCTGTTTGGCGTCATGGCTATACTCGGTTCTACACTCACCATGCCCGGCATCGCCGGCATCGTGTTGACCGTCGGCATGGCCGTGGATGCCAACGTGCTGATCTACGAGCGGTTCCGCGAGGAACAGCGCGCGGGCAAGAACATGCGCGCCGTCCTTGACGCCGGTTTCAGCAAGGCATGGAGCGCCATTTTGGACTCCAACCTCACGACCATCCTTTCCGCGATCATTCTCATCATGCTCGGTGCCGGTTCCGTTAAAGGCTTTGGCCTGACGCTGACCATCGGCATCGCCGCCAACATTTTCACCGCCGTCGTTGGCTCGCGGTTGATCTTCGAGTTCCTCCTTTATAAAGGCTGGCTCAACAAGATCGGCATGATGCGGTGGGTTGGCATCACCAACATAGACTTCATGAGCATGGCCAAGTGGGCATTCATTGGCTCCTGGCTTCTCATCGCCGCCGGCATGTTCAATTTCGTCCAGCGCGGCGGCCTCCACCTCAATGGCGAGGTTTATGGCGTGGATTTCGCCGGTGGCGACGCGCTCACCATGACCTTCGCCCAGCGCGTGGACGTGGACAAACTCGACAAGGCCATCACCGACGCCGGCATGCGCGAGAGCCTCATCCAATTCCAGAAAGATGTCGGTTCAGGCAAACAGTTCCTCGAAGTCAAGGTCGGCTACAACGAAGGCGAGAAGGTCGAGCAGACTCTGCGCACGAAATTCCCCGAGGCGCAGTTTGTCCGCGTCGGCATCGAGCGTGTCGGTCCCACCGTCGGCCTTGAACTCCTCAAGGGCGCCGGATGGGCCGTCTTCTGGGGCCTGATCATGATCACGCTTTACGTGACCTTCCGGTTTGAGCTTCCGTTCGCCGTCGGCGGGCTGGTTTCCACCATCCACGACATCCTCATGACAATGGGTTGGTATTGCCTCAGTGGCCGCGAATTCTCCGCGCCTATCGTGGCGGCGATTCTGACCATCATCGGTTACTCCATCAACGACACCATCGTCGTCTATGACCGCATCCGCGAGGATCTCAAGCTTGGCGGCCTCGGCCAGCACTCCTACAAGAGCCTGATGAACAAGGCCATCAACGAGACGCTTTCGCGCACGATGCTGACAGGCACCACGACGCTCGGCGCGACGTTGTTCCTCTTCATCTTCGGCACCGGCGCCATCCAGGACTTCGCGTTCTGCTTCCTCGTCGGCATTATCACCGGCACCTACAGCTCGGTCTTCATTGCCAGCCCCATCGTCCTCTTCTGGCACCGCCGCGAGCAACGCATCGCCGAGCAACGCGGCAAGGATGCGAAGACCGAAGGTAACGGCGAGGCGAAAGCGTAAGTGTGATTCGATAACGGCGCGCTCGCACTCCGTAGCGTCGTTGACCCCTTAGCCGGGTTTGCCACACGCCTTGGCGCGACACGCAAGAGGTTCGGGAATGTTCCAACACCTTCTGCTTCCGCGTGTCGCTAACCGGAGTTGCTTTTGAGAAACTGAACCAACCGCGTGCGTAATTCCTCCGGCACTTCGCTCTCCGACGGCAACGCGCCACGCGTGAACCGGATGGTCTCGCGGTAGGTGAGCCCTTGCGAACACGAAAACACATTGCATGGTGGGCGGACACCAGACATTATCGGCACCGGCTCGACCAGCAATTCAAAAGAAAGAAACCCAATGAAAGCACATACACCCGCCGCGTGGCTCGCAGCCGTCCTGCTCATCTGGGCTGTTGGCACTCCCATCGTCAAAGGTGGGTGAGGCGGCAGTCCTGCCCCGAATCCTGCTGCCATGATCAGCAGTCCGGTCCGGGGCGAGGTGGTCAGTTTGACCACCAATACATTGAGCGTCAAGCAAGCGGGCGCGGGCGCATTCATAGCCGTCACCATTGACTTCACGATTCCAGCGGAGGCGAAAGTCGTGCGCGACGGCAAGCCGTGCAGCGTCAAGGACATCAAGAAAGGCGATTCGGTTGCGGTGGCGTTCTCGTCCAAGTCCGACGGCATGGGTATTTGCGTCACGCAAGTCGAAGTCTGCAAGCCCTCCACCCAGTAAACTGAACGCAGCCGGCGATTCGCGGCGGGGTTTCAGTGTTTGCGCCTGCGGAGGTCGCAGGCTATCACCTCACTTTCTACTGGCGTGAAATCAAAACTCCTGCTCCTTTAATCAACAGCCATGTTGGCAACGCCTGAACTGATCCGCGAAGCGCCGCAATGGTCACGCTTGGGAGAACTCCTGCCCCGGTGGCGGGAAGTGCCGCTCTATCGCAACCGGCTGCCATCGCCGGAAACTCTTTCCGCCGACACCTGCGTCCGGCAGAGTTTTGCACGCTGGCCCTTTGTTACAAAGCGCGAGTTGCGCGAGGATTTTCCACGGAACTTCCTGCCGTCGGACGAGGCACTCGAATCGCTGCTGGCCGAGGAGTTGGTGGAACTCGAACATACCTCCGGCACATCGGAGGAACGGACGCCGGTCCTGTTCCGCCGCGGCTGGTGGGACAAGCAGGAGGAATGTGTCTTACGCTTGAACGGCTTCATCGCCCGCGTGCTGGAGGAGCATCCGGAAGCCCGCCGCGCGACGATCACCACGCCGGTTTGCAATGAGCGAAGCTGCCCGACAGTCTGGCGATCCCAGGCGCAACGGACGTTCGGCCGGACGCTGTTCGTGAATCTGGCGCGCATTCCGTTCATCCTGGCCGACGCCGAACTGGCGCGCATGGCAGTGGAGATAGCGGACTGGTCGCCGCAGTTTCTCGATGTGGACCCGGTGCATGGCGTCCGGTTCGCGCTGTATTGTGAAGAGCATGGGCTGCGGTTTCCATCGTTGCGGTTTGTGTTGTGCAGCTACGAGTTTGTCAGCGTGGTTCACCGGCGGATTCTGGAGCGCGTTTTTGGCGTGCCGGTCTTCAACCTCTACGGCTCCACAGAAACCGGCCATCTGCTCATGGAGGATGAACGCGGCAACCTGAAGCCCAGCCATGAAACCGCGTTCCTGGAAGTGGTGGAGCCGGACGCGCGCAATCTCGGCGAACTGGTGGTCACGACGTTGACCAATGACCTGATGCCGCTGGTCCGTTACCGCATCGGGGATCTGGTGGAGCGGCGCGAGTTGCCGTATGCGACGACTTATCTGCTTCACGGCCGTTCGCGGGACGCGCTGCGCCGCCGGGATGGCCGGCTCGTCACGACCTGGGACGTGGACCAATGTTTTACCGGCGTGGCGGGCGTGGCGCACTACCAACTTCGGCAGTGGACCGACGGCGACTGCTCGTTACGTTTCGTGCCGGATCATGCGGGGCCGGGAACGGAAGCGTTGAATCTGCTCACCGCTCGTTTGGAAGCGCTCCTCCAGCCGCCGGGCCAATTGCAGATCGAAGCAAGGGCGCTGTTGCCGCCGGAGTATTCGGGAAAGTTCCGCCTGACTGGCCCGGCCTGAATGTCCGGTAATGGCAAGGTTCGGCAGGGACGGCGCGCTGAGGCTGTCTCAGAACATCTTGCGCATCGGCTGGGTTGCCCATCATGCGCGAGGCCAGACCTTGCGCCAAGTGCGGCAAGAAGTCCGGCGATCAATCCACCAAGAATCAGGAGCTGACCCTGACGGTGTCTCTCCCGCTCACGCCGCCCGGCGGAAGTATCTCTTCACCCAAAGGAGATAGCCGAAGAACGGCACGCCAGACAACGACATCCACCACACCGCCGAGCGGTCGCGAAGAAAGCTGAACTTCTCTATTTGGGCCATCTGATCCGGTGGGAACCCCATCTGCCGATACATCTCGAGCAGATCAATCCGCGCAAACGTCAACGCGGCGGAGACCATCATCACCGCAAAGAGTGCGACCGTCACCCACCACGCCGCCGGTTCCAATCGGTAATTGGCCCACGCGGTCCACGCCATCAGTGATGTGATCACCAGACAAAACATCGTGGCCGGCGCGCCGGAGATCAGTGTGCCGAAGAATGGCATGATGCCGTTGTAGGCCAGCGGCATGGAGAGCATCGAGAGCGCGCCGAACGCCAGCATCAGGCTGACCGCGAGCACGGGCAACGGACACGCATCCGTCCACCGCCTCACCGGGTCGCGCGCATCGCAGGTCGCCTTGACGTGCCTGCTCCGATAGAACAGCACCAGCCCACCGGGCAGCACAAAGTAGATGCAGCCCAACGTGCCCGCCATGGTCGCCGCCATTATCCAGCGGGCGGCCTCCGGCAACTTTTGCCCTTCGGGAAGCGAGTCCGCAAGGATCTGCGGCAGGAGGAAGGCCATGACCACCATGCTCATAATGCCGATAACCAACCAACACCATGACAGAACCAGCAACAAAGCCCGCGCCCAGCGCCGGCAAAGGACGGAACCGATGCCCAGCCAGATGAACACCACCGCCATCCCGCCATAAATCATCACGGCGGGCATGATCATGCGGTAGCTGACCGTCCCACCGGTGTGTTTGGCGGTGAAAGCCTGGCTGACGAACATCAGCGGCACGAACAACGCGCACAAGCAGCCGAGGAGAATCACCAGAACGCCAAAGACAATCAGACCAACCCGGCGGTCTTTGAAGTCAGGTGCGGACGAAGTGGAAGTCGGAAGCGTCATAGACCAGTTCTCCTTTGGGAAACCATTGTCGTTGCGCCGCATCCTACTGGATCGCCCCGCCCGCGTCGAGGCTCCTGACGATGCCCCGCCGTTGACCCCGCCGCCTCTTTACTCCTTCGTCCGCAGCTTGCAAAGGTCACGGGAACGCGCAGAACGTCGTTGAATTTGCATTGCCAGAGTGTCTCCAGTCATCGTCGCTATTTCGTAGAGAGCGGTTCCAGCTTCTCGTTCTGAATGTCGTAAACCACTAACGCGCATTGCTTGTCAGCTTCGCCCGGATTGTTGTAGTGCATGATTATGAGCGTGTGCTTTTGGGGGTCCCGGTTCAAAATCATTTGCTCAGCGGCTCGCCGCACACTCTCAGGAATGCAATAGGACACATCCTGTGGTTTTTCTTCAGGGGTCATTGCCATCCTGAAACCTGCGCCAACAATTTGGTCGTTCGCGTCTCTTTTAAGGGCAATGGACATTACAGCTTTTTTCAATCTGTATGCATCCAGAAACTTGCCGACATAGTTCCCTTCTTCATTCCCTTGCGGATCGAGGATGCACCAATCGAGTATGGCACCCTCTGGAACAGTGATGGGGTCTCCAACCTTGAAGATTCTGATTCGCGTCGTTTTGCTGGCGATTTGTCCGTGGATGGTTTGACCCGTTATCTTGTTTACCGACACGAAGACCTGTTCCCAACTTCCATTCTTCTCGTAGAACCGTGTCACAACAGAGAATCTGGAGCCTGCCGGCAACCCCCGGAGAAACCGTTGTTTGGCCGCCGGATACGTTGTCATGGCAAGATTGACGTAGGTTTGCGTTCGCTGCTCCAAATTGGCGCTGACTTTCATGGCAACGTCCTTGCGTGGAGTGTTGCTCCCCCGCGACTGTTGCGCGTTCAACTGGCCCGTCAATCCCGCAACCAATAAAGCAAAAAGAATTCTCTTCATTGTCATCTCCATGATCTCCGTCTTCATCCCGCCGCCTCTTTACTCCTTCGTCCGCCGCTTGCAAAGCCAATAAGGCGCGAAGCGAGTGAAGAGTAAAAAATGAAAGGTTTCATCGGCGTTTGTAGCGTCGGCCGTCCCGGCCGAGCAACCGCTGCGGTTTGAATCCTGTTTCGCATCAGAGAAGTCCCGTCGGCCGAGACGGCCGACACTACAAGACCTTCGGGCGAGACGCCCAACTCTACAAGACCCTCGGGCGAGACGCCCAACTCTACAAGACCCTCGGGCGAGACGCCCGACTCTACAACACGCTCATCGCCTCAACGCCCCGATCAACTCATTGATCTTCGCGATGATGGCGGCTTGTGGTCGGCATCGCCGGGGAGTTCTTGAACGGCGTTGCTGTTCGCGCTTGAGCCGGCGATGGCGTCGCTGAGTTGTTGGCCGTTGACTTCTCCGGCCGGGCCTTGCGGGCCTTCGGAACCTGCTGCACCTTCGGGACCGGCGGGACCAACCGCCACAGTGAACGGGCCGTAGCTGCTGCCGTCGCTCATGTCCACGATGGCGCGGCCATCGCCGCTGTCGCGGCGCCATCGTTTTCTTTGTGGACGCCCGGACCCGGCGCTGCATTTGGAACATCTCCCGCGCCAACGCAATCCCGCCGTTCTCCAGACGGCCGTTCGAGGCGCAGGATCACGCCGTCCGCCAGGGGAAACCTGATTCTGCTGCTGCAAAAACCTGAAGCCCGGCACCCACTTTGAATGTGCAATTCGTTTTACCTATGACGCATTACGTATTACGAATGTTGCCCATGAAACGCCGCTGGCTCATCGCGTCGCCCGATCCCGCACTACAAGAGCAACTCGCCGACGCACTCCGCATCTCGACCGCGCTTGCGCAGGTGCTCATCAACCGCGGCCATCGCACGCCGGAGGCAGCGGCGCGCTTCCTCAAACCGCGCTTGGCCGATCTCAGCGACCCGTTCCTGCTGCCGGACATGAAGGAGGCCGTTGCACGCGTCTTCGCGGCCATCGAGCGGCGCGAGAAGGTCGTCATCTTCGGCGACTACGACGTGGACGGCATCACCGCAACCGCCCAGCTTTGCCAACTGCTGCGCGCGCTCGGCGCGGAGGTTGGGTGCTACCTGCCGAACCGGATGGAGGAAGGCTACGGCCTCAGTCAGGGCGCGGTGGAGGCGTGCATCGCTGCGCACCAGCCGAAGCTCCTGATTGCAGTGGACTGCGGCACCACGGCAGCGGCGCAGATTGAATGGTTGTCGTCGCGCGGCGTGGACGCCATCATCTTGGATCATCACGAGATGCCGGAAGGCTCGAAGCTGCCGCGTTGTGTCGGCGTGGTGAATCCGAAACGCGAGACGGGCGAAACGCCGTGGCACCATCTAGCCAGCGCCGGGCTGGCGTTCAAGTTTGGCCACGCGTTGTTGAAAGAAGGGCGCAACCGGAACCTGCAGGCCGCGGCAGCGGTGGACTTGAAGCAATGGCTCGACCTCGCCGCCATCGGCACCATCGCCGACATCGTTCCGCTGGTTGGAGAGAACCGGCTCATTGCCGCCGCCGGTCTGCCGCAGATCGGCGCGACCCGCCGAGTCGGCCTGCGCGTATTGATGGAGGTGGCGCAGATTCGGCCGCCGGTGACGCCGTATCACGTCGGCTTTGGCATTGGCCCGCGCCTCAACGCCGCCGGCCGGTTGCAGGACGCAGAGAAAGCACTGGAACTTTTGCTCAACGACGACCGCGCGAGCGCGCTGGAAGTCGCGCGCTGGCTCGACAGCAATAACCGCGAGCGGCAGACGATCGAAAAACAAATCGCCGAGGAAGCCACCAAACGGACGGCGCAGGAGTTCCACGCTCACCACGACTACGTTATCGTCCAAGCGGACCCGGCATGGCACATCGGCGTGGTTGGGATTGTCGCCTCGCGGGTGCTGCGGACGTTCTACCGGCCGACGATCATCATCGGCGGCGCGCCGCCGGAAGCGACGGGCGACGGCTGGCGCGGTTCCGGCCGGAGCATCGAGGGCTACGACATTACCGCCGGGCTGGCGCACTGCCGCGAGCTGCTGCTCCGTTTCGGCGGCCACGAGATGGCGGCAGGGCTTTCGGTCAAACCGGAGAACGTGGCGAAGCTGCGCGACGCGCTCAACGAGCACGCGCGGCAAACGATTCCGGCGGAGGCGTTGGTGCCGGCGTGGCGGCTGGACGCGGAACTGTCGTTTTGCGATCTCAACGAGGAACTGATCGAGGATCTCTCGCAAATCGAACCGACCGGCCAGGAGAACCCGCGACCGTTATTTTGCGCGCGCGGCGTCCGCATTCGCAACGAGCCGCGCACGGTCGGCAAGACCGGCGATCACCTGAAGCTCTGGCTGACGGATGGCAAGAACAGTTTCGACGCCATCGGCTTTGGCATGGGCAAGCGGGAGTTGAAGGCGGGCGACGCGGTGGACATTGTCTTCGCGCCGGAGATCAACGAATACGAAGGCCGGCGCAGCATCCAGCTCAAGTTGCAGGACGTGCAGCCGAGCGAGGAACGTGAAGGGTAGGGCGTAAAAACGAAGCGTGGAGCGTAATCGCAGTCACGCTCCACGCGCTACGTCTTAAAGTCTATGCGTTACGCCGCCTTCGGCTCGGGCTTCCAAGTCCGAACGGGCGGGCGAACAACGCGGCCGGCCTTCATGCAGGAGGCGCAGACCATCACGTTGCGCACGGTGCCGTTGATGAGCGCCTTGACGCGCTGGAGGTTCGGGAAGAACCGGCGCTTGGTCATGGCGGTGACATGCGTGCCGATGCCGCCTTCTTTCTTGGCCTTGCCGCTTCGGATGATTCGATGGCCCTTGATCGAGCCTTTGCCGCAAATTGAACACTGAAATGACATAACTTGGTCCTTCTATTTGGTCGTTAAAGGGCGCGAACTCTAGCCAACGCCGCCCCGGCGCGCAAGCCCCAATCTGAGGGAATTTTCGGCGCGCATTCTTTGACAAAACGGCCCGTTTCTGAATAATCTGACACCCACCGACCGGAAAGAAGCCGCCGTGCGGATGAACGAATCCGGCGGACAAGAGCGCCATGAATAGAACGATTGCAGTCTCCTGTCTCATGCTGGCCACAGTAGCCATGTTTCTTCCTTGCTGTAGCCCCTCGTCAGCCCAGGGCGCGGAAGAGAAACGCGTGCTTGTGTTCACGCGGAACGGCCCGACGCTCAATGGAAAGAAAGGCTTTGTCCACGACAACATCGCCAGCAGCGTCGAAGCCATCAAGAAGCTCGGTGCGGAGAACAGTTTTGGTGTGGATGTGTCGGACGATCCGCAGGTGTTCACCGACGCGAACCTGAAGAAGTATAAGGCGCTGGTGTTCTCCAACACCAACAACGAGGTCTTCGACACGGAGGAGCAGAAGAAGGCGTTGCAGAACTACGTCCATGCAGGCGGCGGCATCGTCGGCATCCACTCGGCATGCGCCATGATGCGAAATTGGCCGTGGATGTGGCAGTTGATGGGCGGGACGTTCGACTATCATCCGAAATTACAGCCATTCACGATCCACGTCGTGGACCGCAAACATCCCTCGACGGCGCACCTCGGCGAGACGTGGGAGTGGCAGGATGAGTTTTACTTCCTGAAGGAGATGCCGAAAGGCCTGCACATCCTGCTGGAAGGCGACCTGACGAAGCTTGAAGACAAGCGGAAGCCGGCGGACGAGAAGAGCCGGCCGCTGACGTGGTGCCACGAATTTGAAGGCGGACGCTGCTGGTTCACAGCGCTCGGCCACAAGAAAGAACATTATTCGGACCCGAACCTGATGAAGCACATCCTTGGCGGCATCCAATGGGCCATGGGTGAGAAGAAGTAACGGAGTTGATACCATGCAAACATCCCGTCGTGAGTTCCTGAAAGCTACGGTCGTCGGCGCGGGCGCGCTGGCGTTCCCCAATATCATCCCTGCGTCGGTCCTTGGAGCGAACGCGCCGAGCAAGAAGATCAACATCCTCCAGATCGGCTGCGGCCGCATCGGGCGCAGCATGGACATGCCCGGCATCCTCAAGCAGGACGCCGCGCGCATGATCGCCGTGTGCGACCTCGATTCCATCCGCGTGAAGGACGCGAAGCGGTTCGTCGAGGAGACATATGCGAAGAAGAAGATCACGCTCGATGTCGCCACCTACGGTGATTACCGCGAGGCGTTACAGCGGAAGGACATTGACGCGGTTGCTGTCAGCTTGCCCGACCACTGGCACGCCCAGCCGGTCATTGAGGCCGTGCTCGCCGGCAAGGACATCTACGTTCAGAAGCCGCTGACTATGACACTCGTCGAGGGCCGCGCCGTCAGCGACATCGTCCGTAAGAGCAAGCGCATGTTCCAGATCGGCAGCCAGCAGCGTTCAAACCCGGGTTTCCGCATGGCCTGCGAGGCGGTCCGCAATGGTCGCATCGGCAAGGTGCATACTGTCAAGGTTGGCCTGCCTACTGATCCGAGCGGCGGAAGCACAGCCGAGATGCCCGTCCCGTCCAATCTCAACTACGATATGTGGCTCGGCCCGACGCCGCTCGCGCCCTACAACGAGGACCGCGTCCACTCGCAGAACGAGAACCCGAAGAAGCGTTACGGCGACAGGCCGGGCTGGCTGCGGATTGACTCCTACTGCCTCGGCATGATCACCGGCTGGGGCGCGCATCACGTGGACATCGCGCATTGGGGTATGGGCACAGAGATGACCGGCCCGATCGAGGTCGAAGGCAAGGCCGAGTTCCCGAAGGAAGGTCTCTGGAACGTTCACGGGCCGTATCACATCGAGGCGAAATACGCCAACGGCGCCACGCTGATCATTGACAACACCTTCGATGTCGGCGTGCGCTTTGAAGGCTCCGATGGCTGGATTTTTGTCACGCGCGGTGCAGAGAAGGTCACTGCCAGCGACCCCAGCACGGGAAAGAAGAAAAAGAAGGCGCTCGACGCCAGCAACCCGGACATCTTCAAGCAACCACGCGGCAAGAAGGACATCCGCCTCCACGTCAGCCCGAAGGACGACCATCACCTCGATTGGGTTACCAGCATGCTGACGCGCAAGCCCGGCGCGACGTCGCCCGAGCAGGCGCACCGTTCCAACAGCGCATGCATCGTCCCGTGGATCGCAATGAAGCTCGGCCGCAAGCTCAAGTGGGATCCGAAAGCTGAGCAGTTCATCGGTGACGATATTGCGAACTCCATGCTCTCCCGCGCTGAACGCGCCCCTTACGGCGCAATGTCATTCCTCAAGAAGAACGCCTGATGAAAACGATATTCACGCTCACTGCCGCCATCACACTCTGCTCCATGACCGCCACCGCCGCCGAAGGCGAGCTTCGCTGGATCACGCTCGACCCCGGCCATTTCCACGCCGCGCTGGTGCAGAAGTTCATGTATCCGCAGGTCAACCCGGTCGTCCACGTTTATGCGCCCGAAGGCCCCGACGTGGGGCAGCACCTCAAGCGCATCGAGGGCTTTAACACCCGCGCCGAGAAGCCGACCCAGTGGCAGGAGAAGGTCTATACCGGCAAGGACTTCCTCGATCGCATGATCAAGGAGCGCGCCGGCAACGTCGTCGTCATCTCCGGCAACAACCGCAAAAAGACCGACTACATCTACAAGACCCTCGACGCTGGCTTCAACGTCTTCGCCGACAAACCGATGGCCATCACCCCGCAGGCGTTCCCGCTCTTACGCAAGGCCTTCGAGCGCGCCGCGCAGAAGAAACTCCTGCTCCGCGACATCATGACCGAGCGCTACGAGATCACCGCCATTCTCCTGCGCGAACTGGTCAACGCGCCGACGGTGTTCGGCGCGCTGGAGAAGGGCACCCCGCAGCAGCCCGCGGTCGAGATGGAGAGCGTCCACTACTTCTTCAAGGAAGTCGCCGGCAAGCCGCTCACCCGGCCGCCGTGGTTCTACGACACGCGTCAGCAGGGCGAGGCCATCCCCGACGTCGACACGCATCTCGTGGACCTCGTGCAATGGCAGTGCTTCCCCGAGCAGACGCTCGACTGGAAGAAAGACATCAAGGTCCATGCCGCGAAGCGTTGGCCGACCACGATGACGCCCGCGCAGTTCAAGCTTTCCACCGGCCTCGACAAGTATCCCGACTATCTCAAGAGCGACATCGGCCCCGACGGCGCGCTCAACGTCTTCCAGAACGGCGATGTCACCTGGAGCATCAAGGGCGTCCACGCCAAAGTCGCCGCCCTCTGGGGCTTCCAAGCGCCGCCGGGAACGGGCGACACCCATTACCAGATCGTCCGCGGCAGCAAAGCCAACGTCGTTATCAAGCAGGGCAAGGAGCAGGGCTATAAAGCCACCCTCTGCGTTGAGAACAAGTCAGGTGCTTCCGCCGACGAGTTCGACAAGACCCTCCGCGCCGCCGTCGCAAAGATCGCCGTCACGTGGCCGGGCGTGGACGTGAAAAAAGCCGGCGCCTGCTGGGAGATCATCATCCCCGAGAAATACCACGTCGGCCACGAAGCCCACTTCGCGCAGGTGGCGGAGAAATACTTGCAGTTCCTTGCCGATGGGAAGATGCCCTCATGGGAAGTCCCCAACATGACCGCCAAGTATTTCGTCACCACCGAAGCCTTCCGCCTCAGCCACGCGAAGAAGAAGTAGGACGGTCATCCTGACAGTCCCAATCTGCGTCGAACGAACTTGGAAGTTCGTTCTGCTTACGTCTTTCCGCTTGTTCAGCCGGTTCGCTATGTTTTTGAGGCTTGTTTTGACCGCCAAAAATCGGCACAGTTCGCGCGGTTTTTTCTGGAGAACTTATGCCTATAGACATCAAGAAGTTGGTCAGTGAGCGGTTGGGCGAGAACTATAGCCTGCACGAGCGCTACGTGAACTCGACGCTGGTGAAGGTGTTGCGCACGGTCGGGTTTGACAAGGTTTACGCGAAAGCTCTGGGCCAATACCTCTGGGACAAGGAAGGAAATCGTTACCTCGATTACCTCAGCGGTTACGGCGTGTATAACATCGGCCGTAATCATCCGGCAGTGCAGAAGGCCATCCGCGATGTGCTCGATCTGGACCTGCCGAACATGGTGCAACTCGACTGCGCGTTCCTCAGCGGCGTGGCGGCCGAGGAGTTGGTGAAACGCTGCCCGCCGCACTTGAACGCGGTGTTTTTCTGCAACAGCGGCACGGAGGCGGTGGAAGGCGCGCTGAAGTTTGCCAAGGCTGCCACGGGCCGGTCGCGCCTTGTGTATTTCGATAACGCGTTTCATGGGCTGACGCTTGGCTCCCTCAGTATCAACGGCGCGGAGAGTTTTCGCGAAGGTTTCGAGCCGCTGTTGCCGGGCTGCGAGAAGATCAAGATGAACGACATCGCGGCGCTGGAGCAGCTTCTGGCCAAACGTGACGTAGCGGCGTTCATCTTCGAGTGTTGCCAAGGCAAGATGCTGGACGTGCCGAAGGACGATTTCCTGCCGGCGGCGCAGGCGCTTTGCCGTAAATACGGCACGCTGTTTATCAGCGATGAGGTTCAGACCGGCTTTGGGCGCACGGGCAAGATGTTCGGGTTTCAGCATTGGAACCTGGAACCGGACATCATCACCCTCGCCAAGACTCTCGGTGGCGGCTATGTCCCGTGTGGGGCGTTCGTCTCGCGGCGCGAGATTTACCAGAAAATCTTTTCGCGGATGGACCGCTGCGTGGTGCATTCGACGACGTTCGGCCGGAACAACCTCGCGATGGTCGGCGCCATGGCCATGCTACACGTGTTAGAAGACGAGAATCTCATCGAACGCGGCCGGAAGCTATCAGAGTTTCTGTTCACCGAGCTGAACAAGCTCAAGGAGAAGCACGAACTGATCAAGGAAGTCCGCGGCAAAGGCTTGATGATCGGCATTGAGTTTAAGGAGCCGCGCGGGTTTCAGGCGAAGATGGCGTGGAAGACGATCCACGCAGCCGACAAGTCTTTGTTTCCGCAAATCATCGTCAGCAATCTGCTCAAGAAACACCGCGTTCTCGCGCAGGTCGCCGCTCACCATCATGATATCGTCAAGATTCTCCCGCCGCTGGTAAGCACGGAGGAAGACGCGCGTTGCTTCGTCAACGGCCTCGACGACGTGTTGAACGACTGCGATCGCGCCATCGGCCCGATGGTGGAGTTCGGCCTCGGCCTCGCCAAAGCTGCGATGTCCGCAAGAAGCGCGGCGTGATAATGCCGCGCAGAGTGGCGCGGTGGGAAGCGTTTTGACAGCAGGCGCGAGCGGGAGGATGTTATCGCGTGAAAGGTGCGATCAACAACCTGTCGCAATTGCGGGATCTGCCGCCAATGTTTCATCCGACGTGGCTGGTGGTGCTGCTCTTCGTCGTCTGGCTGGCCACCTGTGCTGGTTGATGAATTGCCAGTGGTGGTTCCACGACGTTCCCGCGTTGAACCGCCAATGGGCCGCAGGAATTCAGATGTAAAACATTCCCCCGGTTGGTTCAGTTGCAGCCGCAAGCTCCTCGAGCGTCACATCGTCCGCAATCTGCTCCGCGGCCGTTTTTATCTTCCGCCATACTTGCTTCATTCCCTCCGGACATTTGGGATCGCCAAGACTCGGTATGTCCAGCACATGCCCTTGAACAGCGCGCACCACATCACCAAAGGAGATTTCGCCCGGAGGCTTGGCCAAACAGTAGCCGCCGTCTTTTCCCCGTTTGCTTTTCACAAGGCCGGCGCTTCGCAGCACCGTGAGAATCTGCACCAGATAGTTTTCAGGGATGCCTTGCACAGTCGCCAGTTCCTGAATGTGCATTGTCTGCTTTTCACCATAACGGCGTGCCATTAGTTCGACGGCTCGGCACGCGTAATCAGTTTTTATTGAGAGTTTCACGGCAGAAAAGTCATCTTTAGCAATCTAATCAAGATGGTTTTCTACTAGTTCTTGTGCGCCGGAAAGTCAAGTTTCCTGCCACGAATTGGCTTGCTTTGTCGCGCGAATGAACGATTTCTGCCCATTGTTGTGGTAGATTGCATCCTATGGATTTGCAATATGTTACGTCCGGAGTCGAACCTAGATTATCATTGTAAAAAGTTGTTTTCCTCCTTATAATTTTTGTGATACGCGAACTCATGGAAAGCATGGCTAACGACAAATCTGACACAGCAACATCGGCGCAACATACCGCGCCGGTATCGCAAGTTTACGACGCTTCGAAGATAGATAAACTGGAAGGGTTGGAGGCTGTCCGCAAACGGCCGGGCATGTATATCGGCGACCCCGACGAGCGCGGGTTGCACCAGTGCGTCTGGGAAGTGCTGGACAATTCGATTGACGAACATCTTGCCGGCAATTGCACCACCATCAAGGCGACGATCCACGTGGATGGTTCGATGACCATCCAGGACAACGGTCGCGGCATCCCGGTGGACATGCACCCGAAGTGGAAGATGCCCGCCGTCGAACTCGTGCTGACGAATCTTCACGCCGGCGGCAAGTTTGGCCAGGGCGCTTACAAATACTCCGGCGGTCTTCATGGCGTCGGCGCCAAATGCGTCAACGCGCTTTCCGAGTGGTTCGAAGTGGAAATCTCGCGCGACCTCAAGGTCTATCACATGAAGTTCGAGCGTGGCAAAACGATGTCGCCGCTCGAAGTCATTGGCAAGTCGAAGCACACGGGCACGAAGATCACGTTCAAGCCGGACGCGGAAATTTTCCATGCCACCACCTCGTTCAAATACGACACGCTCGCGGCTCGCATGAGGGAACTGGCGTTCCTTAATCCCGGCCTCGAACTCATCCTTACCGACGAGCGCGACAGCAAAACCGAAACGCTTTACTACAAGGGCGGCATCCCGGAGTTCATCAAAGAGATCAACCGCGCCAAAGAAGTCATCCACGCAAAGCCGATCGTCATCAGCAAGCAGAAGGATGACGTGTTTGTGGATGTTGTCGTTCAATACAACGACGGTTACGCCGACAACATCCTCTGCTATGCCAACTCCATCTCCAACACCGATGGCGGCACGCACCTTTCCGGATTTCGCACGGCGCTGACTCGTGCCATCAATCAATACGCAAGGGCCAACCAGATCGTGAAGGAGAAGGATCCGCCCATCTCCGGCGACGACGTGCGAGAAGGTCTTACTGCCGTGGTTAGTGTGAGATTGCCGAACCCGCGGTTTGAGTCGCAGACCAAGGTCAAGCTCGTCAACACGGAGGTGGAAGGACTTGTCTCCAGTTGCGCCTACGAAGGGCTGATGACGTTCTTCGAGGAGAACCCGCCGACCGCGCGCAAGGTGGTGGACAAGTGCCTCACAGCAGCTCGCGCCCGCGACGCTGCGCGTAAAGCCCGCGACGCCGTGCGCAAGAGCGCCCTCACCGGCGGTGGCCTGCCCGGCAAACTCGCCGACTGTTCCGAGCGTGACCCGGCGTTGTGTGAACTCTACCTCGTCGAGGGTGACTCCGCCGGTGGTTCCGCCCGCATGGGCCGCGACCGCAAGTTCCAGGCGATTCTTCCGCTCAAAGGCAAGATCATCAACGTCCAGAAGGCGCGCATAGACAAGGTTCTCGCCAACGACGAAATTCGGACGATGATCACCGCCATCGGTGCCGGCATCGGCGAAGGAGAGGGCGAGGGTGCGTTCGACATCGCCAAGCTGCGCTACCATCGCATCATCATCATGACCGATGCTGACGTGGACGGCTCTCACATCCGCACACTGCTGCTGACGTTCTTCTACCGGCAGATGAAGGCGCTCATCGAAAAGGGCCACATCTTCATCGCACAGCCGCCGCTCTATAAAGTGAAGCGCCGCAACCGCGAAGAATACGTGGACAGCACCGAGAAGCTCGACAAGATGCTCATCGAACTCGGCTGCGAAGACGTGAAGCTCGTCCTTGGCAAGGACGATAAGGAACTGGCCGGCTCGCAACTCCAGAGCCTGCTGGAAACACTCGTCGAACTCGACAGGCTCGCCGACGCGGTCAAGCGCCGTCGCGTGGACTTTCAGGCTTATTTGGAGGCACGCGATCCGAAAACCGGTGCGCTGCCTCAATACGTTGCTCGCATCAAAAACAACGGTGATGAACACGTCGAGTTTCTCCGCGACGACAAGGCGCTGAAGAAGTTCAACGACGAACACGAAATAGAGGAAGCAGACGACATCCCCGAAGCCGAGAACGGCAAGGCCGTCGCTGCCGCCGCGAAACCATTCGTGAAGACCTACGAGATTTACGAAGGCGGTGAGATCGCCAAGATGCTCGCCGCATTGGAGAAGAAGGGTATAGATGTGGAGCGATACCTGCCGCCGCCGCGCGACGAGAATCCCAACGCCAAGCCCAAGCCGCTCTTCGAGGTTGTCGAGGGTGAGAACCGCACGGCGCTGTTCTCGGTTAGCGAGATATTGCCGCGCGTGAAGGAAAACGGCAAACGTGGCATGACCATCCAACGTTACAAGGGTCTCGGCGAAATGGATCCGGAGCAGCTTTGGGAAACCACCATGGATCCGGCTCGCCGCAAGCTGGTGAAGGTGGAGATGCCCGACCTCGCCAAAGCCGAGGAGATTTTCACAATTTGCATGGGTGACGAGGTCGAGCCGCGCCGGCACTTCATCGAAGAAAATGCGCTCAACGTCCGCAACCTGGACGTTTAACCGCCTACCGCCCTTGCGCACCCCGAACACAGGTCCATCAGCCAATCAGCCCTATTTACCCATCATGTATGTCCAAGGCGAAAAACTAAGTCCCGTCAACATCGCCGACGAGATGCAGAAGTCGTTCATTGATTATTCAGTGAGCGTCATCATCTCGCGCGCTTTGCCCGACGCCCGCGACGGCATGAAGCCCTCGCAGCGCCGCATTCTCTTCTCGATGCTCGAACTGGGCTTGCTGCCGAACCGCCCGTTCCGCAAGTGCGCCAAGATCGTCGGCGAAACGATGGGTAACTACCACCCGCACGGCGACCTCGCGATCTACCCGACGCTCTACCACATGGCGCAGGACTTCGCGATGCGCTACCCGCTCATTGATGGGCAGGGCAACTTCGGCTCGATTGACGGCGACGATCCGGCGGCCATGCGTTACACCGAGGCGCGCCTGACGCCGTTGGCGATGCTGATGCTCGCCGATCTCGACAAGGACACGGTTGATTTTCAGCCCAACTACGACGAGTCCAAGGTCGAGCCGAAGGTGCTCGCCGCCGGCTTCCCCAACCTCATCTGCAACGGCACCACTGGCATCGCTGTCGGCATGGCCACCAGCATCCCGCCGCACAATCTCAACGAAGTGGTGGATGCGCTCATCTATGTGATTGAGCATCCCGATTGCGAGGTCGAATCGCTTTTCAAGTTCGTCCAAGGTCCCGATTTCCCCACCGGCGGCATCATCTGCGGTCGCGCGCCGATTCTTGAGGCCTACAAGACCGGCCGCGGCTCGCTCAAGCTTCGTGGCCGCGCCGGCATTGAAGAGCACGGCGGCAAAGACCACATCATCATCACGCAGATGCCGTTCAACGTCGCGCCGTCCACCGTCGAGACGCAGGTCGCTGCGCTGGTGAACGACAAGAAGATCGAAGGCATCTCCGACATCCGCAACGAAACCAACAAGGATGGCGTTCGCCTCGTCATCGAGTTGAAGCGCGGCGCGATCCCGAAGATCATCCTCAGCAACCTCTTCAAGCACACGCAGCTTGAGACGACCGTCGGCATCAACATGCTGGCCATTGACCACGGCCGGCCGCGCACGTTGAACCTCAAGCAACTGCTCCAGTGCTACACCGAGCACCGGCGCGAGGTCATCGTCCGCCGCACGCAGTTCGAGCTTCGCGCCGCCGAGGCCCGCGCCGAGATTCTCGACGCCTATCTCATCGCGTTGGCCAACCTCGACGAGTTCATTCGCATTATTCGCGAGTCGCGCACCCGCGAGGAGGCGAAGATCAAGCTGCTGTCGTTTTCCTGGACCAAAGCGCAGGTGCAGCACTTCGGCATGCACATCCGCAGCGAAGCGCGGCTCGTCAGCGGCCGCTATGAGTTCAGCGAAACACAGGTGGACGCCATCCTCGAACTGCGCCTCTACCAACTCACCGGTCTTGAGCGCGACAAGATCGCCAAGGAATACAAGGCGATCATCGAGCGCATTGCCGAGTTGCAGGGCATCTTGGCCAGCGAGGCGAAGATTTGGGGCATCGTCAAACAGGAGATCAAGGATCTCTGCGAGAAGCATGGCGATCCCCGACGCACCGACATTGTTCCCGACGAAGGCGAGATCAGGATCGAGGACCTCATCGCCAACGAAGCCGCCATCATCACCATCACGCACGGCGGCTACGTCAAGCGCACCGCCGTCTCTGCCTACCGCGCGCAGCGGCGCGGCGGCAAAGGTGTCAGCGGCGCCGACACCAAGGACGACACGGATTTCGTCGAGCACCTGTTCACGGCCAGCACGCACGACTTCATCATGTTCTGCACCGACAACGGGCGGATTTACTGCGAGAAGGTCTATGACATCCCCGAGGCGGGTCGCGCCTCACGTGGCAAATCCATCGCCAACCTGCTGGCGCTGCGGGAAGGCGAGAAAATCGCCGCGATGATTCGTGTCCAAGAGTTTAGCGACAAACTGCACCTGTTCTTCGCCACGCAGAACGGCATCGTCAAGAAGACCAACCTGAGCGAATTCGCCAACGTCCGCCGCACCGGCGTGGCGGGCATCAACATCGAGAAGGACGACCAGCTCATCGGCGTGCGTCTGACCACCGGCAACAGCGAGATCGTGCTGGTCTCGCGCAACGGCCAGTCCATCCGCTTCCACGAGGAAGACGTGCGCGACATGGGCCGCACCGCCACCGGCGTCTGGGGCATGGACCTTGAAGAAGACGACCAGCTCGTCGGCGTCGAGATCGTGGATCCCCATGCCACATTGCTCGTCGCGGGCGATAACGGCATCGGCAAGCGCACCGAGTTCGAGGAATACCGCAAGCAAACGCGCGGCGGCAAAGGCATCATCACCATGGCCACCAGCGAGAAGACCGGCCACGTCGTGGGCGCCCTGAGCGTCACCGACACCGACGAGATGATGCTGACCACCGCCGGCGGCCAGACCGTCCGCTGCGCCGTCAAAGGCGTGCGCGTCTGCGGCCGCAACACCCAGGGCGTGCGGCTCATCCACCTTGCCTCCGGCGACAAACTCGTCGCCATCGCCCGCGTCATCAGCGAATCGCAGGAGGACGCCGCCGAGACCGCGCAGCCCGCGCTGCCCGCCCCTGCGCCAGCCGAATCGGAAGAAAAGAAGCCGTAGTCGGCGCGAGCGGAATCCGTGGCGGAAGCGAAGAGTTGGGGACGAAGCTCCCAGCGGTCAGCGGAACCACGGAACGGGCGGAAGGTCACGGAAAGGTGGAGCGCGGCCTCCGGACGCGCTATCCGTTTTGGACAACGACGGGTTTGCCCTCTTTCTCCAGCTTTGGCTGATGTTCGAGGAAACTCACCAAATCTCTCACCGTCATGACCTTGCAGTAGTAGGGATTCTTCTCCGTGTGCTCCAACGACCGACCTGCGCGACGGGCAATCTCCGGCAGCAAGTCCATGCTCATATCTTCGTCGTCAATCTGCAAATCCTCCTCCCAGCGATCATCGGGTCGGAGGGGAAATGCACCGCCATCAACTTGAACGCACCGGCTCATCTCCTCGTAAACCGCACGAAGAATCCAAGTGTCCGTGGAGTGGCAATCGAAGGCGCGAACGAACGTGCAGATGTCTTCGCCGGCACGGCTCTGGGCCAAAGCCTGCATTTGGCGGATATACTTCACGTTGCTGCGCCAGATGAACACCGCAATAGCCGGCAGGGCAAGCAAAAGCCATGGGCATTTGTAGAAGCCGTAGCCGCAGGCACCGAGCACAACAGCGAGAAGCAGACAGGCCCAGATAGATGCTTTTTGGGTTAGTCTGCCGGGCATCCATCTGGAGAATGTTCTCATGGCAACTGATCTTACACTTCGCCTTCTCCGCCCATAGTCCTACCGGCGGCTGGCGGGGACAAGGGAAATTCCTTTGCGGAAAGTGGTGAGTTCAAAATTAAAAGTGAAGAGTTGGCGGCGCTTCACCCGCCGCGCTCGGCCCCGCCGCCCTTAATGGTCATGGAATTTGCCTGACACGCGACTGTTTAGTCCGAAGTATATTTCCATCGTGCAATACTTCAGTTGCCCAAAGCTGCCATAGCAGAATGCCGTATAGTCAGTGGTGTCATACCGACTGGCGGGTGAAACTCCCAATATCTCTTCGGCGCTGTTATGTCGAATGTAACGTGGAACTCCCATGATCTCTTGGACCTGATCTTTCGTCATGCCCACCTTGACTTGCTCGAATCTGTCCAAGGGAACCGTGTGGCCGTTGAAGAAGAAGACTAAAAAGCCAAAAACTCCCAGCAGAAGAATTGCGAAAACCGTAACAACTTTAACCTTACCGCTCATCGTCACGATTCTGCGCCGTGTGTCTGCGCGCCGCAAGTTTGAAAGCGGCGCAAGTCCGTGAGGTGGGGCGAGACTCTGTCGAGCCGTCTTCGGATTGCGGCTGGCTCTTGCGGGCGGAGGCTCGACTGAGTCTCGCCCCACCTTGGCTGAAGCAGTGCTCCCCGCCTCAAATTATTCTTGTCCGATTCGCGTAATTTCAGTAAGAGTGGCGATGAAGGAATAGGATTTACATGATACCCTGTATCATCCGGCGCAACGGCGCAACGGCGCAACCCCAACGTGTGTGCGGGGCCGCAACCGCCCAGCCACTTGGCGGCGGTAGCCGCGCCGGTTCCCCACTCCCTCCACCCAAGGCTGCCAGTCCCGACAGCCTTTTTTGTTAGTTCGGTCATTACCCCGGTAGGGCGAATCGTCCCGCTGAGCCGTTCCCCCTTCGCGATCCCTCCGCTGCGGCTCGGCGGGACGCCTCGCCCTACCTGTCCCCGCCGCCCGGCCAACGACCGAAACTGTCGTTTTTTTGCTCCAAAAAATCCATCTTCCGGCCGGATTGCGGATTTTTGGCTCCGCAAAAACGATATTCCGGCCGGATTGCGGAATTTTTGCTCAGGAAAACCGGTTTGCCGGCCGGATTGCGGATTTTTCGCTCCGCAAAACCGACATTCCGGCCGGATTACGGAATTTTTACTCCGCAAAAACCATATTCCGGTCGGATTGCGGAGTTTTGGCTCCGGAAAAACGGTTTGCTGGCCGGCGCACGGTTTTTTTGGTCAAAAATAGCCGCTTATGCCCTCATTACCCATCGCCAGAGCCGATTTCTGCCGGGCTGACTACTGTGTGGCCGGCCCGGACGAACCGCCAAGCCAACAACCAACCCGAAAGCGTTATAATCCTATGAATAGCCTGCCCAAGAACCCCGAAGACCTCAGCGACCAAGCCAAGATCACCAGCAACGGCCTCACCACGCTTGAGACCCCCATCGGCATCAAGCAGAACACCAAGGTCAAGTTCGACGCCGCCCGCAACCCATTCGACAGCACCTACCACGCCTACAAGCTCGAACTCTCCAAAGGCACCGCCTGCACCGCCGCCATCACCGCCGCCACCACCCAGGGCCGCGCCTTCCTCACCCGCACCCGCGACACCCAGAAGAAATGGCTCGGCGACGCGCCCGGCCAAAAGTGGGTCGCCGCCGGCTGGCCCGACGACTCCCTTGCCATTCCCTCCGACAGCGCCGCCGTCCAGAAGCGCATCGTCAGCGTCTCCCTCTACCTTCTGGAGAATCCCACGCGCGAAGTGGACGCCATGGATGTCACCAAGGTCGAGGCCGACGCCCGTGTCGCTGCCATCGCCGCCGCCCGCGAAGGCCGCAAGACCCACGAGTCCGGCCTCGAACTGGCCAAACAAAACTTCGACGCCGCCGACAACACCTTCCGCCTCCTCTACCACAGTCTCATCGAGGAAGTCGCCGGCCTCATCAGCGACAACGACCCGCGTTGGATAGACCTCGGCCTGCAAATGCCCGGCTACCCCGCCCGGCCCGACGCACCCGACAATGTCCGCGGCATCGCCCTCGGCTCCGGCCGCCTCCGCTTCGAGTGCGACGCGCCGCCGCGCGCCGAACACTTCCAATTCCTCTGGCGCGTTAAGGATGCCGCCGTCTGGGAACGCATGGAGAGTTCCCCCGCGCCGAACGCCTTCCTTGAAGGCCAGACCGCAGGCGCCGTCATCGAGATCAAAGCCCGCGCCAGCAACAGCAACGGCTTCGGTCCCGAAAGCGACGTCGTCACCGTCACCGTTGCCTGAAAAGCATTTGCCCGCTAAACACGCGAACCATACGGAAGGAAATGAAGACAGGATGAACAAGATGAACAGGATTGCAGGCCGGACTTTCCCATCCTGTGAATCCTGTGAATCCTGTCAAAAACACTTTCGCGTCCTTTAGCGTGTTTAGCGGGCCTCCGAAATTCTTCACTCTTCATTCTTAACTTTTTATTCTCATTCCCATGCCCTACGACCCCAACTGGCCACAATCCGGTGACGAACTCACCGGCATCCGTCTCCGCGGACAATGGAACGGACTGCACGACGAACTCGAACAACAAATCGCCGCGATTCCCGCAGGCCCGGCAGGCAAGGACGGGAAAGATGGCATAGACGGGCGCGACGGCGTGGATGGTGCGCCCGGAGAAAAAGGAGAAAAAGGCGACCAGGGTATTCCAGGAGAACCCGGACCCGCAGGGCCGCCGGGAGCGGACTCCACCGTGCCCGGTCCGGCAGGCGCGAACGGAGCCGACGGCCAGCCCGGACCCGAAGGCCCACAAGGACCCGCGGGCGAAGTCTCCCTGACACAACTCAGCGACGCCATCAACGGCACTACAACAATCTCGTCCGCGCGTTGCGCCGGAATATATGAGACAGCGAATGCGTTGTAGTGTCGGGCGTCTCGCCCGAACGCCCTGTAGTGTCGGCCGTCTCGGCCGACGGGACTTCTCTGATGCAAAATAGGATTCAAAACGCTGCGGCTCGGCCGAGATGGCCGACGCTACAAACGCCGATGAAACTCTTCACTTATCACTTTTAACTCTTAACTTCTTCGTCTTGTAAAGACGAAGAGCGAGGCGGAGAATGGTCCGGAAGCCGGACGCGAAAGGAATGAGGAAAGAATGAAGAAGGAAACAAAACAGCGTATCGGCATCGCTTGTCTCGGCATCCCCCTGTCGGTGCTGGCCGCGTTTGTTGGTGGTGGCCTGACTGAATGGGCGATTCATTTCTGTAAGTTTGGCATGAGAGAACCTTTTCTCATTGGTTGGAGTGGTGATTTTATCGCTGGTGGGGTTTACGGCACCCTTATCGCGGCACCTGCGCTTCTGACCATGATAGTGTTTCACGTTTGTCGGCGCACGGTTCTTGGAAGACACGCGTTCGTGACAACCGTCATCTCCTCCCTGCTCACTAGCTTCGTAGTGGTCATGCCACCCCATCTCTGGCAGAACAATGAAGAATCCTATTCCGGCCTTCTTGTTGTGGCGTGCGTCGTCATTGTTGTGGTGTTTGAGATGCTCATGAGGAAGAGACTACAGGTGCAAAACGCGTAAACGGCGCTGAGGCCGCAGCCAGAGAATGGCCCCGAAGCCGGACGCGAAAGGAATGGAAAGCAAGCGGTCAGCAGTCAGCGGTCAGCGGTCAGAATCTGAAAGGAAAGAATGAAGACGGGAGGAGAAGAGATATGGCCAGTTTGCTAACCTTCTGGATAATTATGTTTGCGTCGCTGGCTGTCACACTGGCGGTGCTTAATCCCCTTTATTCGGTCTTTGGCGCCAATTTGGGTTTGAAGGGGTTCTGGCATGAAACGACGATTGCAGTAGTCGTGTCGTTACTCCAAGCCGGCGTTCTTTGGGCCGTGTTTCAGGCTACAGGGTGGATCTTTGATAGAGCGTTGTTTGGATCCGCGGCTATGCTTTATGTCGGCTACAAAGCCACGCATTGGACTGACAGCGTTTTCGAAGGCACCTATGCTATGGATGACTGGGCCATCGCAGCAGTTGCGTTTACACAATATGGATTGCTCGTTTCGGCCAGCTTCGTGCTGCCAACCATTCTCAGCCGATGATGAAACCACCAGTCAATATGTAGTGACGAAACTCTGTCGAAGGCCCGTAGCCGGACGCGAAAGGAATGGAAAGCAAGCGGTCAGCCGTCAGCGGTCAGACTCTGAAAGGAAAGAGGAACGAATGAAGACGATCAGCCGAAATCTGCTGCGAGCGCGAGGCGAGTGAAGAGTGAGGAATTAAGAGTTATGAGTTTTCGGAATCCCCAATTCTTCACTCTCAACTGTTCACTCTTAACTTCTCTGTCCCGCACCCTGCTGCTGCTGGCGATGGCGTGGGCCGTCGCGGACGCCGGGGAATTCCACGCTGCCTCAGGAACCAGCAAAGCGAAGACCCGGCAGGAATGGATCGCGATTATGAGTTCGTGGTTGAAGTCGTATCGAATCACATCGGCGACACCCGTTGTTAGTTTCAAGCCGGAGCCGCGTGGCGATGAGTTTGGGCATTACGTTGACAAGGACGGCCTGATACGGTTTCCGAATGGCGAGTGGGTGCTTGTAGCTACGCATTCTGAGCATCAAGAGGAGGGCCGGACACGGCTGATTGGAGACATCTGTTTGGCGCTAACGTCTCGCGGCGAGCTATTCGAGAACGATACCCATGCGTGTCCCGGGGTGATGTTCCAATCGAAGACGCCTATCACCAGTTTGGAAACTTTCCTGGTTGCAAAGGGAAAACTGGTCCCGGAGGGAAAAAGCGGGAAGTGGAAGAAAGTCGAAGTTTCAAGATAATGCGTCGTTGGGCAGACGCCGAAGGAATGAGGAAAGAATGAAGACGATCAGCCGAAACCTGCTGCTGCGAGCGATGGCGGGGGCGGTTTTTCTCGTCATCTGTTTGTGTTCCGCATGCACCGGCGAGTATCCGATGTCCCGCGAGGCCGATTTGAAGAAATACCCCGAACTGGCTCCGTTTATCCTGCCCATCAAGAGTTTTCAGGGGGAACGGTGCGATCTGGAGGCAGGAGTCTTCCGGTTTGCGTATGTCGCCGACTTTGAATCTCCCGGCGCATGGATACCATTGTTTGACCAGCGAGCGACCCGGGAAGGCTGGCGGATTATTGCGTCAAGTGATTGCAGCAGGAGCTATTCAAAGAACCTCAAGCGATTTCCCGCACAGGAGAAAGCCGACATCGTTATCGTAAGCGTTGACCACGCAAAGTCGTTAGTCAGAGTGGAGTGGAAATGAGGAAAGAATGAAGACGATCAGCCGAAACCTGCTGCTGCGAGGGGGCGAGGCGAGTGAAGAGTGAAAAATGAAGAGTGAAGAGTTTCGGCAAAGCAGTCAGCGGTCAGCTTTCAGCGTCGCCATTGGGGTCGCTTAAATAATCACACCGTCCACGAGGCGCGCTAGGCGCGGTGGAGGAGGCGGTTGGCGGCGGGGAGCAGGGCGTGGCGTCATCTCTTCCATTCTTATTCTTCGCCAACGGCGCGATGCCGCTATAGACTGGTTGTAGATGAAACCAGACCTGAAATCGCTGACGCAGGATGAAGTCGCCCGCTTGTTGATCAAGCAGGGGCATCCGACGTATCGCTCGACGCAGGTGATCCAATGGGCCTACGAGCGGGCTGCGGAGTCCTTTGACGCGATGAGCAACCTGTCGCTGCCGTTGCGGCAGTGGCTGGCGGCGGAGTTCGATCTCTGGACGGTCAAGGAGCTGCGCGCGCAGCACTCGACGGACACGACGGAGAAGTTCCTCTGGCAGTTGCGGGACGGCCAGCTTGTGGAGACCGTTCTCATCCCGGCCACGCCCGGCCTCACTTCCCGCGCAGACCGCCATACCGTCTGTGTTTCCACACAGGTCGGCTGCGCCTACGGCTGCAAGTTCTGCGCGAGCGGCATGAACGGCTTCCGTCGCAATCTCACCGCGGGGGAAATCGTGGACCAGGTGCTGGCCATCGTTCGCATGGGCCGCACGACGGGCATCCGCGTCGGAGATGCGCCGGCGAAGCCCGATCCGGAGTTCCGCGTCCAGAACATCGTGATCATGGGCATGGGCGAACCGCTGGCCAACTACGACAACCTGATGAAGGCGTTGAAGATCATCAATGCGCCGTGGGGTCTGAACATCGGCTCGCGGAAGATCACCGTCTCCACCTGCGGGCTGCCGGCGCAGATCAAGAAGCTGGCCACCGAGCCGCTGCAAATCCGTCTCGCGGTTTCGTTGCACGGCACCAACGACAAGATCCGGGATCAGATCATGCCGGTCAACCGCACGCATCCGGTCGGCGAACTGGTGGAGGCGTGCGAGTATTACGCCAAGACCAAAGGCCGGATGATGACGTTCGAATACATCCTGATCGAGGGTGTGAACGATGACCTGAACCTCGCCGACCAACTTTCCGCGATGTCGCGCCGGCTCCACGCCAAGGTGAACCTGATTCCCTACAACCCCGTGGAGGGTTTGCGGTGGCAGCGGCCGTCCATGGACCGTTGCCATGCGTTCGCCGCGCGAGTGAAGAGCCGCGGCGTGGCGGCGACCCTGCGCATCGAGAAGGGCGGCGATATCGGCGCAGCCTGCGGCCAACTGCGTCTGCAAAACATGCGCAAAAAGTCGTCGGACACTGTCGTCGAGTCATGAAAGCGTTCGAGTTCTTCGAGCACACGGCCGACATCGGTGTCCGTGCCTACGGCAAGACGCGGGAGGAACTATTCATCAACGCCGCCCGCGCGCTCTACGAAGTGCAGGGGCGGTTCGATCTCGCAGACCGGCGGATACTGAAGGCGGAACTGGCAGCGAACTCCATTGACGAATTGCTGGTCCGCTGGCTTTCCGAACTCGTTTATCGCTTGAGCACCGATGGCGTGTGTTTCAAACACTTTCGACTTCAGTTCACTGGCGACCAGAAGCTTGTCGCACAGATGGAAGGCGGCGCGGTGGATTTCGCCCACTCGGAAGTTTCCGAGGAAGTCAAAGCCATCACCTATCACCAATTGTCCGTCAAGCAGACCGCGGATGGCTGGATGGCCACGGTGATTTTCGATGTTTGAATCTGCAGTTTTCGGGGCTACTTTTTCCCGAGATGCACCCACTGACGAAAATCACCGACGTGCTTTGGGAACTGCCGCAGAGCTACAAGGCGGGCATGCGGGTGCCCGGTCGCATCTACGCGACGGAGCAGATGCTGAGCCGCATTGTTGGCGATAACTGTCTGGAGCAGGTGGCCAACGTCGCCTGCCTGCCGGGCATCCAGTCATACTCGCTGGCCATGCCTGATATCCACTGGGGTTATGGTTTCCCCATCGGGGGCGTGGCCGCGACTGCGCCGGATGAAGGCGGCGTCATCTCGCCCGGCGGTGTCGGCTACGACATCAACTGCGGCGTGCGTCTGATGCGAACGAACCTGACGCAGGAAGAAGTCGCGCCCAAGATCCACGATCTCGTCAGCCAGCTCTTCCGCGACATTCCGTGCGGGCTGGGCGAGAAGAGCGATTTGCGGCTCGGTCGTGACGACGAGCGTAAAGTGCTCTCGCAAGGCGCGCACTGGGCCGTGGCGCACGGTTTCGGCGCGCCGGAAGACGTTGATTTCATCGAAGAGAACGGCTGCATGGCTGAGGCGGAGTCGTCGAACATCACCGAGCGCGCGCTCGAACGCGGTGCCGGACAGGTCGGCAGTCTCGGCAGCGGCAATCATTTTCTGGAGGTGCAAGTCACTGACGAGATTTACGACGAGACCGCCGCCAACACGATGGGCCTGTTCCTCGGCGGCATCACGGTGATGATTCATTGCGGCTCGCGCGGGTTTGGCTATCAGGTCTGCGACGATTACCTGCGCGTGCTGGGTCGCGCGCCGGAGAAATACGGTTTCCATCTGCCTGATCGCCAGCTTGCCAGCGCGCCGATAAACTCCCCCGAAGGTCAGGAGTATCTGGCGGCCATGCGTTGCGCGGCGAACTATGCGTTTGCCAACCGGCAGGTGCTGGGGAGCAAGGCCGAACGCGCGTTTTTGCATGCACTGCGGATTTCGCCGGACGCGCTGGGCATGCAATTGGTCTATGACGTGCCGCACAACATCGCAAAATTCGAGGAACACGTTGTCAACGGCCGTTCGCGCCGCGTATGCGTGCATCGCAAGGGTGCGACGCGCTCATTCCCGCCGCATCATCCACTGGTGCCGCCGCGTTATTGTGCCATCGGCCAGCCCGTGCTAGTGCCGGGCGACATGGGGCGTTATTCTTTTGTCCTTGTTGGCCGGCCACAGGCGATGTTGCAGACGTTCGGCACTGTTTGCCACGGCGCGGGCCGTCTGATGAGCCGCAGCCAGGCGAAGCGCGAATTGAGTTTCGATCAGCTCCGCCGTGACATGGAGCAGCGCGGCGTGGTAATGATGGCGCGCGGCCGAGGCACGGCAGTCGAGGAAGCATCGGCGGCCTACAAGGATGTTGCCGAAGTGGTGAACGTGGTGGACAACGCGGGTCTGGCCGTGAAAGTGTGCCGCTTGCGCCCGATAGGAGTTGTGAAAGGCTAGGCCGGTCGCCACGTGGCAGAACGCAGCTTTTTCATGAATATCACTGACCGAACTTCGTCAAAGGCGGCAGAAGCGGTGGAGTCGAACCTGCCAAGTGATGCCGAGTTGGTGCTCCGCTGCCAGCGCGGCGAGATGGCCGCCTTTGAGGAACTCGTGAATCGGTATCGTGAGAAAGTTTACGGTCTGGCCTACGGCATGGCGCGTAACGAACCAGACGCACAGGACATCAGGCAGGAGACTTTTGTGCGCGCCTGGCAATCTATTGACCGGTTTCGCGGCCAGTCGGCGTTTTACACCTGGTTGTATCGGATCGCGACGAATCTGGCGATTGACATGATGCGCAAGAAATCGCGCGGCCTGACGGTTCCGCTCGACACGCCGGAAGGTGCGCGGCCGATCGAGGTCCAGATGGCCGACGGGCCGAAAGGCCGCCTGCCGTCGGATGAGGCGCAACGAAGCGATTTACGGCAGGCGATAGACCGGGCGATGTCGGAGTTGTCGCCGGAACACCGCGCGGTGGTGCTGCTGAAGGATTTTGAAGGCATGGAGTATAAGGACATAGCAAAGGTCGTAGGATGTTCGATGGGCACGGTGATGTCGCGGCTGTTCTATGCGCGACGCCACTTGCAACGGCTGTTGAAGGATGTGTTATGAAGTGCGCCTGGTATCAACGATGGCTGGCAGCGTCGGCGGATGACGAACTCACCGGCTGGCGCGACGCGTTGCTACGCCGGCATCTCGCTGGCTGCACGCGATGTGCTGTGGAGCTTGCCGAACTGCGGCGCGTCCGCGAACTCGTGGCCGGCCAGAAAGCGCACTATGTTGCCAATCTGGATGACCAGTTCTTCTGGCAACGGTTGCGCCCGCAGTTGCAGACGCCGCCGCAGCCTGAGCCTGAGCCGGATGGCGAGTTGGTCATGGCCTACAGTTACCGCCAGAAGAAGGAGCTGCGCGGACCATCTGGCGTGGCCTTCTGGGGATTGTTTCCGACGCGCTGGCTGGCGTGGGGCACTGTTGCTGTGGCATTGGTGGCTGCGACGCTGATTGGCGTTCACCTGACCCGCGCGCCGCAAGACAGTTCGCTTGGCGCTCACGTTCCGCTCTTGCCCCCGCCGGGGCAGGGTAGCGTGCATTTCACCGAGGTGAAGTCCACAAAGGACACGTGGGCCAGCGTCGTAAAGTTCGATCAGCCAGACATGAACATCGCTGTCATATGGGTTGACGGAATGCCCTACATGGGGAAGGACTTGAAGCACCCAAGTGATGAGTTGTGACCCTTTGAAAGCAATGACGCGAATAAAGACATGGATGCTGGCGGTTGCGGTGCTGGCGGTGGCTGCGCCGGTTGCTGATGCGGCACAGGTAACGGCACGGTTGATCTATGCAACCAACGCACCGGGTCCAAACGGTGAGAAAGGTCTGCAGTCTGCTGAGCCGCGGCTGGCCAAGGCGTTCGGCTGGCGCGAATACCAGCTTCTGTCGCAAACCAGTTCATCACTGCGCGAAGGCGGGATTTGCCAACTGGACCTCGGCCGCAAGCTTCTGCTGCGCGTCAAGCTCCTGAAAGAAACAAAGCCCGCCTACTTCATGAGGTGTCAGTTGCTGCGGGGCGAAGCGGAAATTCTGCAAACGTCCGTGTCCATGACCAGCGGCAGCGCCTACTTCATCACCGGGCCGGAATACGACAACGGCCAGTTGCTCATTTCGATTGCCATCCGCTGACAGGCGTTTATCGTTGGTCCATCATGACGCCAACACTGTTCGACAAGATTCAGGCCGATCTAAAGCAAGCGATGTTGAGCAAGGATGGCCTGCGCACATCCGTCCTGCGGCTGCTTGTTTCCGCCGTGCGTTATTATCAGGTTGAGAAGTCGTTGCCGGCACTCGCTGACGAGGATGTTGTTCAAGTGCTGAAACGCCAAGCCAAACAGCGTCGCGATTCCATCGAGAGTTTTGCAATCGCGAACCGCACGGATCTCGCCGAGAAGGAACGCCAGGAACTGACGATTCTGGAAAACTATCTGCCGAAACAGCTTTCCGAGGCAGAGATTACCACGCTCGTGAAAGCCGCTATTGCTGAGACGGGCGTCGCCTCCAAGGCGCAAGCTGGACTGATCATGAAGTCTGTGATGCCGAAACTCCAAGGCCGGGCTGACGGCAAGCTGGTCAATCAGATTGTGATGAAACTTCTGGGAGCTTGATTGTCCTGCGAGTTTCTGCCCCGGCTTTGTGTTACCGGTAGTTCTTCTCGATGTTCCGGCCGAAGTAAAAAGTCCCTGTTGGCACGGTGGCCGGCACGACCGCAATCTCCGCAGGCAACAACACACTGGCAATGCTGAGGTCGGCGGGTGTGGTTACTTTGAGGTTTGTCGGGAGACTCTCCACGATATGCACCGGCTCGCCTAGCAACTCAACTGCTGAGGCATCATCCGTAACGCGAGCGCCGCGCTCGATCACAGAACGATAGGCGCGCATGCTCAGGTCGTAACGAAAAGCCTGCGGCGTCTGCACCGCCCACAACCGCTCCCGCGGCACAGTCGAGAGGATGCGCCCTTCCTCATCCACTTCCTTGATCGTATCCGCGATCTTGCACGCCGCGATGCCGCTGCCAAACTCGCGAGCCGATTGAATGGTTTGGTTGATCAGCGCCTCCGACACGCAAGGTCGCGCACCGTCGTGAATCAGCACAAGGTCTGTGCCCTTGGGCAATGCCTGCAAGCCGTTCCACACCGAGTTCTGTCGCTCCGCTCCTCCGATAACAACCTGCCGGACCTTGGAAATCTTGTAGTCCCGGATGACGGTCTGAAAGTCTCCACGCGCATCGGCGCGCACCACGAGGTTGATGTGCTTCACCGCCTGGCAGTTCTGGAACTTCATCAACGTGTGCGCGATAATCGGCACTTCGCCCAGTTTGAGAAACAGCTTGTCCACCCCTTTTCCCATGCGGGCGCTTCTGCCGCCTGCAACAATGACAGCCGCTATCATAGAAATGTCTCTGCCAATCAATGGTATTTGGTTCGCGCCTCCCGGCGCGGGTCATGCCAGCGATGCGCTCTAGGAAGCGTGGCTGGCCAGTTGCTGGAACGTCAGCTTCCCGTCGCCAACAGCAATTTCGACCACGTCATTACCCTTGAACCCGCCGCGGATGAGTTCTTCAGCCAGCGGCTCCTCAAGGTAGCGCTCGACCGCCCGGCGCAAGGGCCGTGCGCCCAACGCGGGGTCGTAGCCTTTCTCGATCAGGAAGCTCTTCGCCGCGTCCGACAGGTGGATGCGAATGTCCTTGTATTTCAGCCGCGCGCAGACCTTCTCGACTTCGATCTCAATGATCTTCGCCATATCCGCCTTGGTCAGTGACCGGAAGACGATCATGTCGTCGAGACGGTTGAGAAACTCCGGTCGAAAAACCCGTTTGGCCTCGTCCGTGAGTTTTTCTTTCATCGTCTCGTAGGTCTGCGCCTCGCTGGAGGCGGCAAATCCCATCGTCGTGCCTTTCCGGATCACGTCCGCGCCGACGTTGGAGGTCATGATGATGACCGTGTTGCGAAAATCCACGCTCCGGCCGAGGCTGTCGGTCAGCTTGCCGTCCTCCAGCACTTGCAGGAGCATGTTCAGCACGTCCGGGTGCGCCTTCTCGATCTCGTCGAACAGCACGACCGAATACGGTCGTCGACGCACGCGCTCCGTGAGCTGGCCGCCTTCTTCATAGCCAACATAGCCCGGAGGTGAGCCGACGAGTCGCGACGCGTTGAACTTTTCCATGTATTCTGACATGTCCAACTGGACCAGCGCGTCCTGGTTGCCAAATAGAAACTCCGCCAGCGCCTTCGCCAGCAGGCTCTTGCCGACGCCGGTGGGGCCGAGGAAGGCAAACGAACCAATGGGCCGCCGCGGGTCCTTGAGGTCCGCGCGCGAACGCCGCATCGCTTTGCTGATCGAGGCGCAGGCATCGTCCTGGCCGATCACCACTTTCTTCAACTCGGCTTCCATCTGGAGCAGCTTCTCGGTCTCGCTCTTCTCCATCCGGCTCAGCGGCACGCCGGTCCATTTGGAGACCACATGAAGAATGTCCTCTTCTGTGATGGCCGATTGTTTCTCATCCTGCCGCTCACGCCATTGCGCCAGCGTCTTTTCCAGATGTTCCTTTGCTTGCTTTTCTTTATCGCGAAGCGCCGCCGCACCCTCGAAATCCTGCGCCTGGATGGCCTTTTCCTTTTGCTTCTTCAGCTCGGCCACTTCCTTTTCCAGTTCTTGAAACTCCGGCGGCCGGGTCATGGACCTGATCCGCACGCGAGCGCCGGCCTCATCCATTACATCAATTGCCTTGTCCGGCAAGAAACGGCCCGACAGATACCGATCCGACAGGCGCACCGCGGCTTCGAGCGATTCGTCAGAGAGCTTCGCGTGATGGTGTTCCTCGTATTTTGGTCGCAGCCCTTTCAGGATCTCGATCGCTTCATCCACGCTTGGCGCGTTCACCATCACCGTCTGGAACCGCCGCTCCAGCGCCGCGTCCTTTTCGATATACTTGCGATACTCAGTCATCGTCGTCGCGCCGATGCACTGCAACTCGCCGCGCGAAAGGGCCGGCTTGATGATGTTCGCTGCGTCCATCGCGCCCTCCGCCGAGCCGGCGCCGACGATTGTGTGCAGTTCATCCAGGAACATGATGACGTTCTTGGCGCGACGAATCTCGTCCATCACGGCCTTGATGCGCTCCTCGAACTGTCCGCGATACTTCGTGCCAGCCACCATCAGCGCCATGTCCAGCATGATTACGCGCTTCTCTCGGAGAATTTCCGGCACGTTGCCTTTGATAATCTCCTGCGCGAGTCCTTCGACGATCGCCGTCTTGCCGACGCCCGCCTCGCCAATCAACACCGGATTGTTCTTCGTCCGGCGGCAGAGAATCTGCATTACCCGTTCGATCTCGTTCTTCCGTCCGATGACCGGGTCCAGCTTGCCATTGCGGGCAAACTCCGTCAGGTCGCGCCCGAACGCCTTCAGTGCCGGTGTCTTCGAGTCCTTCTTTTCGCCCGGCTCTGCTTGACCGGCGGCCTCGCCCTCGGGCGGCGGTTGGAAATTCGGGTCCAGTTCCTTGAGGATTTCGTTGCGCGTTCGTTCGATGTCCACTTCGAGGTTTTTCAGCACGCGCGCCGCCACGCCGTCGCCTTCGCGCAACAAACCCAGCAGGATGTGTTCCGTGCCGACGTAGGAATGATTTAGCGCCCGCGCCTCTTTGTTTGCCAGCGCCAGCACCTTTTTGACCCGCGGCGTAAACGGAATGCTGCCGGCCTGCTTCACCTCCGGCCCGCTGCCAACCTGCTTCTCCACCTCCAACCGGACTGTTTCCAGGTCGAGGCCCATCTTTTGGATCACGTTTACCGCCACGCCCTGTCCGAGCTTGATGAGGCCCAGCAACAGATGCTCCGTGCCCACGTAGTTGTGGTTAAACCGCTCCGCCTCCTTGCGTGCCAGACTCAAGGCCTGCTGCGCGCGGGGCGTAAAATTGCTCATTCCTTCGATCATGTGTGTATGGAGTATATCGTTCCAGCCACTCGAATCTAAAGCTCTTTCAGCGCGGTTGTCAACGAACCTGCTGCGCGGCGCACTGCCGCTCAGGCAGCATCCGGTTGGTCTTCGCGGCCCGGCTCGGTGGATTCAGGAGGGGAGGGCAACATTGTCTTGGGGCGGCCCACATCTTTGAGCATGTCGCGCAGCAGGCTGGCGCGCATCACGTCGCGTTGCTCGGCGGTGAGCTTCTGGTTGACGTGCTTTTGCAGGTGCGCAGGCTGAGTCAGGAGGAACATGTCGTCAATAGACTTGTGGTCCAGGCCCTGAAGCAGGTCGAGATCGAGTCCCAGCCGGAGCATGGAGAGAAGGTTCATGGCTTCTTTGGAACTCTGGACGCAGGCGTTTCCCAAGATGCCGTAAGCGCGGCCGACCTGATCGTAGATCATCTGCGGACGTTTCTCCATCAACGCCTGGCGGGCGTTCTTCTCGTGCTCGATGATCTGGAGGATGACCTTGGTGAGACGCTCCATCAGGTCCTCCTCGCGTTCGCCAAGGGTTGTCTGATTGGAAACTTGAAAGAGATTGCCGGAGGCCTCAGTGCCTTCGCCATAGAGGCCGCGCACGGCCAAGCCGAGTTTGTTGACTGCTTGGATGACTTGGTTAATCTGCTCAGCCACCACGAGCGCCGGTAGGTGAAGCATGGCGCTGGCCCTCATGCCGGTGCCGACGTTGGTCGGGCAGGCGGTGAGGTAGCCGAGCTTCGACGAGTAGGCGTAGTTCAGATGTTCTTCCAGTTCGGAATCCACCCGGTTGATTACCTGCCAGACTTCGCGCAGGCAAAAGCCGGGCATAAGCGCCTGCATCCGCAGGTGGTCCTCCTCGTTGATCATCACGCTGATGACTTCCGACTCGCTGATAACCACGCCGCTGCCGACGGTCTTGGCAGCGTGTTCGCGGCTGATAAGGTGGCGCTCGACAAGCAACTGTTTTTCAAGCGCGGTGAACTCGTCCATTGAGCGTGCGAGTGCGCCGGCCATCTCAGGCAGGATACGGACGACGGCCTTCATGCTCTCCAGCGATTTCTGGCGGTCGGCTTTCTTGGCCCAGCCGGGAAACGGCGTGCCGCTGAGGTTGCGCGCGAGCCGCACGCGGCTGCTCATGACCACCAGCCGGCCGCTATCCGCATCACCTTCCGAATGAGTGTCGCTGGTTTTCATGTTTTGAACTCGCGCCGAAGGGTCGCTCAGACCAGGGTGCTGGGGTTCGCCTTTGCTTGCAGCGCGCGGATCTCATCCCGCAATTGTGCCGCCTGCTCGAAACGCTCGTCCTTGATGGCGCGCGACAGTTCCTTCTCAAGCTGTTTGAGATGCTCGGAGGACTCCTGCGACGTCACGGCCTTCTGCGGGGTTTTGCCGACGTGCCGTTCGCCCTTGTGCATTGCCTTGAGCAGCGGTTTTAGACCGGCCTCGAATGTTTCGTAACAGGTGCCGCAACCTAGCCGGCCCTGTTTCTTGAAGTTCGCCTGCGTAAACCCGCACACCGGACAACGCAGCCCTTCGGACTCCGGCGTCACCTGGCCGGCGCCGAATTCGCCCAACACGTCGCCGAGCATGCTGATGTTGCCCGGGTCGGTGAAGCCCTTGGCCTTCGCGCAGGCTTCGCAGATGTCAATCTTGGACACCTTGTCGCCGACGACCTGCGAAAAGTGGACCGTGGCTTCATTTTCCTTGCAGAAATCGCAAAGCATAAACTTCAGTCTCCGTCAGGAGTAAATTGGAGCGCCTTCGCTTGCTGTCAACTCGCGATACCGTCGCATGAGGTCGAGCGTGACCGGACCGGGGCGCTTCTCGCCAATCACGCGTCCGTCCACTTGTGCCACCGGCACCACTTCGGCCGCCGTGCCTGTGAGGAAACACTCGTCCGCCGTGAAAACGTCGTAGCGCGTGAGATTCTCCTCCCGCATGGGCAGACCGGCTTGGGCGGCCAGGGCCATCACGGTTCTCCGCGTGATGCCGTCCAGCGCGCCGGCTGAAATCGGCGGCGTGATCAGCGTGCCATTCCTGATGATGAAAACATTGTCGCCCGTGCATTCCGCCACGTTGCCTTGCGCGTTGAGCATCAAGCCTTCCTCGGCGCCGGCCTGGATCGCCTCGACCTTGGCCATGATGTTGTTCAGGTAGTTCAGCGATTTGACCGCCGGGCTAAGCACGTTCGCCGGCGTCCGCATAGTGCCGGTGGTTACCACCTTCAAGCCGTTGCGATAGACCGCTTCCGGGTAGAGTTCGATCGTCGCGGCGATGATGAACACCGACGCCTTCTTGCATTTGTAGGGACTCAGCCCCAGGTAGCCGACGCCGCGCGTCACCACGAGCCTGATGTAACCGTCCTTCAGTTTGTTTAACCGGCAGGTCTTGAGCGTCGCCTTGGCCACTTCCTCCTTCGACATCGGGATCGTCAGCAGGATCGCCTGGGCCGACGCGAACAAGCGGTTCACGTGCTCCTCCAGCTTGAAGATGCGCCCGTTGTAGAAGCGAATGCCCTCGAAAACGCCATCGCCGTAAAGCACGCCGTGGTCGAAGACGGAAATCTTCGCGTTACGCTCAGAGTAAAACCGGCCGTCTATGTAAATTTTCATCTGCCTGTCCGTTTCTATTATGTTTTCAAAACGCCGCTGAGCACGCCGTCGCGAATCTCCAGCACCCGCTGGCATTGCCGTGCGATGGCCACCTCGTGCGTCACCAGAATCAAAGTCATGCCCCGCTCGCGTTGCAAGCGCAATAACAATTCCATCACGCCCGCGCCGGTTGCCGAGTCGAGATTGCCGGTCGGCTCGTCCGCGAACAGGATGACGGGATCGTTGATCAACGCGCGGGCGATCGCCACGCGTTGCTGCTCGCCACCGCTCAACTCCACCGGCCGGTGATGAATACGGCCGCCCAAGCCCACCGACGCCAGCAGCGCCTCCGCCTGACGCCGCACCTGCGCCAGCGGCCGGCGGGCCACCCATCCGGCCAGCGCCACGTTCTCCACCGCCTCCAAGTCGGGCAGCAGTTGATACGCCTGAAAGACAAAACCTATCTTTTGGTTCCGCAGCCGCGTGAGCTGCCACGCCGGCTGTTCGTAAATCGAGACGCCGTCCAGCCAGACGCCGCCCGCCGTCGGACGGTCCAGCCCGCCGAGGATATGCATCAACGTGCTCTTGCCTGCGCCCGACGCGCCCACGAGCGCCGCCGATTCCGAGCGCGCGACCTCCAATTCGATTCCCTTCAGCACGTCCACGTGCGATACGTCGAGCGAGTAGGTCTTATGCAGATTGCGGGCAACCAGAATCGGCCCCGCTCCCGCCGCGTTGAATGGGTTGGCGCGTCCGGTGTCACTCATAGCGCAACGCCTCCACCGGGTCGAGCCGCGCGGCGCGCAGTGCCGGGATGATGCCTGCCACCGTGCAAATCACCATCGCCATCACGCAAATCCACGCCACGTCCGGCGCGTTGATCTGGGCGGGAATCTCCGAGAAGTTGTAAATCTCGCGCGGGAACAATTCGCAACCGAGCGTGCTGGAGAGCCAATGGTTGAACGGATTGCGATAGTGCAGCAGCAACATCCCCGCGCCGAGGCCGAGCAACGTGCCGATGACGCCGACCACGAATCCTTGCAGCACGAAGATGGACATGATGCTCACCGGCCCCGCGCCCACGGCCTTGAGCACGCCGATCTCGCGCGTCTTCTGGATGGTGATGGTGATCAACGTGCTGCAAATGCCGAACGCGGCGACGATGATGATGAAGAACAGAATGAAGAACATCACGTTCTTCTCCACCTGCACCGCCATCAGCACCTTCTTGTTGCGCTGCATCCACGTTTCCACTTTCAGCGGTTTCTCGAACTTCGTGCTCAGGATGTTCGCCACCGCCTGACATCGTGCTGGATCGTCGCCGCCGTCCACCATCGCCGCGATCTCATGCACGCCGCGTCCGAGGTTGTAAAGCTCCTGCGCCACCGTCAGCGAGGTGAAGATGATGCCGAGGTCGTATTCGTAGAGGCCGGAATCGAAAATGCCGGTCACCTTCAGCTCCATCGGCAGATAAACTTCCTTCTTCTGCTGGAAATTCCTCGGTGAATACACCGTGATCTTGTCGCCGGGCATGATGCGGAACTGCTGCGCCAACTCCGAGCCGACGATGACGTTCTGCCCGTCCAGATCGTATTGGCCGCGCCGGATGAAACGCTTCAGTCCCGTTACATCCTGGTCGCGCACCGGGTCCACGCCTTTCACGTAGGGCGTGAACGCCCTTCGGTCGAACTCGATCAGCACCGGCCCCCAGACGTAGGGCGAGGCCGCCTTCACGCCCGGCACGGCCAGCACCGTTTTCAAGACCTTGTCCGAGTGGTCCATGATCCCGCCGTTGGTGACGACGAGGTGGGCGTTCATCTCCAGAATCTTCGCCCGCAGGTCGCGGTCAAACCCGCTCATCACCGCGATCACCACGATCAACACCGCCACACCGAGCATGACGCCCGCCAGCGAGATGAGCGTGATCACCGACGCGAACGCCCGCTTCGGCTTCAGATAACGCAGACAAATAAAAAATTCGAATGGCAGATTCAATTCAGATTCGCCTCACAAACACGCGTCGTTTTCCGTTCCGGGCCGGCAGCGGCCCCAAACAAAAACCGAAGCGCGCGAAGCATAGGAGCCGCCCCCACCGGAGTCAACAGCGGCCCGCGATTCCAGCGGGCGCGCGTCCCGCTCTTCCGCGATGCAGAAACTCAGCCCGTGCGAACGTGCCGCCGTAGGAGTTTCCCCTATGGCAAAATAGGGGAGTCTCCCAATGGACAGAATAAATCTGGTTCGGCATTATCCGTGCCCGGAACGGTCGCAGGGCAAAACGGCGGGTGCAACGTTGGCGTGGGAGTTGTTCCAAGTAGCAGCGCTGGGGGTCTCGCGGCCACAACGAACAACAAACATGGCTCCATCCGACAACAAGGCGCGCTTCAATCAGTGCTGCTTCAACCAAGCCCGCTTCGTCACCGCGGATGGACCACAACGGAGGAAAACGCACATGTCATTGCCAGTTCCCGTCACCGCCGGTTTCATGATCGGCGTTGCGGACTACCTGGAAGAGCACAAGGACCTGCTGATCACCAAGAAGTATGATCCCACCGACGACATCGCGAAACTGCGCGCGGATGCCGCCACGGTCAGCAGGGAGAACCAGACGCAGGAAACCATGAAGAGCGATTTGAAAAGACAAACCGTTCTCGTCGAGGAGAAGGCCGGCACCGGTTACGCCGACGCCAGCACCTTGCTGGACACCGGCATCGGCAAACTCGGCAAAACCACACCGGAGGGCAAGCAGGGCGCCCGGTTGCGCAGCACACTGCGCGGCAACAGCGGCGGCTCCAATCCGCCGCCCGCGCCGCCCGCGCCGCCGACCCCATAGAGACAGCGAAGCGGTCCGGTCCACCAGCGGGCCGGACCGCCCACCTCCCGTGCCGACTTTCCGCGCAACTGCTCCAACCGTCCGCGCAACTGCGCGGAACCCCGGCGCAACTGCGCCCCTCTTGCGCGCACCTGCGCGGGAAGTCCGCGCACCTGCTCCAACTCTCCGGGCACCTGCGCGGAACCCTCGCGCACCTGCGCCCTTCTTCCGCGCAACTGCGCGGGAAGTTCGCGCAACTGCTCTAACTCTCCGCGCAACTGCGCGAAAAGTCCGCGCAGCAGGCCGAAAATGGCGCAAGCCTGCGGAAACAAGATACTTACGTGAGTTTTCAACCCCCAAACCGTCTCTAACCTCCAACTGAAAGGAATCCCATGCCCTTTGATCCAAATTGGCCCATCGGCGACGTTGTCATCAGTGATACCAAGATGCGCGAGCAATTCACCGGCTTGAAGGCCCTCATAGACGCCACGCCCGCAGGACCGCAGGGCTTGCCCGGAGAAAAAGGTAATCCGGGAGAACAAGGACCAGCCGGCCCAGCGGGAGCGGACGGACGCAGTATCGTCAACGTCCGCGACGACGGCCTCGGCCGCGTCCTCGTCGAAATGAGCGACGGCGCCACCTACGGTCCCTTCAGCGTCGCCAGTGGACCCCAGGGCGAGACCGGCAGCGCCGGGGCCGATGGCCGCAGCGTCACCAACATCCGCGACATCGGCAGCGGCTCTTTCATGGTGGATATGAGCGATGGCAGCAGCTACGGCCCGTTCACTCCGCCCCCTGGCGCGACGGGCGAGCGCGGCAGCGATGGGATGAGCGGCGCGAACGGCATGGACGGCGCACCCGGCCCACAAGGACCCGCGGGCGATGTCTCCGCCCAACAACTCAGCGACGCCATCAACGGCACGCCGCGCAACGTGGACGGCCTCGGCACGCTGGACATCTCCATCAGCGACCCGCCCACGCAGGGCGAGATGCAGTTGGTCCTCGACAACTACAACAACCTCGTCCGCGCGTTGCGGAGAAATATCTGAGCCGATGAAACTCTTCACTCTTAATTCTTAACTCTTAACTTTCTTCGTCTTGTAAAGACGAAGAGCGAGGCGGAGAATGGCCCCGAAGCCGGACGCGAAAGGAATGAAAGTGAGGGCAAGATGAAGAAAGTATTGCTGTGGATTGGTGGTGTTCTGGTTGCAGTGCCGGTGGTGTTGATCATTGGCGCAGTTCTTTACGTGCGTATTACGGTCTGGACCACTCATGTTTCCGCGATGCACCGGCTTTACGCGGCCGATCCAAAAGAACTGCTCGCGGCCTGCCGCATCGTGATGACGAATTATCCTTCATACCGACCAGATCCCAACTGGGGCAAAAAGGATAACATTCCAGACCCCACCGACCCCAAGATGCCCGAAGTAATACGCAAGCTGCAGCCAAGAGGAGTCATCGTCCGCACTGTTGAATCTATTGGTTATGATGATGTGGAGATCGTCTTAGGGCGAGACGCGATTATAACGGCGTTACCCGAAGGGAAAATTCCAGAAGGGCGATCCTTCAACGGGAAGAAAATCCTCGAAGGTCTCTACTACTTCGAGTGTAAAGGTGGGGGCTGACGCGCGGATGTGAATCGTCAACCGGAGAATGCTCCTGAAGCCGGACGCGAGAGGAATGAGGAACGAATGAAAACAATCCGCCGAAACCTGCTGGTGTTGGCGATGGCGTGGCTCGTGGCTCTGCATTCGTTGGTTTGCAGCGCCTCGATTTTCATGGAAGCCTTTCCTGGCTTCGATAGTTTGATTGAAACCTCGGAAGCCATTTGGATTGTGGAGTTGGGAGGCTTGGCGGAATCGGGTGTAGGGATTGGAGATCCCTATATCTACGCCGTCCAAGTCTTGAAAGTGCTGAAGGGACCGAAGGCAGATCTGGAATACATTGGTTTGACCTATTGCCCATACGTGGTTGACGAAGGTGGTTTTGCGAGGAACACCCGATATCTTGTTTTCTTGAACACCAAAGGCTTCAAGGGCCGCCCGGATGCATATGCAGGATCATCGCGTTGGCCCGCCACCTATGGAAATCCAGGAACTGAAGGATCGCATTGGGAGGTTTCCTCGCAGTCGAATCTGGATGAACTGTCGAGTATGCCGTTGAAACAAGCCATCAAACTGCTCTTGCAGGAATCGGTCGCGATGAAGAAGAGAAAAGCAGCGATGCTTGAAAAGGCGGTCAAAAAGGCACTGGAGAAGAAATAACAATACCTGGATGCTGGTGTGATTGCGGAGAATGGTAACGAAGCCGGACGCGAAAAGATGCGAGGCAAGCGGTCAGCCATCAGCGGTCAGCGGTCAGAAGCCGAAGGAATGAGAAAAGAGAAAGAGATTCGACACATGAATCAGTCGAAACAGGTTCTTGTCTGCAAAAGACGACTTGCGGTGAAGGGACGGAGAGGCGCTGTCGTCACGGTGCAGTTGTTCTCTCCCATACGAATTGATGAATGTGAGTGGCGTTCGAGGATACGGATCGAAGGGACCAAGCTCACTATAGATCACAGTATTCCAGGACTCGATGCATTCCACTCGCTCACACTGGCCCTGCAATTAATCAAGCGGATTCTGGATTCAAGCGGTTTGGTTTTGACGTGGGAAGGCGGAGAGAGGGGGGATCATGGATTCCGACGCAGCATCACAGATGTTTTTGGTTTCGAGTATGCATTAAAACTTGAATCACTGGTTGCCGAGCAAGATGAAGAACACGCCGCGAAGCTGGAGAGGCAGTATAAGTTGAAACATCGGCGGTCGCCGGTCAGCACCCGGACGCGAAAGGAATGAGGAGAAAGAATTATGAAGAAGCAACTAGCGGTAGCTGTCGTGTTCATGGCTGTGATGGTGGGGAATGCAGCCACTATTGACGTAGCAACAAAGCCCCCTCCGCCCTCTCCGGAACAGGGCCAATACCTCTCCTATGAGACGTTCATAAACGAGGTGGAGGCCGGGCTCATCAAGGCAGTCTCTTTGGGCGAGTATTCCATGACCGGTTTCAAGACCATCGGCGGCAAGGAAGAGCCGTTCAAATGCTTCGCGCGATCTGGATCATCTCAAGATCCATTGCTCTTGCGATTATTGAAGGAGAAGAACGTTTCAATCTCGATACAGCCGGCGCCAAAACATGAGTTTGGAGTTTGGCAGGTATTATGGGTGTTTCTGCCGATTCCAATCGTCCTAGTTGTTGTCGTGGTGGTCTTCGTTTACTTGGTCCGCATCAACCGGAAGATCGAGAGACTCCTGAAGGATAAACCCGCATCCTGAATCAGCATGCGGAGAATGGTCCCGAAGCCGGACGCGAAAAGATGCAAGGCAAGCGGTCAGCCATCAGCGGTCAGCTATCAGTGGATGACATGAAGTTCGCTATTGAAAGAAAAGGGAGAAAATGAACCTTCAATCACTGACAACCGTAGCGCTCAGAGTTTTATCGCTCTACGCAGGCGTAGAGCTATTCGGCAATGCTCTACCGAAATTGATCAAACTCATTCTGCAGATGTCGTCTTGGAACGCGTATGCACTTGCGTTGATGGGAGGATTGATTGTAGGCGCCATGATGCTCGTTCTTGTGATGGTGCTATGGAAGTGCGCTAAGCCCATAGCAGAGATGGCCACTCGAAACTTGCCGGAAGAAGTCGCGCTGCCGTCGTTGTCTCTGGCCGATGGTTATTCGATGGCGTTTATGGCCGTCGCGATATTCTGCATCGGCGGCACAATTGACCGAGCCATTGAATGGGCTTACCACTACCTGAAGCTGGCCGCAACGACGGCGCAACCATTGATCGAACAAATCAAACTCACGGATTTTCTTTACGCGTTTTCCCCGTTGATATTTGGAATCATCTTGCTAAAGAAAGGCAGATCGTGGGCGTTGAAGTTGGCTAAGCAGCATTTGGATGCCGAACAGAAGAAGCCGGCAGCGATGTGAACCCGCAGCCGGAGAATGCCCCCGAAGCCGGACGCGAAAAGATGCAAGGCAAGCGGTCAGCGGTCAGCGGTCAGAAGCCGAAGGAATGAGGAAATCGGCGGACGAGTGTGAGATCATTGAAGCAGGTGAACAGAAAGGACAGGCATTATGAGATGTTTCAACCATTCCGAAATCGAAGCCGTCGCCGTCTGCAAATCTTGCGGTCGCGCCCTTTGCCATGATTGCATCACCGAGGTCGGTTTGGGTTGCAGTTGTAAAGGGCGGTGCGAATCCGACGTTGCGAGCATCAACGACTTGGCCGAACGTAACAGGACCGTTTATCAGAAAAACAGCGCCATTTATTGGTGGTCGGGAATCGTCCTTATCTCTTTCGGAGTCTTGATTGCTGGCTACGGGACTGTGGCCGCGATGTTTTCCAAAGATCTTGCAGGGTCACTTTGGACGCTGCTGTATGGGGTTCTTGCCATCGCTTCGGGCTTTGGATGTTTCGTTGCCGCCCGGCGCATCCTTCAGAAGTGAAGAGTTAGAGCGGTTAGCCGTCAGTGGTCAGAATCGGAAAAGGAACGAATGAAGACGATCAGCCGAAACCTGCTGCTGCTGGCGATGGCGTAGAAAGGTGATGAAAGGAGAGTGAACAACGTATGATATTCTCGAACTTGGAAGAAGCCATTGCGGGGAACAAGTTGTCGCAACGGGAGAAGACAAAATACTTGGTGTTTGCCGTTCTCATTTGCTTCATCGCATACCCCTTCGAGTTGGGGATGCAAACCTTAGGCAAACAGCATGACAACACCTCGGTGGATCTGACCACAATGCTGGGATCGGCCGCTAATATGATCGTCGCCTTTCTGGGAATCAAACGTTGCTATCGCACAAATGAAGCGATAGACGACAGCAATTTCATCGAACGGTTCATCCTCCTTAATTTCCCCATGACGATCAAATTTGTGCTGCTCATGTTCTTGCTCATCTTGGCTTACATCGTGATGACGTGGGCGCTCAAAAGCCATTACCCGGCGGTGTGGGAAAGGATTCCAACCTATCTGAGCGTCTTGGTAATCCTGATAACCTATTTTTACTACGTATTCTTGAACCGCTCTTTCGTCCGACTCGGTGCAAAAATCGGCGAGTGACGCTAAGGCGGAGAATGGTCCCGACGCCGGGCGCGAAAGGAATGGAAAGCAAGCGGTCAGCGGTCAGCTTTTAGTTGTCAGCCGTCGGCAAGAAGCGGGGCAGGGGGCGCGGGGCTAGCGGATGTTTTCCTCAATGCACTGGAGCATTTCTTTTTCGCTGGCGAGCTTGCCGATGAAGCGGTAGCCGCTGCGAATAAGGCCGCCGGAGGCGTTTTCCTCGCCGCTGACGAGGGCGGTGATGAAGACAACGGGGATGTCTTTCACGGTGGGGTCGTCCTTGAGCATGGCGGCGACGTCGCCGCCGTCCACTTCGGGCATGATGACGTCGAGGAGGATAAGCTGGGGCTTGAACTCTTTGGCGGTCGCGACGGCGCGCGAGCCGGAGTTTTCGACATGGATGTCAAAGGTGCCATTGCGTTCGAGGTTGAGCTTCATCATTCGAGTGAAAGCAATGTCGTCGTCAACGAGGAGGATGCGTTTCTTTTCCATAAGAGTTATTTCCTGTCCGCCTTGAGCACGATGGTGGCCCGGACGCCACCTTCGCGGCGGTTGGCCAGTTCGATGGTGCCGCTGTGCAATTCGAGGATCTTCCTCACCACGGTCAGACCCAGGCCGGTGCCGACGCCGGTGGGTTTGGTGGTGAAAAACGGGTCGAAGACGCGCTGGAGTTTGTCCTCCGGGATGCCGTGGCCTGTGTCATCCACCTCGATGACAATGACTGTGTCGCCGGTTCGGAGGCGGACGCCGCTGCGGTTGCCGGCGTCGCGCTGGATCTTCGTGGCATCCATCGTCTTGGCGTAGGTGCGGACGATGAGCGTGCCGCCGGTGGCCATGGCGTGGACGGCGTTGGTGAAGACGTTTACAAAAACTTCCTCGATCTTGTTCCTGTCCACCTTGGCCTGCGGGAGGTTCTCCCCGAATTTCCGCGTCACCGCGATGTGGTGTTTGTCGAGTTCGTGTTTGACCAGGCCGAGGGAGCGCGTGACGATGGTGTTGATGTCGTCGGTCTTGATGTCCATCTTGCTTGGCGTGGAGAACTCCAACAGGCCGGCGATGATGGCGTCGGCGCGTTTGATGGCGTGGCTCATCTCCTCCATGACGATGGGGACGTTCTCGTCCGACGTCTGGATGACCTTGGAAAGGTAGTTGATGCCCATGAGGATGGTGGCGAGGGGGTTTTTGACCTCGTGGGCGACGCCCGCGGCGAGGCGGCCGACGGCGTGGAGTTTCTCCGCTTCGAAGAGGAGCAACTGGGCGTTTTTGAGTTGTTCGTTGGACTGCTGAAGCTCGGTCTTGCTTTTCTCCAGGTCGGCGTTGGCCCTGCGCAACAGTTCTTCCGCCTCCTTGATCTCCGTGATGTCGCGGTTGGCACCCACGAGGCCGACGATGTTTCCGTGGCTGTCGCGGAACGGCACCTTCATGGTGAGAATCCAGCGGCGTTTGCCAAGCTCGTTGGTGACACACGCCTCGCGGTTGACGCTGATCTCGCCGGAACGGAGGACCGCCTGTTCCTCAGCCTGAAACTGCTCGGCGAGGTCGCGTGGGAAGAAATCGAAGTCCGTTTTTCCCGCCACGTCCCTGGGATGCTTCACCTTGACGAACTGCGCCACGGCGTTGTTGACGACGATGAAGCGGCCGGCCGTGTCTTTCACGTAAATATGAATCGGCAAGCTGTCAATCAGCGACCTCAGCAGAGTGCGCTCTCCCTCCAAAGCTTCTTCCGCATTCTTGCGCTGGATGAACTGGTCTATTTGCCGGCCGATGTCCTGCATGATCGCCAACAGCGATTCGTCAATCGTGCCCACCGCGGAACTGAAGAAGACCATCACGCCCAGTATTTCGCGGTAGTTTCCGACCGGGAAGGCGACGCTCTGACGCAAACCTGCTTTTGTGGCCGCTGACATCCAAGGCGAGTCCGTCTCTGTTGCGACATCGGCCACCAACGCCGCTCTTCCATCGTTCCAGACGCGGCCCAGGAAACCCGCGCCGCGCGCGAAAGTGGCTTCGTGGCTGGCCTTGTCCAACGTGGCGAGATCCAGCGTTGGCAGATAATAGACGTTCTCACAGTGCAACTGGCTTGTCTGGGTGTTCACGCGCCACAATTGACCGCAATTCCAGCCCATCGCTTCACAGATGCATTGCATCACGCTGGGGATCGCCACTTGCAGCGTGTCAGACTCGGCCAGCACGCGCGTCACTCCCGAATGCATGGTCTGGCGTTGTTCCGCCTCCTTGCGTGCGGTGATGTCGCGTGTGATGCCGACCATGCCGAGCGACTTGCCCGACTCGTCGCGCAACGGCACTTTGGTCGTCAGCACCCAGATACGCCGGCCAGTCTGGTCAATGGATGCCTCTTCGCGATTGACGAGCGGCTCGCCGGAGAGGATGACGCGTTGCTCGTCGGCGAAAAAGGTGTCGGCGATCTCCTTCGGGAAACAGTCGTAAACCGTCTTGCCCAGCGCATCCTCCGGCTTGGTGGCTCCCAAAAAGCGCATGTGCGCCGCGTTGTTGAGAAACAACCGGCCTTGCGGGTCTTTCGCGTAGATCAGATCGGGCAGATTGTCTATGAGAGTGCGCAGCAGCTTGTGCTGTTCCGACATGGCTTGCTCAGCCCGCTTGCGCTCGATGGCGTAATGGATCGTCCGCACCAGCAAGCGGGCATCCATGTTTTCCCCCTTCACCACGTAATCCTGCGCGCCCTCATGCACGGTTCTCATGGCGACCGATTCATCATCCAGACTGCTCAACACGATGATCGGCACCTGCGGCGCTTGGGTGTGCACCTTGGCAAAGGTTTCCAAGCCGTTGCTGTCCGGCAAGCCGAGGTCCAGCATCACCAGGTCAAAGCCGTCCGCCGCCAGCCGTTCCAACCCTTCCGAAAGCCGGCTCACCGATGTCAGTTCAAACTGACCCGCGCCCGCTTCAGCGAGCATCGCTCGCATCAGGACAATCTCGCTGGGATTGTCTTCGATCTGCAAAATGTTGATGGGCTTCATGTTCCTGATGCCTTTATTCAAAGCCGCGACTTGTTCGTCCGTTGGCGCCAATCCGATGGGTGGCTCTTAGCACGTCTGGCACAGCTTGTAAATTCCCCAAACGACCCCTTTAATTCTGTTTGGCCTGCGCCTGATATTGCGCGACAAGCTGCCGATAAGTCGGGTCGTTCTCAATCGGCGCAAAGAACCGCGCCGCCGCCTTCAGACAGTGGTCGGCCGGCCCGCGCTCCTCAATTTGCATCAACTCCTCCGCGTATTCCACCAGCCGGTGCGCGCTCGTGGCGCAAATGTCCACCCGTTGGTCGGGATTCAACGGCAGGTTGCGCAACAACGCTTCCACCACCCACGGATAACGCATCCGCATCTCAGCGATGGGGAAGTTTCCTTTGTGACGCCGGTAGTGAACCAACGGCTTGCGTCGGCTGACCATCGGCCCAAAAAACGCCAGCCGCGCCCACAACTCCCAATCCTCCACGCCGATCAGACGCCGGTCCTCGTCGAATGCGCCCGAACGATCCAGCACGCTGCGCCGCAACAGCACCGCCGACGGCGAGCCGACGATGTTTGAATGCAGCAACTGATGGAACGCGTTCGTCACCACGCCGTCCACGTTGCCGCCCGGCTGAAACGTTCCCATCACCCGGCGGTCGCTGTTCACGATGGCGCATCCGACTGCCACCAGCCCCGCCGCCGGCACGCGTTTCATCGTGTCCAGCATCTCGCTGAGCGTCTCCGGCAGCCAGCAGTCGTCGGAATCCGGGAATGTCACGAACTCGCCGCGGGAGAGCTTCAGGCCGTTGTTGCGCGACACCGCCCGCTCGCTGTTCTTCTGCCAGACGTAGCGGACGCGGTCGCCGAACCGCTTCACGACCTCGCCCGTGTTGTCCTTGGAGCCGTCGTCAATGACGATGATTTCGGTGTCCTGATGCGTTTGTGCCAGCACCCCTTCGATCGTCTCGGCGATATACTGGGCACGGTTGTAGGTTGGAATGATTACGCTGACCATTGCGCCCCCATTGCTTTTTGGACGAACTCCGTCATCCGCTGTTTGAACACAGCACGATCGAACTTCATTGCGTGCTCACGAATCTTCGCCGGCACAAATCGGGCCGACTCTTTCTCCAGTCGCGTCATGGCCGCCGCCAACGCGTCCACCGTTTGATCGGCAAAGAACAGGCCCGTCTCACCATCTACCACCGTTTCCAGCGCGCCTCCGCGGCCGAACGCGATCACGGGCTTGCCACACGCTTGCGCCTCCAAAGGCACAATGCCGAAATCCTCCTCACCCGGGAAGAGCAGCGCCCGACAACCCGCATACCAGTCGCGCACCTGGTCGTCACTCTGCCAGCCAAGAAACTCGACGTTGGGTCCTGCCAGCTTTTCCAACGACGCGCGTTCCGGCCCGGTGCCGACAACCACGAGCCGCCTGCCGAGTCTTGCCGCTGCCGCGACGGCAAGGTCCACGCGTTTGTAAGGCGCCAGCGCGCTGACGACCAGATAGTAATCGTCCGACTTCTCCGACAGCTTCAACCGCTGCGAGTCCACCGGCGCCCAGATGACTGCTGCGTCGCGTCGGTAGTGGCGTTGAATGCGGCGGCGGACGTTCTCCGAATTTGCAATGTAGTGGTCCACGCGGTTGGCTGTCGCCACGTCCCACATCCGAAGGTAGTTGGCAAAGAACGGAATAATGGCGCGTTTTAGGCGACCCATGTGCTGCGGCCCGAAATACTGGTCATACATCTCATAGACGTAGCGCATCGGCGTGTGGACATAGCTGATGTGCGTTGTGCCGGCGTGCGGGATGACACCTTTCGCCACGCAATGGCTGGAAGAAAGGACCAAGTCGTAACCGGCGAAATTGAACGACTCGATGGCTGTCGGGAACAGTGGCAGATAGTTGCGATACTTCGCCGCCACCTTCGGCAGCCGTTGCACGAACGTCGTCTCGATGCGGTGCCGCTCGATGACTTGCGACACGCTGCCCTTGATGTGCAGCAATGTGTAGATCGGTGCGTCGGGAAACATCTCGCAGAACACCTCCAGCACCTTCTCACCTCCGCGCATGCCGGTGAGCCAATCGTGGACCAAGGCAACGTGCATGGTTTTCATAGCAAGCGTCTTTCTAACGCGAAGCAACCCTCAAAGCCAGTCTCTTATAGCAATTCGCGCGGCGTGCGGCCAGCTTTTGTGCTTGAGAGGCTGCTGACGGTATGCAGAATCACCGTCAAACGGAATTGGGACTTGGAGCAACTGTTTCTGTGCAGCTAAAGCGTCTGACTGATCTTCTCCGCAACAGCCTTTTGGCCCGCAACACGTTCTGGATGATGGTGGGACACGGGTTGCGCCTTCTCGTCCAGGCCACCTATTTCGTTTTGATTGCGCGCGCGCTGGGGGCGGAAGGTCTCGGCGCTTTTATGGGCGTCGTAGCCTTGGTGAACATCGCATCGCCATTCGCGGGCCTCGGCATCGGCAATCTCCTCATCAAGAACGTGTCCCGAGATGCCGGCTTGTTCGCTTGTTGCTGGGGCAACGCCTTGCTGGTGACTTTTGTTTCGGCGTCGGTGTTGTTCGTGCTGGTGCTGGCATTTTGGTATTTCGTGCTGGCGGTTTCCATTCCCGGCTTGCTCGTGCTCGTTGTGGCGATCTCGGACCTTTTTTTTGGACGGCTGGTTGACGTCAGCGGGCAGGCGTATATGGCATTTCAGCGGCTGAACCGCACCGCGCAGTTTCAGGTGATGCTCAGTTCGCTGCGTTTTGCGGCGGCCTTGCTGTTTCTGACTTTCTCGGCAGGTCACCGTCCGGTGGATTGGAGCCTGTATTACCTTGGCGGCACTGCCGTCACCGCGTTGATCGCAGCGGCGTTGGTGAGCTACGAACTGGGATCGCCGAAACTGGCGCTGGAGCGCATCCGGCCGGAGATGAAGGAGGGTTTCTACTTTGCAACCGCCTTGTCGGCACAGGGCATTTACAACGACATTGATAAGACAATGCTGGTGCGTCTCTCGACGTTGGGAGCGGCCGGCATCTACGCGGCGGCTTATCGTTTGATTGATGTTGCGTTCCTTCCCGTGCGCTCTCTCTTGTGGGCGGCTTATGCCCGTTTCTTTCAACACGGCGTCGCAGGCTTGCAGGGCACCTTGGGTTTTGCGAAGCGGTTGCTTCCCCTTGCAGGCGGCTACGGCTTGGCCGTTGGCGTGGGGCTTTTCATCGCGGCGCCGTTGGTGCCGCTGGTTTTGGGGGCGGAATATACCGAAACCGTGGAGGCGGTGCGGTGGCTTGCGCTGCTACCGTTCCTGAAGGCCATGCATGATTTTGCCGCCGACTCGTTGACCGGTGCGGGGTTTCAAGGCCAGCGCAGTTGCGTGCAGGTGTTGGTGGCCGTAACCAACGTGGGCTTGAATTTCTGGTTGATCCCGATTTATTCCTGGCGAGGGGCGGCGTGGGCCAGTCTGCTTTCAGACGGTTTGTTGGCGGTGGCGCTGTGGGTCATGGCTTGGTTCCTTGCTCGTCGGACCCAAGGGCAGCCCGCAGCCAATCCGCCGCCGCTTGCGAATCCGTGAACCGTCGAGCGCTAATCCTTGCGTCGTTCCCTTGGTTGTCATAAAACCGGCACGGTGTTGAATGAATACGAACCCCGATAGTGTCCCATCTCAACCGCTCAAGGATAACAAATCCCAGCCGAAGATCTTGTTCATTGACCATGCTGGCGTGATGGGGGGTGGCCAGTATTCGTTGTTGGATATCGCACGCCACTTTGCCGGTTCATGCAAGGTTCTGCTTTTTGCCGATGGCCCTTTCCGGGAGCGACTGCAACAAGCGGGCGTCGCTGTGGAAGTGCTGGCGGCCCCCCGCAAGGTCAGCGGCGTTTCCAGACAGGCGACTCTTCTCCAGGACCTGCGCGCCGTCGCAGGCGTGTTGCATCTGGCGCGCTCGGTGGCCAAACACGCGCGTGATTACGACCTGATCTATGCGAACGGGCAAAAACCCATGGTGGTCTCGGCTTTCGTGGCCCGGCTCGCGAACAAGCCGCTCATCTGGCATCTGCGGGATACACTGACGGTGCAGTTCGAGAGCCGTCTTCATCTCTGGTTGGCGACCACGCTTGCCAACTGTTTCGTCGCGCGAGTGATCGCCAACTCGAAAGCAACCGCAGAGGCATTCGTGCAGAGCGGAGGTCGTGCCGATCTGGTGCAGACGGTTTACAACGGGATCAGCGTGGCGCCATTTCGCGCCGTGACCTCCGAACAGGTGGCAGCAGCCCGCCAGCAGTTTGGGGTTGGTTCAGCGCCCGTGATTGGCGCATTTGGTCGCATCGCGCCGTGGAAGGGCCAGCACGTGTTGTTGGAGGCTCTGCCGCAGTTGCCGGGAGTTCATGTGTTGTTTGTGGGGGACGCCATTTTTGGCGAGGACGCTTACGGCAAGAAGTTGCGCGAGCAGGCTGTCGCCTTGGGCGTGGCCGACCGCGCCCACTTCCTCGGATTTCGGCAGGATATTCCGTTGCTGATGAGCGCGGTGGACATGGTTGTGCACACCGCTGTGGAAGCGGAGCCGTTCGGCCGTGTGCTGGTCGAAGGCATGCTTGCCCGCAAACCTGTGGTGGCCACGCGTGGCGGTGGCACACCCGAGATCATTGAAAACGACGTTTCTGGTTTGTTGGTGCCGCCGAGCGATGCGAAAGCCCTCGTCGTCGCCATTGGCGGTCTGCTGGCGAATCCCGCGTCCGCACAGAGGCTGGCAGAAGCCGGTCATGCTGTGGCGCTACAGCGTTTCTCGCTGGAAGCGCTCTTGGCGGGTGTGATGCGTCAGGTTGATGATGTCCTCGCTCGACACCGCTAGATCTTCTGACGACAAGTGGCTCAGGGTCTCGCCGTCCCGGCGATCGTTTCGCGCTGAGCCTCTTTGGCTTGACGGCGTTGGATGAGATCGTGGGCATGCACAGCGCACACAGCCGAGAGTATCCAGAACGTCACGGCTCCCGGTGTCCGTGCTGGCATATTGTGGAATAGGCTTGAGACGATAAACATCAGCAGCATCGCCGTCGTGCCGTGAAAAAGCCATGTCACCTCCGACTCGATGGCTGATGCCCGTATCAGCAGCCAGAAAAGTTGCGCCACCAGCGCACCCCAGAACGCTACGCCCACCAGCCCGTGATTGACCATTACCAACAGGTAGAAATTGTCCACAGGGTTATACGCGAACACACCTGCCCGGTCGCCCTTGCCTTGCTGGGTGCCACCCACGGCGCCCGTTCCTAGACCGAAGATGAAATCGGTGGGTGTCCTTAACCGGTCCCAAGACACCTGCCAGAATTCCTGGCGTGAAGCGAGGCTTCCCGAAGCCATATACGCCGATTGGCCTTGGGTGTTCACGTTCTCCTTGCGAAACTCCGTCAGCGCGAACGGCGCAGCCATGCTGCCAACCACCAGCAGTATCGCCAATGCGATGCGAAAACCGATCCCTTGCAGTGGTTGCAGGCGGACAACAAGCAGGTAGGTGGCCCCTACCACGGCGCCGAGAATGGATGTGCGAATGGTGGAGATATAAACGCCAATGCTCGCCACAAAAAAGATGCCCCAATAAATCCAACGCGCCCGGTGGTGAAACAACAGATAGGCGAGCGCCAACATGGTCATTATGGTGCAGAAATCACCATACATGAACGGCGACCCGAATGTCCCAAACGGCCGGAATACGTGTTCGATCTCGCGAATGGCAAGCGCGCCTTCATCCGCGGCCCGGACAATCCAAGGGTGCATTTCCCACGCCACAGGATGGAGCGACTGAAACCAAGCGGCAGCCACGACGATCACAGTTACCAAGCCAAGGCTGTGAAGAACACGCATTTCCCACCGCAGCGGCAATGGCCAGGAGGGCATCACGATGATGCCGAACATCATTGCTGGCAGATAAACGCGTCGCAGTGCGATCAACGATTGCCACGGTTCCGCCGTGCCGCGCGCGCGGCAGACCAACCACTCGATGCATCCCATGCCAATGATTAGCAGCCAAGTTGCGATCAACGCTCGTGGCGCCGCCAACCGCACTCGCCCCTGCCTCAACGTTGCCATCAAGGAGAGTGCCACCAAGACAACCAGCGTCCCTTCCTTCCAGAAAGCAAAGACCGGACCTATTGCCTCTGGCACTTGGAATCGCAACACCGTCGCCACGCCATCGAATTGCACCGCCACCAGGAAAAGCAGGAGCAATCGGGAAATCATATCGTGCGGCCGTGCGGCCAGCCTTGCCTCAGATTGGCTCTGTCTTGGTGTCGGTCGCCACCACGTCCTCTGCGGTAACGGCAGATGTGGTGATGTTCAGACGGCAGAATGCGACGAACACCCACAAGAACATCGTCATCACGCCGGCGATGAGCGTGTTCAGGCCGACACGCGGCTTGCATTTTTGGTCGGGCACCAAAGGTCGGTCCACCACACGGGCAAGGTATTGGTTGTAAGTGGTCTGCAACTCCATGTTCATCCGCTCCAACTCATCCAAGTAACACTGGACCATCGCTGCCGCCCTCTTTGGGTCTTGATCCTCCACGCTGATGGAGAGCATGCCCTGCGTCGTGACACGGATGTCGGTGCGTTTTTGAAGTTCTTCAACAATATCCGAGAGGAGCGGGCCTTCGTGGGGTTCCTGCCACGGCATGCGCGGCAGCTTGATCAACCTCTCGTTCCAGTAAACGCGCATCAAATCGAACTTCTCAATCACCGCGAGGGCCAGCCGCTGGCTGCCCAACAAACCCACGATAACGTCGGTGGCCGTAGTGTTGGGGCGAATGGCGCTTCCCACAGCAGCCGCTCCGAAGCGGGTTTTCAGGCCATCCGGTGTGGGCCAAGCTTGATCCACTTCCGGCGACACCAGCATCGCCGTGGCGCGATAAACCTTGGGCAATTGCAGCGACACCGCCACGGTGGCCGACATCGCCAAAAGCATCACGACCATCATCCACCATTTCTGACGCCATAACACACAAATCAGATCACGCAGATGAATGTCTTCTTCCATATCCTTACGCCATTGCTGGTTGCTGACGGCACGATCTTGGCGGTTGTTCGCCTCTTGTTCTGCTGTGCATCCTAACACCCGTTCCGATCCGACTCAATTGCAAAAACCAGCCCGCAGGCGAAAGATTCGACCTGTCTGCGCGTGACCGGCCGGGCAACACGGTCGTTCACAACGCTTGACTGGACGCCCGACAACGACTTCACTGGTGCCATGCTTCGCTCTTGCCTGTATGCAATGCTGGCGGCGATTCTCGCAATTCGCGCGGTCGCTGACGAACCGATCCGCGCCAGCGGGTTATTGACACCGATGCTGGAGATCGAAGTTGGCAGTGAGTTGCGCGGCACCATCGTCTGGTTGGCCAACGAAGGCGACGCTGTGCCCAAGGGCCAGCCGTTGGTCAAGCTGCGAGACTCGATCGAGCGATTCACTGTTGATTTGCGCAAAGCACAACTGGATGGCGTTCGTTACGCACTCGAACGTTACAAGAAAGACTACGAAGCCGGCAGGCTGTTGCAGGGCAAGAAAATCATCAACGACGAAGAAATGCGCTTGCGGGAGTTCAACTACCTAAACGCCCAAAGCCAACTGGATCAGGCCGTCGCCAATCACAAGCTCGCCCTTGAGGACGTCACGTTGCGGACCGTGCTCGCGCCGCTTGACTGCGTGGTCGTCAGGCAACTGAAAAAAATCGGTGAGACGCTGGTGGTTAGCGCGGGCGTCGAAAACATCTTGCGCGTGGTTCACATTGACTCGCTCTATTTTGTGGCCTATCCCGACGCAAAGTTTGCAGGTCAGATCAAGCTGGGGCAGAAAACGGAAATCTCGATTCCACTCCGGGGCCAGGAAAAGCTGACCGGCGAAGTGGCCTACGTTGATCCTGGAGTGGAGGCCAACAGCGGTAGTTTCCGCGTGAAGATTCTGGTGAAGAACCCCGATCACAAGATCACCCCCGGATTACACGGCGTTGCCACCTTCCTGACAGCCAAATAGATCCAACCGCCGTCGGTTAGAGGATCTCCAGTCGGATTTCTCAGACTTTCGCGTCTTCCTTCGCGTCTGGCGCAATTGCGGTGCCTGTTTCAGACACGCATACGACCCGGAAACCGATGTAGGCGTCGCTGAAATCCACCGCGCGGCGCGCTCGCATCGTCACACGACAACTGTAACCGTGATTCATCCAGCTTCCGCCGCGGCAAACCTTGTATTGGCTGGCTGCCGGTCCGGTCGGATCCGACCGCGTCGCCCCGCTGCCGTAGCCCGGCTCATACCAATCGGCGCACCATTCCCAGACATTGCCGACCATGTCGAGCACGCCGTGCGGGCTGACACCGTTCGGAAAGTGCGCGACAGGCGAAGTCTGATCGAAGTCGCCGCCTTCCTCCGCGCTGTTGCACCGGCGCGGATCCCATTGATTGCCCCAAGGGAAAATACGCCCGTCCGTGCCGCGCGCCGCAAACTCCCACTGTGCTTCCGTTGGCAGGCGATACTCGCGCCCGTCGCGTTGCGAGAGCCAGAGGCAGAACGCGGTCGCCTCGTTCCAGTTCGTGAAGATGACCGGATGATCGTCGCTGTTCCATGCCGGACGGAGTTGCCGATGATCGGGATCGAACTGCTCGTATTGTGCGTTCGTCACCGGCGTTACTGCCATCCAGCAAGCTTGCGTCAGCAGCACAGTATGCGCGGGCTTTTCGTTGTCGGGAGATTTCGCGTCAGAGCTGCCCATCGTAAACTCGGCCGGCCCAACCCGCACAAACGCCATCCCCAGCGAATTGGTGAACATCGCACTCGCCGGTTTGGCCGCCTCGACCGCGGCCAGCCCGGTGCTCGTCACGCTGCCCGGCTCCTTGAGCGCGGAGGCGAGCCTTGTGTCGAGATTAGCGGCGATCGCTGATTGCTGCGCCGTTTTGGAGGCCCAATGCAGACGCACGCCGATCGCACCCACGGATTTCAGCAACCGGTTTAATCGCAGCAACACCAACAGCAGCACCGCGCTCTGGATGGCCAATACGACAATCAACGCAGCCAGCAACCATTCACTTATTGTGCCGCCGGTCACTGTGGAAATAATCATGATCACCTCTGCCGTGTTACGCGCCTACACCTACCAACTCGCGCCTACATCTACCAACTATTGCCGCCCGGCTCAACCGCAAAATACCCGCGTCGGCTGCGGCTGGGATATGGACGGCACTGGTTGGATTGAGGCGGCGCAGCACGGGATGATGCGAAGCAGTGCAAAGATTCTTGTTTCTCAACTGCCCACCATCTCTTATACTGCCGCCCATCGCGACATGGCCACGCCGACGGACAACTTAAACACCGATCCTCCCTCCCAAACACAGTCGGGTTTGGGCGAGACAGACCCCATCATTCAGCAGGCGATGGAGGAGTTTGAAGGCGGGCTGGCGCGCGTGACCGGATCGCGCGTTCGGCCGGAATGGGACACCGCGGCGTTTCGCGAGCGGCTCTGGGACGTGGTGCTCGCCTCGATTGCGTTGGTGGCGCTCTCGCCGTTGTTCCTGCTCGCGGCGATTCTGACGCGCTACAAATCGCCGGGACCGCTCATCTTCCGCCAAAAACGTCTGGGGAAACACGGCGTGCCGTTCGACATCCTCAAGTTCCGCAGCATGCGTATAGACGCGGAGAGATACCTGCGCGAGCACGGCGACCTCTACCGCCGCTACGTCGCCAACAATTTCAAACTCGATCTGTGGGAAGACCCGCGCATTTCGGCGTGCGGCCGGTTCATGCGCCGCAGCAAGCTCGATGAACTGCCACAGATTTGGAACGTGTTGCGCGGCGAGATGACCTTGGTGGGGCCGCGCCCGATCATCCCGCCGGAGATCGTCAGCTACGGCATCTACGCCAAACGCCTCCTTTCAGTCCGACCGGGTGTCACCGGCTACTGGCAGGTGACAATGGGCGGCGAGATGGGCTACCCGCGCCGCGTGGTGCTGGACATGTTTTATGTCGAGCACAAGACCCGCACGCTGGACGTGCTCATCCTGTTGAAAACTTTTCCCGCCATCTGCTTCCACTTCTGGAAGAACCGCAAGTCAGCCAAGGCGGGGACGCCCAAGAATGGTTGAATGCGATCGCGGGCCTTGTGTGCCACGTGTGGGATTCGGTCTTGACTGCGCAAGGGAAACTGTGAACATGCACAACGTGAAACGAATCCTGATTGCCGTTTGGACGGTGGGCATGATGCTGACGATGGCTGGT
>JAPLTX010000038.1:87975-163336 GCA_026397915.1 Verrucomicrobiota bacterium
TGCCGCTGGCTGGTCCGGTCGCGGCGCGCGAGGAGCCGGTCCAGCCTTGCCCGGTTCTGAAGGTGGTTGTCACGGAGTTTCCGACCAATGACAAGCTCATGATGCACCCTTCTCCCGAAACGCACTTCAACGTTTTTGGCGGAGCGAGTTCCATGTTTGATCCTGCCAAACGGCGGGGCATCCGGGTGGCCGTGCTTTGGGAGAACCGCACAGGCCAGCCGTTGCGCGATGTCACGCTGCGGCTGGAGTATAAACAGGCAAAGAACCGCGCCATCCGCACGGCGGACCAGCAGTTTTCGGATCTGCCTGCTAAGGGCCGATGGACCAACTTCGACCTGAGCGGCGGCGAGTATGAAGATACCGTGCATATCGCTGCGTGGCGCATCTCGGTGCTTAGTGGCAGCCGTGTGCTTGGCTCCAAACACTCCGTCATGTGGTCCATAAAATAAGACGCCTCCAGTCCAGCGGGGATTGCGACCGACGACTATTCTCAATGTTACCTGATGAGTCCGATGCCCACCACGCTGATCGGTTACTTGGACAAGACCGCCACCTTCTTTCCGTGCCGTAAAGCTCTCTTCTTCGGCCGCGAAGTAGTTCACTACGGCGAACTTCATGCCCGTGCGCTCGGCTTGGCGCGACTGCTGCGCGGTGACTACGGCATTCAGCAGGGCGACCGCGTCGCCTTGCTGATGAAGAACTGCCCGGAGTTTATCTACGCCCTTTACGGTGTCCTGTTCGCTGGAGGCACGGTCGTGCCGGTCAACAACTTCCTCAAGCCGGCGGAAATCGAACACATTCTTCGTGACGCCGGCGTGACCGTCCTCATCACGGTGTCCGCCGACTTCGAGCCTGTCCTGGCCCACCTGCGCGGGCAACTCCCCGCGTTGCGTCCGCTGGATGTTCGCGCTCTTCACTGGGCCGGATTGGCCGCGAAACCGCTGGACCCGCTCACGATCGTAAAACCGTCCGACCGCGCTGTGATCATCTACACCTCTGGCACCACCGGCCGGCCCAAGGGCGCCGTGCTGACGCACGCTAATATCGTGGCTAACATCCGCAGCATTGGCACGGTGTTGGGCAACGTCGAAAGCGACCGCGTGGTGTTGGCGTTGCCGATGTTCCACAGCTTCATGCTGACCGTGGCAATACTGGCGCCACTGTCCATCGGCGCTTCCGTGCTCATCATCAAATCCATCAAGCCGTTTCGCCACGTGTTGTTCGAGATGATCCGCCGCCGTGCAACGGTGTTCCTCGGCATCCCCCAGATTTTTCAGGCGCTCGCCACCGCCCGCATTCCGTGGTGGCTGCGTTGGCTGTTGCCGCTGCGGCTGGCCATCAGCGGCTCTGCGCCGCTTTCGGTCGAAACACTGCGCCGTTTCAGCGAACGTTTTCGGTTCCCGCTGCGCGAAGGCTACGGCCTGAGCGAGGCGGCGCCGGTGGTTAGCTTCAACCCCATCCGCGGCGTGAGCAAGGCTGGCTCTGTCGGCTTGCCGATTCCCGGCGTGCAGGTGCGTATCCTCGACGCGCAGGATCGCGAGCTTGGCGTCGGCCAGGATGGCGAAGTCGTGGTGCGCGGGGAAAACGTTATGCTCGGCTATTGGAACCAGGAGGAGGCGACAGCCGCGACGTTGCGCGATGGCTGGCTTCGCACGGGCGATATCGGTCGGTTTGACGAAGACGGCTACCTTTACATTACCGACCGCAAAAAGGACATGCTGCTGGTCCATGGCAACAATGTTTATCCGCGTGAGATCGAAGAGGTCATCTACCAGGTGCCCGGCGTGCGCGAGGTTGCCGTCGTGGGCCGGTCCGACCCGCATCACGGCGAACTGCCGGTCGCGTTTGTCGTGCCCGCCGAAAACACGACGCTCGACCCGCAGACCATCCTGAAATTCTGCCGCGAGCGGCTGGCGAACTACAAACTGCCGCGCGAGATCCGCGTGCAGAACGCGCCGTTGCCGCGCAACGCGACAGGCAAAATTTTGAAAACCGAATTGCGCCAACAGGCGCAGCGGGACCTCAACGACCCGTGTGACAGCACACCTTGACGCCACCACCTCCGAGCCTATAGTGAGACGGGCTTTCGATTTGATAGCCCCGTGAGGTCAAGAGTGTGAATGACAGACAGAACAACATCGTCGTAGGAATTTCTGGCAGCCGGGTGTTCGTCAAGGTGCAAGGCAAGGGCAACTGTCAGATCAGTCAGCCTTTTTGCCAATTCAGCGCTGAAATCATCAAACGCGGTTTCCACGAGTTCATCGTGGATCTTGCCGACTGCTCGTCCATGGACAGCACCTTCTTGGGCGTGCTGGCTGGCGTTGGGTTGCGCTTGATGCCCGCTAGCGGGCACCTTCATCTCGCCAACCTGAACCCTCGCTGCCGCGAGGTGGTTGCCTCGCTTGGCATTGACCAGCTTTCCACTGTGGACACATGCGACCTCAGCATGGCCGCGCCTTCCAACGGCGGCGGCGCGGCGGCCCCGTCCGCGCTCCGGACGTTGGCGACGACGCAACCCATGCCGACCGACCCGGAGTCCAAGGCGCGCTACGTTGAAATGATGATCGAGGCGCACAGCGCGTTGATGCAGATTGATCCGCAAAACATTCCCAAGTTCAAAGATTGTGTCCGTTTTCTCGCCGAAGACCTCGAAAAACTGCGCGCGGCCCAGAAAAATTCAGGTTCCTGAGTCGGCCCTCCCGGACTCCGGTTGGCGACCCGGCTGTCGAAAATGCCGGCCAAAAGTTGACTGCCGCCCCGATGTCGCTACACTGAGTCGCTCATTATGTTCCGTTCTAAAAAAACAAAACACAACGATTCGGAGTCTCAGCCCGACGCCCAAGTCACGGCAGCCGCAGGCGCGGTCGCTGCGCCGACCCAAGTGGGGACAACGCAACCTGCCGTCCCATCTGCGCCCTCGGTGCCGCCGATGACGCCAGCCGAGATCGAGAAGCTGAAAGCCGACGCGGCCCAGGCGGCCGAGTGGAAGGACAAGTGTTTCCGTGTCGCCGCGGATCTCGACAACTTCCGCAAGCGCGCCGCTCGCGAAAAGATCGAAACCAGCAAATATGCCACCCAGCAACTGTTGGCCCGCCTGCTGCCGACGATTGACAACTTTGAGGCCGCGCTCCAGCACGCTGACGCGGCGGCCGGCCCGGCCACCGTCAACTCGCTGATTGACGGCCTTAAAATGACGCTCGCCCAACTGCACACCGTATTGCGCGATACCGGCGTCGAAGTCGTTAACGCCGAAGGCCAGCACTTTGACCCGCAGGTGCATGAAGCAGTGCAGCACATCGAGTCCGACACGCATCCTGCTGGTAGAGTGATCCAGCAACTGCGCAAAGGCTACAAGCTCTCCGACCGTTTGCTGCGGCCCGCCACCGTCGTCGTCTCCAAAGGCAAGCCGGAGTTGCCCGATCCTGCTCCGGCGGAAAAGCCCGGCGACGCCAACCCCGCCACCCAGCCAGGCACAAACTGAACATGGCTTCCACCCGCGACTACTACGAAGTGTTGGGCATCCCGCACAATGCCAGCGTCGAGGACATCAAGAAGTCCTACCGTAAGCTGGCCATCAAATACCACCCCGACAAAAACCCCGGTGACAAGGCTGCGGAGGAGAAGTTCAAGGAACTCGGCGAAGCCTACGAGGTGCTTTCCGACCCGCAGAAGCGCGCTGCCTACGATCAGTATGGTCACGCGGCGTTCACCGCGCGCGGCGGTCCCGCTTCTGCTGCGGCCGGCCAGCAGTGGGGCGGCTTTCACGATCCGTTCGACATCTTCCGCGAGGTCTTTGGGGGCATGGGCGGCAGCATCTTCGAGGACTTCTTCGGCGGTGGCCGCCAGCGCGGCGGTCCCATGCATGGCGATGACTTGCGCTACGACATGGAGATCACGTTTGAAGAAGCCATCTATGGCGTCGAAAAGGAGATCCTTGTGGATCGCCTCGACGCCTGCGCCACCTGCCACGGCACCGGTGGCGCACCCGGCGCGCGCCGGACGCAGTGTCCGATGTGTCACGGCCGCGGTCGCGTCACGCGTTCGCAAGGATTCCTCAACATCAGCCAGGACTGCCCGCGCTGTAACGGCGAGGGCGAATCGGTGGATAAGGCTTGCCCTCAATGCCGCAGTCAGGGCTTGGCCCGCGTTCAGAGCCGCATCAAAGTCCGTTTGCCCGCCGGCATCGAAACCGGCATGCAGTTGCGTTCCGCAGGCCACGGCAACGCCGGCCCGCGTGGCGGCCCCCATGGCGATCTTTATGTCGTCGTTCACGTCAAACCGCACGACATCTTCGTGCGGCGCGGCGACGATTTGCTTTGTGACGTGCCAATTGCATTCCCGGTGGCGGCGCTGGGCGGGCAGGTGGACGTGCCGACGATCAACGGCCACGCGAAGCTGAGCATTCCCGCCGGCACGCAGAGCGGCACGGTCTTTCGGATGCGCGGCAAGGGCGTGCCGAACGTTGAAGGTTACGGTCGTGGCGACCAGCACGTCCGGGTTATCGTCGAAGTTCCCGCGCGCCTCAACTCCGAGCAACGCAAGAAGCTCCAGGAGTTCGCCGAATTATGTGGCGAGGACACGCAGCCGATGATGAAGAGCTTCGTGGAGAAAGCGAAGAAGTGGTTCGGTAAGTGAATTTCTTGCGCCTCTTGCTGGCCTTGGAGACGAGACGAAGAAAGTTCGTTATATGTGGGCGATAAAATCGCCTTCCTTGACGGTGCCCTATGAAGAATTCGAAGAACGAGAACGGAAACCCGATCGAAGCCGGGAAACGCCGCCTTCGCTGTTCGGACACGGGGCTTTCGCTTCCGAACGCCAACACTCAACCAGGAGATTCCACATGCGCCATCTAATGTTATTCCTCACCTGCGCCGTCGCTGCCGTGATGCTCGGCTGCGTGCCGTCGCTTCAGCCGTTGTATTCCGAAAAGGATTCCATCCTGTTGGCTCCGCTGGCTGGCACGTGGGTTTCCGAGGACGGCAAGGAGAAGTTCACCTTCAAAGCCGACGAGCAGGAAATCAAATACGAGGTCACATGCACCGATGAAAGCGGCGGGACCGGCAAGCTCGAAGCGCACCTGCTCCGGCTCGGAAAACATCTCTTCCTCGACACCACTGTCAACGATCTGCCTGAAATCAAGTGCGCCTATCCCAAGTGTCACCTGCTGCCCGTCCACCTGTTCACGAAGATATCAATCGAAGGCGATGTCCTGCACTACGCGACGCTTGATTACGGTTGGATCAAGAAGGGCATCGAGCAGAAGAAGATCACGCTTCGCCACGAAGCGATGAAGGACATGACCTTCCTCACGGCCTCGACGAAGGAACTGCAGGAGTTCGTCCTTGTGCACGCCGACGAGAAGGATGCCTTCCAGACGCCGAAGGAACTCCACCGAAAAAAATAGGCGCTCGCCAACCTAGGCGTATTTCTTCAACAACGGCGCTAGTTCCCGCTTCGTCTTCGCCGGCCAGAGCTTCTTGCCGGTGATGACCGCGGTGGCGAGCGCGTGCTGGCAGGAGCAATCTTTCTCCACAGTTCGCCCCACCGCCATCTGCACGATCCGCTTCGCCGTCGCGGCGTTTTGGTTCAGGTTGTTGATGATCATCTCGACCGTGACCGCTTCCTCGTGCTCCTTCCAGCAGTCGTAGTCGGTCACCATCGCCATCGTCTGGTAGCAAATCTCCGCTTCGCGGCTGCACTTGGCCTCGCCAAGATTCGTCATGCCGATCACGTCGAAGCCCAGCTTCCGGTAGGCGTTGCTCTCCGCGCGCGTCGAGAACGCTGGGCCTTCCATGTTCACGTAGGTGCCGCCGACGTGGACGGTCGCGCCGGCTTCACGGGCGCAGTCCGCCAACAAGCTTCGCAGCCCGCCGCACAGCGGATCGGCGAACCCGACGTGCGCCACGATGCCGCGCCCGAAGAACGTGTGCTCCAGCGATTTCTTGGTCCGGTCGAAAAACTGGTCCACCAACACAATGTCGAGCGGCTTGTATTGTTCCTGAAGCGAGCCAACGGCGGAGACGCTGATGATGTGCGTCACGCCGAGTTTCTTCATGCCCCAGATGTTGGCACGGTGGTTGAGTTCGCTTGGCAGGATGCGGTGGCCGCGCCCGTGCCGCGGCAGGAACACCACGTCGCGTCCCGCCAGCTTGCCCGTGACGTAGGCGTCCGAAGGCGCACCGAACGGAGTCCTGACGCGGATTGCTTTCCGGTTGGTAAATCCTTCGATGTTGTAGAGACCGCTGCCGCCGATAATGCCTATGCGCATGACTCTCCTTTGCTTCTCAGTTGATTAACCAGAATGTGCGCCTGCCGTGTTGTCTCCGGCAACCGAAAGCGCGGGGCGCATTCCAGCACGAGCGCGACGGCTACGTCGAGCGAGATTTTGTGGCCCACGCTGACGAAGATCGGCGCCACACCGTCGCGCGTTCGCACGACGCGGCCGATGGTGTCTCCGCCGTCGCGCAGGTTGCTCGCGCTGCCGCGCCGCTGCCCCGGTTCGTGATACTCGCCGATGAGCCGGCTCTTGGCGCAGCCGATGGTTGGCAAATCCAGCACCAACCCCAGATGCGATGCTAGCCCGCAGCGACGCGGGTGCGCGATCCCTTGCCCATCCGCCAGCACTACATCCGGTGTCACGCGCAGTTTACGAAACGCTTCGAGCAACGGCGGAATCTCGCGGAAGCTCAGCAAACCCGGCACATAAGGAAACTCCGCGCGACTTGCGACGCCCACCAATTCGACAACACGCAACGACGGCAGTTCCAGCACAACGACCGCCGCATAAAGGAACTCGGAAGCCTTCTTGCCCTTGGAAAATCGCGTCGGAACAAAATCGTAGGAAACATCCACGCCTGCGATCAGACGCGGCGGCCGGATCATGCCGTCCGCCACCACCAACCCGCGCAACCGCTGCTGAAGCGTGACGGCCGCGTGATACTCCAGCCGCGACGGGGCCAGGTCAGGACGAGCGATATTCATGAGAATGGAGTGATGGAGTGTTGAGGTATTGGAGTAGTGCGAAGCTCAGCGCGAAAGCATGACTGCTTTCATCCGCCCCCATTACTCCCAAACTCCATCACTCCGCCGCATCCCCTTCACTTCGCCGGCTTCGGCGCTGGCGGGATCGTTGGTTGCGGCGGCACCGGCAGCGGTTCCTTCACTGAAGAGAAACGGTCCCACGGATAGGCCGGCTCCATGTAGGGCTTGTATTGGTCGTCCGGCCACGGGAACGGTGCGGTGACAAACTCAAAAACGCCCAGCACCTCCCGCGCGGCAAAGTTTCCGACCGCTTTAAAAAAGCCGACGGAGATTCCCATCGGCCAGCCTTCGTTGCGGCACTCTTCGCACAACGTGGCCGGCACCTCCACGCCGCCGCACGCCATGCCTGCGAGACCGCGCTTCAGCTTGTCCATGCGCCCTTCGGCTTGCGCGGGTGATGCCGAAAGCCAGACGGACGCCGCAACAACGCCAACGATGAGAAGAAATCGAGAGAGCTTCATTCATTAATCCTTTCGGTTGCCAAAGGCTATCGCGTTGGAACTTGCGGTCAAGCAGGAACGCACTTGTGAAACGTAAAAACATGTCCACTCACGCACCGCCTCATTTCGCGCCGCCTTTCGCGTTTCACGCATTACTCACTCCTCCTCCACGATCACAGGCGTGCCAACGGTAATCATTTTGAGCAGGCGTTCGGCGTTGAAGTTCGCCAAGCGGAAACAGCCGTGGCTTTCGGTCCTGCCGACTTCCTCCGGCTTCGGTGTGCCGTGGATGCCGTAGCCGGTCAGCGGCGGACCTTCGCTGCCGGGCGCGCGGCCGATGGAGAGCCAGAGCACGCCGACGGGGTTGTTCGGGCCGGGAGGGATAATAAGCTTCGTGCCGATGGCTTGCGCTTCGGGCGATTCGGGAAAAACGGCGGGATTGAAAGTGTAGTTTGGATTCGGCGCCACCGCCACGATCTGCAACTCACCGACCGGCCGCTTCATCTTGTCGCGGCCGATGGAGCAGGGGAAGAACGCGCACAGTTTACCCTCGCCGTCATAGACCGTCAGCCATTTCTGCGCGAGATTGATCCTCACCTCGCCCGCTTTCGGCGGTTTGGCGTCAAACTCCACGTTTGGCACGAGCGCGTTGGTTGGCGTGTTCAGTGAGTCCCACGGAATCTGGGGATTCAGCGCGCGGATGAATCGCTGCGAGGCGTGAAACTTCTCGGCCACCAGTTCCAGCGCGGTTTGGTAGGGCATGGAATCCTGCTCTGCCCGTTCGCGCCAACTTTCCGGAGCGCGGCCGAGCCGGGCGAAGTCATTGGTGGTGATCTCGTAGCGGATGAACGCCGGCGCTTCCAGCCTGAGCGCGTCGGTTGTTGCCTCGTCGAACACGCCGGTGACTTTCTCGCCTTTCGCGACCTGCCATGCGCGTAGCGCCGCGCGCGTCTGCGTGCCGACGTGATCGTCAATGCAACCGGGCGAGAAAAACTGTCGGTCGAGCGCGATCTGAAACTCCGCGATGCGATGCGCCGTCTGACCCAGCGCCGGCACGGCCAGCAACAACATCATCCATAAAAACCTGGCTACCATGGCTTGATTCCAAACGCCGCTTCCTTTGCTGCGTCAAAGTTCTCTTGCGCCCGGGCGTATTGCTCCAAGTTGCCGATGTCCCATATCTCGCCATCGCATCGCCAGCCAAACACCGGCTCTCGCGAGCGCAGCCAAGCAATGAAGTTACCCGGCGCATCCGGATTGTTGCCACCGTCCAGGTATTCGTCAAGCAACGCCAAGCTTTCCTTGCGGTAAACGTAGATCGGCGGCACGGCGAGGTTGCTCTTGGGAACCTGTGGCTTCTCCTGAAATTCCACCAGCCGTCCGACGCCGTCGAGCACCGCGATGCCGGTGCGTTGCTGCGCCTTCAGGTCGTCGAGCCGGCGCGCGATCACGCAACTGGCGCGACGCTCGCCTGCAAACGCCACCATCTGTGCCAGGTCCGCCGCAAACAGGTTGTCGGACGCCAACACCAGCGCATCGCTGCGAATGTCGTGGCGCTCGACCGTAAAACGCAGGTCGCCGATCCCACCGAGCCGCGTTTCGTTTGTGAGCGTGCCGTCGTCGAGCAGGCGCACCGGCACCGGTGGTCGCCGCCAGCGCAGCCAGTTCTCGAAATGCGTGATGAACCGGTGATTGCTTATCAACGTCACGGCTTCCACGGCCGCCACCGCGAACACCTTCGCCATCACGTAATCAAGCAACGGCACACCGCGCACAGGCAGCAGCGCCTTCGGACAATTGTCCGTCAGCGGCGAAAGCCGCTGCGCGTAGCCTGCCGCAAGAACAATAGCGTGCATAACTTGTCCGTGATCTAAAGCAACCTCGCCCCATCGTCCGTGTCGCAGACGCAGGCGGAGAAGTTCTTTGCCTCCGTCGGATGCCGACGGGCGTAGCCTTCGGCAACAGCCACTGCGATAGCTTCGGCCCGGCTGTGTTCCACCAGCGCGATGCAGTTGCCGCGAAATCCCGCGCCGCTGAACCGCGCGCCCAGCACACCGGGCGAGCCGACTAGCAGTTCATAGAGCGTGATCAGCGGCGGCGAGCCGCACTCGTAGTTCTCCACCGAACTTTTCCCGCTCTGCACCACCAAGTTGCCGAACTGCTTTACGTTCGCGCTGGCCCAAGCCGCCGCACCGTCGCGGACACGCGCCTGCTCGGTGAAGAAGTGCGTCGCGCGCTTTCGCAATGTTGCGGGCAACGTCGAGCCATGCTCTACAAAAGTTTCCTCGCTGACCTGCCGCAGCACCGCGCCGTTGGCCATGCGCTGGCCCGCGGCATTCAGAAGTTGCTTGGCCGCCTCGCGGCACTCGGCGACGCGCTGGTTGTAACCGGTGGACACCAGCGCTTGCTCGAAGCCGGAGTAAACAACCAGAACTTGGAATGAATCGGCTGCCGGCCCGTGCACGGAGTGCCACGTTTCGCTCTGGCAATCCAGCGAGAGCAGCTGGTCGCGCTCGGCGGCCAGAATGACCGACTGGTCAAGAATGCCGTTCCGCAAGCCAATGTAGACGTTCTCGATGGTGCGGTCGAAATGGATATTGTCCGCAATGCTTACCGACAGGCCGTTCACCGCTTCCAGCCCAAGAAGATACGCCACGCCAACCGCCGCCGAGGAACTCAGGCCGCCAATCGGTAAGTCGCCGTCCACCATCGCCATCATGCCCCGGCTCAGACGCTTGCCGAACCGGTCGCGCAACGCCAGCGCCGCGCCGCGCAGGTAATTGCCCCAATCGCCCGGCCGAAACGGCGGGATCGAATCCAATTCAAAGCTGACTTTGCCCGGATAGTTCTTGCTGAGTGCAGCGACCTCCTTGCGATGGGAGTCCGGAGACGGCGCGAACGCCAGCAGGACCGCTTGGTTCAACGCCAATCCTGTCACTACGCCGAGTTGATGGTCCACGTGCGCGCCGAGCGGACAGATCCGATACGGTGATACCGCCACGCGCACGTCGGCCGGCGAGACGTGAAAGGCACGCATGAGCGCCGACTTCAGCGCGTCCGCGCGCTCGTCGAGGCTTGGCGGGTGGAGCAATGGTGATACGTCGCGTTTCAATCCGGATTAAGCTTTGCCGCGCCCGAAACGCCTGTCAACGCGATTGTGGATGGGTTCGCCGCCGGCTCGCCAAATGACAAGGGTGCGGCGGTTGGAGAACCGCCGCACCCTGTCAGGGTATTACAATTTAACACCGGTTCAGACTTTATCCGGCACAACGAACGGCGCGCGATACTTGTCCTTCACCAACGCATTGGCGGCAGCATTGTCCACGAATTGCTCTTTCTTCGGATCGAACTTCAGCCACGCGCTGATCGTCGCTGGCGTCTTGGCAAGGTCCACCCCGTTGGCGGCCAGATGCTCGCACATACGACCGAAGGCTTCCGAGACGACAGCGTTGCTCTTGACCTGATCGCGAATCTCGTCCGCCGAGGTTTTCTTGCCGACGCGATAGGCGATGTTGCCTTGGTGGCAGAGTCCGGCGCTGAGATGGCCTTCGAGGATCGGGGCGTTGAGGTCGGAGGTCTTACGGCTGCGCACGGCCTTGATGAAGTTCGCGAAGTGGTCGTCGGCGCCCTTGAACTTCCCCTTGTATTCCGGAATCTCCTTGCCGTCATTGTCGAAGATGTCGGCCTGGGTGTAGCTCGGGATGCTGACGAAGCCATTCTCGCAGTGGATGATCACACCGATGGAACTGCGCGGGTCACCGGCCGAGCGTCCGCCCCTGACGGACCGCATGTCCGCCGGCGCCTTCTCGCTCTTCTTAGGCTCGGCCTTCTTTGGCGGCGGCGTAAACTTCACCGGCCAGTATTTATCCATCTCTTCGCTGTCGGCCTTGCTCGCCAGTCCGCGCACTTCGAAGATCAACGGCGCTTTCTCGTAGTCGAGCATCATGATTTGCGTGTTCGGCGTTTCGCCAGCGTCGTTGTAGCCAAGCCGGCCGCCGATGCACAGGACTTGCGGCGCGAGCGTCTTCTCGCCGAGGAACCAGCGACCGATGTCCACTTGGTGGACACCCTGATTGCCGAGGTCGCCGTTGCCGTAAAGCCAAATCCAGTGCCAGTCGTAGTGGACGGGACCGAACTTGCCGTTGCGGTGCGGCGGCACCAACTGCGCGGGGCCGCTCCAGAGATTGTAGTCAATGCCTTCCGGGATTTGTTGTTCGCCGATCAACTCGCCGATGCTCTTGCGGCGCTTGTAGCAGAGGCCGCGGGCCACCTTGATCTTGCCGAGGCCGCCCTTGCGGATGAACTCCACCGCCTGGCGGATGCCTTGGCTGGAACGGCTCTGGCTGCCGACTTGGACGATGCGGTTGTATTTGGCGGCGGCCTTCACGGCTTGGCGGCCTTCCCAGATGCAATGCGACGCGGGCTTCTCCACATAGATGTCCTTGCCCGCCTGGCAGGCCCAGACGGTCAGCAGCGCGTGCCAGTGGTTTGGCGTGGCGGTCGTGACGGCGTCAATCTCCTTGTCCTCCAACAGTTTCCGCGGGTCTTTGTAGGCTTTGACCTTCTCACCGCGCTTCTCAAACTCGGCGACGCCTTTGGCGAGAGTGTTGGCATCCACCTCGCAGAGAGCGACGATCTTCACGCCCTCGATCTTTCGCAGCGCGTTGATGTGCTCGCGGCCGCGGCCGCCGAAGCCGATGACACCGACGCGGATGGTGTCGTTCGCGCCGGCTGCGCGCGCCCAGGTCCAGGGCAGGCTTGCACCCGCCGCGACGATCAATGATTGTTTCAGGAAATCTCTGCGTGTGGTTGTTGTCATGGTTTTCTCCTTTTCAGTTCAAAGCGTTCTACCGCGCGCCATCACTTTGCAGCCTTCGTCGCCGCGTATTTCTTGTAATGCTCCGCCACTTTCCCTTCCTTCTCGTCGCCGGTATGGAACAGGAACCGATACCGGAAAGTCACCTTCTTGCCCGCTGCCACCTTCAGGTCGCCGGCACCGGCGGGTTGCTTCTGCTCGGTCTTGGCGGTGAAATCATGGATGCCGTAGGGATTGGCGCTGAACAGGCCGTAGTCGCGCACATGCCAATACGTCGGGTGCCGCGGGTTTTTCGGGTGATCGAAGATGGCGACGGCGACGGGCTTGCCGTTGACGGGGCCGTAGTAATCCACCCACTCGGCGCGCTTGGCCCAGGCGTCCACGTCGCGGTTGCCTTTGCTGTTGATGATGTGTCCCTCGGCCACCTTGCCTTTGGCCTTGACGCTCATCGAGGTTGGCAGCCGGATGCTCATCGAGCCTTCCTTCGTGTCGCCGAGCGTCAGGTCACCCTCGGAGGCGATGAACGTGATCTCGAAGTCGAGCATTCGCACGTCAGAATGCGGATAGAACCGGATGGTCCGCTCGTCGGAGCAGAGGGGTTTGCCATCGGCGGAGACCCACTTGTTGAGGGAGCGGATCACGCCCTGCTTGGGGCCGGAGGTCAGTTCCAGGAACTTCTCGTGGAGGGTCTTGCCGAAAGCTTTCTGCTCGGACCAGCAGTCAACGTCGTTGACCTTGCCGTGCGCATACCAGAGGCCCTTGTGGTGGATGTGGTCCTGCACGTCGTTGGCGTTTTCCTTCATCGGCCAATCGCGCGTCATCCCTACGCCGCCGGGGCCGATGATGGGATAGAGATACGGCCGGGCGACGTCCTTGTAGTTATACTCCGTGAAAAGTTCGCCGCAGATTTCCACCCTCACTTTGCCGCCCGCGTCGGTGATGGAAACGCCTTCCGCGCCGATAGCCGCCGTCGCCGCCACTGCGCTCGCAACCAACATCACAGCCACACGATTGCTCATTCTATTTCCTTAAAGTTGAGTTTCAGTTTCAACGTCACCGTCGTCAATCACCGCAATCCGCGCGACGCACACGATGACCACAACCCGCGTTTTGTCTCAAGCCTTTTGTGCCGAAAACCGGAGATCTTTTGGTATCACTGTTGTTTCGCCTGCAACCACCACTTCAGCCAGCAGTAGAAGCTCGCGCCGATCTGCTGATAGCCGGTGGCGTTGGGATGGACGCCATTGTTGTCCGGGTAGCCGTCCACGGGATCGAGGTTGAGTTCGGTCGGCACGAGGTGGATGCCTTCGCGCTCGCGGCCAGCGAACCGTTTGAGCATCTGCTCCACAAGGCGGTGCTGGATGCGCTTCCAACCCCAACGGTGATACTTGCCCTTGTAGTTGGCCTCGAAGCCCGACTCGCGCGAGTTCGGCGGTGTGGTCAACCCGATGGCGAAGACCGTGCGCGGCGCGGCGGCGCGGAACGCCTTCAGGAACTTCTCGGCGGTGTCGAGCGTCCCGGCGATGTGTGCGTCCATCGTCTTGGCGTTGTCGGGGCTGGCGCCGAAGCAATCGTTGATGCCGAGCAACACCGTCATCACATCCGGCGGCTGGCCGGCGCAGTTCTCGCGGAAGTAGCGCGGGATGTCCAACGCCGGCTTGCCGTCGGCTCCCGGAAAGAGGAACGGGCTGCTCAACCGCCTTCCTTTCTCGTCAAGCTTGTGGTCGAGCTTGGCGTCGTAGCGCGTCAGGAATGCTGCCCACGTCCAGCCGCCGTAGCCTTCGTGCGCCACGCCCGGCTTGACGGACGCGGGTTTGTGTGTGCCGAGCATCGTCCATTTCGGGTTGCCCGGCTCCGAGAGCAACCGTCCAATTTCGTTTGGATAGATGGTTGCATGCGTGAGGCTGTCGCCGACAATAAGCAACCGCAGATTTCGGTTTACGCCGGCGTCCTTGGGCGCGATGCGTAGCATCGTCTTCGCGCGCTGTAATTCCTTTCCTTGCGCGCTTTTCACGACGACGCCGAATGCGTGCTGGCCCACGTCCTTGTCGGTTGGCGTCACGGTCCATCGCTTGGCTTCCGACCTGCCGATGTCGCACGTCACCTCGAAGCGATAGCTCTCCGGCTTCTCCGTCAGGACGATGTTGTCGTAGTAGAGACTGATCGGCACGCCCGGCACGCCATACCACGTCGGTGGCAGCGTGAGACGGAGAGAGGTTTGTTCAGCTCCGGTTGCCGCGGCAACAAGAAGCCAGAGGGCCAGCGATGTTTGGAGGACGAGTTGTTTGGATGTTGTGTTCGGTTTCATGATTGCCAGAGTTTCCGCAACTGCATCGCCGCGACGGCGACCATTTCCTCGCCGGTGAACGGCGCCGCATACGCGCTGCGCGCCAGCCATGTCTCATAGCCGCCGAGTTCGTAGTCCACCCGCGTTGGAGTGTAGCAACTGTAGCCATTCGCCAGTTCGATGAACGCCGTGACCGGAAACGGCGACGCATTCTTCAGGTCGAGGCCGTGACGGCAGAAGACCTCACCCGGAGAAGTGGATGCGGCAAACTCGCCGACGCGCAGCGATTGGATCACCATCGGGACTTCGTCCGGCCATTTCAGCAGTTCCAGTCGCTCCTTCCCGTAAAGCCGATCCACCAGCGGCAGCTTCTGGTTCTCCGATTGCACGCGCGCTTCTTCGATCTCGGCGCCTTTCAGTTTCCGCACCCGCAGCATGTAAGTGCTCTGGGTTGCAGCGAGTGTCAGTAGCCCATCGAACTTCGCCTTCGCCCAGCATTGGTCCACCTGGTCGGCAATCCAGCCCGCGACCTCGCGCCTGCGCTCGCCCGGCTTGCGCACCACGGGCTTGTGCATCACGTCCACGTTGTTCACGTCGCCGGACGCGCCGTGCGTCAGCAACGCCACAAAGTTCTCGCCCTTGCGCTCGCGCATCAGGTTGGCGAACACGCCGTAGTAGTCAGCCGAGATGGCATCGCCCGGCCCGTCGCCGACGTAGTGCAGAGAGAAGTTTGCGATCACCGCCAGCGGATGGCCCGTTATTGTGGACTCGATCATCAACATCGGCACCTGCGGGTCGGTCGGGCCGGCGGGGCGGAGGACGTTCGGGTTGCCGATGCCGGGATTCATCTTCACCGTGCCGTCCTTCAGGTGATAGCGACGGTTGAAACCGGCCCGCGGTTCCCAGCCGTTGGCCCATGCGGCACGCGCCGGCTGCAAATGCTCCGCCGCCTTCCCCGCAGCTTCGCCGACGCGCTGGATCACCATCTCGATGAACGCCGCCTCGCGTTCGGACTGGAAGATGGTGAGTGTGCAGGGCGCGCTGTGCGTGTGGGTGCAGGAGACGCAGATGTTCTCGACGGGAATGTTTGCGGCCTTGGCCGCCGCCGCGCGGGCCCTTGCCGTGTCGTCGTTGTTCAGGGCGATGAGGTCCAGCAGCACGAACGCGACGCGCACGCCGCCCGATTCAAGCACGATCGCGCGCGCATGGAGCGGGTCGAGGATGGATTTGGCTGCGCGCCCGGTGAGCGAACCTGCCAGTGAGACGCCGACTGCGGGTGTGATATCCGCCACCGCTGCGCCGGCCCGAAGAGGATGAGCATTTGACATAGCGTTACGAGGTTGATGGCAAGGTTATGCCGCCCGCGTTTGCCGGACAAGAGAAAACCCCGTTTTGTCGTTCGCCATCCGCCGAGCCATCACGTTTTCCGCCGCCGATGGTCGCGGAGACGTGTGAGTTGAACTTCGTTGTTACCGTTTACGGCTGCGCCTTTCTTACCGGCAACGTGAAGTAGAACGTCGCGCCTTCGTTAAGCGTTGATTCCGCCCAGACCCGACCGCCGTGACGGTGGATCACGCGCTGAACGATGGCCAGCCCCACGCCCGTGCCCTCAAACTCCTCCTCGCGATGCAACCGCTGGAAAACGCCGAAGAGACGGGAGACATACTTCATATCAAAGCCGACGCCGTTGTCTTTCACGTAGTAGAGAAGCTCGCTGTTTTCCGTTCGGCCTCCCATTTCGATTTCAGCCACGGTTTTGGGACGGCTGTATTTGATGGCGTTGGAAATGAGGTTCACCAACACATGGCGCAGCAAGGCTCTGTCGCAGCGCGCCGGCGGCAGCGGGTGGAGTTTGAACTGAAGCTTGCGGCCCGATGCCCGCGCCGCGCACTCGTTAAAGACCTCTTGCGCCAAAGCCTCCATGTCAACCTCCGCCAACTGCGCGGATTGCCGGCTCATTCGGGAGAACGACAGCAAGTCATCAATCAACTGGCCCATGCGTTTGGTTTCATGACTGATGACACCCAATTCGCGCTGCCCTTCCTCGTCGAGCTGCTTCGCATGGTCCTCGACCAACATGTTTGCAAAACCATCAATGGCCCGCAGCGGTGCGCGCAAGTCGTGCGAAACGGAGTAGGAGAACGCCTCCAGTTCCTTGTTGGCCTCTTGAAGCTGGGCGGTGCGCTCGATGACACGCAGTTCCAGTTCGGCGTTGAGCTTGCGAACTTCCTCCTCCGCCAGTTGCCGCTTCTGCTCCTGCGAATCTCTCTGCATCGTTGCGTTCAGAATAGGCGAGATGCTGCCGGCAATGCTCTCAAGCAACTCCGTATCATCCTTGGTGTAGCTCCGCTCGGCATTGGCAACGGAGAGCAGCCCGATACTTGTGTTTCCAAACACAATCGGCACCGCGAGGAAATGATCAATGCGAATGTGACCCTTGGGTGTATGAAAAGGTCCGTCGGAACAGAACGTCTTGCTCTCTCTGATCGCTCTTCCCCAGAGGCTCTCTCCCCACGTGGCTTTTGAGAAGACGACTGATTTGCCAGACACCTGGCATTCACTCCACACCTCGCCAGTCAGGCTCGGAATGACAAGGTCGCCGTTGGTCCCGATGAATCCAAATATACCGAACTTGCTCTTCATCGCCTGAAGCACGACGGACAGGACCTGCGCATATATCTCTTCGTCCGGGACAGTGAGGAAAATGTGCGCGATCTGGTTGAGGATTGTCTTTCTTTGTTCCGATTGCCGCAACGCTGCCTCCGCCTGCTTGCGCTTGGTGATATTGCGCGCGACATGGACACAGCCGACGAGTTTCCCGGTTTCGTTATGCAAGGGAGTTGTGCTGACGTCAAAAGTCCCGCCGAGGCGTTCCTCAACAACTTCCACGCGCGCTTCTCTTCCGCTGACCAGCAGTTTTGAGTGCGGGCAGAAACTGGGAGGCGCGGACATGCCGTGCACGGCCTCATAGCAATAGGATCCCACCACCTGTCCGGGCGTGCTTCCCAATTGCTCCGCCATGGCCCGGTTCGCGCGAATGATGTGGTGGTTCGTATCAATCAACGCAATCAGGTCGGGAACCGCGTCAAAGGTCCGCTCCCATTCCTCCTTGGCCCGGATGAGCGCGGCCTCCGCCCGCTTGCGCTCGGTGATATCCTCATGGATTAAAATTACCTGGCGAATATTCCCAGCATTATCCTTCACAGGGTAAATGCGCGCCTGCACCCATTTCTTGTCTCCAGTCCCCAAACTATCCTTGGCGCTGTATTCGGCGGAGGGAATAGAGGTTGCCTCGCCGGAAAAAGCGCGTTGTATGTAGGGCATGAGTCCGAGGCGCACCAGTTGCTGATCTGCGAGCAAGTTGTAATTCGCCAAATCCTTCAGAGTAATTCCCCATAGAGTCTCGAAGGCATGATTGATCTGAAGCGTCCGGCCATCTGGTGATAAAACTTGGATGCTAAGCGTAGATTGTTCTACCAAGGATCTGAAACTCTCCTCACTGTCGCGGAGCGCATCCTCCACCCGCTTGTGCTCGGTGACGTCCATTGCCATACCAATAAACTGCTTCGGGGACCCCGTGCTGGTGAGATTCACGAGCTTGCCTCTGGTGAAGACCCACTTCCAAGTCCCTGCTTTGGTGCGAATTCGATGTTCGTTCTCGTAAGTTGGGCTATCGCCACGTAAATATGCCCCGGCCTTGGACAGCATTGCCGGCAGATCTTCTGGGTGGTGATAGGGTTTCCATTCCTGCAGCGTGTTTGGAAGTTCTCCTGGTGCATAGCCTAGCATCGCGTGGAACCGAGTATCGAAGCAGACCTCGTCGCTCTCAATATTCCATTCCCATTCCCCTGCATTGCTCACCTCCAGTGCCATAGAAAGCCGCGCCTCGTTCTCACGTAGCGCCGTTTCTGCCTGCTTGCGTTCGGTGATGTCGGTAATACCCTCAAGCACATTCACCACACGTCCGGCCTTGTCCTTGATGGGTTGGGAGATAATGTAATACCATCTGCCGGTGGCTGGAACTAACTGCTCGCTTTCACAAACCTTTCCATCCTTAAAAGCCCGCAGTGTTCCGCACCCCTCACAGACGGTTGCCCTGGATTCGTAAAAGACATGGCATACCTGACCCACCGGCTCTCTGCCCGGGAACATCTCACGGACCTTTTGGTTGACCCAGGCGATGGTCATATCAGGATTAATAAGCGAAAGTCCCGTGTCCAGGGCAGAAAGGATGACTTCCATCCTTTTCCTTTCCTTTTCCAGCGTCTCCTCCGCTAGTTCGCGCTCCGCCCGCGTGCGCAGAGCCACAATGCCAAAGGCCAGATCGCCGGCCAGTTCTTTCAGAATCTCCACTTCCCTGGCATCGAATGCCTCCACTTCGGCGGCATAAATGCCCAGCGCTCCAAACGTTTGGTTTTCACTGGACAGCGGCAGGGCAATCATAGACTGATAGCCACGCCGAATAGCATCCTCCCGCCAAGGGGCGAAGGCAGGATCATCGGGAATGCTGCGCACCACACACGGTTGCCCCGATCGGATCGCGATGCCGCCGGGGCCGCGACCGCGTTCGTCATCCGCCCAAGTCAGGTTGACTGATTCGAGATATCCCGACTCGAAGCCAGCCTGAGCCACCGGGCGGACAGTCTTTGCCTCGTCGTGTTCCGCGAACCCGACCCACGCCATGCGATAACCACCCACCTCGACGACGATCCGGCAGATCTCGTTCAGCAAGGTGGCTTCATCCGTGGTGCGGATCAACGTCTGATTGGAATCGCTGAGCATGCGCAGCGCGCGGTTCACCCGGCGCAATTCCTCCTCCGCCCGCTTGCGCGCGGTGATGTCTCGTGCCGCTGCGAACACGCCGACCACGCCGCCTTTCTCATCGCGATAGACCGAGGCGTTGTAGAGGACGGAGATGAGACGCCCATCGCGGTTCCGCAACTCCAGTGGATAGTCCCGCACGGCTCCTTCCCGATAGACCTGCTCGTAGCCTGCGCGGGCCTTTTCCGGCTCGGTGAAATAGTCGGAAAAATCCGTGCCTATGAGTTCCGCTCGCGAACACCCCGTCGCCGCTTCGGTCGCCGCGTTGACATCGGTGATCTTGCCGTTGTGACCGATAGTCACCAGCGGATCGAGGCTGGCCTCGATAAGACTGCGGTTGTAGACATAGGCCGCTCGCAATGCCTCCGCAGCCCGTTTGTGCTCGGTGATGTCCCGCGCGATGGTCGAAGCGCCAACGATCCCGCCATCGGCATCTCGAACAGGAGAAATCGTGAGCGACACTCGAATCACTCGACCATCTTCTCTGCACCGCACCGCTTCGTAGTGTTCGATGTGTCCGCCCGACTTGATCCTTGCGAGAATCAGGGGCACCTCATTTTCGCAGCCTGGTGGAACCAGGATCGTGATGGGCTTGCCAATCACTTCGCTTTCAGCATAGCCATAGATCTTTTCTGCGCCCCGATTCCAACTCGTGATGATGCCGTCCAAAGTCTTGCCAATGATGGCATCGTCGGACGACTCAACGATGGCAGCGAGTTGGTTCGACTTCTCCTCCGCCCGCTTGCGCTCCTCTTCCGCTTTTCTGCGCGCGGTGATATCAACAAAGGTCACAACGACCTGCGTTATCTTGCCCTGCTCATCCAACTCTGGGTCCGCACTGACCAAAACCCAGGCATCTTCTGCTATGGCGCGACGATGCACGCCGAGGACAGCGTCCCGAAGCGGTTGTTTTGTAGTCAACACACGGCTGACCGGGTATTCTTCCAGGGACATGGCGGTCCCATCCTCCCTGATAAAATGCCAATCCGGATCAGTTACCAATTTCCCCCTCATCTGCTCTTCTGTGAACCCAAGTAACTGTTGAGCAAGGCGATTGCTCGTCAGTATTCGTGTGTCAGCCCCGTGCACGATTACAGCGGCCTGAATCCTCTGAATCAGTCCCCGATACTTTTCCTCACTAGCACGCAACTCGGCGTCCCGTTCCGCGACAGCATCCAGCATGGAATTGAACTCACTCGCCATCAAGGCCGCCTCATCGGTGCCGGCGATCGAGGAGCGAGCCAGACGATTGCCGGCACGAACCTTGTTGATCGTTTCCTGAACGGCGTAGAGCCTCCGGGTGATCCGCCGCCCCATCAGCCAGGCGATGAACGAGCCAATCACAATCGCCGCCAACGCATACATGACTCCGCTTTGTGTGATCTGCGCCAGTTTCTGGCTGGCGGTCTTTTGGCCGATGCCGACCCGCGCCCATCCCACATGCCGGTTGCCAAGCATGGCAGGAACCGCGACATCCACCAGGACCGGCGTCCTGCTGAGCGTCGTCTGCTGAACGTCCTTGGGAAGATCGAGCAAATACTTCCCAAGTTTGCTCTTGTCGGTATGGGCCAGCACATGGCCGCCCTCATCCGCAAGCAAGGCAAAGAGCATCTCCGGATAGCGGCGCTCGGCTTCAACAAGCTCCTGCAAACCGGCGATATCGTGCGCCGCGATCCATCCCGCCGCGGACATGGCGAGTGCCTGTGACATCGCGGCGGCCTCATCTGCTTGGTTGTCCAAGAGCATGACGCGTTGACGCACGGTCAAATCGAAGATGAACAGCGTCATCATGACGGAGTGCACGACCGCCACACTGAGGATCAGGCGGCCCCGCAGCGTGCCGAATAGAAAGTTTCGCACGTCTCGGTGGTTCATTTCTTGCCGACGCTCCTTACTTCTTTTTCAAAGCGCGCCCCGTATGCCCGCACGACATCATAGTCCTTGTCGTCCGCCCGGATGAAGCGCGCCGTTTCCATACACGCGAGTATCGCCCTGCCTTCTGCGGTTTCGTGCAGACCGGTGAGGAGCGTTCGAATTCTTTCCCGCATCTCGGCCGGCACATCGTCGCGCGCCATGACGGAGTTATTGATGAGCGGTTCCGTCTCCCACAGAACTTTCAGGTCGGCTGCTTCCTGCGGGTGCTCGCGCTGAAAGGAACGCCAAGGCGGCGGCCATGTCGCTCCTGCTGCAGTTTCTCTCAGATACACGTTCATCATGGACGACTCCTGCGAGCCTACGTAGCGGTTCTCGATGTCGCGGTTGACGTTGATGCCGTTCTGATGAAGAAAGTATTGGGGCATGATGCACGCCGCGAGTGCAGTGGGGGCGGGATAACTGACTGCTTTGCCTTTCAGGTCAGCAGGCCGACTGATGTTGCTGTCCTTGCGCACGACAATAATGCCCTTGAAATCTGACGGCTCTCCTGCCATGGCGATAACGTGGTAGCCAGCCTTCATGGCTTGGATGGTTTGCCAGGGATTTGGAAGAAGGAAATCAAGCTTGCGGTTCTGATACTTGTCCTCGAAGACGCCATAGTCTCGGGAAGCCTGCAGGGTGAGCCGCGCGTCCTTCAGTTTCGCATTCAGGTAATCCATGAGCGGCTGATACGCTTCGAGAAGTTTCGTCGGGTTATGGAGTGGATGGACTGCGAAACTGTAAATAGGCAGACCCCTGTGGTCGGGAGTTATCTCGTATTGCGGACCAGTGCTTTGTGGCTCCCGCCCGCAACCAGCCGCCAGCACGAGCACAAGCGACAACGGAAAAAGACACAATAAGCGTTGTTTCTCCATGCCTTGCTTCCTCGGTTCTACTTTCGCCGACTCAGTAACCGCGAGTCTTTCAATGGAAAACGCGACACGGTCGGCATGCAAAGCCCTGCCCCACATTGGCGGCGTGGCATCCCCCATTGCGGTGAAGTGTCTAAATGGCGCTGGGCAAATTCGGTCCCCCAGATGATCTGTTCGTCACCCTCGCTTTCAGTTCTGTGGCCTACAGACATCATAGCCACCGCCTTTCATCGCACCCGAGGCCTGCTACCATACACCCTTCGCAATAGCCGAGTCAACCGCTGCACCAAGAAGAACCGGCTCGCACTTAACCGTTCGTCATTGCAGGAATAGGATGTTTCTTGTTCGAGTGATTGAGCAGGGATGCCACTAAAATACACTTGTCGCGGCGGTTGGTGCCCGGGGCGAGACTCGAACTCGCACAGCCTTTGCAGGCCCGTGGATTTTAAGTCCACTGCGTATGCCATTCCGCCACCCGGGCAACCACCAACAAGATGCAGCGAGGTTACGCAGGACGAATGCCGACGTCAAACAGTCAGTCGGGTGGCACTCGCGCCTTGTCAACGCCTTCATCGTTCGGCACTCTACCACGCACATGAAACTCGTCGTTGCCATCACCGGAGCCAGCGGAGCGCTCTACGCTCAGCGGCTGCTTGACCACCTGCGCGGGCAGGAGGTGCATCTGGTGCTGAGCGACTACGCAAAGGAGGTCGCCGCACTGGAACTGGATGGTGGCAAGCTCGCCGTGCCGGACGGTGTCATTTGCTACGACAACCGCTCCATGCGCGCGCCGTTCGTGAGCGGCTCGACCCGGTTCGACGCGATGGTCGTCATTCCTTGTTCCATGGGCACACTGGGCCGGATTGCCGGCGGCACGAGCGACGACACCATCTGCCGCGCCGCCGACGTGTTCCTGAAGGAACGCCGCAAGCTCATCCTCGTGCCGCGCGAGACGCCTTACAACCTCATCCACGTCCGCAACATGGAGCGCCTCATCGAAGCCGGCGCGGACATCATCCCAGCTACGCCGTCGTTCTACAGCCGGCCGCAAACCGTCCAGCAAGTCGTGGACACCGTCGTGGCGCGCGTCCTCGACCACCTCGGCATCGAGCACAATCTGGCGAAACGATGGATGGAAAAGGAATCATGAGCACCGCATCAAACCGGGGGCCACTGGCCTATTTGCTCAAGCTCGGTGAGTTCATCAAGTTCTCGCACACGCTCTTCGCGTTGCCGTTTGCACTTGCCTCGATGCTGGTCGCATTCGAGAAAAAGCTCGGCCCCGCTGCGCCGCCGGAGTGGCGCACGCTGCTGCTGATCCTGCTCGCCATGGCCGGCGCGCGCACGGCGGCGATGGCGTTCAACCGCATCGTGGACCGCAAGTTTGACGCCGCCAACCCGCGCACCGCCATGCGCCATCTGCCGCAGCGGCAGCTCAGCCTCTTCAGCGCGTGGCTGCTCGTAGTGCTCGGCGCAGGCGCGCTCGTCGCCGCCGCATGGTTCCTCAATCCGCTTTGCTTCTGGCTGTCGCCGGTGGCGCTCTTCATCATCCTGTTCTACTCTTTCACGAAGCGTTTCACTGATTACTCGCACTTCTTTCTCGGCGTCGCTCTCGGCATTTCGCCCGTCGGCGCATGGATCGCCGTCACCGGCAGTTTGCACGTCGCACCGATCCTGCTCGGCGTTGCCGTTACGCTCTGGGTCGCGGGGTTTGACATGATCTACGCCATTCAGGACGAGGAGTTTGACCGCGAGCACGGCCTGCACTCGATGGCCGTGCGCTTCGGATCTTACGGGGCGCTGACCCTCGCGCGCATCCTGCACGGCTTCACCGTCGCGTTGCTGCTGGTGTTCGGACTGGTTGCCGGCCGCCGCGGGCCGTTCTGGAGCGGGCTTGCGGTCATCGTCGTCATGCTTTCTATTGAGCACATCATCGCGAGCTGGCGATCGCTCAAGTGGGTCAACGTGGCCTTCTTCCGCGTCAACGCGCTGGTCAGTAGCGTGTTGCTCTTCGCCATTGCCGCCGATGTGTATTTGCCGAAACGGTTGTTCACATGGTTTTAGAGAAACTCATCCGCTGCTCGGAGATGGCGGACATTTACGACAAGGTTGCCGCCGGCCAACGCATTGGCGACGACGATGCCCTGCGCCTCTACCGCTCGCGAGATCTCACCACCCTCGGCGCAATCGCCGACATTGTCCGCGAGCGCAAGAACGGCAACCGCGCCTCCTACATCCTGAACCGCTATCTGAACTACTCCAACATCTGCATCCTCTCCTGCCAATTCTGCGAGTTCGGCAAGAAGAAGCGCAATGCCGAGGCGTTTGAGTTGACCATCGAGCAGATGGTCGAGCGCGTTGCCAACGACCTGCGCCTTGGCATCACCGAGGTCCACATCGTCGGCGGGCTGCATCCGTCGCTGCCGTTCAGCTACTACACGGACATGATCCGCGCGCTGAAGGCGCTCGACCCGAACCTGCACATCAAAGCCTTCACTGCTGTCGAGCTTTACCATTTCGCCTCGCTGACGAAGAAGCCGCTTGCCGAAATCCTCGCCGTCCTGCGCGACGCCGGCCTCGACTCCATCACCGGTGGTGGCGCGGAGATATTCTCCCAGCGCGTCCGCGACATCCTCTGCAAAGGCAAGGAAACCGCCGACGAGTATCTCGCCTGCCACCGCGCATGGCATCGCATGGGGATGCGCTCCACCTGCACCATGCTCTACGGCCACATCGAGACGCTGGAGGATCGCGTGGACCATCTGCGGCGGCTGCGCGAGCTTCAGGACGAGACGCACGGTTTTACCTCGTTTGTGCCGCTCCATTTCGTGCCGGACAAGACCAAGCTCGCGCACATCACGCCGGCCAGCGGCTTCGACGACCTGCGCAACCTCGCCATCGCCCGCATCTATCTCGACAACTTCGATCATATCACCGGCTACTGGATCGCGCTCGGCATGAAACTCGCGCAAGTCTCCCTCAGCTTCGGCGTGGACGACTTGCACGGCACCATTATGGAAGAGCGCATCTTCGAGATGGCAGGTGGCAGTGGCGGCCAGCAGCAGACCCGCGAGCAACTCGAACGCGCCATCCTCGACGCCGGCCGCATTCCCGTCCAGCGCGACTCACTCTTCCGGCCGATCAAAGTCAGCGAGGCCGGCGCCGAACCGGTTCAGGAGGTAACTGCATGAGCACCGCCCCGCGCATCGGCTGTGTTCCCTACCTCAACGCCAAGCCGCTCATCTACGGTCTGGAAGACGAAGTCGTGTTCGAACATCCCGCCCGGCTCGCCCAACGCCTGGCCGCGCACGAACTCGACACCGGCCTCGTGCCTGTCGTCGAAGTCTTTCGCCGCCCCGACTACGTCATCGTGGACGACATCTCCATTGCATGCTGCGGGCCAGTTTACAGCGTCATCCTCGCTCACCGCGTCCCGCTGCAATCGCTGCGCGAAGTCGTTGTGGACGCCTCCTCCGGCACCTCCGCGCTGCTGCTGAAAGTGCTTCTGCAAAAACGCTTTGGTCTGAAGCTGCACTACGTCACCGAGTCCCTCGCCGACAAGCGCAGCACCGCCGACGCGCAGATGCTCATCGGCGACCAAGCCATCCGGTTCCATCAAACCCGCGGCGATTGGCAGATACTCGACCTCGGCCAGGCATGGTCCGACTGGACGCACATGCCATTCGTGTTTGCCGTCTGGGCCGTCCACGCCGACTACCCGGAACTGCCCGCCCTCATCAGGAAATTGGCCGCCGCGCGCACCGCCGGCTGTGCGCACATCGAGGACATCATCGCGCGCGAACAGGGCGGCGACGCGGCCTTCCGCCGCCGCTACTTCGGCCACAACGTGTATTTCAAACTTGGCCAGCACGAGAAGGAGGCCATGCGGCTGTTCCGGCAACTCCTGATCGAGTTCGGTGAGTTGAAGGCCCCCTACGAACTACGGTTCGTCCACTGACCGCGTCACGGCGCGCTCGTGACTACATCGAACGCGACAGCCGGAAAGGTGGCCAGCGGCACGCGCCGGGCCACGCCCCGCGTCTTCTCTTTCGATATGACTGGGAAGCCCGGCTCAAACGCGTTCACGATGAGATTGCCTTGCAATCCCGCCTTCGCAACCGTCGCGTCGCACTCGATTACGATCTCGATACTGCCAGTGGAAACGGACGAACTCTGGATGCCGATGCCTGGCGGCGGGTCGCTCAGCTCAAGCTGGAGCTTTTCCGGCAGCGAGGCGGCACTGGTGTCGAAGCGAACCCTAACCATTCCGCCGACGGGAATTCGCATCGGGCTGTCGCCGAGGAGTCTCATGGGGCCGGCTGTCTGACCGCGTCCCATCACGGCAACTTTGAAGTCCTGCGTGGGAACGAGGTGATGGTATTTGAACGCCTGCATGACGTCTTCCGCCGGCACCGCAGCGCGAATCAACTCGCGACCATGCATCGTCGCGCAGCCTTCGAGACACAAGCTCTCCGGCGGTCCACGCCGCGTTGTGGTCGGCAGCGTCAGCGTGAGCCGCACGCTGTCGCAGCCCGCCGGCACGCGCCCGCCGCTGAGATTGAAGCCGGCCGGCGCGTTTCTCAGGGCCAGCGCGATCCCGCTGGTGAAGCCTTCTTTGCGCAGCGCATACACGGTGATTGGAACCGTCGCGCTCCGACGACCGCTGATGCCCGACGGCACGATGCGCAATTCGAAATCAGGGTCGGGCCGGCTGAGCCGCAGCCGATAACCGTAGTCGGGGCCGCCGTTTTGTTGGGTGTCGCGCAGATGGACGTAGTAGGTGCCGGTCGCCGGCAAGGTGGCGCGAAGGAATGAGTCGGCATGGTGAGTATTGAGGTCGGAACCTCGGTCTTCGAAATCATCGTTCATGGCGATCTGGTTGCCGTTGGCGTCGGTAAGCTTTAGGACGGAATCCACCGGCGAGCCGAGCCGACGCGCGACGACTTCTGCGACGATCTCCTGCCCGGCGCGTCCCTCGAAGCGGAACACGTCGGCGTCGCCCGCCCGGTCGAAGCGGCCGTTGACGATGACAGGCACTGTCACGGGCTGGGCGTTGGCCACGGTATTGTTCGGCTCGCGCTCCAAATATTCCGGCAACGTGCTCACCGTGAACGGCACGCGATTGGAGATGAGATCGCCTTTGCGCACAGCAACGGGAACTGTGCCGGGCGATTTTCCCTTGGCGTCCATCGTCAAGCGGTTCTGCGGCAGGTTCCAGCCGTTGAGTTCGACGGTGGTTTGCGCACCGGCTGGGCCACCGAGCGGGAAGATACTCTTCACAAATGGCGTTTCTCCCATCGTGATGCGATATACGAAGTCCTCGCGTCCGCGATAAAGCGAGTCGTGAATTTCGAGCGCGTAGTCGCCGTCCTTTGGAACCTGGAAATACGCCACCGGGTCCGGTTGAACGTGATTCTCTTCGGTGAAGGCCATCTCCTTCCCCTGCGCGTCGCGAAGCGCCAGCATTGCCTGAAACCAGCCGGGTGACGCGTCGGACAAGAACGGGATCAGCGCGCGCGCGCTGGTGGCGAACACCAGCCGCTGGCCCTGCCGCGCGCGGAACCGGAACTGGTTTGCCGCGCCGGGCATGATCTGGCCATTGACGGTGGCGGGAAGCGTGACGCTCATCTCCGAGGGCGGCGGCACAACCTTCGGCCCCTTGCCGTCCTTGGGCTGGCGATAGGTTTTCGCCGGAGGCCGGCTGAACTCCGGCAACTGACCCACGCAGAAAACCAGCGGGTTCGTCAACCCCGCAGGCCCGCGCAGTCGCAACTCGCGCGCACCCGGTTCCGCGTCCGCCGCGATGCTGACCTCGATGATGACGTTCTCGACGATGGATTGGTTGATCTGTGCCTTCGGGATGAACAGCTCCAGCTTCCGGCTCATTTCGACGAGCGTCTTCTCGTCCTCGGCAGTCCACGCGCCGGTCGTGCGACTGCCGGCAGCGGCGGCTTTCTTCTTCCGGAGTTCCTCAAACTTGGGTTGGAGCATGATGGCCTGCTCTACCGAAAGCGGTCGCGTGTGCTCGATGACCCGCGCCTCAATGCCGTCGCCCGACAGAAGCACGTTGGCCGTGCCTTCGAGGAACTGGCCTGCGACCACCGCCTGAAACGTCGCGCCCCGGCAACCGCCGGCGGGATAGACGTAAGCGATGCGAGGCGTCACCTGCTGTGCTTGGGCTGTGAGAATGACAGCGCTCAACAACGCGATGGCCGAGGCAATTCGTGTTCTCATGACGTTTATAATAACGCGGGAGTTCTGCGGATATTTGCGGCAGCGGCGGCAGGCTAACAAACAGTTGCCGGCGTGGCAAATCTGAAGCATCGTTCCGTCCGAACAAACCGCATGATTTGCGACGCGACACTCGACCAAACGATCAGCAAGGCGCTCGACGGCGAACGCATCGCCGCCGGGGACGCGCTGCGCCTGTATGGTGCGTTGCCGCTGAGCGAACTGGGCATGTTGGCCGACGCGCGACGCCAGCAGAAGAAGGCCGACGCTTACGACGGACGCGGCAACCAGATCATCACCTATATCGTTGACCGCAACATCAACTACACCAACGTCTGCGACGTCTATTGCAAGTTCTGCGCGTTCTACCGCACTGAGAGCGACGCCGAGGGCTACGTCATTAGCCACGAGGAAATTGCCCGCAAGGTCGAGGAGCTTGTCGCGGTCGGCGGCACGCAAATCCTGTTGCAGGGCGGCCATCACCCGAAGCTCGGCATCGAGTTCTATCTCGACCTGCTCGGCTTCATCAAGACCCGCTTCCCGCAGGTGAACATCCACGGTTTCTCGCCACCGGAGTTTTGCCACTTCGCCGAGGTCTTTCGGATGCCGCTGGCGGAGGTCATCCGCCGGTTCAAGGAGGCTGGCCTCGGCAGTATTCCCGGCGGCGGGGCGGAAATCCTCGTGGACCGCGTCCGCAACCGCATCGCGCCGAAGAAATGCAAGACCGACGAGTGGCTTGCCGTGATGCGTTGCGCGCACGAGCAGGGGCTGCGCACCAGCGCGACGATGATGTTTGGCCACGTCGAGACGGTCGAGGACCGCATCGAGCACCTACAGCGGCTGCGCGACCTCCAGGATCAGACCGGCGGTTTCACCGCGTTCATTTGCTGGACGTTCCAGCCGGAACACACCCGGCTTCGCGCGCGGACCGTTGGTAGCCACGAGTATTTGCGGATGCTGGCGCTGGCGCGCGTCTTCCTCGACAACTTTGACAACGTGCAGGCGTCGTGGGTGACGCAAGGCCCGAAGATCGGCCAGGTGGCGCTGAAGTTCGGCGCGAACGATTTCGGTGGCCTGATGATGGAGGAGAACGTCGTCAGCAGCGCCGGCACCGCGTTTCGCATCACCTTGGAGGAAATGAAGCGCCTCATCGCCGAACTCGGCTACGAATCACGCCAGCGGGACAATTGGTATCGGTTGTTGAACTGACCGCTTTCTTGGTTGTTTCGCGCGGCTGGTGAGAAGACAAAGCAAACATATCCCGCTTTGCGTGAGGGCTGTCCATTCAGTTGCGTCACGCGGAGCGGGAGCACTACTTTAGTATATCCTCGAAAATTTTTCTTTAGCGCAGCCGCGTCATTGTGCAATCATCACAAGGCGGTTTCTGGAAGCGACCGAACATGCGCTGCATGGCTTCCACCGCCGCTCAGCGAGAATGATGGAAACACGCCGTTGGTTTTTATTGATGATGGCGCTGGCTGCCTGCTACCTGTGGGCAGGCTGCGGTCGTGATCATTATCAGCGGTCGGCGGATAAGGAGGTTTACGGCATTCTCGGCCAACGACGCGGGGAAATCCTAGGCAAGACCAACGACAGTTTTAACATCAAGACGCCTTACTCCGACCGCAAGCCCTCCGACATTCCCGCCCCGGAGATCCTCCAGCAGCGGATGATCTCCGCCAAGCGGACAATGACGCTCTCCGAGGCGCTCAAGACCGCGATCGCGCGCAGCCCGAGTTATCAGTCGCAGAAAGAAACTGTTTATCTTAAGGCGCTGACACTGACACTTCAGCGTTACAACTTCACACCCCAGTGGGCCTCGTCCGTCAAACCCATCCTTACTCGGAATGCCAATGGCGTGTATGACCAGTCCGTCGAGACCGACCTCAGCGTCTCCCAGTTGCTCAAGACCGGCGGCACGCTCACCGTGAGCATGCTCAACGACGTGCTGCTGTTTTACAGCGGCGGCGCGCCGCACAACACGACGGCGTTCTCCGCGACGTTCGTGCAGCCGTTGTTGCGGGGCGCGGGCTACAAGATCGTGACGGAAAACCTCACGCAGGCGGAACGTGACGTGGTCTATCAAATCAATACCTTCGCGCGCTACGAGCAGACGTTCGCCCTGGATATCGTCACCAAGTATTACCTGCTGCTGCAACAACGCGACGTGATCCGCAACAACTACAGCACCTACAAGAACCTCGTGCTCGTGCGCGAGCGGGCAGAGGCGATGGGCAAAGACCGGTTGGCGGCGTATCAGGTGGATCAGGCAGTCCAGCAGGAGTTGACGTCCAAGAGCACCTATCTGGCGTCCGTGCAGAGCTACCAGGATTCGCTGGATAGATTCAAGATCACACTCGGCCTGCCGGTCGGCACGGAACTGGTGTTGGACGAGTCGCCGCTGGACGAACTGCGCAAGATGAGTTTGCCAAGTATAGAACTGACCGAGGAGCAGGGTCACCGGATCGCGTGCCAGAGCCGGTTTGACGTGCAGAACGAGATCAACAAGTTCGAGGACAGCAAGCGGAAGATAGATTTTTACGCCGACGCGTTAAAGCCGGACCTTAACATCATCGGCCACGTGGAGTTGCCGCAACCCAACGGGTATGATTACTCCCGATTCGACGTGGGCCAGTATAGGGCCTACGGCGAGGTGCAGTTGAACCTGCCGCTGAACCGGCTTCCGCAGCGCAATGACTTTCGAACCTCGCAAATCAATTTTGAAGTAGAACTGCGGACCCTGGCGTTGTTGCTGGACAACGTCCGCAACAGCATCCAGGCGGATTTGCGCGCTTTGGACGAGGCGCGCAAGAACTACGCCATCCAGCAAGACGCGCTGCGTATCGCCACACGCAGCCTGGAGGGCAGCGTCATGCTGCTACAGGCTGGCCGAATAGACATGCTCAACATGTTGACAGCGCAGTCCGCACTGCTGGCCGCCCAGAACGCTTTCACAGGGGCACTGTTGACCTATCACACGGCGCGATGGAACTTGCTCTCGGACCTTGGCATCATTCGCACCGATCTCGACCGGTTCTGGTTGGCGGAGCAGCCGATCCCCCTGCCGGGCGCGCCGCCGCCCGCCGCCGCAGCGGCCCCGGCTGTGCCACCGCCGGTCCAACAGCGAGCGGCGCAAGTGGAATTGATTCCACCCGACAAACTTTTCCGGTAATAAAGGCATGTCATGACATTAGATTCGTTGCGCGCAGTTCTGGATCAACGACTGAAAGGCAAGCCTGTCGTGGGCAAGCTCTGGCAATTGAGCCAGCAGCATCCGCGGTGGGCAGTAGCCGTTGCGGCGATCTTGCTGATCGTGGTGGTGTGGCTCGCCAGCAGTGTGACGCATACCAACGACACCCAGCGCACCTACTACACCGTCAAGCGCGGCGATTTTCTGATTTCGGTCGTCGAAGGCGGCACGTTGCGGGCGTTGAACGAATTCTCCATCCGCTCAGAAGTCGAAACGATGACGAAGATCATCAGCATTGTCCCTGAGGGAACCTCCGTTCGCAAAGGTGATCTGTTGGTGCAACTCGATTCGAGCCAGATCAAAGACAGCATGGAGTCCCAGGAAATCACGCTCGAGAGCAGCCGCTTCGCGCTCGTCCAAGCCGAACAAGCCCTCGCTATCCAAAAGAGTGTCGTTGAAAGCAACATCAAGGATGCCGAGATGAAGCTGGAGTTTTCCAGATCCGACCTGGAAAAATATATTGAGGGTGACTGGCCACAGTTGAAGAATAATGCAGAGAACGCCATCAACCTTGCGGCGGCAGACTTGGAGCGCGCCAAAGACCGGCTGAACTGGACGAGGGTGCTGCACGAGAAAGGTTACGCCACCAAATCGGAGTTGCAGGCCGACGAGCTGACCTTGGCCCAAAGAACCGTCACACTGGCACAGGCCAAGGAATCACAGGCGTTGTTGGTCAAATACACCTACCCGAAGCAACGGCGTTTGTATGAGGCTTACGTTGACTCGTATCAGAAGGAACTTGAGCGGCTCAAACTGCGTTCCACCGGCCAGATCGCCCAGTCCGAGGCTGACATGACAGCACGCCGAAGAACCCTGACCTTGCAGCAGGAACGTTACGATGAGATGAAGAAGCAAATGGCTTTGTGCACGATCCACGCGCCATCGGATGGTCTGGTGGTTTACAGCTCCAGCACCTCCGGCTCTTATTCCAGCATCTTGATCGAGGAAGGCGCCTCCATCCGCTATCGGCAGGAAATTATCAAGCTGCCCGACATCAACCAGATGGTCATCGAAATCCGGGTGCATGAGTCTCACATCACCCGAATCCGGCCGGGCCAGACCTCCTATGTCACGATTGACTCGATGCCGGACTCGCGGCTGAAGGGCCACGTTCACAAAGTGGCCGTGCTGCCGGATGCTTCCAGTCGCTACTACAACCCAACGCTCAAGGTCTATGTCACCGAAGTGTTGATTGACGATACACTGCCGACTGAACTCAAACCCGGCGTCTCCGGACGGGCGGAAATCGTCATCACCAACCTCCACAACGTCGTCGCTGTGCCAATCCAGGCAGTCACCTCGGTCAAGGGCGAGCAGGTTTGTTTCGGAAAAGATGCAAAGCCCACGCCCGTCGAAGTCGGTCTCTACAATGATAAGTTCATTGAAATCAAGACCGGTCTGAAGGAAGGCGACAATGTGCTGCTGGCTCCGTTGCTGGCTGAATCAGACGAGATTGACTTGTCCGGCTCAATCGTTGCAGGCAAGGAATACGAGTCTGACCGCAAGAGCACGCCGAAGAAACGCAAGACTGGTGCCAAAGGCGTCGCCACCCAGAACAAGCCAGTCGTGTCAAAACCGCCGACGCCACTGCAAACCCTCCAACAGCCGCTGAACGAACTGCGCCGGGCCGCCCAGCCGTTGGAGCCACCGCTGGCCGCCCTTAAACAAGCCGCCGTGCGCGGCGCTCCTGGCACCCCGGCTGGCCACGCTACCAACGCGGTGACTTCCACCGGCAGAACATCCGTCCAGTCGCCATGAGCAGCAGTCCGATCATACGGCTCGAAGGGTTGGAAAAAACCTACGACTTGGGCGCCATCAAGGTCCGCGCTTTGCGTGGCGTGAGCCTTGACATCCAGGCTGGCTCCTACGTGGCCATCATGGGGCCTTCCGGCTCCGGCAAGTCCACGATGCTCAACATGCTCGGTTGCCTCGACCGGCCCAGTGGTGGCGCCTACTACCTCGGCGGCGAGGACGTCTCGAAGATGGACGATGACGAGCTTTCGGCCGTGCGCGGCAAGCGGCTTGGCTTCATTTTTCAATCCTACAATCTCATTGACCAGCTCACCGTCATCGAGAATATCCACGTTCCCCTCTTCTACCAAGGCCGTGACATCAACGAATGCTACGACCATTGTGTGAATCTGGCCAAACTGGTCGGCCTCGGCGACCGGTTACACCACCGGCCCAAGGAGCTTTCCGGCGGCCAGCAGCAACGCGTTGCCATCGCGCGTTCGCTCGTCAACGACCCGTTGATGATTCTCGCCGACGAGCCTACCGGCAACCTTGACTCCGCCACAGGCACGGAAATCCTGAACCTGCTCGACAAGCTCAACGCCGAGGGCAAGACCATCGTGCTTGTCACCCACGGCGAGGAGGTCGCCGAGCGCGCCCACCGCGTGCTCCACATGAAAGACGGCGTTATTGACCACGAAATCCACCAGCGCACGCTCCAGCACGTGGTCGAGGAACTGGAGCACGACGATACCGCGGAGGCCCCGGCACCATGATTAACGCCCCCGCCATCCTCCTCACCGTTCAACTGGGCATCAAGAGCCTGCTGCTCCACAAACTCCGCTCCGGGTTGACCATGCTCGGCATCATTTTCGGCGTCTGCTCCGTCATCGCCATGTTGGCCATCGGCGAGGGCGGCTCCTACGAAGCCCAACAAGCCATCAAGAAACTTGGCAGCAATAACATCATCATCCGCAGCATCAAACCCTCCGAATCCAACGTCGTGGGCAGTTCCGGCCGCAGCCGCATCAGCGACTATGGTTTGACCTATTCTGACGCCGGTCGGATGCAAACAACCCTTGTCGGCGCCCAACACGTGCTGCCCATGCGCATCATCCGCGATAGCGTCCGCTTCAACCGCTTCGTCGTCCCCAGCCAGATCATTGGCACGCATCCAAGCTACGCGCAGATTACCGGACTCGACATCGTGCGCGGCAGGTTCCTGACCCAGAACGACGAAACCCACATTGACAACGTCTGCATCATGACGGTCAGTCTCGCCAACCAGTTGTTCCCCTTCCAAGACCCCCTCGATGAGGAAGTGCGCGTCGGCATGGACTATTACCGCGTCGTTGGCTTGGTGCGTGAGAAATCCTCCATGGACAAACGCCCCGGTGCCAGCGCGCCCGACAGCGGCAAGGCGCTCGACAACAATCTCTACATCCCGCTCTCGTGCGCGCGCAGCCGCTTCGGCGAGATTCTCTTCCGTCGTTCCGCCGGCAGCTTCGAAGCCGAGCGCGTCCAACTTCACCAGATTACCGTCCAAATGATCGACACCGACGCCATCGAACCCGCCGTGCCGGACATCGAGGCGATGCTGCGTCATTTTCACACCAAGAAGGACTACGAGATCATCGTCCCGTTGCAGTTGCTCCGCCAAGCCGAGCAGACCAAGCGTATCTTCAACGTCGTGCTCGGTTCCATTGCCGCCATCTCGCTGCTGGTCGGCGGCATCGGCATTATGAACATCATGCTCGCCACCGTCACTGAACGCACCCGCGAGATCGGCGTCCGCCGTGCCCTCGGCGCGCGCAAGAAGGATATCATCACCCAGTTTTTGGTGGAAACCGTCGTGCTCTCTCTTGGCGGAGGTCTCATCGGGGTCGCAGTGGGCGTTCTTGTGCCGATGATCGTCTCCTACTTCGCCGACATGAAGACCATCATCACCTTCTCGTCCCTGGCATTGGCATTCGGCATCTCCGGCCTGACCGGCATCATCTTCGGCATCTACCCCGCCCGCCGCGCCGCGAACCTCAGCCCCATTGAGGCGTTGCGCCACGAGTAGAACTGCTCAGAATCTCTTGCCCGGAAAAACGTCATCGCTTAGGCTCTGCGCCTGCAAAGGATCATAAACATGAAAACGACATCTGTCTCCGCCGTCGCGCAAACCGTGACTTCCAACCGCCGCCAATTTCTCAGCCAGGTCGCCGCATGGTCGGCCGGCCTTCTCGCCGCGCCGCCGATCTTCCAGGTTTTCCCGCAGTCGCTCAACGCCGCCACAGCCGAGCCGCTCCTCTCTGTTGGCAAAGGCACCGACTACGAGGCGCTTCTCGTCAAAGTGTTCGAGCCGCTCGGCGGCATCGCCCCCTTCGTCAAGAAGGGCGCGCGCGTCGTCATCAAGCCCAACATGTCGTGGGACCGCAAACCCGAACTGGCCGCCAACACCCACCCGCTGCTCGTCAAGGCGATGGCCAAACTCTGCCTCAGCGCTGGCGCGTCCAAGGTCATGATCTTCGACCGCACCTGCCAGGACATGCGCCTCTGCTACGCCAGTTGCGGCACGCCGGCAGCCATCGAGTCGTTGAACGACCCGCGCGTCACCTGCTCCTTCGTGGACGACCGCAAGTTCGTGCCGGTCAAGATTCAGAAGGGTAAGGGCATCACCGAGTGGGAGTTCTACAAGGACGCGATCGGCGCCGATTGCTACATCAACATGCCCATCGCCAAGGACCACAAGCTCGCCCGTCTCACGCTCGGCCTGAAAAACATCATGGGCGTCATCGGCGGCAAGCGCGGCCAGCTTCACCAAGGCCTCACCCAGAAAGTCGTGGACCTCAACACCGTCCTGCGGCCGACACTGACCATCGTGGATGCCACGCGCATCCTGCTCCGCAACGGCCCCAGCGGCGGCAAGCTCGACGACGTGAAGGAACTCCACACTCTTTTCGCCTCCGCGGACACCGTCGCCGCCGACGCCTACGCGACCACGCTCTTCGGCATGAAGCCCGACGAGCTGGAGACCACGAAGGCCGCGTTCGCGATGGGCCTCGGCCAGATGGATCTCAACAAGGTCAAGATCGTGAAAGTGTAGGACAGGCATCTTGCCTGCCCCGCCTTTCATCAAATGGACAGGCACAATGTCCGTGCCACTCTTTCGTTCATCGTGAATCTTCTCTCAACCGGAACGATGCAATCGGAACGGCCCCTCACCCCGGCCCTCTCCCCGTCGGACGGGGAGAGGGAGAAGTTTCGGCCGCTGCCGTGCGGCTCACTGAGTAGTGCGCGTGCTCGCAACAAAGGAAGAGCATTCCCTCTCCCCATCCAATGGGGAGAGGGTCAGGGTGAGGGGTCGCGGCGACTGAATCGCTTCGGTTCAGTCCATGTTCCACAGAAGCGCAGGACAGGCAGGATGCCTGTCCTACTTTCTTCATCGTGAGCTTTCGTTTGCCGCACATCCCATCGAAGTGGTGGCGTCGTGCTGCGCAACTCCTCTGCCTCTTCGTCTTCCTCTGGCTGTTTCGGAAGACCGAGAGCGACGGCAGCGGCAGCATCGCTTACGGCGCAAACATTTTCTTCCGCCTCGACCCGCTCGTAGCCGCGTCCGCCGTGCTCGCGGGCGTGAAGTTCATTGCCGCGCTCTGGCCCGCGCTCATCACCGTCGCGCTCACGCTCGTGCTCGGCCGCTTCTTCTGCGGCTGGGTCTGCCCGCTCGGCACGCTGCTCGACATTGCCAGCCACGCGATCCCGAAAAACACCACGCCGCCCAACCCGCGCTGGCGCGTCGTGAAATACTTCCTGCTCGGCGTCGTGCTCGCCAGTGCCGTGCTCAGTTGCCAAATCGTCGGCTACCTCGACCCGTTCTCCATCCTCGTGCGCGGGATGGCCGTGGCCGTGGACCCGTGGATGAACCGTGCCGTCACCGCGCCGTTCACACTCATCTACCAGCAGACGCCCGAATCCGTCTCCAACTTCACCGAGCCGATCTACGCCTTCCTCAAGGCCCACCTTCTGCCGTTCCAGCAGAACTCCTTCGTCTTCTCCATCGTCTCGTTCGTCATCCTCGCTGGCGTCTTCGCGCTGGAATTCGCCGAGCGTCGCTTCTGGTGCCGCAACATCTGCCCCGCCGGCGCGCTCATCGGCATCTTCGCGCGCTTCTCCCTGCTGCGGCGTTTCCCGGCGCGCGCTTGCGGTCGTTGCAAGGCCGAGACCGACTACACCACCCGCTGCCGCATGGGCGCGTTCGACGGACGCGGCTTGCTCCAACCGGAATCCTGCAACCTTTGCCTCGACTGCCTCGATGACTGCCCGATAGACCTGCCCAAGTTCACCTTCGACAAACCCAAGACCGCGCCCGCGCCGTTCGAGCCGTCGCGCCGGCTCTTCCTCGGCTCCGTCGTCACCGGCATGGCCCTGCCGCTGGTTTCCGGCGCCATGCACGCCGCGCGCGGCCTGCCGCCGGACCTCGTGCGCCCGCCCGGCGCGCTGCCGGAGCCGGACTTCCTCGACCTCTGCGTCCGCTGCGCCGAGTGCATGAAAGTCTGCACCACCAACGCCCTCCAACCGGTCCTCTTCGAGGACGGCCTGGACGGCGCGTTCTCGCCGCGGTTCATGGGGCGCATCGGCTACTGCGAATACAACTGCACCCTCTGCGCCCAAGTCTGCCCCACCGGCGCCATCGCCCTGCTGCCGCTCCCCGAAAAACAAAAGTTCATCATGGCCAAGGCCGTGTTCGACAAAGAGCTGTGCCTGCCGTTCAAGAAAGCCGAGTCCTGCATCACCTGCGAGGAACATTGCCCCCTGCCCGAGAAGGCCATCCTCTTCAAAGACGTCGAAGTCACCCACCCCGTCACCAAGCAGCGCGTCATCGTCAAGCGGCCCTACATCGTCTGGAGCCTCTGTATCGGCTGCGGCATCTGCGAAACCAAATGCCCCATCGAAGGCAAATCCGCCGTCCGCATGATCCGCGAAGAAGCCGTCCCCCCCGCCGTCCGCAGCGACCCCGAGATCATGGACATGGTCAACCTACCCGCCCCGCCGTCCCGCGACCCGAAACCGCGCCCGGCCTCTGATGGTTATTGAGGCAACCCAAGGTGGAGCGCGGCCTCCGGACGCGCTAATCACTGCGAACAATAACAACGTCCGAAGAACGCGGTTCAGTTTACTGCTTCTCGTCGTTCACTTCAAAACGATCGGAAACCATCAGAGAGCGCCACGGCCGAAGCCCGACACGACCCATCGGATCTTCAAGGTTAGACGCTTCGTATTTCTTCCGACCATCTATCAAGACAGTCAAATCACCGTCTGCAACTTGCAACTCGATATAGTAGAAGCGGTCACGTTGCAGCTCGAATTCCACTCTAGGGCCAATGTGCTGAAAATCTTCATACACACCCCCGGTTCGTCCGCCAACAAGTTCGAGAATTAAACTCTTGCCGGTGAACATCAAATGGTAATAACGCGGTTTCTTGCTTGTTCCCTGCCACCCAAACACTATGCCAGCATTGACAGCAGCCGTTTCACCCTGAGGGGACAGCTCCCTAAAGCATAGGCGAGCCGCGATTCGAAAAGGACGCTCTCCATACTTGAAACGGGAGAGCAGATACGTGTCAACGCCCTCTCCTTGAAACTCTTCTTTGTCGGGAAACCTCCCCCACGCACCAATCTTAATGAGCCGATTCCAATCAGGTTGGTCGGTAAATCTCTCTTTTCTGAGCGCCCCATTCAGCAGACTTGGCTCATCTATCTGAGCGTCAGCTTCGCTCTCGATTAACTCAAGTGCTTTCCCAATGTTCTGACGAATGTTGTCGCGTTGCTGACTACTTTCCAACGGCCGAATCCCTTTAGCCAAATCTACGATGGACGAAATACTTTGTGCGGTAATGAAGCATTCGGCAAAAATATCTCTCGCTTCTTTAGAAAGTCTAAGTTTATTTGCCTTCCACCATTGCTCACACTCCGCTGCCACCTCCGAACGTCTTACTTCATCAGTGATGCTCCCATTTAACTCATACAAAAGCCTTAATGCTTCTTGCGCTGGATTAGATTTATTTCGGTCTGCGGTCGTTTCTCTTTTGTTCTCTTTTGGAGGCTTAGCCAAACTTTCATCACTGATGAGTTTCTCCTTCGACCTGTTTTCGATCTCAAGCCGCAGTGCTTTGTTCGTCTCTACTAGCCTGCTAATTTCTTCGTCATATTTAGATTGCGCCTGCGCCATTGAGACACGGAGTTTTCTGGATTCTTCCAAAGTCAGCAAAGTCGCATTCTCTATTTTATCCCGCGTTTGTTTTGTTTCTAGCTGCCTTCTGAGCCAATAGCCGTAGAAGAGTCTCGAAACATGAGGATAAACCAAAATGAATACGGCACCGCTGAGAAACGGATAGATGAATCCCCGGCGTGCGATTGACCAGCCATCTGGAAATATGGCTGTGCGTGACAGCTCCAAACGGTCGACGATATGTTCATCTGAGCAGAGAATAAGCAGGTATTGATGATTCCAAGCTAACCACGCGATGCAGAAAGCACCAAAGAGCGGACTGCTTAAGCGGTCGTAGATGTGCACTCGGATAGATTCGAGAAGGTTCTTCATATTCTTGGTCCTGTGTGCTCTTCCGCAGTTTCAAATTCAAGCATCTCCGGCATTCACTTCCGCCAAGGCGTGGTAGATTCTTCTCCGTTCCTCTTTCGCTTCGCCTTCTCCGGGCATAGTCCTCTCTGCGGCTTGCGGGGGCAAGCGGTTTTCGGTTCTGTAGTAGAGCGCCGGCTCTCAAAGCCCTCGCTCGATATGGCGGATAGGAATCAACCGGGAATATCTTCTCGGAGGGTAAAGCAGCCGGCCCGGATACCGTCCCGGACGGTTCCGGAAGCGGTTTTGGGGGCCTCTCTGGCATGAAAAAGACGGTTTTTGACAAAAAAGGGCCTTTTTCCGTTTCGGACGGGGTTTCCGGCGGCTTGGAGGAAGGTTCGTTTGTTACAAAGGAAGGTTTGTTTGTCGTAAACGGAGTTCCGTTTACGATAAAGGAAGGTCCGTTTGTCCCAAAGGAAGGTTCGTTTATCACAAACGGAGTTCCGTTTATTCCAAAGGAATGTTCGTTTGCCATAAAGGAAGGTCCGTTTATGACAAAGGAAGTTCCGTTTGTTCCAAAGGAAGTTCCGTTTGTTCCAAAGGAAGTTCCGTTTGTTCCAAAGGAAGTTCCGTTTGTTCCAAAGGAAGTTCCGTTTGTTCCAAAGGAAAGTCCGTTTGTTCCAAAGGAAAGTCCGTTTGTTCCAAAGGAAAGTCCGTTTGTTCCAAAGGAAAGTCCGTTTGTTCCAAAGGAAAGTCCGTTTGTTCCAAAGGAAAGTCCGTTAGTCCGTTTGTTCCAAAGGAAAGTCCGTTTGTTCCAAAGGAAAGTCCGTTTGTTCCAAAGGAAAGTCCGTTTATCACAAACGGAGTTCCGTTTGTCCTAAAGGAAGGTCCGTTTGGGACAAAGGAAGGCTCGTTTATCACGGCGGAAGGCTCCTCGAAGGCGGCGGGAATTGCCAAAAGGAGCTAGGAACCCGCCTCGACACTCTGGGGACTCCCGACTGTTTCGGGCGAACCCACGAACGCAGTAAACAAACCCAAACCATGGTTACCAGACCTCTCACTTGGAACGGCCGAAATGTCAGGCAACCGTCTCAATACCTCCCCTCCTTTTCCACGCTACGGCAACAGAACGGTGGAGCCGGTGGTCTTGCGGGCTTCGAGGTCGCGGTGGGCTTGGGCGGCTTCGCGCAGGGCATAGGTCTGGTTGATCGTCACCTTGACGGCCTTGTTCTTGACCACGGCGAACAGGTCGCGCGCCGCCGCGACGAGGTCTTCGTGCCGGGCGGTGTAGTGGAACAGTGTCGGGCGGGTCAGGAAGAGGGAGCCTTTCTGGGAAAGGACGGCGGGGTTGAACTGGGCGACCGGCCCGGAGGCGTTGCCAAAGCTCACCATGAGGCCGCGCGGCGCGAGGCAGTCGAGGGAGTCCATGAAGGTGTCCCGACCGACGCCGTCATAGACGACCGGCACGCCGGCGCCGCGGGTGATCTCCTTGACGCGTTGGACGAAGTTTTCCCTGGCGGTGACGATGACGTGCTTGCAGCCGGCTTTTTTCGCCAGCGCGGCCTTCGCGTCGCTGCCGACGGTGCCGATGACGGTGGCGCCGAGGCTGGCGGCCCATTGGCAGAGGAGCTGGCCGACGCCGCCGGCCGCGGCGTGCATGAGGAGGGTGTCGCCTTTGCGGACCTTGTAGGTGCGGCGGATGAGATACCACGCGGTCATGCCCTTGAGCATGATGGCGGCGGCGACGCGGTCGTCCACGCCGGCGGGGATTTTGATGAGCCGCGCGGCGGGGCGCAGGAGCCATTCGGCATAGGCGCCGATGGGGTGCGCGTAGGCGACGCGATCGCCGACCTTGAATCCTTTCACGCGCGGGCCGACCGCTTCAACGATGCCGGCGCCTTCCATGCCGAGCGTGGCCGGCAGCGGCACTGGATACAGGCCGGAGCGATGGTAGGTGTCTATGAAGTTGAGGCCGACAGCGGTGTTGCGCACGAGCACTTCCCCCGGGCCGGGCTTGGCGACATGGACTTCCTCCCAGCGCATCTTTTCGGGGCCGCCGGTTTCGTAAATGCGAATTGCGTGAGGCATAACGTTTCTCCATTGGCGGCGTGGCCTCATGCCAACCGCCGAACGTCCAAAGGTAGCGGATGCAACGGAAAGGGCAAGGTGGCGGACAGGCATCGCGCGTTAAACGGCGTGCAAGCCATAACCGATGTGACTGCGGCGCTGCCGAAGGTGGACCTCCGGGCACGATCCACCTCACTGTGCGTCTGCGCACTGGACGCGCGAACTCGGTCTGGATAAGCTCTGGCAGGAAACTACGCATGACTGACACACCAGCCAACGTGGAAAGCATGGTGCGCGAGAAGCTAATGGCGCACTCCGGCGAAGAGCGATTTGTCATGGGCGCGCTGATGTTCGACGCCGCCCGGGAGATGATCCTCGCCTCGTTCCCAGCCGGCTTGACCGAGGCGGAACGGAAGCGAAGGTTGTGCGATCGGCTTTACGGTGCCGACAGTGTTGCGTCGAAACTGCTCCGGGAACATCTGGCAACCTAAAGGTCATCCGCCACTTATGAAAAAGCTCTCTCTCATCCTCGCCCTGTTATTGCCGTTGCTCTGCGTCCTTCCCGCGTTCGCCCAGACCGAAGCCGATTTCAAGCGCACCGAGGACGTGATTTACGGTCGCAAGTTCGGCGTTGCTCTTACGTTGGACGTGATTCAGCCGGTGAAGGCCAACAACGGCCACGCCGTCATCTTCATGGTCAGCGGCGGGTGGTTCTCCAGCCACGCAAGCGTCAACCCGAAATACTACGCGCCGTTCCTGAATCGCGGTTACACGGTCTTCGCGGTGGTGCACGGCTCGCAGCCGAAGTTCACCATCCCGGAAATCACAGAGGACATCCACCGCGCCGTGCGCTTCATCCGCCACAGCGCGGCGACGTGGGGCGTGAACCCGGACCGCTTCGGCATCACCGGCGGCAGCGCGGGCGGCCATCTCTCCGTGACAATGGGCACGCAAGGCGGGCCAGGCAAACCCGACGCCAAGGATCCGATTGACCGCGAGAGCAGCGCCGTGCAGGCGGTCGCGTGTTTCTATCCGCCGACCGATTTCCTGAACTACGGCACCGCCGGCGAGGACGCGGTGGGCGTCGGGATTTTGAAGAACTTCAAGCCCGCGTTCGGGCCGGCCTCCGACACACCCGAAGGCCGCCAGAAGCTCGGCAAGGAAATCTCTCCCATCTATTTCATCACGGCGAAAATGCCGCCCACGCTCATCATCCACGGCGACGCCGACAAGCTCGTGCCAATGCAGCAAGCGGAGAGCTTCGTGAAGCGCGCTACCGAGGCGGGTGCCAAGGCCAAGCTCATCGTCAAGCCCGGCGCCGGTCACGGCTGGAAGGACAAGGAACCTGACCTGAACGCGATGGCCGATTGGTTCGACGAGTATCTGCGCGGCATGAAGAAGTAAACAGGCCCGTCGCGCCAACGGTATTCTCCCATGTCCGCTCTGCACATCCGCCGCATGACGGTCAATGACGTCCCGTTTGGGATGGAGATGAAGACCGCCGCTGGCTGGAACCAGGTCGAAGCTGATTGGCGCGCGTTCCTCAGCTACAATCCCGACGGTTGTTTCATCGCGGAATGGGATGGCCAACCCGTCGGCACAACCACGACTACGATCCACGATGGCAAAGTGGCATGGATTGGCATGGTGCTGGTCCATCCGGGATTTCGCCGGCTCGGCATCGGCAAGACTCTGCTCCAACACGCCATCGCATGGTTGCAGCACCGCGGTGTGCCGTGCATCAAGCTCGACGCCACGCCCGCCGGCAAAACCGTCTATGTGCCGCTCGGCTTCCGCGACGAATACGAACTGGAGCGCGTGGAAACGGTGGCAAATGCGGAATGCGGAATGCGGAATGCGGAGTGCGGAATTGAGAAGGGTTCGTCAGACATGAAAGCGATTCTCGCGTTGGACCGCGAAGCGTTCGGCGTCTTGCGCAAGCCAGTATTGCAACGGCTCGCGAACGAACATCCCGACCTTTGCTGGACGATCTCCTCCCCATCTTCCGCCAACTGCCATCTCCCATCTCCCATCTCCCAGTTTTCCGGCTTCCTCCTCGCCCGCCCTGGCGCCAACGCGTGGCATCTCGGCCCGTGGGTGGCGCGCTCGCCTGAAACAGCCGAGGCGCTGTTGCGCGCATGTCTTGCGAGGTTGGCCGGTCAGAGGATTTTCGCCGACGTGCCGGTGAACCATCCCGCGCGGCAAATCGTGACGCGTTATGGTTTCGTCGCGCAGCGTCCCCTGACGCGGATGTGGCTCGGTTGTAACGACTGGCCCGGTAATTCCACACTCACCTACGCCGTGGCCGACCCCGCCAAAGGTTGATCCTACGATTGGGGCGCCGGCGGTTCCGCATCGCTCGGTGGCGGATTCTCTTCTGTAGCTGACGCAGAATCAGCAGTGGCGTTTGCTTCCTTTTCGGCTGAAGCCAAAGCTTGTTCCACTGGCGTCAGCGCAGGCGGCGGGGCGAGCAGCGCGGAAACCTCGGTCTGCACGGCTTCGAGCTGGTCGAGCCGCAGACGCGGGTCAGGCACAAGGAACGTCTCGCCGGTGCGGGCGTGTTCGTAGATAAGAATCTTCTGGCCGTCCTGCTCGGTGGTGTCGCGATGCTTCAGCGTGCGCTTCCGCTCCAGCATGATGGCGAGGATATAGCGGGCGTTGGCGTGGCCGGGGTCTTTGGAGTCAATGAACTTCCGCAGGAGCGATTCGGCGTCTTCCTTCTTGAGCGTCTCCGGTTTCGGCGGCAGGGGAACCTGGAACGTCCCCTGCCAGTAGCTCACGGCGTTGGCGCGCTCGGTCCCGCTCCAACAAGTCGCGCACAGATCGCGGCGGCGGTAGCCCTCGGCCGTCAGCGACAGCGCAGTATGGTAGTCCTCCTTGTCCGCAAAAGGCTTCTGGCAGCCGTTGCAGGACTCGGAACGCGTCTGAATGTGATCCCATTCTTCGATTGGCATAAAGTGCGGCGATTATAGGGACGCGCAGCTTCCTTGCAAGCCAGCGACCCAACGAATTGCATGCAACGCACCGCAGGTGTAGAGCGCAGCGACGACATCGTCGGCAGTGATGCCCCAGCCACCGGGCCAGCGTTGCACCCAGTGCGCCGGCTGCGGCTTGACCACGTCGAAGACGCGGAAGAGAACGAACGCCGCGGCGATCCACAGCGGCGTGACCGGCAGGCCGAGCATGGCCATCGGGAAACACACAAGTTCATCCACGACGACCTGCGGCGGGTCTTTGCGGGCGAAGTGCTGCTCGCCGACGCCGGCGGTGACGACGCTTAGCGCCAAGCCGACGACGATACCCGGCACGAGCCAGTTCAGTTTCCAGAGCGCCAGAAACCACACAACGCCGACGAGGCTGCCCCAAGTGCCGGGAGCGACCGGCAGGCAGCCGGAGCCGACGCCGGTGGCGACGACCAGCGCGAGTCGCTCAAGTGTCTTGCGAGTAAAGTCGGTGGCCACGGATGAGATAGGAAACGCCGCTGATGACGGTCAGCAGCACCGTTAGAATCATCAGCCAGAAGGAAATAGTCGGGAACCATTGCTCAAAGAACTGCATGTAACTGCCGAGCAACCGCGGCCAGTCCTCGGTCAGCATCAGGCCGAGCAGGATGAAGTTGATGCTGACCATCTGGGAAATCGTCTTCTGCTTGCCGAGCAGGTCGGCCGGCAGCGTCACGCCCTTCTGCGCTGCCATCAGCCGCAGGCCGTTGATGACGAATTCACGCCCGATGATGATCACCGCCATCCACGCCTGCACGAGGTTGTGCTGGCCGGCCGGCAGACCCGGCGCGTCAATCTCCACCAAACAGACGAACGCCGCGCAGGTGAGAATTTTATCGGCCAGCGGATCGAGCATGCTGCCGAAAGCGGTGGTGATCTTGTTGCGCCGCGCCAGCCAACCGTCCCACCAGTCGGTGACGCTCGCAGTGATGAATAGACAGAACGCGACGGTCTTGCCGTAAGGGAAATGCGGCAACAGCAGCGCCATGACGAAAAACACCGCCATGACGATGCGCGAGAGGGTCAGTTTGTTGGGCAGATTCATCGTCTCTCTGCCACCACATCATATTCGCTGCTGCCGGTCACAGTCACGTTCAGAAATTGGCCGGGCCGAAGTTTTTTCTCGGCGAGATAAACGTGGCCGTCAATCTCCGGTGCGTCCGCTTCGCTGCGGGCGATCCAGGTGAAGCCTTTCTTGTTGCTCGGCCCATCCACCAGAACGCGGAAGTTTTGTCCGATCAAACTCGCGTTGCGCTCACGGCTGAGTTGCTGCTGCAATGCCATTGCGCGGGCGTGGCGGTCGCGTTTCACCGGCTCCGGCACCTGACCCGGCAGCTCGGCGGCCCGGCTGCCCTCTTCCTGCGAATAAAGGAAAACGCCGAGGCGTTCAAATTTCATCTCGCGGATGAAATCGAGCAGGTGGTTAAACTGCTTCTCCGTTTCACCGGGAAACCCGACGATGAACGCGGTGCGAATCGCAATGCCGGGAATCCGCTGGCGAATTCGCTCGATCAAGCTGCGAATCCACGCTTCGCTGGTCTCCCGCTGCATTGCCGCAAGCATCGCCGGGTGGATGTGCTGAAGCGGCATGTCCACGTAGCGGACGACCTTCTTCGACGCGGCGATGGTCTCGATGAGTTCGTCACTCCAGTGCGCCGGATGCGTGTAAAGGAGGCGAATCCAGAAGTCGCCGGGAATGGCGTCAAGCTTGCGGAGGAGCGTGCAGAGGGTGGGAAGATTTTGGATTTTGGATTTTGGATTTTGGATTGGCAAAAGCGACGATTGTGTGAAACTGCGGCTTCGTGTGTGGTCGAACGGCCGCTGGTCGCGGGCGCTGGCGGGCCAGAGGTCAAGGCCGTAGTAAGTTGTGTCCTGGGAAATGAGGTTCAGTTCCTTGACGCCTTCGGCGACAAGCCGGCGCGCTTCAGTGACAACACTCTCGACGGTGCGGCTGCGATGGCGGCCGCGAATCTGCGGGATGACGCAGAAGGTGCATGGATGATTGCAGCCCTCGGCGATCTTCACGAACGCGAAATGTTTCGGCGTCAGACGGAAGCGCGGTGCGTCGTGGTCGGGAATATAGGTCGCGCGCCGCGAAACGAACTTGATCGGCGCGGCGGACGGAGTCTTTCTCCCTGCTGCCGCCTGCGATTTGCCATCTGCCTTCCCACTCACCTTTCGCAACCCTGCGGCTTTCCGATGCGAGATGGCTTGCCGGACCACTTCGGCCACCTTCGGCACTTCGTTCAGACCCATGATCGCGTCAATTTCCGGAATCTCCCTGCGCAACGCTTCCGGGAACCGCTGCGCCATGCAACCGCTGACGATCAGCGCCTGGTCCGGTCGCAGCCGGCGCCGCACTTCGTCAGCCTCGAAAACCGCGTTGACGCTTTCCTCCTTGGCGGGGTCAATGAAGGAGCATGTGTTGACGATGATTGCGTCGGCTTCGCCTGCTTCGCTGACGATCGTCATGCCGGCTTGGAGCAGGTGCCCGAGCATGATCTCGGCGTCCACAAGGTTCTTGGCGCAACCGAGGTTGATGAGGCCGACTTTGGTCATGGGGGAACGTAATGCGTATTGCGCAATTCGTAACTCGTGGCTTGGACATCCAATCACGAACCACGAGTCGCCAGTCACGCCGCTAGAACTGCTTATCTATCTGCTCGCGGCGGCGGCCGAGCTTGCCCAGGTCTTTCTGGTCATACCAAGCATGTATGGCGTTGCCGTCGTTGACCTTGATCTTGATGGTGCGGTTGGCGTCGAACTTGCGCACTTCGTTGCGCGGCATGTTGCCGCGGAACAACACGGCGCCGTCCACCGTCACGGTGACTTCGCACGGCTCGTCCGCCCGGAGGGTGAGCGAATGCGCCGCCGCTCGCGGTGGCTCGATGATCAACATGGGGCCGACGCCTTTCGGCTTCATGTAGGATTCGGCCGCGGCCTTGGCTGGCGTGGCGCTGGCGGCTGGTTTGCTGGCGGACTTTGGCTCGCTCTTGGTTTTGCCCGCGCCGCCGAACACAGCCCAGATGCCCCAGATCACCAGGAGCACACCGATCACAACGCCCAGCAGCGCGAAGAGCAGCGACGGCGACAGCGGCGTCTGCGCATCGGGAAGCACGGAGGTCGAAGTCTTGCCAATGGGCCGGTGGATGATCGGCTTGGGCGGCTCGGCCAGAGCGGCAGACTCAGCCGACTTCAAGTTGTTGAACTGGTTCACGAGCGGCTTGGGATCGAGCCCGACATACTCCGCGTAGATGCGGAGGAAGCCTCTGACATAGACTGGCGCCTCGATGTGGTCAAACTTGTTGGCCTCCAGCGCGGCAAGGTATTCGGCCTTAATCTTCGTCGCCTGCGCGGCGGTTTCCAGCGAGATTCTCTTTCGTTCGCGTGCCGCTTGTAATTGTTGGCCGATCGTTTCCATGAAACTGTCCTGACGTTACTCTTCGCTGTTGGCCGGGATTTCACCATCCAGGTCAATCAAAATGTCTCGCGGCTCCGCTCCTTTGTGGGGGCCGACAATGCCGCGCTCTTCAAGAATATCCATGATGCGCGCCGCTCGCGTATATCCGATTCGCAGGCGCCGCTGCAAGATGGAAACCGAGGCACGCTTGCTCTGGCGGATGACCTCGACGCACTGTTCCACCAGTTCCTCGTCCTCTTCGGTTTCACCACTTGCCGCACCGGCAGGCGACTCAGCAGTGAGTTTCTCGGTGATACCGCGCTCAAAACTCGGCGGCGCTTGTTTGCCGAGGAAATTGGCAACGGCTCGAATCTCTTCGTCCTGAACGAAAACACCCTGCGCGCGGATCAACTTCGCGCTGCCCGGTGGCAGATAGAGCATGTCACCCTTGCCGAGCAGCTTGTCGGCGCCGTTGGCGTCAAGGATGACGCGGCTGTCCTGCTTGCTGGCGACTTGGAAAGCAATGCGTGCCGGCACGTTCGCCTTGATGACGCCGGTGATGACGTTCACGCTGGGACGTTGCGTAGCCACGATCATGTGAATGCCGGTGGCGCGCGCCAGTTGCGCAAGGCGGGTGATGGACATCTCCACGTCAGCCGGCGCAGTCATCATCAAATCCGCCAGTTCGTCCACCACCAGCACGATGTAGGGCAGCTTGTCGGGTATCTTCAGCTCGAAGTCGCGCGGCACGGTCAGTTCCATCTGCTGCTCCGCAGCGGCCTTGTCCGCCGCCTCGCGCTGCGGATCGCGCTTGCGATCGCGCGTGTTGAAACCGTGAATGTTACGGACGCCGACCTTGGCGAAAATCTGGTAGCGCCGCTCCATTTCATTGATCAGCCAGCGCAAGGCGAGCAACACCTTCTTAGGATCGGTGACGATCGGCAGCGCGAGATGCGGCAACGCGCTCAGCATCTGCATTTCAACGATCTTCGGGTCCACGAACACGAATTTGAGTTCTTCCGGCGACATGTGGAACAACAAGCCGGTGATGACGGCGTTAATACAGACGGTCTTGCCGGAACCGGTCGCACCGGCTACCAGCAGGTGTGGCATGTCGGCCAGGTCGCCAATGATGACGTTGCCACCAATGTCCTTGCCAAGCGCCAGCGGCAGGCGGGCCTTGGTGTGCTTCCACGCTTCGGATTCCAGCACGTCGCGCAAGAACACGACGGTGGTGGTGTGGTTAGGAACCTCGATGCCGACGGCGGCCTTGCCGGGAATCGGTGCAAGGATGCGGACGCTGGTGGCTTTCATCGCCAGTGCGATGTTGTTGTGGAGCGTCGTGATCTTCTCTACTTTCACGCCGGGCGCTGGATGAATTTCGTAGCGTGTAATGACGGGACCTTTCGTCACTTCGCCAATGCGCACGTCGAGGCCGAAATCGGCCAGCGTCGCTTGGAGAACAGCGGCGCTCTGCTTCAGGTCCTCAACCACTTGCGCAGCCGGACTGTCGGGCGTGGGACGCACCAACAAATCGTGACCCGGCAATTGCCAGTTCTTGTAGGAAACCGGCGTCGCGGGCAGCGCGGCAGAAACCGGTTTGTGCCCAGCGGCAGCCGGACGCGGCGACACGGGTCTCGGCGGCGGCGCAACCGGCGGCGACACGGATTCCGGCGCTTGCACGGCAAGTGCTTCCTGCGGTTCAGGTTTTCTAACCGGCGGTGGCGGCTCAGCTTTCGGTTTGGGCGCGGGTTTGGGCGCCGGCGCCGGCTCAGGCTGCGGTTCGATTCTCGAAATCGGCGGCGCGGCGGCAGCAGTCGCCAAAGCTTTCGCCGCGGCTTTTTCGCCGACGGGCGTGGCAGTCGGAATGGTGGCCTGCTTCACCGTAGGCGTCGGCTGCGAATGATCGCGGATGGTGATGTTCTGTGGCGGCAACACCTGCTCCACCGGTTGAGGTTCCTCGGCGCTCGCTCGCTTGCCGTTCTTCTCCAGTTCGCGCATCTGGCGCTCCACCTCGCGCTGTTTGCGCACCAGTTCGCCGCGCAAGTCCGGGCGCGACATGGCCGTCGCCTGCTCGCGTTTCACCGCCCAAGCTTCCTGCAGCTTCATCAGCAACAACGCGCCAGTGTGAATCGGCCTGAAGCCCGTTAACATGACGACGCTAATCAACCAGACCGTCGGCAGAATAATGTAAGGCCCCGCCGGCGCGACTGGCGCGAGTAATGTCCCCGCAATGAAATGTCCTACAAACCCACCCGCTCCGTGTCCGCACTGCGCCAACGTCGAGTCTGAGGCGATTTGCAGCTTGTCGGCCAGTCCGCAGCCCGACAGTAACATCAGCGCTGTCCAATACGCCTGCCGCCAGCCCATCAGCTCACCCGCGAACAAGAACGCGATGCCAAAGCCAAGCGCGAGCGCAAAGAGCAACCACACGCTGTTCCCAAACGGTAGCGCCAGCAGGTAAGCCACCCACCCGCCAAGTGGCCCGACGAAATTGTGCGCCGGCGAATTCGGCGGTTCTTTGATCCAAGAAATGTCTCCTGGCACAAAAGAAACGAAGCTCAGGAAAAGCACCACGCTCATCCCGAGCAACAAGATTGCGTTCACCTCCCACAAGTGGGCGGAACTGCGTGTTCGTGCGTTGCTGGCCATGGATCGAAGAGCCAGTATAAGCACCGAATGGAGCGATGACAATTCAATCCTCAGCTTCATGACTCCATTCCTCCATCTTCGTCGTACGGCTTGACTCCGCTGGTAAAACCGGTTTCAGTCCCGCCATGCTTTATCCGCTGGTTTTCCGACCGATTTTCAAGGAGCGCGTCTGGGGTGGACGCGAGATGGAACGGCTTTACCACAAGCTGTTGCCGCCCGGCATTGCCATCGGCGAGTCGTGGGAAATCTCCGACCAGGGCGACAACCTCAGCGTCGTCGCCAACGGCCCGCTCGCTGGCCGCACTCTGCGCTCCATCATGGAGGAAGATCAGGAGGCGCTACTCGGCGAGGTGCTGCCGATGGCGAACGGGCGTTTCCCTCTGCTGATCAAAATTCTCGACGCGCGCGACCGCCTATCGCTCCAGGTGCATCCGCCCGCCGAGGTCGCGCCGAAACTCGGCGGCGAACCGAAGACCGAGATGTGGTTTGTGGCGCAGGCCAACCCTGGCGCAACGCTCTACGCCGGCCTCAAACGCGGCGTGACGCGCCGGCAGTTCGAGGCTGCCCTTGCGTGTAACGAACTGGAGCCACTCGTCCACAAGCTCTCGCCGCACGCCGGCGACGCGCTCTTCGTGCCATCGGGTCGGCTGCACGCCATCGGCACGGGGCTGGTTATCTTCGAAATTCAGCAGAACTCCGACACGACCTACCGCGTATATGATTGGGGCCGGCCGCGCGAAATCCACGTGGAGCAATCGCTCCAGTGCATTGACTTCAAGGATTTCGAGCCGCCGCTGGCTGACGCACGCGAAGAGGTGCTGGTAGCTTGCGAACACTTCGTCTGCGCGCGGCTGAGGCTGGACGCGCCGCGCCCGCTCTACTGCAACGACAGCTTCCACATCATCGCCGCCGTCGAGGGCCGCGTGGACATCGGCGACGTGCCGCTGGCGACGGGACAATTCGCGCTCGTGCCGGCCTCGCTGGAGAAGTTCACGCTCCGCCCGCGCGGCAAAGCGACGGTGCTGGATGTATTCGTTTAAACCATTTCCTGTATGAAAACTATTTCACTGGCAGTCATCCCCGGCGACGGCATCGGCAAGGAAGTTGTGCCGGCAGGCTTGCGCGTGCTGGACGCGGCGGCGGAGTTGCACGGCGGGCTGAAGTTCACGAAGACCGAATTCCCATGGTCGTGTGAGTATTACGTCGCGCACGGCAAAATGCGCCCCGACGATTGGCAGAAGACGCTTGCGAGCTTCGACGCGATCTTCCTGGGTGCTGTGGGTCTGCCGAACCTGGTGCCGGATCACGTCTCGCTCTGGGGCTTCATGATGGACATCCGGCACGGCTTCGAGCAATACGTCAACTTCCGCCCGGTGAAGCTCCTGCGCGGCATCGCCTCGCCGCTGCGCGACAAGACGCCGCATTGTTTCGATTTCACCGTCGTGCGCGAGAACAACGAAGGCGAATACACGACCGTCGGTGGGCGCGTCTATGAGGGCACACCCCACGAAGCTGCCATCCAACAGGCGTATTTCTCCCGGCACGGCTGCGAGCGCGTGCTGCGCCATGCCTTCGATCTCGCCCGCAAGTCGCGCCGCAAGCGACTCGTCTCGATAACGAAGTCCAACGGAATCATCCACTCGATGCCGTTCTGGGACCAGATCACTGCCGAGGTCGCGGCGAACTACAGCGACGTGCAATGGCGGTTGATGCACGTGGACGCGGCGGCGGCCTACTTCGTCCTGAAGCCGGAGGAACTTGACGTCGTCGTCGCCTCCAATCTCTTCGGCGACATCCTCACCGATCTCGGCGGCGCGATCATGGGCAGCATCGGCATGGCGCCCGCCGCAAACCTCAACCCAGAGCGGAAACACCCCTCCATGTTCGAGCCGGTCCACGGCAGCGCGCCAGACATCGCCGGGCGCGGCATCGCCAACCCCATCGGCCAAGTCTGGACGGCCGCCATGATGCTCGAATGGTTCGGCGAGCCGGCGCTTGCGTCGCGGCTGGTCAACGCCATCGAGGATACGCTGGAGGCCAACATCAAGACTCCTGACCTCGGCGGCCGGGCCAACACCCGCGAAGTCACTGACGCGTTGATCGCCCATCTGAGGAAGGGCTGAGGTCAGTCACTGTGCCGGCGGCGTCAGAGCCGGATGAAGATCTTCCGCACGTAGAGGAACCGCACGAGCAGGAACGTCAGTGCCACCTCGACCAACGCCACGAGCAAGCCGCCCGCTCCCTTCGCCACGTGCAGGTCGAGACACCGCTGCACATCCCCGCCGGTGAAACGCGCCGACAGCGTCGAGAAGTTGATGATGTTGTGCGCAAGGTAAATAGTGATCGGGTTCATGCCTATCCAGACGAACGGCTCGCACCAGCGTTGGCTCTTCCGCATTTCGACGACATAGTAGAAGAACGCGAGCAGCATCGCGCTATATCCGCCGGCCACCAACACGAACGACGGACTCCAGAGCTTCTTCACGACGGGGAAGTGCAAGCCCAACAGAAACCCGATCGCCACGCTCACCGCGCCCGCGCCGAGCAGCCCTAATACTTTCCGCGCATCGCTGGTGTCCTGACGGCGGAGCCACAACCCGGCGAGGATTCCCAGCAAACACGATGACGTGGCCATCACCATCTGGAGAAGGCCCTGCGCTTCCCAGTAGCCGTCGCCGTATTGCTTCTTGCCCGGCAGGTAACGGAAATCGGTGTAGTTCGCCAGATTGTAGCCTTCCTCATACACGCCATGCACGCGTCCGGTGACTGACTGGGCCAGCACCGCTGGATCTTTCGAGCCGACCTGCGCCGCAAGTTTCGCCACAGATTCTTTGTTCAAGTGCAGATCAGGGAACGGCACGAACGTCATCAGCGCCCAGTAACCAATCATGAACGAGAGAAAAGCTGCCACCATCGCTCGAGGGTTCCGCGGCCACAGAATGTAGATGGAGCCACCGAGGAAACAGGCCACGCCGAACGTTTGCAGCACGCCCGTGAGACGGATGCCGGGCCACGGGTTGCTCAAGCCGCCGTAGTAGAAGATGCCCAGCAGCACCAGCAGCGCACAGCGACGGCCGAGGCGCATGATCGCGCCGTGCCAGCCGTGCTTGGCCAGCGCCTTGTCCATCGAGAACATCATCGAGACGCCGGTGATGAACACGAACATCGGGAAGATCAGGTCGTAGAAGTGAAAGCCGGCCCATTGCACATGGCTGAGTTGTGTGTTGAGGAAGTGGACCACTGGGTTGTCGCCCATGTTGTGGAGCGCGTGCACCAACGACCCCGCGCCGACAATCCAGAACATGTCGAAACCGCGCAGCGCGTCCAGCGACATCAAGCGGCCGCCTTCTGATGGCGCGGCGGGACGTGGGGAGTTTTCCTGGACGGCGGCGGGCGATCCGTTCTGTTTCATCAGCGAGTTCTCCGAGCTGTGCTTCAACCGCCCGCAGCGTAGGCATCCGCGCCGCCCGAGACAAGCGGATATGACGCCGCTATTTTTCTTGTCCGGCCTGCGCCCGTCGCTAGACTGCCCGGCTCTTAATTATGAAGTGGAACCAAACACATATCCCGACGCTGAAGGAATCGCCCGCCGAGGCGGAAATCCCCAGCCACAAACTCATGCTCCGCGCCGGCCTCATGCGCAAACTCGCCGGCGGCATCTACACTTTCCTGCCGCTCGGCCTGCGCGCTTACGAAAAGGTCGAGCGCATCGTCCGTGAGGAAATGAACCGCGCCGGCGCCATCGAGATCCGCATGCCGGCGCTCCAGCCGAAGGAACTCTGGCAGCGCGGGCCGCGCTGGGATGCCGCGCAACGCGTCATGTTCGCCGCCAGCCCCGCCGACGGCAGCAAGTTCGCCCCCGGCGGCGAACTCGTCCTTGGCCCGACCCACGAGGAAGTCATCACGTCGCTCGCGGCGGATGAAATCCACAGCTACCGCCAGCTCCCGAAAAACTTCTACCAGATCCAGACCAAGTTCCGGAACGAGATCCGCCCGCGCTTCGGATTGATGCGCGCCAAGGAGTTCGTCATGAAGGACGGCTACTCCTTCGACGCCACCGAGGACGGCGCGGTGAAAAGCTACGAGGCGATGCGCGCGGCCTACCAGCGCGTCTTCGAGCGTTGCGGCTTCGGCACGCAGCAGCTCAAGTGCGTCTGGGCCGACAGCGGCGTCATGGGCGGCAAGTATTCGCAGGAGTTCATGGTCACCGCCGAATGCGGCGAGAACGAAATCGCCTTCTGCGAGAAGTGCAGCTACGTCGCCAACGTCGAGAAGGCGCAGTCCAAGCTCGCGCGGCTGGAAGACGGCGAAGCGCCCGCCAACGTCGGGAAGTTCCCGACGCCCGGCGTCAAGACCATCGAGGACCTGACCAAGCCGCCGTTCCTCGTCGCCGCCGACCGGCAGGTCAAGACGCTCATCTTCATCGCCGACAGCAAACCGGTCCTCGTGCTCATGCGCGGCGATCATCCGCTCAACGAGGTCAAGCTTGCCGCCGCCACCGGCGCCATCGAGTTCCGCGCCGCGCGCGAAGACGAGATCGTGCCGCTCATGGGCGCGCGTCCCGGCTCGCTCGGTGCCGTCGGCAAGAGCGGCGTGCCGATCTACGCCGACGAGGCGTTGCGCGGCCGGTTCAACATGGTCACCGGCGCGAACGAAGACGGCTTCCACCTCCGGGGCGTTTGCGTCGAGCGCGACATCAAGGTCACCAAGTGGGCCGACCTCCGCTCCGTCGCCGCCGGCGAGCCGTGCCCCGAGTGCGCCGCGCCGCTGCGCATCCAGCGCGCCATCGAACTGGGCCACATCTTCATCCTCGGCACCAAATACTCCGAGAAGCTTGGCGCGAACTACCTCGACGAAAAAGGCCAGAGCCATCCCTGCGTCATGGGCTGCTACGGCATCGGCGTCACGCGCACCCTCGCGGCGGTCATCGAGTGCTTCAATGACAAGGACGGCATCGTCTGGCCCATGGCCGTCGCGCCGTTCCACGTCTGCATCAGCCTGCTCGATCCGGCCAAGGAAGCTTCCGCGAAGATCGCGCAGGAGATCCACGACGCGCTGGAGCGCGAAGGCGTGGAGGTCATCCTCGACGACCGCGACGAGCGCCCCGGCTTCAAGTTCAAGGACGCCGACCTCATCGGCTTCCCCATCCGCGTCACCATCGGCGAGAAGAGCCTGGCCAAAGGCGGCGTCGAGGTGAAGCAGCGCGCCACCGGCGAGATGAAGCTCCTGCCGCCAGCGGAAGCGGTGAAGGAAATCGTCGCAGCGGTCAGAAGGTAGGTCACTGTAGGCTGCGCGCCCTCACGTAGCCCTATCTGAAAAGGAGAGCCTATTCCTTTGGGATGTTAAGGCTCTTAAATGACTGCTCGATTTCAGTGATGACCGGTTGGATTGCGCGGCCCGCAACTTTAGCATCGCGAAGAAGTTTAATCGCCTCAAGAACCTTCTCCATTATGGGCGTCGGATCACCGACCACCGGCACCAGACCTTTGAAGTTTGGCATAAAAAACACGCGGTCAGAATATATCCGCCAAGGCAGTTGTCCTCGTGAAACGTCTGGAACTGTCGGGTCCGAGATTAGCGCTATTGCATAGCTGTTAGGTTTAGGAGGCAAATTGATTTGAGAGTAGATGCCTATGGGAAGCTGAACCTCAATCAAATTTTTGCCGTTGAAATCCAATTTGCCAGCCAGCCGAGCAATTGGGCGAAGCTTCAATTTCACTACGCTATGGTTTATCTCCTCGACCGATTCGATATGAACGTAGGCAATGCATTCTCTTTCACTCTTCACTTGGTCGAAGCAAACCCAGCTACCATGACCAGCTTGTGCCAACATGGGTGCCAGGACCATGACCAAGAAAAGCGGCAGTAATTTTCTCATAGATCAACTCGCGCTGACTATTGTTTTATAGCAGGCATCTAGTTTCCTCGTCTTTTCGTCCCGCCAGCGCCGCTCTCAGGCTCTCGACATACGCGGCTTCGGCTTGCCTCTCGCTCTGCGTCGTCGGGTCGCTGAAGGTGCCGGTGTCGGGGGCGATGCTGGCAAGCTCCATGCCGCGCAGTGTAGGCCAACGGCGGGCGCGGACAAGGCAGAAAACACACCTACGACATCCGCAAGCTCTCCACATACGCGGCGGAGTCCTGCCAGGTGGACCGCGACCTCCGGGCGCGGTGGCTGTTGTTGAGTCCCAGCATAGCGTGCGCGGAGCGCCCGCTCCACCTTTTCCTGTAGCGGCGGTGTCTCACCGCCGGTGGGTCATCATTCGTCGGTCGGAGACCGACGCTACAGTTTGTTCATCTCGCCAGCGCGTAGAAGAAACTGTTGGTTCAATCGCGGTGGGCGCGCATTTCGGCTTGCGTCGGCAGGGGCTGAAGTCGCCGGCGTAGGGGGTGCTGGCGGGCTTCATGCCCCGCAGTGTAGCCAACGATAGGCGCGGACAAGGCGAAAAGGCGGGCGGGCCAAACACTCCCGACGGTGTCTAGAAGGCGAAAACCGGCGTTTCTTGGCTGTTGGGATAGGTTCAAGGGCTTGAATTTGGTAATTTTCACGGGTCAGTGGCTATTTTTGACCAAAAAAACCGTGCGCCGGCCGGAATATCGTTTTTGCGGAGCAAAAACTCCGCAATCCGACCGGAATATCAGTTTTGCGGAGTGAAAAATCCGCAATCCGGTCGGAACGTCGGTTTTTTGGAGCAAAAAATGCGTTCGCCGGCCGGCAAGCCGGTTTTGCGGAGTAAAAACTCCGCAATCCGACCGGAATATCGTTTTTGCGGAGCCAAAAATCCGTAATCCGGCCGGAAGATGGATTTTTTGGAGCAAAAAAACGACACCTCCTGCCCTTACGCCAAGGCACGGAAGGGGTGCGATGAAGCGGCGGCGGCGGGCTCGGATTGGAGCGCGGCTGGGGGAATGTCTGGCGGGACGCGGTGGTTTGGCATCGGTCTTCATCAGTCCGCTCTCTAACGCCTACATTCCTGTCCGCTGGCGGGCTGGGTTGCACACCACCGCGACGGCGTGGGCCGGACTAACAGCTTCGCGTTGTTCCCAACGTAAACGCTTCGGCGTTTAGACTCCGCCGCCTCCTGTCCCCCCCGCCTCCTCTTCTCCGCGATTGAGTTTTTGGGAAAGTAGCGACAACATGAAGGGCGCATGGCGGCAGCGCTTCAATCGCATGGACGAGACCTGACCTTCGGCAGCGTGCCGAGGCATCTGGTGTATTTCTCGATGCCGATGATGCTGGGCAATCTGATCCAGGCGGCTTACAGCTTCGTCAATGCGGTGTGGGTGGGCAAAGGGCTGGGTGAGGCGGAGATGGGCGCGATCACGGTGACGGGCGCGACAATGTTTGCGCTGCTGGCGCTGGCGCTCGGCATCACGGTGGGCGCGGGCATCCTGGCGGCGCAGTTTGTGGGGGCGCGGGATACGGACGGGCTGCGGCGGGTGGTGCAGACCTCGACGGCGTTGCAGGCGGTGGCGGGCGTGGTGGTGATCGTCATCGGCGAATGGCTGGCGGCGCCGGTGTTACGGCTGGTGGATACACCGTCGAATGTGCTGCCGCTGGCGGTGTCCTACACGCGGTGGCTGCTGCTGGTGACGCCGTTTCTGTTCGGGACGTTCCTGATCGGCTCGCTGTTGCGCGCGGTGGGCGATTCGAAGACGCCGCTGTATTTCCAGGGGGGCGGTCTGCTGTTGACGGTGGCGCTGGACCCGGTGCTGATGTTCGGCTGGCTGGGCTGCCCTCGGCTCGGGTTGAACGGGACGGCCATCGCGAACATCATCACGCAGGCCGCGAGCATGTTTGCGCTCTACGCGTGGCTGCATCGGCGCGGGAACGTAACCGCGCCGGACTGGCGGCGGCTGACGTTGGACCGGCCGACGCTCTGGCTAATTCTCAAGGTTGGCCTGCCGGCGGCGGTGCAGCAGGGGCTGGCGGCGTTCGGGTTCCTGTTCATCACGGGGATCGTGAACGCCTACGGAGTGAGCGCGACGGCGGCGTTCGGCGCGGCGATGCGGATTGACCAGGTGGCGCTGCTGCCAGCGATGGGCTTCGGCGTGGCGGTCTCGATGATGGCGGGCCAGAACATCGGTGCGAAGAGGTTTGACCGGGTGCAGGAGGTATTCCACTGGGGGCTGTTGATCAGCGGCGGCATCACGCTGGTGGGGACGGTGGCGGTGATGGCGCTGCCGGGACTCTTGCTGCGCGCGTTCCTCAACGACGTGGAGGCGATCCAGATCGGCACGACTTATTTGAGGATCATCGGAGCGTGCTACATGTTCTTCGCGGTGTGGTTTGTCACCAACGGCATCATCAACGGCGCGGGCCGGACGTTGGTGACAACGCTGGTGACGGTGCTGGCGCTGTGGGTGGTGCGCGTGCCGCTGGCGCTGGCGTTATCGCATCACTTTCATCGAATCGAGGCCGTGTGGGTCGCGTCGGCGGTGGCGTTCACGGTGGGCACGCTCGCGAGCCTGGCCTACTACTACTCCGGCCGATGGAAGAAGTCGGTGATTGCCTCGGAGTCCACCACAACGATTGACGAGATCGTGGTTGGGTAGGCCGGCTTCAAGCTCATCGAGCAACTCGTCATCCACATCAGCGCCGCCGCCAATGCCATTGACTTCAATCTCGCTTCGGCCGCCTCCCAGGTCTGGCAGCTCGAATTCTCCGGCGTCTTCACCAACAGCACCACGCTTGTATTTCACTACGACGATTCGGGCCTGTTGGTGGACGAATCCCAACTCCTCATCCGACACTTTGTGAATGGCCAGTGGGAGGTGCCCGGCCAGACCATCGACACCATCAACAACACCATCACGCTTTCCGTAAACAGTTTCTCGCCGTTTGTTCTCTCCTCTGTTCCCGAACCTTCCAGCGCGTTGTTGGTCTGCTTGGGTGCTACATGCCTCTTTGGCCGCAGTTTGTTTCGGCGCGATCGACGACCTGCAAAGCGGTAAGGCATTTTCTCCGCCAAAACCTCCTATTGTCGCAACCGCGGTCAGTTGCTACTCTCCACGAACGATTGGCGCGCAACACGGGCGCGAGCGGAACGAAGCCGCGGGACGAACGGCGTCAGCCAATCGGCGGACAAGGAGACGATGCGGTTGTTTCGGAACATGCCGATCAAATGGAAGCTGGTGCTGGCGATGGCGCTTACCGGCCTGATCGCGGTCGTGTTGATGGGGGTGGTGTTGTTCTACGGCGGGATGTTTTATCTGCAGCGTTTTGCGGTTCGAGAAGCGGCCGCGCTGGCTGAGATCATCGGCGGAAACTGCGCCGGCGCGATGGCTGCCAGAGATGCGAAAGCGGCGCAGGAGGCGCTCGCCGCCGTTGCGAGCAGAACGACCGTCGAAAATGCCTGCCTCTACACGGCCGACGGTCATGTTTTGGCGTGTTATGCGCGGCAAGGTTCGACGCTGCGACCACAACTGCCGGTTCGCGAGAGTGGGGAGATGTTTGTGGGCGACTATCTGGAACTGTGCCGGACCATCAAGCACGCTGGCGGGTCGGTGGGGACGGTCTATTTGCGGGCCGACACACAGATCATGTGGGCGCGGTTCAAGAATTTCGTTCGCGGCGGCATTTTGGTGACGGGTATCTCCATGCTGGTAGCGTTGCTTTTCGCCGGCTGGCTGCAAAGGGGGATTTCCGGTCCAATCCTGAAGCTGGCTTGTGTGGCGCGCGGAATTGCGGAACGGAGGGACTTCTCGCAACGGGCGGTCAAGATGAGCAACGACGAGGTTGGTGAACTGACCGACGCGTTCAACAAGATGCTTTCCATCATCGAGAAGCACGACAGCAGTTCGCGTTTGCTGCATAGCCGGCTGGAGCGGCGTGTAGCCGAGCGCACGGTGGAGCTGCAGCAACTTGCTGCGACGCTTGAGCGGCGTGTGGCCGAACGCGCTGCGGCGGCGGAAGACCGGGCGTTGGAACTGGCGCGTTCGGATGAAGCGCTGCGGCAAAGCGAAGAGAAGTTTCGCCGAATCGCGACGCATATCGAAGATGCGCTTTACAGCATGGACATGCGGACGCGTGAGTTCCGTTACCTGAGTCCGGCTTTTGAAAAGATATTTGGTTACACGGTGAAGGATATCCAAAACATGGGAGGTCGCTCCGCTTTTCTCTCGCGGGTGGTTTACCAAGGAGACGCCGACGAACAGAAGCGCCGCTTGGAGCGATCGAAGTCGCGCAGAGTGGAAGGAATCTCGATCCGCAGCGAGGAGTGGTGGCGCTGCAAAGACGGAACTTTGAAGTGTGTTGAGGATCGTTGGACGCCCGTCTATGAGGGAAGCACTTTGGTGACCATCGAGGGCGTGCTGAGCGATATCACCGAGCGGAAACGAGTGGAGAGGCAGATGCAACGCCTCGCTTCGTTTCCACAACATACGCCGAATCCTGTTCTTGAGGCGAATGTTGCCGGAACAATCACCTTCCACAATCCCGCCGCCGCCAAGATATTGAAGGAATCGGGCTTGGACGATGCCAGTGTCTTCATTCCGCAGGACTGGGGCGAGATCGTGAAGATGCTGGGACAAGGGTCATCGGAAACGATTCATCGCGAGGTTGTGATTAAGGACCGCGTGTTTGAGGAGAGCATTTGTTTCACTCCGAGGTCCGATATTGTGCGCATCTACACACGCGACCTTACCGAACGCAAACGAGCGGAGGCGGCATTGCGCAAGAGCGAGGCCCGATACCGACATTTGCACGAAAGCATGACGGACGCGTTTGTGCGCGTCAGCATGGATGGGTGGATTCAAGAGTCCAACCGGGCCTTCCAGGAGATGTTGGGATACACGGACGAAGAACTGCATCGGTTTACCTACATGGACTTGACGCCCGAACGATGGCACGCATTCCAAGCCGAGATCATTGAGAAGCAAGTCGTGCGTCGAGGATTCTCGGACGTTTACCAGAAGGAATACTATCGAAAGGACGGCGCGGTCCTCCCTGTGGAACTGCGCACGTTTCTGCTTCGGGACGAACAGGGCAGCCCCAGCGGCATGTGGGCCATGGTTCGCGACATTACCGAGCGCAAGGAGGTGGAGGCGGCATTGATGGAACAGCAGCAACGGTTGCGAGCGTTGGGCGCAGAACTGTCCGTCGCGGAGCAGCGCGAGCGGCGGCGTATCGCGGCACTGTTGCATGACGACGTGATTCAGTCGCTTGCGTTGGCACGGATTCAGTTGGGCGCCGTGGCGCAGTCCCAATCGCCTGCCGACAGCGCGAAGGTGGTGGACGAAAGCCGGAAGATCATTGAGCAGGCGATTGATAGTCTGCGGTCATTGACCTACCAGCTCAGCCCGCCGATTCTTCATGAGCTTGGGCTGGAGGCCGCCCTCGACTGGCTCGCGGAGCAGTTTGCCAGGCAATACAAGTTTCAGTGCCGGTTTGAGGATGACGCGCAGCCAAAGCCGGTGGATGAAAACGTCCGGACGCTGCTGTTTGTCGGGGTTCGCGAATTACTTGTGAACGTGGCCAAGCACGCACAGGCGACACAGGTCGTTGTCCGCGCGCAAGAGAACGATGGCTCGATCCGCATCGCGGTTGAGGACGACGGCACAGGGTTTGACACGGCCCAGGTGGTTCGGATGGGAAAGACCGGCGGCTTCGGCATCTTCAACCTGCGCGAGCGGCTCAGTTATCTGGGCGGACGGTGCGAGATTCGCTCGGAGCCGGGCCGGGGCACGAAGGTGGTGTTGATTGCGCCGTTGAAACAAGCGTAGTATCCGCGCACTTTCATTTTCTGACTGATGAAGACACGAGTGTTACTGGCAGACGACCACAAAATCATGCGCGAGGGGCTGCGTTCGTTGCTGGCCGTCACGCCCGGTGTGGAGGTGGTTGGCGAGGCAAGCGACGGAAGGACCGCCGTGCAGTTGGTCCTGAAGCTGATGCCGGACGTGGTCGTGATGGACATCGGCATGCCGGACCTCAACGGCGTGGACGCGACGCGGCAGATCAAAACGCGCGCGCCAAGAACCAAGGTCATTGCTCTCTCTCTGCACTCCGATGAGCGGTTCATTGCCGGGATGTTCAAGGCCGGCGCGTCGGGTTATCTGTTGAAAGATGGCGCTTTTGAGGAACTGGCGCACGCCATCCGGACGGTGGCTGACGGCCACACCTATCTCTGTCCGCGCATTGCCAAGACGGTTGTTAAAGACTACCTGCGTGACGCCCAAACTGCGGCGAATTCGGGAGGTCATGCGCTCTCGGACAGGGAGCGCGAGGTGCTGCAGCTCGTCGCGGAAGGCAAGAGCACCAAGGAGATTGCCGGCCGGCTTGATGTGAGCGTGAAGACCATCGAAACCCACCGGACGCGAATTATGGAGCGACTGGGTGTGCATAGCGTGGCCGAGCTGACGAAATACGCCGTGCGCGAAGGTCTTACCTCGCTCGAAACATAGACGCGTTCCTGTGTTGCGGTTCAACACGTCGAAAAACCGGTCTGGCGGAGTGTCAGGTTTTTAGGAAAGGGGATTAGGGGTTCCCCTGATACCTTTTTTCCTCGTCGTCTCTAGACTATTGACCCTGCGTTTGAGAACAATGCCAGAGGGAATGACTTTGGTCGGTTCCGAGGAAGATGAACAAGGACGCTTTACAACGCGGGGCCGTTGGCTGGTCGTTTGGGTTGGTTCAGCCTTTTGCGTGGCGTGAGAAGCCATGCTCACGCAGCCGTTTCACAGAGGTCGTAACGAGCAGGCTTGAAAGTTCGTCCCACTCAAGCTGCGCTGGACCGCTTGGCGGAGGCGTGAGCAAGAAGGGAGGCTCGCGGTGAAGTTCATCCCGCGATGGTTGATCGTGGTTTTCGCCGCGATGATTTCCGCCACGCTTGGCGGGGGCGCATGGTTCTACTACAGCCAGCGGCAATCTTCCCGCCAGGATGCGGGGATCGCCTTCGAAAGCATTGCGCGACTGAAAGTGGAGAGTATCGTCCAGTGGCGGGAGAATCAGTTGGGAGAAGCCGGGGAACTGATGGCCAGTCACTTTCTTACTGATAGCGTGGCGCGATGGCTTTCGGACCCGCGCGCCGAGACATCCGAGAGGATCCTCAATCGTTTTCGCCGCGCCCAGGATTATTATCATTACGCCGATGTCTTGCTGGTGGATGCCGACGGCCGGGTGCGCCTGAGCCTCAGCCGCCGAACGGAGCCGCTCTCGTCAGAATTATCGCTCGCTTTCGCGACAGCTCTGCGCGAGCGCAAGCCCGTCTTGACAGATCTCCACATAGGCGCCGGCTCCGTGCCGCTCCTGGAGGTCGTTGCACCGTTGTTCGCCGGTGATAAGTCGTCACCCAAGCTGGTTGGCGCGGTTGTTTTGCAGAACGACGTGCGCAAGTTTCTTTATCCACTGATTCAGTTGTGGCCTGTGCCGAGCCGTAGCGCCGAGACTCTCATCGTTCGTCGGGATGGCGATGCCGTGTTGTTTCTGAGCGAGCTGCGACATCAGCAAGACATGGTGCTCAAACTGCGCATCCCCTTGACCCAAACCGACGTGCCGGAGGTCATGGCTGTTTTGGGCAAGGAAGGCCAGGTTGAAGGGAAGGACTACCGAGGCGTCGAAGTGTTCTCGGTGCTGAAACCCATCCCGAACTCGTCGTGGTTTCTGGTGACCAAAGCGGATTCGGCAGAAGTTTTTGACGCTTGGCGTTACCGGTCTTTCCTGATCCTTGCGTTGATTCTCGGGGGCGTGATCACCGCGTCCGCTAGCATTGGGATTGTCTGGCAGCGGAACCTCAAGGCTCACTACCGGACTTTGTTCCATGCCGAAACGGCGCGAAGGGAAGTGGAGAAGCTCTACCGCTCCTTGTTCGACAACATGCTGAACGGGTTTGCTTACTGCCGGATGATCTACGAGCAGGACCGCCCGCGGGACTTCGTTTATCTCGCCGTCAACAACGCCTTTGGAGCCTTGACGGGACTGAGGGATGTGGTCGGAAGGAGCGCATCGGAAGTTGTTCCGGGTGTTTGGGAGAAAGACCCGAAGTTGTTGGAAGTGTTTGACCGGGTGGCACGCACTGGCGCGCCTGAAAAGTTCGAGACCTACTTGGAATCCATGAAGATGTGGCTTTCGGTTTCGGTCTATCAGCAGCAAGAAGGACACTTCGTGACCGTGTTCGATGTGATTACCCGGCGAAAGCAAGCCGAGCAAGCGTTACGCGAGAGCGAGGAACGTTACCGCCTGCTGGCCGACAACGCCGAGGATTTCGTCTCGCTCAACGACACGCATGGCAACCGCCTCTACGTCAGTCCCTCGTTCTACCGCGTCACCGGCTGGACGCCTGACGATGTTCGCAGGACGGATTGGCGTGTGCGGCTGCATTCGGAAGACGTTCCCATCGTTGAGCAGGCCAGACAGGCCAATCTGGCGGGACAGACCACCACCATCGAGCATCGTTTTCGATGCCGCGATGGCTCGTGGATTTGGGTGGAATCGCGCTGCAAGCCGATCTTCAGTTCCGATGGCAAGGTCGAGAACTTGTTGGTCTGGTCCCGCGACATCACGGCCCGCAAGCGTGCCGAACTGGCCTTGCGAGAGAATGAGGCGCTGCTGCGCTCCATTACCGACCATTCCGAAGACATGATTTTCGTCAAAGACCGCGACTCCCGGTTCCTTTTCATGAACCCGGCCGGTTTGCGCCAGACCGGTCTGACACTGGAACAGTTGATTGGGCACAGCGACTTGGAGTCGAATTCCGACGACGCTGAGGCGTCGGCTTTCATGGCTGCCGACCTTCGCGTCATGAACACGGGACGAGCCGAGACGATTGAAGAAGAGGTCCACGCGCCTGGTGGCAGAAGGGTTGTCCTGCTGACAAAGAAAACGCCCCGGTTTGACGCTGACGGCAACGTGATTGGCCTAGTTGGCATTTCCCGAGACATCACGGAACGCAAACAAGCCGAGGATGCCTTGCGGGAAAGCGAAGAGCGATTCCGGACTCTCTACGCCTCCATGACGGAGATCGTGGCGCTTCACGAGATCGTGACAGACGCCGACGACGAGGCGGTGGACTACCGGATTGTGGATTGCAACCCCGCCTTCACGAAAGCCACGGGGATTTCGCGCGATCGCGCGGTTGGCGCGCTGGCCTCGGAACTGTATGGCACGGGCAAGGCGCCATACTTGGACATTTACGGTCGCGTAGCGGCGACGGGTGAGCCGGCGTCGTTTGAAACCTTCTTCGAGCCGATGGCCAGACATTTAGACGTTTCGGTCTTTTCGCCCCGGCGAGGCTGCTTTGCCACTGTGGCCAGCGACATTACCGACCGCAAGCAGGCGGAACTCCGCCTTGCAAAACAGCAGGCTCTGCTCGAGGGAATGAACCGCGTTCTTCGTGAGGCGATCCGGTGCGAGAGCGAACAGGAACTGGCCGGCAAGTGTGTTGCACTCGCAGAGGAACTCACGGGCAGCCAGTTCGGCATTATCAACGAATTGAACGCGTCTGGCACCATGGACAACCTTGCTCTGACGGAGAGCGGTTGGGCTGCCTGCAAACTGCCGCAATCGGAAGCCACACTGTTATTGAAAGGCTTGCCGATTCGCGGCATCTGGGCGAGCACCGTCCATGGCGTAGAATCGATCATCGTGAATGACCTCGCTTCACATCCTGACCGAATGAAACTTCCAGCGTGGCATTCGCCTATCCACAGTTACTTGGGAGTGCCTTTGAAGTTGGGTGGAAAACCCTTCGGATTGATTGTGCTGGCCAACAAATCGTCGAACTATGACGCGCAGGACCAGCAGGTGGCGGAGTCTGTGGCTTCTGCTTTCATGGAGGCGTTGCAGCGATTGCGCGCCAGGCAGCAGATGCGTGCGATCAACGCCTTCCTCGACCGTCGCGTCCAACAGCGCACGACCCAGCTGGAAACCGCCAATGAGGAACTCGAATCGTTCTCCTACTCGGTGTCGCACGACCTGCGCGCGCCGTTGCGGGCCATCAGCGGGTTCGTGGGCATCCTGGCCGAGGACTACTCGCAACGGCTCGACGATGAGGGCCGGCGCGTGTTGGGGAACGTCAGCAACGAAGCAAAACGGATGGGCCAGTTGATTGACGACCTGCTGCAGTTTTCGCGCGCGGGCAGCAGGTCCATGCAAGCCGCGGAGGTGGACATGAACGCGTTGGTGCAAAGCGTGTGGCTTGATTGCACGGCGCAAACGGCGGGCCGTGACCTCCGGTTCAACCTGCTCCCGTTGCCTCCGACACAGGGCGACGCGGCCATGCTGCGCCAGGTGTGGACCAATCTTATTTCCAACGCCGTCAAATACACCCGTCCGAAAACCGTGGCCGAAATAGAAATCAGCAGCCGTGTCAACGACGATGAGTTGGTTTATTCTGTGAAGGATAACGGCGTCGGTTTCAATCCGCAGTATGTTGGCAAGCTGTTCAACGTGTTTCAGCGGTTGCACGGCGAGTCCGATTTTGAGGGCACGGGCGTCGGCTTGGCGCTGGTGCAGCGCATCGTCCGGCGGCATGGCGGCCGCGTCTGGGCTGAAGGCAGGCTTGAAGAAGGCGCGACGTTTTACTTTGCATTGCCGATGAGAAAGGAATGACCATGAATGGGATGAACGAAGTCGAGATTCTGCTGGTGGAGGACAATCCGCGTGACGCCGAACTGGCGATGCGCGCGTTACAGAAGCGAAATCTCACCAACAAGCTGGTCTGGGTGAAGGACGGCGCCGCGGCGCTGGAGTTCATCTTCGGTCCCCGCTGTAACGCGGACAGCAAGGTTCGCCGCCGGCCACGGGTCATCTTGCTGGACTTGAAGCTGCCCAAGGTGGACGGCATGGAGGTCTTGCGGCAGATCAAGACGAACAGTAAGTCCCAGAGCATCCCGGTGGTGATTCTCACCTCGTCTCGCGAGGAGCCGGACATTGTGCAGAGCTACGAGTTGGGTGTGAACAGCTACATCGTCAAGCCGGTCAGCTTCGACAACTTCTCCGAAGCCGTGTCGCGACTTGGGCTTTATTGGGTTTTACTTAACCAGCCGCCGGAGTATCCTGCTTTTCCGCCGAGTGCCAGCTCCAAAACATGACCGACGAACTTCAGATTCTTATTCTCGAGGACCGGCCTTCGGACGCCGAGCTGATGATGCGGGAGCTGCTGCGAGAAGGCATCCAGTTCAAAGCGAAGCGCGTCTGGACAAAGGCTGATTTCCTGGTTGAGTTGCGGAAAGTGCCGGACGTGATCCTGGCCGATTACTCGCTGCCGGCCTACGACGGCCTCTCCGCCCTCAAGCTCACGCACGAGGAACAGCCGGATATTCCCTTCATTTTCGTCTCCGGTAGCCTGGGCGAAGAGAAGGCCATCGCCGCCATGCATCATGGCGCGCGGGATTACGTGCTGAAGCAGAAGCTCGCGCGGCTGGGACCTGCGGTGCGGCGCGCGTTGCAGGAATCTGCGTCAGCCAAGGAACAGCAACGCGCTGAGGCGCAGATCCGGCATCTCAACGAGGTGTTGCAGTCGGTCCGGGATGTCGAGAATCTGATCGTGAGGGAACGGAATCCGGAGAAGATCTTCGACGAGGCGTGCAAGATCCTCGTGCGGACACGCAGTTATCGGCTGGTGTGGGTCGGCCTCGTGGAGCCGGACTCGAAACGCGTGGTTCCCGTGGCCAGCGCAGGCCCGTCGGCCGACTACGTAAAGGTCATCACCGTCACATGGGACGACACAGCGACCGGACTCAGCCCCATCGGCAAGGCTGTCCGCAACCGGGAAGTAACTGTCTGCCAAAACACGGCGACGGACCCTGACTTTGCTTCTTGGCGTGAACCGGCGCTGGCTTGTGGTTATGGGTCGGTGGCGGCCGCGCCGATGATCCACGGCAGCCATCTGTTTGGCGCCATCGCGGTTTATGCCGACCGCCCCGAAGCATTCGACGATCAGGAACTTCATCTGTTGAAGGAGTTGGCGGACGATCTGGCATTTGCGCTGCAAAGTATCGCCGATGAGCGCGAGCGCAAGCGGGCTGAGGCGAACTATCACAGCATCTTTCAGAACGCGACCGAAGGCATTTACCAAACGACGCCGGACGGTCGCTTTCTCGCGGCAAATCCCGCGATGGCTCGCATTTTCGGCTATGACTCCCCCGAAGAGTTGATGACGTCCATCACCAACATTGCGCAGCAACTCTACGTGGACCCCAGCCTTCGCGAAGAGTTCAAGCGTCTTCTGGAACTGCATGGAAAAGTGACGGGGTGGGAATCGCCGTCGCGGCGCAAAGATGGCGAAATCATCTGGACGTCCACGAACGCGCGCACCATCTGCGATGACGCGCGTAGAATTCAGTATTACGAGGGAACAACGGTGGACATCACCGCGCACAGGCGGGCGGAGCAGGCGTTGCGCGACGCGGAGGCGTTGTATCACTCGTTGGTAGAGAACCTGCCCCAGTGCGTGTTTCGCAAGGACCTTTCCGGCCAGTTTACATTCGCCGACCGGCATCACTGCCAGATGCTGGGAAAGCCATTGGAGGAAGTGTTGGGCAAGACCGACGCGGATTTCTACCCGGTGGAATTGGCGGAGAAGTATCGGCGCGACGACGAGCAGGTGATGAAGGCCGGCGAGACGTTTGAAACCATCGAGAGGCACTGCGGGGCTGATGGCGAGGAAAAGTTTGTGAACGTGGTGAAAACGCCGCTGCGCGCCGCCGACGGCCAGATCATTGGCGTTCAAGGCGTTTATTGGGACGTCACCGAACGTCAGCGGGCCGAACAAGAACGGGTGCGTCTGACCACAGCCGTCGAACAGGCCGCGGAGTCCATTGTCATTACCGATGCCAGCGGCGCGATCCAATACGTCAACCCGGCTTTCGAGCGGATTTCCGGCTACACCAAACAGGAGGCCATCGGCCAAAACCCGCGGGTCCTCAAGAGCAGCAAGCACGACGCGGCGTTTTACAAGGAGGTTTGGGACACGTTGCTGCGCGGCGAAGTCTGGCACGGTCACTTCATCAACAAAAAGAAAGACGGCACGCTCTACGAGGAAGACGCCACCATTACGCCGATTCGCGACAGCGCCGGCAGCATCGTTAATTACATCGCTGTCAAACGCGACGTGACCCAGGAAGTCGCGCTGGAGAGCCAGCTCCGCCAGTCGCAGAAGATGGAGGCTCTGGGCACGTTGGCCGGTGGCGTGGCCCACGAGATCAACAACCCCATCAACGGGATCATGAACTACGCGCAGTTGGTCAACGATCGGTTGCCGCCGGACAGTCCCTTGCGGAAGTTCACCGCAGAAATCATCAAGGAAACGGATCGCGTGGCAGAGATTGTGCGAAACCTGCTGACTTTCGCGCGGCAAGAGAAGCCGCTGCGCCAAACGACCAGTCTGAACGCGATCATCAATGACGCGCTTGGCCTCATGCGGACCGTGATGCGGCACGACCAGATCACGCTCGCCTTGGACATTCCGGACGGCCTGCCCCCGGTGGAATGCCACAGCCAGCAGATCCAGCAGGTGGTGATGAACCTGCTGACCAACGCGCGTGACGCCTTGAACGAAAAATATCCGCAATACCACGAGGACAAGATCATCCACCTGGCCGCGCGGCGGTTTGAGAAGGAGGAGAAGCCGTGGATTCGGATGACGGTTGAGGACCACGGCGCTGGCATCCCGCGCGAAATCCGCGCCCGCCTTTTCGACCCGTTCTTCACCACCAAACTGGGAAGAGGGGGGACCGGCCTGGGACTCGCGATCAGCCACGGTATTGTGAAGGACCACAACGGAGAATTGCATTTCGATACGGAAACAGGACGTTACACCCGGTTTCATGTGGATTTGCCAGTCAGTGAGGAGAAATGATGATGACTCGCGTATTGATTGTTGATGACGAACAAAGCATCCGGCTCACGTTGCAGGAGTTCATGCGGGAGGCGGGCTATGAAGCGGAGGTCGCGGAGGATGCAAAGGCGGCGCTGCAGTTGCTCAAGTCCGGCGGCTTCGACGTGGTCGTCTCCGACATCGTCCTGCCGCGCATTTCCGGCGTGGAACTGCTTCAGGCCATCCGCAAGGAGTCGCCGCGCGTTCAGGTGATCATGATGACCGGCCAGCCCGCCGTGGAAACCGCTGCTTCCGCCGTGCGGGCCGGTGCATTCGACTACCTGTGCAAGCCGGTGCCCAAGGACGCGATTTTGCGTTGCGTGGCCAACGCCGCCAAACTCAAGGCGACCGAGGACGAGCGCGTGCGCCTGGCCGAAGCCAACCGCCGCCATCAAGAAGACCTCGAACGACAGCATCAGCAGTTGCGGGACAACTACGCCCGACTCCGCGAGTTGGAAACCCTGCGCGACAATCTCACGCACATGATCATCCACGACCTGCGCGCGCCTCTTTCCATTGCGCTGGGCTATCTGGATCTGATCAAGGACCGCGCCGTCTCGAAGCTGAGCAGCGAGGAAATGAGCTACCTCGATACCATTCTCATAAACATTTGCCGGCTCAACGACATGATTGGTTCGCTCCTGGACATCAGCCGGCTGGAAACGGGCAACATGCCGCTCAATCGCCGCACCTACGACATGTCAGCGTTGACCAAGTCCGTCATGGAATCCTTCGACTCTCTCGTGGAGGAGCGGCGTCTCAGTTTCAAATCGCCTTCCGAACCGCTCAAGGTGTCGTGCGACGAGGAGGTCACCCGCCGCGTGCTCGGCAACCTGCTCCAAAACGCCCTCAAATTCACGCCGAAGGACGGCGACATCCGCATCATCGTGAGCCGGAAAGATTCTATGGTGCGGGTGGAAGTGTCCGACACCGGCCCCGGCATTCCGGCCGAGTATCATTCCAAAATCTTCGAGAAGTTTGGTTATATTACAAAACCCGTCCACCAATACTCCGCCGGTTTGGGCCTGACGTTTTGCAAACTCGCGGTCGAAGCCCAAGGCGGCCAGATTGGCGTGGAGAGCGAAGTCGGCAAGGGCAGCACCTTCTGGTTTACCCTGCCGCCCGCCTGAACCGGAGAATCGCCCGACGGTATCCCGTTTCACAACTTCACTCGTCACTCTCAACTTCTTGGAAATTGCCGTTGAAACCATCGCGGCGCTGCACTATAAGTTTCGGCCCTCGGTTGGGCGCTTAGCTCAGTGGGAGAGCACTTGCTTCACACGCAAGGGGTCGTTGGTTCAATCCCAACAGCGCCCACCATCTTCCAACCGAGCCGGGAAGTTCCGCAGCCGGTCATGAAACGTTTGCTGGCCAGTCTTATTCACGCCGTCGGCGCGCCGCTGTTCCCGCGCCGTGACCGGCGTGCGCCGTCGCCGGAAAACGTGCGGCGCATCGTGGTCACGCACTTCCACTACATCGGCGACGTGTTCTTCATGACGCCCGCCATCGCTGCGCTCAAACGCCGTTTCCCGGACGCCGCGATTGACATCGTCGTCAACTCTCGCGCACGCGACGTGCTCCTCGGCAATCCCGATCTCCGCGAGATCATCTGCTTCGACGGCCTTTGCAATGATCGGACGCGGGAGCCGCGCACGGATTGGCGCGCGCTGCGGGCGTTGGCGAGGCGGTTGCGTGGCTGCGACCTGCTCGTGGATTTTACGGGAGTGCTGGCGAGCTGCGCGCTGGCAGCGCTGGCCCGACCGCATTGGAGCGTTGGCTTTTCCAAGGCCGGGTTCGGTTTTGTGTTCGACCGTGAACTGTGGCCGGTGCCGGAGATCCCGCTGGTGGAGCGACACAACGCCGTCTCGGCGCTGGCCGGCGCGGATGCGGGCGGGTTGATGCCGGCGGTTTACCTCGGCAACGAGACGGTGCCTCCGCCGGTGGACATCCTCCTGCACGTTGGCGCGGGCTTTCCGCTGAAGCTCTGGCCGGTGGAGAAGTTTCGCGCCGTCGCGGAACATTTTCGCGCACGCGGGTTGCGGGTGGCGCTGGTCGGCGGGCCGTCCGATCCGGCGGAGATTGTCAGCCTGACCATCCGGCAGGTGGCGGTGCTGGCGCGCGGCTGCCGCGTCTATGTCGGACTCGACACGGGGTTGACGCACATCGTTGCCAGCCTCGGCGTGCCGACGGTGGCCATCTATGGGCCGACGAACCCGCGCTTTCTGCCGTGCTGGCCCAATGAACGCGTCGTTTGGACACAGTTGCCTTGTTCGGCGACCGAAAATGAGCAACATTGCAGCGCAGTCCGGCCGATGCGTTGCGGCTATCAACATCGTTGCATGCAACAGCTCGGCGTGGAGTGTGTGATTTGGGAAATCAACGAATGCCTTGCCGTGTCCTCAACTTAATCACCGAGCTGAACATCGGCGGCGCCGAACGGCTGCTGGTGGAGGTGTTGCCGTGCTTGGACCGCGCGAAGGTCGAGCCGCAGGTGGCCTGCCTTTACGGCGACGCGCCGCTGGCGGCGGTGTTGGAGAAGGCCGGCATCCGCGTGCATCATCTGCGCTCGTCGCGGAAGTTCGACCCGAGGCCGGTATGGCGTCTGGCGCGGTTGCTGGAGCAGGAGCGCATCGAGGTGCTGCACACGCATCTGATCCAGGCCGACGTTCTGGGGTATTGGGCCGGGCGGCTGGTGCGAACGCCGGCGATTGTTTCCACGAAGCATAACGTTCGCTATTACGACCGGCATGACCGCTGGCTGCGACCGGTGGCGCGTTGGGTGGAGCGGCGGGTGGACGCGGTCGTGGCGGTGTCCAACGCGGTGGCGGCGGAGTATCGGCACGCGCGGCGGCTGGAGGTGATCCACAACGGCGTGGACTGCAAGAAGTATGCGCCGCTGCCGGTGCCCGGAAGCGGGCCGGTGGTGTGCGTGGCCAACTTTACCATGCAGAAGGGCCATCGCATCCTGCTGGAAGCAATAGCGCGGCTCGTGCCGGAGTTTCCCGGCCTGCAACTGGAACTGGCTGGCGGCGGGCCGTTGCGGGACGATTTGCAGGCGCGCGCGGAGCGGCTGGGCCTGGCCAAGCGCATTGTGTTCCTCAGCACGATGCAGGATGTGCGGTCGGTGTTGATGAGAGCTTCGATATTTGTGCTGCCGGCGTTGTGGGAGGGGTTGGGGCTGGCGGCGCTGGAGGCGATGGCGATGGGCCGGCCGGTGATCGTGACGGACGTGGACGGCCTCCGCGAGATCGTGACACACGGGCGCGACGGCCTTGTGGTGCAGTCGGGCAACGTAGAGGCGCTGGCGGAGGCCATCGCGCGGTTGCTGCGCGACCGCGAGCTGGCGCAACGGTTGGCCGACGCCGCCCGTGCGCATGTGGTGGAGAACTTCGGCCTCGACGGCATGGCGCGGCGGCTGGAGAATTTCTACGAGTCGCTGGCGGGGAGGAAGAGTGGAGCGTTGAGCGTAGGGCGTTGAGCGTGACGGATTCTTCGCGCTCCAAGCCCCACGCTCTACGCCCTACGCTCAACGTCCGGCACGCCCCGTTTCCTACGGCCCGACGGTGACGGTGACAATGTCGGTCCACTCGCTGTTGGGCTGGCCCTTGTCCCAGAAGCACACGCGGTATTCGCGCACCTCGGGCTGGTGCGCGACCAGCAGCGGGCGCTCGTCCAGATAGGGCGCCGCAGTGTCCACCGCCACAAACTCCCATTTGCCGCCGCCACGCTTGCTTTCGATCCAGACGCCCGTGTGGCCGTGCTTGACGAAATGAATCCTCACCGCCTGGCAGACCTTGCCGCCCACGACTTCGAGCTGGATGTCGGGCTTGTGCGTATCCGCCGCCACCGCCGCCACGCCGCCCGAGTGCGCGACGATGCCGAGATCGGTGCCGACCGCCTCCGTGTAGGCCGGCGAGACTTTCATCGCCGCGACAAGGTCGAAGATGCGCGTGAGCGCGCCTGTGGTGACGGGCGCGACGCCCGGAGGCAGCGGCGGGGCAGTGAACCCGGGCAGCACCATCGTCGCCGTGCCGTCGCCATTGAGCAGCAGATTCACCGCAGAGGTGGCCGTGGGGCCAAACGTCCGCACCGCCACCAGCCAATTCTCCAGCACATAGATGACGAACCCGCACGTGGCGATGACCTCCGCCACACGCGCCGGGTCCAAGCCGAGCCGCGTGGCATACTGCGGCAGCTTGTTGCGGAAGTTCGTCAGCCACACGATTTGCTCGCCGGCGCGGTTGGGAAAGTAACGTTGTATGCTCATGATGGGTCTCCTGGTAAACGGTGCCTAGGGAATCGCTGATTTAATCAGTTTGGTTGCCGAAATGAAAAGTCGCCGGAGAAGGGTTTTGCTAAAGTGGGGCCATGAAGCAACAAATGAGTTTTGCGCAGTCGGAATATGCCGGGAAGAAGAAGGTGACGCGTCGGGAGCGTTTCCTTGGGGAGATGGAGCGGGTG
>JAPLTX010000019.1 GCA_026397915.1 Verrucomicrobiota bacterium
CAAGTCGCCGCCCTCGCCAACCGTTTCCAGTTCGACCTGAACGACGCGCTGGAGAACGAGGGCCGGCTGGGGCCACGCCGGCGGTTGTTGGACGCCACCCGCGCGGCGGGCGAACGGCTCGCCGCCGCCGATCCCTCCAACGTGGAGTGGCAGCGCGACCTCAGCGTCAGCCAGAACAAGTTGGGCGACGTGCTGCGTGCCCAAGACGATTTAGCCGGGGCGCTGGCTGCCTATCGCGAGACACAGACGATTCTGCAACGGTTGGCGGCGGCCGATCCGTCCAATGCCAATTGGCAGCGAGACCTCTGCGTGAGCCAGGAAAGGTTGGGCGACGTGCTGCGTGCCCAAGGCAATTTGGCCGGGGCGCTGGCCACCCACCGTGAGGCGTTGGCGGTCAGACGACGCCTAGCCGCCGATCCGTCCAACGCCGGTTGGCAGCGAGACCTCAGCGTCAGCCAGAACAAGTTGGGCGACGTGCTGCGTGCCCAAGGCAATTTAGCCGGCGCGCTGGCCGCCTACCGTGAGGCGCTGGCGGTAGCACAACGCCTCGCCACTGCCGATCCGTCCAATGCCGATTGGCAGCGAGACCTCAGCGTCAGCCAGAGCAAGTTGGGCGATGTGTTGCTCTCGCAGGGTAATCTTGGCGAAGCGCGGCAAGCCTACGAACGCAAACGCGACATCATCTCCCGTCTGGCTACCGCCGATCCCTCCAACGGCGGTTGGCAGCGCGACCTCAGCGTCAGCCATAACAAGCTGGGCGACGTGCTGAGTGCCCAAGGCGATTTGGCAGGGGCGCGGGCCGCCTACCGCGGGACACAGACGATTCTGCAACGGCTGGCTACCGCCGATCCCTCCAACGCCGGTTGGCAATACGACTTGGGTATAAGCAACGAACGGCTGGGCAATGTGTTGCTCACACATCCGTCCAATGCCGGTTGGCAGCGCGACCTCAGCGTCAGCCATAACAAGCTGGGCGACGTGCTGAGTGCCCAAGGCGATTTGGCAGGGGCGCTGGCCGCCTACCGCGAGACACAGACGATTCTGCAACGGCTGGCTACCGCCGATCCCTCCAACGCCGGTTGGCAATACGACTTGGGTATAAGCAACGAACGGCTGGGCAATGTGTTGCTCACACAGGGCCATCTTGGCGAAGCGCGGCAAGCCTACGAACGCAAACGCGACATTATCTCCCGTCTGGCCACCGCCAATCCGTCCAACAGCGGTTGGCAGCGAGACCTCAGCGTGAGTCATAACAAGCTGGGCGACGTGCTGAGTGCCCAAGGCGATTTTGCAGGGGCGCAAGCCGCCTACCGTGAGTCGCTGTCGGTAACGCAACGCCTTGCCGCTGCCGATCCGTCCAATGCCGGTTGGCAGCGAGACCTCAGCGTCAGCCACGATAGAATGGGCGACGTGTTGGGTGCCCAAGGCGATTTTGCCGGGGCGCAAGCCGCCTACCATGAGTCGCTGTCGGTAGCGCAACGCCTTGCCGCTGCCGATCCGTCCAACGCGGCTTGGCAGTGCGACCTCGCTGTTTCCCATCACAAGCTCGCCAAGTTTGCCCTGAAGAACGACGACCAGGCGACACTGGTAGCCGAGTTGCAGGAATGCTTCGTCGTGCTAGACGGCATGAAGCGCCGCAACCTCCACTTCGACCCGGCGATGGCGCAGCTCTATCAGCAGCTTGCCCAAGCGTTCGGCAAGCGATGAAGCAAGCGCCTCGACGTTGGCTGCCAAGTCGGCATCGGGTGACGCGATGGAGTGGTGGCGGAAAGCCTACGGGCAGTTGTCAGCCATGAAACGGCGCGGCCTGTTCCTCTCGCCGCAGGACGAGGGATTCCTCTAACAACTCCGCGCCAAAGCGGGCGAGTAAGGCGAAGGGTGAAGGACAGCGGAAAGTGGAGGGGAAACGTGAATCGTTGAGCGTGAAATGTAACTCTTCCGTCTGCTGTTTCTTCATTGTTCCGGCAACGGGCGCGGCGTAGCCTGCAGCTCGTTCGAATCGAGGCCAAACGTATGAGAATACTGCGATGTGTTTCTGCTTCACTGGCTCTGCTGGCTCTCAACGTGGCACACGCCGCCGGACCTGTGAGCGAACTGAAGGCGACGGCGCGCGACGGGCAGGTGTTCCTGACTTGGAAAGAGACGGAGACGCCGGAGGGGGCGACGTTCAACGTCTATCTCGCGAGCAGTCCCATCAGCGACGTGGCGAAGGCGGCGCGCGTTGGGCATCACATCGAGCGGCATAGCGCGCGGGATTGGTGGGACGATCCGGTTTCGTTCAAGAAAGGCGAGAAGCCCGGCAAGCCGGTCGGGTTCCGCATCCAGAACGGCGGCGAGCGGCTGGACCCGGCGGGCGGGTTGTTCGTTCACACGGTGAGGAAGGATGCGCCCAGCAAATTGTTCTTCGCCGTGACGTGTAGCGATCCGGTCGGCAAGGAGGACGCGCAGATTGTCGTCGGCGAGAACTCACTGCGAGACGGCGTCGTGGCCAAGGCGGCGGACATCCAGCCCATCTGGGAGGGGAAGGGCGCGCCGACCCCGCAAGGCGGGGGCAAGGACAAGCCGCTCTGGCTGAACCTGCACGCGAAGGGCGGCGTGGTGGCGGGCATGGAGTATCTCGTGTTCGGCGACGAGACGATGGGCTGGCGCGAGGGATTGCCGTTCAAGTTCAGCGCGCGGATCGAGCGCGACGAAGTTGTGGTGCGGCCGACCGACCGCGTTTGGATCAATCGGCCGCACAAGGAGGCGGGCGACGGCGGCATGCCGGCCATCTGGACGTTCTGGTTTGGCTACAACTCGAAAATCTTCGACCGCAAGCTCATGGCCGAGGGCGTGCCGACGAACTACACCGAGCGGCGCAACCTGTGGATTCTCGATTGGGTGCGGCGGCATTATCAGCCCGACATGAATCGCTGGTATTGCTCCGGAAGTTCAATGGGCGGCTGCGGCACGGTCTCGTTCGGCTTGCGGCATCCGGAATTGTTTGCAGGACTTCACGCCCACGTGCCGATCGTTAGCTATACCTACCTAGGCAAAGGCAGCGCCACACGGCTGGAGCCGTCTTGTTGGACCGGCCGCATTACACCGGAACTGAAAACGAGCGAGGGCGTGCCGCTGCTGGAGCGGATGAATGGCACGAAATTCGTCGCGGAGGCGAAAGGCGACCTGCCATTTCTGTTCCTTGTCCACGGACGGCAGGACGGCTCGATTCCGTGGCAGAACAATCCGCCGTTCTATCGCGCGCTCGCCAAGGCGCGGCAGCCGTTCGCGGTCTATTGGGACAACGGCACTCACGCGACCTGCGGCAAGGACGCGCCGCCCGACGTGAAGGCGTGGCAGGAGCGCTTCCGCCGCTTCCGGCTCAATGAGAGTCTGCCAGTGTTCACTCACACCTCCTCCGACCGCAACGCCGGCAACGGCGACCCGGCCGACGGCGACATCATCGGCTGGATCAACCGCGGCATGGATTGGAAAGACATCGAGGACGCGCCCGACCGCTACGCGATCACAGTGACGGCGGATTATCCGGGCTTGGAGTATCCTGTGCGCACCGATATAACCCTGCGCCGACTACAACGCTTCAAGGTCAAATCGTCCGAGTCGCTCAGCGTCCGCATCGGCAACACCGCGCCGGTAAGCATCAAGGCTGATGCGCTAGGTTTGCTGACCATCCCCAGCGTGAGCATCCCATCGCGGAATGGCGTCCACGTCGTCGTGCAGCGCGGTTTTTAGCTTGTCCGGGATGATGCCCGGCGTAGGCTGCGGTCAACCTGCCTATGAAACTGACGCCGATAGACAATCTGCGGACACTGCTCGACGGCGGCTCGCCCGCTTGGATTCCATTCACCGTGGATGTCGGCGCGTTTCCCGGGCTGACGGAGCCGGTGATGCGGAAGTTCCGCGAGGCGACCGGTGCCGACGATCCCGACGAATACTTCCACACCGACAACCGGCTGTTCTCGCTGACGAGCCGTTTCGGCGGTGACGACCCGCGCGCGCTGCACGAGCACGTCGAGCCGGGCACGACGTTCGACGAATGGGGCATCGGCCACTGGGCCGGCGGCGCGGAAGGATCGCTCGACAAGGCGTTCCCGCCGCTGGCACGCGCTGAGTCGGTGCGCGAGATCGAGGCGCATCCATCGCCGGTGATCGAAACAGGCGTGGGCACGTCGGCGGTCGCGAAGTTCCACGCGGCGGGCTATCCGGTCTTCGGTTACGCGGGCAGCATCTATGAATGGTCGTGGTGGCTGCGCGGGATGGAGCAGTTCATGATGGACCTCGTCAGCGAACCAGCGATGGCCGAGGCGGTCGTCCGCAAGGTCGAGGCCCACACGACACAGTTGGCTCTGGCGAGCGCGCAGGCGGGCGTGGATGTGCTGTGCTTCTACGACGACGCTGGGATGCAGAGCGGCATGCAGATCGCGCCAGGGCTGTGGCAACGGTTCATCAAGCCAGCGTGGCGGCGCGTAATCGAGACGGTGCACGCGCGGCATCCACAAGCGCGGTTCTTCTTCCACTGTTGCGGCAAGATTGACGCCATCGTGGGCGACATCATCGAGGCGGGCTTTGACGTGCTGCATCCGCTCCAGCCGGAGTGCATGGATTTCGAGGCGGCCTACCGTCGCGACGGCCGCGACATCGCGTTGGCGGCGACGATCTCGGCGCAGCGGATTTTCCCGTTCGGCTCGCCTGACGACGTGCGGTGTGAAGTGCGGCGGCTTGCGGCGGTTGCTGCGGACCGCAGGTGTTTCCTGATGCCGTCGAACCGTATCCAGCCGGAGACGCCGTGGCCAAACATCGTGGCATTCGCCGAGGCGTGCCGGCAACTGCGAGGGACATAAGCAATGAAGACGAGAAGAGAGAATACGCGGCGGCAGTTCCTCCAAGCGATGGCGTTCGGCGCGAGCTGCTTGTCGGGACTGCGATTGACGGGTGCGGAAGCGGTCGGCGGGTTGGTTGAGTTGAAGCGCGACGCGGCTACGGGGACTTTCGCTTTCGAGACGGCGCAGTTCAGCGGGGCCATCCAGACCGAAGGCGCGTATCACGGCATCACGCAGCTTACCGACAAGCGCACCGGCCGTGTGCTGACCGACTCGCGTTATTCCGCACTCAACCTCTATCGGCTTTTCTCGGTCAACCTCGGCATGGGCACTCCGCGGACGATGCCGCGCACCGTGAAGGCCACGGCTACGTCGGTCGAGGTCCGATGGCCGGCGAGCGAGGAGCACCAGGGCGAGATCACCGCGCGCTACGAAGTGCGCCAGCCGAACCTGATTGACCTGACGGTCACGCTCCGCTGCCGCGGCACTTACGCGGGCTACGAGGTGCTGTTGCCGAGCTACTTCGACAAGACGCTGGTGCCGCATGTGTATCTCAAGCGCCGCGCCAAGGGCAAAGGGCCGGCGGAGGCCGACCTGGTGGCGCCGACGGTGAACGATGTGTTCCGCGGCGGCGTGCTGATGTTCCCGCGCGACGCGCACATGGCGCGGCATTGCGTGGATGGTCGCTGGGACCGCAGCGAATACAAGATGTCAACCGCGCCGTTCTTCCCGGTGCGGCACTACGCGCATCCGCTGGCGTTCCTCGCCGACCCGCAGAAGCAGATGGCCGTCGTGCTGATGTCTCAGACGCGGGCGTGCGCGGGCGTGAGTTGTCGTTACCATGCCGAGAAGGATGAGGACCGGCTGACGACTTACAGCGCCATTGATCTGTCGCTGTTCGGCGACGACCTCGTGCCGGGCGACGAACGCACGGTGCGCGTGCGGCTGGCGGTGACGCCGCTGGACGAGGCGATGTCGCAACCGCTGGCGCTCTATCAGGCGTTCGTCGCGGAGACAGAGAAGCCATGAACACGAACCAAACCACCCGCCGCGAGTTCATCAAGACGTCCGCTGCCGTGGGCGCAGGATTTCCGGCCATCCTCTCCGCCGCGCCGAACAGCAATACGCTGCGCGTCGGCCTCATCGGTTGCGGCGGCCGCGGCACCGGCGCAGCGATGCAGGCGTTGACCGCCGACAGCAATGTTGAGTTGAGCACGATGGGTGACCTGTTCGAGGGGCCGTTGAAGAAGAGCCTGGAACTGCTCCGCCAGAAATGCGCCGACAAGGTGAAGGTCGCGCCGGAGAGATGTTTCATCGGCTTTGATGCGTATGAAAAGGTCATCGCCAACTCGGACGTGGTGCTGCTTGCGACGCCGCCCGGGTTTCGCCCGCAGCATCTCAAGGCCGCCGTGGACGCGGGCAGGCATGCGTTCGTCGAGATCACCCTCGGCGTGGACGCGCCAGGCGTGCGGCTGGCGTTGGAAGCGGCTGAACTCGCTCGCAAGAAAAACCTCGGCATCTTGTCGGGCTTCTGCTGGCGCTACAGTTCCGCACATCGGGCAGTGGTTGAGCAAATTCGCAAAGGCGCCATCGGCCCGATCCGCGCCATCTACGCGACGTATTACCGCGGCGACCTCTCCGGCAACCTCCACGGTGAGCGCGAGCCGTGGATGAACGACCTGCAATGGCAGGTTCGCAACTGGCATAACTACTCGTGGCTTTCCGGCGACGTGACCATCCTGCTTTCGGGTGGTCACAGCGTGGACAAGATGTCGTGGTGGCTGGACGATGTGATGCCGGCAAAGGCTGTCGCCGTCGGCAGCCGCGTTTATGAGAACGAAGGCAACATCTTCGACAACTGTTTCGTCGTCTATGAATACGCCAACGGCCTTCGCGGTTTCCTCGGCTGCCGTTCGCAACCCCGCTGCCACAATGAGAACGCCGACTACATCGTTGGCACGCGCGGCATTTGCACCATCGGCCGCGGCACGGCGCCGTTCATCACGGGCGAGACCGAGTGGCGTTACGACGGCCCGAAGAACAACATGTATCAGACTGAGCACGACGAGTTCTTCGCCTCGATCCGTGCCGGCAAGCCGATCAATGACGGCCCGCGCATGGCCCGCACCACGCTCATGGGGCTCATGGGCCGCATGGCTGCCTACACCGGCCAGGAGATCACGTGGGACATGGCGTTGAACTCGAAGGAGAAGCTGGTGCCTGACCATCTGGACTGGAACACGAAGCTCGAATTGCCACCGCTGGCCAAGCCGGGAAGGACGAGGTTTCTATGATCCTAAAGTCTCTAACCGTGATTGCAGCCAGCGTGTTGCTGCTGCCACATCAGTCCAGCGCAGCAGAGACAAACCGCTTCGTCCGGATCGGCCACTACCAGTGCGAGTGCCGACAGGGCGATTTCGAAGCTAACCTCGCCACCGTGAAGAAGGGCCTCGCTCAAGCCGTGGAGGCGAAACTGGACATCGTCTCGTTTCCCGAGTGTTTCCTCACCGGTTACTACGCGAAGAAAGAAGACGCGCGCCAGCACACCTTCACAGTGGACTCGCCGGAGATGAAGCGGGTGCTGGACGCGACAGCGACTTGCGACACGGTCTTGCTGGTCGGATTCAACGAACTGCGCGACGACAAGCTTTACAACACAGTCGCCGTCATCGAGCGCGGCAGGCTGCTCGGCCGCTACAGCAAATCGCTGCCGTATGAGGGCTACTTCGAGCCGGGCCGCGAGTTCACGGTCTTCGAGAAGAAGGGGCTGAAGTTCGGCATCGTCATCTGCTCCGACGGCGGCTACATCGAGCCGGCGCGCATCCTTGCGTTGAAAGGCGCGCGGCTGATCTTCGCGCCCCACTTCAACTTCGTGTCCGACCCGTTGCAGCACAACATGACCGTGCGCAGCGATCACGTCGCGCGCGCGGTGGAGAACGGCGTGTATTTCCTGCGCGCCAACAACGTTGTGGCTGGCACAAAGCTGGAGGGCCTGCGCGACGCGGGCCACGGTTACGGCGACAGCTATCTACTCGACCCCCACGGCCAGATCGTGGCGGGTGCGGGGCTGTATCACGAGCACCTGATGATCTATCAGTTGGACCTCGATCAGAAGTATCGCGCCGCATGGAACCAGCGGAGCATCAAGTCGGGCACGGAGCTGATGGAGCAGCTTCGGGAGGCGCTGGAGGCGCATCGAAGTCCGTCAAAGAAAGAGTAAGCATGGGTTTTCGCAACTGGTTCACGGTTACAATGCTCGTCGTGAGTGTCCTGGGCGGTTCGCGTGTGTCGGCGGCTGACGCGATCGAATGGAACTTCGACCGGCCCACGGAAGTCATCAGCACGGTCAACATCGAATACGGGCGCGTCGCCAACAGCGTGCTCGCCGGCTCTACGGCTTGGGACCCGCACTTCTCGCTACGCGTGTCGAAGGAAGGTTTCGATGCGCGGCAACTGACGTGGCTGACGGTGCGGATGTATTCGTCAGCCGACGCAGACCTGCTCGACGTTTACTATGGCAGCCCCGACGGGCATTGGTGCCTCGGCGGAAAGCTGCGCATCCGCAAAGGTTGGGCGACGTATCGGTTTGACCTGAGCAAGAACAACTGGCGCGAAACCACTGCGGGTGACGCAGCAAAGCAGTGGGGTGGGCCAAGCAAGCGCGTCACTTCTTTCCGTCTCGACCCCGGCAACCAAGCGGAACGCTGGATCATGATTGACCGCGTGTGCATTGAGCCGGCGCAGCCCGTCTTCGTCGAAGGCGTCACCGTCGAGCCACAAGGAACAGCGAAACTCAAGATGCTGCGCGCACCGAAGACGATCGAGGCTGGCGGCACGTTGAGCGTGACGGCGGAATTTGAGGCGTCGGTGTCAGCAGGTTTGTCGAAAGGTACGGCGTTCGTGCGGCTGCGCCACGGAGCGGCGGTGATGAAGCTCGTCGAGCAGCCCATTACGTTCAACGACAAGACGCTGACCGTTGCGGTAGAGTTCCCTGTGTCGCGCTTTTGGAATCCCGGCAAGCTGACGGTCGAGGCCGGCTGCTACGAACTGGACAGCGCGCCTGCGCTGGCCAAGGTCGCATTCACCAACCGCCGCGCAGGCACGGTGAAGCCGCCCGTCTGCGAACTGCGGCCCATCGGCGGCGACGCGGCGATCTTCGTCAACGGCAAGGCGACGCCTGGCTTCATGTATCTTGCCGCGGGTGGATTGCATCCCGATTATCATCGCGATGCGGCGCAGGCCGGCGTGCATCTCTACAGTGATTGGTTCGGTACGTCGCGTCTCGGCGACATGGGCCACGTCGCACCGGACACCTACGACTACGGCGAGTATGACCGTTACTTTGGCGCGATCCTCGACCTCGACCCGCAGGCGTATTTCCTGCCGCACATCGGCATGACCGGCCCCCTCTGGTGGCAGAAGGCGCATCCGGAGGAAATGAGCCAGCGCGAGGACGGCGTGCGCGAGCCGACGTCATTCGCGTCGGAACTCTGGAAGCGCGAGATGGGCGGCGACCTGCGCAAGCTGATCGCCCACCTGCGCCGCGCGCCTTATGCCGACCGCATCCTCGGCTATATCATCTACAGCGGCTACACCGCCGAGTGGCAGATGTGGGGCACGTGGCAGCCGTCGCGCGACGATTACAGCGCGCCCGCGCTCCGGGTGTTCCGCTCGTTCCTCGCGAACCGCTACGGCACCGACGCGAAGCTGCGCGCCGCGTGGGCCGACGAGAACGTGACGCTGGCCACTGCGGAAATGCCGCGCTGGGCAAAGCGCCGGCCGCCGGGCACGCAGGTGTTGCGCGACCCGAAGACCGAGCGGCAGGCGATGGACTTCTACGAGTTCAGCAGCAACATGACTGCCGACGCGATCCTGCATTTCGCCCGCATCGCGCGCGAAGCCACCGCGGGCAAGGCGCTCGTCGGCACCTACTACGCCTACCTCTCCGCGCACGGCATCAACCAGCAGGATTCCGGGCACCTCGCCGCGCGGCGCGTGTTCGACTCGCCCGACATTGATTTCTTGATGAGCCCGCCGAACTACTGGTATCGCAAGCCCGGCGAGGCGGCGACGTTCATGTCGGCGACCGACTCGCTGCGGATGCGCGGCAAACTCTGGCTCGACGAGTCCGACCATCGCACGCACCTGACCGAGCCGGGCGCCGGCTACGGCCGGGCCTCGACGCTGGAGGAAACGCTCGGTGTGTTCTGGCGCGAGTTCGCCGAGGTGCTCACCAAGCGCGCCGCCGTGAGCTGGTTCGATATGAGCGGCGGATGGTTCTCGCATCCGGAAATCCTCGCCGACATGTGCCGAGCCGCCGCCATCGCGAAAACGAGCCTGCCGCGCCGCAAGCCGTTCGCACCGGAGATCGGTGTTTTTGTGGACCCGGAGAGTTTTTACTGGATGCGCTCGACAACGGCCAACTCCGCCCTCGTGCTGAACCAGATCGCCACGATGCCGCAATCCGGCGCGCCGTGGGACTTCTGCCTGCTCTCCGACATTGGCGACGCGCGGCTGCCGGACTATAAGCTCTACGTCTTCCTCAACGCCTTCCGCGTAGACGCCGCGCGGCGCGAGGCCGTCATCCGCAAGCTCAAGCGCAACAACGCCACCGCGCTCTTCGTTTATGCGCCCGGCTGGTTCGATGCCGACGGCCCGTCGCTCGACAACATGCGCGCGCTCACCGGCATCCGCATCGCCAAGGACGACACCGAAGGCGCGCCGCAGATCACGTTGGATGGAGACACCGTTGTCGGCGCGAAGAACCTGAAGGTCTCGCCGATCTTCTACGCCGACGATCCCGGCGCGCAAGTCCTCGGCCGGCTCGTCGGCGGCACGCGGCCGGGACTCGTGACAAAGAAGATGGGCGGCTGGACGAGCGTTTACTCCGCCGCAATGACGCTCCCGCCCTCGCTCATGTGCCGCATCGCCCGCGACGCCGGCGTCCACATCTGGCTGGAGACCGACGACGCGCTCTACACCGACGGCCAGTTTGTCGGCGTCCACGCCGCCACCGACGGCGCCAAGCGCATCCTGCTGCCTTCGCGTTGTTCGGTAGTGAACGCGATGACAAGCAAACCCGTGCCAGTGGACGACCGCATAGTCACGCTGCCGATGAAGCGCGCCGAGACGATCCTGTTAAGTCTGAGTCCGCAACGCTAACGCTACAAATGAAACCACTGAAAATCCTGAGCTTGCTCGCGTTCTTCGCTTCTATTGCGCTCACCGCCGAGACGGAAGTGCCGCTGAAGAATTCCACGTTCACCGAAGGCGTCAGCGCCAACGGCGTGCCGACCGGATGGTCGCTTTACGGCGGGCGTGGCAAAGACCAGCGCGTCGCCGTCGTGGACGATGGCCGCGGCGGCAAGGCGGCGCTCATCGAGGACGGCGACCGGGAAGCCGAGGTTGGGATAACGCAAATCGTGCCGGTGAAGCCGAACCTCGGCTACGAAGTGCGGGTGCGCGTGCGCGCTGTCAGAGATGCCCCGAAGGAGTATGCGGTGGTCCAGCTTCGGTTCCTGCCGTCGCAGAAGATCGAGCAGACGCATCTCGTCGCGCAGAACCCGGATGAATTCAACGAGATCGCTGTCCGCGGGATGGCGCCACCTGACACGAAGGCGGCGCAGATTTACCTTTATTCGCACGCTCATCCGACGCCGAAGGTGCTCATCGGCAGCGTGCGACTCATCGCAGGCGTGCAGCCACCGCCACCGCTTCCGCCGCCCGTGCCGCCGCAATACACGAAACTGAAGGACCTGCATCTGACGACGCACATCGTCCGCGACGGCAAACCCGCCATCAGCATCGTCGCGCCAGCGAACGCCATCTACAAAGCGCAGGCGGCGCGGTTGCAGACGGCCATCGAGAAGCTGAGTGGTTGTAAAGTGCCGGTCATCAGCGACGACGCGCCGGAGGCCGCCGTGCCGATCAAAGGCAGCCTCATCGTGTTCGGCAACCGCTCGACCAACACCACGATCAGCGAACTCTACAACCGCTATTTCTTGCTGACCGATCTGCGTTATCCCGGTGTGGGTGGCTACGAGGTGCGGACGATCCACAATCCATTCGGCGGCGGCCACAACGTCATCGTGGTCGGTGGCAGCGATGCGAAGGGCGTGGACGCGGCGACCGATGCACTTATTGCCACGCTCCGACGCCCCGACGCTCCACGCTCCACGTCCCTCTCCGTCGGCTGGCTGATGGAGATCAAGTTCGGTGACGGCATCGTCGTGCCGCGTAGCGTGCGCGAATTGGAGACATGGGAAGCGTCGAAAGGCTACGGCTCGGTCGGCTACTTCGGTTGGAACAGCATCAGCAAACGGATGGCGGCCTACTACATGACCGGCGACCCGTTCCACGCGCGCGAGGCGTTGCGGCTCGCGTTCCCCGACAAACAGGCGTTCAAGGAGATCACCGAGGTTGACGGCGAGATGATCGAGAACAAGGACGACCCGCTCGCCGGCGCGTATCACTACGCCTCGCACATGATGATCCTGTTCTGGGACCTCATCGAGGAGAGCGCGGTGTTCAGCGACGAGGAGCGGCTGAAGGTGACGAACGCTTTCGCACGACAACTCAAGCACCGCAAGGACGAGGGCGTTTATCCGCTGACGCGCCCGCCGTCGGCGGTCGGCTCGCGCCACGGCCAGTGGTCGGCCATCTCGCTCTATTGCCTCGGCCGCTACTTCCAGCGCGATTATCCGGAGCCGGTTTGGGCACAGTGCGTGCGCGGCTCGCAATTCGCTTTCGCGCCGCTGCACGAACACGCGTGGCTCAACGGCGAGAACGACAATCTCTTCTGGTATTGCACGGGCATCGCGCCGGTCTTCACCTACATGGTGCTCAGCGGCGACCGTGAGCCGATGCGCAACGGCGTCGCGGCGAAACTGCTGCGTGGCCAGGAACTCTTGCTCTCCGGCCGCGTGCCCGACTGGGCGCTGAACTCCGCCGCGCTCGACTTCCTCCACAAGGTCGCCTACCTCACGCAGGACGGTCGCTGGCTGACGTATCGCGAGCGCACCGGCATCAACACAAACGTCTTTCGGCTCGGCCAGTCGTTCTGGCCCGATGACAAACTGAAGCCCACACAGCCGACCGACCTCGTCGGCAAATGGACGATCAACCACCTGCCGAAGCCGCACTGGCTCGCGCGCAACAACGGTTTCCCGCCGGGGGAATCCTTCCAGAACGCCAGCTTCCGCAGCGCAACGGATGCAAGCGGCGATTTCATCCTGATTGACGGCTTCAACGGCGCGTCACGCAATCCCTACCACACGTTCGCACTGCTCGAATTGCGACTGGCCGGCCAGACAATCCTGCAAGGCTACCTGAACCAGGTGCTCACGAAGGCCGATGGCATGGTTGAGCCGCAGGTCGCGATGGACGCCGCGCTGCGCCACCACGACGTGATCGGCCAGACGGCGGTCTGCGTCGGCGAGACGCCCAAGGCGGCGTTCTGCAACTGGCGGCGGACGCTCGCGCAGCGCACGGGCCGCTACGGGCTCGTCGTGGACGACCTTACATTCCGCAGCGACAGCCAGAACATGGAGGTGCAGCTCAAGTGGGAGAACCAGCAGGGAGGTTTCCGTTTCGACGCGAAACAGAACGCGCTGCGCCGGCCGGGCGCGGCAGTGCTTCCGGCGGATGTGTTCGACCGGACGACCGGCGGCGGAGTCGTCACGCAAGAATGGAACGGCGCGGTCAAGAAAGGCCAGCACGGGATATTCTTTGCGCTGTTTGGAACGGCCACTAACGAACTGCATTGCCTGCGGCTCGCGGACAACGCTGCTGCGCTCGCGCTGCCGCAGAAGGCAGCCGCCATCATTGGCGATTGGGAAGGAAACAAGGGCGACCTTGTGCTGCTCGCGGAAGATTATCTGTTCGGCGTGGGCCTGACGCAGACCGGCAAGGAGCAAGGGCTGCTCTTGGCGAATGCGCCGGTGGACGTGGAGTGGGATTTCACCGCGGGCCGGATGGAAGTGGTCACGCGCGGCGCGGCACTGCTCACCGTTGCCGTTGCGGACGCCACCGCCGTCCACAGTGGCAACCAGATCGTGAAAGGCAACGCGAGCGCGAGCGGCTACATGACGATCTTGTTGCGCCAGGGCCGCACCGTCATCGAAGGCATCAAACCGTCCGATGCTGCGCGTCGTGATCTCGCCACGCAACTTGCGGCGTGGTTCGAGCAGGCGAGCGCGAAACGCGCGCTGATCAAGAAGACAACGCCAGCAGCGTCAGCGCCAGCCGCCGAACTCAAGACGGCGTTCACTGCTCAAGTCGGCGGAGCGGTGAGAGACTTGATCGTGATTCCCGCCGACGGCCGCGAACTCATCGTCGCCGCGGAGGAAACGACGATTTATCTGCTCGGCACCGACGGCCAGGAGCTTCGCCGGATGCGCACGGACGGCAGAATCCGCCAACTCCACTGGTGGCCGGAGCACAAGCTGCTGCTGGCTGGCTGCGAGGACGAGAAGGTTTGCGCGTTCGACCTCGCGGGCGAGCGGAAGTGGACGTTTGTGTCTGAGATGGACCCGGCGGTGTTCCGCGCGGCGAAACAGTATTGGTTCAAGACCGCGCCGGGCCACGAAGGCATCCACGGCGTCAGCAGCGGCGTGTTTCTTGATGGAAAGAGCCAGGCGTTTGTCGGCAGCGCGTGCACGCTGGAGATCATTGACGAGAACGGCAGGCTGGTGAAGCGACTGCCGCAGTTCTGGGGCACGGTCTATAAGTTCGCCCTCGTGCCGGGCGCGGAAGGCAGTGTGAACCTGCTCGCGTCGCGCAAGATCACCGACGGGCCGTCGCTCGGCGTCATCAACAACCGCACGCTTGCCCCGACGCCGCGCAGTTTCTACGGCGTGCCCTCGGGTTACACGCACGTCAGCGGCTGGATGGACCAGACGCGCCATCACATCTTCGTGGACGATCTCGACGGTGACGGGAAGAAGGAGCTTATCAGCGAGATCACCGGCGCGTGGAACCGCATGACGGTGTGGGACCTGCAAGGCAAGCCGCTCCACAACGTCCAGTTTGGTCCCGGCGCGCGCGATGGCGGGCGCGACATCCGCGATCTCGACCTCGGCGACCTCGATGCGGACGGCAAGAAAGAGATTGTCGCCGCGTTGTCGAGCGGCCTGATCGTTGCTCTCAACCATCGTTGCGAGAAGTTGTGGTCGAAGCGGCTCAACAGTTCGCCAGTCGTGCTAAAGGTGGCAGGCAGTTCCGTTATTGTCGCGTCCGAAAACGGGAGCGTGCTGATGCTGGACAGCCGCGGCAACGTCGTCAGTCAAGGCAAACTCAACGGTCGGCCGACCTGCATTCAGAAACTGACAGCGGCGCCGTTTGTGGTCATCGCCAGCGAGAAAGGTGAAATCAAAGCGTTTTCGGCTGAACGCGGCTTAACGTCGCGGTGATGGAGCCGCGCAGCCGAGCCGGACGACCGCTGGCGGCCCTGGCCTCTCTCTCGAACATCACTGAAGCGTCCCCCGCGCGTGCAGATGAAAATATCCTTCTACAGACGCCACGTTGCTTGCGCCGCGCCGGGCACGCCAGCCGACTTCCGGCTTGCATCGGTCTCGCTGCTACCCTCGAATGTCTGTCTTATGACCCATGCGATTCTCGTTTTGTTTCTGGCGCTTCTCACGGCGGTTGCCGCCCACCCGGTTGATGAGACGACACTCAAGGCTGGTGGCTGGTCAGCGGTATTCCATGACAGTGTGCTCATGAGTCTGCAAAACCGTCTGACAGGCGAGGCGTTCATCATGTCCAAGGGGGGTGCACCCACGACGGGCGCGCGCGTGAGTCGCGACAAGGTGCTTGCGGTTGGCGAGGCGGTGCGGGTGGCACAGCGCGTCGCGGTCGAGCGAAACGATCTGGTCGTCCAGCAAGAAGCGAGTGTTGAGAAACCGCCGCTGGTCGGCGTGTCGTGGGGCATCGCAGAGCTGGCCGAGGGCATCGAGGTGCTTGTGCCGGGTCATAGTGGGCTGCGTTTTGGGCCGGGTGCGCCGGATGGCGATCATCGTTTCACCTGGCCGATGAGCTGGGAGGCGCAGTTCGTGTTGATCCAAGGGAAGCGCGGCGGATTCCTCGTGATGAGCGACGACACGACGATGCAGTTCAAGGAACTCGTCGTGCGTCGGCGCGGCGGCCGCATGACGCTCAGTTTTGAGACGCAGGCGCACGCGCCATTTGCGAACGTGCGCGCGGTGAAATCCGTCACGTGGCGGCTGCGACCGTATCGCGGCTCATGGCTGGAGGGCGCGCGGCTCTACCGCGAGTGGGCGGAAAAGGCGTTCGATCTCGCTGCGGCTCGCGCGACTCAGCCGAAGTGGGCGCGTGACATCCGCGCCGTCGTCATCGTGCCGATGGAGATGGAGTTGCTCGACGAACTGGCCAAGCGGCTCAAGCCGGAGCAGACGCTGCTCTACGTGCCGAACTGGCGGCGCGACGGCTATGACCGGAATTATCCCGACTACACTGCCGACGCGAAGTTCGGCCCGTGGAACGAGCGGGCTCACGCGCTCGGCTTCCGCGTGATGCCGCACGTGAACTACTTCGGCTGCGACCCGCTGCATCCGCTCTACGAGAAGTTCAAGGGCCAGCACATGCGCGACCGCTTCAGCAACGAGCCTCTTTGGTGGCTCTGGGATCGAGCTGAGCCGGTCATCAAGTTCGCCTACATCAACCCCGCCAGCCGCGCGTGGCGCGAGTTGTTCGTCGGGCGGATGAAGGAACTTTGCTCGAAGCATCGGGTGGACGCGCTCCACCTCGACCAGACGCTCTGCATCTTCAACGACAACAACGGCCTCGTGGACGGCATGAACTGCGCACAAGGTATTCTCGATCTCCACCGCGAACTGCGAGCCGCGCTGCCCGACGTGGCGATCTCCGGCGAGGGCCTCAACGAGGTCACGTATCGTTATGAGGAGTTCGCCCAGCGCCATCTCTCCGGCCTCAATCACGCCGACGGGACGTGGAACGACCGGCGCATCGCGATGGCCCATCCGATTAGTTCCGCGCTGTTAACACCGCACACGGCCATCTACGGCTACCTTGGCATGTCCAACCCGTCGAGCGGTCCGATTTATCAGGCGTGGCGGCGCGGCTACGATCACTTCGGCGTCATTCCGACCTTGGCGCACACCAGCACCCGCCAACTGCGCGGTTCGGCCGACCTGCTCGCACCGTTTTTCAAGGAGGCGCAGTTCTTCCAGCGCACGCAGGCGCTGCCGGACTTCGCCGCGCCTTGGCCGAAGGACTCGTTGATGGTTTACCGGCTCGCCGATGGTGGGAAAGCGGTCTTGCGGAAGGAGAGCGGAGCGGTTTTGGCTGACGCAAACAAACGTGAAATCTACCGGCGTATCGAGGGCGTCGGCGAAGCGCGCGTGCCGGGCATCGTGGCAGGTTGGCTGGCTTACGACGAGAAGCGGATCTTCGGGCTGGACCCGTCGCAAAGCTACACGCACCTGCAACAACCGCGTGACCTCAAGGCGTTCCACATCGCGGCGCTGCCCGAAGGCGCGGTCGTGCGCCGCGCCAGCATCGGCGAAGCGATGGCCACCATCAGTCTCGACGTGTGCGACTCGGAATTGGCGCGGCTCTGGGATTTCAACGGCCGCGTCGCCGTTGGCGTGCGGTTGCAGGACGGCGTCGAGCGGCGAAGCGAAGGCCGGACATTGCAGGACGAATCGGGCGGTCACGTAGCGATGGAGTCCGACGGCATCTTCGTGCATCCGCCGTGGCGCGGCGCGGGACTTCCGGGCGCGACGTTCGTCGAATACCGCCTGCGGTTGCCGGACCGGCCGGTGATCCAGTTCGAGGCCGGCGTGGGCTTGCGACGCAACGTTGGCGGCAAGTCCGATGGCGTCACATTCCGTGTCGAGGCTTGTGCTGGCAAAGAGCGCCTCTCAGCCGAGAAGCACGCCGCTGCCGAACCCGCGTCGCTGACACTCGACCTGTCGCCGTTGCGCGGGCGCGACATCGTGTTGCGGCTGGAAGCAAATCCCGGCCCGAAAGGCAACGTGAACTTCGACCAAGCGCAGTTTCTCCGACCGCGCGTGGTTGCCGAGTCGCACGAGCTGCGCAAGGTGATCGTCCACAGCCCGCGCAAGCCTCGCGTTGCATTGGGCGCCGACGGTGAGTTGAAGCTGACATCGGCGGGCAAGAATCGTTACGCCGTGTCGCTGCCGCTGCCGGGGAGCTTCTGCTTGCTCTTTGCAGAGCCACACGTGGTCAGCCTCCCGCTCGATTTGTGCGGCGCGCCACACACGGCGGCGCTGGTCGCCGCTGACGGCACTGAGAGCGTGCCGCACAGTTTCATGCAACCCGCGCCCGGCAACGCCACGGTCGGCGGCGTGAAGAAGCCGGCGCTGCACGCTCACCCGCCGGCAAACGGCCGAATGGTCGTGGATTACCTGTTGCGACTGCCGCCGACGCCAGCGCGGCTCGAAATGTCCGCCGGCATTCGCGACGGCTCGAATTCCGCCGGCGTTGGCTTCATCGTTCAGATCAATGGCCGTGAAGCCTGCTCGGCGCAGTTACGCCCCGGCGCGTGGAAGGCAATAAGTGCCGACCTCGCGCGCTACGCTGGTCAGACGGTCGTGCTAAGCCTCATCACCGACGCGATGGGCGATTTCAGTTTCGATTGGGCTGCGTGGGGTGAGCCGCGGATTGTGGTGAAAGGACCTTGATTGCCATGAAGACGATACTTTCTGCTTGTGTGCTGGCGGTGGCTTGTGGTGTGACTGCTGCGGCCGACTTAGCTTTCGACTGGCCGCGCGACAAGGCGCTGGTGGACCAGTGGCGGCACAAGGACAACGCCACGCTCGAACCGCAGGCTGACGATGGCGCGCGCACGGGCGTCCAGCGGTGGCGCAGCGGATTCAAGCCGTTCGAGTTCACATGGGCGACGCTGCATTTCAAGAAGCCGTTGGACATGGGGGATGCCGGCAGCATCCGTTACTGGGTCAAGGGCGACGGCAGCGGACATCGGTTGCAGTTCCAACTCGGCGCGGCGGGACTACAGGGACGCGGCTCGCTCTACTACGTCAACACCGCTGAGGCCGTGACGCTGAACTTCATGGGTTGGCGCGAGTGCAAGGCTTCGCTGGCGCGGTTCATCACACCGACTGGCGGCGACCCGATGCGCGACCTTGGCCAGATTGGCTTCGCGCAATTCATGATCCAGCGCCCACCGCACAACACCGCGGCGTTGGACATCCAACTCGGCGACTTCCGCATCGTGCGCGACAAGGCCAAGCAGCGGACGCTGGCGGCGCTCCGGGAGAAATGGCGGCTCGTTGAGGTCGAGCGTGTGCGACGGGAGGAACTGGAAGTGCAACAGAACCGTGTCGCACTCGACGAGGTCGCGAAGATGCTTCCCGATCTTCGCAAGCAGGTCGAGGCGTTGCCGTCGGAGCCGGTCGAGGCGGCGCGCAAACGTGCCGTGCTGCTGTGGCTCGTGGAGGACGCCGAGGCTTCGGTTGCTGCCGGCATGGGTGCGTCGGCGAAGGCGGTGCTGGATGACGTAGCCGCGTCACTCCGTGACGCGAAATCGGCATCATCGAAAATCGCGTCACGGAGTGACGCGGCTACGTTGCCGCCCATCGCAGAGACGAAGGGCAATCCCTACCTGGAGCCGGTGCTGAACGAAGCCAAGCGTTGCCGTGACGTGAAGCAGCGTTTCCCGAAAGGCGAGGCCGGCTACAAGGCGGTCGAGAACTTCTGGCAGTTCGCCGGCTTTGGCGGGCGGACTTACATCATGACTTGGGCGGCGTGTCATCCGGACAGCCCGTTGCGCGGCGACCCGGCGCTGATCGCGCAGGCGATGCGCTGGATGCAGGGCGTTTTCCAGAACCATCGCGGCGGCGACCTCAACGTCGGACGCACGGGCGGCAAGGGCAATCCCGGCCAGGATCCGAACATCAACCGCTTCTGCTACGTGCCGACGTTCGAGGCGTATCTGTTGCTGCAAGAGACATATCCCGATCTCATCCCGCCAAGCAAACGCAAGGAGTGGGATGCGTCGGCGCGCGAGGTGACGGAGTTCCAACTGAAGACCTACGGCGAGAAGGTGGACCGTCACGCCGCGGGTTGGTATCCGAACATGGACGTCCATTACCTGCTGTTGATGGAACTGGCGTCGCGCATCCTCGGCGAACCGCGCTGGCACGCCGAGGCCGAGCGGTTCCTGAAGCTCATCGCCAACTCAATCTATCCCGACGGCGCGTTTACCTACCTCGGCCGGCAGAACGAGTGCTTTGTCTATCACGAAATCAACGTCACGCACCTCGCGCGCTACTGGCAGTTGACCGGCAGCCGCGTGGCGCGCGACCTCGTGTTGGCGAGCGGGCTGTATTATCCGAACAACGTCGAGCCGGGCGGCGTGCCGGAGTATTACACCGATTGCTTCTGGAAACATTATTGGGGCGGTGCGTCGCCGACCGGACCGGACATCGTTGCCTCGATGCTTCACGAGTATAGGCCGAAGGAGGTCGAACTTGCCGCGCAAAATCGCCGCGTCGCCAACGTCGAGTTGAAGTGGGCGAAGCCAGCCCATTACTACGGCATCTACGCAGCGACGCTCTGGCGCGACTTCCCCGAAGCGCCACAGCGCGACGGCTACATCCTTTACGACCGCGATGTGCAAGGCCCGCGCGGGCGGTTTGGCCACTGGTCGTTTGCCGGCACCACGCGCGACCACGGCAAGGGCGCGCAGGGCAAGGACACGTTCGTTGGCGCGATGCTGACCTCGAAGGAGGAAAAACAGTTCCCGCTCGACGCGGCGTTGCAGGTCGTCACGAGCCAGTTCCGGCTGCAACCCGACGGGCTGCGCTACAGAGCTTGCCGCTATCTTTCCGCCAACGAAGAGAACGCCGTCACCGTCGCGAAGGATTTTGCCGCGCTGACGACGCGCTACCGCATCCAGAACGTCTCGTGGGGTGGCAAATCCACACTCACCAACTGGGAAGGCCAACAGGAGTGGATTCAGACACCGCATCGCATCATCGGCACGCTCTCCATCCGGCCGCTCGCGGACGAGAAGGCGTATTCCATCCACGGCCGCGTGCGGCTCGGCCAGAAACTCACCATCGAGAAGATAGACGACAGCACGTTCCGCTACGGCGGCTTGCGCGTTCGGCTCCACGAGCACAACTACGCCGACGCCATCGCCGAGCCGTCGGAGAATTACTGGTTGCAGTCATCTGAACAATTCCGCAGCACCGAGATCGTCCTGCGCGACGCGCACAGCGTGAAATTCGGTGAGAAGGAACAGAAGACCTACACTGCTGACACAGAACAGTTCTTTACCGTCGAAGTCTCGCCCGCTGACAACGCGCCTGCTGCACAGGTGAAGCGCCACGAACTACCCGGCGGCCTGCGCGCGCTGGAAGTCGTGGCGGATGGCCAATGGTTGATGGTCATCCACAATCCTTTGCGAAAGGCCGTTGGCGCGGAAATACCTGTCCCGAACTTGAAGAAGGTTCGTTGCCATCAGGCGAAGGGTGCGAAGCCCGTGTCGTCGCTGGTCGGTGTGCGCGAGAATCAAGTCCGCTGCCTCATTCCGGCGTCGTCGCATGTTGTGCTGACCGCCGACCGTCATTCCACAACCACGACGCCGTAGGTCTTGAACGATGGGATTTCGACGCGTGGTTGGGGATTCTGGTTTACGACAAGTTTGCGCTCCGGCCCGTCGGGCGAGAGCAGGCGGGCCTTGCGGCAGGATTTCCAGCGGTCGCCCAAGCTCAAACACAACTTCGTTGTCGGCTCGCTGGCGTAGTTGACCAGATGCGCGACCAATCGCGGGCCGTCGAGTTCGCAGGCGCTCAACGTCACGCTGTCCGAGCCGCGCAACCGCACAGGGAAGCGGTCGCCGCTGGCACGCTCGATAGCGTCCGTGAGCTGCTTCCAGTCCTTCGGCAGCGCGACGCGGCCTTCGCTGGTCTTCGTCGCAGCCCGGATAGCATTTGCCTCGACGCGAATGATGCGCTCGCCGGTGAGCAACTCAAACGCGGCGCGCGGGCGCTCGCGTCCGTTTTCATTGAAGCACCCGTTGTTGCCAACGAGGACGAGCGCGCCGCCACGAGCTACGAACGCACGAATGGCATCGGCCTCCGCGTTACTCAGGTGTGACTGACCCGCCAAGACGAGCATGGAAAATTCTGAAAGCTGCGCGATGTTTTCGCCAAAGACGACATCCCATACGAAACCGCCGCGGATGAGGACTTCCTCGGCACCTTGCGCGAGTGCCACGGCTTCGCGGTTGTCGAAGACGGTCGAGGCGAACGTGTGCAACACCACGATGTCGCGCACGGGTTTGGCGTTGGCGCGGAGCGACTCGGTGGCGCGGACGAAGCGGAGATGTTTCGCGAGCGCGGCTTTCAGGTCGGGCCGCTCGACGCGCATCCGGTCGCCTTCGCCGAGCGGGCGCAACGCCCAGTTCGTGCCGGGCAGCGCGCCGTTGGCGGCGGACTCGGCGATCTGCAACGCGATGGCGGCCTCGTCGTCCGGAAGGCCGAGGCCGGTCAGCTTGTTCTTTTTCCAGACGGTCGAGACGACGCGATAGCCGAGGACGGCGGCGTGTTTGCACGCGCGCACCTGCGAGATGAGCGCGCCGTCCTCGATGCCGGGGAAGTTGCCGTTCTCGGCGAACATCAGGTCGAGCTGCTGGCCGAGCAGCGGTGCCCAGACGCTGCGCGCGTAGGCGCTGTTGGGGTCGCGCGGGTAGGCTGGGTTGCCGAGAAGAATCACGTCGGGTTTGATGCGCCGCGCGTGGGCCTTCAGATCGGCCTGATATTCCGCCAGCGATTCGCAGCGCCAGCGCACCCATTCCTGCACGACCGGGTCGGTGATGCGCTCCGGCGCTTTCTCGGTCGGCGGCTGCTTTACGTCACGGCAGTCGGGACGGCGACGCGCCATCCACGCGCGGAAGGCCGCTTCGCAGCGTTTGCAGTAGCACGGCTGGCAGTAGTTGTTGTCGAAGTGAAATCCGTCGAGCTTGACCTCATCAAGCCCGACGCGGATGGCGCGTTTCATGTAGTCGCGGAACTCGCCGCAGAGGATACACGGCGCCCAGCGGAACTTCGCGCCGCCCCACGTGCGCAACTGGCCTTTCTCGTCACGCTGAATCCAACTCTCGGCGTTTGGAACCTCGGCGAGAAACTGCTCGTGGTAGATGGAGCGCGACTGGCAGTAGCCGAGGACCTTGATGCCGTGGCGGTGGGCGAACTTCACGAGGCCAGCGGTGCGCTGCTGCTCGGCGTGCTCGTGTGCGAGGCCGAAGCCCTTGAAGAAATGCGTGCAGGCGAGGTTGATGCCGAGGCCGGACATGAGGCGCACGACTTCCTCCGAGTGCAGCCGCTCATACCACTGAGGCATCGAAGGCGACTTCGTGTCCACCGCACCGACGATGCCGCCGGTGCGTCGGTAGTGCTCAATCGGTTCCCATCCCCACCACGCCCAGTAGAGCTGCCCTTGCGCTGGCGACTTGGCGCGGTCGCCATTTGTGGCCCACGCAAGCGGCGATTGCCACGCCAGCCATGCGCCGCCAGCCACGCAGCCGAGGAAGTCCCGGCGCCCCATTTGCCAGTTGCTGCAAACATTCGGTTTCATAGCATGAGTTCACCTTTCCAAGAGCAGACCCTGGTAGCCAGCCGGGATCACGACGCGGTTGTTCCAGAAACCACAGGCGCCCGGATGGCCAAAGAGGGAGTAGTGGCGCTTCAGACGCGGGTGCTTGATGTCTGCGATGTCGAGCACCCAGACTTGGCGCTGATGACGTGAGGCTACCGCCAGAAGATTCCCGCCGACGCTCGGCCTGCCGTCAAAACGGAGTCCATTCACGCCGTAGGCTGGCAGGTCGCTCGCATTGCGGCGCTCGTTGGGGTCGAGCAATGCATATTTGCTGCGCTTGATGATCAGGAGCTTGTCGCCCAACGGGCACACGCCGTCGGTCCAACTGAAGAGGGTGGTGTCGGGCGTGTTGCCGGCCAGCGCAGGCTTGGCACCGCTGATGTCATACCAAGCCGGCCCGCTTCGATGCCAGTAGGCGGTCAGGAAACGATTGTCGAAAAGTTTGTCCACAAGCTGGTCGCCGTAAAACAAACCGACCTGGCTGTCGCTGAAGACAAGCTTCGGGTTCGCGGGGTTGGAAACGTCGGCAATATGCACTGTGGCACCGCCGCAGTGAAACAGGGCGAACCGGCCGGGCGCAGGCGCAACAACTTGCTTCACACCTTGACCGGGCATCGTCAGGCGGCCCAGTTCGGTCAGGCGCAGATCCGCACCGATCTCATAGATCGCCATGCCGCCCTTGCCCTCGGCGGTGAAGAGCCGGTTGCCGGTGCGGCTCACGTAACAGACCTCGCTGCGTCCGTAATGGATGGCTGCCTGCATGAGTTTGTCGCCCAATCTGATCGCCTGTATCCCAGCCGCTCCGCAAGCCGCCCAAGCGATGTCGCCTTGAATCGTCACGGCTTGAACCTGTCCCTCCGGGCGATAAACGTGGAAGTCCGGATCTTCTGCCGCTGTCGCCGGCAAAGGAGGCAGCACAGGCGGCTGGTCCGTTTCCGGCACCACCGGCTGCGCCAAACCCGGTGCGGGGACCACATACAGACCCGTGTAGATGCCGGCGGCGTAGATGACGCCATCGGCCAAAGCCACGCCGCCCACAGGGTCGAACATTTTCCTGCCGGCCACGTAGGGAAGCTGCGCATGGGCGACAATGGCGGGCTTGGCGATGTCCCGGACGTTCACGACGAAGAGGCCGTTGTTGGTGTCCGCCGCCACGCAATGGTCGCCCGCGACGCGCGCGCTCCACATGTCGTTGAAGATGCTGTAGTGGACGGGAAACTTCACGCGCGAGACGAAGACGGGCTGTGTTGGCTTCGACACATTATAAATATCCAAGCCGTGTCCTTTGCCTTCAGCTTCCTCCTTGCTGGGCGCACGCGAGTGGTGGCCTGTAGCGGCAAAACAAAACTCGCCCCGCAAGCAACCGCCGTCGCCGTAGCCGTCCAACGGCGCCTCGCTCAAGATGACCGGCTGGCGCGGATTCTTCACGTCCGCCACGAGCAGTTTCTTCGGCACCCAATCCCCGATGTAGAGAAGACCGTCCTTTGTCCAGCACGATTGTGCCTCGACGGTCTTCAGTGTGCTGACGTGACGGACATTGCGCGGGTTCGACACATCCACGATCTCGACGCCGTAGCAGCGCGTGGCGATGAACGCCAGTCCGCCGGAAACCCAGATGCCTGTGGCCATTTCCACCGTATCGTAGTGGCTGATCAACGCCGGTTTCGCCGGGTCGGAAACATCCACGAGCCACAAACCATCCTGCCTCGCAGTGACGTAGGCGATGTTGTTCTTGACGACGAGTTGCCGCGTCGTGCCAAGACCGGATAGCTTGCCCAGCAGCTTTGGTTTCGCCGGTGTCGTGATGTCCAGAACGTGGAGGTTGCCTTGGCCGATGGCGCAGAGCCGGTTGCCTACGACCTCCGCGGCGATGCACGGTCCCACACCCTCTACCTTGCAATACGACAAGCGTTTGCCATATAGCCTCTCGTCGTGGCCAGGCTGGCGCGGTTCTTGTGCTGGGAGGTTGGCCACGCTGCTGATCAGGATGAGGACTGTCGTGAGTTTTGGAATGAGGTTCTTCAAGCAAATCCTTTCTCAACCACACCAACACGCTCCAGCCTCTTATCAAATCGGCCTGCATCTGGCGAGGGTGGAGAATGACGCAACCGTTATCTGGCGAGGCCGTTCTGGCTTTTCAAATCTCTTCCTGACAACATTCAACTCGCACATGAAAGGCAACTCTTTTGCTGTGATCGCCGGCTCTTATGGCGGTTTGCTGGGGGAGGCGGGTAAACATGTTTGCGAACTCTTTGACTGTATCGAGGACCTACAGTTCTGGATCAAGGACCGTGAGGGCCGCTATTGCTGGGTCAATCGCGGGTTCTTGCTCAACTACTCGTTGGAGGATCGCCGGCAACTTACAGGCAAGACAGATTTCGACTTGTCGCCACACCACCTCGCCGACCAGTTTCGGCTGGATGATGCGCGCGTGCTGGCCGGCCACGCCATCATCAACCGGGTGGAGATGGTTGGGCGGTTCGATCACACGGCCTCCTGGAGTCTGACCAACAAGATTCCGATCCGGGATGCCGCGGGCCGCATCGTTGGCACGGCAGGCATCACACAGCCCTTGAAGGGACGTTCCGTTGAGCAGAACTGGCCGGACGCGGCGATGGCCAAGGTCATTACCTTCATTCGCGAGCACTGTGCAGAGCCGCTGACCAACCGGACACTCGCGCGCATCGCAAGCTTGTCGGTGCGGGCGTTCGAGCGGCATTTCCGGCAAAGCCTTCACGTCTCGCCGCAACAATATGTCAAACGAGTGCGCTTGCGAATGGCCTGCCACGCGCTGGTCTATACCCATCAGCCGCTCGCACAGATTGCTGCCGGGCATGGCTTCAGCGACCAAAGTCATTTTAGCCGCGAGTTTCGCCGGCAAATAGGCGAGACACCCCGCGATTATCGGCTTCATTACGGCCCTTCATCGCATTAATACCGCGCCGCTCTTGTCCAAGTTTTTGGCGCGCGCATTCTAGTCATCTGGACTGCCATCAGTCATAATACAATCGCTATGAGAATTTCATCCTTTGCCGTGATCGCTGGTCTATGCGGCAGTCTGTTGCTTGTGGCTCCCGCGCAACGCGCTGCCGCCGCAGACTCCGGATTGTTCGCTCACGACAATCTCGTCGCGTGGTGCATTGTGCCGTTCGACGCGAAGAAGCGCGGGCCGGAGGAGCGCGCGGCGATGCTGGAACGGCTCGGCATCAAGCGGCAGGCTTATGACTGGCGCGCGGAGCACGTGCCGACGTTCGATGCGGAAATGGTGGCGATGAAGAAGCATGGCATCGAGTTCACGGCGTTCTGGGGAACGCACGAAGAAGCGTTCAAGCTCTTCCCAAAACACGGCGTCAAACCGCAGCTATGGGTGATGCTGCCCAAGGTGGACGCGCCAACGCAGGAGGAGCGTGTGAAACTGGCGACGCAACGCATTCTCCCGGTGGTTGAGCGCGCGCGGAAGCTCGGCTGCCAACTCGCCTTTTATAACCACGGCGGTTGGAGCGGCGAGCCGGAGAACATGATCGCGGTGGCGAAGCTCCTCCGCGAGCAACACGCCGCGGCGCATGTCGGCATCGTCTATAATCTCCACCACGGCCACGATCATCTCGACCGCTTTCCCGCCGCGCTCGCCGCGATGAAGCCATACCTGCTCTGCTTGAACCTCAACGGTATGACCAAGGACGGCGACAAACGCGGCATGAAAATCCTTCCGCTCGGCCAGGGCGATCTCGATTTGCAGTTGCTGAAGACCATCCACGACAGCGGTTATCACGGGCCGATCGGCATCCTCAACCACACCGGCGAGGATGCCGAGGCGCGGCTCAAAGACAACCTTGACGGTCTCGATTGGCTCGTCCCGCAGCTCGATGGCAAACCTGCCGGGCCGAAGCCGCAGCCGCGCAGTTGGCGTCCGCCAGCGGCGAAGTACCGGGCACATTCTTGCTGCACCGCAGTTCTTGGAATAGAATCACGCCGCAACCAAAAGAAGCTTATGAAACAGAACAGCGATTTACGTTTCACCCGCCGCGAGTTCATCCAGACCAGCGCCGCCGCTGCCGCAGCCGGCCTTGCCTCCGTGCGGCCCACCTGCGCCGCCGTCAGCGACGCGGACCGCGCCGAGATCAAGAAGACACGCAGTTACAACCCGGACATGGAGTATCGCCGGCTTGGCAAGACGGGCTTGTGGGTTTCTGCCGTCTGCCTTGGCGGCCACTGGAAGCGGATAGACAAGGTCATTCGCTCCAACGGTGTCGTGAACCCGTATAACGCGCCGACCGACGCCGCCGTTGCCGCGCCGTTCCAGCGCAACCGCGAGGAAGTCCTCAACCACTGCATCAAGGTCGGCATCAACTGCATTGACTACGCTGGCGACAGCGAACCGGAGGTTTACAGCAAGACCCTTTGCAAGAAGCGCGACGCGATGTATATCGGCTACTCGCATCCGGCCAGCGAACTGCGCGTGCCCGCGAACCGCACCGCCAAGAAGCTGCTCGAACTGTTCGACGCCGGCCTGAAGCGCTGCAAGCTCGACTACGTGGATATCTGGCGGCTCATGGCGCTGGAACGCGGCGGCCGGCACTCGCAAGCCGACGTGGACGCGATGATCGAGGCGCTCGTCACCGCCAAGAAACAGGGCAAGTGCCGTTTCACCGGCATCTCCACGCATGACCGCGAGTGGGCCAAGATGCTTATCGAGAAATATCCCGACGTGATCCAGGTCATCTGCACGCCTTACACCGCCGGCACGAAGGAACTGCCAACCGACAGTTTTCTCGACACGGTGCGCAAATACGACGTTGGCATCTTTGGCATCAAGCCATTCGCCAGCAACGCCATCTTCAAGGGCGACGGCTCGCCCGACCACGCGGAGGTTGCCGAAGACGACCGCCGCGCACGGCTCACGATCCGCTACATCCTCGGCAACCCGGCCATCACCGCGCCGATCCCCGGCCTTATCAGCACCAAGCAGGTGGACAACATGGTGCTCGCCCTCAAGGAGCGCCGCCAGCTTGACCTCGCCGAGCAAAAGGAGTTGCAGGAAATCGCGCGCCAGATGTGGGCAAAGCTCACGCCGGATTATCACTGGCTGAAAGATTGGGAGTATGTCTAGGAAAGCGTTTGGAGTCCCGGCTCTGGCCGGACTGATGGTTGCGAGCTGTGCGGTCGCGCTTGTGGCGCTGGCCGACCCGCCGAAGTCCGCCAAGCCCGCCGACAACTCCTATTGCTACGTCTGCCATGCAAATTTCCAAACGGAGGAACTGGCGCGGAGTCATCAGAAGCATGGCGTCGGCTGCGCCACGTGTCATGGCGAGTCCGATCGTCACAGCGCCGACGAAGACGGCCTGACGCCGCCGGAGATCATGTTCGTGATGGGAAAGATTCTCGACGGCTGCTCGACGTGCCACGACGTGACCAAGCTCCGCGTGCTTAAAGAACACGAAGCCGCCTTCACGAGAGACCCCGCCAAGCTCAAGGTATGCACCAACTGCCACGGCAGCCATCGCATGGCCGTGCGCACGCGCCAGTGGGACAAGACCACCGGCAAGCTCATCAAAGCCGAAGGCGTGCGGATGATGCAGAAAGACACGCCCGCCACCAGCGCGAAGTAGCGCCGGCATCCCTGCCGGCAGCACGTTCTCCAAAGCGAACCAACGTTGTAGAGTCGGCCGTCTCGGCCGACTGCTTTCTGGAATCCCGCTGGCGCTTTTTCAGCAAACAGCTTCGTCGGCCGGGACAACCGACTCTACAATGCCAGCACCACGCCTACCGCTCTACGCGATAAAGCGCCGTTCTCGTCCTCACGAACAGCGCTTTGCCGGAGACGGCAACGGAGGCCATGCAGCCGTCGTCGAGTTTGTTCTCGGCGAGCTGTTTGAATTCGCGCTTGGCCTCGATCACCGTCGCCTTGCCTTCGCGGTCGAAGAAATAGACGCGCCCCTCGGCAGCAATGGGCGACGCGGAGAACTCCCCACCGATTTTCTGCTCCCACACCACCTCGCCGGTCTTGGCGTCGAGGCAGGTGATGATGCCGTTGTCGCTCACCATGAACAGCAGCTCGCCGATGACGATGGGCGAGGGCATGGTCGGCACGTTGCGCGGCGCTTTCCACACGACGTGCGTGTCCGTCACGACGCCGTGGCCGCCGGGCCGGATCGCCCAGACCGACGCCTTGCCCATGCCGGTGCAGGCATAGATCAACCCGTTGCCGACCGACACCCGCACGGCGACGGAGTGATTCTTATAATCCTCGGTGCGCCAGAGTTCCTTGCCGGTCAGTGGATCGTAGGCGTAGAACGCCCTCGAGCCGGGATCAATCATGATCGGCGCGCCGCCGAACGACGCGATCAGCGGCGTGGTGAATCCCTTGCGCAGATCGCCCTCCTTCGTCGGCTTTCCGTCCGCGTCCAGGTCCTTGAAATCCACCGAGCGCTTGGTCTTCCAGACCGTCTTCCCGGTGTTTTTGTCGAGCGCCACGACGAATTGGAAATCGCCGCCGTCGAAATTCACGATGAACAGGTTGCCGAACAGGATCGGCGACGAGCCGGCGCCGCGGACGTGGTTGACCTCCAGGTCGCGCCGTTGCCAGAGCACCTTGCCCGTCTTCGTGTCGAGGCAGGCCGTGCCCGGCGCGCCGAACGTCACATAGACGCGCCCCTCCTCGATCACCGGCGTCGGCGAGGCCGGGCTGTTGAGCTTGATGATGAACTGCGGCGTCTCGACATCGAACAGTTTCGTGTCGCGAAGAATCTTCCCGGTGTCGCGGTCCACGCAGACGACGAACAACTGCTTCGCGTCCTCCGTGGCGGTGGTCATCCAGATTTGCTTGCCCCAGACCACCGGCGACGACCAGCCCTTGCCGTGAATCGGTGTCTTCCACTTGATGTTCTGCGTCTCGCTCCACATCAGCGGCAGGCCGGTGGCGTCGGAGTGCCCCATGCCGTCCGGCCCGCGGAACTGCGGCCAGTTCTCGTCGGCAACAACGAAAGAGGTCAACGTCATTGCCAACATCAGCGTGGGAGCAATTTGTTTCATCGTCATGTTCTGAACCTAGCAAGCCCGACCGCCGCCAGACAACGTCATTTCGCATCAGCTGGCGCTGCGGTTACCGGGTTGGCGCTGGCGCGCCGGTCACCGGTATTGCACGCACAGGCGGCAGCGCTTCGGCGGAGGAAGCTTCCAGTTCTTTGATCAACGGCAGCGCGCCGGCTGGCGGTCGCACTTGTCCGTTCAGGATGTCGCCGGCTTCGACAGGACGGCCATAGTATTCGGCATTTCGATCTTTCTTCGTGATGATGACGGTGCCTTCCAACGAAACGCCCGCAAAAATGCCCTGGCTCTGGCTGTAGGTATAAACCGCTGCTGTGGGCATCACGCCGCCCGCCACGTGCCGACCTACGGGACCGGCCGCGACGCTGAGATCAGCGCCCAGCTCAAAATTGCCGCCTTGCGCAAATGCCCTCACCGCCGCCGGAGTGTTCAACACTATCACGAACTCAGTGACCTGCACTCCGATTTGCAGCCCGAAACCCGCCCCGCCGGTGCCGATGCCCGACGGCCCGGACCAGCCGGTCGGCGTCCGCGCCAGCACCACACCTTGTCCGCCGCGTGCGCTGAAGATGAAGCCCGCCTTCACCACCGTCAGCACCGCGAGGCCTTTCGCATCGCGAATGACTTCCATCGGAATGGAACTCTCCGGCATTTCCTTGAACCGTTTGATGACCGAGAACGCTTGGTCAACCGACTGCTGTAGCGTCTCCGCTCGCGATGACACAGCGGTCAGCACCAACGCGATAACCAACATGCTCAGAATTCTCATGGTCGCTTTCCTTTCTGCATCGAGTCAACATACGACGAGGAGCGCAAGAACGAAAACAGAAGGTTCACATTTCACCCTGCGTCAGCGTGTCATCGGCGGGATGTTGTTTTTATCAACGACGCGATGATGATTCAAACGATCGCTTGACCATGCGGGTATGGCCGCGGAACCAGAATGACGAAATCTCCCAGCCGGTTTACCGCTGCGCCCTTGCGCCGCCGTCCTTCATGAGCTTCTCGACCTCGGCTTTCATCGCCATCGAAGTGTTGCCGGGTGTGGTCATCGCCGGCGCGCCGTAGTCCACCGCCTTCTGCGGATCGCCGGTCGTCATCAGGCCATGGATCAAGCCGCTGGCGAAGCTGGTGCTGGTGCGAAGCTCCCTTGCCCCGTGCTACGAGGTTGGCGCGCGCGCCGATGCGTCAGTCTGCGGCCGGCCAAGGCGTCGGCGTCGGCCATGCCTTGTTTTCAGACGCCTGTTCTTCTCGCGATGCGGGTGCGTGACGGCAGACAGAGACGCGAAGGCGTTCCAGCATTGTTCCGGGTCTGTAGCTCCACACCGACGTTGACCGTTTGGACTTGAACCAGTGCTTCGCCTTCCCTCCGAAGACCTCATGCACGGCCTTGACGACGCCTGCGTGGAACGCCTTCGGTCCCGGATAGGCGGTGTTTGTGTAGTAGTCTTCCTCGACGTGCAGGTCGCTCTCGGCTCTCAGCTTCGGGTCCAGGTCCGCGTAGCACGCGTCGCAGTCGTGACCGCAGATGATGCCGCCGGGTTTGATCTTCGGCAGCCATGCCAGGATGTCCTGCTTGGCGTAGCTGTAGCCGTGGTTGCCGTCAATGAACACCATGTCGAGGCTTTTGTCCGGGAAGAGGACGCAAGCCTGGGTGCTTGGCATGACCAGGGGCCGGACGATGTCCCGTCCGTTGTAGGCTTTCACGTTGTCGGCGAAGACCTCGAAGAAGGTGTTGTAGCGCTTGCGGAACTCCTGGTGGAACGGGACGTTCTCGCTGCCTGCCCAGGTGTCCACGCAGTAGAAAATGGCGTGAAGGTCCCGGATGTGGTTGGTGATGACGCGCGTGCTGCCGTTGCCGACCCAGCTCCCGACTTCGAGGACCACCATGTTCTCGCGTTTGACCTTGTTCAGCAACCGGATGAGCATCTTGGCGTCACCCCCGCCGATGGACGGGGTGATCCCGTCCTTCCACTCGGAAGAGTCACCGAAGAAATTGAGCTTCTTTCGCCATGTTGACAGTTTCATATTTTTATCTTCTGCTTCGTCAATCTAACGACCTCCCGCTGCCACCGCTCACCGCTGCACGCGTGCGCCGCCGCCTTTCATGAGCTTCTCCACCTCGGCCTTCGTCGCCATCGAGGTGTCGCCGGGCGTGGTCATCGCCAGTGCGCCGTGGGCCGCGCCGTAGTCCACCGCTTTCTGCGGATCGCCAGTGGTCATCAAGCCGTAGATCAAGCCGCTGGCGAAACTGTCGCCGCCGCCGACGCGGTCGAGGATTTCGAGGTCGGGATACGTGCGCGACTCGTGGAACTTGCCGTCCATCCAGCAGATCGCGCCCCAATCGTTGCGCGTGGCGGTCTTGGCGGCGCGGAGCGTCGTGGCGACGACCTTGAAGTTTGGGTAGGTCTTGACGGCGGCTTCGATCATCCGCTTGAACGCCGTCACGTCAATGTGCAGCAGGTTCTCGTCAGCGCCCTCGACCTTGAAGCCGAGGCACGCGGTGAAGTCCTCCTCGTTGCCGATCATCACGTCCACATACTTCGCGATTTCCCGGTTCACCTCCTGCGCGCGTTTCTGGCCGCCGATGCTCTTCCAGAGCGACGGGCGGTAGTTGAGGTCGTAGGAAACCATCGTGCCGTATTGCTTGGCCTTCTGGACGGCCTCGATGACAACCTTCGGCGTCGTGTCGCTCAGCGCGGCGAAAATACCGCCCGTGTGCAGCCAGCGCGCGCCGATCTTGCCGAAGAGGGTGTCCCAGTCGAAGTCGCCGGGCTTGAGCTGCGATGCCGCCGTGTTGCCGCGGTCGGAAACGCCCACCGCGCCGCGCACGCCGAAGCCGCGCTCGGTGAAGTTCAGCCCGTTGCGCACCGTGCGGCCCACGCCATCGAACGGCACCCACTTGATGAACTCGGTGTCCACGCCGCCTTGGAGGATGAAGTCCTCGACGAGCCGGCCCACGTCGTTGTCGGCGAACGCGGTGCAGACGGCGGTCTTGAGGCCGAAGCAGCGCCGCAAGCCGCGCGCGACGTTGTATTCGCCGCCGCCTTCCCATGCGCGGAACTCGCGCGCGCAGCGGATGCGCCCTTCGCCGGGGTCGAGGCGGAGCATGACCTCACCGAGCGAGACTTCGTCGTATTTGCAGGCGGACGCGGGTTTGAGATTGAGAGCAGTCATGGCTGAACGTGTTGTTGAGTTGTTGTGTATCGTGAACGCGAAGCCAGAAATTGCGGAAAACGCCGCGCCAACTCAAGACATATCGGTGAACACCGTTGCAGCATTGTCAGCAGCGGAGCGCGGCGGTAGAGTCACGCCCGCCATGACTTCCAGAGAACGAGTTCTGTCGGCGCTGAATCATCGCGAGCCGGATCGCGTGCCGCTCGACCTGTCGGGCCACCGCTCGTCGGGCATCGCTGCCATCGCCTACGCGAAACTCCGCGATTTTCTCGGCCTGCCGAAGAAGCCGATTCGCGTCTATGACCCGGTGCAGCAACTGGCCATCGTGGATGAGGACGTGCTGGAACGGTTTGGCGTGGACACAATCGAACTGGGGCGAGCGTTTGCGTTGGATGACGCTTGCTGGAGCGACTGGGTGCTGCCGGACGGCACGCCGTGCCAGATGCCGCGATGGGCGTTGCCAGAGCGCGACGGAAACCGCTGGGTGATTCGCTCCAGCAAGACCGGCCGCGTCATCGCCCAGATGCCGGACGGCGCGCTGTATTTCGAGCAGACCTACTGGCCGTTCGCCGAGGAGACGCCGGATCACGACCGCATCGCCGACGTGCTGACGGAGTGCATGTGGACCGCCATCGCCTCGCCGCCGGGGCCGCTGATCGCCGGGCCGGACGGGACGAAGCTTCTCCGCGATGGCGCGCGAAAGCTGCGGCAGCAGACCGACCGCGCCATCATCGGCCTTTTCGGCGGCAATCAGTTGGAGATGGGCCAGTTTCTCTACCGCAACGACAACTTCTTCATGCTGCTGGCCGGCGAGCCGGAGCGAGCGCACGATTTCCTCGACAGGATCACCGCGATGTATTTGAGGAACCTGGAGAAGTTCCTCGCTGCGGTCGGCGACAGCATTGACATCATTGTCTTCGGCGACGATCTCGGCATGCAGACCGGGCCACAGATATCGCCGGCGATGTATCGGGAGTTTTTCAAACCGCGCCACCAAATGCTCTGGAATCGCGCTAAGAAGCTTGCGCCGGTGAAGGTGATGCTGCACTGCTGCGGCGGCGTGCATGAGCTGTTGCCGGATCTCATCGAAGCCGGGCTGGACGCGATCAACCCGGTCCAGATTTCGTGCCGCGGCATGGACGCGGCGGGATTAAAGAAGGAGTTTGGCCGCGACCTCACGTTTTGGGGCGGCGGCTGCGACACGCGCGACGTGTTACCACTCGCCGCGCCGGAGCAGGTGCATCGCCATGTCCTCAAACAGCTCCGCATTCTTGTCCCCGGCGGTGGCTTCGTTTTCCAGCAGGTCCACAACGCCCTCGCGAACGTCCCGCCGCAAAACATTGTCGCCATGCTCGACGCCGTCGCCAAATTCAATCATTCATGAAATACAAAGCAGTCCTTTTTGATCTTGATGGAACGTTGCTCGACACTCTGGAAGACCTCGCGGATTCCATGAACGCCGCGCTGACCCGCGTCAGCGCGGCGCCGCATCCGGTGGTGGACTACCGTTACTTCGTCGGCGACGGTGTGCTCACACTCTGTCACCGTGTGCTGCCGGCCGGCCGCCGCGACGAGGCGACGATCAAGGCCACCGCAGCGGCGATGCGCGAGGAATACGGCGCGCGATGGGCGGCCAAGACACGGCCGTATCCCGGCATCCCGGAATTGCTCGACACGCTGACCGCGCGCGGCGTCGCGATGGCCGTTCTCTCCAACAAGAACAATGACTTCACCAAGCTCTGCGTGGAAAAACTGCTCGGCCGCTGGCGGTTCAATGCCGTGCAGGGCCTCGACGAGACGATTCACAAGAAGCCCGACCCGTCCGGCGCGCTATCGGTCGCGCAGCGGTTGAAGATCGCCCCAGCCGACTTCCTCTATCTCGGCGACACGAACACTGACATGAAGACCGCCGTTGCCGCCGGAATGTTTCCGGTCGGCGCGCTGTGGGGATTCCGCACGGCGGAGGAACTCACCGCCAGCGGCGCAAAAGTGATGATCGCGAAGCCGACGGATTTGCTGTCGCTCTGAGCCAGCTATGTGGTCGGAACAGCCCCTCACCCCGGCCCTCTCCCCATCCGATGGGGAGAGGGCAAGGGTGAGGGGCTGCGACGGTTGAGCGGCTGAAACCAAGAGCTACTTCACGCTCGCGATTTTCCGCCGCTCTGCACGCGGACGGCCACCGGTTCGGCCAGCAGAAACTCATCAATATACCGCGCGGCGCGCGCGCCCTCGGCAACGGCTTGGACGACCGTGGTGCCGCCGTTGACGATGTCGCCGGCGGCGAAGACGCCGGGACGCGAGGTTTCCAGCGTGTCTTCGTGGACCCAGACCAGATCGTCATCGGTGAAGCGCACTCCGGGCAACGCGGGTTTGAGAGCGTCGTCCGGCCGCTGGCCGATGGCCTCGATGACGAGGTCGGCGGGTAGCGCGTGCTCCGAGCCGGGAATCGGTTCGGGCAAGCGCCGGCCTTTGGCGTCGAGCCGGCCTAATCGGGTGCGGACGACTTTTAGGCTGATGAGTTTGCCTTGAGCGTCAGCGATGTAGTCGAGCGGCGCGGTCAGCGTCAGCAGGTTGATACCCGTCTCGATGGCTTCGTTGCGTTCGTGCGGCCACGCCGGCATCTCGGCGAACGAGCGCCGATAAACGATGGAGACTTGGTCCGCGCCGGCGTGTTTGGCCGAGATTGCGGCGTCTATGGCGGTGTTGCCGCCGCCGAGGACCAGCACGGTGCCTGAAACTGTCACGCCTTTTTTCGCGCGCGCCAAAAACTCCAGCGCGCTCACGACGCCCGACTTCGGCCGCGTGGCACCCGGCAGCGGCACGGACTTGCTGAGGCCGATGGCGAGCAGCGCGGCGTGAAAACCTTCGGCCATCAAGCGGTCGAGGTTGTAGCTGTTGTTAAGCGCGGCGTTGTAGCGGCGGGTGACGTTGCCGCTGGAGGCGAGCACATCCTGGATTTCACGCCGTAGAATCGGGTCGGGCAGGCGGTCGGCCGGAATCGAGTCATGCGCGGCGCCGCCCGGCGTGGCGCTACGGTCGAACAAAGTCACCGCGTGGCCGAGCAACGCGAGCTTGGCGGCGGCAGCGACGCCAGCCGGGCCTGCGCCGATGACAGCGACTTTCTTGTCGGTGGGCGCGGACGCCAGGTGCGCTTCGGCGACCCAGCCTTCCTCGACGGCTTTGCGAGCGACCCATCGTTGCAGGTGGCGGATCGGCACCGGGAACGAGTAACGCCGGTTGTTACAGTTGGCTTCGCACTGCGTCTCCGCCGGGCAGACGTAGCCGCACACAGCCGCGAGCGCGTTGGCCTCGCGCAGTGTCTCGTAAGCCTCGCGGAACCGGCCCGCTGCGACGTGGGCGACGAACTTGGGGATGTTCACGCGCGCCGGGCAACCGTTCACGCATGTCGGATCGTTGCATTGGCGGCAGGTCTTCGCCATCTGAATGATGGTATCGAGCGCCTCGGCACGGCCCTGTTTGTAAATCGGCTCGTAAACTTCGCCGTCACGCGGCACGCAGCCGGCCCGGCCACCATCGCGCATGATCTGCGTGCAAGCGGAGCAGGTGACGCAAACTTTCAGCGGATCGAGCTGGCCACGCTCCTTCAGCGCGCGGGCGAAATCGGGATACGCGAACGCCATCCGTCCGACGCCGACGAGTGAGACCCAGCCTTTGCGGACATTTGCCGCGCCGAGATGCGGGAAAAACTGCCGCAGCCACGAGTTGCCGCCGCCGATCACTAGCATGTTTGGCACTGCTGCCTGCACTTGGCGCACGACATTGACGAACCGCGCGACGCCGGCCAGCGGCGACTCCGGCGGCAACGACGCGCCCGCTGTCGGCAGGTCGAACGGTCGGTTGATGTGAGGATTAAAATACGGATTGCCGATGGTGATGTTCACCAGCGGCGCGCCTTGGCTTTGGAGGAAGCGGACGATCTCGATCGGCTCGACGAGGTCGGGCTTGGTCGGGTCGGCCTGGTCCACGCCGAAACCGTAGGGATACGCCATCGCGTCGTAGGCGTTCAATCGCGAGGTCACCAGCAGGTCCGGCGCGGCGGCGCGGATTTTCGCCACGACGTTTCGCAGGAAACGTGAGCGGTTCTCGAACGAGCCGCCGTAACGGCTGTCTTGCCGCGTGTGCGACGCGAGCAACTCCGACACCAAATAGCGGTGGCACGCCTTCACGTCCACGCCATCAAAACCGGCGCGTTGCGCGCAGAGCGCGGCGTCCACGTAGCGATCCTCCAGCCGTTCCAGATCCTCGTCCGTGATGAGCGGATAGGCCGGCGGCAGATTGTGCGTCGGGTCGAGAAACCGCGAGTGATGCGCGATGATCGGCTGCGGCTTGTTCACTGGCCGGCTGTAGCGGCCCGAGTGCGTCAACTGCACGATCAACATCGGCCGGTGCTTCGCACCACAAGCGTCGCGCGCGGCCTTGCGCGCCTCGCCCACGAGTTGCGTGAACGCGGCGATGGTCTTTTCGTGGAGCCACAACTGCCGCGGATTCGCCCGCCCCTCCGGCACCACCGCCGTCGCCTCCACCCACAGCAGCCCCGCGCCGCCCGCGGCGAACCGCCGGTAGCGCCGGAATGTGAGCTGGTCCGGCGAACCATCCGCCAGTCCATCGCAGCCTTCCATCGGCAACACCACCATCCGGTTCGGCAGCGTGAACCCTCCGGCCCTCACCGGCTCCAGCAGCGGGCGCAAGTCGTCGCTCAACTCCAGGTCGAGGCCCAACTCCGCGATGCGCCGACGCACCTCGTCCGGCGAGTGGAAATGAAACTGTTCATGCTCGGTCATGGTCGTTGTTCTCCACGCGATCAGCGTCGCGCACTCTAACCACAATCTCTGTTGGGCCGAAAGCGAATTCCTGCACCGGTTCGTTCCCTCGCCGTGGCCGTTGTCAGTGTCTTAGGTGGACCGCGACCTTCGGGCGCGGTGGCTGTTGTCGGCGAAAATTAGCGCGCCCGGAGGCTTCACTCGGCCAACCAACCACCATTGACTCTGCGGTTCGGACGTCCACCGGAGTTAGCCAAGGTTTAGGCGAACTGGGACGCCCATTTCGCGTGGCTCAGGAAGCAGCCGGTCAGGCAGGCGGACCCGGTGGATGAATTGTGCGCGCTTGACGAGGGGCCTCATTGACTACAGTCTTTGGCTACGACATTCGGATTCCATGACCATCCTCGACACCATCATCACCCAGAAGCGCATCGAGGTCGCGGCGTTGCAACCGCGCGCGGCGGAGTTGAAACGGCTCGCGGCGGCCCGGAGCGAGCGGCGCGACTTCGTGGCGGCATTGCGGCGAACGGATGGTCGCATGGCGCTCATCGCAGAGGTGAAGAAGGCGTCGCCGTCAGCGGGCGTCATCCGGCCGGATTTCGATCCGGTGGCCATTGCGCGCGACTACGAGCGCGGCGGCGCGGCGTGCCTGAGCGTGCTAACCGACGAAAAGTTTTTCCAAGGCCATCTTGATTACCTGCGCCGCATCCGCGAGGCGGTGAGGTTGCCGTTGCTGCGGAAGGATTTCATCGTGGACGAACTGCAAATCCACGAGGCGGTAGCGGCTGGCGCGGATTGCGTGCTGCTGATCGTGGCATGCTTGGAACAAGAGGCGCTGATGAATTTGTTGCGGGTGGCGGCGGAGTGCCGGCTCGATGCGTTGGTGGAAGTCCACGACGAGGCGGAACTGGACCGCGCGGTGGCGGCCAACGCCAGGATCATCGGAGTGAACAACCGCAACCTGAAGACATTCAAGGTGAACCTTGCGACGACGGAGCGGCTGGCGGAACGAATCGTGGAGCGTGGAGCGTGGGGCGTGAAGCGTGAGGAAGTAAAACACCCCACGCCCTGCGCCCCACGCCCTACGGTCCTCGTCGCCGAGAGCGGCATCCACACCCGCGCCGACGTGGAGCGACTGGCCCGCTGCGGCGTCAACGCCATCCTCGTCGGCGAGTCGCTCATGCGGAGCGACGACATTCCGGCGAAGGTGAGAGAACTGCTCGGATGAAGGCAGGAGAGAACCACGAAATGCACGGAATGCACGAAACCATTTTCTCTTTTCGTGCATTTCGCGGTTGAAACATCATGCTCATCAAAATCTGCGGCATCACGAACGAAGATGACGCGCTGGCGGCGGTGAAAGCCGGCGCGGATGCGCTCGGCTTCGTGCTGTGGCCACAGAGCAAACGGTTTGTGCCGGTCGAGATGGCGGCGCGCATCGCGGAACTGGTGCCGCGTCACATGCAGCGCGTGGCCGTGCTGGTGAATCCGTCCCGTGAGGAAGTGGAACGGCTGCTCGCAGCCGGCGCGTTTGACACGTTGCAGCTTCACGGTGATGAGACACCGGAGTTCTGCGCGCAGTGGAAAGGCCGTGCAAAGGTGTGGAAGGCGTTCCGCGTGGCAGACGCCGCGAGCTTGGCGTCGCTGGCCGGCTACTCGGTCGTTGACGCAGTTTTGCTCGATAGCTACAGTCCGACCTCTCGCGGCGGCACGGGCCAGACGTTTGACTGGTTGCTCGCGCGCGAGGCGAAGAAGTTTGGCCGGCCGGTGATCCTGTCGGGCGGTTTGACACCGGCGAACGTTCGCGAAGCCGTCGTAGCCGCACGGCCCGACGGCGTGGACGTGAGCAGCGGCGTTGAGCTTTCGCCCGGCAGGAAGGAACACGAGCGCATCCGCGAGTTTATCCGTAATGCAAAAACTGAAATCACAACCTGACAAGCAGGGCCACTTCGGTCCCTACGGCGGCATGTTCGTGCCGGAGACGCTGATGTCGGCATTGCAGGAGCTGACCGCCGAATACGACCGGGCGCGTAAGGATTCGAAGTTTAAGCGTGAGTTGGACTACTACCTGCGCGAATACGCCGGCCGGCCGACGCGGCTCTATTTTGCCGAGCGACTGACGCGCGAGCTGGGCGGCGCGAAGATTTACCTCAAGCGTGAGGACATGCTCCACACCGGTGCGCACAAGATCAACAACTGCCTCGGCCAGGTGTTGCTGGCGCGGCGGCTCGGCAAGCGGCGGATCATCGCCGAGACCGGTGCGGGCCAGCATGGCGTGGCGACGGCGACGGTGGCGGCGATGTTCGGCATGGAGTGCGTCATCTACATGGGCGAGGTGGACATGGCCCGCCAGGCGCTCAACGTCTATCGCATGAGGCTGCTCGGCTCGAAGGTCGTCGGCGTCAGCGCCGGTCAGCGCACGCTCAAGGAGGCCATTAGCGAAGCGATGCGTGACTGGACCACCAACGTCCGCACGACGCATTACATCCTTGGCAGCGCGCTTGGCAGCCATCCGTATCCGATGATGGTGCGCGATTTCCAGAGCTGCATTGGACGCGAGGCGCGGCGGCAGATTTTGGCGAAGGAAGGCCGGTTGCCCGACGCGATCGTCGCGTGCGTCGGCGGCGGCTCGAACTCCATCGGCATTTTTCATCCGTTCCTCGCTGACAAAAAGGTGCAGCTCATTGGAGTCGAAGCTGGCGGGCGAGGCATTCGGCCAGGCGATCACGCGGCGCGGTTCGCAGGCGGCTCGCTCGGTGTGTTGCAGGGCACGCGGACCTACGTGCTCCAGAACACCGACGGGCAAATCGAGTTGACGCACTCGGTCAGCGCGGGCCTCGACTACGCGGCGGTCGGGCCGGAACACGCGTGGCTGCGCGACCTCAAGCGCATCGAATACACCTACGCCACAGACGACGAAGCGCTGCGAGCGTTCCGGTTCCTCGCCGAGAAGGAAGGCATCATCCCGGCGCTGGAGAGCGCGCACGCTGTGGCACACACGATGAAACTGGCGCCGAAGATGAAGAAGCGCCAGATCGTCATCATCAACCTTTCCGGTCGCGGCGACAAAGACGTGCAACAGGTGGCAGAGATTGTGAAGCTATGAAAAGCATGACTGGCTACGGGCGCGGCGAGTGTTCGCGTCACGGCGTGAAAATCACCGTCGAGTTGAACTCGGTCAACCGCAAGCAGAGCGACATTACCATCAACCTGCCGCGTGAGCTGATCGAGTTGGAACCGCGCATCCGCGACATCATCAACACGCGCGTCGCCCGCGGCCGGCTCAACGTCGCCGTCGGTTATCATCCTGCCGCGGATCGCCCACGCGCACAAGTGCAGGTAAACATGGCGGTGGCGAAGGCTTACCTCGCCGCGACGAAAAAGCTGCATCGCGAATTGGGCATTGACGGCTCAATCACGCTCGATTCGATCCTTCGTGCGCCGGGCGTGGTGAACGTGGTCGAAGTGGAAACAGACACCGGCTCATTGGGGCCGTTGGTGGAAACGGCGCTAAACCACGCGCTGGATCGGCTGGTGAAGATGCGGGAACGCGAAGGCAAACATCTGGCAGCCGATCTGAACAAGCGGCTCAGCCTGCTGCGCGATGGCGTTGTCAAGATTCGCGCCGAAGCTCCGAACGTGGCGAAACGTTACCAGCAACAACTGCATACGCGCATCAAGAATTCCGGCGTGGAGTTACCGCTGGACGACGAGCGGTTGCTCAAGGAAGTGGTGATCTTTGCCGACCGCGCCGACATCACGGAGGAGTTGACGCGGCTGGCGAGCCATCTCGACCAGTTTGCTGACTGCCTCACCTCCGGCCAGCCGGTGGGACGCACGCTGGATTTTCTCTCGCAAGAGATGGGGCGCGAGATCAACACCATCGGCTCCAAGGCCAACGACATCGCCATTACGCAAACCGTGGTGATGCTGAAAGCGGAGCTTGAAAAAATCCGCGAGCAGGTGCAGAACATCGAGTAGGTGCTCATGAAACCCAAGGAGGGTCTTTTGATCTTGCTATCCTCGCCTTCGGGCGGCGGCAAGACCACGCTCTGTAACCGGCTGATGGAAGCCGACCCGAACGTGGTGCGCTCGGTCTCCTGCACGACACGCCCACCGCGCGGCAACGAAACGGAGGGCCGCGACTACTATTTTTTGGCGCGCGAAGATTTCGAGAATCGCATTGCCCGCGGTGAGTTTTTGGAACACGCGCAGGTTCACGGCCACTACTACGGCACGTTGAGGAAGACCGTGGAAGAACTGCTGGCGGCGGGCCGCGACGTGTTGCTGAACATTGACGTGCAGGGCGCGGCGATTATCTGCAAGCTCGCAAAGGCCGACCCGCGCCTCAGCCGCTTGCTCCTGAGCGTCTTCCTGATGCCGCCGTCGTTGCAACTGCTCGAACAACGCCTACGCAAACGCGGCACCGATGACGAGGGGACCATCGCGCGGCGGCTGGCGGAAGCCAAGCGTGAGATGGCGCACTGGCATGAATACGATTATGTGATTGTGACCGGCCCGATCGAGGGGGATTATCGGCGGATGCGCGCCATCATGGATGCCGAGCGATGCCGGTTGGCGCGGCTAAGTTTCAAAACGGAGTAATGGGGCGATGGAAAAGAAAGCAACAATTCTGGTCGGCGTGACCGGTTCGATTGCGGCCTACAAAGCTGCCGACTTGGTCAGCAAGCTCGTCAAGGCCGGCCACACCATTCACGTCGTCATGACGCGCGAGGCGACGGAGTTGGTCACGCCACTGACGTTCGCCACGCTCTCGCGCAATCCGGTGACGCTCAACCTCTTTGAAGAGCTGGCGGAATGGAAGCCGCAGCACGTCTCGCTGGCCGACGACGCCAACCTGCTGGTGATCGCGCCGGCGACGGCCAATGTCATCGCGAAGTTGGCGCTCGGCCTCGCGGACGATGCGCTTAGTTCGATTGCGCTCGCCTGCCAGGCGCCGATGTTGATTGCGCCGGCAATGAACGGCAAGATGTGGCAGCATCCGGCAACACAGCAGAACGTGGCAACGTTGAAGAAACGCGGCGCGCAGTTCATCGGACCGGAAGCCGGCCTGCTGGCGTGCGGTTACGAAGGACTGGGCCGTCTTTGGAACGTGGACGGCATCGTCGCGGAGATTGCGCGGCTGCTAAAGCAGAAGATGAAACGTAAAACGTGAAACGTAAGGTGGCCGTTATTACGTTTTACGAATTGCCGCCCCCATGCACTTCCTCATCACAGCAGGCCCGACACGCGAATGGCTCGACCCGGTGCGGTTCTTGTCCAACCCGTCGTCGGGCAGGATGGGCTACGCGTTGGCACGGGCCGTGCGCGAGGCGGGCGCGACCGTGACGCTCATCAGCGGACCAGTGACGCTGGCAGCACCGCGCGGTGTGGAGTTGGTTGAAGTCGAAACCGCCGCAGAGATGACGCGCGAAGTTTTTCGGCGTGCGAAACGGGCGGATATTATTATTCTGTCCGCCGCAGTGGCTGACTGGACGCCGGCGAGCCGGGCGCGGCAGAAGTTGAAGAAAGCGGAAGGCGGAAAACAGAAGGCGGAGTTTGTGCTGCGGTTGAAGGCGACGGTGGACATCGCGGCGACGATTGGAAAAGCACTTCAACAAGAACAGGTGCTGGTTGGTTTCGCGGCGGAGACGCAACACGTTGAGGCGAACGCTCGCGAGAAGCTGGAACGAAAGAATTTCGATTTGATCGTGGCGAACGACGTGAGCCGGCCCGGCGTGGGCTTCGGCTCCGACCGCAACGAGATCATCATCATCGGCCGCGACGGCACTGTCGAACGGCCGCGGCGCGCGAGCAAGCTGGCTCTGGCGCGGCGCATTTTGAAACAGGCCTGCGCGGTGCGCGCGGCCAAACTGGAACAGTCATGATTCTGACGCTGACGCTGAATCCGTGTATTGACGTGGAGGTCGAGGTGCGCCGGCTGATGCGCGACGATGTGAACCGCATTATTTCCAAGAACCGCGAGGCCGGCGGCAAGGGCATCAACGTTTCCCGCGCTGTGCAGGCGCTCGGCGGCAAGACGCTGGCCATCGCGCCCATCGGCGGCCACATGGGGATGGATTTCCTGAACCGTTTCAGCAAGACGCGTATCCGCGCGAAACTGGTGTCCATCGCTGGCGAGACGCGTGTGAACATCAACATCCACGAAGCCGGCGGCCGCGTGCACACGCGGCTGAACGCGGCGGGGCCGCGGTTGACGGCACGGGAGTTGCAGCAAGTGATGGACGCCGTCGAACGCAACCTTCCGCGCGCGGCGCTGTTGGTGATCAGCGGCAGTTTGCCGCCCGGCATACCGGCGGACTCTTATGCGGACATCATTCGTATGGCGAACCGCCGCGGCGTTCGCGTCATTCTCGACACCGACGGGGAGCCGTTGCGGCGCGGGCTGCGCGCAAAACCGTTCATGGTGAAACCGAATGTTTACGAAGCGCGGCGGCTGCTCGGCGGACGGTTGGAAACGACACGAGCCGTGGCGCGCGCGGCGCGGAGGCTGGTGCAGATGGGCGCGGAGGCGGCCGTCATCTCTCGCGGCGCACAAGGCGCAGTGCTCGCGACGACGGACGGTTGCTGGGCCGCGCGCTCGCCGGGTGTGCCGCGGCGCAACAACGTCGGGCCAGGCGATTGTTTGGCGGGAGCGTTTGCGCTGGCTCTGTCGCGGGGACACGATCTGCCGGAGGCGTTGCGCTGGGGCGTGGCGGCCGGCGCAGCTCACGTGGCCTGCCCGCCGACGGCGAACGGCTGCGGCGCGCGCCAGATGCGTCGCCTGCTGCTGAAGGTAACCGTGCGAAAACTGTAGCAGGTGACTTCGCCTGCAACGCCAACTTTACACCGACACGTCGTAGATCGTCATCCCGGTCGGCAACTTCGGATAGAAATCCGTGCTCTTCTGCGGCATCCGTGACCGCGCGTCTGCAATCGCTTGCACCGCGCGCACTGGCGTGGGGTTCAACAGGAAGAATGCCTGGCCTTCCTCCGCACGAACGCTCTCAACCCCAATGGTTGCCTCGCGAAGGTAGTGAAGGTTTGATTCCTCACGAAGGCGTTCCTCATTGATACCAAGCATCCGATCCAGAATAACCGTGTGCAGGATCGCCACGTCCAAATCTTCCCACAATGGCGGCTGGCCGGCGAAGAGAGCCGCGCGGTCGCGGTCACGTCGCAGTTTCAACAGCGCGAATCCGGTAGCCGACAGAAACATACCAAACCAGTGATCGTCGGCTGGCGCTTGCGCCATGCGCGCCTGTAGCTCGTCGAGGCTGGCGGCGGGTTCGAGGTCGAACCATTCCGCCAGCGCGCGGCGCAGCGCGTCGGCGTTGAAATTGGCGACGTTGTGGACAAGCCGGTGCGTCGGCAGCACGACGAGGCCCGGATCGTCCATTGCCACGAGCGTCGCCATCGTGAACTCGAACGGCGCGTCGGGGCCGGCGTTCGGATGCTGTCGCCGCATTTCCTCGCGGTAGTTGAGCGAGGTCTCGAAACGATGGTGGCCGTCGGCAATGTAGAACTTGAGCGGCTGCAACGTCTGTTGCACGGTGTTCAGCGACGTGCCATCCTCAATAGCCGTAAGACAGTGGCGGATGCCGTATGAATCCTCGAATTTCGCCAGCGGCGACGCCGCTGAGCGCGCCGGTGCCAGTTCCGCGCCCGCGCCGGGATAGAGCAGAAAAATCTGGCCGAAGTGCGCCTGCGTGTGGCGCAGCAGGTTGAGTCGGTCCGCCTTCGGTTTGCTGAGCGTGCGCTCGTGCGGCAGGATCTGGCCTTCCTCCGGCCGGCTGAGCCGCACCCGGCCGATCAGCGCGCGACGGGTCAGTTCGCGTCCGCCGACCCGGAACATTTGCTCGTAGGCAAAGATCGCTGGCCGCTCGCGGCGAGCGAGGAAGTTTTCCTGCCGCCAGGAGCGGAAGAACTCCGCGGCGCGCGTGTATTTGTTGCACTGGTCGGTGTCGCCTGCCTCCTCACGGCCGAGGATGATGCGCACGATATTGCGGTCGTGGCGCGCGTAGTAAGCCGCCTGCATATCCGGCGTGATTTTGTCGTAAGGCTCCGTGAGCACGTCGGCAAGGCCGGCACCGCGCTCCGGCTGATGGCGGAGGCGGTCAAGGTTACAGGTCAGAGCTTGGAATGGTTGAAAATCTGCCATGTTATTTTCTTTTTCGGAAGATGATGTTGGAGACGCTGGCGACTGTCAAGGCATGGAAGGGGGAATCGGGGAGTTGACTTGCCGCGAGCCGTTTGCAAGTATGCCGCGCTTTGAACCAAACGTCGTCGTCTTAGCAGAGGAAAAACCTTATGGCAGACTTAGTCGGGAATTGTATTGTGGCCCAGTCGGGCGGGCCGACCGCGGTGATCAACGCCAGCGTCGCCGGCGTCATTGAGGAAGCTTACAAGCACGAACAGATCGAGGAAGTTTACGGCGCCCTGAACGGCATTCTGGGCGTGCTCAACGAACAGATCATGGATCTGAGCGAGGAAAAGAACAGCACGATCAAAGGCCTGCTCTACACGCCCGCCGCCGCGCTCGGCTCGTGCCGTCACAAGCTCGCGTTTGGCAGCAAAGACGCCGCCAAGGCCGCCGAGGCCCAGCGTGATTGCGAGCGCGTTCTCGAAGTTTTCAAGGCGCATAACATCCGCTACTTTTTCTACGTCGGTGGCAACGACTCGATGGACACCGCCGACAAGGTCAACAAGCTGGCGCAAGCGCAGGGCTACGAATTGCGCGTTGTTGGCGTGCCGAAGACGATTGACAACGATCTGCCGTTCACCGACCACTGTCCTGGCTACGGCAGCGTCATTAAGTATCTTTCCACCGCCGTCATGGAAGCTTCGCGCGACACCGAGGCGATGTGCAGCAACCCCACTTGCAACCTGATCGAAGTCATGGGCCGCCACGCCGGCTGGATCGCCGCTGGCACCGTGCTGGCCAAGCGATCCGAGGAGGACGGTCCGCACATCATCTTGCTGCCGGAAGTGCCGTTCACGCAGGAAACATTTGTCGCCGAAGTAAAGGAAGTGGTTGCCAGGCATAACCGCTGCGTCATTGTGGTCGGCGAAGGCTTGCACGGGCCGGACGGCAAACTCATCAGCTTCATGGATGGCAAGTTCGTCAAGGACGCCTTCGGCCACACGCAACTCGGCGGCGCGGCGGAAAGCATCCGCAGCATCATCGAGAAGGAAGCTGGTGTAAAATGCCGCACCGCCAAGCTCGGCGTCATCCAACGCTCGGCGAGCCATTCCGCCAGCAAGACCGACCGCGACAACGCATACATGGCCGGCGCGCGCGCCGTGCAACTTGCCGTCGAGGGCCAGACCGACGTGATGGTGACTTTCACCCGTGAAGGCTCTGGCGATGGCGTGAAGTTCGGCACCGGCACCGCGCCGCTGGCTGAAATCGCCAACAACGAGAAGCTGCTGCCGCGCGACTGGATCAACGAACGTGGCACGCTGCCGAACGAGAAATTTATCGAATACGCCCGGCCGCTCATTCAGGGCGAGGTAACATCGCCGATGGAGGGGGGTCTGCCGAAATACGTGCGTTTGGAGAAGCACCTCGTCGAAAAGAAGTGCGGCGAATACGGCGCGAAGTAATCATGCCGATCACGGTTATCTGGAATCTTCCGGGCGGGTTTGGCAACAAACCCGCCCGAACTCTTGTTGGCCGTCAAACATCAGCAGTGTTCTAACTGGACTTGTAAGCGCTGATGATTACCATCGCTTCCAGCTTCAATGTCGTCGGAAACACCAAATCCCGGAAAAACCTTTCTGCAATGTCGGGATCAAGTTTGATTTGCGCGGCTTTCCATCGGATTCTTTGGATTACAGTTTTTTCCTGCTCTTCGTCTTTGAGCAACCCCGCCAGTCTATCAACGGCTTTTTCCCGGGCCTCGGTTTTATATCGAACCATGGCGTCTTCATCCGCGTCACTCAGTTTTCTCTCGCCGACGGAAATCCCTGCTTCGTGAATTCTTTTCGATAAAAACCAAAGCGCATCCAAATCCCCGCGGCAGGCGTTGTAGTAGGTCTTGGGATCATCTTCTGCGCGGCACAACTGCTGGAGGACCTGCACATACCCCCGCCGGATGTCGCTGGTCACATCGAGGGAAGAAAGTTTTGTGTTGGGCAGCCACAAAGTGCTCAGCGGTCTCTCGCCGTGTTTGTAGCTTCCAGACATGGCGCGCCCAAGTTCCTTGTAGTATAATGTGATATCGAACCGGCTCAGACCGATCAGAGGCAACTTGGAATACAGTCCCTTGTTGAACGGGAGTTGAATCCGAAACCTCAACGCCCTCAGAATCGGCTCTTCTGATTCGGCCAAACCTTCTCTTAATGCAACTAGAGCAGCGGTTGTGCTTCCCATTCAGACTCCGACGAATTGATTTGCCAGGCCGTTTCTCATTGATGTATTTCCGCAAACTCCTATTTGCGGACCATTGTTATCCAAAGCTTGTGTCCGCTCGTCAATCCGCAATTCTATGCCTGTGGATGCCGTTTTGCACCTGCAAAGGTTCCTGCGGGCGGCGCAACGGAGAGATGGCCCGTCGCGCGGCGGCAAGAGAGGATGACAAATCCGGCTGCTGCGGGTAATCTGGCCTCGCGATTTTCCGACCGACAGTATCATGAGCAAAGCAGACATCCGCCACCAACCGGCTTACCACGAAGCGGGCAAGACTTACTACGCAGACAGTTGTCAGCCGCTGGTGCAGGCAGTGCGCGCGGGCCAGGTGCGGCTGAGCGCGCTGGCTCGCGAAGGTTATCCGGGACGGCGGCTTGGACGCGAGCAACTGCCGGGCGTGCGCAGCGTCGGCTACTGGGACGCCGGACCGCAACAGCGATGGGGGCTGCCGGTCCACCGCAATGAGGGCATCGAGATCGCATTTATGGCGAGCGGTCAGACGCCTGTATTCATCGAGTCGAATCGGCAGACGCTCGCGCACGACCAGTTTATGATCACGCGCCCGTGGCAACCGCACCAGCTTGGCGACCCCTGCATTGGTTCGAGCAAGTTGATCTGGTTCATCCTTGATGTTGGAGTGCGCCGGCCGCACCAGACGTGGACATGGCCGTCGTGGATTGTTCTCAACCGCTCGGATATGGATTTCCTGACGCGTTGTTTGCGCCAGAACGAGCAATACGTCTGGCTCGGCTCGGAGGAAATCCGGCGCTGTTTCCTCGGTATTGCGCAGGCGGCGGACGAGGATCGCGACGGGAGCCGTTGCTCGCGGCTGGCGGTGCTCATCAACGAAGCACTGCTGGCGCTGCTGGAGATTTTCCGGGAGCGCAAGATTCCATTGCGTGAGTCCCTGACCAGTTCCGAGCGGACACTGCGGTTGTTTCTCGGCGAGTTGGCGGCGTCGCTCGACCAGCCGTGGGGACTTGAATCCATGGCGGAAAGCTGTCACATGGGAGTAACGCAGTTTGTGCATTGCTTTCGGAAACTGACGAACATGACGCCGACAAAATACCTGACCCACGCGCGGATCGGGCGCGCCTGTGACCTGCTTGCGCGCCAGCCAGACGTAACGATCACGGAGATCGCGTTTGCGAGTGGGTTTTCGTCGAGCCAGTATTTCACCAACGTCTTCAGCCGGCAGATGCGCTGCACGCCGCGCGATTACCGGCGGCAAACACCAGGCAAACATTGAACCCGGCTCCCCACACCCCGCCTCCCTCTGCCCGGCTGGCGCTGATCGTGCCTTGCTACAACGAAGCGCACCGGCTCAAAATCGCCGCGTGGCACGCGCACCTCGCCGAGGAGCCGAATGACTGGATCGTGTTCGTGGATGACGGCAGCACCGACGGCACGCTGGAAATGCTGACCGGTTTCGTGCGAACACATCCGCGCGTGGAGGCCATTCACCTGAGCCGCAACCTTGGCAAAGCCGGCGCGGTGCGTTACGGCGTGATGCACGCCCTGCGGCTCTGGCCGTCGGAGTATGTTGGCTACTGGGACGCCGACCTGTCCACGTCGTTGACGCTGGTCCACGATTTCATGACGCAACTTGACCGCCAGCCGGAGGCGCTCGCGGCCATCGGCGTGCGCCGGCAGGACGCCAGTCACAAAGTCCACCGCCCAATGTGGCGGCGTTTTTCAAGCTGGGCGTTTGCGCTCGCGGCCTCGGCGGCGCTTGGGATGCAATTCCGCGACACGCAATGTGGCGCAAAGGTGTTTCGCCGTCAGGCGGCCGAGAACATTTTTCGCGAACCGTTCCTCAGCCCGTGGTTGTTCGATGTCGAAGTGATGGCACGCCTGATTCACTTTGTGGGAAGGAAGCAAGCGCGACGCGCAATTACCGAAGTGCATCTGCGCGAATGGCGCGACACGGAGAAATCCCGGTTCTTTTCCCAATACGCGTCGCAAGCGCCGCGCGACCTCTTGAAGATTTGGTGGCGCTATTGACCCACCTTGGACCGCGCGTTGGTTACGGGTTGCAGGAAGCGGGGCGATGACCTATAAGAAGCCGCTATGCGACATACGATCTCGGTGCTGGTGGAGAACAAATTTGGCGTCCTGGCGCGCGTGGCCGGGTTGTTTTCGGGCCGCGGCTACAACATTGACACGCTCAACGTGGCGCCGACGCTGGAGGCGGGCTTTTCGCGGATGACGATTGTCACACGCGGCGACGACGCCACGCTGGAGCAGATCGTCAAGCAACTCAACAAGCTGGTGAACGTGGTTGATGTCCACGATTTCGGCGAGGGCGAATACGTGGACCGCGAGCTGGCGCTGGTGAGGGTGAAAGCCGATGCCAAGGCGCGCAGCGAGATTATGCAGATTTGCGACATTTTCCGGGGCAAGATCGTGGACGTGCAGCGCGCGGAGTTGATGGTGGAGATCACGGGCGACGAGAGCAAGTTGAACAAGTTCCTGCACCTGCTCGAACCGTTTGGCGTCATTGAAATCGCGCGCACCGGCCGTGTCGCCATGCCCCGTCGGTCGAAGCCGGTGCAGGCCCCGTAGTCAGCGACGCGGTCCCATCCTACGGCGAACCAGAGGGTGGGTTGAGCGGTGTCGTTGCAGCTCGCAGTTGCGAAGCAGCTCATTTTGGACTTTGGTAGTGACAGAGGCCGACGTTGATCATTCCGAGATTCAACACCCAACCACAGGAGACCCCGACCATGAAACGACAGATCGCCACGCAGCTTTCCGTTTTCCTCGCCAACAAGCCCGGCACGCTCGCCGACGTTTGTGAGACTCTCATGAAGGAGGGCATCAACATTTTCGCCATGACCATCAGTGACACCGTGGACCACGCCGTGGTGCGCCTTATCTGCTCCGACCCGCGCAAGGCGCTGGCGGTGTTTGAGGATCGGGGCGTGCTGGTCGTGGACCAGCAGGTGCTGACGCTCGAGGTGAAGAACCGTCCGGGGTCGCTCGCGCGGATCGCCCGCAAACTGGCCGAGTATGACGTTAATATCGAATACGCCTATTGCGCTTCCGGGCCGTCGGCGAAAACAGGTCTGGTCGTGATTCGCATCTCCGACATCAAGAAGGGTCTGAAGGCATTGGCTTCGTGATGAGCAGCCGCGCGCCATCGGTTTCTGCCGCGCCAGTGAGTTGTTTGCCGGCGGACAATAAACTGTTCGCTGGTCTGGACCGCGCCACGGCCGCCGCGTTTGCACAACAGTGTGTCCCGATGGACTGTCGTGTTGGCGAAGGCAAGGTCTTTGAAGAAGGCGCTGCCGGCCAATATCTCTATCTGGTGGAGTCCGGCCGCGTTCGTGTCTTCAAGTCCTTGCCGGATGGCGGCGAGGAAACACTGGGGCGCGTTGGGCCGGGCGATTACTTCGGCGAGATGGCTTTTTTCGGCCACCACGCACGCTCGGCCAGCGCCGAGCCGGAAAGCGACTGCCGGCTTTGGCGCATGGATTTCGCGACCTTCGAGGCGTTGCTGCGCGCCGACCTCGGCGTCACGCGCAATTTGCTGGAGAACGCCAACGACCGCCTGCGCAGGACCGACGACCGCTACGTTGCCGAGCTTGTCCAGCGTGAGCGGTTCAGCGTCGTTGGCCGCATGGCCGCGTCCATCATCCACGACTTCAAGAACCCGATGGCCACGATTCGCGGGATGGCCGAGTGGGTGAAAGCCGAACATCCTGATCCCAACACCACCGAAAACGTCCAGATCATCGTGGACGAAGTGGACCGCCTCGTGGAAATGACGGCCGAGGTGCTCGACTATTGCCGCAGCAAGACTCAACTGAATCCGGAGCCGACGCAGCTTCACGTCTTTTTCCATGAAGCGCTGAAACCATTGCGGCTGGACTTCGAGCGGCGCGGCATCCGTCTGGAAACTCAAGTCCAACACACCGACGCCATTCCGTTGGATCGGCGGCGGTTCCAGCGTGTCATCTACAACCTTGCCATCAACGCTGCCGACGCGATGTCCGGCGGCGGCGCGTTACGGTTTTGCGTGGCGCGCGAAGGCGATATGGTGCAGGTCGAAGTCGCCGACAGCGGCTGCGGCATTCCGCCAGAGTCACAGGAGAAAATCTGGCAACCCTTTGTGACGATGGGAAAGAAGCACGGCACCGGCCTCGGTTTGCCCATCGCCCGCAAGATCGTCGAAGACCACGGCGGCACCATCAGCCTTCAAAGCGAGGTCGGCAGAGGCACGACCTTCACTATTCGATTGCCCATCCAAGGACGAGCGGCAAAAGCATCGGGATAGTGAGATACAGCCAGCCCCCAAACCACGAGGTTCCCTGATCGGGAACCAACATCGAAGTCCGCTATTCGTGCGCCTTCAAGGAGAGCGGCTGTGTTTATCAGCCGGCGTGTTCTTGAGGAGAGGGTCGAGGACATTCTGCCGGAGCAGTTCGCCTACGACAAATTCGGAAATGAATGTGTAGGTCGTCTCGTTGTAATGGACATCGTCCCAGAAGTAGTCGAGCGTTTGCGGCACGGCTTGCGCCAGATCAATCAGTGCAACTCCCCGGGTCTTGGCGACATTCTTTGTGCAACTATTATAGGCTTTCATTCCTCGGGACGCTGTCGCGTAGCTCCATTTCTTCTTGGGTCCATACGCTTCCACGGCGACCATGTGCAACACTTTCTGTTCCTGCGGGCTCATGGCGTCTTTCAGGAGCGTCGGTTGTGTCATGAGCACGACGCGAGTGCCGTCTTTCTGCGCCAGATCGAGCAGTGTAGAGAGGTTTCGTTCAAACGAAACGAGTCCGGGAAACTCATGGGTTTCGATGGTTTCGCGGGGCGTGGAATACCAGAGCCGCATGCTGCCAAACACTTCCCTGAGAAACCCTTTGTTGAGAATCAACCGGGTGACGGGTCCATAAAAATGGCCGTAATCCTCACGAAACGGCCCGTGGCTCAAGTAGCTGTGATCGGCATTCTGCAGTAGGTCGTTGATTGCGTGCATAACGATAATGAGCCTGGGCTTGTAGTGTCGGAGGTTCGTCTCGTAGTTGATGAGGGTATGCAGTGATGTAAACCATTGCCGTCCGAGATTGTGAACTATGACATCTGTTCGCCCCGTCCGTTCTCGGAGCAACTTCTCGGTGCGTCCAACCCAGCCACCACCCTTCTTATCAGCATATTCAGTGGTCGAGCCGCCGAGACAGAAAATATGAATTGCTGATGAATCCGCTGATGCCTGCTTCGGCAGGGGCGGGGTCAACTGAAGGTAGGGGTGGTAATACTTTATTTTCTGCTCAATATTGTTGTTCCGCGAATAGATGAAACTTCCTACCGGATACAACAGCAGCAAACTCGCCAAGGTCGAACCTGCCATAAGCAGCGCCTTGGTGGAAGACAGCCTGCCGGTCCTGACCATTATGTAGATGAAAAGGATGCCGCCGCTGACAAGGGGCGTGGCGATTCGTGCGGCCCATACCAGCAACAGGACAAGACCTTCGCCAAACCGGTGGAAAGCATAGGGGTCAGGGTAATAAAAACCGGCGCAAAACCATGTCGCCGCGATTACAAACAGCAGTATAACGATGCCGTCGGTTACTGTTAGTTTATGATTCTGGTGCATGCGTTTGTTTCGAGCATTGCCACCGTCGCGCTTCTCTGTGTGGCTCGTTTGAACTCCGGCAGCAGTGTAAACCCTGCCGCCCGCATCACAAACAGAAAATCTCCCCACCCCCCTTGGGCAATGTTGGTTTCGCCGTTTGCGACGCAGCGGTTGACCGCGACGACGGCGCTGCGCCGGTTCTTCAGCCACGAGCTTGAAATTGGCGTCGGTCTTGTCGCTGCAACGCCGCTGCAACGCTGCTTTCTGTGTCGGTATGTATCTATCCCGTCCGGTCTCTCAGATGCTCAATCTTGCGATAGAATCCGGTATCTCAAGAACAGTTCCTGCCCTTTGCGTTCGCAGCGCATCAGCTTTGCGTTGACGATGCGGCCACGCGCGAAGCCCGCGCCGTCCACCAGCGTCGGCGCGGTTGCGCCGCCGAAAACGCGCGGGCAGAGCGTGACGAACGCTTCGTCCACCGCGCGCGCAGCGAATAACGACCAGTTCAGGCTCGCGCCGCCCTCGCAAAGCAGCCGCTTCACCTTCCAGTCGCGCGCGAGAATGTCGAGCATCAGTGGCACATCCACGTCGCGTTTGCCGATGACGTAAACATGCACGTCCGGCAAACGCGCCAACCGGTCGAGTTTGGCGCGCGGTGCACGGCGCGACGTGAAGATCAAGATCGGCGACACCTGCCGCTCGAAAGCGCGGATATTTTCGCGGAAGGAGCCGTTGCCGCTGACGATCACGCGCAACGGATGCGGCGGCTGGCCACGGCGGATGCGCGGCCGTTGGAGTCGCTCGTCAGGGATGCTGAGGCTGGTGCGGTCGGTCTCGGCGGTGCGCGCGCCGACCATGACGGCGTCGGCGGTGGCGCGGAGTTCGATCAGGTGACGTTTGTCGGCCGGGCTGGTCCAGTCGGTCGGCCGCCGCTCGACGGTGGATGTCTTGCCATCGAGCGTCATGGCCATGTTTATGAAAACGAAGGGCCGTTTCATTCATCAAACGATTAACATGCAATCGCCATAACTGTAAAACCGATATCGTTCCCGCACTGCCTCGGCGTAGGCACGCAGCATCGGCTCGCGGCCGGCGAAGGCGCTGACCAGCATCAACAACGTCGAGCGTGGCAGGTGGAAGTTGGTCAACAACGCGTCGGCGACGCGGAACGAATATGGCGGGTAGATGAAAATGTCGGTCTCCCCGGCACCGGCGCGGACACGGCCTTCGGTGTCGGCGACGGATTCGAGCGCGCGGACAGTGGTGGTGCCGACGCAGACGACGCGGCGGCCGTCGCGTTTGGCGGCGTTGACGGCGGCGGCGGTGTCGGGCGGAATGTCGAACCGCTCGATGTGCATCGTGTGTTGCTCAATCTCGTCGGTGGCGACCGGCTTGAACGTGCCGGGGCCGACGTGCAACGCGAGCCGATGCACCAGCACGCCGCGTTGGGCGAGCGCCTCGAATGTGCGCGGTGTGAAGTGTAGGCCGGCGGTCGGCGCGGCGACGGCGCCGGGCTGGCGGGCAAAAACGGTCTGGTAACGTTCGCGGTCGGCGGGAACGTCTTTGCCGTGGCGGATGTAGGGCGGCAGCGGCACGTGGCCGACGCGTTGCAGCGCAGCAAACAGGTCGTCGGTGCCGGTGAAGCGAACGACGACCTCGCCGCCTTCGCGTTTGGCTTCGACAGTGGCGCGGAGAGGCTCTGATTTCTGATTTCTGATTTCTAATTTCTGATTCTCGGCGAAGAATATCTCGGTTCCTTCCCGGAGTCGCTTCACCGGCCGGGCGAGGACAAGCCAGCGGAAGGCGGAGAGTTCCTCGATCAGCAACAGTTCGACTTCGCCACCGGTCGGTTTGTGGCCGATGAGGCGGGCAGGAATGACCTTGGTGTCATTGAGAACGAGGACTTCGCCGGCGCGCAGGCGTTGCGGAAATGCGGTGAATTGCTGGTGACGGATGACCCTGCTGGCGCGATCCAACACAAGCATGCGGGCGGCGTCCCGGTCGGGCAACGGCTGTTGCGCGATCAGTTCGGACGGCAGCGCGTAGTCAAAGTCGGCAGTTTTCATCACTTGCGCCTTTCTTTTAACCACCCCGCGCAAAATTCGCCAGCCCTCATCGGTTCGCCAAGCGCAAACAAGCTTGGCACCGGCGTTGCTTGATAATTTGCCGAACGCGAATTTGGTCTGTCGAGACAACAAAACTGAAACTGAAACGTGTGTAAACGCAGTCGCGAGCGAAGCTCCCGATCAAAGCAAGGAACAAGATGAAACGAACCTGTCTAAAACGACTTATTGCCAAACGGATGCTGCTACGCGGTGGGCTGGCGGCGCTTTTGGTGAGCGTAACCAGCCTGTCGTGGGCGGCGGACCCAACACCCGCAGCTCCGGCCGCGCCCAAGAAACCCGAGCCAACACTGGAGCAACGCATCGGTTCGCTGGAAGCTTATATCAATAACGGCGACCCCACGGCATCGCTGAAAGACAAGGACGGCAAGATTCCCGACGGGTTGGCGACGCCGACCTCGGCGACTGCCGGCCCCGGCCACAACGGCTGGATGATGACCAGTTCGGCGCTTGTGCTGTTCATGACGCTGCCGGGTTTGGCGCTGTTCTACGGCGGTCTGGTTCGCAAGAAGAACGTGCTGTCGGTGCTGGCTCAATGTCTTGGCATCGCGGGATTGGTAACGATCCTCTGGTGGCTGTGCGGCTACAGCTTGGTGTTTGCGAGCGGCGGCCCGATCTTCGGCAGCTTGACGAAGTTCGCGTTCCTGAAAGGCGTGGATTCTGCTCCGAACACCGACTACTCCTTCTGGGTGTCGCACAATGTCTTCTCGATGTATCAGATGATGTTCGCAATCATCACGCCGGCGCTGATTGTTGGCGCGATTGCAGAACGCATGAAGTTCGGCGCGATCATTGCGTTTGTGACGGCGTGGATGTTCATCGTTTATTTCCCGCTCGCCCACATGGTGTGGGGCATTGACGGGCTGATGAACGGCGTCTGGAACGCGAAGGCCACGATCAAGGCGATTGACTTCGCTGGCGGCACGGTGGTGCACATGTCGAGCGGCTGGTCGGCACTGATCCTGTGCATGATCCTCGGCCCGCGCGTCGGGTTCGGGAAGGAAAAGATGCCGCCGCACAGCATGGTGCTTTGCATGGTCGGCACCGGCATGTTGTGGGTGGGCTGGTATGGTTTCAACGCCGGCAGCGCGGTGGCTGCGGATGGTGTCGCGGCCAACGCGTTCATGACCACCACGCTCGCGACGGCGGTCGCCTGCTTCACGTGGGCGGCGGCGGAGTGGATCCTGAAAGGCACTCCCAGCGTGCTCGGCTATTGTTCGGGCGCGGTGGCGGGCCTGGTCGTGATCACACCAGCTTGCGGTTTCGTGAACCCGACGGGTGCCGTGATCATCGGCCTAGCGGCCGGGTTAATCCCATTTCTCGCGTGCTACAAGCTGAAGAACTGGCTCGGCTATGACGACGCGTTGGACACCTTCGGCGTGCATGCGGTTGGCGGCACCTTGGGCGCGTTCCTGACCGGCGTGCTGGCCGTGTTGGACGTGAACGCGAACCTGGCCACAAACCTGAAAGACATCGTCGGCCACACGCTCTGGCTGGAGCAACTGAAAGCCATTGGCCTGACGCTCGTTTTGGCAGTTGTCGGAACAACGATTATCGCTTATACCGTTAAGGCGGTGATTGGCCTGCGTCCCGCGCCGGATCAAGAGCGCGAGGGTTTGGACATCACCGACCACGGCGAAGAAGGTTACAACTTGCTCTAATTTGAACGCAGGCCAACAAAGGAAAGATTCATGAAAAAAATTGAAGCCATCATCAAGCCGTTCAAGCTCGAAGAAGTGAAATCCGCGCTCGCCGAAGTGGGCGTCGAGGGCATGACGGTGACCGAGGCCAAGGGTTTCGGCCGCCAGAAGGGCCACACGGAAATCTACCGCGGCAGCGAATACACGGTGGATTTCCTGCCGAAGCTCAAAATTGACATCGTTGTCGGCGACGATTTGGTCGAGACGGCGATCAGCGCCATCGTCAAGAGTGCCAAGACCGGCAAGATCGGCGACGGCAAAATCTTCGTGATGAACGTTGAGGAGGCGGTTCGCATCCGCACCGACGAGCGCGGCGGCAAGGCAGTCTAACCAGAACCGGGCGGTTTCGTCCGCTCGACCAATCTGAGGTAGTCATGGAGTGGCGTCTCTTCATCGGGACGCCACTTCGTATTTCTGTTAGGCGTCGTGGGCGGCACTGCTCAGCCGAAGATCAGCAGATGGATGTTCGACGGCAACTGATGCGCCACCTTGCCGATCACGTCGCCCTTGAGCAGGTTGACGATCCGGCTACGCTGAGTGCCTCCCATGATGAGATACTCCACACCCAGCGTCGCAGCGAGATCGAGGATGATCGGCGCGGGATCGTCACTGGTGGTGTAAACCGGCAGCACTTGAACGCCGCTTTTGGCGCCGGCCTCGCGGGTTGCCTTGAAAATCTCCACCGCGTCCTTGTCATCGCGCCAATGCGACTCCGTCGGAATCGTGACGGCGATTTCACGCACGTAGAGCACGTAGAGCACGTGCCGGCGCAACGCGGCCTCCTCAATGGCGAACTTCAGCACGTCGGTCACGCCACGCGCCGCGACCAGAATCGCTCCCGTCGCCGACATTGTGGCCGATTCGCCCGTTGGCAGGACCGGTTCCAGCACCGGGATTCCGTCCGTTGCTGTATCAAAACCAAAAGGCGCGGTTGACGCAGGGCCTTTGACCCAGCGGCTGGTCATCAGAAGACCGATGCCCACGACCAGCGCAGCGAAGAGCAGCGCATAAGGCTTCGTGATGGCGATGGTCAGCCAGATGGCCGCCAACACCAACGTTGTGCCGCCCACCAGCACCCGCTCCCACAGTTTCATGGGCAACTTGAAGTCGAGTGCTGTTGATCCCAAGAACACCGCGATGGCCCCCACCACGCCAATGGCATACAACGCCGCCAATCCCTCAATGGCGCCGACGCCGTCCAACACCAGCAACGCCACCATGGTGGCGATCAAGAGCGGAATCCACGGCACGCCGAACCGGTTCAGGCTGGTGAAATGCCGCGGCAGTTCATCATCGTGCGCCATCATGTAGATCACGCTGACCAGGCCAACGATGGCGGTGTTGGTGGCCGACAGCAGCAAGAACCCGAACACCAGACCGACAGCCCACGCCAGCCAGTTGCCCGCGAAGATCTCGGCCATGTAACGCAGCATCGAGGCTTCCAGTTCGCGATGTTGGGGATTGGTGACGTGGTCGGGAGCGAGCACGTGACCGTTCTGCACCACCAGCCCCGGCAGCGCATTCATGGCCAGCGCAAACAGCGCCGTGAAGAAACACACCTCCAACAGCACCGGCCAGATGGTCCGCTTCACCGTCCGATCAATCGTCGGCGCGCCCGGCCCGCTCGCGTGCGTTTCCATCACGCCGGTCATGTTGGCCACGGTTTCCACACCTGAGAGCGTCAAGATCAGGCCGACGGCGACCACCCAGTTGCTGCCAAACCCGCCGCGCGGCGGGCCTATCTGGCTGATGGCCGTGCCCAGATGGGGCACACAAAAGACGCCGAGCACCACCACGACCACCAAGGTTGGCAGCGCCAGCAAGAACGCAATGCTCCCGCTGTGTTTCGGCCCGAAGAAGTTGATCGCGCCGATGAAGAAGATCGCCAGCACGGCCCAACGCACCGGTTCGTGCACGCCGAAATAGTGAAACGCGTCGAGGCAACTCAGCGAGGCCGTCACGATGTAGTCGCCGCACAGCAACAAGCCGCCGATCATCGCCAGCCATTTCGAGTGCGCTTTGGCGCTGGAATAGACGCCGCCGCCGTCAGGGTAGTATTTGCAGACCCGGCTGTAGTTGAACCCAACAATCGCTGTCAGGATACAGACTGCCACCACAGGCCAAAACCCGGCGTAGCCGGCCAATACAAAGGCCATGCCGACGACATAGGCCTTGCTGGTGCCCCAATCGCCATAAAGAATGGCCGCAGAGCGCAACCAGTTTACGTTGCGCGGGCGGCGGATACCTAGCGTTGCCATGGCGAATTCATCAAAATCAACAGCCGCTCACTGCCGGCGGAACAGCCACGCCAGCAACGTGAGCAACAGGCTGACGATGATGCAGGTGGCCAGTGGAAAGTAAAAGCGGAAATTCGGCCGTTCGACCGTGATGTCCCCCGGCAGCCGTCCTAGCCACGGCACTTTCGGCCCCAGCCAGAGCAACGCGCCAACAGCGGCCATCGCTAACCCAGCCAGCACCAACATCTTTCCAACATCACTCATTCCGGCAAATCCTACCGACCTTGCTGCTGCTGCGCAAGACGCCCAAGACTCAGATTGGCTCACTTGTTCGGATTGTTCCGCTGGAACAACTCCAGCCAGCCCAGCGTCATCGCATCCGCGATCTGTTTCGAGCCGCGCAGTTCTTCCGGCGTTCGGCCCCAGTAGAAGCCAATCCAGCCGCTGGCGAACTTCCTGGATCGTTCAATGAACGCGCCCAACTCGCCCGCGCCGCAACTCAGCGGGAACGTCTCCTCGATGACCACCGGCTTGCCGACGCTGAAGCCTTGAAGCGTTCGCATCGCTTCGTCGAGCTTCCCTTTCTCCGGATAGATGTGGACGCTGATGTAGTCCATTTCCGCCGCCGCTGCACGCGCATAACCCGGCGCAATCGGCAACAGCCCGACAGTGATCAGATGACGCCGGTCCACCTCGCGGATGGCCGACGCCAAGTGCCGGACCCACGCGCGGAACACCTCGCTGTGGTCGCGGCCCGCTGCGTCGAGCGTGATGCGTTGCACAAAATAGAACCCGCCAAGCTCGGCCGGATACAGCCATGCGCCGGGAGCCAGCCGCTCGCCCGGCACCGCCGGCTCGTTCATCAAATCGTAGGCAAAGACCCCGCTGCGGCCCGCGCACTGCCGGGCGATGGCGCGCCAGAAGTTCGCCTGCGCCCACCAGCGTTGCGGTTCGTCCATCGCGTCATACCAAGCTGGCGTGTCCTGCTTGCGGTAGCAGGCCAGTCCGGTGAGATCGAGGTAAACGCCCAGTTCCTCGCACAGCCCGACGAGCTTCTCCAGCCGCGCCAGCGAGCGCGCGTTCGGCCTGTCCGGCGCGTCCATGAACCGCCCGAACTGCAAATGGACGCGCACCACGTTCGCGCCGAGCGCCTTCATCTCGCGGAAATCCGACACCACCGTCGGCCACTCGCTTTCCCAATAATCCTCGACCAACCGGCTCTTATGGTCGTGATCGTAATTAAAGCCCCACGGCGTGAACGGTTTCCCCGACGGCTGGCAGACGAACCCTTTCCCATCGCCTCCGACAGCGATCCATTCGCGTTGTGCCGACGGCTGGATTGTCGAGCAGCCCGCCGCCAAAAGTAGACAAAGGAACGCAGTCGTCTCGCGCAGTGTCATGACCCCGATGCTGCCGCAGCCGCCCGCCGGCGTCAACGACGTTGAAAGTCGCGTCATCTTCGGTGAGCAAAAGATTGTCTTGCTGCCGCGGGCTTGGCATAAAGAAACAGCCGTTTGTGGTAACGTCACACTTTGAACCATGAGTCGAACCGCTCACAAACACGCCAAGAAGGCCGGTAAGAAAACTCCTGCTGGCAAGAAGGCTCACGAGGAGAAAAAGAAACCGGCGCCCGCCGCCCCGGCCAAACCTGTAGCGGCGGTCTCTGACCGCCGAAAGAACAAGGGCGATGACAGCCGGCGGTCGGAGACCGCCGCTACAGTTGCGCCGCCACCCGCGACCGATGCCGCGCCAGTCGTGGAGGAGCCGAAGAGCGCGGCCGAGGTGATGGCAAAGAAGCAGCGCGATATCTCGGTCTCGGAGTTCTTCCTCAAGAACCGCCACCTGCTCGGCTTCGACAACGCCCGCAAGGCGCTGCTCACCACCGTCAAGGAAGCCGTGGACAACTCGCTCGATGCTTGCGAGGAAGCCAGCATCCTGCCGGAGGTCTGGGTGGAGCTGATCCAGGTCGCCGAGAACCGTTACCGCGTCATCATCACCGACAACGGCCCCGGCATCGTGAAGGCGCAGATTCCGAAGGTGTTCGCCAAGCTGCTTTACGGCTCGAAATTCCACCGGCTTCGCATGAGCCGCGGCCAGCAGGGCATCGGCATTTCCGCCGCCGGCATGTATGGCCAGCTCACCACGGGCGTCGCGACGAAGATCACGTCGAAGACCGGCCCGAAGAAGAAGGCGCACTATTACGAGTTGCAGATAGACACGCGCAAGAACGAGCCGCACATCGGCAAGGACGACGAGCTTCATTGGGACCACGCACACGGCACGCGCGTGGAGATCGAACTCGAAGACACCTACCAGCGCCCTGCGCCATCGCCAACCCGCACGTAACGTTCCGCTATCGCATCATCCTCCTGCCAAAGGAGGAAAAACCCGCGCCGACCGCTGACGCCGCTCCCGTTGAACAGCCCAAGCCCGCTGCGCCGCCGAAGGAACCCGACTGGATTGTCTTCGAGCGCGGCGCGAAGGAGTTGCCGGCGCAACCGCAGGAGATCAAGCCGCACCCGCACGGCATCGAGCTGGGCATGCTGATGCAGTTGCTCAAGAACACCACCGCCCGCAACGTCCGCTCGTTCCTGCACAGCGAATTCAGCCGCGTCAGCGACCGCGTCGCGCTGGAGATTTGCCAGCGCGCCGGCTTGGAGCCGAAGTCGCGCCCCAGCAACGTCGCGTTCCGCGAGAGCGAGAGCCTGTTCAAGGCGATCAACGACACCAAGCTGATGAACCCGCCGCTCGATTGTCTTTCGCCCATCGGCGAGGTGCAGTTGCTCGCGGGCCTGAAGAAGGAAGTGGACGCCGATTTCTACGACGCCGTCACGCGTCCGCCGTCGGTTTATCGCGGCAACCCGTTCCAAATCGAGCTGGCGCTCGCCTATAAGAGTCCCGGCAAGTCCAAGGGCGAGGAGCGCGGCGCGTCGGCCGCGGAGCGTAACAACGAATCGCCAACCGCCGAGGAGCCGATTCGCCTGCTGCGTTTCGCCAACCGCGTGCCGCTGCTCTACCAGCAGGGCGCCTGTTCCATCACCAAGGCGGTCCAGGGCGTGGACTGGAAGAACTACGGCCTGAGCCAGCCGCGCGGGCAGCTTCCCATGGGACCGCTGACGCTGCTGGTCCACATGGCCAGCGTCTGGGTGCCGTTTACCAGCGAGAGCAAGGAAGCGCTCGCCGGTTACGACGAAATCCTCCGCGAGATCACGCTCGGCTTGCAGGAACTCGGCCGCCGCCTGTCGGTTTATCTCAGCCGCCGCCGCCGCGATCTCGAAGCGCAGCGCAAGCGCGACTATATGCAGCTTTACGTTCCGCACCTCGCGCTTGGCCTGAAGCAAATCCTCGGCCTCAACGACAAGGACGAACACAAGATCATCACCAAGCTCAAGACGATGCTGGAACGAACGCATTTACAGACGTGATTGGAAACGGAACATGAAGAGACAAGCTGCGATCACCAAGGGAACACTCCAAACCACCATCCGTCGGATTGTCGAGGCGACGCCGGTTTACGACATCCATACGCACCTTTACGACCCGGCGTTCGGGCCGTTGCTGCTGTGGGGCGTGGACGAACTGCTGACCTATCATTACCTTGTCGCCGAGGTGACGCGCGCCGACGCGATTCCGTATGACGAGTTCTGGAAGCTGCCGAAGACGCAACAGGCCGACCTAGTCTGGCAGCGGCTCTTCATCGAGCGGACGCCCATTTCCGAAGCCTGTCGCGGTGTTGTCACCTGCCTGAACTCGCTCGGCTTCGACGTGAAGAAGCGCGACCTCGCCGCCGTCCGCAAGGAACTGAAGCGTTGGACGCCGGAGCGGTTCGTGACGCGCGTGCTCGACGTGGCCCGCGTCCGCCGCGTTGTCATGACCAACAACCCGTTCGACGCGCTGGAGCAACCGGTGTGGAAGAAATCGTTCGCGCGCGACGAGCGGTTCGAGGCGGCGCTGCGGATTGACGAAATTCTGATGGGCTGGCAGGCGAACGCGCCGAAGCTCCGCGAGTTCGGCTACGACGTGGAGGCGGAGATCAACGACAAGACCGCCAGCGAGGTCCGCCGCTTCCTCGCCGACTGGACCAAGCGCATGAACCCGCTCTATTGCGCCGTCTCGCTCACACCGGAGTTCGCGTTCCCGGACAACTCCGCGTGCGGCCAGCTTATCGAGCGCTGCATCGTGCCGCATTGCCGCGACCACGGCATCCCGTTCGCGCTGATGATCGGCGTGAGCCGGCAGGTGAACCCGGCGTTGCGACTCGCCGGTGACGGCGTTGTGAAGCCATCATCTGTGGAGGCTGTCACCAGCCTTTGCGCGAAGTATCCCGACAACAAATTCCTCGTCACGATGCTCTCGCGCGAGAACCAGCATTCGCTCTGCGTCGCCGCGCGGAAGTTCCGCAACCTCCACGTCTTCGGCTGTTGGTGGTTCCTGAACAACCCCGTCCTCATCGAGGAGATGACGCGGATGCGGCTGGAACTGCTCGGCCTCGGCGTGACGCCGCAGCATTCCGACTGCCGCATCCTCGACCAGCTCATCTACAAGTGGGATCACTTCCGCAAGATTCTGACGCGCGTGCTCACCGACAAATACAGCGACCTGCTCGCCGCCAACTGGAATCTGACGCCCGCCGAGATCGAGCGCGACGTGAAGATGCTGCTCGGCGGGGAGTTCGAGAGGTTTATTGGCCGATAAGCCGTTTCAAGGACGATAGTGATGAAGAAGAGCAAACTCGCAGAAGCAAAACCGGCAGCGGCGATTGACGCCCCGCGCGTCATCTCGAAGAAGGACGCGGCCAAACGCATTGACGAGGTGGCGGTGGAAGTGCACACCGACATCATCCGCAAATCCAAGAAGCCGGAGATGCGCTTCCCGATCCGCTCGCTCTCCAACGTCAAATACGACCCGAAGAAGGGTTACTTCGAGATGATCGGCAAGGAGGCGACGCGCACGCTGACCTACAACACCGTCAAAACGTTCGCCCAGTCGGTGCGCCTGCTCGCTACGACGAAGAACGACCTGTTGTTGAAAGACGACATCGCCGGCAAACGTGAGGTCTATTACAACGCCAAGAGCTGGGGCGAGTGCCGCTTCGACGAGCAGCCGGAGAGCGACTCGCTGCTCGACGACATGGAGGCGATGCTCGGCGTCAACCGCGAGCAGCTTGGCTACATCCCGGAGGAGCGCGGCGGCGAGGTGACCGGCCCGCTGGTGGTGATTGACCGCGATCCGGCGACGCACGAGGAGATTCGCATCAACTGCGCCAAGCTCGGCACCGGCGCGTGGAGTATTCCCAGCCAGGTCGAGCACCTGCACTTCGAGACGAAGGCGAAGTTCGTCCTTGCCGTCGAGACCAGTTCGCTCTTCCAGCGTCTCGTCCACCATCGCTATTACGAAACGGCCAGTTGCATCATCATCTCGATGAGCGGCGTGCCGACGCGCGCCTGCCGGCGGTTCATCCGGCGGCTCGCCGACGATCAGGGCCTGCCGGTGCTGGCGTTCACCGACGGCGACCCTTACGGCTACGGCAACATCTATCGCACGCTCAAGGTCGGCTCCGGCCAGTCCGCGCACATCAACAAGTTCTTCTGCGTGCCGCAGGCCCACTACCTCGGTGTGACGCCGCAGGACATCATTGACTACGACCTGGAGGACGCGACGCATCCGTTGGAGGAGGTGGACATCAAGCGCGCTCAGGACGCGCTTAAGAACGACCCGTTCATCAGGCACTACCCGGAGTGGCAGAAGGCGATCGAGCAGATGCTGAAGATGGGCGTCCGCATTGAGCAACAGGCCTTCGCAAAGCATGGCCTTAACTACGTTTTGGAGAAATATCTCCCCGATAAGCTGAAGAAGAAGACATTCCTGCCGTGAGGCGACGTTAGTCCCCGTCAGACAGAGGCAGAGAAGACTTCATTGAGTTGGACCTTTGTCCTGTGCTTCGTTTGACACGTTCGTATTTATGATCTCCTTTAGCGCTTCGGCCGCAGCACATCTCACGTCTTCGTTCTGATCCTTCAAAGCGTCAGTCAAGGGCCCAACAGCACGCACATCGCCTAGCCAACCAAGCAATTGCGCAGCCGCGCAGCGATTATGCTTTCGCTGACCTTCTTGCAGGCAGGTAACGAGAGGGCTAATAAACTGTAGTCGGCGCTGATCAGGTGTCAGGCTGGCATCGAGCAGGCACTCAACGAGATGCTCGATCAGTTTCACACCTTCGGTGCCCGAAGAAAAACCGTTCGCATAATGGCGAAGACAATCCTCTGCCTGAAGTCGCTCAGTAAAACTAAAAGCGGCATCGGTTCGTAACTTCTCCACTATCCCCCCGACATACCCTGCAATCATATCGTATGTAAGTGGCATGATCTTCTTTCCGGGGACTTGTTGTGTCCTCACTTGTTGCCGATTTACGCTCCACTTATCCATCCTTCATATCGCTCTCTCAGCGAAGAATTGGGCCACCTTTAACGAAATGTTTGAGAAACAACGTGTGAATGCTCTGTATCTTGAGCAGCCTTTCTTGGTCGAAGTTCTTGTTCTGCGTCAGAGAGTTAATGACTCCGCTAATTTCCGCAACAGACCAAGCGCTCGGCTCAAGCTGCGCCGAGCTTTCCTCCAGAAACTGTCTGAAGTGAATCCATTTGGTTTCCGGCCTGCCGGCAAGTATTAATGCGATCGCACCGAGCCATGCGCACACCGCCTTGAATTCAGGACTTTCAATTCGGTTCCACCACACTCCTGTGGTTCCTATGGCTTCTCGATACTTGCCGATGCAGATTTCGAGTTCGAGCAATGCCAGTCCTGCCTGCTCATCCTCCGGCTTGAGTTCCGCAGCACGCTGGTAGTCGGGATGCGCGTCATTCATCAAGTTGATTGCCGCCGGACGATCCTGGATGCCAGAAGCTTTCTGCATCTTGCATGCTCCGCGAAACATCCAAGCGTTGCCGTTCTGGGGATCCATCTCGATCACTCGTGAGTAGTCGGAAATTGCAGCGTCAAGGCTGCCCATTGCACGGACTGCGAACGCCCGGCACATATATGCATCGGTGAGTGACGGGTTAATCTGAATAATTTCGGTCGCGCAGGCATTGGCACTAGACCAATTTTGACGCCGACAAAACTCCCACGCCACTTTAAGTAATTCCGCGGGGTTCTTCGCAGGTTGAGATGGTTGTTGCGTTTTCTCCGGTGTTTGCCTGCTTATCGGCGTCTTACGTCCCGGAGACTCTGTGGAAAGCGGCTGCTTGATGTCCGCCAGCGTTTGCCCGGTTGCAGTCGTCTTGCACCGAGGACAGTGCCAGTCTTGACCGAGTTTAGGAGGATCGGCTGGAAGAACCGAAGGAACCGAGATGCCTTGGTTTGCAGGAACTGGGGATATCTTCTCCAAAAGCCAGGAGACAAAGCTCTGCTTTGCAGTTGTCACATGCGGCTCGTTCTTTGGGGGGGATTTAGAAGAAAACCTAGAATGGCACGTCGGGCACTCCCAGTGATCGGGATGAATCAGGTTGCGATTCTCCGCATGGAATATGCTGCCACACAATGGGCATTGGCACACCGGTGGAAGACTGCGGAAGGAATACACGGGACGGACATACCGCCCACACATGGGACAAAGTTTTTCTGGAATCGGCGACATAACGATTCTCCTATCTTAGAGTGGTTTGGACATCATTCTTGCTTTCTTGGACGATAGCATCGCCTGCGGATTGCATCGAGTTCATCCTCCCACCGGTGCCGATCGGCTTCGCTAATGAACTTGATTTCATGAGCTCGCGAAAGGGCTTGCTTACCAGCGTTGAACACATCGTTCACGTCTTTCTGCAAATGCCCACCCCAGCGTGTGATCGCGCATTGCAGGTTGTCAGAATAATCATCAAGAGGACGATCACGTCGCTCAGTTGTGGAAACCTTCGCACCTAAGAAACGGGAAAAGCCCTCGCCCCAGTTCTTGATCTCCGGCGCATTTTTGGCTACGAACTCCCACCGGGGGTCAGGCCCACCCGATATGTCGATAGGGGAGATTGGAATAGGCTCCAGTCTTGAAGCCGGCAATTCCGTTGGATGGCGTCGCAGTGATCCAACTCCAACATACGTGACAGATTCGGATCCCCGTAGATTGCGAATAGTGGTTTCAAGTTCGCCGTTCTCAGTAAGACGCATGGCAATTTCCATCTCGAACGATTCTCCCGTGAAGGCCAATTGATACTCACCCAAAAACCAATATGGTCGTTTCCCCACACTTGGCACATTTTGCTCAGCATCCGGCACATGTTGAATGACTTTGATGGAGAAGATTTTGTCGCGCCGGTAGAACGGATTTGATGGCATGACAACCACCGGTTCGGAAGGGAACGCGGAGTCGCGAGGAAGCAGAATCGCAGGCTCGTCGTGAACTCGCCACATAGGTTGGCCTGCGACTGGTTCCAACCGAACATTCACATAACCGTAGCCGTAAGGGTGCACCTTTCTGATCTGAGCGCCTTTGGACTTCGCTGCGCCGATTGCCACCGCCAACATCGGATCCACAGACACTTGGCCAGGTTGGGGATCAGACTGTCGTATTTGGGAAAGAACAGAAGGGTTACGGTGAAACACCGCCTCAATCGTATTCCGAACACAGGGCATCGCCGTTGGGCCGCCGATGAGCAGCAGCCGATCCACTTCCTCCGGCCTCCAATCAGCACCCTTGAGGGCAAGCCGGACCTGGTCTTCGCAGGCGGCCAGTAAATCCTTCGGTTCGGATCTCAACGATTGTTCCAACTCGAAACGGGATAGCTGATACGTCTTCTGCTGGCCGGCAACCGTGATCTCAATAATGGTGTCGGCCTCCGTCGAAAGGCGAATCTTTGCCGCTTCGACGGCACGCCTGAGTTGCAGGCGGTTCTCGTCGCCCAAGTTTCCGATTTTCATCGCATCGGCAACATGCTGAAGAAGCCGATCATCCATGTCTAACCCGCCAAGATGCCTATCGCCGGTGTTCTTCTTGCACTGACACTGCAAACCTGACGGCCCCTCCTTGGAGCGCCAGACCTCTGCTGCGGTCACGTCGAGCGTTCCCGCGCCAAGATCAAACACCAGGAAATTCAGCGGTCGGGGCGAAACCTGTAGATCGTATGTCAAGGCTGCGGCAACAGGTTCGGGAATCGTGTCCACGTGAGCAAATCCTGCAAGCTTTGCCGCCTCGACTGTAGCACTGATCGCAATGGCATCGAAGTATGCTGGCACGGAGATGACAACGTCGGGGAAAACGGTTTTCATCGTCTGTTCGGCCGCAGCCCGAATGTAGCGAAGCAACTCAGCGCAGACATCTTCGGGGCGCAGTTCTTTGGCACCAAACTCGAAGATGCATCGCCCATTGTTGCCGTCCGGCTCCACTGTAAGGAGCATTCGGTCCAGTTCGCCGTGCTCGGCAGCCTCTTTATATGTCTTACCCAACAAGCGCTTGACGCCCCAGACAGCAAAGCGCGGCTCTGTCTCCGCAAGCGCCTTGGCTTCGTGACCAACTGCCCGGACGTTTCCATCCTCAGAGTAAACGACAATGGAGGGAAACGGCTTTATTCGCTCATTGCTCTTGCCCCAGAGGCGGCGATCAGGCGTTGCCGAGATTGCCTCAATCTCGCCATTTGGCTTCAACACGGCTGCGGCACTGTTGTAAGTTCCGAGATCAATTCCAAGTATCGGTTTATTCGTCATGGTTTGCTCTCTCTGGTCTTGCAAGAATGCAACTGACTACGGGTTCAGTCGGTATCGGTTCCAAACCCGATCTTTCGGATTTTCTTCTCCAAGTTTTCAATATTACCTCTGACAAGCTCGATTGCAGCAAGCAAGTGGCGATGTGTCAGGACTGTCCCTTCCGCTTGAAAACCATGTTCGCGAAGTGCTTCGAGAGCAGCCCGGCGGCAGACTTCTGCTATATGTGCACCGGAGAACTCCTTCGTCTTCTCGTCGCCTGCAAGCGTCAAAAGATCAATATCGTCTGCGTGAGGTTTGTCCTTTAAGTGAATTTCGAAGATTTGCCACCGTTCCTCTGCTCCGGGCAATGGCACTTCAAAGACATAGTCGAAACGTCCGGGGCGAAGCAGCGCAGGGTCGAGGATGTCCTTCCGGTTGGTGGCCGCGATAACACAGACCTGACTGAGGGCATGAAACCCGTCCATCAGTGCCAACAATGTATTAACGATGCGGTCAGCCGCTTCACTCAAGCTTTTACCACGTGCTCCTGTGATAGCGTCGATTTCATCAAAGAAGATGATACACGGACTGACTTGGTGCGCACGCTCGAAGAGGGCGCGTATCCGTTGCTCGGATTCCCCGAACCATTTGGAAAGCATCTCTGGACCGCGCACAGAGATGAAGTTGGCTCCTGCCCGGTTGGCGATTACTCGGGCCAACAGCGTCTTGCCCGTTCCTGGCGGGCCATAGAGCAGAACTCCCCGCGGGAGCCGAATCCCCATGCGCGCGAATGGTTCTGGATCAGCAATCGCCCGGACGATCTCTTCGACCAGAGTTGTTTTGATATTGCCCAAACCACCCACGTCTTCCCATGACAGGCTTGTGGGAACTTCAACGGCAAACTCGCGAAGCGCCGATGGCCGCGCTGCCTTCAGAGCCTCTTCGAAATCTTGCGGCAGAACCCGTATCGTGCGCAGTTTCGCTTGGGCAAGTTCGTCTGTTATATCGTCGCCAAGCTCCCTCCGAAGGGCGTTGAACGCCGCTTCGCGACAAAGATTCATAAGGTCTGCACCGCTAAAACCGTGTGTCCGTGCGGCCACGTCATCGAGACACACGCCCTCGATAGGCAAGTGTAGGGAGTGGATTTTCAGAATCGCCAGCCGCTGCGCTCTGTTTGGAGCACCGATGGCCATCTCGAAATCGAAGCGCCCCGGCCGTCTCAAGGCAATATCCAAGAGGTCCGGCTCGTTGGTCGTAGCCACAATGATCACATCCCCGGCGTCCTCAAGTCCGTCCATTTCTGCGAGCAATGTGGTGACCACCCTTCGCTCCAACTCTCCACGAGTGCTCTGTCGTGACGGTGCAAGAGCATCTATTTCGTCAACCAAGATGAGTGTCGGCGAACTTTTCCTGGCCTCGGCAAACAGCTCACGAATGCGCTTTTCAGTTTCCCCATAAATGCCGGCAAAAACCTCCGGTCCCTGCACCTCCAAACAGTGAACTCCCAACTCACCGCTGAGCGCCCGGGCGAGAAGCGTCTTCCCACAGCCCGGCGGTCCGGAAATCAAGATGCCGCGCGGAACACGGATGCCTAGTGACTTGAAGAGGTTTTTGCAGCGCAATGGACGGATGACCCTCTCCAGCAAAACTCTTTTCTCATGATCCAAGCCCCCGACATCACGGAAACGAATTCCTCCTGAAGACGCTTTCTGCTGGCTGATCACAAGCGATGTATTCGAAGTGAGAACACAGAAGTCGGCAGGAGCAACCTTGACGATTTCAACGTTGATTCTCTCTCCACTGTAAAGAAACAGCGGCTTGAGCTGGCCTTGCGCGACCGGCTGCAAACCGAGGTAAGTCCGGCACAGATTGATCAACTCCTGATCGCTCAAGTCGCTTTTCGGGAAAGCGACTTCGATCTGTTTCGCCTCAACAGGCGGCAGCGGGTGAATCTCGACCTCACCGTTTTCGGCAACCTCCAGTTCAGCCCGCAGCAGCGGGTCAACATAAACCTCTCGGGAACCAGGAACAACGGCCTCCACGATTGCCCCCACGGTTTTGCGCGTGCTGACGATCCTTATGTAGGCGTGTCGCCAGCCCGTGCGCGGCGTCATTTGGCCTGTAGTGGCAGCGTCGTCACGGGGACTGCGGATCGACGCGAGCGCAGTTCCTTCTTTCCTTGAATCAGCATCCTTGATCTTGAACTGTGCGATCATACTGAGAAGCGATTAGTCTCTTGCGCCACTTCCAGCAAAACTATTGCACGCTGGACGGCAGCGTAGGCACACAGTCTGTAGAAGACAAGAGGGAAAGTCGCAGAGGGAAAGTCGCTGGGTTTCTTGCGCCAAGTTCCCTCGTGACTGCGAATGGTCTTCCGCTTGGTGTGGATGGCGACATAAGTGGCGGAACGGTTCGCGAAACGAGGCAGCAACAACTCATCTTCACGGCCGAATCCGCGCCACATAGTGCCCGACCATGCAAGTGAGCGCGAAGCCGATGAAGAACGCCGCCGGTTGCGTGTCGCCGCCCGCGACGATGTAGATCAGCCCGAACAATACCGGCGTCTCGCACAACGCCAGCGAAAGAACCGTGCAGCCCGTGGCAGCGCTCGCCACACCCGCCATGTCGGTCTTGGCGCGCAGGAACATCGGCAGGAATAGGCGAACCGCCGCCGACACAAGGATGTTGAACGCGCCGAAGGCAAACAGCGTGCCGGCCAGGAACCGGTCATCCTTCAACGCCAGCCGCTGCCGTTGTGGCCACCACGCGTCCACGGTGAGCGTCAGAAGCCCTGTCAGCACTGCCGCCACGCCGAGTGTCGCGAAGATCATCCGAGTCGTCCGCTCGTGCCGGCTGAGCATTTCCTGTGGGTTGGGCGCGCTCACAGCGTCATGCAACCACCCGCCTCACCTCAAGTCAACTGAAGCATTGCGTCCAACTGAACCGGCTGGCGCGGCAGCTTCGAGAGATCAAAGCGTGCAATCAACTTCGCCGGCATCGCTCGCTCGCCCGGCGCGGCCCATCCGCAACTGGCGGCGAGCGCACCGACAACCTGCGCGGCGGGGATGCCGGCTTCGCGCAGGGCGGCGAGCCGCGTCGAGTCGCGGCGCTTGGCCATCCGCTGACCGGTGGTGTCCAGCACCAGCGGCACGTGAAGGAACCGTGGCGGCGTCAGGCCGAGCGCGCGGTAGAGCAGAAGCTGCCGCGCCGTGGAAGTGAGCAGATCGTCGCCGCGCACGACTTCGGTGATGCCTTGCGCGTGGTCGTCCACGACGGTGGCAAGTTGGTAGGCGGCGATGCCATCGCTACGGAACACGATGAAGTCGCCGAGTTGTTGCGCCACGTCGAAACCACGCCGCCCGTGCAGCGCGTCCTCAAATTCGATACGCGATCCAGAACCATCCGCTGCGAACCGCCAGCAGGGCGCGCGGCCGGTCTGGCGTTGGGCATCCGCGGCGTCACGGAATTTCCCACGGCAAACGCCGGAATAAACCGGGCCTTCCTCACCTTCGTGCGGGGCGCGTGCGGCCGTCTCGATTTCCTTCCGGCTGCAGACGCACGGATACACGAGTCCGGCGGTGCGTAGTTTCTCCAACGCCGCCATGTAAGCCTCGCCGCGACGGCTCTGGTAGAGCGGCTCACCGTCCCATTCCAATCCGAGCCAGCGGAGGTCCTCCATCGCTTGTTCAACGAAACCCGGCTTCACGCGCGGCTGGTCCAGGTCGTCCATGCGCAACACCACGCGTCCGCCCGCCGCGCGCGCCGAGAGCCACGCAACGAAGAAGGTGCGCGCGTTGCCGAGGTGCAGGCCGCCGCTCGGCGTCGGGGCGAGCCGGCCGGTGACGGCGGAAGTTTGACAGAGCGAATCCACTGCCGGTTCTTGTATGTCCGTCGTCGAAACAATGTCAAGGCGGCGAAAGATCAAACAACGGGCGCAACTCGGCACACGCGCCAAGAAAGAAATGCGCGAGGCAGCCCCTCACCCGGCCTTCGGCCACCCTCTCCCCATCCGATGGGGAGAGGGCCAGGGTGAGGGGCTTTCGGAGTGCGATTCGCTCATGATTCAAATGGTGCACGTGCCGAGTTGCGCCCTCAAACAACCGGCGCCATTTGACGCGGCGGCAGAACGAGTCGTAGTGTGCGGGCGACCGATTGCTTGGAAGAGATTACGATGGGTTCGTTTGCTTGCCCTCATTACGACACGGCCAAAGACGGTTGTCTGCGGCTGAAGACCGACTGCGTGCCGGGCCGGCGGGGCTGCGTGCTGCGCGACAAGTCGGTGTTTGCCTTTTCCGCCGAGGAACGCGTCCGCGAACTGGAAAAGGAAAAGAAGACGAAACCATCCCGCCGCCGGCGCTGATCCACCGACTTGGCGATGGCGGTGCATGAAGGTGGATCGCGACCTCCGGGCGCGATGGCAAGTGGCAAGAGAAGAATGTCGCGCTTGGGAAGCGAGAGTCTCGGCACAAGCACTACTCGCAGGCTTCCCAATCACTATCGCGCCCGGAGGTCGCGATCCACCTCGCCGCCTCACTTCGCCACGGGGATGACCACGATTTCCACGTCGAGCGCACCGGAATTGTCGGACACCGGCTGCTCGTTCACGCGCAGGTAAAGCTGGCCCATCTCTTTCACGACGAGCTGCTTTTCGCTGCCTACCTCGAACGGCTCGGTAAAACCGATGCGACCGATGAGCGCGCATGGCGTCAACTTCGGGCAGGGCGGCGTGTGGCCGGTGCCCTCGGAGGTGCCGTTGGGGCCACATGCGGACTTGGCGCGGCGCTCGTATTGGTAGGTGCCGGAGGCGGCGAAGTTCACCGTATCGCCCTTGCGCAGCATGATCCGCGTGTCCATCCAGTCGGCGTTGGCCTGCACCTTGATCTGCGACGACGACGAGAACGCGACGGCTTGCGTGGGTTTGTCGCTCTTGGCTTTCTTCTCCGGCCCGCGCAACCCCAACGGCAGCGTCGCCACCTGGTAGCCGTGCAACTTCAGTTCGCGCACGCACCAGTCGTAGTCGAGAAAAGCAACGGCGCGCACGTCAGTGAACATGGCGGTGGAATCATCGGCGGCGAGCGTCACGTTCAGCGGCTCCTGGCGCTTGGTGACGCCAGCCAGCGGGCGCCCGTTGTTGAACTTGGCGGTGACTTTTTCGTCATCGCGCGTCAGTTCCACAAGCTGGAACTGTTTCAGCATCACGTTCGGCACGGCCACCGGTTGCACCTTTGTGCCGTCGTCGCCGAGCGAGAAACCGCCCATCCCCAGCCTGACCGTGGCCCGCACCGCCGTATCCACGTCGCGCAGGCCGAGGCTGAGCATGCTGCCGCTGAGAATGGCGCCGCGCGCGGAGATCTTCGTCGGGCCGACCAGTCGCGGCTGCAACGCCAGCGTCATCGGGCCATACTGGCTCTTATAGACCGTGCCGTTATAGACGCGCCACGCAAACGGATCGGCCCGGCCGCGCGGATCAATCACCTGCCAGTCGGAAAACTGCGCCGGGTCGCTGAAGTTGTAGGCCAGCTCGATCTGCCCGTTCGGCAGCAACCGTTGGAAACCGCGGATCATCTGCCGCAACTGCGTTTCCGTGGCGGGCGGCGGCCCGTAGCGCGCTCCGACGCGTCCGATGAAGTTCGTCGTCAGCCGCGCGTCCACCGTCTGGCGGAACCAGTCGAGATCGAGCTTGCCGGTGATCTTCAAACTCTCGATCGCCACCGACGTGCCCGGCGCGGCGAGGAACGCCTGGCCGACGCCGGCGACCTTGCACGGCGCGCTCAACGTCGGCACGCCCGTGGCGGCGGCGGTGAAGTTCGTCGAATCGAAATTGAACGTCACCTCCTGCGCCTTGCCGGGAATCGGCGCGTTCGTGGCGTGCGCCAGCCAGTTGGCCTCCTGCGCCAGAAACAGGCTGAACGTCTGCGCCGGCGTGATGGCCACACCTGCCTGAAGCTGCATGCCGTCCCGCAGCCCGAAGTAACCGCCCGCATACTGGCCGCCCTTGAGCACGAAGCCCTTGAACGCCACCGTCACCGGCCCGTTGAACCGCGCCCGATGGAACAGCGGCACGTCATCCGGCACCGCCTTCTGGAGGAACCCGTCGCGCGTTTCCCACGGACCGCTGCCATCCGGCGCCTTGTCGCCGGGCTTGGTCACAAAATCCTCCAGCACGTTCTGGAGCTTGAACTCGTAGGTCAACTCCGCGCGGTCATCCGGCAGCAGCCGCACCACGCAGTGGAACAACTCCCGGATCGTCGCCTCCTCGGCCGAACTGCTCGCCAGCCGCCGCGTGCCAAAGCCGGGGCCGCCGGCGCTGTTGGTCTCTGTGAGCGTCGGCGCGGCGGGAGCCACCGGCGGTCGCGCGAACGGCGGCCGCACAAACGGCCCTTGCGCCGCAAACACCGGCACAGCCACCAGCGCCACTACAAAGGCGATCAATCTGATTCCCATGGGACTATTCTTTACTCATCGCCCGTTTCGAGTCAAACCGGATGAAGTGACGATGAATCTGCGGATGCATCCCGCGACGGAGTCGCGGGCTACAGAGAGCGGTGTCAGTATATGTAATCGTCGGAGCCCTTGCTGCTGCCTTGGTCAAAGCGTTTGTTCGGCCCGGCCGAGCGAACGAGAAACTCGTCCCCGGAGAAATAAATTCTGTAAGGCGTGCCCCAAGTGTCAAGCGGATCACCTTCAGCACTGACATGGCGAAACACAACGAAGACGATGCGTTTTGGATTCTTCCCTGTGAGCGCTTGAAATACCGCATGACTATCGCCGGTTGGATATCTACCGAACTCTCCTTTGTAGAAATCCATCGCTACGTGGATGCTCTGCATATCGGCAGCAATACGGGTGCGTCCATCGCCGTGGCGCACTGCAGGAAGGAATATGAAGGCAATGACACAGATCGCCAATGGCACAGCGACGAGCAAGACAGCGACGATTATCCACCGTCTGGTATTAGTGGACGCTCCATTCATGATTTCAGAAGTCTTGTGGTTCAGACGCCGACGCCTACTTCCTGTGGCCGAAGTGGTGGTCGGCGAAATTGAGGTATTGCTCCCAGTCATACGCGGTCACGTCGTGTTTGCCGGTGCGGATGTGGTAGCCGATGGTCTTGCCGACGGGGTGGTTGACGGCGGGCATGTCGTCCACACCCAAGCCCTCCTTGCCGAAGAGCCGATAGACCGGCTCGGCGTTCTTCGCGGAGAGGAACTCGCCTCGCGGGTCGGCCCAGCGGTCTTCCTCGGCGCTCGCCACGTAAATCGGTTGCGGCGCGGCCAGTGCGATGAGTTCGTGCTGGTCCACCGGCAGCTTGGACTCGTTGCCGGCGTATTGCTTGAAGTTGCCGCAGAACCAGTGCGGGAACGCTTTGTTGATGATGGCCGTCGTTTCGCCGAACCATCGCCGCGCGAGCGACGCGCCGCCTTCACCGGAGTTGTTGGAGATGACGATGGCAAACCGTTCGTCCTGCGCGCCGGCCCAGAGCGCGGTCTTGCCGAGCCGCGAGTGGCCGATCACGGCGACATGCTTCGCGTCCACGTCGCGGTCGGTTTCCAGGTAGTCCAGCGCGCGGCTCAGGCCCCACGCCCACGCGCCGATGGCGCCCCAGTCGTCCGGCGCAAACTGCGTGTTCGCGCCGTCCTTGGCGAACGCGGCGCGGGTCGAGACCTTCCAGCCTTCGGCGAAATCCGGTTCGATGTCGCCGTAGTAAGCCGTCGCGAGCGCGTAGCCGCGCGCGAGCAGCATCTCGACCTGCCAGCGGCCCGCCTCGGTGCCGCGCGAGGCTTCGGTGGCGCGGTTGTTGACGATGCCCTTGTCCTTGCTGGGACGCATCCAGACCGAGGAGAGCTTGACGCCGGGATCGTTCGCGACGGCGTGGTTGCCGCCGAAGCTCAGGCCGAGAAACGCCGGCACGGGTCGTTTCGCGCCGTTGGGCAGATAGACCAGCAGGTCCATCTTCGGCCCGTCCTTTGTGCCGAGGAAGTAGATCGTCACCTCGCGCCGCGTCGCCTTGCCGCCGAGGGCGTTCTTGTCCTCGGCGGTGACCTCGCACTTCATCGCCGCGGGCCGGGCCGGGCTGCGGCCATAGACGTGCGTCCGGAACAGTTCCAGAACCTCCGGCCGGCGTTTCGCGCGCCACGTCGCGGCGTCGGTGACTTTCGTGCCGTCGGCGCAGACGAGCGGGTCGGGCAGCGTGTAGTTGCCGACCTTGGATTCGTCGTAATTGACGGCAGGCGGCGGCGCGGATGCGGCGATGGCGACGGCGCAGAGCAACGGCAGCGAGGCGATGGCGGCGAGCGGTTTTGAGAAGACAGAGTTCATAGGTTTTCCTCACGACCCGTGGCCAGAGCAAGCAGCGGGCAAAGCTGTTCGTCGCTCATCTGCCGCGGGGCAAGGCGGCAGAGTCTCTCGAATCCCGGCTCGTTCCACAAGTCCGGAAAGCCGACGGTGCCTTGCATAAGAAATTCAGGGCAGTGCTTGCACAGACCAAGCCCGTCTGGTAGCGTATCGCAACGTTTGCAGGAGGTTTTCAAACATTTTATGCCCGACTATGCAGCCAACGCACTCGTAGTCATCGCCTGCGTGCTCGTCCTCTGGACCGTGGCGGCGGCTGTCGCTGCGGTCAAGCTCTGGCAATTGCTGGAGAAGATGAACGGCAAGCTGGACTTGATTGCGGCCGATCTTCGCACGCTCTCGCAGAAGGGCGAGCAACTGCTTGGCGAGCTGCAAAGGCTTTCCAACGCCGCGCGCAATCAGGTGGAAACCGTGGGCACGATCGTCAGGGACGTGCGCGGCTGGGTGGACAAGGCGGAAAACACGACGGAGTTTGTGCGGAGCACCCTGCGCAATGGCGTGCTGGGCGGCGTCACCAACGCGCGGGCGTTTTTCCAGGGCATACTCGGCTTCCTGCAATTTTTTGTGCGCCGTCCCGAAGGCGGCGCGACGACACAAGATGTCACAACCGAAAAGGAGAACTAATATGGGAGACAACGGAAACGGTAACGTGGGCGGCGTGCTGGTAGCCTTCATGGCAGGCATCGTCGTGGGCGCCGGCGTCGCATTGCTTTATGCGCCGCAGTCCGGCAAGGAAACGCGCAAGCTGCTGGCCAAGAAAGCGGACGAACTGAAGGACGAGGCGGAAGAGATTGTGGACGACGTCCTCGAGAAGGGCAAAAAGGCTCTCAAGGAAAAGAAGGAACAGTTCGACGCCGCCATCGAAGCCGGCAAAGAAACCATGACCGACGCGAGGAAGAAGCTGAAGGAAGCTCTCTAAGCCGTTCGCTCCCGCGCGGCGGCGCGATGCAACCAATAGAGCATGGCGCCGCCCGCGGCACACAACGCGCCGAGTCCGGCCAGGACACCCGGCGGGGAAAGCTCGCGCAGCAGCACGGTGGCAAACTGCATCCACAGAGCGGACAGGAATGCCATCGCCGCCAGCAGTTGTTTCACGCTGAACACGCCGCCCCGGCGCGCGTCAGGCACAATTTCCTGCAACCGCGTGTCCGCCGGGACCGACGCCATTCCCGCCGTCACGCCCACGCCGATCATCGCCATCCCTGCCAGCCACGGCGACAGCGTCAGCGGCACCGCCGCGATGCAGAGGCCCATCGCGACCAATGCCACATAAGGCAGCGACGCCAGATGCCGCAGGCGTTGTGACTGGCTCACGAGAAACAATCCCGCCGCCATCCCAAGTCCGCCGGCGCTGACCAGCAATCCCACGCCGAGTTCCGTCAGCCGCAACTGCGCCGTCGCAAACGCCAGCACCTCCACCACCAACAACCCGCCCACCAACGCGAACAATCCGCCCGACAGCACCAGCGGCAGCGCTTCCCTGTGCGACATCACATAACTGACGCCCGCCTTCATATCAGCCAGCACCGAGCGTCGAGCGTCCGCGCTTCCACGTTCCACGTCTTGTTCCGGCCGCAGACTCCGCGAGATCAGCGCGATCAACGCGCCGCTGAAAAGGAACGTGAAGCCGTCAATCACGAAACACGGATTGGGGCCGAGCGCCTGCACCGCGTAGCCTGCCACCGGAATCGCCAGCAGGCCGGCGACAGCGCCGCTGGAGTTCGAGAGCGAATTCGCCGCCATCAACAACCGCGCCTCGGCAATCCGCGGCATCGCCGCCAGTCGCGCCGGGCCGTGAAACGTCGCCAGCGCGCCCATCACGAACACCACGCCGTAAAGCGCCTGCAGCGACGGATCGAAGTGGCGGATCAGTGGGATTGCGAACGCAAAAGCCGCTCGCAGCAGGTCCGCCGTCACCATCGTCAGCTTGCGGCTCCATCGGTCCGTCCACGCCACCGCCAGCGGGCTGAATAGCAACACCGGCAGCATGGCGAAGAACATCAACCGCGCAGTCTCGGACACGTTAGCGATGCCATGCACCTGGAGAATAACGCCAAGCAACGCCATCTGGTGCAAGCGGTCGCCGATGCCACTGCCAAGCTGTCCAGCGTAAAGCTTCAGAAAGTCGTGGTTACGCAGGATCGCGCCGAATGTTTGTTCCGATGCCATGAATCGGCCACATACTATCCTGACTTCATGCCCGGAGCGAAGCGTCAAAAAGCGTCAAACTTCCCCGTTGAAATGCCGGGCCGTCCTGCTATTGTCTGGCCCGCTTTGGGCGCGCCCGTAGCTCAGTGGATTAGAGCATCTGACTACGGATCAGAGGGTCGAAGGTTCAAGTCCTTCCGGGCGCACCACTTTTCCTCCGGGAAAGTGTAAGGTTTCCACTTCTCCACACTCCGCAAGTTTGGCGTGTAGTATTAAACTGAGACGCATCGGCGGAAAATTCGCGCCGTTACGCTGTGCGTTGTCTCAACGTGGCGCGGCGGCGTTCTCCCGATATGTAGGGGCGGCACAGGACCACGGCTCTGGCGAACGCTGGCGAAGGCGGAAGGGCATCTGCGCGGCGGTATCGCGTGGCGTGGCGGGCAACGTGGGCTGAGTTCAAGATGGTTGAGCCCGATGTTTTTTCGCGCATCGCAACGCGGTTGCTGTTTCATGCCAGCCGGATGAAGCGCGCAACCATCTTTCGGCAACTCGTGATCAATCTGTCAAGAATCAGGAGTTGTGTGACCCCGATTCCGCGTGTTTCAATTCTGTGATCTGGGCAATCTAACAACCCAGTCAGCAATTGCCCGGCTGACATCACCAAACGCCGGTCCAACCTGCATACCGAATGGCTCGGCTAATCCGGATGAAAAATATGCCCTCTCCGCTTCCTCGCGGGAAATCATTCTGGAAGATGGAGGATTCGCGGAAAACGCACTGGAAACGCCCAAAGCGATTCTTTCAGGTAAATAGACTACGCAGACTTGCACATGAACTCGGTAGCCCGGTTTCTTAGATATAGAGTAGGCCCCCACTTGCTCGATGCTGCCCGGTATTATGATGAACACTGTGACCAACCGATGCCAAGGTCGCGCCCGCAAGTGTCGCGGAAGTTCGTAATACGCAGGGCTTATCCCGCCCCTTACTTGGTCCCAAATCAGAGCCTTACCCCGAAGCGAGATGTTTTTTGATAATCCAATGCGCTGGCATTCTTGCGACAAAGGCAATGCTTGCACAGCAACACTTTTCAGCATTTCCGAGGGCTCACGCTCTCGTAGGAAGAGAGCGACTCCAACATATCCAATCATTCCGCCACAAAACACCCCGAACAGCATGAATGTCATACGCCACTGGCGACGCATAGCAAAATGCGCGCCTGCCAGCAACCCAGCGTATAAAGCTAGGGAACCGCTGATTAAAGGGGCTGGGGCACAGAAGACTTTGGTGTGAATGATTTCGACGACGGGATTGTAGAGATGGCTGAGAATCTGGGAGCATGAGACACCGCACGGAGCGAGGGAAGCGATGGATGCGAGGTGA
>JAPLTX010000051.1 GCA_026397915.1 Verrucomicrobiota bacterium
GAGCGCGTGAGCGAGCATCCAGAGCGCCGGAAACTTGCCGCAATCACCTCGCATCCATCGCTTCCCTCGCTCCGTGCGGTGTCTCATGCTCCCAGATTCTCAGCCATCTCTACAATCCCGTCGTCGAAATCATTCACACCGAAGTCTTCTGTGCCCCAGCCCCTTTAATCAGCGGTTCCCTAAAGGCGGGACGTCTTTGCGGGGCAAAACGCAACGCCCCCCGCGGTGTTCGCGGAGGGCGTTGCAGAACTAAATTGGCCAAGCGACTACTCGCCGTCGCTGCCGATCGCTTCCACGGGGCAGCCTTCCATGGCTTCTTTGCACCGGGCTTCTTCTTCCGGGGTGGTGGGCTGCTTGGAAACGAAGGAGTAGCCGCCATTTTCGTTTCGCGTAAAATGATCGGGCGCTGTCTCGCGGCAAAGGTCGCAGTCAATGCACTGGTCGTCCACATAGAACTTGCCGGGGACGTTGTCCGGATATTTTTTTGTTTTGTCTGCCATTTTTTAAGTCTCCTAGTTCAGTTTAGGGGCGCGAACCTAGCCGAAGTCCGCGCCGTAATTCAACTATAATTAATTGTTGCGGTAGCTTGCCGCCAGTTCAGAGCTGCGTTTGCGTCACCTGACCGCCGCGACCACTTGGAAGCGCGGATCGCTCTGCCGCTCCTTCAGGATGGCAAGGATCTTCTCCACGCCGGCTTTCGCGGTGACGCCATGGCGCTGACGAAGCACATCGTTATTGCTGGCCCACTCGACGAACTTGTCTGGCCAGCCCACGCGCGCAACGGGCGTCGAAATGCGCCGGTCGGCCAGGCATTCGATCACCGCCGTGCCGAAGCCGCCGAGCACGTTGTGATCTTCGAACGTCAGCAATGCTTTGCACTGGCGCGCGTATCGCTCGACGCACTCGGCGTCAAGCGGCTTGGCGAAACGTGCGTTGACGAGCGCGACGCTGAGGCCCGTCTCGGCCAGTTGGCGCGCGGCGTCTTGCGCCAGCGGCAACATGGAACCATAGCTGAAGATGGCCACGTCATGGCCGTGCTGTAACACCTCGGCCTTGCCGACTTGAAGAATTTGCGGGTGTTCCTTGATCGGCACGCCCGCCGCCGCGCCGCGCGGGTAGCGGATGAACACCGGCTGGCTCAGCGTCAACGCCGTGGCGAACATATCCTGAAACTCGTCCTCGTCCTTCGGCTGCATCAGCACGGTGTTCGGCACGCTGCGCCCGTAGGCGATGTCAAACAGTCCGTGGTGCGTCGGCCCGTCCCCGGCACTGAGGCCTGACCGGTCCATGCAGAAGATGACCGGCAGCCCCTGCAACGCCACATCATGGATAATCATGTCGTAGGCGCGCTGTAGGAACGTCGAGTAGATCGCTACGACCGGCCGGAAACCCATCGTCGCCATGCCGGCCGCAAAAATCACCGCGTGTTCCTCGGCAATGCCAACGTCAAAGTAACGGTCTGGCATCTTGTCGCGCAGCTTGTTCAGCCCGGTGCCGCTCGGCATCGCACCGGTGATGCCAACCAGCTTCGATTGCGTCTGGCAAAACTTCAGCATGATGTCGCCGAAAACGTCCTGCCAGGCCGGCGCGCTGACCGTGGTGCTCTTGCTCTTGCCGGTAACCGGGTCGTAAGGCGAGCAACCGTGGAATTTCTCCGGATTGTTCAGCGCGAAATGCGCGCCTTTGCCCTTCGTTGTGCGGATATGCAGCAGCACCGGCTCCTCGGACCGCTTGCAAAACTCCAGATTGGCAATGACCGCCTTCAGGTCATGTCCGTCAATCGGTCCGAGGTAACGCAGGCCGAGTTCCTCAAAGATAACGCTGGGAAACAACATGCTCTTGGCGGCTTCCTCGGCCCTGCGTTCCAGCGTCAATAGCCGGTCGCCGAACGGCACCTTCTTCAGGAAGCTGTTGAAGTCCTTGTGCATCCGGTTATAGGTCGGATTGGTGACGATGCGGTTCAAATACTGCGAGATGGCGCCGACGTTCTTGTCAATGGACCGCTCGTTGTCGTTGAGAATGACGATGAGGCGTTTGGTGGTCTGCTTGACGTTGTTCATCGCCTCGTAAGTCACGCCGCAGGTCAGCGCCGCGTCGCCAATCAGCGCCACGATGTGCTCGTCCGTGCCAGCCTTGTCGCGGGCCGCAGCCATGCCGAGCGCCGCTGAGAGCGCCGTGCCGGCATGCCCTGCGCCGAATGAATCATGCGGGCCTTCGCTTCGCACCATGAAACCACACAGACCGTCGGTCTGCCGGACCGTCGCCAGACGGTCGCCCCGGCCCGTCAGCATCTTGTGGACGTAGCACTGGTGCGTCACGTCCATCAGGATGCGGTCCTTTGGGCTTTCGAAAACCTTGTGGAAGGCGATCGTCGCCTCCACAACGCCGAGATTGGGGCCAAGATGGCCGCCGGTGTCGGCAAGCGTGTTGATAAGCGTGTCGCGGATTTCCTGCGCCAGCTCCGTCAATTGCTCGACGTTCAGCTTTCTGACATCAGCAGGCGATTGGATGTTGTCCAAATACTTTCCCATAACAGTCCCAAGAAAACCTCTCGGCTAAAACAGCTTTCCTTCCTTGTCCTTGGCCGCGCTTGTCCGGGTGGATTCCACGCCCGGCACCGGCTCAAACGCCTCTGTCGTCGCCGTGCCGTCTTTCTTCTTGGCCAGAATTTCGATCTTCTTTTCGGCTTCTTCCAGCTTTTGTGCGCAGAACCGCACCAGCCGGGTGCCTTCCTCGAACTTGCTGACCACGCTATCCAACGGCAGTTCCGCCGACTCCATGTCGGCGACGATCTTCTCCAGCCGCTCCAGCGCCTGTTCGAACTTCAGGCCCTCAGCAGCTTGATCGCCTGCCGGCACGGCCGGTTGCGTCTCACCAGACTTCCTGCGTGTTGTTGCCATAAGGAAAAGCTCGTGGAAACTAGCATCCTGAAGCACCGGCGTCGAGTAGAACGTGCAAGGTCGCATGATGGCTCAACGCCGCCATCAGCCCTTTCCTGGTCTTTCTGATGGTTCTGGTTTCCGGCTCTGGCTGAATCCCGCGCTCGGCCATCGTTGAATCTTGCCTTGGCCAGAGGAATCCCGGTGTGCCAATCTACGGCCATCTTATGCGAACGATTATTCACGTGGTTTGCTGGACAGCGTGGGCGGTGTGTGGCAACGCCACGTGGGCCGATGATTGGCCGTGCTTCATGGGGCCGACACATGACGGCGTCTCCGCGGAAACGAACTTGGTGACGAGTTGGACGGAGAGCGGACCGCCGCTGGTTTGGAAGATGGATGTCGGCGCGTCCTACAGTGCGCCGTCGGTAGTGAAGAACGCGTTATTTCTGTTCCATCGCCTCCGCAACGAGGAAGTGCTGGAGTGTCTGGACACCGCCACCGGCGCACGGCGATGGAAGGCTGCGTATCCCACCGACTACGTGGACCGCTACGGTTACAACGGCGGCCCGCGTTGCACGCCGTTGGTGGCGGGCGACCAAGTGTTCACCTTCGGCGCGGCAGGAAAGTTCTGCTGCTTCAACGCAAAGACCGGCGCGGTGGTCTGGCAGCGCAACCTCAACGAGGATCTCGCCGTGCCGCAAAACTTCTTCGGTGTCGGCAGTTCGCCGCTGCTCGAAGGCAAGTTGCTGATCGTGAACACCGGTGGCCCCAACGGCGCGGGCGTCGTCGCGCTCGACCGCGACACCGGCAAGGCCGTCTGGCGGGCAACTGATGAGGGCGCTAGCTATGCATCGCCGATGTGCGCGACCATCGGCAGCCAGCGCTTCGCGTTCGTCTTCGGGCGTGGCGGTCTTGTGGCGCTCGACCCGGCGGACGGCAAGCTCTTCTGGCGTTTTCCGTTCCGCTCGAAGCTCCACGAATCCGTCAACGCCGCATCGCCGGTCATTGCGGGCGACCGCGTGTTCGTGTCGGCGTCGTATCACACCGGCGGCGCGCTGTTGCGCGTGCGCAAGGACGGCTACGACACGGTTTGGCGCGACGAAGTGATGTCCAACCATTGGGCCACTTCCATCCTTCGCGACGGTTATCTCTACGGCTTCAACGGCCGTCACGAGGAAGGCACCACACTCCGCTGTGTCGAACTGGCAACCGGGAAGTTGATGTGGGAACAGGCGAAGCTCACCCGTTGCTCGATGATCCGCGCCGACGGCCGGTTCATCATCCTCACCGAATGGGGCCGGCTGATGCTGGCGCGCCTGACGCCGCAAGGTTGCGAGATCATCAGCACCGCGCAGGTCCTCGACCCTCAACGGCACAGTTATATCGCACCGGTGCTGGCCGGCGGTTTTCTCTACGTCCGCAACGAAATACAACTGCGTTGCTTCGACATCCGCGCGAACCGGAAGAAGAATTGACCCGAAGATAAGGAGACGACCTCATGCTCACCCGCCGCCAGTTTCTCCAACAAACCGCCGCCACTGCCGCGCTTGCCGCCCTTCCGTCGTCATCGCGCGCCGGCGGCGCCGGCATCAGCCTCGGCTTCAGCCTCTACGGCATGAAGACCGTGCCGCTGGACGATGCGTTGCGCACGTGCGCGGAGATCGGCTACCGCAACGTCGAGTTCGCTCTCAACCCCGGCTTCCCGACCGAGCCGAAGCTGTTGTCCGCCGAGGCGCGCAAGAACCTCCGCAGCCGGCTCGCGTCGCTGCGGCTCGATCTCTCCGCGCTGATGCTCAACATAAGTCTTACGGCGGACGACGCAGCGCACGCGAAGAACCTCGACGCCCTCAAAGCCGCCGTGCAGCTTGCCCAAGACCTCGCGCCCCAACAACCACCGGTCGTCGAAACGGTGCTCGGCGGCAAGCCGGCGGAGTGGGACAACGTCAAGGACCGCATGGCCGAACGCCTTCAATCGTGGGCTGCTGTCGCCACAGCGGGCCGGACCACGCTGGCGATCAAGGCGCACGTTGGCAACGCGGTCAACTCGCCGGAGCGTCTGCTCTGGCTCATCGAAAAGGCCCACAGCCCGGCGGTCAAGGCCACCTACGACTACAGCCACTTCCAGCTGGCAGGCATTCCGCTCGCAGACAGCCTGAAGGCGCTACTGCCGCAGACACGATTCATTCATCTGAAAGACGCCACTGGCGACGCGAAGAAGTTCCAGTTCCTTCTCCCCGGTGAAGGAAAGACGGATTACGCCACCTACTTCAAACTTCTCAAGCAATTCGGTTACAGCGGCCCTGTTGTCGTCGAGGTAAGCGGGCAGATTTTCAACAAGCTCGGCTACGATGCCAACGCTGCCGCGAAGAAATGTTTCGCGGTCCTCTCCGCCGCGCTGGCGCGCGCGTGACGCTAGCGGCTGCTACTCCGTCCAAACTTCCAGAAGTCCCACCGGCGGTGACTCCTTGGGAACAAACAGGTGTCCCAACGTGCTCGTGACCTCTATGACGATTTCGTTTCGGCCCGCACGCCCCGCTCCGCATAGGTCGAACCGGAACGGCGGCCACGCGCAAAGTCCGAGGTCTTTGCCGTTCCAGATCGCGCGCACCGGATAGCCGCCGCTGTTCACGCCCAGACACTTTGGAACTGCTTCAAAGTTCACCTCGGCTCGGTAGCGCCCCGTGCCGCAAAGAGCAGGAAATCCTTGCGATCGCCAGTCGCCCAGCTTGATTGTCTTCGGTAGCGCGATCAAATGTCCCTGTTCATCCACCGCGAAATCGCCCCACAGAATCAGTGCGGGCAGGAACTTCAGCGGCTTCGGCTCAGCCGTCTCCACTTCAAAACGATTTTCGCCGACGCGCAGCAGCGTGGCTACCGGGATGCGCCGGTAACTCAGATCGAATCGCCGGTCGGTGGGCGCGGAGTCCAGATTGATGGCCATGCCGTTGATGCGCAGGCTGCGCACGAGCTGCGATTGCACGGACAGTTCCTCCACGCGCGGCAGGACGGCGATGTTCAAAACCGGCTGGTCGAGCCGCACTGAGTTTAGTCCTTTGACGCTGAAGCTCCATTCCGCTTCCAGATTGTGACGCGTTGTGGCCACGGCGGGAACGGCATTTCCCGGCTCCAGCCGTGCGCGGATGGCTTCGCGCGCCGCTGCGACGAACTTCTCCGTCATCGCCTTCAGCGCCGCTGACCGCGTCGGCGCCGGACCCGCCGCGGTCCAGAGTTCCTCGTCCGAGGGCCACGGCACGCCCAGCGGTTTGGCCGCGCGAGCGCGCTCGGCCGCCCCACCCACATAATCGGCATAAACCTTCGCGCCGTCGCGGAACCACGGTTGCTGCGGCCCAAAGACGCCGCAATACTCGCGCTTGAACACGCCACCCCGCAAATCGAAAGGGCATATCGCCAGCACGTAGCGGTCCACGCCGCACGCCGCGCACAGGTCCACCATCTTTCGCATGGTCTCCATGCTCATGCTCGGCGGGCCGAGCGCATAGACCTCCACCATCCGTTCGCGGGCGGCGAGTTCGGCGATGGCGGCGAGGGTCATCGCCTCGCACTTGGCCGGGTCCGTGCGCGTGCTGATCTCGTCAATGCCGGGGATGCCCTGCGTGGCAAGCTGTCGCCGCAAGCTGCCGTTGTAGGCCACTTGCGTGCCGAAGCTGTGCTCGCCCAAGAAGTGGCCGCTGAACGCGATCTTGTGCGTCTCGCACCAGCGCGCGATGGGCGCGACCCACGCGTCATGGAATACGCGCGCATAAGCCGCCCAGTAATCGTGCCACAGCGGCGAGCGCGCGACATCGCCGGCGCTTGCGAGCCGTTGGCGGAAATCTCCGCCGAGCACCATGTCCATCGCCGCCGACCACGTCACATGCCACGCCGCGCCGCCGGGTTTGCGCGGCTGGTGCTGGCCGGCCAGCGAAGGCTCGTCTGTGAAGATGGCCCGCACCGTCGAGCCGAAGAACTTGCCGATGGCCGCGGCGTATCGCTCGTGCGTCACCGCCAGAAACCGTTGCGTGGCTTCGGGCAGCAGTAGGTTGGCGCTGCCGGGCACGCGCTCGATGCGACTCTTGCCGTCCTTCTCAACGTGCAACACCTGCGCTTCCAGTTCCTCGTGGCCTTTTGTGATAAGCCCCTTGGCATGGCCGCTCGGCCAAGTGAACTCGTCGTAGAGCCACACCTCCATCTTCCGCGCCGCCGCCTGCTCGACGATGAACCGGATTCGCTCGAACCACGCTTCGCTGAGATACTCGAGTTCCAGTCCCCATCGCGGATAAAGCACCACGCCCCAGCCCGCGTCGCGATACAAGTCGAGTTGGCGGCGCACGTCGTCCGACTTCAGTGTGCCGGTGAGCGCCCACATTGCCAGCGGCGCTGCGGGTCGTTTCACGGGCGCCGCCGTGGCTGCTTGACTGCTTTGAAGGAGCGGCGCCAAGCCCGCTGTTGCCACTCCACCGAGACTTCGCGCCAGAAACTCGCGTCGCGAAAAAGATGAGCCGGCTTTCATGTGCGTCTTTCCACAACACCGCCGCTGCTATTTCCTAAACGTCGGGAACAGCTTTTTCAGTTCCGCAATCGAAGGCCGGCGGCCGTATTCGCACAGCTCGAACGCCTCGGCGTGCTTCACCTTCTTGCCCTGCTCCTCGCCATACAGTTCGATCAGCCGGGCGCGATACTGGTTGGCCGTGGCCGCGAACCGGTTGCGGAGCCGCTCACGCACGGCGTCCATGCGCTTGGCGTATTCCTCCTGCGTTTTCGGCACCAGCCGCTCGTCGCCGCCGCAGCAACCCTCGATCATCTGCGACTCCAGCATCGCGATGGCGTTGACCTTCTTCTCGATGGCGTCGTCAATCGAAACCACGATGTCCGGCCGGAACGGATTCGGCCGCTCGAAACTGTCGGAATAGTAGAGAAACACCGGGTTCTTCGCCAGATAAGGCACGTCCGGGCAGAAGAAAGGCACCGTTACCATGAACGCCGCGTCCTGCACGAGAATGCCCGTGTAGCGATGGTCGGGGTGATAATCGTTGGAACGTGGCGCCAGCACGATGTCGGCTTTCCAGTCGCGGATGAGCCGCGTGATGATCCGCCGGTTTTCCAACGTGGGCATCAGCTCGCCGTCGTGGATGTCGAGCACCTCCGCCGTCGCGCCGAGCGCCGCGTCGCACTTCCGCACCTCGGCCAGCCGCCGCTGCGCGAGCGTCCCGCCCGCCTGGCTCCAGTGGCCAACATCGCCATTGGTCGTCGAGACCAGCTTGACGTGATGGCCCTGCGCCGCCCACAACGCGCCCACACCGCCCGCCTTCAACTCCGAGTCGTCCGGATGCGCGCCGAAAGCGATGATGGAGAGCTTGCCGTCCTCGCGCGGCGCAGCCGCCGGCGGTTTCTTGCCGGTGGCCAGCGTGGCGTTCCACGCTTCATCCGCGCAGTTCGCGCCGCTCACGAAAACGAAACTTGCCGCCGCCAAAACGATTCCCGAAACAAACCAGTTCTTTCCATTCATGGGGTTATTCTCCTTGCGTGCGCTGACCGGACTCGCGTCCATGCCGCCATCGCATTGTTCTTCAGGGCTTCCTTGAACATCGGCCGCAGTGTAGTCACCAACCACCCCATCGCAAGAGCCAAATCTCTCCAACGCCCAACGCCCCCGCCGTTGACGCTGGCAGCCGCTTTGCCTGCATTGCGCACACTCAAAGACCCCGCGCAGCACAATTTCCGTGACAAGACGATGAGCCTCCAATGGCCGTAAGTGGTGGCGAAGCGTTCGCGATAAACGCGCCCGAACTCGGCGAAGTGGCGGTCGAGCAGTTGGAACATAGGCGAGTCGCGCGGTCGGCGGGGCGGTAGAACGGCGCGGCACTGCCCTCTGAAGGCCAGACAAGAAACTTTCAGGGAGGCCGAAAACCTTGTTTCCTGTCTCGTCAAGCTGCGTTAGTATCATGAGGTGGTGCGATGAGTCAGGAGATACACATCCCGGGGTTCGAGTTGCTCGACAAGATCGGTAAAGGTGGCCGGGGCACCGTTTACCGAGCGCATCAGTTGTCGTTGGACCGGCTGGTGGCGGTCAAAATTCTGGGGCCGACGCTGGCGACAGACGCGGAATACACTGCAAACTTCCTGCAAGAGGCACGGGCGGTTGCGAAGCTCAGCCATCCGAACATTGTTCAGGCCATCGAGGCCGGCAATCACGAAGGCGTCTGGTTCTTCGTGATGGAACTTGTGGAGGGCGGCAGCCTGCTGGAGCGGTTGGAGCGAACCGGCCCGATGCTGGAACCGGAAGCCATCGAAGTGGCGGTGCAGGTGGCGCAGGCGCTGGACTTCGCGTGGAGTCAGGCCGGCCTGATCCACCGCGACATCAAGCCCGCCAACATCCTAGTGACACCGCACGGCCAGGCGAAACTGGCGGATCTGGGTCTTGCGATAAGGCATGGTTCCCAGAAGGAGGCGCGGGGTTATATCGAGGGCACTCCCCAATACTGCGCGCCCGAACAATGCCGCGGCGAGCCAAACCTCGACACGCGCACGGACCTCTACGCGCTCGGCGCCACGCTTTACCACCTGGTCTGCGGCCGGCCGCCGTTCGATGGCGATGACCCGGCCAAGGTCATGACGTTGCAGATCACGCATCCGGTGGAGCCACCTCGTTTTCTCAACCCGAATCTCTCGCCGGAATTCGAGGCACTGATCCTCAAGCTGCTCGCCAAGGATCCGGCGGACCGCTTCCAGTCGCCGACGGAGCTGATGGAGACGATCCAGCAGATGCGCGCGCCACAACCAAAGCCGCAACCCGAACCACAGCCAACGGCGACGCCGCTGGTTCCCGTGGCGGTGGCAACGCTTGCGCCGCGGCGCACATGGCTGCGGCTGGAGCGCGCGGCGTTGGTCGTTGGCGGAGTGACGCTGGCGGCAGCCGCAGTGGTTGTCCTCCATCCTGAATGGGTCCGCAGCCAGTGGGGAACCGCATCGAAGGCCCAAGGCGCCTTTCATCAAATGGCCGATACTGTCACGCGTTTGACGAGAATCCGGCCATTGCCGGACAAGACCGCCGCACCGCCTTCTCCAACTGTTCAGCACTTGCCAGCAACCAATGTCGTGCCAGCCGCATCAACGCAGACTGCATCCGCCCCGTCACAGGAGACGATGCTCCAGAGAGTGCTCAACGTGTTCCCGAGAATCCGTTTCACGCCGCCCTCGGCAACATCGCCAACGCTTCAGGCTCCGCACACCAACGCGATATCCAGACTGGTTGCCACACTGACCACGGCCAGGAGCCGATCCCTCCAGCAATTGGTTGCACCGCAGAAAATCCCTGCCCCACCCCCAGCACCGGCTGCATCCGCATTGTTGGTCGCTCAACTCACGCCATCGCCTGCCGCGCCGGCTGCACCACCGCCCGCGCCTGCGGCCACGCCGACGCCGCCTGCGCAACCTGCGCCACCTGTTCAAGCCGCACCAGCAACCGCGCCAACACCTGCGCCCCAACCAGTGACGCCGAAGACGACGACGGTTCAACCGACTCCGGCCCCATCCGCGCCATCGCCGGCCCCGCCCGCTGTTCAACCCCCGGCCACCAATCTGGTGCTCGCATCCCTGAAAGCGCCCGACGCAACGTCCACATCCGCGGAGAAGCAAACCGTGCTCCAGCGGGCCAAACTGACCCCCATGCCTCTATTGCCCGAGATCACCTTCCGAAACGTGCCAATCAGCATGATGGTGCAGCGTTTCTTCAAGAGAAAGCAGACGGCGGTGGATGCCGCGCCCATCCCTATTTATGGGGATGGCCGCAACTATTATCTCGAAACCATCTCGCTGCGCATCACCTTGCAAAATCTGTCTCCACAAACCCTCACCAACGTGACGGTCCGATGGGTGATCGCGAAGCGCCCTGTCACGAGGGATCTGACGGCCAAAAACGTCTTCCTCGGCGCGGAAGAGAAACTGGTGTTCAAGCCCATAGAACAAAGAATCATTGAGACGACCCCCATCGAGGTGGGCGGCGTGATGTCCTGGTTCGTCGGGCGTGCTTCTGGCGAGATGATCAGGGGACACGGCATTCAAGTCATGATCGGCACGAACTGCGTCATCGAAGAGCGTTCGCCGAGCAACCTCAAGATTTCCTTCACACGCTATCAGCCGGTGCCGAAACCGGCTCCCTAGCCAGGCCGGTGTTCAGGCGGGATTGCTCGGAGGCGCGGACTTTCGTTCGGAGCGGTTCAACTCGAGAAGCTGCCGGGCAGCCCGCGTGTTCTCCTCCAGAACTATCAACAGCCAGATGCCCTCCCCCAAGGCATAGATCAGCAACCCCGCCAGCAAGGAAGCGGGAATGCCCACGCTGAGCAGCAGGACATTGTCCATCACCGTCTGCCCGCCACTCGCCTGTCCCATCGCGAGCAACACGACTATGATGAGACAAACGGCGACGATCACAGCAAGCACTTGGAGAACCGAAGCCGTGATCCGAAGACCTCGGAACCGTTTGGCCAAGGGAGTTGACACCACTTGCACAGCACCACAAGCGGGACACGTGACGACAGACCCCACCTGGGAATGCGCAATATTGAGTTTTTGGCTGCACTCGACGCAGCAGAACGTCAGCTTCATGGCTTGCACTCCTCGTTCGCGTCTTCGCGGTGATTATTTATCTCATCCACAAAAGGATAGGAATTTTGATTCCAAGCCACCTGAGGAAGGGCTGGTCTGCTACCTGCACTGCGTTTGCTCTGTCGTTGCCGCCCTCGCGCTCATCGGTATGGCTCGTTTGAACCTCGGCGGCATTGTAGGCAGCAGCCGCCAGTGCGCAAGCGCAAAGTCTCCTCGACGCCCCCTCAACGCGAATCCTCAATCGCAAAAACCGTTTTCGCCCGTTTTGCTCACCGCCCAGCCTTTAACCGCACCGTCACGATGTGGCCCGGCAATCGTGTTGTTTCGGAAACGCCGGGATTGCACACGACCCGCGAAACCGCTAAATATCTCCCGTCGTTTCCGGCAATTGATGAACGCCTTTTCGAAAGAACTCTTCCCATGAGCTTGACGATTGATCTCTCGGGCAAGGTCGCGCTCGTCACCGGCGCGTCACAGGGCATCGGTGCGCAGATGGCCCGGACGTTTCATCAAGCGGGAGCGACGGTGGTGCTAAATCATCCCGACATCGGCACGACGCGCGCGGATGCGGACAAGGTCGCGGCCAAATTGAACGCGGCCCGCCCCGCGAGCGCCATCGTCATCGCTGCGGATGTGTCGCAGGCCGACGCCGTGCAGCACATGATGCAGGAAGTTCGGCAGCACCTCGGTGGAATTGATTTTCTCATCAACAACGCTGCCATCATCCGCGACCGCACCGTCGCCAAGATGTCGCTCGACGAGTGGAAGGCCGTCCTCGACGTGAACCTCTCCGGCGTCTTCCACTGCTGCAAGTTCGGCCTCGAAATCATGCGCGACGGCGGCGCCATCGTGAGCCTTGCCAGCATCTCGGCGATTCTGGGCTTCTACGGCCAGGCCAACTACGCCGCCGCCAAGTCCGGCGTGCAGGCGTTGATGCGCGTCGTCAGCCGCGAGGCCGCCCGCCGCGGCATCCGCGCCAACGCCATTGCTCCCGGCGTCATCGAAACGGCGATGGCCGCGACGATCCCCGAGAACGTTCGCGCCGAGATGGTGAAGAACATCCCGCTCGCGCGATTCGGCGCGACCAGCGAAGTGGCGAACGTCGCGTTGTTTCTCTGTTCCCCGCTCGCGAGCTATGTGACCGGCCAGACCATCGAAGTCAACGGAGGCTGGCGCGGATGAGAGGCGCAGCCCGCATCACCTCCGCCGCCGAAGCGGTCGCGGCGATTCCCGACGGCGAGACGGTCGCCATCGGTGGCTTCGTCGGCGCGGGGCATCCGGAGGCGCTCACCGCCGCGTTGGAGCAGCGTTTCCTCAAGGACGGCTCGCCACGCGGCCTCACGCTCCTCTACGCCGCCGGCCAGGGCGACCGCGGCGAACGCGGGCTGAATCACCTCGCGCACACCGGGCTGGTGAAGCGCGTCGTGGGCGGGCATTGGAACCTCGCTCCGAAGCTCGGCAGACTCGCGCTCGACAACCAGATCGAGGCCTACAACTTCCCGCAGGGCGTTCTTTGCGTGCTGATGCGCGAGATTGCCGCCAAACGCCCCGGCGTTATCACAAAGGTCGGGATCAACACGTTTGTGGACCCACAGAATAGCGGCGGGCGCATGAACGCGCGCACCACCGAGCCGCTCGTGGAACGGCTCGTCCTCGACGGCGAGACGTGGCTGCGCTATCGCGCCTTTCCCATTCACGTCGGCCTCATCCGTGCCACGAGCGCCGACCGCCGCGGCAACCTCAGCATGGAGCGCGAGGGAATCATTGGCGAAGTGTTGCCCATCGCGCAGGCCGCGAAGAACCACGGTGGTATCGTCATCGCGCAGGTGGAACGCGTCGTTGAGCGGATCGCCGACCCGAAGTCCGTGCGCGTTCCCGGTGCGCTCGTGGACTACGTCGTCGTCGCGGAATCGGCGCAACATCAGCAAACATTCGGCGAGCAATTCAATGAAGCCTTTGTCACCGCCACGGATGGACACGGCACGCTCGCACCGCTGCCGTTTTCGGAGCGCAAGATCATCGGTCGCCGCGCGCTCATGGAGATCCGCAGGGGCGACATCGTCAACCTTGGCATCGGTTTGCCGGAGGCGGTGGCGGCGGTGGCGGCGGAGACGGGCCAGCTTGGCGAGTTCACGCTCACCGTGGAGAGCGGGCCGACGGGCGGCGTGCCAGCGTCGGGACTAAGCTTCGGTTGCAGCCATTATCCAGAGGCGATCGTGGACCAGCCGTCACAATTTGATTTCTACGATGGCGGCGGCCTCGACACTGCTGTGCTTGGCGCGGTGGAGGTGGACGCGGAGGGCAGCGTGAACGTGAGCGCGTTCGCAGGCCGGTTCGCGGGAGTCGGCGGCTTCGTCAACATCGCGCAGAACGCCAAGCGATTGGTCTTCTGCTGCACGTTCCGCGCGGGCGACATCGAAGTGGCGGTGGACGGCGGTTTGCTGCGCATCGTGCGCGAGGGACGGCACGCCAAGTTCGTGAAACGTGTCCAGCAGGTCTGCTTCCACGGTCCGTCGGCGCTCGCGCGCGGACAAGAAGTGCTGTTCGTCACCGAGCGCGCCGTGTTTGCGCTCACGCGCGCCGGCCTCGTGTTGCGAGAGATCGCCCCCGGGATCACAGCGGAGAAAGATGTTCTGCCGTTGATGGAGTTCGCGCCTGCGACGGTCGAGACCCGTCTGATGCCCGCCATATGCTTTGAGCCAAGCTGATATGAAATATACCCAGCCCATCTATCTCGTGAACGCGCGCCGTTCGCCTATCGGCCGGTTCGGCGGCGGATTAAAATCGTTCACGCCAGCCGATCTCGCGTTGCAAGTCGCCGAAGCCATCGTGGCAACGCCGCTCAAGCCGGCCATTGACCAAGTCATCCTCGGCCAAGTGCTGCAAGCCGGCTCAGGCATGAACGTCGCGCGTCAGGTCGGCGTCCGCCTCGGTCTGTCGCAAGCGACGCCCGCGTTCACCGTGAACATGGCGTGCGCGTCCGGCCTGAAGTCGGTCGCGCTCGCTGCCGACAGCATCGCAATGGGCGACGCTTCGATGGTGCTTGCGGGCGGCGTCGAGTCCATGAGCCGCGCTCCACATTATGCGATGGATCTGCGTTGGGGGAAGAAGTTCGGCGATGGCGCGCTCGTGGATGCGATGGTCGCCGACGGCCTTTCAGACCCGGTGCTGAAGCTCGGCATGGGCGAGACCGCCGAGCGTATCGCCGACCTGCTGAAGATCAGCCGTGAGGAGCAGGATCGTTTTGCCCTCGCGAGTCAGCAGCGCGCGGTCGCGAACCGCGCCGCCTTCCAACGCGAGATTGTCCCCTTCAAGACCCGCGAAGGTAAAGTCACCGACGACGAGCATCCGCGCGCGGATACGACGCTCGAAAAGCTGGCGCAACTCAAACCGGCCTTCCGTCCGAACGGCACCGTCACCCCTGGCAACACCTCCGGCATCAACGACGGCGCGGCGCTCCTGCTGGTTGCAGACGAAGCCGCAGCGAAGCGGCACGGACTCCGGCCGCGCGCGCGGATCGTCGGCGCCACGACTGTCGGCTGCGACCCGGCCATGATGGGACTCGGCCCCGTCGGCGCGATCCGGAAGCTCTGCGACGAAACCGGCTGGCATCTCGACGCGGTGGATGCGGTGGAAATCAACGAGGCGTTCGCTGCGCAGACGTTGGGTTGTGCGAAGGAACTGCGGCTCGACCACGCGAGGCTGAACCGCCGCGGCGGCGCGATTGCGCTGGGGCATCCGGTCGGTTGCAGCGGTGCGCGCGTGCTCGTGACATTGCTGCACATCTTGGAAGACCTGAAGCTCCAGCGCGGCATCGCCTCGCTTTGCGTCGGCGGCGGCATGGGTATCGCGATGGCGATTGAACAGGAAGTGTAGCGTAGCGCCGGCATCCTTGCCGGCGTTGTTTATCACCCAGCAACGGAACGCCGGCAAGGATGCCGGCGCTACGTGCTGCTTGCCAACCGCGCGCCGCCGCCTACAATCGCGCCGTGCCCGACACGACTGAACTTCATCGTTTGCTGCACCGGCATTTTGGCTTTCACGAGTTTCTCGAAGGCCAGGAGCCGGTGATCGAGGCCATTGTCGGTGGTCAGGATGCACTGGTGATCATGCCCACCGGCGGCGGCAAGTCGCTCTGCTATCAACTCCCCGCAATGTTCCTCGACGGCATTACCGTGGTTGTCTCGCCGCTCATCGCGCTGATGAAGGATCAGGTGGACAGCATGGTGGAGAAGAACATCCCCGCCACGTTCATCAACTCCTCGCTCAGTCAGTCGGAGATGGACGATCGCATCGCGCGGATGAAGCACGGCGAATACCGGCTGCTCTATGTCGCGCCGGAGCGGTTCAAGAGCGAGCGGTTCGTGCAGGCGCTTGCGCCGCTGTCCATAGCGTTGTTCGCCATTGACGAGGCACATTGCATCTCGCAATGGGGTCACGATTTCCGGCCCGACTATCTGCGGCTGAAGTGGGCGCTCAAAGACCTCGGACAGCCGCAGGTCGCTGCACTCACCGCCACGGCCACGCCGGAAGTGCGCGACGACATCATCGAGCAGCTCGCGCTCGGCAAGTTCGGCCGCCAGCCGCCGCAAGTGTTCGTCTCCGGCTTCGCCCGCCACAACCTGACGCTGGCTGTGACACACACGGCAAACAAAGCGGAGAAGCTGGAGCGCATCTTGGACGCCATCCGCACACTGAAGACCGGCATCGTTTATTGTGCCACGCGCAAGAATGTGGAGAAGGTTTATGAGCATCTGGTTGAGAAGCGCGCGTCGGCGATCTACTACCACGGCGGCATGAGCGAGGACCAGCGGACGAAGGCGCAGGACAAGTTCATGGGCGGCAAGTGTCCGGTGGCAGTTGCCACCAACGCGTTTGGGATGGGTGTGGATCGCGCAGACCTGCGCTTTGTGCTGCACTACGACATTCCCGGCAGCGTCGAGGCCTACTATCAGGAAGCCGGCCGCGCTGGACGCGACGGTGAGCCGGCGCGGTGCGAGTTGTTGTTTAACTACGCCGACGTGCGGACGCAGGAGTTTTTCATCGAGGGTGCAAACCCGACGCGAGAGATCATTGCCAGCCTCCATCAGGCGCTGCTGCGGCTCTGTAAACGCGGCCCAATCGAGATGCCGATGTCGGAAATTGCAGAGCACGTCAAGGCTGCCAAGAACGACATGGCCGTCGGCAGCGCGCTTTACCTACTGGAACGCGCCAACTTCATCGCGCGCGATTACCGCCAGGGCAGCCGCACCTACACGACGCGCTTGATTGAACCTGTAAAATCGCTGGACGGATTGGCGATTGATTTTGAGCGGCTTGACGCCAAACACGAGCGCGACCAAGCGAAGTTGCGGCGGATGATTGATTACGTGGACCACCACGGCTGCCGACACGGTTACATCCTGGACTACTTTGGCGAAACCGATGCGCCACAGCATTGCAGCGCGTGCGACAACTGCGGCGGCGCACCAGTCTCCCACCGCCGCGCCGCCAGACAGCGGACGAAGGTCGAAGTCAAGTCGGCGGACCAACCTTTACAGGTCAGCGCGAACGAGAAGAAGGTGCTGCTGCAAAAAGCGTTGAGCTGTGTGGCGCGGATGGACGGCCGGTTCGGGCTGGGCCGCATCACGCTGGTGCTAGTCGGCTCGCGTTCCAAGGAAGTGTTCGACTCGCAACTGGATGAACTTTCCACCTACGGCCTGCTGAAGGAGTTTGGTTACGACTTTACGCTGGAGCTGTTGCGCCGGCTCGGCGCCGCCGGCTGCATCGAAGTCAGCGGCGACGAGTATCCGAAAGCGTCGCTGACGGAACTTGGCCACGAGGTAATGCGGGCGAAGAAGCTGCTCGACATCGAGCTGCCGCCGTTCGAGAAGCCGAAGCCCGCTGCGCGCAAAGCCGCCACCGCTGCCGCGGCGGCGGAGGCTGAAGCGCCCTACGATGTTGTGACGTTCGAGGCGCTGCGGCAGTGGCGACGCGATGTCGCCGCGAAGATGGGCATTCCGGCCTTCCACGTTTATCACGACACGACATTGAAGGAGTTATCGCGACAGAAGCCACATTCGGAGGTGGCGCTACTGGAAGTGCGCGGCATCGGTTCCGCGAAGGCGCGGCAGTTTGGCGCGGAAACACTGGCGATCATCCGCGGCGCTTCGTGACCAGGGCGTCGGGACTTACTTCGTCAACCACGCGACAATTTCGTCCTCGCCCAGTTTCTCGCGCCGCGTTTCGACACCGGGCTTGAACGCCTCGCCAGTGTTGTAGATCAGCAACGGCGCGCTGCCGATGAGGGCGGTGGCGGCGCGGAAATCGCCGGCACGGCGCAGGACGGGGACGTAGAGCTTCTTTTGGTAAGCGTCGTCGCTGGCAACGTTGAACTGGTTGGCGTCCGCGACGGTCTTCGCCACGAACGGCGCGAACGGCCGCGCGAGCAGGCACCAAAGGCCGGCGTCATCCAAGCCGACAAGGTTGGCCGCGGCAACATCCTTGCGGGCGCGGAGCCAGACGAGCGCGGTGACGATGTCCTGCACGCGGAGCTGCGTGTCGGTCTTGTTGTAGGTCGTGAAGAACTTGTCCTCGGTCTTGCGCCCGTGGTTGAAGCAGTCAATGGCGAGCACGAGTTGGCCGGTGGCAGCGAGTTTCGTGGCGAACGGTTCGGCGGCGAGCCAGCCTTTCGGGTGAACGACGAGCGTGGCTATGCGTTTCCCGCTGCCGCCTTTCGGCTGCGTGAGTTTCGCGGGCACGCGGTCGCCGCGGTCGGGCCGGCCGAACGCGAGCAAGCCGTTGCCGCAATCTTCGGCGACGACTTCCTTCGCGGCGGGCACTTCCAATGAGAGCGCGTGGCGGAGTGCCGGCTCGTAGAGTTTGCGAAACTGCGCCGGGCCGGCGGCGAGCGCGTCGGCAAGCTGTTTCTCGCTGTTGGCGGTCCACATCTTGGCGAGGCTCTCGGCGATCTGGGCGTTGGCGGGCTTCGCGCGGCCTTCCCAGACGAGCAGGTTCTCCTTCGGCTCGACGGTGAACGGCTTCTCCTTGAAGTGGCTGGCATCATTATCGCCGAGCAGCCATTTGCCGAAGAAAGCGTAGGCGGCCTCGCGGCTGTCCTTATTGTAGTTGTGCGGCGCATCGAAGCGCACCGCCTCGGCCTTGTCGGCGGCGCCGAACAGCCGATAGACCGAGCGCACGGCGGGGAACTCGTGCGTCATCGTGAAGCGCGTCCAATCGCCGGTGGCGGCAAGGAGCAGTTGCGGGCGCGGCGCGGCGGCGGCGCTAACCTCGACGTTAAAGATGTCCTGACGGAGGTTCGGGCCGTTTTCGCAAAGGCAACCGCCCTGCATGATCGCGCTGACCATGACGGCGGGCGCGGAGACTTTGATGCGGTCGTCCACGGCGGTGATTATCATCGTCTGCGTGCCGCCGCCGCTTTCGCCGGTGCAACCAATGCGGGCCGGATCCACGTCCGGCAGCGATTGCAGGAAGTCAATGACGCGGATCGAGTTCCATGTTTGCAGGCCGAACAGCGACAAGCCCCAGAGCCATTCACGACCGCCAGCGGGCGGGAAGTCGCGGTGCGGCCAGTGGAAACTGTCGTTGTAGCCGATCATGTCCCACGAAAATGCGACGTAGCCCTGCCGCGCGAAGCCGATGCAGCGGCCCGGCAACGAGCCGTTTTCCTCGTCGGCGAGCCGGCCGACTTTCCAGTGACCGTGCGGGTTGAGGATCGCCGGGAACGGTCCTTTGCCGCGCCCAAGCGGGCGGTAAAGGTTGCCGCTGACGTAGAAGCCGGGCCAACTCTCGAAAACAACTTTTTCCACCGAATAGCCGTCGCGCTCGATGCAACCGAAGATTTGCGCGTTGAGCGGGCACTTCGCCGGCGCGGGCCAGAGGCCGCACGAGACGAGCACGTGCTCGCGCAGCCAAGCGGCGTGGGCGAGCCATTCGGCGCGTGTGTGATAGTGCGACATTGAACGCGGCGTGTTCAGGTCGCGGATTTCGCCACGCACGTCGGCGGTGGGCAGCGCCGACGGTGTTGAAGTTTCTGCGGCAAAACCGACGGCGGTCGCGAGGATGGTGATGACGGACAGGAGAGATTTCATAATCATGGCTCAGTGTGACAGGCGGAAACTTATGGCACCGCCGGAAAGGACACAACCAAAACCGATCTGGAAGCTCGTCCAGACGCAAACGTCCGTCGTTTTGCCTTCGGAGGAGCGACGCCGCCTATCCCAACGCCACGAGCATCAGTCTGACACGTTCAGACTCGCCCTGCGAGTAATTCGACCCGCCATCGTTCGGACTCGAACCGCGACACTCTTTCTAATCTGGAACCGTCACCTGTTTCCCAGCACACAACTCCAGGCGATACAATTCAGCAAACACCGTTAGCACGATGTAGCCGGCCGATTACTTCTTTGCCGGAACCGGGTGTTTGATCTTCTCGTAAGCCTGTTCAGCGTCGAAACCAACTTTCTTGCCGTCCTTGGTGGTATAGCGGTCGGCCTTCCACGTCGGGCTGGTGTTGTTGTGGCAACGCTCACAGGACTGCGTGGCCGGATGGATCAAACCAGCAGCGTAGGCTTTCTGTTTGTCCTCCATGGTTGACTTGGCCATGTAGGTCTTGCCAGGGCCGTGGCAGGACTCGCAAACGACGCCGTCCTCGACGTTGATCTTCTCGGACTGAACCGTCTCGGTCCAGTTATAGGCCGTGGAGTGGCACTTGAGGCACTTGCCGCTCTTCTGCGGGTCAGCAACGCCGACCTTGGCACCGGCAGCTTTTGCTTCAGGCGTGCCGAGCAATTCGTAAGCCTTGGCGTGGGCACTGGCTTGCCACTTGGCCAACTGGTTGCCGGTTTCTTCCTTCTTGTGGCAAATGCCGCACATTTTAATGCCGACGTAGTTTGCCGCATCACGATCAGCAGCATGAACGGTGGCGGCCACGGCCGATGCGATGAAAAGTCCGGCACCCATGAAAATGAAATGTTTGAATGTTGTCATAAATTCTTCTTTTTTCGATTCGGTCCAATTCTGGCGACAGATTATACGGCGGCACATCACACATCAATACCAAGCTGTTGAAAGAACTCTTTCGCAACAATTACAGCTTTCCTTCACTCTGTAGCAAGTTTGCCGCAAGGCATGTGCCAATCAGCCAGCCAGAAATCGCAACCAATAAGACCATCGGCGGTTATCAGAAAAATCAAGGAGCCTGCGTCCTCAACGAGCCCCCGAATTCTGCGCAGTTTTACGCACTCGGCTGAGCGATTTCACTCTTGGCTTTGGGAACCATAGATGGTCCTCCACTCCATGCCGTATTGCCACTACTGGCAGGCATTGACCGCTGTGCATCCACTCCCGCCATCACGACCGGATGGAGAGACGATACTGCCGCGGCGCCATGCCGGCGTATCTGCGAAACACGCGGTTGAAATGTGGGATGGACTGGAAACCGGACGCAAAAGCCACCTCGCTGACCCGCGCGTGCGGGTTCGCCAGGAGGTTTTTTGCCTTTTCGATCCGCACGCGGGAGACGTATTCAGTGAACGTCATGCCGGTGGTCTTCTTGAACATCTTGCAGAAATAGAACGCGCTCAGATGCACGTATTCCGCCGCGCCACGCATCGTCACGCGGTCGGCGGACCGGTCCTTGACGTATTCCTTGGCGCGCGCTACTGGCGCCGGTTCGTTGTGACGCGCAGCAATGATGCAGCGGCTGCCGAACTCTGCCAAGTGATGCGCAAACAGCGTCAGCAGCCGCACCATCGCTCGAAACTGTTCCTCCGTCACCACGCGCGTGTGGAAATACGCCTCCTCCAACCGGTTCAGATTCGTGTGGAGGCCCCATTCAATCAGTTTCGACGCCAACCGCGCAAAATCCTCCTTCGTTTGAGGCCGACGGAACACCTGCGCGCTCAGTAGCGTGGCAATGTGCTGGCCACCGATCACCACTGGCACGGCAACTTCGGTCAGCCCTGCGAAACAACATACCTGCTGCGGCGCAAGCTTCTTCCCAAGCTTTTTCATGGCTTCTCGTTGCGTCTTCAAGCACACCCCACAACCCGCCGGAGTCTGCGTAACCAGCACGCAGAATGGGTTCTCATGCGCGCCAAAACCATGTCGTTTTTCGGGCACACCTTCCGGCACCAGTTTCAGCGGCAGGCCGGTCGCCTCGCGAAACGCTTCTTCATACTCGCGCACTATCCTTGACTGCGCGAGCGCTTCAAACGCTGCTGATTTCACGGCTGCACCATAGAGCACCGCGGAACGCCGCACAAGCGGCAACAGCCCAGACGCGGTCCCGGCTCAAATGACGAACGCGCCGGGAACCCCTGTCCCCGGCGCGTTCGCGTTGAACTTGCCGTCGTTACCACGAATCCAGGCCGGCCTTACAGCTCCAGGCTGACACGCACGGCCGGTTCGGCGGTGCCGCGCTCGATCTTGAAACCGAGTTTCTTGCACACCGCTTGCATCGCGGCGTTCTCAGTCACAATTTCGGCCTTGAGACGGCTGAGTTTTTCGTCGCGGGCGATCTGAATCAGCCGCTTGAGCAGCTCGCTGCCCACGCCCTGGCCCTGCCACGCGTCGCCCACAACGATCAAGAAATCGCCTGCGTTGATGCCATGCGGTTTCACCATGCGGCTGATGGCGACGATCTCCTGCTCACCCGTCGCCGCGTTCTTGCGTTCAACGACGAGCGCAATTTCGCGGTCGTAGTCGTTGAAACATATGCGGGTCAGCCGCTCGTGCGCCACGCGCTGGCTCAGTTGCAGTGGCTGGCCATAGCGCAGATAGACGCTGCGCTCCGACAGTGACTTGTGGAAGTTTACCATCAACGGCTCATCCTCCGGCCGGATGGGACGAATGACGATCTCGGCACCCTTGCGGGTCTTGCACTTGCTGACGTATTGCGTCGGATACGGACGGATGGCCGGCTTGGGCAACTGGCTCTCCTTCATCTTCTTGTCGTGGATGACAACGCGCGCGTCGAGCGCCACCAGTTGCTCCGGCGAGGCCAGCAGCGGGTTGATGTCCACTTCTTTGATCCAAGGTTGCTCGACGACGAGCAGACTGAAACGGACCATGAGTTGCTCCAGAGCCGCCAGATTCACCGGCTTGCGACCGCGGACGCCCTTAAGCGCGGTGTAAATCTTCGTCTGCTCCATCATGCGGCGCGCGAGCGTGGTGTTCAGTGGCGGCAGCGCGAGCGCGCGGTCCTTGAAGACCTCGACGAGCTGGCCGCCGGTGCCGAACAGCAACACCGGCCCGAACTGCGGGTCGAGGCTGCAACCTATGATGATCTCATAGCCTTCGAGCTTGATCATTGGCTGGACAGTGACACCGAGGAAGTCGCTCGCCTTGGCCTTCTTGGCCACAGAACTCTTGATCGTCTCGAACGCCTTTTTCACGGCGTCGGCCGTGCGTAGGTTCAACTGCACGCCGCCCACGTCAGTCTTGTGCGTGATCGTCTCGGAATACAGCTTGAGCACGACCGGATAGCCGATCTTCTCCGCCAGCTTGACGGCCTCGGCTTCGGTCTTGGCGATGAGCGTCGTGACCGTCGGGATGCCGTAGGCAGAAAGCAGGTTCTTCGACTCGAACTCCGTCAGGATGGTCCTGCCTTCCTTGCGCACCGTGGAGATGATCGCCTCGGCCGCCGCGCGGTCTGGCGCGTCGTCCGCGCCTGCCGCGGGCAAACTCGGCGTCTCGTAGATGCCGCGCAGGTTGTAGCTGTAACGCCACATGTAGTTGAACGCCTGTGCCGCCACGTCCGGATAGTCGAACGACGGAATGCCGGCGCGCGTCAGGATCTTGCGACCCGCCTCCACGTCGGCGCCGCCCATCCAGCTCGCGATTATCGGCTTGGCCATCTTCGCGTAGGGCTTCAACTGCTCCGCGGTCTGCGTCGGATCGGTCATGGCTTGCGGGGTCAGGATGACCATCAGGCCGTCGCTATCCTGGTCCTTCAACACGACCTCCACGGCCTTCGCGTAGCGCTCTGGCGAAGCGTCGCCGATCACGTCAATGGGATTGTTGTGACTCCACGCGGCTGGCAAGAAGGGGTTGAGCGCCTCGATCGTTGCCTTGGAAACCTTCGCCAGTTCACCGCCGCCGGCATAGAGCGCGTCGGTGGCAAGCACGCCAGGACCGCCGGCGTTGGTGAGGATCGTCAGGCGTGGCCCCTTCGGGCGCGGCTGCTTCGCCAGCACTTCGGACATGGAAAAGATTTCCGCGATGCTGTTCACGCGCAGCACGCCGCAACGACGGAACGCGGCGTCGAGCACCTCGTCGCTGCCGGTCAACGAGCCGGTGTGCGATGCGGCGGCCTTGGCGGCCGCCTCGGAACGACCGGCTTTGATGACGATGATCGGCTTGCTGAGGGCCACTTCGCGCGCTGCCGACAGGAACGACCGGGCGTCGCCGATGGACTCCATGTAAATGACGATGCTCTGCGTGTGCGGATCATCGCCGAGGTAATGGATGAGGTCGCCCCAGCCGACGTCGAGCATCGAGCCGATGGACATGAACGCGCTAAAGCCGACGTTCTCCTGCAAGCTCCAGTCGAGCACCGCCGTGCAAAGCGCGCCGCTCTGGCTGAGGAAGCCGACGTTGCCGGGCCGCGCGATGGTGGTGGCAAACGTCGCGTTGAGGCCGCTCAGCGGACACATCACGCCGAGACAGTTCGGGCCGATGATGCGCATCCCGCCGCGGCGGGCGTTTTCGAGGACTTGCCGTTCCAACTCGGCGCCAGCCGGTCCGATCTCCTTGAAGCCGGCGGAAATGATGACGCACGACTTGATGTTCGCCTCGACGCACTCGGTAATGATGGCTGGCACGGCGGTGGCAGGCGTTATGATAACGGCGAGGTCCACCTGATCCGGCACGGCTTTGATAGTCGGGTAGGCCTTGATGCCGAGCACGCTGGCGCGCTTCAGGTTCACGGGATAAACGGTCCCGCCGAACTGGCTGGTGATGAGGTTCCAGAGAATCGTGCGGCCGACGGTGCCCTGGCTCTCGGTGGCGCCGATGACGGCCACGTTCTTCGGCGCAAAAAACGCGTCGAGCGGCCCGCGCTCCCGGCGGAGCACTTCACTGGTTGGATCGATAATGGATGAATTGGTAGCTGGCATGATGTTTGACTCGGGGTTACGGGTTAATGGTTTACTACAGTTCAAAAACACTCGGCGTCCGCCGGCAAGCCTTGCCGGCACGCGCTCACCGCCCGCGCAGGTGCGCCCTCAACGGGCGTCTCGCGCGGGCAAATTCCACAGGCCGTCGCCGGCCCGGTTAAAACCATGTTCATAGTCTCCATGAGCGCACAAAAAAAACAACCGCCCCCATCCTAGACAGTTGGCCGCCCGCCGCAACCAAAAACCCGCGAGTGTTTTCAAAAAACTGCTTCCGCTGTTGCAATCGGAACTTCGATCTGTATTATCTTCGGGCCTTTGGCCGCGATGATCGCAGCCAACCCCTAGGCGGGGTAGCCAAGTGGTAAGGCAGGAGTCTGCAAAACTCCTATGCGTCGGTTCAATTCCGACCCCCGCCTCCAGCTTAGCCCGCGTGACTCTAACGAGTTGCGCGGGCTTCTTCTTTGGTGGCGAACACTGCGAAAAAGGCTGTGATACTCGCCGTGATACTCAGGCGGTTTCAAAACTGACAATGGAGAAGCGTGCGCACGTTCTCCGGCGCAGACCGGCTGGCACGTGGGCAAGGCGCATCGGCACGGGGCGAATCCTGCCACGCCATGCTTCCCACGATTGCGCCAGAGGCGCGTTACGCAACGGCAGAGGCATCGGGGCGGCGAACCAAGAAGCCAAGAGCAGGCGCGACAAGGACGGGCGGGGGGGTGTCAGTCGCAGGCCGGCCCCGCCGCTATTACGATGGGTCCGCTCGGACAGCCCGCAACACAAAAGACTTTTCAGCTTTCGTCCGCCGTGCGGACGGAGAACCAACAACCACAACACCAAAGAAAGAGCGCAGCATTATGAAGACGAAGCACGTAGCGACCGCAACCAAGACATCCGTGCCGGCAAAGCGCACGATCAGCGTGCAACTATCGGCAGAGGGCGAAACCGTTTTGAGGCGGATCGCCGGGAAGGCGCACGGCTGGATACCTGACGAAGCCATAGCCGCAAGCTTGTTGCACATCGGCGCGGGCTTCTACCGCGACCTCAACGACGAGCAACGGCTGACATTGCTCCTGGAGGCATTGCCGGCAGGTTCACGCCCGTCTTCGGTTCCGCAGGCACAGGCAGCATAACGAACCGGCGGGGCAAGGCAGGCGCGTTCCAGATCGGGCGCGCTTGTCTTGCCCTCCGGGAGGATTCAAGGCTTCTCAACTCCACCATTTTTGATACTCTCTCATTGGAGTCACCGCATGAACGCGAACATGAACATGAAAAACTTTCCTGTCCTTTTTCCACTGCTACGAACTATCGGGCGCAACGTCAGCAAACTGAGAACGTTTTTCGTTGTTGGCCTTCTGGTCTCCTTCGTGAGCGCGTCGGCTGTTCAAGCCATTTGGCCCTTCGACGGTATTGAGACAAAGGTTGAAGGCGACTGGTTTCTTAACGGGAGCATGGCTATGTCTATCAAGAAGGGGCTTGTCGCTTTCTCCCAGAATGGAATCGTCTTCGCGACGTATGCAGCAGTTGGCAAGGACAGCTTGCGGGTCAAACGCGCGGGACTGGACATAATTTTGACCGTCGAATTTCCAAGCACGCAAGAAATGATTTGGAATAGGAAAGAGGGAGATCGAGTTGCGCCGCTATTCAGGTTCACGAAGGCGCAACGGTAGCGTGCGTGTATAGAATTAGGCGCGTGACGGCGACGTAGATACAAGCTGGCCGGCTTGTGTCGGGGTGCGGTGGCTGACTCCACCGCGCCCCACGCGCTGCAAACGGAGTCAGACGTTGTGAAAAGTAAGAACAAACAAGCACGCCGCCGAAAGAGAGCGCGTCAGAAAAGCCAGTCCACTCCGCCAGCCGGGAAGATTTCCCCGATGCGGATAGTCGGCTTCGGTGGCGGGCAACTCTGCTACGACAACCTGGAGCGAATGGGGCTGCCGCGCTGGGTTCAAAAGAACTTCGAGAAACTCCAACGGCATACGAATCCAACGGCTCACGCGGGCGGCCGGCGCAAAATAACTGCTGAACGCGATGGGGCTATTTGGGGCCATAAACTTGGTCGAGCCATGCGAACGCGGGACCGCTCGATGGTTTTTCCGGGCGCTTCGCCCGCCGACGAAGTTGCCAAGCAGATCGCCCAAACAAAAGAAATGATGGCGTTCTGGTGTGATCTTTCGTTGCGGTGGGCAACCGCGCAGTTTCGCGGTTTTGCAAGGGCGTTGGATTACGAACTGAACAAAGCTGGTCCGAGCGATGAAATCAGCGCGTGGGTGTGTTGGATCGCTGATCTACACTGCAACGACGTGGCCAAGTGCCGCAATCTGTCGGAAGCCACGAAGTTGATTAGAAAACACTTGCCGCAACGTATTCAGAAAGAGATTTGCGGGGATGAAGACAAGGTCCATCGTTTCGGGGTTCGCGTTAAGAAACACTTGGCGCTTTGCGGGCTGAAACTCGCGTCACGAGGCCAGCCAAAGTATTCGGATAGCCGTTGAAACTGCCGTCCGTTTTCTTCAACTGCTGAACGTGTAAATGTGACCGCGTCAGAGAGAACTGGCGCGGTTTTTTTGTGCCGGTTCGCTGAAAGAAAGGTTCAAGTTATGAGCGACGGCGAAAGACTACTGATTGCGAGACGGCGGCGCGGGTGGGCGGCATGGAAACTGTCCGCGACCGCTGAGATGGACCCGACAACTTACAGTCACATCGAGCGCGGCGAACGTGACGCGACGATTGACCAACAGCGGCGTCTGGCGCGTGCGCTGGGTGTGGAACCGGAAACAATCTTCAAGCAGGTGCCGCGATGATCCCACAGGACCACACAACTGCGGCAGCTTCGTTACCAAAACTCTGCGCAGACGCGGCCAACGGAAAGCCGGTGCCGTCGCTGCCGGATCGGTTGCTGACGTTGGCCGATGTTGGCGCGCGGTTGCAGGTGGGGCGCACGACTGTCTGGCAGATGATGAACGCGAAACCGCCACTACGCCGCGTAAAGTTCGGCAAAGTGGTCAGAGTTTTTGAGCGCGACCTCGAAGCATTTCTTCAACGTCACACGGAAGGACAAGCGTGAGCGATTCCGAATCTCAATCATGGAATTCTCTCTACCGTGCGTTGACGCCGGAGAAGAAACTTGGTGTTTGGCAAAAGATTTTGAGTGGCCGCCGCTTTGAGCGGGTGCGGGAGTTCCTTGTTGCTGAGCGGGGACCGGACCCGAAAGCCCGCAGTTTCATTATCCATCTTCCAACCGGACTGTGGCGCGGTTTCGAGACCGCTTATCAGGTCACTCGATGGCAGTTGATGAACAGGCCCGGTGCGGACGCGGAACTTTTGAACCTGCTCTTTGAAGTGAAATGAAGATCAACGATTTACCACAAGTAACCCGCGACTATCTCAGCCACGCCACGCCGGAAGGCGAACGCAACCGAAGTCTGTTTGATGCGGCTTGCCAATTCCGCGATGCAGGGCAGACGCGAGCGGATGCAGAGTCGCAGTTGGTGCCGTGCGCGTTGCGCGATGGATTGCAGGAGACAGAAGCACGGCGGGCGATAGCCTCGGCTTACCAACTGCCCGCGCGAGAGCCGGCGCGGGGCATCCACACACGGCAACAGCGCCGCGAAGTCTGCGCCTACGATTACAGCAACGAGGCCGGCGCGCTTCTGTTTCAAGTGATTCGCTACGAGGAGCCAAAGGACTTTCGCCAACGCCGGCCCGATGGCAGCGGCGGGTATTTGTGGAACATGGCCGGCGTGCGGCGTGTGCTGTATCGGCTGCCGCAGATCAAAGACGCGCCGGAAGTCTGGATTGTCGAGGGCGAGAAAGACGCCGACAACCTCGCCGCGCTTGGCTTTTGCGCGACGTGCAATAGCGGCGGTGGTGGCCAATGGCGGGCGGAATACAGCGAGACGTTGCGCGGCAAGTCCGTTTTGATCGTGCCAGATAATGACAGGCCCGGACGCGAACACGCCGAGCAAGTCGCGCGCTCACTTCACGGCACCGCTGCGGGCGTTCGTATCGTCACGCTGCCGGAAACACTCGACGGCGCAAAGATCAAGGATGCCAGCGACTACATTGCCGCGTTCGCGGACAAAGCCGAAGCCGCCGAGGGGCTGTCTCTCTTGGCCGAAGGCGCGGCGGAATACCTGCCGCCGACACAAGCGGAGCCGCCGCAGATTGCGACCACAACAAGCGCGCTGTTGAAGCATGATGCGCGCAGCCTGGCGGACTTTGCGGAGATGACGGTTGACGAAGGCCAGACGCTTCTTGGCCGACGCTATCTTTGTCGCCGGGGCGCGCAGTTGTTTGTTGGCCCGTCAGGTATCGGCAAATCTTCCGCCGCGGCGCAGCAGGACGTTTCTTGGTCGTGTGGCCGTGCGGCGTTTGGGATCTCGCCGACTGGCGAGCTTCGCATCCTGAGCGTTCAAGCCGAGAACGACGACGGCGACATGATCGAGATGGCCAAGGGCATCTTTGGGGGGCTGCAACTCTCACTTGAAGAAATCGAGTTGGTGCGTCGGAATACACGTTACGCGCGCGTCATTGCCACCGGTGAAGCGTTCATGGGCGAACTGCGCGCCATGTGCGAAGAGTTTCGCCCCGACTTGGTCCGCCTCGACCCGCTCAACGCCTTCCTCGGAGACGATGCCAAGGATACGCGGGCGGTATCGTCGTTCTGCCGCGTCGGCTTGGAACGCATCGCGGCGGACTTCAACTGCGGCTTGATCGTGAATCATCACACCCCAAAGACAAATCATCGTGACACGTCAGAATGGCAGGCACACGATTGGATGTATGCTGGCGCCGGAGCCGCTGACCTCACGAACTGGGCGCGGGCGGTGTTGGTGATCGAGCCAATTGACGCCACGGCTGGCGTTTTCAAGTTCATTGCCGCAAAGCGCGGACGGCGTATCGGCTGGCGCAAGATCGGCGACGTGTGCGGCGAGCCGGAAACCGAGCGCCTGTTCTGTCATTCGAGACAACCGGGGCAAATCCTCTGGCGCGAGGCTGACGAAGCCGAAATCGAGGCCGCCAAAGCCTCGATCCGCACGATGAAGACGGCAGCCGACTTGCTCGCCCTCGTGCCAGAGCTTGAACGGATCGAGAAAAGCACGCTCATCAACCTCGCCCAACAACACGGCATCGGAGCCAACAAGGCCCGCAATTTCATCAATGAACTTCTGGCCAACGGCAGTCTGCAAGAGCATCGAAAGGCGCGTCCGGGGACGAATCAGTTGAAGTTCTTGGCACGCTCTCCGCAACCTTCGGAGCCTAAGCCGTGAGACTTTCACACCCATGAAAGTCTGCCCGTTAAAGTCGGTAACATCCGACACCAAGACTTTTTCACACACACCTATAGGTAGGTGTGTGAAAAGGTCTCGCCGTGAAAGACTCCCCCGTGAAAGTGACGCCAGTGAAAGTCTCACGCCAGACAGTCGAACCAAGCCAAGAGAAAGGGATTCAGAGAACATGAAACCAGACAAGATACACACGTTCATCCGCAAGTTTGGCGACTACGAGGCTGAACTGCGCGTCAACGTGGACCACCTTCTTTCCGGCGACAAGAATACAATGCCGTTGTCGTGGAATCTGCCAGCCTTGCCGCCAAACTTCAAACAGGAGTTTGATTATTGGCTACAAGATGTCTCCAAACAACTGGCAAACGAAACAGGCGCAGTGGTTCACCTGCGGGTTTCAACGACGGAGCCGAAATGAGCCACTCAAACCGCAAACCACCGAAGACGCCAACGAAACCCGACGCAACGAAGACTGCGCCGACCGGCGAGATCGTGTCAGCCTCGGTTGAAGACGACGCGTTCACCGGGGAGAGACTCCGCGAAAAGGAGCCGAGACTTTACGAGACTATCGTTAGGATACTCAAGAACGGCGGCGGGGTTCGTCTCACCGCGCGGCTCGCACGTTGCAGTCCTCACACAATCATGGCCATCGGTCGGGCCAACGGGATTTCAAATAAGGAAATGAAGGCTGCGACTGCCGCCACACTACGGGAGTTTGCCCGGCTCGGTGCAGAGAGGTTACTTGAGAGCTACGAAGAACTTCCACTTTCTCAGCTTGCCTTGTCCGTCGCTATTGCGACGGACAAGGCATCGGTATTGGAGGGTTTTGCTTCGTTGATTATAGAACATAGGTCCCTCACTGTTGATCGCGCCGAGGCCGCGCGCAGACTCGATGCTGCGCTGGAGATACCTGGTGTGATAGTCGAGAGCACGCCTCTCCCGCTGCCGGGATCAAAAACTACAGACACCGGGACCGCCACTGCTCAAAATAGATAAGACAGACTTTATCATCATGGCTGGGTTGAGTAGCCTTCCGGCAGACCCATTGCCAGTGGCAACGGTCTTGAACAAAAAGAAACCCCGGTGAGCAACCGCGAGCCGTGGTAAACCGTAAAAGCAATAGGTGAATGATGAAAACGAAAAAAGATGTTGCGTCCGTATGTTTCTGTGATAACATTCATTTTGTGAAAGCGTGGTCGGCAAAAAATATCCGTGCGTTGCGTGAGTCCGTTGGCATGACTCAAACACAGCTTGCGAACTGGCTTGGAGTATCAAGGGTTCACGTAACGCACTTGGAAACCGGCTTCCGCCCGGCCGGTCCTCAAACCGTGCGGTTGATGGGAGTCTTGGAAAAGTTGCACGCCGGCCAGTTAAAGCCCGTTCAACCTCCGAAGCGAAAGAAGACACCATGAAAACGAACGACACGGCAGAACCATCGGAAAACAAGGCGCGGGTGGCGTATCAGACACCCCAGCGCATCGAAGGCGAAGAGGGGTTGTATTGGCGGGGTGGTCAAATTTATTGCCGCGTCCGCGTGGACGGGAAGCAGACGTTTCGCACCACTGGCACAGACAAATTGCCGAAGGCGCGCAAGGTGCTAGCAAAGTGGCGCGAAGATGAAGTCATGCGGCAGCATGGTATTGAGCCGCGCGCCGCAGCAATGGAGCGCAACCGGCTTTCGGTGGCGGAAGTGCTGCGCGAGTATAAAGAAGAGGGGTTTCCAGACCGGAAGAACCGCACCAAGAAGACCGCCTCGACCCTCAAAACAGAGACGGGGCATTTGCTTAGGCTGCAAGCGTTCTTTGGCGCCCGCGCCGCAGCAAGCCTTACGTTGAAGGATTGCGATTCTTTTAGAAGGTGGCGGGCGTCGGGTGGCTACACGTGGCAGGCTGGCGAGAAGACGCGCAAGAGCAAGGCGGGTGATCGGATTGTTGACCTTGAATTGCAGACCTTCGGCAATGCGCTGGCGCTGGCGGTCAGACAGGAGAAGTTGAAGGCGGACCCGCTGGCGGGTCGTATCCGCTACCACAGCGAGGAAGACTGTTGCCACGCCAAAGACCGTGCGGCCACGGTAGAGCAGTTGCAGTTGATCACCAGCAAGTTTCGCCAGAAGGGGGAAGACGTGCTTGCGGATTGCGTCATGTTCCTGGGCTTGTCCGGGCTGCGCGTAAACGAGGCTTTGCCCTTGTCGTGGGAAGACGTAGCGTGGTCGCAAGGCGTTGTTCATGTGCGCCGTGAGAAGAACGGCTGCAATCCGTTTGTGCCGATCACGGCGGAGTTGGGCGACTTGCTGCGGAAGATGCGCGAGCGGTCAAAGTCGTTCCTGCTTTTCCCCTCGGCGGATAACCCGCAGCGCCCGCTACCGTATTCCACCATTGCCACCAAGTTCCGAAAGCTCACGGTGAAGATGGAGTTGCCCCGCCTCTGCTTGCACGGGCTGAGGTCGTTTTTCGCCACAAGCGCCCGCGAGAGCGGCCTGTCGGATTGGGTGGTCGGTGGGCTTCTCGGTCACAGGTCGGGTGGCATTCTGATTACACGCGCTTACGGTCAGACTCGCGAAGACCACTTGCAGAAACAGGCGCAACTGGTGCGATTCATGATCGAAGCCCCGCAGAAGAACGACGCGCAGCCATCCACGCAAGCAGCCGCAGCATGAATGACGCGCAGCCAATCCGTGATACTCGCTGTGATACTCACGTTCCACAACGCCCGCGAGCGTCCGCGAGCGTCCGCGTCAATACAAGTAGTCTTGGGCAAGGTCGTTGTGCGGGCTTAGGCGGACGGTGGCAACCCCTCGCGAACATCATGCGCAAGCCTGCAAAACTCCTATGCGTCGGTTCAATTCCGACCCCCGCCTCCAGCTTCGCCCGCACAACTCCAACGAGTTGCGCGGGCTTTTTCTGGCAATCATGTTTTGCCAGTCGTTACTTCTCGATCAACGTGTCAATCTCAGGCAGTTTACCGACCAACGGCAGGGCGTAGGTCTTGAAGCTGTCGGCGATGTTGTTGCCGTTGACGATGAACGACGGGTCGAGATGGCGCGTCTTGGCGGCCACGTCGGCCAGTTCGATGCGCTTGTAGGCAACTTTGTAGGGCGCATCGCTGACGCGCTGGATGGCCACGGAGCCGTCGTGCTCGCCCGATACCGCCAGCCTGCCTGCCTCGTGGGCGGATTCGCGGGCTTCGCGGGCGTCCGATTCGGAGACGCAGCCGGCGAACGACCGCTGGAGGTAGCCGAAGGTGTCGGCGCGCACGCGCTTGATCTTGAGCTGCTTCTTGATGAGGTCGGCAAGGAAATCGCCCAGCACGCCGGAACCGGAGAGCTGGACGTTGCCGTGGCTGTCGCGTTCAACAGGCGCGCCGGACATCTCGGCCAGTTTCGCCGCCATCGGCCGGCGGTGTTCGTCGTGAACGCCTTCGCTGACGGCGATGAGGCAGCGGCCCCATTTCTTGTAAACCGCGTCCACATCGGCGAGGAACTTGTCGGCATGGAACACGACCTCGGGCACATAGACGAGGTGCGGCCCGTCGGCCTCGCTGCGCCGGCCGAGCATGGAGGCGGCGGTGAGGAAGCCCGCGTGGCGGCCCATGATGACGTTGATCTTCACGCCGGGCAACGCGAGGTTGTCGAGGTTGTCGCCCATGAACGCGCACGCCACAAACCGCGCCGCCGAGCCGAAACCGGGCGTGTGGTCGTTGTGCTGGAGATCGTTGTCAATGGTCTTCGGCACGTGGAACGCCCGCAGCTCGTAGCGGTGTTCGCGCGCCGTCTCGTTGACAATGCGGCAGGCGTCGGAGCTGTCGTTGCCGCCGATGTAGAAAAAATAGCGGACGTTCTGCTTCTCGAACGACGCGAAGATGCGCTTGCAGTATTCCGCGTCGGGCTTGTCGCGGCTGGAGCCGAGCGCCGAGGACGGCGTGACGGCAATGCGTTCCAGCTTCGCCTGTGCGAGGCCCTGCAACTCCACGTAGTGCTCCTTGACGATGCCGGAGACACCATGGACGCAACCGAGGATTTTCTCGATGCCCGGCTTGCCTCGAAGCGCCTCGATGACGCCGACGAGCGATTGATTGATGACGGCAGTCGGACCACCCGACTGCCCGATGACGACATTACCGCGCAATGTATGTGGCATGGCTTTCCATTTATAACAGTTCTCTGAGCGCCAGCCGTTGTTTCCAATGACAATTTGGCCGGCAAATTAAACGCGGGATTAAGCCGGGAAAACCGGCGCAACGCAATGGAGAAATTGTGGCAGGTGGTTCGCTGAAACACCAATTTCGTCCGCGCGCCCGAAGTATTCGTTGACGGTGCAGCGCACGGGCTGCTGAAATGAACCCGAAAGGCAGAACGATGAACATGCGCGGAACCCGAAGGCATCTCATGACGCGATTGGTTGCGCTCGGTGCCATATTGCTGCCAATAGCAGTTGCTGCGGCGGACCTGGGGCAGGACTGGAGCAACCCGCCTCGCGACGCGCGGCTCCGCGCCTACTGGTGGTGGCTCAATGGTTGCGTGGACAAGGCCGCCATCACACGCGACCTCGAAGAGATGAAGGCCAAGGGCTTCGGCGGCGCGCTCATCTGCGACGCCGACGGCTCCAGCCAGGACGGCAACGACCGCGCGCCGCACGGGCCAACGTTCTTCTCGCCGGAGTGGCGGGAACTCTACAAGCACACGCTCCGCGAAGCCGACCGGCTCGGCTTGGAGATGAGCCTCAACATCCAGAGCGGCTGGAACCTCGGCGGGCCGATGGTCACAGCCGACGACGCGGCGAAGAAGCTCGTGTGGTCCGAGGCGCGCGTGACGGGACCGGCAAAGATAGCGCAGAAACTGCCAGAGCCGGCCAGCCGCGACGGTTACTATCGTGATGCGTTCGTGGTTGCGTATCGTCTGAAGCCCGCCGATGCGAGGAAGATCGTGTTTGCCGGCCTCAAGTCGTGTTCTGAACTGCCGGGTCATGCGCTGAAACTGTTGAGCGATGGCGATCCGAAGACGTTCTGGGTTTCCACCACCGGCAAACTTCGCGTCGGTCCGTCGCGCGAGCGGCCGGCTTGGGTGCAATTCGAGTTCCTTGCACCGACAAGCGTGGAGCGGCTGACGCTCCAGCCGCGTCCCGGCTACGGGCCGAAGGAGTGCGAGCTGCAAGTCTCCGACGACGGCAAGGCGTTCCGCGCCGTGAAGGCGTTCACGGCGGAGGAGAAAAAGGAGACTGTCGTGACGTTCGACGCCGTGACGGGTCGCAGCTTCCGGCTTGTGATCTTCAGCAGCTACGATCCACTCTCGCCGCGGGCACCGCGCAACACTCAGATCGCCGAGTTGCGGCTCTCCGGCAGGGACGGCACCTGGCCCGACGGCGACAAGCGGCGGCCGATCCAGAACTGGGAACAGAAGGCCGGCCACAAACCGCTTCACTTCTCCGCACCGGACACGACACCGCTACTGGAGGACGTGCCTGCCGAGCCGGGCGAAGAAGACACGCGCGCCGCCGACGTGCTCAACCTCACAGACAAACTCGACAAGGACGGAACGCTGCGTTGGGATGCGCCGGCCGGCGCGTGGCGCGTGTTTCGTTTCGGCTGCACCATCGGCAACCATTCTTACGTTTCGACTTGCAGTGAGGGCTGGAACGGTTTCTCGCTCGACGTGCTTGATGCCGGCGCGTTCCGCCGCTATTGGGATGCGGTCGTCGAACCGCTCATCGCCGATGCCGGCCCGCTCGCCGGGAAGGCGCTGAAGTATCTGCACACCGACAGTTGGGAGGTCGAGCCGCTGAACTGGACACTGACGATGCGTGAGGAGTTCCAGAAACGTCGCGGCTACGATATGACGCCGTGGGCGCCGGTGTTGGCGGGCCGCATCGTCGAGAGCCGCGCCGCGAGCAACCGTTTCCTCCACGACTTCCGCAAGACGCTCGGCGACCTTGCGATTGACAACCACTACCGACCGTTCCGCGACGGCGCGCACCGGCACGGCTTGCTCATTCACCCGGAGTCCGGCGGTCCGCACGCGGTGCCGATTGACGCGCAACGCTGCCTCGGTTTTGACGACGCGCCGATGAGCGAGTTTTGGGCGTGGTCGTGGCGGCACCGCATCGGCGACTCGAACCGCTTTTTCGTCAAGCAGCCCGCCTCAGCCGCACACACCTACGGCAGGCGGCTCGTGCTCGCGGAAGGTTTCACCACCATCGGGCCGCACTGGCAGGAAACACTCTGGGACAACCTCAAGCCGTCGTTCGATCACGCTCTCTGCGAGGGCCTGAACCTGCTCGTCTGGCACGCGTTTGTTTGCTCGTCCGAAGCGCAGGGCGTGCCGGGCCTCCAGTATTTTGCCGGCACGCACCTGAACCCGAACGTCACGTGGTGGACGAAATCCGGCCCGTTCTTCAGCTACATCAACCGCTGTCAGGCGATGCTCCAGCGCGGTCTGTCCGTTGCCGACGTTGCCTACTATTACGGCGACCACGTTCCAAACTTCGCCCAGCACAAGCTCACCGACCCGGCGCGCGTGTTGCCGGGCTACGATTACGACGTGATCACCGAGGAAGCGTTGCTGACGCGCGCGTCAGTGAAGGACGGTCGCATCGTGCTGCCCGACGGCATGAGTTACCGCGTGCTCGTGCTGCCTGATCACAAGGCGATCTCGCTGCCCGTGCTGCGCAAGGTGAAGGAACTTGCGGCATCTGACGCGATCGTCGTCGGCCCGAAGCCGGTTGAAGCGACAGGGCTGAAGGACGCGGCGAAGAACGATCACGAGGTAAAAGAGATCACCGCCGCACTCTGGGACAAAGGCCGCGTTGTCGCCGACAAAACCGCCCGCGGGACACTGCTAGCGACCGGCGTGAGGCCCGACTTTGATTGCGGCGATGCCGGCCTGAATTACGTTCACCGCCGCGACAGCAACGCTGATATCTACTTTGTCGCCAACCGCACCAACGTCGCTGTCAACGCAATCTGCACGTTCCGCATCACCGGCAAAGCGCCGGAGTTGTGGGATGCCGTGAGTGGCGAGCGGCGATTCGCCGCTGCATACACTGAAGCCGATGGCCGCACGTCGCTGCCGCTGGAGTTCGCGCCCTGCGGTTCGTGGTTCGTTGTCTTCCGAGCGCCGGCATCCGGGCATCCCGCTACAGCGAAAAACAACGCACCGAAGTTCAAGACGGTGCAAGAACTGGCCGCGCCATGGACCGCTTACTTCCCTTCCGGCTGGAGCGCGTCTGAGCGAGACGATCATGAGATAAATCGCTCTGATACCCGCCCCATCATCTTCGACAAGCTTACGTCCTGGACCGAGCACGGCAATCCCGGTATCAAGTTCTACTCCGGCACCGCGAGCTATACGAAAACCTTCGACGCTCCACGCTCCACTTCCCACGCTCGACGCCTTTTCCTTGACCTCGGCGACCTGCGCGAACTGGCCGAAGTCCGTCTCAACGGCCGCTCGCTCGGCATCGTCTGGACGCCGCCGTTTCGCGTGGAGATCACCGGCGCGCTGAAGCCGACTGGCAACGTGCTTCAAGTCGAAGTCGTCAATTTCTGGCCAAACCGCATCATCGGCGACGCCTCGCTGCCGCCGGAGAAGCGGTTCACAAAGACCAACATCCGCAAGCTGACCAAGGACACGCCGTTGATGCCGTCGGGTTTGTTCGGGCCGGTGACGTTGTGCGCGCCGAACACATCCGATTGACTTTGCCAAGAACTTCCGCCGCTGGCATACTGTCCGCGCTATTTGGCAAGTTAAGTGCAATTGCATGCCAATGAACAACAATGCTTCCGCCACTTCGATAACGAGGACACTCCCCATGAAACACTCCGTCATTTCATTCCTGCCAAGAACTGCGCTGGTTGCGGGTCTTGGATTGCTCCTGATCTTCCCCGCGACTTCTCCCGCCGCCGACGTCAATGCCCTCCAAGGCGTCTGGCGCGGGGCAAGGTTCAGCTCCGGCAAAGGCGAAGACCCCGGCAAAGGCGTCGCGCTCGAACTGACCTTCAAGGACAACCATATCAGCGGCAAACGGCTGCCTGAAGAAAAACTCATTGGCGAGGGAGAATTCAAGATCTCCGCCGACGGCAAATGCATGGACGCCACCGGTGCCACCGGCGGCTTCAAGGGCAAGGCATATCCCGGCATCTTCAAGATCAACGGCAATACACTGCTCTGGTGCGTCACCACGACCGGGAACGCGCAGGATCGCCCCGGGGCGTTTGTCGCCGAACCGGCCAAGAAAACGTATTTGATCATTGTCAAGCGGCAGAAGTCGTAAGAGCGGACTGAACGCACGGCACCGGCTTCCGGGACACTCGCGGCATCCGCAGAGTCGCCCACTTAAAAGGATAAATCGTGATTCATCGTGGCGTTCGACGTGGCTCAATCTTCATTCTGTCATTGGCATTTGTTTTTCAAGGCGCGCTGGCTCCGAAGTCGGCCCAAGCGGCTGAAAATTTTTTTACCAACCCAAGCTTTGAGAAGCGCGGCGGCGGCGAAGACGGCTGGCACGTGGACAGGGACCGCGGCACGGTCTGCCAGTTCGCCATGGACAGTGCCGATGCGGCAGCGGGTGACCGCTGTGTGCGCGTGACGATCGGCGAGGTGAAGGGTTGGGGAACGCAGTTCGGGCAGGCCGTCGCGGGCGGCCAGAAGGGAAAGACCTACACCTTCGCCGTCTTGGTCAAAGCTGTGAGGGAGCCGGCGCCGGTCCGTCTGCAAATCGAGCGCCGCGCGAAGCCTTACGACCGCGTGATGGCGGGCGAAGAGGTCACGCTGGGCGCGGAAGGTTGGACGGAACTTCACCACACGTTCAAGGCCGAGAGGGATTATCCCGAAAGATGGTTTGCCTACATCAGTTGCCGGCAGGCCAGTTGCGAATACCGGGCGGACATGTTTCGGCTCTACGAAGGCGACTACGTGCCCTACAAGCAACTCGCCCGAAAGCAGGAGGAGGCCGAGGCAGTGCGGCTGTTCGATACGACGGCCTCGTTGCCGGCCGCGTTCTCTGGTGTTGTCTGTAAAGGCGATCTCTGCGCAGCAAACAGCTACCTTGCCTTGGTCCTGCGCGAAGGAGCGAAGGGACCGGAGTGTTACTACCGACTCGGCGAGAAGATGGTCAAGGGCTTGACGCTTGTCGCGGCAGGCGCGGGCGGCGACAAGGCCCGGGTGGTTGATTCGTTCAAGGTGATCGAGAACACGGCGCGGAAGATCATTCTTGAGGCAAACGCGACCACCGAGGCCGGCAGGAAGATCGTGGCGCGCTACACCGTCAAGCGCGGCCAGCCGATCATCGAGATACAAACCGGTGACGGCGCGGAGAGAATCCTGGTCGAGGCACGGGCCAAATACGTCGTGTTGCCGGATCCGTTCTGCGGTGACCTGCTTATCAGCGCCAACGACACGCAAGCCGCGCGGCTGCGGTTTCCGAGCGAGCACATGCTGTTGGAGTTGCTCGAAGACCGCAACGCCATCGTCATGAGCGTCTGGCGCTCGGTGAGCCAGCAGGTGAATCTTCACCTCGACGGCTCCGGCAACAGCCGCGCCATCACAGTAGCCGAGATCGGGTTTCCAAAAGAGAGCGGCCCCGCCGTCTGGGTCGCCGTGCTGGCGGCGCCGGATATCTGGCATGAGAAGCGGCAGGGCGACCTCCATCCGGTCAAGGACACGAAGTTGGACTGGAAGGTGCCGTTCCGCGCGGCGTGGCGCGCCGATTACCAACGAACGGACAGGTTGACCGACTCATGGAAATGCCCCATCCGCGTAAGCACGAACCGTTATGAAGGCGTCGGCTTCGAGTTGCGGAAAGCGCGGACGATCTGGACCTCGGCACGCGGCAGCTTTGCGTATCCACCCTGCATCGAGGGCGACACATGCTTCCTGCGCAAGACGAAGTTCGAACCGGTGCCCGACATCCAATACGACGACAACCGCTCGGCGGTGATCTATCCGTTCGGCACGCTGGACGGCAGCCCGGCGGGCGCGTTCGGCGCGATGGATGTGTTGGCCGCGGCGCTCGAAGGCACGCCGAAGGCGTCGCTGCCGGACGATCTCCATATCAAGCGAGTCGAGCGCGACAAGTGGCCGGCCACGTGCGCCGTCACCGGCGAATACGAGAAGATTTTTGACGCCGGCGAGGAAAAAGCCAAGAAGCAGTTCTTGCTGGAGCGGCTGGACGCGATGCACAACTTCGTCATCAACATCCGCAGCCGGATGAACGAGTTCCTTGACTGGGGCAGGAAGACGCACGCCTGGCTGACGAAGACCAAAGCCGACCAACCGCAACTGGCCGCGCTGGCCGATGAGTTCGATAGCTACCTCGCGGAGTTCGGCAAGATTTACGAGCGGCGCAAGCTCGACGAGCGAACGCCACCCGCCGCGCGTCTGCTGATTGACAAGGTCATCCCTCTGATTGACAGCGACGAACACCACGAGAAGAAACTGGAGAAAATCAAGCAGCTTGGTCGCGACACGCGCACCATCGGCGGTAACCAGGATAGCGCCATCGGCGAGTTTCGCATGTTCAGCAAACGGCTGCGCCAGCGCGCCGGCATTCGGATGACCGAGGCGAAGGATGACGAGGCGTTTGAGTTCGCGAGAGAGATGCGCCAGCGCACGATGGAGGTGCTCTACTGCGCCTTCGGTCACGAAAGCGCGGCGGCGGACTAAGAACATGAAAAGCACATTCCTTGGTTGTCTCCTGATCACCGGCGCGATCAGCTTCACGCTTTCTTGCCAGAAGCAAACAGCGGACGCTCCACAGCCTGTCCAGACGCCCAAGATCGTCAAGACGCCGAGCGGCGTGGAAATGGCGCTGATTCCGGCGGGAACGTTCATGATGGGCAACGCGCAAGGAGCAGACGACGCGAAGTCCGCACACAAGGTTTCGGTCAGCGCGTTCTACATGGACACGCGCGAGGTGGCGCAGAAGTCCTACGAAGAGTTGATGGGCGTGAACATTTCCAAGTTTGAAGGCGACAACAATCCCGTCGAGCAGGTGCGCTGGACGCAGGCGGTGAAATACTGCAACGCCCGCTCGCTCGCCGAGAACCTCAAGCCCTGCTACAACGAGACGACGTGGCAGTGCGATTTTTCCGCGAGCGGCTATCGCCTGCCAACCGAAGCGGAATGGGAATACGCCTGCCGCGCCGGCACACAAACCGCCTACTCGTTCGGCGATGACGCAGCGCAACTCAAGTCCTTCGGCTGGTTCAAAGGCAACTCGGAGAAGAAGACGCATCCAGTCGGTGGAAAACCGGCGAACCCGTGGGGCCTCCACGACATGCACGGCAACGTCGGCGAGTGGTGCAACGATTTCTACGCGGCCGATTACTACAAGAGCAGTCCGCCCAAAGACCCGCGCGGCCCCGACCAAGGCCAGAAACGAGTCATCCGCGGTGGGAACTGGAACAGCCCGCCGGAGAAGTGCACCTCATGGTTCCGCGCCGCCGATGCCCCCGGTCTTCCCGATGTGTGTCTCGGCTACGACGTGTATGGTTTCCGCTGCGTGAAAAGCGCCGCCGGAGGTTGAAACAGCCGCGGTGGGTTATTTCTTCGCGGCGGAGATTTGTTTCTTGTTTTGCTCCCACGCGGGATTCGGCTTCGCTTCCCAGACGCGGAGATTGCGGTAGCTGGCCGACTCACCGGCGACGGTGAACCCGAAGTTCGCCTTTGGCGTGAGAAGCGCCGCGTTTGCACCGGCAATAGACTTGCCGTTCATCGTTGCAACCATCTCCTCGCCTTTGAACTCGACAAGCACGGTGTGCCATTCGCCGGCCTTCAGCGGCAACGCAATGTTGCCGAATCGCACCGCCTTGTCGGGGCCGGCGTGGTCGCGGTCGTCTTTCTGCATGATGAAACCGTCCTTGTTGAACAAGACGCGGGCGAGATGCGCCTTCGCTTCGTTGATGCTGAACGTGGTCTGTTTGCTGCCGTTGACCTGCACGTCGAACTGGATCACGGCGTCCTTGAACGGAAACTGGCGCCGGATGACCGCGCCATGTTTGTCCGATTTCAACTCGACACCCTTGAGTCCGCCATCGGCGATCTCCCATTTGCCCTTGGCGGCGTGCCAAGTCTTGGCGTCGAGCGTGGTGAAGTCTTCGCTGCAAAGCAGCCTACCGCGCTCGGTCATCAGCGTCTTTGGGAGATTCTCCGCGGCTGAAGCAGTCAGGGCGCAGACGACGGCAATCGCGAATGCAAAGCAGGTCTTGAGTTTCATGGTGGCTTCGTTATTACGCCGTCCACCTCGGCCGCACAAGACGGAACTCTTCAAGCCTCAGAATCCGAAGAACTCCGCCATCCCTTCGGCGAAGGCTCGGCCCCATGCGAAATACTGCTCCTGCGTGCATTCGCCCTCGCCGAAGATTTCGATCGAGTAGGCCAGCCGCGCCCCGGCCTCGAATTTCATCCAACCGGGCGCAAGACGGCTCGCGTCAGAAGTGATTCCCGTCACCGTCTGAACGCGCTTCCGCCAGATGGTGGTGGAAACCTTGCCGCTGAGCTTGGGTTTGATGGTTTCCGCCAGCCGCAACGCGTCGTGCTCGGTCGCCTCATCGGTGATCTCTTTTCCGTAGGTCATGAAGATGGTCGTGCGCTCCGGCGTGCACCAACCGTGGAAATCCATGAACAGCTCGATCTTCCGTCCGCGCGCAGTCAGTTCGCGAGCGAACTGCTCGACGGCGGTCGTCTCGGGCATCGTGCCAAGCCCCCACTGACGGTTCAGGTTGCCAACCGGGCAATACATGTTGCCGGTGGCGATGCCATCGGGATCCATCTGTGGCACAACGCAGAAGACAAACGCGCGACGCAGCTTCACGGCGCGCGGAGCGTCGGAAAGCAGGAACCGACAGATGCCCTCCTGCGCCATCGCGCCGGTCGTTTCCAGATCGTGCTGGAGCGCCGTGAACATGATGACGCGCTTGTCAGCTTCCGGCACGGACGCGTCGGTAATTGCATAGGCCCGCAGATCGTGGCCTTGTTTCGTCTTGCCAAGCACGCGCGAAGAGAAGTGCGAGTTGCCTCGGTGCTGCGCGATGAACCGCGAGATATGGTCCGCCGTGAACGGGTAGAACGACGCCACCCACGCGGGCGAGCGCGTGAACCGCTGCTTGAACGTCAGCACAGTGCCGTCGTCGTTCCACGACTTGTTCTCGATGCCGGTCCAGTTGTCACCGTCATAGCTCATCACCGGCGAACGCGTGCCGTTGCCACCCGTGTTGTCGCGCGCAAACGGCGCGGGGTTGACGTGGAACGTGATCTCGCGCCCCGCGCAGTCCTCGACGCGAAAATGGAACCAGAAGAACGGCGAGCGCGGCTTGTCTTGTGCGGACGCATAGACATAGAACTCGTCCGGCCCGATCTCCTTCACCTTGCCGAGCGTGCCGTTCTCGAAATCCGCCGCCAGCTTCACGCGACCGGCGCCCTTCTCCGGCGCGAGGTCGAACACGCAGGAACCGGGCGGTTCCAGCCCGCCGTTCTTCAGCAGGTTCTTCGCGCCGGCGGACGTGTCGCCGAAGAACGCGTCATCGAACCACGCCGTTCCTTTGCCGTGCAGGTAGAGCAACATTCGCACGCGCACGACCTTCTCCGGAATGGATACCTCGCCCGACACCGTCTTCCACTCCGGGCTGGCCGCGAGCTTCTCGGAAACGAGAGACTTATGGCTCTTCTCGCCCTCGGTGGTGTAGCAATCAATCAGTAACGCTGCGCGACCCTCGGTCTGTGGCGCTGTGCGATAACTAATCGAGTAGCAATATGTGCGCCCGGCTTTGACGGCCGTCTTTTTGTAGAACTCCTGGATGAAGCAGCCGCGCGCGCTGTTCTCGGATGCGGCGCCGACAATCTTACCGCAGCCCTTGCCGGTGTGCGGCGCGCTGATGTCCACACAGACGCGGTGCGTGCCCGGCGTCGGCAGCCCGATCTGCCACCCGGCCACAGCGGGAATTTCCTGCGCGACTGCCGTTTGCAGGCCGATTAGAACTACCCAGGCTAGAACTTGTAGCTTCATTTTCGTCTCGCTTTCAGAATCATCACCGCCAATTTCTCGCGCGCCTTCCCGTAGGCGGCAGCGTCCTTCTCCCACTTGAACCACGATTCGGCCAGCGGCAGCACGATCTTCTCCGCCTCGGCGCGCAGGCCGGCGCGTTCGAGGATGGCCAAATACTCGTAGTCTTCAATGCTGTCGCGCAACGCCTTGAGCCGCAGGCTCGGCGCGATGCCGTCGTAGCCCGCCGCGCGGCCCGGATAGACAAGCGTGCCTTCGCCCTGATAGAGCGGGCCTTTGCCGTTCTTGCGGCGGTCGAGCGTCTTCGGATCGGTCCAAGGATCTTCGACGCCGGACCAATACGACATGCCGCCCCAGTAGAGCAGGCCGACCATGTGATAGCGCCACGCGATCCACGACGGCGCGCGGTAGTTGAGCAGCGGGAAATCAATCTCCCACCACGGTGTCGGGTCACGTTGGCAAAGTGCCGTGTAGGTCCAGACCGTCTCGCCAAGCGCGCGGCGCTGCACAGCGGTTTCTTCGTCGTGCAACGGGAACAACGGGCACCAGATGTCTATCGCTCCATAAAGGTTACCCCACTTCTCGTTCTGCGTCTTCGTCTGCTCAACAACCATGACTTTGACAACCGACTTGGCCGCGCGGATGGGCGGACCCCACTTCTGAACGTAGTGATACTCTTCCTCGTCGTTCGGTTCGTCCTTGAGATAGGTGAAAAACGTCACGCCCGGCCGGTTCAGTTCCGCGGCCATCCGGTCGAAGCTCTTCAGCCACGCGTGGAGCTTCTCGCGTTCCGCTTCGGGGTCCTTGACGGCGCTGCGCGGGTGCGGCGTGTGGATGGCGTTGACGTGCCATGTGTCCACGAACTTCCGCAGCGCATCCACCTGCTCGGCGGTGAAGCAATACGAGCCGTCGGCGGCTTTCTGCGGCGTCAACAGCGCAGCGGGCGGCGTGGCATTGATGCGATGACGGCTGACCTCGTCGGCGACCTGCGCCTCGACGGCGCCCCAGTCCTTCGGCTCAGATTCCTTGCCGGCTTTGGCGCGCTTCGCGTAGTAGCTGTGCATCCGCTCGGCAGGCGAGCCGAGCGCCGTCTGGAGCGTCGAGACGCGCGGCAATTCGAAATCCCACACGTTCAACTCGACGGCGATCTTCGCCACCTCGCGACCGTCGGCGGTGACACAATACGTGCCGCGATACTTCCCCGGCTTCGCGTCCGGCGGCATGAAGATGTCCACCCAGAACCCGTGCGTTTCGTTCGCGGGCAAGTCGAACGGCACTGGCTTGAACCGCGCGTCGCCAAGCGGTTGTTTCGTCAGCGGATGGCGGAACGGAATCAGCGCATCGGGATACCAGCCGGGCTTGAAGCTGTCATTGCGGTAACTCGGCAGCGTCAGTTCAAATTGATGCTGCCGATAGAGCACGGCGTCGGTGCCACGAATGATGGCGCCGCGCGGACCTTTCAGGTCACTCGGCTCGACACCAACGCCTTTCACGGCCACGTCGGAGCGCAACAAGATTTGAAAACTCTCCCATTCGTTGCGCGCGGCAGCGAGCGCGACGTTCTTCATCTTGCCCGCACGTTCGTCGCGTAACACATGGACGGTGTCGCGGCAGGTCCAGACCTGCAACGCGGCGTGGGAGTTCGTTGCAGCGAGGAGGAGGACGGTGGAGAAGATGCACTGGAGAGGAATTGTTTTCATGGCAGCAGGGGCGAGGTTGAATCCGGCGGCGAAGACGCGCAAGTGAAAAAGGGATTGCCGTATCGAGACAGACGCACTATGAGACTCCATCGTGATAACGCCGCGGACAAATCAAAGCACGTCGCAGTGCCGAGGCCGTTTCTTGGCGCAGTTGGTCTTCATGGTTGTGGTCGCTGCGCTCTGCGCTTTCGTAGCTGGCGCGGCGGAGCAAACGCCTGCGGCTCCGCCCGGTAAAAAGCTGTATGAGTCCAAGTGCCTCCGTTGCCACAAGGACCTTGATCCCACGATCTACGAAGATATGACGTGGAAGCGTTGGCTCTGGAAAATGAAGGACAAGGCACGCCTCGACAACGAGGAATATGGCGACCTTTCCGACTACCTCAAAGGCGTGCGCGAGGCAGCCAAGTCCAAGAAAGCGCGGTAGCAGCCCAAGCAGATGAGACTGTCCGCTTCCCCAAGTTCCATAGGTTCATTATGAAAACTATTTTCGCTTTCGCATTGGGAATCTGCGCTGCCACTATGTTGCTGCCAGGCGTGATCTTCGCCGCCGAACGCAAGCCGAACGTCGTCTTTGTGTTCGCCGACCAATGGCGAGCGCAGGCAACCGGCTTTGCTGGCGACCCGAACGCTCGCACGCCGGTGCTCGACAAGCTCGCCACCAGCAGCGTTCGCTTCAACATGGCCGTCTCCACCTGCCCCGTCTGCTCGCCGTATCGCGCGAGCCTGCTGACAGGGCAGTATCCGCTGACGCACGGCGTGTTCCTCAACGACGTCTGCCTTAACACCAACGCCGTCTCCATCGCGCAAGCATTCCGCGGCGCGGGCTATCGGACCGGTTACATCGGCAAATGGCACGTGGACGGCCACGGGCGATCAAGCTACATCCCGCGCGAGCGCCGGCATGGTTTCGAGTTCTGGAAGGTGCTGGAATGCACGCATAACTACAACCAGTCGCCTTACTACGCCGACGAAGATGTGAAGCTCCAGTGGGAAGGCTACGACGCCGCCGCGCAGACCCGCGAGGCGCAGCGCTACATCCGCGAGCAGGCGGCGCAGGGGCCGTTTCTGCTGATGCTTTCGTGGGGGCCGCCGCACGATCCCTACCTCACCGCGCCACAACGCTTCGCGGACATGTATCAGCCGGACAAGCTCAAGCTCCGCCCCAACGTTCCCGAAGACACCGAGGCGGTGCGGAAGAAAGCGGCTGGCTACTACGCCCACTGCACGGCGCTTGATGATTGCCTCGGCCAGCTCTGGGCCACGCTGCGCGAAACCGGCATCGAGCGCGACACGATCTTCGTCTTCACCTCCGACCACGGCGACATGCTCGGCTCGCACGGCCGGTTCAACAAACAGGTTCCCCACGACGAAGCCATTCGCGTGCCGTTCCTCATCCACTGGCCGCGACTCAGCGAGCGCAAGCATGTCGTCGCCGCGCCGATTGCGTCGCCGGACATCATGCCGACGCTGCTCGGCCTCTGCGGCGTGGAGATTCCAAAGACGGTCGAGGGACTCGACTTCTCGCGGCACCTGCGCGGCGGGCCGGCGCCCGGCGGCGGCGCGGCACTCATCGCCTGCTACGCGCCGTTCGGCCAATGGACGCGCAAGGGCGGCGGCCGCGAATACCGCGGCGTGCGCACGGAGCGTTACACCTACGTCCGCTCGCTCGACGGCCCGTGGCTGCTATTCGACAACCAGAGCGATCCCTTCCAGATGAAAAACCTCTGCGGCGACCCGCAGTCGGCCGCGTTGCAGAAGGAACTCGACGCGCTCTTGCAGCAGAAGCTGCGCGAGACTCACGATGATTTCCAGCCCGCCGCGAAATACATCGAGAAGTGGCACTACGTCACCGACGCCAACGGAACGGTGCGCTATGCGCCGTGAGTAGAACCCAATCAACACCTAACGTTTGGTTCCAAATGACCCGGCGTTACCGGGGCATTCTGGGGCTAGACGCTATTGGTGAGCTGTCTTGTGAGAGTCTTCTTACTTGTTCTCGTGAGCACCGTTTCAACGGTCTTTATCAACTGCGTCTTCAGTTGTTCAGCCCCCCGCAAAGTGTTCGAGTAGACAATGCATCGTAGCGGTCTTAGGTCAAATGGCACGTCGTCGAGGCTTTGCGTGATGAGGATCACTTCTTTACCTAGCGCGTGGGCAACCCCAGTCTCATAGAATACGTTAGCGTTTTTCCCGGTCAGGTCCGCAATGACAAGGCGCGCGCGTTCGATGTTGTCCCATATATCATCCATGATCTGACGATTGTCGAAAATCTGGTCTGCTCGAACGGCGCGTAGTGTCAGTTCGCGCAGAGATGGACCGATTATGTCCTCGTAAATAGCATTGAGGTCCGGCAGGAACGGCATCGCCACAAAGGCCAACGTTGAGTCAATCTCTATGTCGGATGGAATAGTGGCGGTTTGGTTGAGAAGTTCCACCTTCTCAACTCCCGAGGAGAAGTTACGTTTAATATGATATGAAGTGCTGTGAACGTAGTAGAGTTCCACGCTGTATTTCGCGCTTATCAACGCAGCGGCAGCCGTGAAAACCCGAGTCCCTGATGAAACATTGATGAACACGGAATTACCCGCGTGTGTCTCTTCCGAGACTATCTTTTCGAGTTGGTCATATAAAGTCGGAAGGTCTCTTCGCGACTCAATTACAGTCTGATTGGTAATAAACTTCCGATTGACCTCTAAGGCGAGCTCCGATCGCCAGCGGTTTGCGATGAGGTCCGAACTCTCGACAAACGTATAGATTCGCTCACAACCAATCTGTTTCAGAGGCACGGCAATCAAGTTCGCATCAAAGGTCAGACTTACGATATGCACGCGTTCGCCGGTGATCGGTTTCATGTCATTCTCTTTAGGACGGCGTTCTTATCCTACTGAACTCGATTGTTGGACAGGTTGCGTCGCGGAGACTGTCACAGGGTTGGAAAAGGGTCAAGTGCAGCAGCAGTAGCAAGAAGTTGACCGAGTTGTTCTTCCAACTAATGCCGGACAAGGGCGTGATGGTTTTTCGTCTCCAGCAACACCTGCGCGCTTGTGATGATTGTTATTGAGAGGGCACGAGCCAGACGCGACGGACGGCGTTGGTGAGGGGCTTGTCGGTCAGGACGAGAAGCTGGGCGGTGGCGGCGTAGGAGGTGGCGGGGAGTTCGCGCTCGGCAATGTCGGCGGACCAGACAATGTTGGTGGAGACGGTCTTGGCGGAACTGGTCGAGGAACGCCAGCGCACGCCGTAGCGGACGCCAGGCTGCGGGTCGGCGACGCCGACGCGATAGACGACGTTGGAGCGGACGCGGATGCTGTCGCTTTCCCAGCCTTTGAGCTTCTGCGAGGCCGGGATGGCGGCCCAGAAGTCGGGAGTATTGGCGGCGAGCCAGCGAAGCTTGAGGTCGCCGTTGCGGACGAGGTTGCCGGGCGGGTCGGTGGGCGGCAGCGTCACGGAGGCGCAATCAGCGGCCTTGACGATGGCGGTGCCGGCGCCGTAGCGCTCGATGGCAACGCGCGGGTTCTTGGCGGGCAGTTTCTGGAACGACCACGCGCCGTTGGTGTCGGTGAGCGTGGAGTAACCGGTGCCGAGGAACATGACCTTGGCCGGCTGCTTTGGGAGCGGCACGTTGGCGGGCCACGTCACGTGGCCCGCGAGCGACGGCGGCAACGGCGGCGTCAGGGCGAGCGTGAAAAGCGTGTGGAGCACGTCGGCGACGGCGCGGGCGGATTCGTCAGCGCAATCGAGGATGACCGGCTGGTCCTCGCGCTGCTGCAAGGCTTCGACTTTGGCGTAGATGTTTTCGGCGCGTTGCTTGGAGAAGGCGACGAGGCGCTTCATACGGTCCAGCAGGCCGCGCAACGCCGAGGCATCGTCGTTGCCGAGCAACCGCGGCTGGTAGCCCGCGATGCTGACGGCCTTTCCGTCCAGCCAGTTTTCGAGGCGCTTGTGCATCTCGCCTTTGATGGGCTTGGCGTGGCAGGGCGCGCCGCTGTCCTCAACGTAGTGGATGAGGCTGCCGATCCATCGGGCGGCGTTGGGCGGCGTCTCGGTGCGAAGCGCCTGCAACGCGCGGCGGAAATACGGTGTGTAGGTGGCCGCCACCTCCGGCATCATGTGCTGGATGTGCGTGGGCACGCTGGGCCAGAGGAGGAAATCGTTGGGGAAGAAGTCGTCGCGGACGGAATTGCGCCAGTCGGGCATGACGGAGTAGTCCTGGAGCCTGCGCCACTCGCTGCCGAAATACGCCGCAGCCTTTTCGCGTTCCGGCAACACCTCCTGCGCGGCGCGGGTGATTTCCCCGTGCGGTCCCCAGGCGAAGGTGGCTGGTGGCGGCGCGCACAACGCCAACACGAGCGAGAGGAAGCCAAGTATGGATGAGGATCGGGTCGTTTTCATGGGGATGGATTGGAAGATTGAGTGTCGAATCAATGAGTTTCAGGGCAGAAACCAGTCCCGCTCGACCGTCTCGCGCGGCGTCGGGTAGTCAGGAACAAGCCGCCCGCACCGATGGTCATGAGCAGCGAGGTGGCCGGTTCGGGAACAATGATGCCCATGATCCAGCCTTGACGCGCGGAGACGCTGGTGGCGTAGAAGCTGGCCGGAATGTCGGTGGCTTGCGGTGTGATGTAGTCCCACGTCTTGGTGACGTCGTTAGTGTAGTAGAGACCGCCGGCGTCGAAAATGGCAGCGCTGAAACCGGCACCGGTGTTGGTGGTGTTGAATGGGCCGTCCACGGCGTAGTTGACGCCGGCGAGCGACCAGACGGAGTTTTGCTGGATGAAGACGCCTCCACCGGAGTCGGAGATGGCCAGCGTGGCTTCGTTGACACTGTTAGTGGCGTTGAAGTCAGCATGAAGCAGCGTAGAACCCTGGTAGTTCGTTGTTCCCGTCACCACGTTTTCGCCCCAGCGTTTCGTTGCAGTGCCGCCCCACTGCCAACCTTTCAGTTCGCCATCCGCCCACACTTCCGTGCCGCGCCCGTAGCCAGCACCGAACACGACCAGCGACGAACCGGCTCCGACGTTGGCGGTGTAGAGCGGTGCCCAAGTGGAGAAAGCGGTGTCCACTTTCCAGATGGCGAGATCGCTGGTGGGATCGTTATAGACGGCCGTAGTGGTGTAACTGGTGCCGTTCAGCACAAACGCACCGCCAACGCTGCCGCCAACGTGCTTGGCGGTAATGAAAAAGTTCGACGCGATGGCCGTGCCCATGCAACTGGCCCAGTAGCCTTCGAACTGCCAACCGCTGTCGGCCAGCCCGCCGGTGGGAGCGGTGGTGTTGTAGTTCTGGTCGCCTGTGGAATAGAAGACGATGGCGCGTCCGGGCGTCGCCGTGAGCAAAAGCGCCAGAAGCAAGCCAGCGGCGCGGTTCTTGGTGAACGCAGCCCGGCAAAAACTGAATTCGCATTTCTTCACTCGGTTCATTCTTCTGCCTGCTGAGTTCCGTCACGTCAAGCGGTCGCTTGCCTCCGCCTCGGCCAGCGCGGCCGGCACGCGCGGCGGCAACGCGGCGTAAATGCAACCCGCCAGCACAATCACGCAGCCGATCAGCCCGCGCACACCGACTTGTTCGTTGAACATGAACAGGCCGATGAAGACATTGAACACCGGCGTCAGCGTGCCGAGCAGCGCGCCCTCGGTGCCGCCGACGTGTTTGTAGGCGTAGGTCATCTGCATCTGGCCCGCCACGGCAAACACGCTCAGCGCGATCAGCAGCGCCCAGCCCGTCGGCGAGATTGCGTAGCCTTCGCGCGCCGCGGGCACGCCCACAATGAGCCAACCGAAGAACGCCTGCGAAAAGAGGATCGCCATCGTCGAGTCGGTCTCGCGCAGTTTCTTCACCGAGAGAACGGCGATGCCGGAGAGCAGCCCACCGCTGAGCGCCAGCAGGTCGAACCAACTGATGCCGGTGAAATCACCGGGCGGCACGATGATGAGGTAGAGGCCAACGAACACGACGACCACCGTCGCCCAGAGTCCCTTGCCGATGCGGTCGCCGAGCAGCATCGGCGAGAGCAGGCCGGCCCACATCGGGCAGGTGTAAATCAGAATCGTCGCCTTCGCCACGCCGATGATGTTGATGGCGAAGAAGAAGAGCACCACCGCCAGCGCGCCGAAAAGGCCGCGCGACACGAGCCACGAACGATTCACGAACCGCAACGGACGGCGCGTCAACGCGCTCAGCACCAGCACCGCCGCCATGCTGAAAAGACAGCGGATTTCCACTGTTTTCCACGCCTCCAGCCCAGCCACGTCGTGCGCCAGCCGCGCGAAGAGCGTCATGAGACTGAACATCACCGTCGAGGCGATGGTCCAGAGCACGCCACTCAAGTGGTCACGATTCATGTTCGAGGCGTGACTCTAGATGGATTCCGACGGCGCAAGCCAGCGGAATTTCCAGCTTACTTGGGTCGGTCCGCGAGATTTGCCGGCGCGGATTGAAAATCCTAGCCACTCATCCTCATTGATCTCTCCCAGGTCTGTCAGGTGAGGAGCGGCACTAATTTGCAGCCACACCAAGTCTCTTCGGATGCAAGTCCCGCAATGGTTCAGAATCCGTAGACGCGCCGGATCGCACGCATGGCCTTGCTTGAGACACCCTCCTTCAGGAAAATAACATCTTGAGCACAATCGAAAGTGGCGTCCGGAGGATACTCCCTGGCGATTTCAAATCCGAACCCACGCAGGTAGCCGACAACTTCGTCCTTCAAAGCGATGCCTTTCATGATCGGGAAAAGGAAAAGCTCTACGTGCAGTCCGACGCACGATCCGCGCAGCAGGGCCTCTGCTCCCCTGAGAATCCGGTATTCGGCGCCTTGAGCGTCGATCTTCAGGAAGTCGAACGAGACGTCCCAATCCAGTTCCGCCAACACGTCGTCAAGCCGCCGGCACATCGTCTTTTCGATCCCCACAACCTTCCCGCGCTCAAAGAATGTCTCGGCATACCAAGGGTTTCCCCTTTGTTTCAACTCATCAAAATGCTCTTTAACCCATTCCGTATTCGTCTCAAAAAAAGAGGACCCCGTGCCTTTGAAACTCTCTCGAATGTAGAAATCGCGTTCGCCGTTCTCATCCCAGAGCGCCACATTCATCGTCCTTTGTCGTTCAGAACGGGCATCCGGTTCTCTGGGATCGAAGCTCAGCGCATGCCCTAGGACATAGGGCCTGATTGACCAAGGAAAAGGGAGTCCGCCATACGAGCCGACATCAATGAAATTGACGCTGCCCGCCAGCGGTATATCAACGATTCTCCTCAGAACACGTCGTCCCTCCTGATATGCTTTCTTGAACATGTTGCAACGATCTCCCTCTATGGCAGACGCTTCGTGCCTCTTATTGCATGGCTTGATCGAACCTCGCAGGCATTGTAGCCACAGCCCCGGTAGCAACAAGCGCAAAAAAACCGTGGAATCGATCGGGGAAGTGACGAGGGCCAGCCGTAATAGCGGATCAAGTGCTGGCCGGCGTTGGGAATGTGTTGGGAAACCTCGGCGATGAAGTCCAGCGGCTTGATGACTTGGAAGCAAGCGCAAGCCGTCACCAGGAGCGGCGGTTGCAAACCGCCTTGGATGGCCGACCGCGCGGCGGTTCAACCACGATAGACGTTCAGCGTCTCGGCGGCGATGCGGTCCCACGTGAACCCACGCTCCACGGCGGCACGGCCGTTCTGCCCCATCCACCGTGCACGGTCCCAGTCACTCAGCAGCTCCACCATCGAGCCGGTCAACTCCGGAACCAGCGGCTTGGTCTTCAGGCCGGTGACGCCGTGCCAGACAAACTCGTTCGGGCCACCGTGGTTCGTGGCCACGACGGGCTTGCCAGCGCTCCACGCTTCGAGAATGACCAACCCGAACGGCTCGTTGCGGCTCGGCACGGCCACGACGTCGGCAGCCTGGAACATTTCCACCAGCCCGGCACCCGTGCGATGCCCGACGAAGCGGCAAATATCGTCCACGCGCAATTCCTTCGCCCGCTGTTGCAACCGCCAGCGCATGTCGCCGTCGCCCATGAACACATAGCGCGCCTTCGCGTTGGCTCCGCGCAACTCGGGCAGTGTCTCCATCAAAATGTCCGGCCCCTTCTGCTGCGTCATGCGCCCGCTGAAGAGCACCATCGGCTCCCACGGCCCGATGCCGATTTGCATCTTGAGCGGTCCCGGATCGAACGGCCCGTCAAAGTGGTGATAGCTGACACCGTTGTAGATCACCGTGGTCTTTTCACGCGGCACCTGGTAAATCCACGTCACTTCGTCGCGCAACGCGCTGGAAACGGTGATGATCTTCGCCGCCTCGTAGCAGCCGCACCACTCCAGGTCGCGAATCTGCCGGCAACGACCTTCGTAAAAATTGTTCCCGTTCCGGCCGTAGTCGGTGGAGTGCATCGTCAGCACAAACCGCCGTCCCCGGCCTTTCTTGGCCCACTCGCCCGCCGGCGCGGTAAGCCAGTCGTGGCAGTGGACCACGTCGAACTCCGTGTGCGTATAATCCTCCGTCTGCCAGACCGCGTTGATCAGCGCGCGGTTCATGTCGAGGATTTCCGCAACAAAATCCTGGTGCAGCGCGTGCGCGACGCGATGATAGTGGACACCGTAGATGCGCTCGTAAGCTTGCTGCAACGGCCCGCGGCGGGTGAAGATGTGGACTTCGTGGCCGGCGCGTTCAAGGCCGGCGGCCAGCTCCGTCACGTGAACCGCGAGGCCGCCGACCGCGATCGAGTGCAGCGACTCCCACGCGCAAATGGCAATGCGCATATTGTTCTGGGGCCTTCTCGGTCCGGCTTAGCCCACTTCCAACACGTTGTTGAGCGATCCAAACTGATTAGGCGTGGTGCGCACGTTGTTGGGGTCGTTCACCCACTCGCCGTCCACGAGGAACTTGTATTGGTAGGTTCCCGGTTTCAACTCCAACGTGATCTTCCAGACGCTGTCGCTCTTGCGCAAGGTGAGTGTCGTCATTTCCCATGCGTTGAAATCGCCGGCGATGTTGACGAACTTCGCGAACGGCGCATCGAAGCTCATCTCCACCTTCCGCGCCGACACAGGCACGACGGTCGGCGGTGCTATCTTCGGCGCAGGCGGCACCGGCCTCACCATGAGGGGCGCGGCGGGTTTCGCAGGCTGCGCCGGAGCGGGTGCCACCGATTTTGCCGGGGCTGCCGGGATTGGCGCGAACGCCGGCTTCACTGCTCCCGCCGCCGCCGCCGCCGCGCTCACGCGTGCGCTGGCTTCTGGAGGCAACGGCGCGGGCGTTGTTTTCTTGGTTGGGCGGCCGACGCCGATGCGTTTCCCGCCTGTTGGCTTCTTTAGATCGTTTTCCATCTTTTTTCCTCCCTCAAAATGCTTCAGTAAAGTAAATGGTGCGGTCGAGAGGAGTTGAACCTCCACGGCCTTGCGGCCACTAGGTCCTGAGCCTAGCGCGTCTGCCATTCCGCCACGACCGCCCATGCACGCCACCGTCACCGGTGGCCCAAAATGCGGCGGCAATATAGCGACCACCCCCCGGCGTGACAATGGGAAACTCCCGGCATCCGGCAACATGTGGTTCGGCCAAGGCAACGGCGGCGCGAAAAGGATTGCAACGGCTGCGGTTTTCGCCAGTCTAACGCTTCGTCGTGAAGCGTTGGCGATTCATCCGTTCTCTGGTTGGCACGACGCTGGCATTTGCGCTCGCCGGCGGCCGCGCCCTTTCGCAACAGGCTGGTGCGTTGCCCGAGCACATCAACGGAGAAGCCCAGCGCGCCATTGTCCGCGGCCTCCAATATCTTGGCGAAACACAGAATCCCACCGGCTCGTGGTTCAACGCCGGCAATATGGGCAGCTACCCGACCGCCATGACTGCGCTCGCCGGCCTGGCACTGCTGGCCAATGGCAGCACGCCGCGCGAGGGCAAGTTCGCCCCGCACCTCAAACGCGCCGTCCAACTCCTCCTCGCCGAAGCCGAAGCAGGCCCCACCGGGCTTATCTCCAGCAACCTCGAAGGCCGCTCCATGCACGGTCACGGCTTCGCCATGCTCTTTCTTGCCGAGTGCCTTGGCGAAACGAGCGACGAAAAAAACGAAACGCGTCTCCGCGCTGCGCTCCACCGCGCCGTTGAGCTGACCGCGCGCGCCCAAAGCCCTGCCGGTGGTTGGATCTACACGCCCGACGGCAACGGCGATGAAGGCTCCGTCACCGTCACCCAGATTCAGGGCCTCCGCGCCTGCCGCAATGCAGGCATCAAGGTCCCCCGCACCACCATCGAGCGTGCCGTGAAGTATCTCGAACTCTGCCAGAACGCCGACGGCGGCATCGGTTACTCGCTCGCCCAACGTGGTGGCAGCCGTCCGCCCATCAGCGCCGCCGCCGTCGCCACGCTCTACGCCAGCGGCCGTTACGACAGCACGATGACGAAGAAGTGTCTCGACTACGCCATCCGCACCGTCACCCCCAACGGCCGCGAAACCTACGGCCACTGGTTCTACGCCCATCTCTACATGTCGCAGGCGATGTATCAGGTCCACGACAAGCGCTGGGACAGTTACTTCGTCGCGCTCCGCGATCGCCTGCTCGGCACGCAGAACGCCGACGGCTCCTGGAACGGCGACGGCGTCGGCCCCGTCTATGGCACCGCCATCGCCTGTATCGCCCTCCAACTGCCGTATGACTACGTGCCGATTTTTCAGAGGTGAGATTCGGAGCTTAACTACGATGGCCAATAACTTTTTCTACGTTTACGCGTTGAAGGATCCAAGAGTTTCTCCGGCCAAGCCATTCTACATCGGGAAAGGCACAGGGAGCAGAGCTTATGACCATCTTGTGACTCCTGACGGCACGCGAAAATATGCACGGATAAAGGAAATCACTGACTCTGGCGCAAAACCATTGGTTGCCATATTGGCCGACGATCTAACCGAAACGCAGGCGTTGAAGCTCGAAGCCGAGCTAATCTCAGCATTTGGAACTGTAGAAACTGGAGGTCTGCTTGCCAACTCCATAGTCCCCTCTGGTCTTGGGGGCAAGAAGCGGAGTGGAATCGTTGTGCCGCAAGGTGCAATTGAGCGAGCGCAAATAGGATTGGAGTTTCTTAAGAGTGCGATCCTAGAACTGGCTCGTGCAAATCCGGAGGGGATCGCAAACGCTGACGCAGCCAGCCTGCTTGGACTCCGCAGCGACTACCGAGGGCGTCAAAAAGACTACCTCTCCTACAGTGTGCTAGGGCTTTTACTGAGAGAGGGAAAGGTCCGCCGGAGCACCAGAAGACATATAGCCAGTTAGCTGAAGGAACCGCTTATGACAACCACACCCCAATCCGACCTCGACGCCGCCCGCCGCCTCCAAGAGGCGCACGCCAAACTCCGCGCTGAACTGGCCAAAGTCATCGTCGGCCAGGACGAAGTGCTCGACCAGATGCTCATCTGCATCTTCGCCCGCGGCCACGCCATCCTCGAAGGCGTGCCCGGCCTCGCCAAGACGCTCATGGTCTCCACCATCGCGCGCAGCCTCTCGCTCGACTTCGCCCGCATCCAGTTCACGCCCGACCTGATGCCGAGCGACATCACCGGCACCGAAGTCATTCAGGAAGACCGCGCCACCGGCCAGCGCGCGTTCCGGTTCCTGCCCGGCCCGATCTTCGCCAACATCATCCTCGCCGACGAAATCAACCGCACGCCGCCCAAGACCCAGGCCGCGCTGCTGGAGGCGATGCAGGAACATCAGGTCACCGCCGGCGGCAAACGCCACCCGATGCAGGAGCCGTTCTTCGTCCTCGCCACGCAAAACCCGATCGAGCAGGAGGGCACCTATCCGCTCCCCGAAGCGCAGCAGGACCGCTTCATGTTCAAGATTTTCGTCCGCTACCCGAAGTGGGACGAGGAACTCAGCATCGTCAAACTCACCACCGCTGGCGAACAAGTCTCGCCGACGCCCGTCCTCAGCGGCGCGGAAATCCTCGCGCTTCAGCAAATCGTCCGCCGCGTGCCCATCGCCGACCATCTCGTCCAATACGCGATGAAACTCGTCCGTCTGACGCGCGTCTCCGAGCCGGAGGAGGCCGCTGATTTCACCAAGCAATACGTGAGCTGGGGCGCCGGCCCGCGTGCGACACAGTTCCTCGTGCTCGGCGCCAAAGCTCGCGCGCTGCTCAAAGGCCGCTTCCACGTCGCTGTCGAGGACATCCAGTCCGTTGCCGCCCCCGTCCTGCGCCACCGCATCATCACCAACTTCACCGCCAACAGCGAAGGTGTCACCCCCGACGTGATCGTCGAGCGCCTCATCAAGGAAACGCCCGCGCACGAGAGCGAGGCGATGAAGGAACCGGCGGTGAAAGCTGCGTTCAAATCGTAGAGCGTGGCGCGTGACGTGCCTAGTCACGGAAACGCTCAACGCCTAACGCTCCACAAATTACAAATGGCTGACGCCAAACCCAATTATCTTGATCCGCGCGTTCTCGCGACGATCCATCGTCTCGACATCCGCGCTCGCTTGGTGGTGGAAGGCTTCATCAGCGGCGAACACCGCTCGCCTTATCGCGGTTTTTCCGTCGAGTTCGCCGAACACCGCGAATACGCGCCCGGCGACGACCTCAAGCACGTGGACTGGAAGGTCTATTCGAAGACCGACCGCTACTATGTGAAGCAATACGAGGAGGAAACCAACCTCCGCGCCCACATCTTCGTGGACGCCAGCGAATCCATGCGCTATCGCGGCCAGCGCTCGGCACTCTCGAAATACGACTACGCCGCCACGCTCGCCGCCGCGATGTCGTTCCTCCTGCTCCAGCAACAGGATGCCGCCGGCCTCGCCCTGTTCGACAGCGAACTGCGCCAGTTCCTGCCGCCCAGCGCCAACCCCGCCACGCTCCAGACCATCTGCCACCACCTCGAACAGGCCCAACCGTCGCGCAAGACCAACGTCAGCGAAATCTTCCACGCCCTCGCCGAGAAAATCCGCAAACGCGGCTTCATCGTCCTCATCAGCGACCTCTTCGTGCCGCTCGACGACCTCTTCCGCGGCCTTGAACATTTCCGCCACCGCCGTCACGAGGTCATGCTGCTGCACGTGATGGACGACGACGAGCTTCGCTTCCCATTCGAGGGCAACATCCTGTTCCGCGGCATGGAAGAGCTGCCGAGCCTGAAGGTCGAACCGCGCAGCGTCCGCGCCGCCTACCTCAACGCCGTCGGCAACTTCACCGCGCAGGTCAAGCGGCTGGCCGCGCATCATCGGATTGACTACCGATTGATCAACACGAAAGAAAACGTCGGCGCCACCTTGGCGGCATTTCTGGCCGCGCGCGCCGCGACAGCCAAGCTCGCTGGAACGAAACGATGACGTTCCTGAACACAACCTTGCTCGCTCTCGGCGCTGCGCTCGCCCTTGGCCCAATCATTATCCATTTGTTGAATCGCCGCCGCTACCGGATCATTGACTGGGCCGCCGCTGACTTCCTCCTCGAAAGCTTTAAGAAAACCAAGCGCCGCATCCGGCTCGAGCAATTACTTCTGCTGGCCATGCGCGTGGCTGGCGTCGGTCTCATGGGCGTGGCGCTTGCGCGGCCATTCGTGCCCGAGCAAAGCTTCGCCGCGATGCTCGGCACGCAAGCCCGGTCGGACCATGTCATCGTTCTCGACGACAGCTATTCGATGGGCCAGACGCTCGGCAGCAGCACCATCTTTGCCCGCGCTCGAGACGCGTTGCTCCAAATCTCCGATCGAGTTCAACCGGAAGATACCTTCGCAGTGCTGCTGACCTCGCGCACAACCGACGAGCCTTCCGCAATCCAAAATCCCGTTTTTGCTCCGGCACACCTCACCGACCGCACCGCCTTCAAACGCGACGCTTCGGCGCTCGCGCCTTCCGACTACTCGACCGACCTTGTGCCATCGCTTCAAGCCGCGCTGGACATTTTCGCCAACTCCTCCAACCCGGAAAAGCGCCTCTACATCCTCACCGACTGCCGTCGCCGGGACTGGACCGACGAGAACAGCCGCCGCATCCGCGCGTTGCTGGAGAAACTCGACAAGAAGGTCGCCCGCGCGTTCCTGATGGACTTCGGCGCTGCGGACGCGGCGAACCTTTCCATCACGGAGTTCACCTGCGCCGAGAAACACGTGGTCCAGAACCTCCGCGCTCGCTTCCGCGTCACAGTCGTCAATCGCGGCTCGCAACCGGCGCTCAACGTGCCGCTGACGTTCCATGCCGGCGACGCCGCGTTACCGCCGCGCATCCTCGACCGGCTCGGCCCCGGCGAGTCTGCGGCAGTGGATTTCTCTTATATCTTCCGGCGAGCCGGCGTGACCGCCGCATCTGTATCGCTGCCCGCCGACGCGCTTGCACCCGACAACGCCGCGTATCTCGCGCTTGACGTGCGCGAGGGCGTGCCGGTGTTGATCGTCAACGGCGCGCCCGATCCCGAGCCTTACATCAACGAGACCGACTATCTCGTTGCTGCGCTCGATCCCGGCGGCAAGGGCCTCGGCGGCTGGCGGCCGACCGTCATCACCGATCGCGAACTGCCCGCCGCGCAGTTCGACAAGTTCGATCTCATCGTGCTGGCCAACGTCGCCACCGTGGCACAGGCGAAGCTGGCCGAGTTGGAAACCTACGTGCGCAACGGCGGCAGCGTCGCCATCTTCCTTGGCGACCGGCTCGACCGCGCGTTCTACAACGCCGTGCTGTTTAAGGAGGGTGCCGGCCTGCTGCCCGGCAAACTCGGCGTGATGGAAGGCGACCCGAACAACGCCGAGAAATCGTTCCGCCTGAAGATCGAGCCAGGCGCGCATCCGTTACAGGCGGCGCTGGGTGGTGAACTGGCGCCGCTGCTGGCGGGCGTCCACGTTCGCGCCTTCGTTCCAATCGAAATTTCCTCTGCCGCACTCCGCACTCCGCACTCCGCACTCCGCATTTCTTCTTTCTCCGACCGCTCAAACTCCCCCGCTCTCGTCGAGCGCCGCTTCGGCAACGGTCGCGTCCTCGTCTTCGCCTCGACCACCAGCGCGCGCTGGCACGACTGGCCGGCCAATCCGAGCTACCCGGTTTTTGTTCAAGAGATGTTCAGCTTCCTTTCGCGCACACCTGCTCAGGACCGCACGGCCCGCGTCGGATCGCCCATCGAGCGCGCCGTCGAGCCGCAGTTCATTGATGGCAGTGTGACGCTGAAGACACCGCGCTATCCCGAACAACCTGCTATCCGCCTGATGCCACGGCCCGTCGGCGAACAGATGCGCGTCAGCTTTGCCGACACTGGTCGCGCGGGTGTTTACGAACTCACGCTCGAAAACGGCGGCTCGCAGCGCGTGGACCGTTTCGCCCGTAACGTGGACCCCGCCGAAGGCGACCTCGCCAAGGCCGCCCCCACTACCATCGTCGCCGCGCTCGGCGACGCGCCGGTGAAGCTGCTGTCCGATCTGGCTACCGCCGAACTCGACCTTCGCGAGCAAAGCCGTGGCAAGGAATTCTGGAAATACGTGCTCATCGCGCTGCTGGCCGTGCTGGCAGTCGAGCAGACGCTGGCGAGGCGGTTCACACACTTGGCATGAGATAATGGAGTCACTGCTTTCCAAACTCTTCGGCCTCGACCCGAACGCCTTCGCGGGCGCGCGGTGGAGTGATCTCTCCATCCGTTGGGTTGGTCTGCCGACGGCGGCCGAGGGCGGGTGGTGGTCGCTGGCGACACTGGCGTTGGTGGCGTTTCTGCTGTGGCACGCGGTGCGGGAGTATCGGCGCGAGGGCGCGGTGATCTCGGCGGGCGTGCGGCGGTTGCTGACGGCGCTGCGGCTCGGCGCGCTCGCCGTCGCGCTGGCGATTCTGTTCCAGCCGACGCTGGTGATTGATCGCAGTGAGCGACTGAAGAGCACGGCATGGCTGCTAGTGGATGACTCGCTCAGCATGGGAATCGAGGAACGTGGAACGACGAACTCAGTTACACGCATTGACCAGGTCAAATCACTCTTCACTCTTCACTCTTCACTTTTCACTCTCTCTTCCTCTCACCAACTTCGTCTCGCGGCGTTCTCGGATGGATGGCGAGAGCTGGCGACGAATGATTTCGTGACGCTGAAGCCGCAGGGCGCGGCCACGTCGCTGGCGAACGGGCTGCGGCAAACCATCGAGAACTCGCGCGGCCAGCCGGTGGCGGCGGTGGTGCTCGTCAGCGACGGGCAGGCCACCGACGGCGAGACGATGGCGGCGGCGCAATTTGCCGCGCAGCGCGGTGTGCCGGTGTTCACGGTCGGCGTCGGCAATCCGAAAGCGCCGCGGAACATCGAGGTCGCGTCGCTCACCGCAAACCCAGTGCTGTTCAAGGATGACGAGGCAGTGTTCACGGTCCGCGTGCTGGCGAAGGAGCTGGCGGGGACAACGGTGAAGGTGACGCTGCGCGAAGACTCCAACACTCCAACACTCCAACACTCCAACACTCCCTCTGCCACCGGCCGCGTCGTTGCCGAGCAAGCCATCAAGCTTCCGCCGAACAACCAGCCGCTCGACGTGACATTGCGCGTGCAGCCGCAGCAACTCGGCACGTTTACCTATGCGGCGAGCATTGAGCCGCTGGCAGATGAACTGACCGGCCGCGACAACAGTGCGTCGTTTATCGCGCGCGTCATTGCCCAGAAGCCGCGCGTGCTCTTCATCGCCGGCAACGCAGGCAAGGAATACCGCTACCTCAAGAACCACCTGACGCGCGACACGACGCTCTCGGTGAGTTGCTGGCTGCAAAGCGCTGACGCGGCGTTCAACCAGGAAGGCGACGCGCCGCTGACGACGCTACCGAAGACGGAGCAGGAGTTGTTCGGCTACGACGTGATCGTCATGCTCGATCCCGACCCACGCGAGTTCGATGCGGCGTGGGCGAAACTGCTGGCGCGGTTCGTTGGCGACCACGGCGGCGGACTGGCGTTCATCGCGTCGAACAAGTTCACGACGGATTTCCTGATGGCGGGCGAGCTACGACCAGTCGCCGACCTGCTGCCGGTGCAGATCGAGCGCGAGCAGCTCACCGTGGCCGAGGCGCTCAGCCGCGTGAACCAACAGGATTGGCCGTGGCTGGTGACAGCGGCGGGATTTGAAAACCCCGTCTTCCAACTCGACGCGGACCCGGAGCGCAACCGCCGAATCTGGGCGGCGATGCCAGGCTTTTACTGGGCGCAGCCGGTGCGTGCGCTCAAGCCGGGCGCGACGGCGCTGGCGGTGCACAGCGACCCGCGCCGACAGACGCGGCAGGGGCCGCAGCCGATTGTGGCGACGCAGTTCTACGGGCCGGGCCGCGTGCTTTTCGTGGCGAGCGACTCGACCTGGCGCTGGCGGTTCGGCGGCGCGCGCGCGTTCGAACAGTTCTGGAGCCAGGCGGTGCGTTATCTCACACAAGGCCGGCTACTCGGCGGGATGAAACGGCTCGTGTTGACGACCGATCACGACGAATACTCGCTCGGCCAGCGGATTACGGTGCGGGCGAAGGCGCTCGACGCAGGCTACAAGCCAGCGGCGATGGACCATTTCGAGGCGCTGGTGAAAACGGCGTCAACAACCGCGCGTGTGTTGCGACTCGACCCCATCGCCGGCACGGCGGGCGAATTTGAAGGATCGCTGGTGGCGGAACAACTCGGCTTGTGCGAGATCACGGCCAATGTTTCCGGTGGCACCGCCCGCGAAGCGATGGCGCTCAAGACGGTGCGCGTGACGCTGCCGCGGCTGGAGTTCAAGGACACGCGCATGAACGAGCCGCTGCTGCGACAGATCGCGACGGCCACAGGCGGTGAGTTCCTGACGCTCGATCGGATCGGCGAACTGCCGAAGCTCTTGCCGAAACGCGAGCAACTGCTGGTCAATGAGCAGACGCAGGACATCTGGGACACGCCGCTGGCGCTGTGCCTGTTCTGCGGACTGCTCTTCACGGAATGGGCGATAAGAAAATGGAAGAATCTGGCGTAAGACGTAATGCGTAAGGAATGAATCAGCGGATCCATCAATTACTCGGTTCGCTGCGCTGGCTGCTACGGTTGCACCTCGCGCTCGGCGGATTATCGCGCGTCGGTGCCGTGGGCGTGGCGGCGGCACTCGGGACGTGGACGCTGGATTGGTGGTTGCGGTTGGATTGGGGGCCGCGCGGACTGCTCGGCACACTGGCTCTGATCATAATCGGTGTCGCAGGCTGGCGGTGGTTCTTGCGGCCCATGATCCGAAGGTTTTGCGATACAGATGTCGCCCTGGCTTTGGAGCGCGCGTTTCCGCAATTCGGCGACCGACTGCTGACGGTAGTGGAGGATGGAAGAGGCAAGGCGGAAGTGTCACCCGCGCTGTTGGAGCGCGTAGCGGCAGAGGCGGCAGAGATTGCCGCGGGCGTGCGGCCATTGCAGGCGCTCGATCATAGGCGGCTGGCGCGATGCCTTGCGCTTGGCGTTGGTGCGCTGCTGGTGATTGCGATAGTGGCGGCGTTTTTTCCGCAGGAGTTGGAGGTCTGGTGGCAGCGCGACGTATTGTTGCGAAACGTGGAGTGGCCGCACGCGACGATGCTCGAAATCAGCGGCTTCCCCAACGGCACAGCGCGGGTCGTGCGCGGCGCGCCGTTCAACATCCTGGTGACCGCGTCGGGCTGGCAGATTCCGGAAACCGTAAAGCTGGTGCTGGATTACGAGCATGCCGGCCGGTTCCGCGAGGTGCTCACGCGCGTCGGCAACGGGAAGTTTGCGAAACGGTTTGACTCGGTCATCGAAAGTTTCCGGTTCCGCGCTTTCGGCGGCGACGGCGCGACGGGCGAACTGCGAGTCGAGGTGGTGGACCCGCCGATGCTCCGCAACGTGCGGATGCGGCTCGTCTATCCGGCCTACACGCGCCAACCGCCGCGCGAGATCGGGCCGAGCGACGGCGCGGTGGAGTCGGTGGTTGGCACGCGGCTCGAACTGCGCGCTACCAGCACCCGGCCGTTGCGATACGCGAAGCTCCAAATTCCAAACTCCAAGCCTCAAAAGCTGGCTTCGAGCGTCATGGACGCGCGCGTCGAGGCCGCCACCAACGTTTCCGCACAGTTCGTCATCAAGGAAAGCGGGCGTGTTCAGATTTCCATCGAGGACATGGAGGGACTGCGGGCCGATCCCGCGCTCAGCTTCGCGCTCGACGCGCAGCCGGATCGGCCGCCGTTGGTGCGGCTGACGTTGAGCGGCATCGGCGACAAGATCACTCCGGTGGCGACGTTGCCGGTAGCGGCGGAGGCGCACGACGATTTCGGCGTGGCGGCCCTGAGTCTGGCGACGTCCACCAACAACACTACCTGGCAGAGTCAGCCACTCGCCGGCGCGGCACTGGGCAACGCCGAGGTCCATCTGGAAACGCGGCTGCCGGTCGAGTCGTTGCGAGTTGCCGAAGGCTCGGTGTTGAACATCCGCGTCGAGGCGACGGACGCGGCGACTCCGCCTGGCTGTGGCGCGAGCCAGTCGCTGGCGCTGCGCGTGGTGAGCGCGGCAGAACTGATGGCGGACCTGAACCGCCGCCAGAAGGAATATCGCGCCGAGTTCGAGCGGCTGACGCGCAAGCACCGCGAGGCACTCGACGCGCTGCGGGTGATTCGCGAGGGCGCGGCGGCGGGCAAGCAGCCGGACTTAGTGCAGCTCTCGCCGCTCGTGGCTGACGAGCGCGAGGTGGGCAATGGATGCCAGACGATGTCGGAATTGTTCCTGCGGATACTCGACGAGATGAAAAACAACCGTGTCGGCACCCCCACCGAGCAGGAACGGCTGCGCGCGCGTGTCGTGGGGCCGCTGACCGAGGCGAGCCGACAATTGCTCGGACCGGTGGTGACGCAGCTCGGCGCGGTGACGCCCAGCGTGAGCGCACCGCTGGGACCGGCGTTCGAGCAAGCGCAAGTCGCTTACAACCAGATGCGGACGATTCTAGCCGAGATGATGCGCGGCGAGACGCTGTCCGACGCCGTGGCGGCGCTGCGGGAGATTTTGAAGGACCAGAGCCAGCTCAACGAGGCTACACGCAAGGCGCTGGAGGTGGAGTTGCAGCGGTTGTTGAAGTCACCGTAACCGTGCCATGCAAAGAACGATCCATCTGATACTGCTCGCGGTCGTCTTCTTTTCATCGCACCCGACGGACGCGGCGGAGCCGACGGCGTCGCCGCGCACGTGTATCCTTGCCGCGTTCGATGACGAACTGGCGCTGCTGTATCGGGCGCTCGCCGAACCGAAAGAAGAAGTGCTCCACGGTATTCATTTCGCCGCCGGCAAGCTGAAGGGTCGCAACGTCATCGTCTGCCGCAGCGGCATCGGCAAGGTGAACGCCGCTATGGTCACGGCGCTACTTATCCAGCATTACCGGCCCTGCGAGATCATCTTCACGGGCATCGCCGGCGGCATCAACCTGGAGTTGCGTCCGGGCGACATCGTCATCGCGTCAAAGACGGCCCAGCACGATTTCGGCACGCTTACAGCCGAAGGCATGGAAGTGCGCGGCATAAAAAGCGCCGTCACGTGGCAACGGAATCCCGTTTTCCTTGAGCCGGACGCACGGTTGATGGCGCTGGCAGACGCCGCCGCGAAACGCATCAAGCTGGCCGACATCGAAACTCGCGACGGCAAGCGGCATCCGCGCATCATCAAAGGTGTGGTCGTGACAGGCGACGTCTTCGTGGCGTCGCCCACGAAGAAGGCCGAACTGCGCAAGGCGCTTGGCGCCGACGCGGTGGAGATGGAGGGCGCGGCAGTGGCGCAAGTCTGCCAGGATTTGCGCGTGCCGTGGCTGGTCGTCCGCAGCATCAGCGACGGCGCGGATCACAACGCGCTTCAGGACGTGGATTCGTTCACTGCGTTGGCCGCGCAAAACTCTGCGCACCTTGTCATGGACATCGTCGCGCAGCTTGCTGCGGAGAATAACCGCAAGTGATCGAACAAACGCTCAGCCCAGCTTGTATTGCTTGGCGGCTTTCGCGCCGAGTTGATCCACGACGAGTTTCCGCAGGTCAACGGTCGAGCCGATCGTTGCGCCGGTCGGGAGCTTCTCACCGTCAACGAGACTTTTCTCGGCAGCCTCCAACACGAGCGTCGTGTAGAAGCCAAGAGTGATCGGGCTGTTCATCGCCTCGCGCTCGGCGGCGGAGAGCTTGCCGTTGCGCAACGCGAGAATCTGCTGATAGAGGCGGCCGGGGCTGCCGATGCCGTAGCCGGTCACGCTGTTGTCCTTGTCGAAGTTCTTGAAGAGCGGGTTGACCTCGAAAATGCCGTCGGGATGGAACTCGCGCAGGCCGGGCTGATCCAAGCCGAGGTCCATCATGCCGTCGGAGCAGATGATGCGGCTGGACTGCACGGTGTTTGACCAAGCGGTGTTGGGCAGCGCCCATCCGGTGAGGATGTGGGCGATGGCACCGGTGTCGAACAGTATCTCCGTATCCACGAGATCGTAGCCCTTCACCGCGATCGGCTTGAGCGACGGCAGCTTCTGCGAATAGCCGACGGCGCGCACCTGCATCGGCGTGAGGTTGACGATCTTCATCAGCGCGTCCGCCATGTGCACTGTCAGGAACGATGCCGGTGTGTTCTTTTCGGCGAAATTGGGCGACGCAAAGAAGCGCGGCGAGTGGTTCGGGTCGGCCACGCTGAGCTTGTCGAGCATGTAGAAAACCGCCGCTTGGAACTGTCCGTAGCGGCCGCTCTGAAAACGCGCTTCGGCTTCCTTGATGCGCGGGTCTTCGCGCTTGTGGAAGTCCACGCCGAGGAAACGACCCGTCTTCTTCGTCGTCTCGATCATCGCGTGCGCGTCCTTGAGCGTCGCGGCGGTTGGCTTCGGCACGACCACGTCGAGACCTGCGTTGAGCGCCGCCACCGTTGGCGCGCAGTGGAGATGGTCCGGCGTGTTGATCTGCACTGCATCGAGTTCAGTCTTCGCGAGCAGTTCCTTGTAGTCGGTGAAACGGCGGTTGGCCGGCAGGCCCGCGAGGTCGCCGAACCAGTTCCGATATTGTTCGTTCGGGTCAGCGACGGCGCAGATTTCCAACAGCGGCGTGTAGCTGCTGCGGAAGTAAAGGTATTGATAGATTTCGCGGACGACGGAACCCGCGCCGATGATGCCGAGACGAAGTTTGGTCTTCATGAGTGTTGTTCTGTCAGATGGTGCCGGTTTGTTTCAAGAGGAATACCGCCAGAAACTCCACCGCGGCGCGCGCTTCCTCCAGCGAGATTTGCTCCTGGTCGGAGTGCGCGTGAGCCAGCGTGCCGGGGCCGAACGTCAGCACAGGCATCCCCGGATATTCGGTGGCGAAGAGCCGCGCATCGCATGACACCGTCCAGCCGAGAATCGGCTCGTCTTTCCAGATACCCGTTTCCTTTGCAGCGCTGATGGCGTTGCGCATCGAGGGCGAGTCGGGGTCGCCATCGAACGCGACGTTGTGGAGCTTCTCGTAGGTGACTCGCACCACGTCCTCGCCGCGTTCCGGCCGGCCGAGCCGTCGCAGGCAAGTCTCCGCGCCATGCTGTGCTGCACGGCGCATCCGGTCCATGACTTCGTTGATGTGGTGCGTTGGCACGAAGCCCTGGCCACCTTCGAGCACCAGCACGTCGCCGTAAGGCTTGCCGCCGAGTTCCAGACGCATCAGGCCGCCGGCGGTCGCCTCTATCTTCGGCCGCGACTGCGCGAGGCTGCGAACCAAGTGCGCCATCTTGGTGATCGCGCCGTCGCGCTCGCGGATCGCGCCCATGTGGCCGGTCGCGCCGTGGACGGTCACGACGAAGCCGTTGCCTTCGCGGGCAAAATCGTAATGGACCGGCACCATCGGCTTGCCGGTCGCGGCTTCGATGACCTTGCTCTTGTCGCCATAGAGGCCGGTGTAGGCTGCGAGTCCAACTTCGAGACAGTCGCGCACGAGCAGTTCGGTCTTCTTACTTGGCGCGCTGTCGAACTGAATGGTGAAGTTCACCTCGCCACAGATGCGGCTCGGATGCTCGCCGAAGGAGCCGATGATGCCGTGGCAGGTTTGCACCGGTCGCTGTGGGAAAAGATCGTGGCGGCTTTCAGCACGAATAGCTGCACCTTCTTTCTCCATCTCCTCGTTCACGAACGCGGCCATCTCGAAGAGTGACGCGCACGCGACCTTCTTCAAATCGGCGCGATACCAGACTGCGCCGCGGTTGGCCGGGTGGAGTTTGAGGCTGGTGATCTCCAGCACGATCATGCTGTCGTAGAGTTTCTTCAGTTCGCGATCCATCGCCAGCGATAGCGAACCGTTGCCACCGGTTTCCTCCTCGACGACGGCCATCATCACCACGTTCTTCTTCCATTTTAGCCCGGCCTTGGCCATGACTTCGGAGAGGACCTTCAGCGCGGCGACCGCGCAGATGGTCGGTCCCTTGTCGTCGGCCGAGCCGCGGCCGTGGATGAGCTTGCCCTCCGCGCGCGGCGGAAAATACGGCGCGACGACATCCACGTGGCTGTTCACCGCCACCGACTGGCCACCACCGCTGCCGGCACCGGGGATGATGTAAAGCAGGTTGCCGCGGCCAGCGTAGGTTTCCTCCGGTGTCAGACCGGCCGGACGTTGCGGCGTCTTGGTGAAGTGGAGGAGCGAGTAGTTCGGATGCGACTTGATCGCTGGGTTGACCGGTCGCCGTTCGATGCGCGCGCCGGCAAAACCGACGCCCTTCAGCTCGCGCTCAAAAACGCGGAAGCAGCCGTCCTCCGCCTCGCGCATGACCGACACGTCCGGGTTGGGCGTGGTATTGAACCGACAAATCTCAACGATAAGGTTCTTCAGGTAACGCTCGAACTCCGGCGTGCGCGTGCGGGCAAAAATATCCTTAAGGATGGGATTGTTCGCGCTTGGCGGCGCGGAAGGTTTCGTCGGTTGTCTGCGAGACTTCAGTTTCTTGACTGGCATGATGAGATCTCTTCCTGACCCACAGCGGCCGGAAACATCGGTGAACTATGTGGTCGCGCCTTCGGATTTGCCTTCGGTCTTGAGTTTGTTCTTCGCGGCCTTGGCTTGCTCACTCTTCGGCCATGTCTTGATGAGGAACTCGAAGACCTGCTGGCTGAACTGCCGCTCGTGACCGAGCGCGCTCTCGGCAAAGTGGAAGCCGATGTAGAAGATGTCTTCCGGCTCCAGCAGTTTCTTATCCTTGGCGAGGCAGTCGAACAACTTGAACGACGGATCGCGCAGGAGCGCCGCGAAGCCGCGCAGGCACGGGTCCTCGCCGCGGCGACCGGGCGACAGATCCTTCGGGGATGTTTTCAGCCCACTGAAGCTGAGTTGGTAGCGCACCGTCGCGTTAAAGAACTCCGTGTTTGCGAGCAGTCGCAGTGACTGCACGGCGGCGGCGAACTTCTTGCGCTGGCGCAGGTCCTCACCGGCTTCGGCGATCTGGGCGTTGAAGCCGGCGGCGTCCACGTTGCGGAGCAGCCAGGTGTAGGCCGGCACACGCGGGTCGTTTTTCTCCAGCAGATCGAGGCAGCGCGCGGCGAGCTTCTTCTTCGCGTCCTTCGCGAACCGCTCGGCGTGCGGCTTCAGCAGCTTGGCGACGTTCCACGCATCGTCGGCGGTTGCAACCTTGCCGAGTTTCTCCAGCAACGGCTGCGTGGCGTCCTCAATCCGGCAAAGCGCCTTCGCGGCGATGTCGCGCACTTCCTGGTCGGCGTCGCTGAGCCAGTCAAGCATCGAGCTGACGATCTTCTTGCCCGTCTGATGGCCGAGCTTGCGCACGGCGAAGCGGCGGACTTCGGCGTTGTCGCTCTTGGCGAGCTTCTCCAAGTCACCGACGACACTGGCTGGAAACTCCAGCGGCGCGAGCAACGCGGTGGCCGGACTGACGACGTTCTCGCGATCCTCTTCTTTGAGCAGCGGCAGGACCTTCTTGATCATCGCGTCCACGCCCGCGCCATCCCTGCTGAGGTTGGCGAGCGCCTGCAGCGCGTTGCGGCGGACAAACGCCACCTGTTTCGGGCCGATATAATCCAGCAGCAGCGAACGCGCCGCTGGATTGCCGAGGCTGCCGAGCAGGATCAGGCAGGAGGTGGTGGCCCGCATGTCTTTCTTCACGCGCGGCGTTTTCAGGAAGCTCGCGATTTGTTTGAACAGATCCTTCCGTTCTTCCTCGTTGGCATCGCTGATGTGGCGACGGATGGCGCCGCAGATGGCCTTGACCATCTCGAAGTCGGGATCGAACAAGCCGGTCAGCAGGAACCGCGTTGCGCCGTCGCTGTGGAGCCGCGCGAACACGTCCATAAGCGCGAGCTTCTGTTGCGTCGCGGCCTTTGCCCAGACCTTCTCCAACTCGGCCTCGATGTCCATCTTGAGTTGCGCGAGCGCCTTGCCGGCGGCGTCGCGGAGCGCGGGCGGGGCGTTGAGCAACATCGGCAGCAGATACGGGAATGCCGTCTTGTGGCGCGTGCGGCCGAGCGCGGCGACCAGCTCGCGGGTGAGCGTGTCGTCGGCGTGACCGAGCGCGGAGCCGAGCGCGCGCACGACATCGGCGTCGGGGGGAGCGAGTTCGCCGAGCACGATGGCGGCGGCAAGGCGGCGATTGGGAACTTCGCTGCCAAGCAGCGCGGCGATGGTTTGAAGTTGCTTGTCCATTGTTTTGATAGGCTTCACCAACCAGGCTATGGCGTCGAGGAAAAATGTTGGCCACCGACCACGGCATCAGTAACGCGAAGCCGGCCGTTTTCCAACGCAAACAAGATGAGATCGGCCGAGCCGCCCTTTTCCAGCACGCGCGGCGCGAGGCCGAGCAGTCGCGCCGGATTGTCGGTGACCATTCTGACCGCGTCCGCGAGGGAGACGCCGGCCCACGCGATGACGTTGGCAACGCAGTTCTCCAGCGTGGTCGCCGCGCCGAAGAGGTAAGGCGTGCCCGGCAGGCAGATCAAGCCGTTAGGCTTGGCTTCCACTTCCACCCGTCCGTAGCGGTAAACTCCCGGCGGCATGCCGGCGGGCGGCACAGCATCGGTGACGAGGATGGAACGCACAACGCCCTTCGCTCGGATGAAGTTTTTCACCACGTAAGGCGGCAGATGATGACCGTCGGCGATGAACGCCGCGTTCAAGCGGTCTTCGGCAAGTTGGACTTGGATGTAGTTGGCATGGCGCGGCAGGACGGCGTGGCTGCCGTTGCCGAGATGGGTGGCCACCGTCGCCCCGGCGGCAACCGCGTCGGCGATCTGCTGCTCGTTGGCGGCGGTGTGGCCAATCCCAACCACGACGCCGGAAATGACGGCTTGTTCGATGAAACGCGTCATGCCCGGCAGCTCCGGCGCGACCGTGACGAGCTTGATGCGCCCGCCAGCGGCTTCCTGGAACCGCTGAAATTCTTCCCACGACGGCAACCGGACCGCGTTGACGTAATGGCCGCCACGCGGACCGTCCTCGGCGGAAATATACGGGCCTTCGAGGTGAAAGCCCGGAATCGCACGCGCCAACTCCGGCCGTTCTTCCCGCGAGAGAGAGACGGCGCGAAAACATGCGGCCATGCGGTCATGCGCTTCGCTAACGATCGTGACGAGGTATTGCGTAGTGCCGTGGCGCAACTGCTCACGCGTGGCACGGGCCAGATCGTCGGCGGTCAACGCAGGGTTCTGGAAATCCACGCCGGCGAAGCCATTGATATGGATGTCGAGGAAACCGGGTGCGATGAAAACATTGCCGCCACCAAGGTCCGGCGCGCAGGCCGGGTCCGGCGGTGCAACATCGGCGATGACACCGTCGGCGTCGTTGACGCGAACGTCCACGACTTGGCCGGTGACAAAGTGTTTACCTCGAATCAGCATGGCGGTTTCAGAGATGCGCGCACAGCATAGAAAGTTACGGCAGCAATTTCCAAACTTTCTTTTTAGCGGCAGCCCGGTATTCTTCAATGCATGTTTGCGAGATTCTATGCCGGTCTGTTGCTTGGCGCCTGCATGCTGCTAGCCGGTTGCGACAATCCCACGCCGCCGCCGAAGTTGCGCGTCGCGATGGTGGTCAAAGCAAAGGGCAACGCTTACTTCGACGCGTGCGCCGTCGGCGGACGCAAAGCCGCGAAGGAACTCGGCGTGCAGTTTTTCTACGAAGCACCCGTGGACGGCTCGGTGGAGGAACAAATCGAAGCGGTGGACGGCTTGGTCACGCGCCGGATGAACGCCATCGTGATCGCGCCGCACGAGGCGATGGCGTTGGCTCCGGCCCTCAAACGGGCGCGGGAAAGCGGCGTGCATATCATCACGTTTGACACCGATGCGGACGAAAAGCGCAGCGAGCGCGAGTGGTTCGTAAAACCCGCCAGCGATGTGACAGTGGCGCGCGGGTTGGTGGGGAACATGGTTTCATCAGCCGGCGCAAAAGCGCGGACGGTTATCATCGCCAGCGCCAACGCTGCGGCGCGCCAGCAACAGTGGATCGGGGCAATGCGGGAACAGATCGGCAAAGTTTGCCCGACGATGCAAATTGTGGAGATCAGGCGATGCGAGGACGCCAATGCAGCCTTCACCGCCACACAGGAGGTGTTCCAAAACAACCCGGACGTCATCGGCATATTCGCACTAACGCCCGAACTGTTGATTAGTGCAGCCAAGGCGGTGAAATCCGGCAACCAGAAGCGGTTCGTCACGGGCGTGGGGTTGCCCAACAGCACGCGCGTTTTCGTCAAGGACGGCATTGTGCCGGCGTTTGTGATGTGGAATCCGACCGACCTCGGTTATCTCGCGGTGCATGTGGCTGTGCAAACTGTCAAGGGCCAGTTGCACGATGACAGCAGCGAGGTTGCCATCAACGAATCCGAGGTTGTCAATGGTGTGGCCCGCACGAAGACGGTCCGGAGGGCGATCAAAAACCGCGAGATCCTGCTCGGTGAACCGATGATCGTCACGGCAGAGACGGTGAATCAGTTCGATTTCTAAAGCGGCTGTCTCAATCGCTGAACGGCTGACGTGTCGCGAACGCCCCTTGAATCAGCCGCACTTCCGTCGCTGTCCCCGCCTCGTCCATGTAAACCTCGACGACATCAAACCGCACCGGTATGCGCGGATTGCCGAGCAACCGCAGGTATTCGCGGGCGCAACTGGCGAGGTGCCGTTGCTTCTCGCGGTTCACGGCGTCGGCTGCCGCCCCGAACCGGTCGCTGCCGCGCGTCTTTACTTCTACAAACGCCAGCACGGCGTCGTCGCGCGCCACCAGGTCAATCTCGCCGTGTTTGCCGTGGAACCGACGCGTGAGGATTTTGTAACCGCGCTGGCGCAGATAGCGTGCCGCCGCCTGTTCGCCGCGCTCGCCCTTCACGAGATGGGCCGGCGCGGCGGAGGCGGTTGGATTTCGCAGACGCTGCCACCAGCCAAGCATAAGTCGAATGATGCCGCGCAAGGCCCGGCGGATCGAGCAGATTCAGTGGACAGCACGGAGCCTGCCGTTGCTCATGGCCAACCCTTCGTTCAAGACCGCCGGTCGCTGGCGGGCTTTTCCAGCGCGTGGCGATACATCCGCGACATGCTGGTGCAGGTGTCCAGCGATGACTTGCCATCGTCGTTCTGCCAGACTTCCTCGTAGCACGGCTTGGCGGGAAGGCGTTTCAGCCGCGTCTCTTTCAGGATGGTTCCGTCCGGTTTGCAGAGCAGCTCCAGATTCAGCGGCTTCTTTTGCCGGTTCAACCGGTCGGACAGGATGACCAGAATCTTTCGCGTCTTGTTCTTTGTGTTCGTCGCCATAGGTCTATTGGGTTGTTTCAGGCTGATTATTGAAAACCTTCGCGTTATCGCAATGGTTCATTTGGGCGGGTTCGTCTCCAAAAACACCGTCTTGCGGTCGCCGGACGAGAACGAAACCAGTGTCTTGAGCGGTTCGGAACCGGTGTTGGTCAGCTTGTGTTTGACGCCGACGGGAATGCAGAGGGTCGTGCCGGGCTTCAGCGCGATCGTCTGGCCTTCGGAGCTGTGCGTGCCGCAGCCGGAGATCACGTAGAGCACCTCTTCGCAGTTCGGATGGAAATGGAGCGGGTTGCCGTGGCCGGGCAGGATGGTGGCGAGGCCGATGGTTTGCTGCGCGCCGGGCGCAAGCTTCTCGTTGCACACCCACTTCAACGTGCCCCACGTAAACTCCTGCGCCGGGATCTGCTCCGCGTGGGTAACGCCAACCGCCGGCTTCGCTGAAGCTTTCTCCTCGCCATTAGCGTTCGCTATCCACAAACCCGACACCACCACTGCCAGAAGAATTGTTTTCATCGCCCGCATTGCAGCACGTTCAACGGCGGCTGGCAAGCGCGCCTTGCCCGCGTGATGGCGGTAATTGACAGCCGATGCGGAGCGGTTAGGGTTGGCTGGAATAACCGGTCAGGCACAGCGCCTGCTCCAACTAGTGAAAACTGAAACCTTCAAAGTCAGCGGCATGACGTGCGCCGGTTGCGCAGCGAACGTCGAGAAGGCGTTGCGCTCCGTCGCAGGCGTCGCCGAGGTCAGTGTCAGCGCAGCCACCGGCAAGGCGATCTGCCAGTTCGACCCGCAACAAGCAACCGTGAACGCGCTGACCGCTGCCGTCAGGAAAGCTGGCTACGGCATCGAGAAACCGGCCAACACCGTGTCCGTGCTGCCATGGTGGCGCACGCCGTGGCTGCCGGTGGCCGCGGTCGTCGCGCTCATCATCGCCGGCTGGGCGCTGCATTCAGACCCCCTGCTGATTACCGCCACCGCGCTCGCGGCTTATCCGATCGTCTGGACCGCGCTGAAGACGCTGGCCCGCCGTCAGATCAACGCTGACGTGCTCGTGGCCACCGGCGTGATCGCTTCCGCGTCCATCGGCCAGTTCCTCGCCGCGGCGGAGGTCGCGCTCATCATGCGGCTGGGCGAACTGCTGGAGAACTTCACCATCGAGCGCGCACGCCGCTCCATCGGCAGCCTGATGGAACACATGCCACTGATTGCCCGCGTCCGCCGCGGCTCACGTGAGGAGGAAGTTCCCGTCGAGCAGGTGGAGGTCGGCGACCTCTGCGTCGTGCGGCCCGGCGAGAAGATTCCCGTGGATGGCGTTGTCGAGAGCGGCCAAAGCTCCGTCAACCAAGCCGCCGTCACCGGCGAGTCAGCGCCAGCGGACAAGAGTGCGGGCAATGAGGTGTTCAGCGGCACGCTTAACATTTCCGGCGCACTCATCGTCCGCGCCACGCGCGTGGCGGCAGAATCCACGCTGGCGCGCATCGCCGCGCTAGTAGAGGCGGCGCAGCAACGCGAGGCGCCGATCCAACGCACGCTCGACCGTTGGGCGCGGTGGATGGTGCCGCTGATGATCACACTATCGCTGCTGACGCTGGCGTTCACAGGCGACGTGACGCGCGCCATCACGGTGCTTATCGTCGCCTGCCCGTGCGCGCTCGTGCTGGCAACGCCGACGGCCATCGTCGCCGCCATCGCCCGTGCCGCGCGCGAAGGCGTGCTCATCAAAGGCGGCCAGTATCTCGAAGCCGCCGGCCGGCTCAAGGTGGTCGTCTTCGACAAGACCGGCACGCTGACTCGCGGCGAACCGTCGGTGATTGACGTGAAACAGTTTTGTCCGGAGCACAGCTCAGCGGAGATGATCGCGCTGGCGGCGGTGGCGGAGAAGATGAGCCAGCATCCGTTTGGCCGCGCCGTGGTGGAACACGCCGACGCGATGCAACTGGCCGTGCCAGATCCGGCATTGTTCGAGGCGCATCACGGCGAAGGCGTGTCAGCGCGGCACAACGGTCAGCGCATTCTTGTCGGCAAACGTTCGTTGCTGGAACGGCACGCTGTGGCGCTCGACGCCAGCCAAGGCGAGCACCTCGCCGAGCATGAAGGGCACGGCCACACGACGTTGATGGTGGCCCACGACGGCAAGGTCTGCGGCACGATTTGCGTCAGCGACGAGCCGCGTGCGCAGGCCGCCGACGCCGTGGCGGAACTGCGGCGACTCGGCATCGAGAAGATCGTCATGCTCACCGGCGACAACCCACGCGTGGCCCGCTCCGTCGCCACGCGGCTTGGCATTGCCGATGTAGAGGCGAACGTCATGCCGGAGCGCAAGGCCGCGCACATCGAATCGCTGCGCCAGGCGCACGGCGCGGTGGCGATGGTGGGCGATGGCATCAACGACGCGCCTGCGCTCGCCACGGCGGACGTGGGCGTCGCGATGGGCGTCAGCGGCACGGACGCGGCACACGACGCGGCAGACATCGCACTGATCGCGGACGACCTCAGCAAGGTGGCATTCGCGGTCGGTTTGAGCCGGCACACGTTGCGGATCATCCGGCAGGGATTGGTGTTCGCACTGCTGTTTAACGTGGCAATGATCAGCTCGGCGATGCACGGCGTCGTGAGTCTCATCGGCGGCGCCGTTGCCCACCAGATCAGCAGCCTCGTGGTCATCCTCAATGCGATGCGTCTGCTCGGCTACGGCAAAACGCGCCCGCGCCCTTGAGCGCGCGCCGGCTCAAGCCGCCATCTTCATGGCATTGAGATTCTCCAGCAACGATTCAACCGTCGCCTGCTCCGCCTTTAGTCTTTCCCTGAACTCGCGCGTGCTCGTGTGTCTCGTTTCGATGAGCATCTCCCGGGCGTGAGTGGATAGCAGTTGGACCAGCAGGTCGCGTTCTTTGTCGGAAAGTTCCAGCATCATAACGTCTCCTCGTGGACTGTTAGAGATTCCTGTTTCCGCTGAAACTTAGGCCGCAAGGCTGCCGGTGGCAAGGGCTGCGCTGTTTGACGCTGCCGAGCTGTTCTGTTAGCGTCGCGTCGTGGCCGAAACGCTGGTCGTCAACGAAATCTTCAAGAGCATCCAGGGCGAGAGCACCCGCGCTGGCCTGCCGTGCGTTTTTGTCCGCCTTGCCGGCTGTAACCTGCGCTGTTCCTGGTGCGACACCGCCTACGCTTTCACCGAAGGCGCGCGGATGACGCTCGACAAGATCGTGGACCGCGTCGCCGCGTTCGACTGCAACCTCGTCGAGTTGACCGGCGGAGAACCGTTGATGCGCTCCAACTCGCTGCTGCTCATGACGCAACTCGCCGATCGCGGCCATACCGTCTTGCTGGAAACCGGCGGCTCGCTCGACATCGGTCCGATGGACCCGCGCGTCATCCGCATCATGGACCTGAAATGCCCCAGCAGCGGCGAGTGCGAGCAGAACCGCTGGGAGAATATCCCGCTGCTGCGCGCCAACGACGAGGTGAAATTCGTCATCGCCACGCGCGAGGACTACGACTGGGCCAGACGGCAACTTGAACGCTGGCATCTGCCGGCCATCTGCACCGTGCTCTTCTCGTGGGCACATCCGCTGCCGCCGGAACAACGCGACATGACGCTGAAGCCCATGCCGCCGGACCAACATCCAATCACCATGCGCGAATTGGTCGAGCAGATGCTTGCCGACAAACTGTCGGTCCGGTTCCAGCTCCAGATGCATAAATATGTCTGGGAACCGACAGCGAGAGGAGTGTAATGCTGCCTCTTCTCAAAACCCGCATCCCCGGTCCGCGCTCACGCGCGCTTTCTCGCCAGCTTCGCCGGCACGAGTGCCGCAACACGACATTTGTCAGTGCCGACTGGCCAATCTTCTGGGAGCGCGCACGCGGCTGCAATGTCTGGGATGCCGACGGCAACCGCTACCTCGACCTGACCGCCGCGTTCGGCGTCGCCAGCGTCGGCCACAACAACCCGCGCGTTACCGCCGCCGCCCGCGTCCAACTCAGCCGCCTCGTCCATGCGATGGGCGACGTGCATCCAAACGAGTTGAAGGTCCGGCTCGCGACTGAGCTTTCCGCTCTCACGTTCGACCGCTGGCTCCGCAAATCAGAAATCATAAATCATAAATCTAAAATCCTCTTCTCCAATTCCGGCTCCGAGGCCGTCGAAGCCGCGCTGAAGACCGCCATACTCGCCACCGGCAAGCCCGGTGTCATCGCCTTCGTCGGCGCCTACCACGGTCTGACCTACGGCGCGCTCGACGCAACGGCGTGGAACTACTTCCGCGCACCGTTCCATCCGCAACTGCCCGGTTTCACCGTCCACAGCGCGCCAACCGAATCGGCCGTGCGCGCCGCCTTCGAGCAAAGCGAGCGAGGTATCGGCGCGGTCATCGTCGAACCGATCCTCGGTCGCGGCGGCATCGTGGTGCCGCCGCCCGATTTTCTGCCAATGCTCCGCCGCGTCTGCGACGAACACCGTGCGCTGCTCATCGCCGACGAAATCTACACGGGCTTCTGCCGCACGGGCCGATGGTTTGCCGTCGAGCATTGGGGTGTCGTGCCCGACCTCATCTGTGTCGGCAAAGCCATGAGTAACGGCTTCCCGATCTCTGCCTGTATTGGCCGCGCCGACGTGATGGACGCATGGCCCGAAAGCGCCGGCGAAGCTCTCCACACCAGCACGCACCTCGGCAACCCGCTCGGCTGCGCAATGGCGCTCGCCGCCATCGACGAAATGAAACGGCTGAAACTCGACGAGCACGCCTGCCGGCTGCAAGACCGCCTGCCCGGCCGCGGCCTCGGCTTGATGAAAGGCGTCGAGTTGCCAAACGCGACCGCCTGCCAGCGCGCCGTCAAGCGCCTGTTGCGCCGCGGCATCATCGCCCTCGGCGGCGGCGAGCGCGGCAACGTGCTCACGTTGACGCCGCCACTGACGATCTCGGAGGGAGAACTGGAGTTTACGGCGAAAGAAATTGTCCGTGCAACAAAGTGATTGCTACTCCAGCAATCCCTGCAACTCCTCCATCGTCAGTCCCTGTGCAAAGGCTTCGTCGCTGGCGAGCGTGCTGGCGATCAGTTCCTTCTTCCGTTCCTGCAACAGCACGATCTTCTCCTCGACGGAGCCGCGCGCGATGAGCTTGTAGCTCGTGACGATGTTGGATTGGCCGATGCGGTGCGCGCGGCCGGTCGCCTGGTCTTCGACGGCGGGATTCCACCACGGATCGAAGTGAATCACCGTGTCCGCGCCGGTGAGATTCAGGCCGGTGCCACCGGCTTTCAGGCTGATAAGAAACACCGGAATCTCCGGCGATTCCTGAAACCGCTGCACCACACCCGCGCGGTCCACCGTGCTGCCGTCGAGATAGCAATAGCTGATGCCGCGTTCGTTCAGCGCCGTCTCGATCAGTTTCAGTAGCCGCACGAACTGGCTGAAGACCAGCACGCGATGTCCGCCGTCGCGCGCTTCCTCGATCAACTCCAGCCCCATTTCCAGTTTCGCCGACGGGTCGTTCCATCGCCTGTCGCTCGTTGCCGGCAAGAGGTCGAGATGACAGCACGCCTGCCGCAGACGCATCAGCGCCGTCAGCACTGCGAGCCGCCGCTGCGCCTCGCCGCCTTTGCCGGAGAACTCAAAGACCTCGCGCCGGCTTTGTTCGAGTATTGCTTGATAGACGGACTTCTGTTCGTCAGACATCTCGCAAAGCGTCGTTTGCTCGATCTTCGCCGGCAGATCGCGCGCGACCTCGGCCTTGGTGCGGCGCAGCACGAACGGCCGCAGCCGCTGGCGCAACCGGCGCAGCGCAGCCTCGTCGCCGCCCTTGGTGATCGGCGTTTCGTAGCGGTCGCGGAACTCCGTCGCCGGGCCGAGGTAACCGGGCATCAGGAAATCGAAAATGCTCCAGAGATCATAAAGCGAGTTCTCCATCGGCGTGCCGGTCAGCACGAACCGCCGCGCCGCTTGCAGCGACTTCGCTGCCTGCGCGTTCTGGCTGAAGCGGTTCTTGATGTGCTGCGCTTCGTCGAGCACGACAGTGTCGAACTCCAGCGCCGCATACTGTTCCATGTCGCGCCGCAACAGCGCGTAGCTCGTGATGACCAGATCGTGTTCGCCGATGGCCACGAACGCCGCGTGCCGCTTCGGCCCGTGCAACAACAACGTCCGCAGTTCTGGCGTGAACCGCGCCGCTTCGGCCTGCCAGTTCGTCACGAGGCTCGTCGGGCAGATGACAAGCGATGGCTTGCGTTCGGCGTTCGCAGATTTTCGAAGCGAGAGATAGACGAGCGTCTGGATCGTTTTGCCGAGGCCCATCTCGTCGGCGAGGATGCCCGCGAGGCCGTTTTCGCCCAGGAAGTGCAGCCAGTTTACGCCCGTCGCTTGATACGGCCGGAGCAGTTGGCGGAAGCGGTCGGGCAGCGCCAAGTCGCGCATCGCTTCCAGACGCGGCGGCGGCTGCCAGTTCGAGCGCGACGAGATGTTCCACGGGCCCTCGCGCAACGCCTCGTCCAGATACGCGCCGAAGCGGCGGCCCAGCTTCAACGCTCCGCCCGTCTGCTCGGCCTGACAGTCGTAGATGACCTCCTGCAATTCCTCCGCCGCCGTCGTCGGCACAAGCGCGATGCGGCCGTCGGCCAGACGCTCGTGCGACACGCCGCGCTGCAACATCCGTTGCACGTCCGCCAGCGACAACGCCGGCGCACCCGCCGCGTTCTTGAACTGCACGTCCACCGCCAGCCAGTCCTCGCCCGACGATGTGACCGCCACCTCCGGCTCGATGACTTCGCAACGGCGCAGGAAGTTCCCCATTCGCTCGCCGAGCACCACGTCCCACCGCGCTCGCCACTGGCGCAGATCGTTGGCGAGAAAATGGCAGACGCGATTCTCGCCGACGAGCGCGTAAAGCTCCGGCCACCGCTCGCTCGGCACGAATCCCTCCGCGAACACTTGCTGCTGCGCGCGCCGCTCCGCCGCGAGGTCGCGCGTCCAGTAGCGCAGCGGATGGGACGCGTCAGGAAACCACTCGCGTTTCGGTTCAGCGCCCGCGCCCGGCTGGGCGCGAAGCGGAAACGCCTTGTCGTCGTAGGTCGCATCGAGTTGCACCGTCAGCCCCATCAGCGCGCCCTCCAGTGTGGCGCGGATGCGCGGCGCTCGCGGCGCAAACTGGAGCTTCGCGAACGCGTCGTTCAACACCAACCTGGCGTGCTTCTCCAACGCCGGCAGTTCACGCTCGTAGAATCGCGCAAACTCCTCCCGCGACAACGTCACCTCACCATGCGCCAGCGCCTGATACGCCGGCGGCAGTGGATTGGATCGCTCCAACACCGCGCCATCGAACACCCACGCACCCAACACCTCGCCTCTCCGCATCGAAACCTCCGCGAGCCGCAGCTTCACTTCGCCCGACGGCTGCAAATCGAGAAACAGTTCCGGCTGCGCCTCGCCACCGCGCACGTCGAGTTTTTGCTGCGTGCCTCGCGTCACGCGCGAGTGACCGGAGAGAGAGTTAAAGAAGAGGTCAAAGTCATTTGCAGCGAGCTGCCACAAGCCAGCCACACCGCCGCTGATCTTCTCGACCGCTGCGATGAACCGTTCGTCTGCATCGCTGACGATGTAAGGCGCCGCGGGTTGGTGCGGCACCGCGTCGAGTGGCTTGAATTGCCCGCCATTCACGCTTCCTTTCACAACCACCTGCATTGCGCCGGTGCGCCACGCCTTGGCCAAATCCACCGGCAACGCCACCGCAAGTTCCAGCGTCTGGCTCCCGGCCGGCGCGTCCTCGCGGGCCACGCGTTTCAGCAGTGGCGCAGAGACCGTTGTCGTCTTCGTGGTTTGTTCTGCTTTCGTCGCGGCTGGAATCACCGGCGTCACCGGGCGCGGTTTGTCGCGATTCAGGTAGGCGTGAACGAGCGCGACGACGTGCGAGCAGATCGTGCCGTCGCGTTGCGCCTGCCGGCAACTGCACAGGTTCTCGATGCCGAAGACCCCCGGCGCAATCTTCAGCCGCGCGCGCACGGTGGCGCCACCCACACGCACGGTGCCTTGCAGCAGCGGCGGGTTGAACTCGACGCCCAGCACACATCCGGATTCCGCCAACGAGCGGCCTTCCTTCGACGCGCGCCAGTCGCCGAGGTCACGCAGCAATTCGGGCGTGATCTGCGGCTGATTGTTCGGTTCGTTCGGCACGGCGCTGAATCATTGGCCGGAACCACGGCGCTTGCAAGCCGCGCTTGATTCGGCGGCGAAGATGGCTAGACTCTGCCGCGCTAGAAACAAGACAAACCAATGATGTGAGGCTCAGCCTCCGCTGTTTGCGGCCGAACCAGCGAATGAAAACCGCGCGAAAGACAACTTATCTGCCCGCCCCGAAGTCTCCGTCCGCCGGAGAACTCGACGCGCGCATTCTCAACCTCATCGCCCGCGGCGTCGAGCATCGCTGCCCCGACGCGGGGTTTGACTCGCTCGCTTTGGCGCTCTTCCGCCACCAGTTCGCGCTAAACCGGCCCTATCGCCGCTACTGCGAGTCGCTCAGCCGCAGCCCGCGCAACGTCGCGCACTGGAAGCAGATTCCCGCCATTCCAACGACCGCGTTCAAGAACGCCAATCTGACGACGCTCACGCCGAAACAACGCACCACCGTCTTCCACAGCAGCGGCACCACCGAACACCGTCCCAGCCGCCATTTTCACAACGCGGCGACGCTGGCGCTCTACGAGGCGGCGTTGTGGCCGATGTTCGCTGGGCGGGTGACGAGTGGCGAGTGGCGAACGGCAAGAAATTGTCAGCTTGTGATTCTCACGCCCACGCTCGCCGAAGCACCACATTCCTCGCTGGTCCACATGATGGAAACCGTCCGCCGCCGCCGGCAAGCGCCGCCGTCGGTTTTTGTTGGCGCCGCCGCGTTGGAGAATGGCCGCGCGCTTGCTACGGCAGTTCAATCCAAAATCCAAAATCCAAAATCCAAAGTCCTCCTACTTGGCACCGCCTTCGCCTTCGTCCGGCTGTTCGACGCGATAACCACTGCGCCGCGTCAGGGACGCGGCCTACAGTTGCCACCCGGATCACGCGTGATGGAAACCGGCGGTTACAAGGGCCGCACGCGCGAAGTGCCGCGCAAGGAGCTTCACGCGCTCATCTCCGCCAAGCTCGGAGTGCCGCGCACGGCCATCGTTAGCGAATACGGCATGTGCGAGCTGTCGTCGCAGTTCTATGCAGCTTCCCAGTCCGCAGTCTTCCACGGCCCACCTTGGACTCGTGTGCGGCTTATCAACCCCGAAACCGACCGCGAGGCGCGCGAGGGCGAGCGCGGCCTCATCCGCATTTTTGACCTCGCCAACCGCGCTTCAGTCATCGCGATCCAAACCGAGGACATCGGCGTGCGCCGCGGTGACGGCTTCGAGTTGCTCGGCCGCGCACCCCAAGCGGAAGCGCGAGGATGCTCGCTCATGGTGCCGTTATGACAACGGGACAAACCATTGCAACAACGGCCCGGCTCTGGCTCAAACGCGGCAACCCGTGGATGGCTCGTGCCAAACGCGAGGTCACCGCCTTTTCGCCACAAATGGTTGAGATGGGCCTGCGCGAGCTGTTTGAGGATATCGCAGCAAACGTTGAAGAACTGGAGCGACGCGAAGCTCCACGAATCACGAGTCACGGATCGCGAATCACGGTTTCCCACGTCCTCTCCGGCAACCTGCCCAACCCCGGCGTGGTCAGCATCATCATCGGCCTGCTCGCCGGCGCGCGCAACGTGGTGAAGCCCGCGACGGGCGATCCGGTGCCGGCGTTGTTCATCGAGTCGTTAGCGGCGGTGGATGCGAAGTTGGCTGGGCGCGTGACGCTGACTGCCAACCGCGAGGCATATCAGAAGGCGAACGTGGTCGTGGCGTATGGAGACGATGTAACCCTTGCGGTGCTGCGGGCGAAAACTAAAGCGTCGTTTTTCGACTTTGGCCATCGCAATAGCATCGGCGCTGTTAATCTCTGCCATTCCGCAATCCGCCATCCGCAATCCGCGATCGTCGCGGCGGCTCGCGACGTCTCAATGTGGGACCAGCAAGGCTGCATGTCGCCGCAGTGCTTCTACATCAAAGGCGACGCTGCGGCGTTTGCTGAGGCGCTCGCGCACGAGATGGAACGGTTTGACCGCCGCTGGCCGCGCGCAACGCTGTCGTTCGGAGACGCGGCGGCTATTGCGCACGTGCGAAACGAGTGGAGTTTCCGCGGGCGCGTGTGGGACAGCAATGGTTCGACGCACTGGACGGTGGTGCTGGATAAGCGCGGCGGTTGGGCGCCATCGCCTCTGAACCGGTTTGTTTTCGTGCGACCGATTGAGTTGCTGACGCCGAAACTGGCAAAACAACTTCCGCTTTCCACTGTCGGGTTCGCGGGGTTTTCGCTCAAGGAAGTAATGGGCATGGCGCAAGCAGACCGGTATTGTTCGCTCGACGAAATGCAGCGGCCGTCGTTGTTATTAACCAATGGAAGCCGGCCGCGTGTCGGCGATTTGATTGTATGAAAGTTGAATTGATCAAGGATTTCACGTTCGAGGCGGCGCACGCGCTGCCGAAGGCGCCGAAGGGCCACAAATGCGCCCGGCTGCACGGACACAGTTTCAAGATCGAAGTGCATGTGGCCGGCACCGTGGACGAGAAGCGCGGCTGGCTGGTGGATTACGGCGAGATCAGCCATGCGTTCCGGCCTGTGTATGAGCAGCTTGACCATTATTATCTGAACGAGGTGCCCGGTCTGGAGAACCCGACAAGCGAGGTCTTGGCGCGTTGGATCTGGAAGCAACTGAAGCCGGTGCTGCCGAAGTTGAGCGCCATCGTCGTGCAGGAAACCTGCACGGCGCGTTGCGTGTATCGCGGCAAGCAGGCCAGACACTCTTGTCTGGCCTTGTCCAACTCTGTTTGAGATTATCCCAGCCAGACAGGAGTGTCTGGCCTACGACATGAGCGACGTCATCTTGCGGCTGGAGCAAGTGGAAAAGCATTTCGGCGCGACCGCTGCGGTCAACGGTATCACGCTCGACATCGCGCGTGGCGAGTTTTTCGCGCTGTTGGGACCGAGCGGTTGCGGCAAGACGACGCTGCTACGGCTGGTGGCGGGCTTCGAGCAACCGGATGCAGGGCGTGTCATTCTCGACGGCACGAACGTGGCCGGCGTGCCTGCAAACGAGCGGCCCGTGAACACCGTCTTCCAGCACTACGCGCTGTTTCCTCACCTCACAGTCGCCGACAACGTTGCGTTCGGCCTCCGTTACCAATCCAAAATCCAAAATCGAAGAGATGTTGAAGCTGGTGCGCATGGAGGGACTTGGCGGGCGCATGCCGGACCAACTCAGCGGCGGGCAGAAGCAGCGCGTGGCGTTGGCACGGGCACTGACCCTGCATCCGAAGGTGTTGTTGCTCGACGAACCGCTCGCGGCGCTCGACGTGAAGCTGCGCAAGGAGATGCAGGTGGAGCTGAAAGCGCTCCAGCGGCGCGTGGGCATCACGTTCATCTTCGTCACGCACGATCAGGAGGAAGCGTTGACGCTGGCCGACCGGGTGGCGGTGATGAATCTTGGCAAGATCGAGCAGGTCGGCACGACGGAAGAGGTTTTCGAGCGGCCGCGGACAAAGTTCGTCGCGGACTTCATGGGCGCGGTTAATTTCCTCAACGGCTTCGTCGTGCGGCCGGAGAAGATGCGGTTACGGGTAACGGCCGCCGGGGACGCGGTCGAGGGGAAGGTTGAGAGCAAAGTGTATCAGGGCGAAACGACGCGCTGGCTGGTGCGCACAGCGGACGGGAAGCTGCTCACGGTCGTCGAGCAGAACGACGGCGTGCCCGATGCCGTGTCGCGATTGCGCGAGGGCGACGCTGTGTGGGTGAATTGGGAGAAACGACACGAAGTGCCGCTGCAATGAAATCTCGTTCCGCACTCCGCACTCCGCACTCCGCTTTTCTTCTCATCTCACCGACGTGGCTTGTGCTGGGGCTGCTGTTTCTTGCGCCGCTGGCGATTATGCTGTGGCTGAGTTTTCAGCAGCGCGGGCTTTATGGCGGGATTGAGCCGGGGCCGACGCTGGCAAACTATGTCCGCAGTTTCGAGTCCGGCTACACCATCATCTATGCGCGCTCGGTGTGGATTGCGGTGGCGACGACGATGACCTGCCTGCTGGTGAGCTATCCGGTGGCTTACTACATCGCCTTGAAGGCGCGGCCGGAGCGGAAGAGCTTGCTGCTCGCGCTGGTGGTGATTCCGTTCTGGACGAGTTTCCTGGTGCGGACCTATGCGTGGATGTTCATCTTGCGCGACCAGGGCGTGATCAACTCGTTGTTGATGTCGCTCGGCATCATCCACGAGCCGCTACCGCTGCTCTACACGCCACTGGCGGTGATGATCGGGCAGGTCTATGCCGAGGTGCCGTTCATGGTGCTGCCCATCTACGCGTCGTTGGAGAAGCTCGACCGCTCGCTGCTGGAGGCAGCGCGCGACCTCGGCGCGGGCGCGGCGGCGGCGTTCTGGCGCGTGACGGTGCCGTTGGCGATGCCGGGAACCGTGGCGGGTATCGTGCTGGTGTTCATTCCAAGTCTCGGCACGTTCATCACACCCGACCTGCTCGGTGGTGCGAAGGGAATGCTTGTGGGCAATCTCATCCAGAACCAGTTTGGCCCGGCGCTGAACAAACCGTTTGGCAGCGCGGTGGCGATGACACTGACGGCGTTTGTGCTGGCGCTGCTGTGGGCGTATGCGGGCTGGGCGCGGCGGCGAGGCGAGGAGGTGGCGTTGTGAAACGTGGAGCGCCGATGCTGCGAGCGGTGACGTGGGTTGTGTATGCGTTTCTCTACGCGCCGATTGCGGTGCTGGTGGTGTTCTCGTTCAACTCGGAGCGGCAGACGGCGATTTGGAAACACTTCACGCTGGATTGGTATCGCGTGTTGTTCCGGGACGAACTGATCGGCCACGCGGTGGTGAACAGCTTGATCGTCGGTGTGATGGCGACGGTCGTGGCGACGGTGATCGGGACGATGGCAGGGCTGGCGCTGGCGCGGCATGAGTTCCGCGGCAAACGGGCGACAATGTCGCTGCTCTACCTGCCGGTGATTGTGCCAGAGATCGTGGTCGGCGCAGCGTTGGTGAGTTTGTTCGGGTTCATCGCGATGCGGCTGAGCCTGACGACGGTGATTCTGGCGCACATCGCGTTCAGCATCAGCTATGTGGCTCTGGTGGTGCGGGCGCGGCTGGCGGGGTTTGATCGGTCGTTGGAGGAAGCAGCGATGGATCTCGGCGCAAACCGCTGGCAGACGTTCTGGCGCGTGACGCTGCCGCTCATCGCGCCGGGTGTGCTTGCGGGAGCGTTGCTGGTGTTCACACTTTCCATTGATGACTACATCATCACGTCGTTTGTGGCGGGGCCGGGCGCGACGACGCTGCCGTTGCAAATCTACTCGATGGTGAAGACTGGCGTGACGCCGGAGATCAACGCGGTGTCCACGTTGCTGCTGGTGGTGACGATTGGCTTGATTGCGGCGGCACAGCGGCTAGAAACTTCGAAGCGATGAAACGATTCATTGCGCTTTGCGTGCTCCTGACACTGCTCGGCTGCGGTGGCAAGGACGATGGCAAACGGCTCAACGTCTATATCTGGACCAATTACATCACGCAGGAGCTGCTGAGCCAGTTCACGGCGCAGACGGGTATCAGGGTCAAATTCGACGTTTACGATTCGAACGAGGCGGTGCTGGAGAAGTTGGCGTCGGGCGCAAGCGATTACGACATTGTGGTGCCGACGGATTACATGGTGCGCATCCTAGTCAAGCAGGGACTACTGGTGCCGCTCGACCGCTCGAAGCTGACGAACCTCGCCAACATCACGCCGAAGTTCCGCGATCTGCCGTTCGACCCGGGCAACCGCCACAGCGTGCCGTATCTGTGGGGCACGACCGGTTTCGCCTACAACAAGGCAAAGGTTGGCAAGGCGCTGGACAGTTGGGTGGCGGTGTTCGACGAGCGGTGGAAAGGGCGCGTGCTGATGCTCGACGACATGCGGGAGTGTTTTGGCGTTGCGCTGCGGGTGCTCGGCTACTCAGCGAACTCAACCAATGTTTCCGAGTTGGCCGCTGCGCGCGACCTGTTGGTGAAACAAAAGCCGCTGGTGAAAACCTACAACTCGTCAGACTTCGCCGGCATCCTGCGCAGCGGCGACGTGTGGATTGCCCACGGCTACAACGGCGAGTTGGCCAAGGCGTGCGACGAGGACAAGAACCTCGCCTACGTGATTCCGAAGGAAGGTTGCACGGTGTGGGTGGACAACCTCTGCATTCCGAAAAGCGCGCGGCATGTCGAAGCGGCGCACGCGTTCATCAACTACATGCTGGAAGGAAAGAACATCGGGGCGGTGGTCAACGCGATGAGTTACGCCTGTGCGAACGACGCGGCGCGGCCATTCATCAAGCCGGCGTTGCTCGCCGATCCGACGCGTTATCCGGACGAGGCGGCGCTAAAGCGGTGCAATCTTCTCGGCGACCTCGGCGAAAGCCTGCAACTCCGCGACCGCTACTGGACCGAGGTCAAGGCGAAGTAAGAACCGCACGATTCTACTTCTTGCTGCCGATGCAAAAGAGCGACTTCTTGCCGCGGATGTAGATGCGACCGTCGGCGAACGCGGGCGATGAGAGCACTTCCTCGCCGAGTTCGGCGCGCGCTACTTCTTTGTATTCGTTACCGGCTTGCAGGACGATAACGCTGCCCTTGTCGCTGAAGAAATAGACCTTGTCGCCGGCGAGGGCGGGCGACGACTTGAAGCTGATGTTGTCCAGCTCCTTCTCCCAGAGCTTCTTGCCCTTCGTTGCTTCAAAACAGGTGATCTGGCCCGTGGAGGTGGCGAGATAGACGCGCTGGCCGTCGCAGAGCGGGCTGGAAACATCTGGCAGGCCGTCTTCCGCGCTCCAGACGACGTGGGTCTTGGTCACATCGCCCTCGCCGTCGGGTTTGATGGCGGCGAGTTTCTCGCCTTCGATGGCGGTAAACACGAGGCCCGCGCCGAAGACCGGTGAGGGTGTGACTTCACCGGAGAGCGCCTCGGCACGCCAGATTTCCTTGCCGGAGGCGGGGTCATAAGCCATGACCCACGGCTTGGCGGTGACGATAAACATCTCACGTTTGCCGGTGTTGATGAGAATGGGCGACGACCACGAACCGGGCACAGGCCGCGGCGCGGACTCCCACGCGGTGTTGCCCGTCGCGGTCTCAAGCGCCAGTATCTTCGACTTGCCATCCTTGCCAGTGCCTTGGTCAACTTGGATCAGCAACCTATCGCGATAGGTCTCCAGCGACGACGCATGACCGTAACTGTCATCGAACTTGCCGAGATTCCGCGCCCAGACGCGATTGCCTTTGTAGTCGAAGGCGGCAACGTCAGCGTTGGCAAAGATCGCATAGACTCGCCGGCCATCAGTTGCCACCGTGGAAGGCGCGAAGCCGCCCTCATCCATCACTGAGGGAGCTTCGGGATCGGTGCCGGGAATGTCGCCGACCTGCTTTTGCCACAGCAGCTTGCCATTCGTCGTGTCGTAGCAATAGACCTCGCGTTTCTTCTCCGTCGCACCGCAAAGGAACACGCGGTTGCCCCACAGCACGGGCGAGTTTGGGCCGATGATTGGCACAGGCACTTTCCATAAAATATTCTCGCCTGTCTTCGCGTTCCACGTCGTCGGGACGTTCGCGTAGGCTGAGATGCCGGAGCCGCTCGGCCCGCGGAAACGCGGCCAGTTTTGTTTGAGTTCCTCCGGCGTCGGGAACGGCGTCGTCGGGGCCGGCGGTTCGGCAGCAGCAGCGGCTTCCGTTGTCGCAGCGGCTTTTGCGGTTTGCGCCGGGATGAACGTCGTCGTCTCCGCCGCCAGCGCCCACGCCGCGGCACCGAGCATCACACCAAGCATCGCCACTCCCATTCGCGCCGTCGCGGCGGCGTGGTCTTCGGTTTCATGCGTGCGATCAAGCTTCTGCGTCTTTGGCAGTTTCCGCCGGTAGATGGCCGACTGGACGGCAAACAGGAACACCGATGCGCCCACAATCAGCAGCCAGCCGCCGCGCTCGGCCAGCAAGACGTGGCGCGAGTGGTGCCGGCGCAGGTTGTGGTCCAGCGCGCGGATTTGTTTTTTCAACCCTTCGTCGGTGGGATTCTGCACCAGCGATGCCTTGAGTTGTTTAAGCTCCTGCGCGGTCAGCGGGTCGAAAGACCGGCTCTGAAGCTGGTTGATGAGCATCAGCGCCGCGATGATGACGCAGAACGCTCCCGCGATGATGGCAGTGCGGACCTGCGCTTGCGGCCAGTGGCCTGCGGCGGTCGGCGTGGAATTCTTGGTTGCTGGCTGCATGATATTCAACTCTTCTGTTCGCCTCGAACCGGTGTCAGCGGGATGACGTTCTTGCTTTGGATGCGTTTCAAGCGGACGATCTCTTTCGGGCAGTAAACGTAGCACCGGCCGCACGAGACGCAGTCGCCCGGATGGGGATCGTAAATGTCCTGCTTTCGCGGTTCGGAAACCGAGATCAATGTCACGCCGAACACCAAACCGACAAACGCGCCGAACCACACGCTGCCGCCCACAAATCTGCCGCGCACGCGCAGCGCCTCGGCGTAGAGTTCCTCCGCCGGCTGGCCGGTCTGGCGAAACGCTTTACTGGCGTCGGTTAGCTCCTTCACCTTGCCGGCGTCTTCGGCAGCGACTTGTTCGGCGAGGCTGACGGTGGCGTGCATTCGCGAGAACGGCACGCCGAGCCGCCCGCCGAGCCAGCCACCCAGCACGACGAGCAACGGCACCAACGCCGCCAGCGCGATCAGCCGACGCTTGCGCTTGCGCGGATCGGGATGCGGGTCCTTCAGGGTCGGGTCGGCGATGGCGCCATACGGGCAGGCGGTGTCGCAAATCTGGCAGTGGATACAATCGGTCGGCGAAAGCGTCACGCCCCATTTCGAGTAACGCGACACGAGACTCAACAGCGCGCCATACGGGCAGAGGAAGCGGCAATACGGCCGACCAATGAAAATGCCGGCGATCAAGAACGCCGCGCCGAGTGCCAGCATCCCGAAGCTGCCGGTGCGCCGGTAGAGCGCGATGAATGGATCGTATTCGCAGATGATGAACGCGCTGCCGGTCGCTGCGAAAAGAATTCCCGCCCCGAGATAGACGAACGGCAACACGCCGAGCACGTGTTCCAGCCATGCCGGCACCTTCACCGGTTTCAGTAGTGTCAAATCCTGAATCGCACCCATCGGACAGACCGCCGCGCAAAACGTCCGTCCGAAGAACAGCGTGAACACCAACGGCAACAAGAAGAACGCCACGGTTGTCAGCGGCACGACGTAGCCGCTGTTGAACAACGCCAGCGTGATGTCCTGCACCGAGCCGATCGAGCAGACGCAGCCTTGCTGGTAAAAGCCGAAATAGAGCAGCGAGAACACCGACACCGCCAGCACGCCGTCGCGCGAGCGTTTTCTCAAGACCAGATGCGATGTCAGCGCCAGCGCCGCCACCAGCACCGCCACGTCGAGGTAGCTTAGCCATTGCGCCCGTGCCGCTGGCACGGTCGTTACGGGCATCTTGTAACCGGCATCGAATTCCGGCGGCGGGAACCGCTCAACACCGAACGCGCTTGCAAGCGGCAAGCCTAGCAACGCCAACCAGAGACAACCGCGAACCAGTCGTCTCATGCCTGATGCTCCCGATCCTTCATCAGGTAAGGTTTGTCCGCCGGCACACGCTGGAATGCCTGCGGGGGACACGCGATGGCGATCGCGCATTCGTCGCAGTTCACGCAGCGATCGTGGCGCACTTGCAGGAAGAACGAACCATTGCCGAACAGAACGCAGCCCTTCACGCACTTCGCGCAACCGATGCAAAGTGGCTCGTCTATGGTGTATTCGTAGTAGGGATCCTCCAGCGCGCGGCGCTTGATTGCGCCGGTCGGGCAAAGCTGGTTTTCGGCGCCGGTGTCGAGACTGATCGGCTCCGGCTCGAAGTAGCCGGTGCATAGCTTGCAGTAGCCGCACATCGGATAGACCTGCACGCACTTGACCGCCGACGGATGCATCACGCACTCGGTTGCACAGCGCGTGCAGCAAATGCACTTGTAGGGATCAATTTGCCACACCGTCCGCTTTGGCTGGCTGCGGCGGAAGAGCAGCGTTGTCGCCGCACCCAGCAGAAACAGGAACGCGCCACGCACGGTGCCATTGAAGAACTGGCGTCGCGAGGACTCCGGTTTGGTGATCGGTGCGCTCATGAACGTTTCGCCGTCCCTCTCACCTCGGCCGCTTGCGGCAAGACACACGTCTGTAGCGACACGCAGCCGCGGCAAAGCTTGATCTTCGGACAGTTGGCTTGGTCTGGCGTCGCCGTTCGCCGCGCCGTCAGCACACCGGCCACCGCCGCCAGCGCAACCAAGATCGCATAACGCAAACCGCTGCGCAGAAATTCGCGCCGGCCCTGGATTTGTTGGAGAAGCGGGTTCATTTCTTTCGGGTGAAGACGCGGACCTCTCGTGTGAACGCGTCCGCCAGCAGGACGCGGCCTGTCGAGTCTACCGCCAGGTCCATGCAGACGCCGCTCACCCCAGCCGTGTGAGGGTTCTCGATCTGCTTTGGGAAAAGTTCCGGCCCGGCGACGACGCCCTCGAAATCGCCCTTCGTGGAATACACCTTCACGCGCGGCAGACCTTTCTCGCTGGTCACGAACCGGCCATCAGGCAGGCGCGCGAAGTGAATCGGGTTGCAGCAGCCGCAGAATCCTTTCACGCCAAGACTCTCCTCGCCCCAGAAGCTCTGGAGATCACCGTCGAACGTGTAGGCTTCGAGCCGGTGCCGTCCCGGATTCACAACCCAAAGCAGTCCGTCCGCACCGACGCTAAGATCGAGATACGGACTCGGCACGATGAAGCCGGGGATGTGTTTCTCCGGGTTCTTCTTACCAATGCGACCGACCAGTTTACCGGAGAGATCGTAGCGCAACACCACGCGGTTACCCGCATCGGCGACGAACACGTCCTTTTCCGCCACCGCCACCGCCGTCAGCACTGCGTCGCTGCCCGCGCTCTTCCATCGCGCATGCTGCGCGCCGGAAGTGTTGAACACCTCCACATGGTCTTTCATCCCTACGAAAACGTTTCCCGTCGCGGCCACTGCCAGACAACGCGGCCGGTCGCCCAACTCGAACTCGCTAACGCGCTCGCCGGCCTTGTTGAACACGCGAACCACCTGATCGCCCGCGGCGTAAACGTGATCCGCCGGGCCGACCGCGATGGCGCGCAACTCCTTGAAGCCCGTGGTGATTTTCGCCGCCTCGTCGTATTGGATGAGCGCGGGATCGGTCTTGTAGAACTTCGACAAATCGTAGGTGAATTCGCTGCCGAGGGTGTGCCCGCCGCCGCCTTTGCCAACGACCGGCTTCTCCGCCTGCGCAGGAAACGACAGCAATCCGCTCGCGCTCCCCAACCCGAACAACGACGCTCCGCCGACGCTCCGCCGCAAAAACTGGCGTCGCGTGGCCTTCGCCGGACTGTTCAGCGCATCGCTCATCATTTGTTGTCCAAAAACAACCGCTCGGTCGCCGCGAAACTTGCGTCATCGTCGCCCCGCTTGCAAGTCTAGGTTTATGCGACGATGCAGCGATGGTCCACCCCTTGACGACCCGCGTTGAACGGCACAAGATACCAACGTCGTCACCGAGCAAATCGGATCAACACATGGCTGTCATCACTTTGACCACGGATTTTGGCATGAGCGGCTGGTTCGCCGCGGCAATGAAAGGCGTCATCGCCGGCATCGCGCCGGACGCGCGCGTTGTGGACGTGACGCACGAGATCGCCGGGCAGGACATCCTCGCCGGTGCGTTTGTGCTTGCGCAATGTTTTCGCAACTTCCCGCGCGACACCGTCCACGTCGCCGTCGTGGACCCCGGCGTCGGCTCGCCCCGGCGCGCCATCGCGGTGAAGTCGCAGGATTATTTTTTCCTCGCGCCCGACAACGGGGTGCTGACACTGGCCCTCGCCTCCGTGGACGATCGCGCCCCGCTGCAAATCCGCTCCATCGAGAACGAGCGGCTTTTCAACCGGCCCGTCAGCCGCACGTTTCACGGCCGTGACATCTTCGCGCCCGTGGCCGCGCACCTTGCCAAAGGCATTGCGTTCCAAGAAGTCGGCCCGGTCATCGAGAACATCGTCCGGCTGGAGACCGCTGAGCCGAAGGTGAACAAGAAAGGCATCGAAGGCCGCGTGATGTTCGTGGACCGCTTCGGCAACCTCGTCACCAACATCGCCGCCCACCACCTCGAACAACTTCCCGGCGAGCCAAAATCGTTCCGCATTGGCTCTCGTTGGAACAACGTTATTCGCAAATTTGGCCGCTTTTACGCTGAAGTGCCCCACGGCAAAGCCATCGCCATCATCGGCTCCAGTAATCACGTCGAACTGTGCGTCAATCTCGGCAACGCGGCGCAGAAGTTCCGCGCCAAACCAGATGACAAGGTTTACGTCTCGTAGCACCCGCATCTTTCCCGGCGACGTTCCAGCCGCCACCACAGCCTTGCAATTGCCATCCCGCAAACTAACCTTAGCGCTGGTCTGCCCCGAAAGCTTTCGGGGCGGGTGACCGTTAAAATCCAATGGCAACGAAATTCAAATCTCATGTCGTCCGCGTTGGGCTGGTGCAGATGGCCTGTTCGCCCAACCCGACCGCGAATTTGAAGAAGGCGGCGACCCGCATCGAAGAAGCGGCGCGGCGCGGCGCGCAAATCGTTTGTCTGCCGGAGTTGTTTCGTTCGCAGTATTTCTGCCAGTCGGAGGATTACGCCAATTTCAAGCTGGCCGAGCCAGTGCCCGGCCCGACTACCAACGTGCTGGCGCGGCTGGCGAAGAAACTCCGCGTCGTCATCGTCGTGCCGGTGTTCGAGCGGCGGACGCGCGGCGTCTATCACAACACCGCCGCCATCCTCGACGCCGGCGGATGCTATCTTGGCAAGTATCGCAAGATGCACATCCCGGACGACCCGCTTTACTACGAGAAGTTCTACTTCACACCGGGCGACCTAGGTTTCCGCGCTTGGGCAACGAAGCACGGGCGGATCGGCGTGCTCATCTGCTGGGATCAGTGGTATCCAGAGGCGGCGCGGCTGACGGCGCTGCAAGGCGCGGAGATTCTGTTCTTCCCAACCGCGATCGGTTGGCATCCGCGCGAGAAGGCACTGCTCGGTGCGGCGCAACACGATGCGTGGGAGACGATCCAGCGCAGTCACGCCATTGCCAACGGTTGTTTCGTCGCCGCTGCCAACCGCGCCGGCCACGAGCGCCTTGCGGGCGGCGACGGCACCGAGTTTTGGGGCCAGAGCTTCATCGCCAGTCCCGACGGCCAAGTCATTGCGCGGGCCGGCGCGGATACAGAAGAAATCGTAATCGCCGATTGCGACCTTGACCGTGTGGAATACTCGCGCACGCACTGGCCGTTCCTGCGCGACCGCCGCGTGGACGCTTACGGCGACATCACGAAACGGATGATGGACTGAGAACGATGAAACCACGTCCACCAACACCCGCAGCCCTTGGCTACCGCATGCCGGCGGAGTGGGAGCCGCACGAAGCGACATGGCTGACGTGGCCCCGCGGAGCGGGCGCGAGTTTCCCCGGCAAGTTCGGGCCGGTCCCGGCTTATTGGGTGAAACTGGCCGAGTTGCTCAGTCCGCACGAGCTGGTCCGCATCGTCGTCCACGACGAGGCACACGAGGAGAAAGTCCGCCGTCTCCTCTCTGCATCCAAAAAGCTCCGCCGCGAGCGTGTTTCCCTCCATCGCTTCGGCTGCAACGAATGCTGGTGCCGTGACCACGGGCCGATCTTTGTTGTCCGAAAATCAGAAATCAGAAATCAGAAATCAGAAATCGCTGTCCTCGACTGGCGCTACAACGCCTGGGGCGGCAAGTATCCCCCGTGGAACCTCGACGACGCCATCCGGCGGCGCGCCGCGCAAACTCTCGGCCTGCCGCTGCTCCCGCCGGGTATGGTGCTCGAAGGCGGTTCCATTGACGTTAACGGACACGGCACGGTGCTCACCACCGAGTCCGTTATGCTCAACAAAAACCGCAATCCACGCCTCACAAAACGCCAGATCGAGCAGCGTCTCCGCGACTACCTCGGCGTGACCAACATTCTTTGGCTCGGCGATGGCATCGCCGGCGACGACACCGACGGCCACGTGGACGACATCACACGTTTTGTCGGCCCGCGCACGGTCGTCACCTGCGTCGAGGACGATCCCGCCGACGAGAACCACGCGCCGCTGCACGACAACCTGAAACGCCTCCGTGCGATGCGCGACCAGGATGGCCGGCCGCTGCGCGTCATCGAGTTGCCCATGCCCGGCCGGCTCGAAGGCCGTGGCCAGCGCCTGCCCGCCAGCTACGCCAACTTCTACATCGCCAACGACGTGGTCCTCGTGCCGGTTTACTCGCACCGAAACGACAAGCGCGCGACGGCCATCCTCCAACGATGTTTCCCGAAGCGTCGTGTCATCGCTATCGAATGCACCGACCTCGTCTGGGGCCTCGGCGCGCTGCACTGCGTCACGCAACAGCAACCGCGAGCTACCTGGCCGGCCGCGCACTGATTCCCTGATTGTGATTTCCGCGGGGCATCTCTACAGTCCTGCCCGCACGGTCGAGGAATCAGGATGAACAAGGCGATCACATTACTTGCTGCCACCGCGCTGGCTGCCATTGCCGCCGGGCCGAAGCCCGCGCCGCAGGAGATTCCCGGCGGCAGATTCCAGCCACCTTCGATGCCAATGGCGCCGGGCGTGCCGGTGGTCTATGAGCACAGCGCCGAAGCGGGGCCGGACGAGACGTTCTTCATCGTCGGTGAAAAACTTTCGACCAACCTCGTCGCTTGGGGCGTCAGCGCATCTGATCCGGTCGGTCAGCAATGGCTGCCGCGAGTGCAGTTTCTCACCGGCGGTTACCTCGCAGCAACATTGCCGGAGAAAGCGCAAGACGGGCCGTTTGTGGTATGGGTGAAGAACGCCGCCGGTTGCTCCGCGCCGGTCGTGTTGAACGCGCCGCAGCCGTGGTGGTGTTTTCCTAACGTCGCCTCTGCGAACGACACGGTGCGCGTCTTTGGCCGCAACCTCGCGCGCAGGCCCGACGGCGTGGAGGCGTTTGTCTATATCGCGCAGGCCGGTCGCGCCGGTGTCTGGGCGGACGTGAACGAAGCGGACAAGTATTCCGTCTCCTTTAGTGTGCCGGAAGGTCTCGCACCGGGCGACCACATGGTTTGGGTTCACGCCGGCGCGGGCGGCGAGTTTGGTTGGGGCGAGCCAGTAAAGCTGCGCGTGACGGCGGCCGCAGTGGAGAAAGAACCGGCGGTCACGGAGTTGCCGAAGGTGGTGGAACTCCAGCGCGTGCTCGACGCGGCGGGCAAGCGCGGCGGCGGCGTGGTAAAGCTGCCGGAGGGCACGTTCCAGTTCAGCGGCACGCTGCGCATTCCTACGGGCGTCATGCTCAGTGGCGAGGGCATGGACAAGACGAAGCTACAATTGGTCCACGATCCGAATGCGACCTTCGCGCGGCTCGGCGTCAGCGGCTGGGGTCATGCGCCCGGCGCCGTTCACACGCCTGGCGACACGATGGAATACGCGCTTGACGTGCCGCGAGCCGGCGAGTGGACCGTCTGGCTGCGTTACGCGACGGAGATGTCGCCTTGGAAGCAGCCGGGCGTCAGCGGAAAGCACGCGCTTATCGTGGACAACGGTGAGCCGGTGCCGCTGGAGAATCTGCCGAACACCGGCAGCTTCGGCGAATTTAAGTGGGCGAAGTCGGCGACGCTGAAGCTGTCGGCGGGCCTGCACAAGCTCGTTTGGAAAAACGTGAAAGGCGGCGGCATCTCGCTCGACGCGTTTGTGTTGGCACTCGACCCGGCATTTGTGGCAACGGAGGAGTTGACAAGATCAGGACAGGTGTCCCGCCTGTCCAATCCTTCATCAACGGACAAGCGGGACACCTCTGTTACCTTGGACGGACGGGGTGCCTGTCCTGCTTTGATCCTTCAAGCAGAAGACTGCGTGAAGTTCGTCGCGAAGGACGGCTCACTGCGGACCGGTGACCACGCGGCGATCTGGCTCAGCGGCGACGGCGCGGCTGTGGAAAACCTGACGTTGCTTGGCAACGCGCAGGTCAATATCGGTGTCGCGGTCCGTTCGCCAGAGCCGACAACATGGCTGCACAACTGCCGCATTGAGAAAGTGCGCGTCGCCGATTGCGACGGCAAACAGGCCGAGAACTGCGGTGTGCTCGCGGTTCGCGCCGAGCGCGCTACCGTCGTCGGCAACGAGCTTCGGGGGCGCACTCCATTGTTCATCTCCGGCGCGCGGCAGACCGAGTTCGCGCGGAACCGGCTGGTGTCGGTAACGCGTTTCGGCGGCAACGCGGAGGCGGCGATTCTCGGCCGCTGTGAGCCGATCGAGGAGTGCGTCATCGAGGAGAACCTCATCGCCTCGCCGCGCGGCGCGGAGGCGGGCGGGCCGACGGCGCGACGGCTGCTGTGGTTTTCGACGGGGCACGGCTCCATCACGCACAACTGGATTTCCGGCAACGGCGTCGAGGAACCGCGCGGCCCCGGCGCGAGCGTCGGCACGGGCCAGGCGCGCTTCGGCGGCGTGGCTGGCACGGACCAGAACGTCGGCGAGATGATTTTGTTCGAGGGCAACCATCGCACCGCCTACTTCGGCCCTCTGGCCGGCGCTGACGGCGCGAGCGTGACGCTGCCGAAGACGTTTCCGCCGACGCCTGATGACCGGCTTGGCAGCGTGAAGCGCGAGCAGCTTGCTCGCGACGCTGACAACAACGAGACGCCGTTCTGGCCGCCCGACGTGGACGACGGCACGCCGGAGCCACCGATGGGCGAATACTACGTCACGGTTTTCAGCGGCGTGGGCCAGGGACAGACGCGGCGCGTGGTGAAGCGCGACGGCGAGCGGCTACTGCTCGACCGGCCGTGGCGCGTCGCGCCGGCGAAAGGCTCGGTCGTTGCGGTCGGCACAATGTTTTACCGCAACCTCATCGTCGGCAACCACACAGCTGACGGCATGACGGGCGTCCAGCTTTGGATTTCGTGCGTTGAGAACGTCATCGCCGGCAACACCATTGCGCGGCAGCGCAAGCCAGGCCTGTTCCTCTACGCCAACGGCACCACGCTGGCGTCCTCGATGCCACGCACATGGAACCGCGGCATCAGCCCGCTGTTCTGGAACGTCGCCGAGGGCAACCGCGTCGAGGAATGCAGCGCTGGCGCGCTCGTCACCAGCGGCGACGCGCCAAAACTGCCGATCGAGTTCCCACGCGCGCTTGGCAACGTGCTGCGGCACAACTCATTCATCCGCAGCCGCAGCGACGGTGTGGTCCTCATCAGCCGCAAAGGCGCCGCCAGCGCGGGTGACACGTCGGCGTCGGTGGCCGGCACGGTGGTGGAGTTTAACGTGGTGCGCGATGCTGCAACCGCTTATCATGCCGCCGGCAGCAGCGATGCGATTGTGTTTCGCCGCAACCACGCGTATTTCTGGTATCCGGTGAACATCTCGACGAACGCACCAGTGGCGTTCGCAGTGGACGAGCCGGGCGCGACAGTGGCGATCGAGCAAAACTCGGTGGAAGGCATTCACGGCGGCAGCGAGTCGCGGATAATTCAGGTGAAGCGCGCGAAGGAAAACGACAGGTGAAACTCCAAATTCCAAATTCCAAACTCCAAGGAAGCCTCAAACACCAAGCGCCAAGAACGCTCGCACCGACGCGCCAGCTGTTGAAGCTTGGAGCCTGGAGTTTCTCTGAGACTTGGAGTTTGAAACTTGGATTCTTCGTCGCGTGCGTGTTTTTCGGAACGTTCGGGCATGCCCAGAACCTTCTGCCAAATCCGAGCTTCGAACTGGGCATGGCTCACTGGAACTGCCAGATCAGCGACGTGGACGCGTTCGCGCGACGGCCGGCGATTGAGTGGGAAAATCCCGCGCCAGACTTGCGCGGGACTGACGCGGCACATGGGTGGCGCTGCCTGCGCGTGGTGCTGGATGAACATCAGCGGCTGACGATGCGGTCGTTCTGGCAACCGATGCCGGCCGGCAAGGCGCGGACGTTTTCGATATTCCTTCGCACCGAGACGGGGCCGCGAACCACACCGGCGCCGCAGACGGAACTGGCGGTCGAGCAGCCCGGTGGCGCGGCGGCGGCGACCGCGTGCCGCGTGTTTCCGATGGCCGCCTGGCAGCGAGTATTTGTGACACAGCCGGCCGCGAAGGCAACGAGTGGACAGGCGCGCGTGGTGCTGCGAGCGCGAGGGCCGCAGACGCTGTGGATTGATGCGGCACAGTTGGAAGCAGGCGAGCAAGCCACGCCGTTTGCGCCGCGGCTGCCGGCGGAGGTTGCGGTAACGTTGGCGCAAACAGAACACTGGTTTACGCCGAGCACGCCGCCGCAGGTCGTGGTGGCGCTGGCTTCTTACGCGGCGCAGCCGACAAACGCGTCATGGCAGGTGCGTGTCACCGGGCGTGACTTCAACGAGCATGGTGTTTTCCGCCACGAGATGACGATAGGCACGTTGAGCAACGGGCTGGGCTCGGCGTCTGTTGCGTTGCCGCTCGGTGCGGCGGGCCACATCGTCGTGGTGGCGGAACTCGACGGTGTCGGATCGCGCGACGAGACGGCGTTGGCTATCGCACAACCGTTGGTGGCGCGACCGCCGGGACGCGCGTCGCTGTTTGGCGGAACGGTCCGCTGCCGGCGCGACCATCTGGATGCGGCGGCCCGGCTGGGCGTGCGCTGGGTGCGGATGCCGCTGGCAACGCAATGGTTCGCCGTCGAGCCGCGGGCCGGGGAATGGCAGTGGTTCGACGAGATACTGCGTGCGGCGTGGCGGCGTGGGCTGGAAGTGCTCGGCTCGCTCGACGCGTCGGCCTACTGGGAGAACGGCCCACAGGACCGCGGCTCGCAGCCGGAGGAATGGGACACTTACGTCCAGCAGACCGTCCATCGTTGCCGGAACTGGGTTCACGCGTGGGAAGTGTGGAACGAGCCGGATCAGCCGGGCTTGCTTGCCGGCCGCGACGCGGAGGAGCGGTTGCGGAACTACTCGAAGCTGCTGCAACGCACGTATGCGGCTGCAAAGTCAACAGACCCCGGCTGCCTGATCGTCGGCGGCGCGCTTGGCGATCCGGCGCTCGCGGCAAAACTATTGCAACCCGGCGTGCTCGCCGCGATGGACGCCTTGTCCGTCCATCTGACGCCTGCATCCAGCGCGGCAGACCTTGCGGCGGACCCGCCGGTGGCGAAAACGGTGGCTGCGGTCAAGGCAGCCATGCGCGCGCGCGGCGGCGAAAAGCCGGTGTGGATCACGAGCGGCGGCTTGCGGAACGTGGCCAGCAGTTATCGCGAGCAGGCTCTCGGCCGGCCTGCGGGCAGCGCACGACCGTTGTTGCCGCGTGAAGCGGCGGCGTTGATCGTGCGGCAACATGTGCTCGCGATGGCGGCCGGCGCGGAGAGATTTTTCTGCGGCTTGGCGTCGCCGTGGAACGCAGCGGACGAGGACCCGGTGAACGGCTTTTTCGAATACGATGATTCGCCGACAGCGGCGGCGGTGGCTTACTACGTAGCCAACGGCCTGCTCGATGGCGCGACGTTTTTGGCGGAGCGCACGCTGGTGGCGGGAGCGCGGGCGTTTGAGTTCGAGCGCGCCGGCGACAACGGACGTGTGTTGGTGGCGTGGGCCTTGCCGGAAAAGGGCGTGGAGGTCCAGTTGTCGCCGGAGTGGACGTCATCGGAGTCGCGGATGGTGGACTTGATGGGCAGCGTGGGGAGGCCGGAGAACCCGCGTGTGCGACTGACGCGCTTGCCAGCGTATTGGGTGACGACAAAACGGTGAAGACGGGGCGGCGTTTTCCGCTGCGCGGCAAGAAATTGTTTGCAATTGGGCCGGTCGTCACTAAGAGTCTTTGGCCCCGGTTGGGGGTGTAGCTCAGTTGGTAGAGCGCCTCGTTCGCAACGAGGAGGTCAGGGGTTCGAATCCCCTCACCTCCACCAACCGTGGTTCGCTTCGGCCGGTGCCGGCCGTCACTTTCCCGCAATGATCAGGTCGAGACGGTCGTTGAATTCCTTGAGCGTCAAGCCACCATCTTCAATAGAGAGCCAGCCGTTGTAGCCAACATCTTCGAGCGCCTGGCGCACCACGGGCCAGTTGACGCTGCCGTCGCGCGGATGGACGAACTTGCCACCGTGGCCGTCGGGGTTAAGTTGGAAGTCCTTGATGTGGCACTTGGCGATGAGCGGGCCGAGCGCGCGAATCCAGTCCTCCGGCTTCTGATACTTCACGTGGTTGCCGATGTCGAAGTAAGCCTTCACCCATTCGTTGTGGAACGACGCGACGAAGTTCTGGAATAGCGCCGGTTTCACCCAGAGGTTATTCCAGACGTTTTCGAGCGCAATGACCACCTTCAACTGCTTGGCCAACGGGATGAGCTTCTTCACCGCGGCGCGCGACGTGTCCGTGGCATGGTTCTGCGCGGCGATGTAGTCCTTGTATTTCTCGTTATCGCCGGCAACGACCTTCTTGACGTGCCCTGTTCTCTTGTCGAACTCGATGTCGAACTCCCACGCCTCCGGCATGGCCATGCCTTTGCCGCCAATCTTGCATGGCACTAACAGCACGGCGTCCGCGCCAAACGCGTGCGCAGCTCGCAGCGCATCTTCCGTGACCTTCAGCGAGCTTTCCACCTTCGCCGGATCCTCGCTGTTGAACTCGGCCCAACCACGCAGAACAGAGTGGATGCGCATGCCGAGCTTGTCGGCGATCTTGCGGCACTCGGCGGCCTCCTCCACGGTGACGATGCCGCCCTCGACGCCCTCGAAGCCAGCGTCTTTCAGCTCCTGCAGTTCTTTCTCGCTCGGCTTCTTGCGAATCATCGCCTTGTGGAGCTTGGTCTTGAACGCAGCGCGTGCGTCAAGGCTCCCGGCGGCCCACAGGCCGAGGCCGGCGGCAGCGGAGGTTTTCACAAAGTCGCGTCGGGTCAGGTTGGTGTTCATGCAGAGTCTCCAGCGTTTGTTGATGTTTGAAAAATGAAGTCTTTCGCCAGTGCCGCGCAGCTTGTCATGTCCCCGCCGGCTAGTCAAACTCCCTTGCGTGCTGATGGCGGCGACATCCGGGTTGATTCAGCCCGCGCGCCACGCTAGGGTTTCGACCGTATGAGCAAAATCATCCGCGGCAAAGTGTATGTGGTGCGTGACAACATTGACACCGACCAGATTATTCCGGCGCAGTATTTGAGCCTCCTGCCAAACGTGCCGGAGGAATACGAGAAACTCGGCAGCCACGCGATGGCGGGCTTGCCCGATAGCAGCTACCCGGAGCGGTTCATCAAGCCGGGCGCAATGGACGCCGAGTATCCCATCATCATCGGCGGGCGGAATTTCGGTTGCGGCAGCAGCCGCGAGCACGCCCCCGTGGCACTCGGCGCGGCCAACTGCGAGGCAGTGGTGGCGGAAGGTTTCGCGCGTATCTTCTTCCGTAACTGCGTCGCCACCGGCGAAATTTACCCGATCGAGTCCACACAACGGCTCTGCGAGATCTTCAAGACCGGCGACGAGGCGGAACTGGACCTCGACAAAAATGAGATGGTTGCGGTGGAGACCGGCCAGCGTTACGCGCTGAAGCCGCTCGGCGACGCGCGCGCGGTGATTGATGCCGGCGGCTTGTTTGCCTACGCAAAGAAGACCGGCATGATTGCGGCTGGTTAGACGGCGTTTCTTGCGGGAGCCGGCGGTTGTGCGACGCAGCGGCCGCGGCACGGAGTGAAAGGCGTGCGAATTCGTTTTTGCTTCCTGCGACGCGTTGCGGCATAGTTAGGCCAGAAGGAGACGCCACCATGATCAAAAGCATTCTCTTCTGCACCGACGGTTCCGAATACTCCAGCGTTGCGGGTGACTACGCCATCTGGCTCGCCCAGAAACTCAAGGCTCGCATTGTGGCCCTGCACGTAACCGACGTGCGGCTGCTTGAAGCGCCGTTGCTGGCCGATCTCTCAGGCGCAATCGGCGCGCAACCGTATCAGGCACTGCTGCCGCAACTACAGGAAATGCAGAAACAGCGCGCCGGTGTCATCCTCAACGCGGTTGCCGACCGTTGCCACAAGGCGGGCGTCCAGTGCTCGACGCTGCATCGCACGGGCAGTGTGGTGGAAAACATCGCTGAAGAGGAAACGCGCACGGAACTGGTGGTGCTCGGCCAGCGCGGCGAGCACGCGCAAGCCATCGGCCAGTTCCTCGGCTCCAGCGTTGAGCGCGTCGTGCGCCGTTCCATCAAGCCCTGTTTGGTCACGCCGGCCAAATTCCGCGAACTGCGCCAAGTGCTGGTGGCCTACGATGGCAGCGCACAATCCAGCAAGTCGCTGCAGGTGGCCGTCGAGTTATGCCAGGCGCTCGGCCTCAAGCTCAGCATTGTCACGGTCGTGCCCGCGCCGCCGGAGATGGGCGTCAACGACGCAATGGAGGACGCCGTGCGCACGGCGAAGGACCACGGCATTGAGCCGTCGGCCGAGACGCTGGTGGGCCATCCCGAACAGCAGATTCTGGAGTGCACCGAACGGCGGCGAGCCGACCTCATCGTGATGGGCGCCTACGGCCATACGCGGATCCGCGAACTGATCCTCGGCTCCACCACCACCCACGTCATCCGCAAGAGCGATGTGCCGGTGCTGCTGACACGCTGAGCGCAACCGAGGCGGGCAGCAACGCACCGGCCAGCGCCATCATTTTTTCTCCTGCTGCTTGAGTTGTTCCAAAGCCGCTTTGATCTCGGCAGCGGCCTGCTTTGCATTCACCGTCAGGTTTCGCCAGGCGATCCGGCCTGACTTGTTGATGACGAATGTAACGCGCGAGCAGAACTTCTCCCTTGCCGCGCCATACAACTCGCTGCCCCTGTGGTCCGTGTCGGCGATCAACCCAAACGGCAGCTTGTAATGCGCAGCAAACTTCGCATGCGACTCAACCGAATCGTAGCTTACGCCGAGCACAATCGCGTCCAGCCCTTTCAGCGCCTCGAAGCCATCGCGCAGATCGCACGCTTCCACCGTGCAGCCCGGCGTGAAGTCCTTCGGGTAGAAGTAAAGGACGATGTTCTGTTTGCCGATCAGGCCGGCGAGATTGACCGGCTGCGGATGCGCGGCCGCCTGAAACAGCGGCGCCTTGTCGCCGACGTTGGGCGTCTCTTCCGCAAAGGCGGCCAGCAACGGCATCAGGCACAGGCAAATCACCACAAGAGCTTTTGATTTCATAAGGTGGCAAACCTAACCCTTGTTTGCCGCCGCGCAACCCCGCTGCACGAGCGATACCTCCTTCCAAAACCGCCGCAGCCGTGGCATAAGAACCGGCCATGAAAGCCTCCTCGCTCGCCGCTTCTCTTATGTCGCTTCTCGTCGTCGGCTCCCTTGCGGCCGACGACAAGTTCCTGCCCGGCACGCAGCCGCTCACCGGCACCAACGACCTCTCACTGGGCATGATCGCCGGCATTGACCGTTTCCTCGACCGCGAACTGGCCGCGAGCGTCGAGCGCCGCGCCGCGAAGTGGCATCGCAACTTCTCCTCGCCCGAAGCCTACACGAAGTCTGTCGAGCCGAACCGCGAGCGGTTCAGGAGAATCATCGGCGTGGTGGATGAGCGGGTGAAGCCGGAGTTGCATTTGCTCGCGACGCCGACGCAATCTGCGCAGGTCGGCGAGGGGTGGGGTTACAAGATTTTCGCCGTGCGCTGGAGTGTGCTGCCTGGCGTGGATGCGGAGGGATGGCTGCTACAGCCGAACCAAGAACCGGTGGCGGATATTGTCGCGCTGCCAGATTGCGATACGACGCCGGAGATGCTCATCAAGCCGTTTCCGGCGAGGCTCGCGCAGATGGGATGTCGTGTCCTTGTGCCGATGCTGATGGACCGACGCGATACTTACTCCGGCAATCCGAAAATTCGCATGACAAACCAACCGCACCGCGAGTTCATTTATCGCGCCGCGTTCGAAATGGGCCACCACATCATCGGCTACGAAGTGCAGAAGGTTCTCGCGGCGGTTGATTGGTTTTCTGCCGACGCGAAGCGGCCCATCGGCGTTATCGGCTACGGCGAAGGCGGCCTGCTGGCGTTCTATTCTGCAGCTGTTGACACGCGCATCAACGCGGCTCTTGTCAGCGGTTACTTTCAGACTCGTGAGCAAGTCTGGCGCGAGCCGATCTACCGCAACGTGTCTGGCTTGTTGGAAGAGTTTGGCGATGCCGAGATAGCCAGCCTTGTTGCGCCGCGTGCGCTGGTCATCGAGGCGAGCCGCCATCCTGAAATTGCCAGGCCGCCTGCGCCGTCGCAGGGCCGTGCCGGTGCCGCGCCGGGCGTGATTGCCACACCGTCTGCGGACTCCCTCATATCGGAATTCAATCGGGCAAAGAAGTTGGTCGAACCAATACACCCGCCGCTCGAAATGGTCCTGACAGCCAACTATCCGTTCCTTCCAGATGTTCTTTTTGCACTCGATCCATTCCTGAAAGCACTGAAATTGTGGCCGCCACCGTCAATTATCGGCGGGCCGGGACATTTCACCGGAAATTCCACGGTTGATGCCGAGCGCTTCCACCGCCAGTTCGACCAACTCGTCGAGCACACGCAACGCGTGCTGCGCGAAGGCGAGGCGCGGCGGGCGGAATTGTGGACGAAACCGAATTTGAACCTCAGCCACGCGGGTTTTCCGCCCGCGAAAGACTCGGCCGCGGTGGTGAAGAAATACCAAGAGGACACGCGCTGGTATCGCGATTATCTGTGGGACGAGGTCATCGGCCGGTTTCCGCCGGCGTCGCTACCGATGAATCCGCGCTCGCGGCTGGTCTATGACGAACCGACGTATCGCGGCTACGAGGTGATGCTCGACGTGTGGCCGGACGTTTATGCTTACGGAATCCTGCTCGTGCCGAAGGACCTCAAGTCGGGCGAACGGCGGCCTGTTGTGGTCTGCCAGCACGGGCTGGAGGGTCGGCCACAGGATTGTGCGAACCCGAAGGTCGAGAGTCGCTATTACCACAGCTTCGCCAACAAGCTTACCGAGCGCGGGTTCATCACCTTCTCGCCACAGAACCCCTACATCGGCAAAGACGAGTTCCGTGTGTTGCAGCGGAAACTCAACCCGCTCGGCAAGACGCTCTTTGCCGTCATCGCGCGTCAGCACGAGCGGACGCTGGACTGGCTCGCGGCACTGCCTTTCGTGGATGGCGAGCGGATCGCGTTCTACGGGCTGAGCTACGGAGGCAAGTCGGCGATGCGGCTGCCGGCGATGCTGGAGAAGTATTGCCTCTCGATCTGCTCTGGCGACTACAACGAGTGGATCGCTAAAAACGCCTCCACGACCTTCAAGGGCAGCTACATGTTCACCGGCGAGTATGAGATCTTCGAGTGGAACCTCGGCAACACGTTCAACTACGCCGAGATGTCATGGTTGATCTGCCCGCGGCCGTTCATGGTCGAGCGCGGCCACTTCGACGGCGTGGGCGTGGACGAGATGGTGGCTTACGAATACGCCAAGACCAAGCGCCGCTACGACCTGCTCGGCACCGGCGACCGCTGCGAGTTCGAATACTTCAGCGGCCCGCACGAGATCCACGCCGTCGGAACGTTCGACTTCCTCCACAAACACCTGAACTGGCCGAAACGATGAGCCGCATTGCCGCGCTTCTGACAACGGCATGCCTGCTTGCGACAGCGTTCGCAGCGGCAGCAGAGCCGAAACCCGCTGCCGAACTGGTGACGTTTGCCGGCCGCACGATGGGCACGGCTTACTCGGTGAAGTTTCTCCAGCCGCCCGCGCCCGTCGTCGTCGAGCAGGCGCGGCGGGAGGTCGGCGCGCTGCTGGACCGCTTGGATCGGGCAATGTCCACCTACCGCGAGGACTCGGAGGTCTGCCGTTTCGGCGCGTATCGTGGTAGTGATTGGTTCGCGGTGTCGGCGGACACAGCGCGCGTGGTCGTGGAATCGCTGCGCGTGAGCGAGTTGACCAGCGGCGCGTTCGACGTGACGGTGGACCCACTGGTGCGACTGTGGGGATTCGGTCCGCGCCGTGAAACCGGCGAGGCACCACCGGAGCAGGCGATTGCCGAAGCTCGGCGCAAGGTGGGCTGGCGGAAACTGCAAGCGCGGCTCGATCCACCTGCGTTGCGGAAAACGTCGCCAGAGATTTCCGTGGACCTCTCCGCCATCGCGAAGGGTTACACCGCGGACGCTGTCGCCGAACGACTCGGTCAGTTCGGCGTAACGAACTACCTCGTTGCCATCGGCGGTGAACTCAAGGCGCGCGGCCACGGCCAGCAAGGCCGGCCGTGGCGTGTTGGCGTTGACAAGCCGCTCGATGACGGCCGCGCCATCCAGCGCGTCATTGAGTTGAAGGACAAAGCAGTCTCCACGTCGGGCGATTACCGCAATTTCTTCACCGACGCCGGCCACCGCTACTCTCACGTCGTTGACCCGCGCACCGGTCGGCCCGTCACGCACAATCTCGCCTCCGTTACCATCGTCTGCGAGACCAGCGCGCGCGCCGACGCGCTGGCGACGGGGCTGATGGTGCTCGGCCCAGACACTGGCTACGCGCTTGCGGCAAAGCATGGCTGGCCCTGCCTTTTTATCCTACGCGCCAAATCCGGCTTCATCGAGAAGCCGACGCCGGCGTTTGAAAAACTGCGGTAACGGCAGGTTACGGTATGGTGGCGTTCGCCGTTGTGCATTCCAACGCTTGACGCGGCAACCATCGTTCTCAATACTGGCGGTATGAAGCCTTCTGATTCGATCAGTCGTCGCCAGTTCGTCACCACTTCGGCGTCGGTCTTCGGCACCTTCGCCATTGTCTCCCAGCACAAAGCCCACGCCGTCGGCCCCAATGACAAGGTCGTCATCGGCGTCATGGGCCTTGGCGGTCGCGGCACCTATGTCGCCACCATGTTCGCCAACCGGCCGGACGTGGACATTGCCTACATCAGCGACGTGGACACGCGCAAGTTCTCCCGCGCCCGCGCCGCGATCGAGGAGGCGCAGGGCAAGCCGCCGAAAGCGGTGCAGGACTTCCGCAAGATGCTTGAGGACAAACGCGTGGACGCAATCATCAACGCCACGCCCGATCATTGGCACGCGCTCGGTTCGATCATGGCCTGTCAGGCCGGCAAGGACGTGTTCGTCGAAAAACCGATGACGCACAGCGCATGGGAAGGCCGCAAGATGATCGAGGCGGCCGCCAAGTATAAGCGCGTCATCCAAGTCGGCATGCAGAGCCGCAGTTGCCAGTATCTGCGCGACGCCGCCGAATACATCCGCTCCGGAAAACTCGGCGATGTTTACCTCGTGCGCGTTTTTAATATGCTGCAGCACCAGATGCGCAAGACGCCGACGACCGAAAGCGCACCGGTGCCGCCCGGATTCGACTACGACACTTGGTGCGGCCCCGCGCCGGTGGTGCCCTACGACCCGAGCCGTCGCTGGCTCGACCGCTGGGAGTTCAGTTGCGGCGCCATCGCTGGCGACGCCGTCCACCAGATTGATCTCGCGCGTTGTCTCATCGGCGACAAGCCGTTCCCAGACACCATCAGCCATGCCGGCGGCGTCTGCGCGCTCACCGACGGCCGCGAGATTCCCGACACGCAGATGGTCACGTTCGAGTATGGCAAGCTGACGATGCTGTTCGAGTCGGCGCTCTGGACACCCTACATGACCAAGACACCGATGGATCGCCGCGACAAGGGCCAGTTGCCGCCGAACTGGGCCTTCAACGCCACGCGCATCGAAGTGCTTGGCACGAAGGGCTTCATGTATTACGGCCGGCATGGCGACGGCTGGCAGGTGTTCAATGAAAAGGCCGAGTCGGTCGTGGCCGCGCCGGGCCGCCAAGCGGACAAGGAGCATCACGACAACTTCATCGCGTGCATCAAGAACCGCCAGCAACCGGTGGCCAACGCCGAGCAGGGCCATTATTCGGCGATGCTCTGCCACCTTGGCAACATCTCCTACCGCGTCGGCAACAAGAAGCTCGCGTTTGACGCCAAAACCGAGACGTTCAAGGACGCGCCGGAGGCCAACAAGTTCCTGAAGCGCAGCTACCGCGCGCCGTGGGTCATTCCCGACAACGTGTAATGCGAGGCCAGCCGGAGGAAAACGCAGAGGCGTGGCGACTCTCAGTGCCATGAACAGCGCTGCGCCGCGCCTTTGCGTTGAAATCCATCCACATCATGAAACGTTTCCTCTTCATCTTGATTCTGGCCGCGCTGGCCTGCCAGCCGGCCTTCGCCCAGTGGCTCTCCATCACCAACGTCACCGCAAAGCTCGGAGACTCCGAGATGGGCGGGCCGTTCTTCAAGATCGAGTATGAACTCGCCGTGAAGGACATCTCGCGCGCCGCGCCGGCGTATGTGTTCGTTCGCTACCGCGAGAGCGCGACCTCGGGTTGGAGGTTGATCCCGCAAACGGCGTTGCGCGGCGACCACGACATTGTGGAGTCCGCCGGCAAGAAAAAGATGTTCTGGTGGGGCCTTGGCTCGCTCGGCTTGGCCAACGCGTCGCAACTCGAAGTCCGCGTGCGCGGCATCCGCATGGTTCGCGTGCCGGGCGGCGCGTTCAAGATGAATGTTGTCCTCGGTGGGGGCTTCGACGAATCGAAACCTCAGATCGAGCCTACCACGCTGCCAACGTTCTGGATGGCGAAATACGAAACCACCGTCGGCATGTATGCCGATTACCTCAACGAGACCGGCAAGGGCGGCAGCGGCTGGCACAAACACATGACCAACCCCGAGCGCTGTGGCATCACGCACAACCCCGGCGACACCTACGCCGTCGCGCCGGGCCGCGAGAAGTTCCCCATCAACTACGTCTCATGGTATGACGCCGCCGGATTTCTGGACTGGTGTGGCCTGCGGCTGCCGTCGGAGGCGGAATGGGAGAAGACATTGCGCGGCGGCCTCTACCTCGACGGCGACGAATCGAAGAAAGCGCCGAACCCGAAACCGGAACGGAAATATCCCTGGGGCGACGAAGCGCCCGACACCGGCGGCGTGTGGCGTTGCAACGGCGAGGGCGACGCGGACGGCTTCCCGGAACTCGCACCGGTGGGCAGCTTCGATAAGTTCAACAGCCCCTACGGCGCGTGCGACATCGTCGGCAACGCCGCCGAGTGGACGCTCGACTGGTATTCGACCTCGTTCCACGCCGGCCTCGACGGCTACCGGATGATTCGCGGCGGTTCCTTCATGGACCCGCCCGCCGGCTGCGACGCCGTCACCGGTGCCACCCAGTTGCCCGTCAAGCGCAGCAGCATCACCGGCTTCCGCGGCCTGCGCGACGCCTGGACCGAGTAGCGCGGTAAATACCAATCGCTGACAGCTTTTTCTCGCCGCCCCCACCGATCCTGAAGGTGAGCAGGACGCAGTGGGTGGATTATTGGCCGGAAGAGCGCCCATAAAATTGAACTTTCGGCACGCTCGCGCTGTCTCTATAGTCACCCTATGGCTACAGAGAAAAGCATCAGCGAACTCACGGAACTCATTCGCCAGGAAAGCGCCTTTGTCACGGCGATCCAGAGCGAATTGAGCAAAGTCATCGTCGGTCAGCGTTACATGATCGAGCGGCTGCTCATCGGCCTGCTCGCCAACGGCCATGTGCTGCTGGAAGGCGTGCCTGGCCTTGCCAAGACGCTCGCGGTCAAATCGCTCGCGTCGGTCATCAACACCCGGTTCCAGCGCATCCAGTTCACGCCGGACCTGCTGCCCGCCGACCTCGTCGGCACGCTCATCTACAACCCGCGCGACGGCACGTTCTCGGTCAAGCGCGGCCCGGTGTTTGCCAACATCATTCTCGCCGACGAAATCAACCGCGCGCCCGCCAAGGTCCAGAGCGCGTTGCTGGAGGCAATGCAGGAGAGGCAGGTGACCATCGGCGACCAGACCTTCAAGCTGGAGGAGCCGTTTCTGGTGCTTGCCACGCAAAACCCGATCGAGCAGGAAGGCACGTATCCGTTACCCGAGGCGCAGGTGGACCGCTTCATGCTCAAGATCGAGATCACTTATCCCACCAAGCAGGAGGAGCGGCAGATTCTCGACGCCCGCGCGTTCACCTCAACGCCGGTGGAACTCAAGCCCATCATCGGCCCCGACGATATCCTCCGCGCCCGCAAGGTGGTGGACCAGATTTACATGGACGAGAAGGTCAAGAACTACGTCGTGGACATCGTCCACGCCACGCGCGACCCGAAGGCCTACAAGATAGACGTGGCCGGCCTGATCGAATACGGCGCCTCGCCGCGCGCGACAATTTTCCTGACGCTCGCCGCCAAGGCGAGCGCGTTCCTGCACGGCCGCGGCTACGTCACGCCGCAGGACATCAAGAGCATCGGCATGGACGTGCTGCGCCACCGCGTCATCCCGACCTACGAGGCCGAGGCCGAGGACGTGACGAGCGAGGACATCGTGAAACGCATCTTCGACGAAGTGCCGGTGCCGTAAATGAATTTTGGATTTTGGATTGCCGATTTTGGATTGCCGCAGAAGGCAGTCCTCAATCCAAAATCCAGAATCTAAAATCCAAAATCGAATGCTTCCCCGCAACATCATCAAGAAGATCCGGCAGATCGAGATCAGCACCCGCCGCGCCGTCAACGACGTGCTGGGCGGACAGTATCACAGCGTCTTCAAGGGCCGCGGCATGGAGTTCAGTGAGGTCCGCGAATACCAGCCCGGCGACGACATCCGCACGATTGACTGGAACGTCACGGCGCGCATGGGCCATCCGTTCATCAAAAAGTTCACCGAAGAGCGCGAACTGACCGTCATGTTGCTGGTGGACGTGAGCGGCTCGGAGATTTTTGGCAGCGTGCGCCAGCTCAAGAACGAACTCGCCGCCGAGGTCGCCGCGGTGCTGGCGTTCTCAGCCATCCGCAACAACGACAAGGTCGGCCTGATCATGTTCAGCGATGACATCGAGCTGTTCGTGCCGCCGAAGAAAGGCAAGACGCACGTCTTGCGCGTTATCCGCGAAATCCTCTACTTCACACCGAAGGGCCGCCGCACGGACATTCCTGCCGCGCTGCGGTTTCTCGAACAGATCACGGCGCACCATAGTGTCACGTTCCTGTTGTCGGACTTCATCGCCGACGACTGTCAGAAGATGCTGCGCGTGGCGAACCAGCGGCACGACATGGTGGCCGTCGCCATCACCGACCCGCGCGAGATCGAAATACCCCCTATTGGCATCGTGGAGTTGGAAGACGCCGAGACCGGTAGCCGCGTGCTGCTAGACACCTCGCACGAGCCAACGCGGCGGAACTTCTGGGAGACGGCCATCCGCCGCCAACGCGAGCGCGCGCAGATGTTGCGGAATTGCGGCGTGGACCTGGTCGAACTGCGCACCGACGAGCCGTATTTGAAACCGTTGATCAAGTTCTTCAGGATGAGGGAAGCGAGACACTGATTCTCAATTCGAGGAAGAACAAATCACCAACCACGAATCTGTGAATACGAACGACATCCACGACATCAAGCCCGATGTCCTCATCCTGCCGCCGTGGTGGGTGTGGGCGGCGCTTGCGCTGGCGGTGGCGGCGGTGGTGCTCGTGGTGTGGCTGGTCTTGCGCAAACGCCGGCAGGAGGCGAAGGAAACATTCGTGCCGCGACAGAACGCAGTCGAGGAGGCGCGCGAGCGGCTGGATGCGGCACGGAAGTTGATGCTGGCGAGCGAGATCGAGGCGTTTTACATCGCAGTGTCCGACGCGGTGCGGCAATACATCGAGCGGCAGTTTCGTCTTCGTGCGGCGGAGCAGACCACCGAGGAATTCTTGCAGGACATGGCGCGATCACAACGGTTGCGGCCGACGCACAAGGAACTGCTCACAGATTTTCTGACGCAGTGCGACCTGGTGAAGTTCGCCCGCTTCCGGCCGGGGCCGAAGGAAATGGAAGCCGCGCTGGCGGCGGCGACGCGGTTCGTGGATGAAACCGTGCCGCAGGAAATAGTCCCGGGTTCCGGTTCCAAGACTGAAACTCCGGAATCTGCTGGCCAGACGCCTGCGGCTACACCGCAATCTTGAACGGATGAACTTCACTTTTGCCAATCCGTGGTTGCTGCTGCTACTGGCGCTGGTGCCGCCGCTGATCTGGTGGCGGCAGCGACATCGGTGGGCGGCGGCGCTGCGGTTCTCAGCGGTCGCGCCGCTGTTGCAGTTCTCACCGTCGCCGTGGCTGCAATTGCGGCGAGGGCTGGTCGTGCTGCGCGGCGTGGCGCTGGCCTGTCTCGTGATTGCGTTCGCACGGCCGCAGAAACCGCTCGCCGAGGAGAAAGCGGTGACGGAGGGCATTGACATCGTGCTCTGCCTCGACGTGTCGGGCAGCATGCTGGCGGAGGATTTTGAAAAAGACGGCCGTCGCCGCAACCGCGTGGACACGGTCAAGGAAGTGGTGCGCGACTTCATTGTCAAACGCGCGAACGACCGCCTCGCCATGATCGCCTTTGCCGGCCGCCCCTACACCGTGTGCCCGCTGACGCTTGACCACGAATGGCTGATCGAGGGCCTCGACCGCGTCCGTGTCGGTTTGATCGAGGACGGCACGGCCATCGGCTCAGCGCTTGGTTCCAGCGTGAACCGCCTGCGCGACATCAAGGCCAAGAGCCGCGTCGTGGTGCTGCTCACGGACGGCTGCAACAACGCCGGCCGGCTTTCGCCTGACGTGGCCGCCGACGCCGCGCGGGCGCTCGGCATCAAGGTTTATACCATCGGTGTGGGCACTGGCGGCATTGCGCCGATGCCTGTGGTGGATCCGGCGGGCCGCACGCTCGGCTATCGGATGATGCAAGCCGATCTCGATGAGCCGCTGCTCAAACGCATGGCCGAGAAAACCCACGGCCAGTTTTTCCGCGCCGCCGACACGCGGCAGCTCCAGCAGATTTACGAGACGATTGACAAGCTGGAGAAGCGCAAGATCGAGGCGCCTTCCTACCGGCAGATGAACGAACTGTTCCCGTGGTTTGCGTGGCCGGGCCTGGCGCTGTTGCTGGTTGAGGTCGGGTTGGGACAAACGAGGCTGAGGAAGCTGCCATGAAATTTGGCAACCCCATCGTCTTGAACTGGCTCTGGCTCGCGCCGCTGGTCGTGGCGTTTTTCTGGTTTGCGTGGCGTCAACGCCGCCGGGCACTGGAGTTGTTTGCCGCGCCGCACTTGTTGCCGGTGATGGTGCCAACGCTGAACGAACGGCTCGGCCTCGTGCGCGCGGCGCTCGTCACGACGGCGATCATCTCGCTCGTGTTGGCGCTGGCGCTGCCGCGTTGGGGCTACCAATGGCAGGAGGTCAAACGGCGCGGTATTGATATCTTTGTGGCGCTCGATGTTTCCCGAAGCATGCTGGCGCAGGACGTGCGGCCCAGCCGGTTGGAGCAGGCGAAGTTTGCCGTGCGTGACCTGCTCAAGATGGCCGTCGGTGACCGCGTCGGCCTGATTGCGTTCGCGGGCACGCCATTCATCTCCTGTCCGCTGACGCTCGATCATGCCGCTGTGCAACTGATGCTGGACGACATGACGCCGGATATCATTCCGCTCGGCGGCACCGACATCGCCAGCACGATCAAGGAGGCGATGCGCGGATTTGGCCGCAGTGCCGACCGCAACCGCGCGCTGATCCTTATCACCGACGGCGAGGCCACTGAAGGCGACGCGGTTTCCGCCGCCAAGACCGCCGCAAACATTGGCATCAAGATCTTTACCATCGGTATCGGCACGACCTCAGGCGAGTTGATCCCAGTGCCCGCCGAAGGAGGATCGCGCGAGTTCTTGAAGGACCGCGACGGTCGCGTGGTGCAGACCAAGCTCGACGAAGCCACGCTGCAACAGGTCGCGCTGGCCACCAAGGGCTACTACGTCCACGCTACCGCCGGCAACTTCGGCCTCGACACAATCTACCGCAACGGCATCGAGCCGATGGCGCCGAAGGATTTCGAAACCCAACTGATGAAGCGCTTTGAGGAACGGTTCCAGTGGCCGCTTGGCCTTGCGCTGGCGCTGTTGATGGTGGAGGCGCTGCTGCGCGAGCGGCGGAAGGAAGCGCGCGGCTTTGTGTCTCAGACGGCCGGAAGCTCCCTGACCCCGGTGGTCATCCTCGCCTTCTTCCTCAACTCTTCACTCTTCACTCTTCACTCTTCACTTTCTGCCGCCGACATCACCGAGCCGCCGCCGAAGCTTTACAACGAAGGCAACGCGATCTATCGCCAGAAGCAGTTCGACGCAGCGGCGAAGGCCTACCAACAATCGTTGGTCACGCAAGACACCGCGTTGCAACAGCGCGCGTTCTACAACCTCGGCAACGCCTGCTACCGGCAGGCCGACCCGCTGGAAACGCCCGATCCCAAGCAAGCGGAAGAGCTTTTCAAGCAGGCAGTCACCTGCTACGACAGCGCGCTCGCGCTCGACCCGAAGGATGGAGATGCGGCGTTCAACAAGAAGCTTGTGGAACTGCGACTGAAGAAACTCCAGGAGCAGCAGAAACAGCAACAGCAGCAGCAACAGAACCAGCAGCAAAAGCAGGACAAGCAACAGCAAGCTGCCCAGCAACAGAAACAGGATCAACAACAAAAACCCGGCGAACAAAAGCAACAGCAGCAGGCGCAGCAGCAGCAACAACAACAGCCGCAGCCCAAGCCGGGCGAGAAGCCGGAGCCTGAAAAGAAGCCCGGCGACGACGATGGCCAGCCCGACAAACAGCGCGAGATGAGCGAGCAGGAGGCCAAGCTGTTGCTTGACGCGCTCCGCGACGAAGAAAAACAATGGAAAGAGCGGAAGCCGCTGCGTAAGTTGGGCGAACGTGAGCCGGATAAGACATGGTGAGATGAAGGAAATCAGAAATCAGAAATCAGAAATCAGGAATCGGAAGCTATTTGGCTTCTGTCGCCTGGTTGTCGTCTTCTGTCTTCTCTTCCCCTGCCTCGCCCACGCGGCCAACTTCACCGCCTCTGTGGACCGGACGGAAGTTTCCGTCGGCGAGCAAATCCAACTTACCCTGCGTTGCGAGGACATGCCGAGCACCGGGCAGCCGCAGTTACCGCCGCTGGATGGTTTTAGTGTCGCCTACGGCGGTGCGCAAACGCAAGTGAGCATCGACAACGGTGTGCGTCACGACGCGGTCGCGCACGTTTTCTTGCTGACGCCCGCGCGCGAAGGCACGCTGGTGATCCCCGCCTTCAACTTGCAGTTGGGCAATCAGGTGCTCAGCAGTCAGCCGATTGTCATCAAGGTAGCCAAGGGCCAGATCCAAGGCGTCAACACAGAAGACGTTTTCCAGCTCAAGCTCTCCATCGCCCGCACCAACCTCTTCCTGAACGAAATGGTGCCACTGGACTTGAAGCTCTCCATCCGCAACGGCATCCGCTACCGCAGCCAGATGCCGTCCATCGCCGCGGCCGGCTTCAGCGAGATCAAATTGCCGCGCCCGGTCGAGTCGCAGGAAGTGATTGATGGCAAATCGTTTGTCGTTTACACCTTCCGCACGCTGGCCAGCCCGATGCAAATTGGTCAGCTTGCGCTTGGTCCCGCCCAAGCCGCGCTGGACGTGTTTATGGACTCCGGCCGCCGCCCGCGGCTGCCCGGCTTCAACGATCCGTTCTTCGAGAACTTCTTCGGCGGCGGTGGCGAGACGAAAAGAATCACCGTGACATCACCGGCCGTGCCGGTGCGCGTGTCGCCTTTACCTGACGCCGGCAGACCGGCTGACTTCACCGGCGCAGTCGGCCGCTACGCACTCGACGTGACCGCCAAGCCTACCACGCTGCGCACAGGCGAGCCGGTGACACTCACCATCCGTGTTGTCGGCCAGGGCAATCTCGCCACGCTCGCGCCGCCGAAGTTTACGCCACCGGAAGGCTTCAAGAGCTACGAGCCGGTGGTGAAGGGCAAGCAAACCGATGAGATGGGCTATACCGGCGAGAAAATTTTCGAGCAGGTCATCGTGCCGCTGTCAGTGCGCGCGTCGGTGATCCCGCCGGTGACGTTCAGCTTCTTCGAGCCGGAGCAGGGGCGTTACCAGACACTCAGTCGCGGGCCGATCCAACTCAACGTGCAGGAGTCGCCCGCTGGCGCAACACCTGTTGTTGTCGGCGTTGCGCCCGCCGGTGCGGCGCCGCGTCCGCCGGAGAAACTCGGCGTCGGCGTCGTCTATCTCAAGCCCGACCTCGGCGCGCCCGCCCCAACCTCGGCTATGCTCTACCGGCAAACATGGTTTCTCGCCGGTCAGGGCGCGCCCGTGCTGGCGCTGATGATCTCACTGTTTGCGCAACGCCGCCGCGCGCGGCTCCGCAGTGACATCCGCTACGCCCGCAAACGTCGCGCCTACGGCAACGCCCAGCGTCGGCTCGCCGAAGCCGAGCGGCTGTTGCACACGGGCCAGAGCCAAGGCGCGGCGTTCTACGCGACACTGTTCAAGACACTGCAAGATTACCTCGGCGACCGGCTGAACCTGCCGTCGTCTGGCATCACCAGCAACATCATCGAGGAGCAACTCCGTCCACGCGCCTTGCCGCCGGAGATTTGCCAGGCGTTGAAGGAAGTGTTCGCCGCCTGCGACGCCGCACGGTTCGCCCCGAACATACAAGGCAAGGTGGATCGCGAGCGACTAGTGAAAATCGTGCGTGAGGTCATCGTGGCGATGGAGAAGTTGTCATTGTGAGAACGATTGCATCCATCTTGGCGTTGGTGCTGGCTGCGTCGGCATGGGCTGCCGACGCGCCGGCGGCGTTCCGCGAGGCCGCAGCACTCTACGACCAGGGCCAGTTCGATCAAGCCATCGCACGTTACGAATCGCTCATCGCCGCCGGCGTGCGTAGTGCCAACCTTTACTTCAACCTCGGCAACGCTCACTTCAAAGCCGGCCATCTCGGCCGCGCCATCCTCAACTTCGAGCGCGCCCACCAACTCGAACCGCGCGACCGCGACGTGGATGGCAACCTTGGTTTCGTCGAGAAGCAAACGAAAGCCTACGACGCCGCTGCCGCCGGCGGTTGGTCCGCGTGGCTTGCAGGCGCACGCGACAGCCTTACAACGGACGAGTGGACATGGCTGGTCGTCGCGTGCTACTGGCTGGCAATGCTTGGCCTGATCGTGTTCATCTGGCTGCCACCAGCCATCGAGTGGCGACGCTGGTTCCGCTCCGCCGCCATCACGTTCGGTGTCATCGTGCTGCTCGCTAGCGTCGGCCTTGGCGCGAGGATTGTAATCGAAGAAGGTCCGCCGGCCGGCATCGCCATCGCGAAGGAGGTCGTCGTCCGTTTTGCGCCGGTGGACGACGGTATGCGACACTTCACCACCTACGAAGGCCAGAAACTCTGGATCGTCGGCGAGCGCCCGTCGCGGATGCAAGGCGTGCCCGGCTGGCTTGAAGTCGAACGCGCCGACGGCAAAAGAGGCTGGGTGCTTGCGGATGCGGTGGAGAAAATTTAGCAACCAGCGGTCACCGGCAACTCGCCGCCAGCCACACGATCAACTCCGTTGTCTCATTGAGCGCGCCGACCGTGTCACCGGTCAGGCCGCCGATGCGGCGGTTGCAGTAGCTCACGAAGAGCACCAGCCATATTCCAGCCAGCACGAACGCCAGCGCGGCGGGAACAAACTGCCGGATCATCGTGCAGCCAAACACCGCCATCGCCAGCGCCATCCACGCGTGATCGCGGCTGAGCTGGCCGATGTAGGTCTTGCCTGTGCCTTCCTCACGCGCATAGCGGCCCATCGCGCAGGCGAGCAGGACGACGCTGCGTCCGACGACGGGCGCGGCGGCAACGACCCACAAGCCGCGGTGCGCAGGGACGTTCATCAACGCGACAGCTTTCAGGCCAAGCACAGAAACCAGTCCGACAACGCCCATCGTGCCGATGTGTGGGTCTTTCATGATGCGCAGCGTGTCGTCGCGGTCGCGGCCAGCGTAAAACCCGTCGCACATATCCGCCAGCCCGTCGAGGTGCAGTGCGCCAGTGAGCACCGCCAGTTCCACCACGAGCAACGCTGCCACCACCGGCCAAGTAAAGACGCAACCCAGCGCCCAACCCGTCATCGCCACAGCAACGCCCAAGCCGAGGCCGACCACCGGAAAGAAGTAGGTTGAATCGCGCAGTTCGTCGTCCGTCACCGGGTCAGCCACGCGCACCCGGACGACGGTGAGGAACTGCACCGCCAGCATCAGCCGCCGCACGATCGCTTGAAAGTTCATCAGTGTTTCTCCGTGACACCCGCCTCGGCAAACGTCGCCATCTCGTTGTAAAACTTCGCCGCCGCTTCGATCAAGTGCATCACCAGCGCCGCGCCCGTGCCTTCGCCGAGCCGCAGGTCGAGGTCCAGCACCGGCTCCAAGCCGAGCGTCTCCAGCGTGACGCGATGGCCCGCCTCGACCGAACGGTGCGCCGCGAAGCAGAACTGCGTGACGCCCGGCGCGAGTCCTGCCGCGATCAACGCCGCCGCCCCGCTGATGAAACCGTCGAGCACCACCGGCCGCCGCGCCGCCGCCGCGCCAAGGACGACGCCTGCCAGCCCCGCGATTTCGAGGCCACCGACCTTGGCGAGCAGGTCCAGCGCGTCGAGCGTTGAGCGTGTAGCGTCGGGCGTGAGACCATGCAACTCCAGCGCACTGCTGATCACCTCAATCTTTTTGGCCAATCCCGCGTCGTTCACGCCCGTGCCGCGGCCGGTGACTTCCGCAACCGGTCGGCCCGTTATCGCGGCGACGATGGCACTGCTGGCGGCAGTATTGCCAATGCCCATGTCGCCGGTGGCGATCAGTTCGGCTCCGCGAGCGATCTCCGCTTCCGCAACCTCAACGCCTGCGGTCAGCGCGGCAACCGCTTGGTCGCGCGTCATGGCCGCTTCGCGCGCAAAGTTACGCGTGCCCGGCGCCACCTTGCGGCGCAGAAACTCAACGTTGCCCGAAGTGTCGGCAGGCTTGGTTGCTGGCGGAAACTCCGCGTTGACGCCGATGTCCACCACCACGAGCCGCGCGCCGGCGTGGCGGGCGAGCACATTGATCGCCGCGCCGCCACGCAGAAAGTTCAACACCATCTGCGCCGTGACCGCCTGCGGATACGCGCTGACGCCTTCCGCCGTGACGCCGTGGTCGCCGGCCATAACAATGATGGTCTTACGGCGCACGCTGGGTCGCTCAGCGCCCGTGATCGCCACAAGCTGGCGCGCGATCTCTTCGAGCCGGCCGAGACTGCCGGGCGGCTTGGTCAGGGAATCAAGCCGCGCCTGCGCGCGCTCAGCCGCGGCTGCCGGAAGCTGGCCGATGCGGTTGATAGTCTGCTGAAGTTTGTTCATTGGCGACGCGGCTCATAACGGCGTATCATGACCGCGGTCAAGGAGATTTAACCGATGCAAGAAGAAGCCAGAAGCCAGAAGTCGGAAGTCGGAAGGAACTGGAAGCCGGTTCTTCTTCTGTCCTCTGTCCTCTGGCTTCTGACTTCTGCCGTCCTCCTCGCCGATGCTCCAGACAAAGTGCGCGATCTGACGAAAGCTCGGCAAGCGGAGCGGGACCGCGCGGCGGCAAGCGTGCCGGTGGCGCGGCCGGGGGAGGTGTATCGGCGCTACTTCGCCGCGATGAAAGCGGGCCGGTTCCCAGAGGCAGCCGTCGCACTCACAGACGAATCGTTGCGACAGATGAAGGCAACACTGATCCGGGCGCTACAGGAAGCTCCGCTCGATGAACTGGCCAAGTTCATCCGTGAAGCCGGCTTCAAATCGGCGGCGGAGATTCAACTCAGTGGTTCCGGCAAAGTCTTCACCGGCTGGATACGCAGCGGCTGGCGTGCGCAACGCTTCCTGCAACGGGTCCGGCAAAATGAAATCGTGTCAGTAAAGGAAACAATCCACGACGACGTGTGCGATCTCGTGATCGAGTTCAAACCGGCCGCGGAAGCCACCGCCATTTCCGCCGTCTGTCCCAAGGAAACCGTTGTGTGCGAGCAACGCGACCGCGTCTGGCGGCTAAAGCTGGAGATTCCGCTGGAAACCATTCCGTAGCGCCGGCTTCCGATCCGCCTCCGCCATGTGCGCCGTCGGTAGGTTGGCGCTAGACGACCTTCACTACAACGGCGGTGGCGTTGTCATGTCCTCCGCGCTCGTCAGCAAGCCGCAGCAATTCCTCCACCGCCTGTTCCGGCGCGGGACTGTGACGCAGGATATGGGAGATCTCTGCTGACGTTATTTCCCTCGTCACACCATCGCTGCACAGCAGCAAAACGTCGTGATGCTTCAGCTCGACTTCGCAAACCTGTGGGTTGTGCAGCGGTTCCGGGCCAAGGCTCTGCGTCAGCATGTGCGAGAGCGCTGATTTCATCACCGGATGTTCCTCGCTAACACCGCGGTTGAGCAGTTCGCCGGCCACGGTGTGAGGAATGCTGATTCGTTTCAACTTGCCAGCATGGAGAAGGAAAGCCTCGCTGTCGCCAACGTGGCCGAGGATGAACCGATGATGGGTGATCCAACATGCGGTCAACGTCGTGGCCATGCCGTGATATCGCATGTCGGAGAGTCCCCGCGCCAGCACAGCGTCGCTGACCTTGCGCAACGCCATGAGCATGGTCGCCACCGAGCGGTCGCCCGACGACGAGCTGTAAAACTTGAGGAACCTCGCCAGTTCCCGCAACGCTGTCGCGCTGGCCACCTCGCCAGCAGGCTGGCCGCCCACGCCATCCGCCACCGCGTAAAGCCGCAAGTGGTCGTCGCGCAGGAAAGCGTCTTCGTTGACCGGACGGACCCGGCCGATGCTAGTCGAGCCGTAGCTGATCAAACGGAGTTCCTTAGCCTTGGTCATAACTGCTTATCCCACACAATGCAGACTTCCGTGCAGGCTATGGATTCTTGACGGAGAAATCAACCACGACGGCCAAATTTCTTTTCGAGTTCGGCGTAGGACAACTGGATCATCGTCGGCCGGCCGTGCGGGCATGTGTAGGGGAGGTCGCAAGCGTGCAGTTCGCGTAGCAACGAATCCAACTCCGGGATGCTCAGCGGATCGTGCGCCTTCACCGCATGTCGGCAGACGGTCGTCGCAACGGCATCCTCGCCGAGCCGCAGCTTCGACAGCGACGCGCCGCCGGCTCGCACTTCGTCAAGAACGTCTTGAAACACCTGGCGCAAATCCACGCGCGCCGGCAGCCACGGCGGCAGCGCGTCCACCAGAAACGCCTTCGGCCCGAATTCGGACAGGCCGATGCCCATTCGTTGAAATACCGCCATATTCTCCCGCACGAATGCCGCGTCGCGCGCTTCTAATTCCAGCGTTGCCGGAATCAGCAACCGTTGTGACGGCGCGGCACCCTGCTCCAATTGCTTGAGCATTCGTTCGAACAACACGCGCTCGTGGGCCGCGTGCTGGTCCAACAACACAAGCCCCTCGGCGGATTCAATCAGCACATAGAGTTGCCCGACGACACCAATCACGCGCCAGGAATCGTGGGGCGTGGAGCTTGGAGCGCCGGGAATGTCCGGCACCGGAGCTGGCGTAGCCGTCGTCGCCACGCTCGACGCTCGACGCTCCACGCTCCACGTCCCTGCCTGCGTCAGCGGCAGCCGTTGCTCAACAGGCGCGGGCATCGCATCCACCGTTTCAGCCTGCAACGTCAGCCGCACCGGCTGCACCGGCGCGGCAGCGACTTGCGGCTCCAGCGCGCGCCGCACCGTCGCGGTCACGGCGGCGCGCACGGCGTATTCGTCGCGGAAGCGGACCTCGCGCTTGGTCGGATGGATGTTCACGTCCACTGCGCCCGGCTCGATCTCGACGAAGAGGAACGCGATCGGAAAGCGGCCCCGCATGAGCGCGGTGTGATACGCCTCCAGCAGGGCGAAGTTGATGCCGCGGCTCTCGACCGGCCGGCCGTTGACGAAAACGTGCTGCTGGTCGCGCGTGGCGCGGCTTACGCCGGGCCGGCCGACGAAACCGGTGACACGCGCGCCTCCGGGAATTTCAGATTTCAAATTTGAGATTTGAGATTCCCCAACGGGCACGAGGTCCTGGAAAAATTCCGCGCCGTAAATCTCACGGATGCGCTCGGCCAGCGTCCGAGCCGGCGCGAGATCAAGAACCACGCGGTCCTCGTCCTGTAACCGCCACGCAACCGCCGGGTGTGCCAGCGCATGGAGTGTGACGATGTGGTGGATGTGCGCGCTCTCGGTCTGTGGCGTGCGCAGGAATTTTCGGCGCGCGGGCAGGTTGAAAAAGAGCGACCGCACCTCGACCGTCGTGCCGGGCGCGGTGCCGACCTCCTGGACGTTCAGCAGTTTTCCGCCGGCGATCATAACCCGCGTGCCGCTCGGCGCGTCGTGTTCGCGCGTCGTGAGCGTGAAACGCGACACGGCAGCAATGGACGGGATCGCCTCGCCACGGAAACCGAGCGTGTGGATGCTCTCGATATCCTCGGCGACAGCTATTTTGCTCGTGCCGTGGCGTTCCAGGCAGAGCAGCGCGTCGTCGCGGCTCATGCCCCAACCATCGTCGGCCACGGAAATCGCGCTGCGCCCGCCGGTGCGGAAGCCGACCCGGACCTGCCGCGCGCCGGCGTCGAGGGAGTTCTCCAGCAACTCCTTGACGACCGACGCGGGCCGCTCGATGACTTCACCGGCTGCTATCTGGTTGATAACCTGCTCGGGCAGCAGGCGGATTCGATTCATGTGCGGGTAAGATAACTTGACCGTGTCCGATGCCCAATGATAATTTGCGACCCTCAGCGACAGCCCGGCAGGGGCGTCGTTGCGGATGGTGGGCGTAGCTCAGCCTGGTAGAGCTCCAGATTGTGGATCTGGCCGTCGCGGGTTCAAATCCCGTCGCCCACCCCATCTTCAATGATTTCGAATCTCGAACTTCAAATTTGAAATCGCGGTCACGCGCCCGTAGCTCAATTGGATAGAGCATCTGACTTCGGATCAGAGGGTTGGGGGTTCAAGTCCCTCCGGGCGCACCAAGCAGTTTCGACAACGACCAAACTTATGAGCGCGAAACGAGCAGCAAAAGGAAAAGCCACGGTGGCCCACGGGCTAGTGCCGATGATCGCGGCCTACTTCGGCAAGCCGGGCAGCTACAGCCACGAGGTGGCGGCGCGGCGGTTCCCGCGCAACGCCGTGTTGAAATCCTGCCGGATGATCTCGGACGTGTTCGAGACGGTAATGCGCGATGCGGCCGATTACGGCGTGGTGCCAATCGAGAACACGCTGGGCGGGCCGATTTACGACACGGTGGATGAACTGATCCGCCAGAACGAACCGCCGATCGGGCTGACGGTGTGCGAGGAGTTGTCGCTGCACATCATGCTGTCGTTGCTCGGGCGCAAGCAGGCGCCGCCGAAGCGCATCTACTCACACTTCGTGCCGCTGAAGCATTGCGGCGACTGGGTGCGGGCGCGCTATCCGGGCGCGGCCATCCTGGAAACCGAGAGCACCTCGGAGGCGGTCGAGCGGGCCGCGAGCGAGCCGGACGCGTGGGCCATTGGCAACCGTGGCGCCGCGGCGATGCACAAACTGCACATCATTGTCCCCAAGCTCGGCACCAAGGCGGAAAACATTACGCGTTTCTATCTGCTGGGCAGGCATTCAGGCGTGGCGCGCTCGGCCACGCATACGTTGCTGGTGTTCGGGTTGCAGCATCGCCCCGGCTCACTTGTGATGGCGCTACAGGTGCTTCAAAAACACAAGATCAACATGACGCGTATCGTGTCGCGCGCGCTGCCGCACAACCCGGAAGAATATCTCTTCCTCGTCGAATGCGAAGGCACGATGATCCAGCCGCATTTCCAGAAGGCTTTTGCCGAGCTCACCGTCAAGTCACGGCATCTGCGGTCGCTGGGATCGTTCCGAGTGGTTGAGAAGTTTGAGTGACCAGTGGAGTGGCGCGGCTCGGTTCGCAATAGATTGGTGGGCCCGGCTGGATTCGAACCAGCAACCAAGGGATTATGAGTCCCCTGCTCTAACCGTTGAGCTACGGGCCCCGCAGGCAGTTACAACTTCTGCCAAACCGGGTGTGGGGGAATTTGTGGGGACTTGGTTCTCCAAAAGACCAATCGCACGCCGCTTCTGCTCCGGTGCCAGATGCGCGTAACGCATGGTCATTTTGATTTCCCTGTGTCCTGCCAACTCCTGCACAGTCCGCAAATCTACCCCAGCCCTTACCAAACGCGAGATGAAAGTGTGCCGCAGCGTGTGGAACAACACGTCCTTGCCCAGCTTCGCCGCATCACGCGCCTTCCAGAACGATTTGTGATAACGATACGGCCCGAATACCGCCGCTTGCGGGTCAACCTTGCCGGTTCCTCTCAGCAACGTCAGCATTTCCGTCAGCCGGTTCGTCATCGGATTGCGGCGAGGGTCGCCGTTCTTCGTGTAGCAACTCGCCACGCTGATCTCCCGCCGTTCCAAGTCCACGTTCTTCCATTGCACTGACTCTAACTCGCTGGCCCGGAAACCCGTGTCCACCGCCGCCAACACCAGCGCCGCCAGCCGCAGATTGCCCAACTCATGGCACTGCTTGAGCAACTCCCGTTCTTCGTCCTGTGTCAGGTAGCGTTCCCGCGCATTGTGTTCCTTGATGAACTTCACTTGCCGCACGGGATTGTCCCGCACCCAACGCCATTCAACCGCCTTCGTGAACAAGCCCTTGATCGCCGCCAGCGCCCGGTTCACGGTCGCATCCGCATAGCCTTCGATCTTGAGCCTCTGCTTGTATTGCTCGATCAGGTGAGCATCCACATCCGAAAGCCGCTTGTTGCCGAACTCACGGCAAAGGTCTGCCAGCAAAACCTTCATCCGTTGCGTGGAACTCGGCTTGCGGTTCGCTCCGTAGAACGCAAAGTATTTTGCTGCCGCGTCAGTCTCGCTGAACTTGCCCGTTGCGGCGTCATAGTGGCCAAAGAACGGCGCTTTCGCGGCGCGCTCCACGAGCTTGCCTTCCAGCGCCTCAATCCGTTTCTTCTCCGCCACCTCGCGGGCAATCTTCCGCGACACGTTCCCGATGCTGCCGCGATACCGCACGCCGCGCACAACGAACTCATACCAGTAGGAATCACCGCGCAAATAGATCATGGCCTCGCTCGCTTTCCGGTTTTTGGTCGAACGTGTTTGATGTCGCCGCGCTCCAGCTTCTCACTCAACAGGGCCAGCAATCGCACCGACTGCGGCCCCGCTGGACGGAAGCCGCTTTCAAGGTGCGCGACGTGAACCTGAGTCACGCCAAGCCACGCGGCCAGCTTCGTCTGCGTCCAGCCTGTCGCCTTGCGCAGGTTACGAATCTTCTTTGGCGTCCAACCTTTCACCGGCAATATATTATCACTGATAATATCCATGTCAACACCTCATTTCGGCAGCGCCGCCACCGTGCCGTCGTTCAACGTCCGCGACACCGCTTCGGCCACGTCCACGCCTTCCAGCCCGTGCATGTAAGCATCTAGTTCCTGCCGGTCAAACACCAACTTCGCACCAAGGCGACGAAACGGAATCTGCCGCCGAGCCACCGCCGCATAGATCGCGCCCGCCGTGGTGCCCAGATACGCCGCCGCCGCCTTCACGTCCAAGTAACGCGGCTGGATTATCTGCACTGGCGTTGTCGGCGTCATGCTTACAGAAGCCTTCCCCTTGCCCCCACGTTGCCGCCAGCGCGCGTTTCTTCTGCAATCCTGCGGAACACTCCGAGCAGCCAAAGATTGCATTGGTGAATCAGTTCCAGCCCCGGCTTGTGCGGGGACCAATACACCACTACAGACTCCAAGCTGCCGATGGCGATGCTGGCTGCTTTGATTGTAACTTCAGCCCGGTAGCCGTTTCCAAAGTCGCGGATGAATGTGCGGGTGTTCATTGTCTCATTCTCCTGATTGCCGCTGCCAACGTGGAAACGAGACAGCCGATTTCACGTCCCTCGTTTCCACCAAAGGCTGGAAACCCGTTTCCTGTTCGTTTCCATCTTTCACGCTGGAATTCGTCGCTTTCACAAGCCTGTTTCCTGTTTCGTTTCCGTCTCGTTTCCAGTTTCCACGCTTAGAGCGGAAAACGGGAAACGAACATTGCGCCCTATACATTGCCGCCCCCTTCTGCGGGCCGGTAGCGCCGACCTTTGATTGTGATTCGCCCCGCCGCTTCAGCTTTCTTTGCCAGTTTCGAGACTTGGCCCTTGCTGATTCCCATCTCCTGCGCAATGTCGCCGGCACTGTCCAGCCCCTCGTTCACCCAGTTCACCAACAACTCAACGCCGCTGATTGGTTTGGCGGATACCATGGCCGTGCCGTCGGCTTCTTCTGTGATAGTCCATTCCAGCGGCAGGCAATCGTCTTCCAGCGCGTTGCGATTCTTCGTGAACAGCGACGTGAACTTCAGCCCTCGCGTGCCGTCACCATTGCTGCGTTCCAGCTTGATAACCCAGAATGCCTGATCTTCTCGCCGGCTCGTGCCGCGCATATTCCCGTTGCGCCCCGCGTGCGCCACGATCACCACCGCGATCTTCATCCGCCGCAGCCGCAACAGCCACGGCAATACCAGTTCCCATGAGTCAGCTTCGTTCTCTCTCATGCCCGCGAACAGGCAGGAAAGGTTGTCGAGCACCAGCACGCGGAAACCATGCTCCGCCAGCAGCCGCGTCACCGCGTCTTGCTGCAACGGGTCGGCCAGATTCAGAGTGCGCCCCGTTTGCTCGAAATAGATTTCGTGATGCAAGAACACCAGCCGCTCCGTCGTCGTGCCCAACGCCTTATCGCGCCTTTTTGTTTCTTCCGCTGGCATCTCCCCATCTACATAGAGAACCGCGCACGGCTTCTCTGCCTGCCACGGTCCCGCCGTTCCTGCCGTCGTCGCAGTCTTCGCCAGCAGCATCGTCAGCCACGTCTTACCGTCACCGCGCTTGGCGAAGATGAAACCCAGGTCGCCCACCTTGAAGAAAGGCCGCACGATGAACTCTCGCGGCTCCACCGTCATAGCCTGCAACGCCGCCCCATCCACAAGACTCCCATCCATCCCGCCCTTCAAATCGGCTCCCGCCAGCGGTGCCGGCGCTGCCGAAACCACCGTTGCAGCAACAACCGCCTTGCCGATCTCCGCCGTCGTTGCACCGGCCCGTGTCCAATCGTTCGCGTCCTTGTGCTGCTCCGGTGTAGTCACCAGCATCACCTTACAACCCGCGTTCGCCGACACGTCCGCCAGCCACTTGCCCGCCTTCCGCGCATCATCCGCCCCGTCGTTCTGCTTGAATGCAAACAACGTCGCATCCTGCGCGCACAGCCCCGCAACCAGTTCGCCGTTGCTGCATCCTCGCGTGATAATCGCCGCTTCAACTTCCGGCACGGCCTTGTGCCAGCTCTGCTTGTCCATTACGGCAAAGGCATCCCACTGGCTTTCAAACGCAATCACGCTTGCCGCAGTCTTTGCGTTACCAATTACCAGCGGACGCGCATTGCAGCCGCCTTCGTAACGCCACTTCGCCCGCTCGCCGCCGTTCTGCGGTTCAACTTGATAATGGATACCGACTACGCGCCCCTTTTCATCGTGAACAGGGAACGCAGTATTCCCGTTGAACAAGCCGACAAGCTCCTGTTGTTGCAACCACTCGCAGAACTCCACCGAGTAACCGCGCCATTCGGCGAGCTTCTGGCGATGCTCGACTGTGAAACCCTCAACACAGTTGCGCCACAGGTCGCCAAGGTCGCGTTCGGTTTTCTCTTTCGGCGTTGGTTGCTCTGGCGTGACCTGTTTCGTTGCCGGCAGCGAACCGGCCTTGCCATCTACTCCGGCCAGTTTCCCATAACGGCCAATCGCTTCCTTGGTCGAAATCCCGAAGTGCTTTTCCAGAAAAGTCACTTCGTCGCCGTTCCCGCAGACGAAACATTTCCACCGCCAACCATCACCGTTCTGGTAGATGCCAAAGGACGGATTCCGGTCTTCATGCGTATGGTTCTGCGGCCAAGGACAACGCGCCGATTTCTTTGCGTTATCACCCAACGCAAGCCGCCCCATCAGTTCCGGCAACGGCAAGCGCCGCCGACATTCGTTAAGGTCAGTCATGGCCGCCCCCTTTCGCCGCGCATTGCTCACAGATGGACCTCGCCGCGCCGATGCCGCCCCGCTCGGTCCTGTAGCCTTCGATTGCGAAGATCACCACGCCGCACTGATAGCAAAAGGCAGGATTGCCAGCCGCGTCAGTGAGTAGTTGCCCGCCTCGGTTCAACTGTTGGAACAGTTTCGCCAGATTGCGGAGTGATTCTTGAGCATGAGCCGGACTTAGAAGGATGCCCCGCTTGGCATACAGTCGCCTTGCTCGCTCAACCAGTGTTTCGGTTATGACTTGTCTCATCGTAAGACCAGCCACCCGAAAAAACGTGACGTTTAATTCTGAACTTTAACTGTCCAGCCGACTACTCCATCCAAGTTGCCTCAACCTTTTCACGCGCCCAATGAAAGCAGCGGTTGCGGTTCTTGCGAGAGAGTTTGTCCAATGGAGCCGGTAACGGCACTCGCTTCACGCAAAGGCTCTCGCGGAAACCATCCAAGAACTCGCCAACGGCTCCAAAGTGACCAGCCTTCAAATCACGCACCGCTTGTTTTGACAACACCGCCGTCAATGGCGCGTCTGGCGGGTCGTCGAAGTCCACCGCCCGGCGCTTGGCCCGCCGTTCGTGTTGTCGCGCCAGATGTTCAAGCCCTTCATCCCATCCACCCCCCAACATCGCCCGCTTCTTGTGCTCGTCGTAAAGCTGGAAGAAATCTTTGGGTTTCCGATCTGCCGCATCCATCCGCTTCACCAAATCAAGGTCTTGCTTCGTCAGACGTAACCCCAACAGATTCGCCGCGTCCTTGAATCCCAAAGCTTTGCGCCCAATTTCCCGGACGGCCTTACGCCGCTGCCATGTCGGCAGATAGGCATCATAAACCGCCAGTTGCTCTTGCCACTTGCTGGACATGCGCTTTGGGTCTTCGTCTTCGTCCAGCCCTGCATCCTTCCGCAACTGCTTGATGCCATCGAAAATCTTCTCCAGTTCCTTCGCCACCGTCCCCCACGGCAACGACGTGTCCAACACGAAATCCATCCGCGAGTGAGCTTTTAAGAAATCGCGCATCGTTTTCCTGTTCTCTTGGCTGTCGGATGTTTTCAACGCGAGCCGTAACACATGGAAAGTTTCGCCGGTGCCTTCAGGCGGATTCTCGTCGCCTGGCTTGCGCTCTGCTGGCCCGTAGTCCCACGCGCAGCCGTGCTCGCCGTAACGATTCCAGATTGCGGCTGCCGGCTCCATCCGCCGCAGCACCTTCTGCCAGAGGTCCGAATTGAAGTAGTCGGAACGCCGAGCCAGCAACGTCTTCAGTGCGTTGTCCGCGGTCGTGTCAGGATCAATCGGCGGCGCCGGCAACCCGCAACTCTCGGCAATTGCGATTTCGAGCATTAGCCTTCTGTCGGGATTGCGGGCGTTGAATTCCTTCCAAGCCTCCCTGTAGCGCGGATTTCGTCGCAAATGCTCCCAGAAGAAATTGAATATCTTATGGTTTGTGTCGGGCAGTCCTGCCTTTGTCGTCTTGCTCTTGCTCACAACGTCCTCATCGCATCTTCTCGATGTCCGATGCGGAATGCGCAGGGGGATTGTCCCCCGCCGCATGACGAATATCGCCGTTGATGATGGGTCGGTTTTGAGCCAAAGCACTTCGGGCTGCCTCATTCACGAGAAACTCGATCTCAGCGCAAGTATAGTTCTCCAATTCCACCGCGCAATCGTGCCAGTCCATTGCCTCCTGTGGCCGGTTCGCCATAAAGAGCCGAAGCAACTCAACCCGCGCCTCGTAGTCGGGCGGTCCGACAAAGAATTTCTTGTCCAGACGACCCGGTCTTAAAACAGCGGAATCAATCCGGTCTGGCAGGTTCGTTGCGCCGATGACGAGAATCTTGTTTCGGCCGCATTCGTTCAACTGAACGAGAAACTCATTCACTTCACTCGCGTAATGATGACCCACTGAACCGCCACCGCGGTTTGGCACCATCGCATCAAGCTCGTCGAAGAACAACATGCACGGCACTTGCTTTCGGGCTTCTGCGAAAAGTTCAGCGATCTTGCCTTGTGTTCCATGCACGTAGATGCTCGCCAAGTCTCCCGGTTTGACTTCGATGAATGAGAAACCTGCCACCTCGGCCAGTTTGCGGGCGATGAAAGTCTTGCCACAGCCGGGAGGACCGTAGAGCAAGATGCCGTTGGGCAGATTGAGACGGTAGTGCGCGTAAATCTCTGGCTCTTGAAGCGGCAGAATAACATCACGCTCCAACATGGCCTTGAGGTCGCGCATTCCGGCGACGCCCGTCCAAGGAACTTGACGATGAGGCGTTTCACCTGACTTCGCCGCCGGACTGGTGGCGTGTTTTGGAAGCAGGCCGGATTCCCGCTTCAGACGTTCCTTCAAGGCCACTGCGGCCACGTTGTCCGGGTTCATTTCCACTTCCAGACATGCCCAAGCCAACGCCTCGGTCAGCCGTTCCCTTTCACGGAGTAGGTCAATCCGGTAAAGCCACGCCAGACGCCTTTCCTCGATCACCCAAGCCTCGCCTTGGAACAAGGGCAAGGGGTCTTCGATAACTTTATCTAGCAATTCCAAGGCGCTGCGATACTGCCCGCGCACCATGAGTAGTCCGATGCGCTCGTGAAGGCGATTGTTTTTCTTATCATGCCCCGTGTTTTTCATGCGCTGGCGTCCTTCACGATTTCGATTTCTTCCACCGTCTGTGGACTATCAAGCCACCGCCCGCTTGATGCGCTCGCGCCAGTTGTTTTCGAGCATCAACTCGAAGCGCATTTCTTTTTGCGCCAACTGAAGTTTCAGCTCTCCGACGTTCACGCCCTTGGCAGCAACCTGTTCCAGCAACTCAAAAAGCCGCTCCTTGTATGCGGTGTCATCGTTGCCTTTGAGGTGCAGCCCTTTTGTTTCGAGCACGGCGAAACGAAGCTTTCCGTCGCCCGTTTCCTGCACGCACGCGAGAAAATCGGGATAAACTTTGTTTCTCTGCCAGCCTTGCAGATGCCAATCCTGTTGAACGGCGATTCGGTGCCACCACCGCACAGCTTTCTCTCCGTCGAGATACCAAGCCACTTCTTTTTCCAAGCCGTTCACTTGCTTCTGATAGAGCTTCTCGAACAGCGTTCGTTCGAGCGGCTTGCCGTTCTGCTGCAAAAGCGCCCGGTCCTCATCCGTCACGTCCAGATCGAGCGTCTCGGCCAATTCCCAATTCAGCCGTTCGTCGCCCGAAGCCACCAGACGAAAGCTCAGTTCCCCTTTCTCCAACATCTTTCGGAAAAGCAATTCTCCGGCGCGGTTGACTTGCTCCCGCAAATCGTCCCGCATCGCTTTCAGCAAAAAGAGCCGGTTCGTGACGATTCGCTTTTCTTCAACACCTTGCTTGCGAAGATCGGCCAATGTTTCTTCAAGGATGCGCGCGGCCTGCCACGGATTCGGAATCACGTCCACGAGCAGACGCACCAACGCGGGAAAGTCCAACTCCGCGGGCGCTTCTTCCTCCGTCGTTACAGGCTTGGGCAAGTCCGCGTCATCCACGTTGCCGAGGTTTTCAACGCTCACACGCGAAACTGTGCGCTCATACGATTGTTTCCCGTCCGGGGTGAACTGCTGGGCGAAGCTGAACTTGTCCCAATCCAGCCGGCTCAACATGTCGCGGTCGTAATCGAATTTTCGCCATTCGTCCGTGCCGGCACGGCGGGCCAAAACGTAAGGCAGGAATACCCTCGCGCCTTGGAATTCCTTGCGCCGCCGAATTGTTACCTTGCGCGAGCCTGCCGCAGCGCCCGACGTGCTCACGCGCACGCCCGCCGCCAAATCGCCCATACCTTCCTCTTCCAAGCCACGCCGCACGCTGTCCACCGCCGCCTGCACTTCCTGGTCGTAGGTGAACACGTAACACTCGTTCAGCGGGGTGGAATCCGTTTCTTGCGCGTGGGGTTGCCGCATCACGCGCCCGACCATCTGCGTCAATGCCGTGCGCGCCGTCGTCTTCGACAACACCGCCAGCACGTAGGCAAACGGACAGTCCCAGCCTTCGCGCAGCGCATCCTTCGTGAGGATGAACCGCACCTTGCTCAACTCCGAAAGCAAATCCTCGTCGCCCAATTCATCCAACTCGGCGGACTTCACTTTCACTTGGTCGGGATGCACGCCAAGTTTCTCCACCAAGAACTTTCGGACGTGCTCCGAATGGATCTCGCTCTTGTCCAACTGCTCCTTGCCCGTGCGCTCAACCCGAATGAGCAGAATCGGGCGGATGTATCGCCCCTCGTTCCGTTCAACTTTCTTCGCGGCCTCTTTCAGTTCATCAAGCTTCTCTTTTGCTTCCGTCAAAGCCTGCTTCCAATCCCCGCGCCCGATATTGATGAGGTTGATGGGCAGCTTGATCATCTGCTCTTTTTTCAACGCCGTTCCCGTCACGTTCACGAGCACGTTGCTGGCGTGTTCCCCGCCGCTGTTTGGCGTGGCCGAGAGTTCCAGAATGAAACGCGGGTTGTGTCCCGCGATGAACTCCAAAGCTGTGCTGGTATAAGCCTTGTGCCCTTCGTCAATCACAACGACAGGCCGCGTCAACTTGAACACGTTCCCCAAGCTTTGCTTCACCGTCAGCCCGCCAGCGCGGTATTCCGCGTCCGTCATCTCGCACACGTCGAGATTCGTCACCCGCCCCACCAGTTCCTTGTTCGCGTTCAAGTCGTCCACTTCGGGAAAGAAATTCATGAAACGCCCGCTGTCCTGAAACATCCGGCGCTTTTCCTTGGAATCCCGCTTGACCGCGCCCGCCTGCAACATCAGCAACATCACGCAAAGATATTCCTCCACGTCTTGACGCGAAAAGCTGTCTTCCTTCTCCAACAACTTCACCCGACCGCCCGACGCCCGCTCCAGCATTTGCCTGTAGGGGTCTTCCCGGTTGGCAAATCGTTTCCACGTCTGCGAGTAAATCGCGTCTGACGGCACAATCCACAGCACGAGGCCCGTCTGCTTCTTGAAGTATTCCGTGTTGATCCGCTCCACCGCCGCGCAGGCCAGCAAGGTCTTCCCGCCGCCCGTCGGCACTTTCAGACAGACGTTGGGAACAGGACGCCCCATCCCGTCTTTGCGACCGATGTAAGGCATCGTAACTTCATTGTCCTTGTCCTTGAATCGCGGGAGCTTCCGCTCGACGTTCAGTGCGTCCCACGTCTCACGGCAATAATCGCCCAGCGCGACCGTGCGGCCTTTGCTCTTCTGGAACTGGACGTAGTCCTCCGCCTCCTGCCGCTTCGCTTCGAGTGCGCCGAGATAGCCGCTCAGACTGTCCAGCACGTCGTCTTGGTAGTCTTTCAGTTTCATCGTGCGTCAGTCGCCGAGAATCCGGTGTATCGCGTAAGGCAACTGGCAGAACTCCACGCCCAGCCGCGTCAGTTCCTTCTGGCTCATAAATTTGGCCGCCGCGAACACCAGCAACCGCTTCTTCTCCTTATTCGGCGCGAGCATCTTTTCGACAAGCTGCTCCGTCAGCGCCGCCTCGTTGCTCGCAAGCCATTTCTTCTCTGGCTTGTAATACAAATGGACGCGATACAACTCCGTCTCGGCGATGAATCCGTCGCCGTCCGCCTTTTGTTTAGGCACGTCCGCGAGAGTCCGCCCGGTGGCCGTATAGAAAACATACTTCGCCAGCGAGTCGAACGACGGCAGCTTGTTGCCCGCTAGCAACCGGTCCATGCCCATTTCCTCGCCGAGCGTGCAGAAGGTGAAGCTGCCGCCCAAACCTTCCACTTTCTCCGTCACCTCTTTCTCCCCAGTGACCACTAATACACCGTCCTCAACCTTTTTGGTGATACGGTCAAAGCGTTGCTTGTCCAGCAGGTCAAAACTTTCAGCCCGTTCTAGAATCTCGCCGAACTTCTTAAGTTTCGTCCAAGTCAGTGACTCGGCCATCAGTTCTTCGCGTTGCGTGCCTTCAAACTTGTAACCATTGATGACTCGGCGAATGCGCTCAGATGTGAGTTTCTCTGCGTAATCTTCACATTCGACAAGAATGAATTTGCGTTTGCCGCCGTCCTTCTTATTCGCGGCTAACACTGCATGGCCCGTGGTTGCGCTTCCGGCAAATGAATCGAGAATAATGGAGTGTTTGTCTGTCGAGATTGTTAGCAGCTTATTTAACAATCCTAAAGGCTTTGGGGTAGCGAAGTCCACGCCACCAGAAAAAATCTCACGAATTTCTGCCTTCGATGTCCGGTTGCTACCAACTTCCGAGTTAAAGAAAATTGTTTCAGGTGGCGAACCCTCTCCGCTGTCGGCATAAATGCGAAAATAAGGCGTCCAACCCTTCTTCCCTTTTACCCACTCAATACGCGAGATTTCCGCTTTATATTTTTCCTTTTTCCAGCGCCATGCTCCGTCTGTTCCATCCTTTAGTTTTGGAACAATTTTTGTCCCATCCGGTGCCGTGATTTCATAAAAGAGATTTTCGCGTGCTTCACGAGTTTCGCCTTGGCCACCCATTGCACGCAATGGTTTCGTGTAATACTTGCGGCCAGTTTCATCCTCCCTGTCGTAATGTTCTGGTGCTTCCCCGTCCTCCATTTTCAACCTTTGAAAACGGACCCAAGCAATGTTTTTTGCATAGACAAGCAAGTGGTCATGGCGTGCCGAAAAGAAGTCTACATCCATGCGAGGACTGTCTGCTTTTTCCCAGATCGCGTTTGCGAGAAAGTTATCTTCCCCAAAGATTTCATCCAAAATCAGCTTCGCACGCTGCGCTTCGTTGTCGTCGAGGGTAATCCAAATACTGCCATGCTCTGCTAGTAATTCGTGAAGTAGCTTGAGCCGCGGCCACATCATGCACAGCCATTTCTCATGCCGCTCCAAATCATCCTTCTCCACCGGGTTCGCGGATTTCTTCAACCACTCCTTCATCAGCGGACTGCGGACGTTGTCGTTGTAGCACCAGCCTTCGTGGCCGGTGTTGTATGGCGGGTCAATGTAGATGCAGTCCACCTTGCCCGCGTAAATGGGCAGCAGCGCCTTGAGCGCGTGGAGATTGTCGCCGTGAATGATGAGGTTGTCTTCCAGCGACGGCTTCGAGCCCGCCGCCGGCAGCGATTTCTTCGCATCCACCAGCAATTCCCGAAACGGCACGGAAAGATGATGCGTGTAGATGAACGATTTGCCTTTGAAGTCGAGGGTTGGCATGGCGCGCAGTGTAGGCAAACCGGCAGGCAGGGTCAACGCTGCGGCTGGGCAATGGATCAGGAACGGACGCTAGTAGGTTTCCGCTACGATGCCACGAGAGAAACGCTCACGCGTGATATCGTAATCACTACGATGCAGTCGCTTCTCAGTGAACTGAAGGAGGGCGAATCAAGTGCTTCTTCGCAGCTTCCCAAACTTCAACCGGACCGACCATCTGCACGGAAGCAATTCTCCCCTCTGTTCCCAAAAGCAGCGCTGTATATGCTGCATACCAAGCCTCATCTTCCATATTCCCGTCAGCCCGTTTTGCCATTATCCACTGATACGGACCTCCGGTGCTCTTGGTAATGAGGTCCTTCCGGTGAAGAATCAAATGACCAAGCTCGTGGAAATAGAACCCGATTCTAAGAAGATCGGGATCATGGCCTTCAGTCTTTGCCCGCTCATCAAGCACGGGGTAATCCATCACTGCGGCGTAATAACCGCAGACACGTCTGTCGAAGTAAAGCCACGAAGGATAACCGGCTGCCGGTTTAGGTTGCACTTCTCTCACCGGCATTGGGTTTAGCAGCGGCATAGTGCGAGCTTCAGCGAGCTTCAGAAAACCAGGCGTATCCCAATCGCTAGGGTGCATCTGGCCGTCCTCCATCCGGCTGCCGTGCATCTGAATGACGATGTGTCTCGCGAAAACAGTATGCCCCCGTTTCAGCCCGTGTCTCTCCTTGGGCATTAGATCCTCTGGTTTGAGACGGTCATCCGCCAGAATCTTCGTGCGCGCCGTTACAGCTAGCGGCTCAACTATTCCCCGTATCTCAAGGCATCTACTGGGGGCGATGCTAAACGTGCACATGCGGCTGGTGATGCCCCGATTCCACCTGAAGATACTTCCGTGTTGCGAAAAGGAAGAACTCGCCCATCACGCCTAGGATCGCTTGAATTCTCTTATTCATCTCTGGTGACGGCTGTGTCACTCCGTCAACCGAAGCGAGGTATTTCCATTCTACTCCTGCCGAACGACTCTTAGCCTTTGCTTGCTCAATCAGGTCTTCCGGGTAAATGCCGACTGTGGACAACAATCGCTCCCATTGCTCACCGGTCAATTCACAACCGGGCTTCTCAACAACTTTCTCTCGGAGCAAGGTTTTCAGAGTCGGCAAAGGAACTCCCGACCGGTCGCTTAACTCCTCTACGGTTAGATGCTCTCGCTTGTCACTGATAGCAGAGTTGACCATGTTCAACGCGGTCGTCGCGATGACAAGGAATTTTCGTTCGTCAATAGATGGTGTTTCGACAGTCATCGTTTTGCTCCTCCCAGTGCGTGCCGCGCTCGACGCAACTGTTCCATGTGAATGTCCTGAAAACTCTACACTTTGCTTGGCGATTGTTTTTTGGGTCTTGTGATGGGCACTCCAACGCCCAACCACTTTCAAAGTTTTGTCTATTCTACGCATGATAGTCAACCTTATTTGACATTTTGTTATGAAAATGTGCTTGATTTTTACCCTGGGTTCGTGATTTGCTTTTTGGTCTTCCCAAGGCTTTTACGCGGAATCACCGCGCCAAACGGTAGGCTGAAACACCTAGATAGCAAGGGGGGGTGAAACCCTACCACGCTTTCCATTCCCTGCCCCACGCATCCGGTATCTCAGTTGCGAGTTCACGATCTCATCGGCATCCTTTCTTGATACTTTGGTTTGGCTGCGCCGCTTTGCGGGTGTCGGCTTGTTATGGGCAGGCGTTGTGCCAAGGGATGGAAAAGCGTAGAGAGAGCACAGACAAGCCTACGATCTGCTAGGTTTTCCGGGAAGAAAGGAAGAGAGGCGGAATCAGTGTTTCAAGCCGGGCAGATATTGTCTGCAATCTCACCGTGCATTGCCATTGCAAATACGACGAGCCGGACGACGAGATTTCTCCGCCCACTCGCAAAGTCGCCCCTGCGCCCAGAGACTCGGTGCCGGCATTTCAGGAGATGTTCAGCAGCTTGCCCGCAGCAACCAGTTATCCATCCCGACCGCGATTCTCCAATCTGCGGGCAAGTCGCAGATAACCGACCAAATTGGTTTCGTTGCCTTGATGGAATCGGCGTTTTGTATGCAGGAGAAGTGGTTGTTTTGAGTTTAGAGGCGTATCCATGCCGACTTTAACTGATCGTGACCACGATTCTTAATCCTGTCGGGAAAGCCTCATTCTTCCGGGTATTCGATGCCGTTGAATCCGGGACTTGTTTACAAGAAACATGTTTCGCGGGGTTCGGGGTCGAATCCATCCCCTGTTACCGTCAGCCGCGCGCAGATCGCACCCCCCCCGCCCTGCCTCACTGTGGGGGAATTTGTGGGGACTCGATGCCGCAAACGAGTCGAAACCAGTCGAGGCCAGTCGAAACGGTTTTCACATCTAACTGACTGACACGGAATACAATGAGCGTGCTGGCGCGCACTTGTGAAAATCCCCTCGGACGCATTATGAGTCCCCTGCTCTAACCGTTGAGCTACGGGCCCTCCGCAAGCTCCTGCGTAGCCTGAAAATCTACTCTGGCCGTCACTAGAGGCGAGACAAAAAGTGCGCATGGTATGCTGACGCGGGCGGGTATCAACGCGAGCCTCACTTAATAGTCGCGTCGGCTGGGCAATACCAGAGAACGCCTTCATCTGTCACAGTAACGAACTTTCCGTCCATGCGGCCGTCAGCGGGCGCGAGCGGTTCGATGCCGGGCAGATACGTCGGCGTTTCGCGCAGGAGAGATTCGAGGGCGTGGAACAACACAGCCGCGTCGTCGGCCATGCCCGGAAGGAAAACCGTCCAGCCTTTGCCAACGCGGCGCGTGAACGCGGTCAGACGCTGCCTGTCGAGCACGAGCCGCAGCGACGCGGCGGCAGGGGCGACTTGCTCAGCGCCAGCACGGATGAGTTCGATGCGGCTGACACTGATGCCGAGCGTGCGCGAGTCTTTCGTGCCGTGATCTGAGGGCTTCCACGTTTTTACGGCGATTTCCAGTCGAGCGACCGGCTCGTTGCCGAGCGCGTCGGCAGGCACGCACAGGTCGCAGGTCTGCGAGCCGGCTTTCACGATCCGGCCGATAACGCGGCCGTTGACACGCACTTCGTTGCCATCGTTGGCGATGCCGTGGTTCGGCACGCCTACCGTGAGCCGCAACGCGTGGTCGGCACCCGGCTTCACCGGCAGGTAAACGCCCGGCCCCGCACCGCTCCAACGCATCGTCGCTGTTGCCGACATGCGCTCGCGGCCATGCCAGTCGCCGAAGAGCCACTGATCGTCGCCATCGCCGCCCACGTCGAGAATCCAATGCGCTGGCGCGTCGCCGCCGAGGACAGGTTTCAGCAGGCCCGTGCAATCTCCAGCATCGGCCAGAAGCTTCGCGCGCCACGTTTTGTTGTCATGAAGCCGGCCACCGAGGGTTTCGCCCATGCGAGTGGTGGCGATGAGCACGCCGCCACGCCGCACCCACTGCTCGATAGCGGCTGCTGCCTTCGGTTCAAGCACCGGCGTCTCAGCCATCACCAACGCGCGATGGCCGCGCGACGCGCCGTCGGCGACGGTGAGCCGCGTCACGAAATCCACATCCACGAGGTCGCGCAGACTGCGGGCGACGGCATACCAACGCGGCACCGAATCCTGCGCAAGCGCCCACGTTTCGCGCGGCACGTAAAGCGCGGCGTCCACGCGCGGGTGACGTGGCACGAGTTGCGCGGCGTTGGCGCGGAAGTTTTTCAGGCCGGCGGCGTTGTCGAGGACGTTGTTGGTGTAGTAGTGCAACTGCCGCGCGCCGGAAGCGGTGGCGTTGTAGATGCGGGCGACGACGCCGGTGGCGTTGACGCCGCTGGCCGGCTCGAAGCCGCAGAAGGTTCGGTAGTGTCGCGTGGCGGTGGCAACTTCGCGGGTGATGGTGAAATTGGCGGCGTAGTCGCTGCCTTCGTTGGTGATGCGAATGCCCGCGCCGAACGGCGCGATGGCCTTGGCTTGCGCGGTGAAGTCCGCGCCGAGGAATGGGCTGCCGTCGCCGCCGGTGCAGAGGTAAATCTCCGCCTTTGGCATCGCGCGGCGCGTCACGCGCACCCAGAGCGCGGACCAGTCGGTCATGGCTTGCTGATACCACTCGGCGAAGTCGGCGCGCGCGCGGTCGGAGGGCGCTTTGTCAGGCAGAAACGTGGTCACGTCGTCGAAATTCGTGTGGTTCGTGCCCCATACTTTGTTGAGCGCCGCGATGCCGCCGTATTTCTTCTTCATCGCAGCGCGGAACGCGGCGATGGCACACTCGTCACCTGCCCACCAGCCGTGGTGATTGTGGTAATCGCCCGTCAACCGCGCGGTCCAGCCGCCTTCGGGGCCGGCAGGATAGATGCTTTCGCCGTAGATGCCGGTGATGCCGAGTAGCACCGACTCGATGACGCCGGCGTCGCGGTAGCGGTCCGCGAACGCCTTCACAAACCGCTCGACGTAGCGCGGCCAGTCAGGGTTGAAGAGGCTCTGCACTTTGGTGTCGCGGCCGTGTTCGAGGCAGCGATAAACGCGCGAGTGTGGGCCGCGCTGGAACCAGAGCGGCGTCGCGTAAGCCGGGCCGGCGATGAGGAACGGCACCCACTTCAGGCCGGCGGCTTTGAGCGTCGCCACCTGCTTGTCCCATTTGCTCCAGTCCCATTTGCCTTCCACCGGCTCGACGCCGGCCCAGTCCACATAACTTTCGACACTCGTGACGCTGAGCGCCTTGAAGAGCACCGCATCGGCGGGCGTGGCGTCGTTGCCAAAGGTCAACTCCATGCCGGTGGGCCGTTCGACACGCAGCCCGCGCAGCGAGGCTGCGTCTATTGGCAGACCGCTGGCGTAGCCATCGGGCTTGCGCGGCGTGACGGTGATTCGGCGCACGGCCAGACCCTGCGCGCAGAAGCGGAAGTCCGTATTGCCGTTCTGTCCGTGGCCAAGCCGCACGGCGGGCAGGTGGAACACACCGCGCCGCCAGCCGCCCGCGCCGGTCAACAGGACGCTGTCGGCGCAGTGGGCATATTTGTCCGCAACTTCGCCAGCCGTGCCGGCCTTGTCGTATTGCACCCGCAGCCACGTGAATGTGTCTTCGCAGAATTCGACGACAACGTAGAGGTCGCGCGGGCCGCTCGTGTATCCAGGATGGTCAATGCGGACGTAGAGATAGTGCGACCGTTCGCCGGTGATGCGTCGCGCCGGCTGGCCAGCGGTGACAACGGGGACGTTTTCGCCGTCGCCGCCGGAGGGGACGGTCAGGCCGTGGCAGCGGTTGGTTTCGCCGAGTTCGATGGTGAGATCTGGTAACGCGGCAGCTTCGGCAGCGATGGCGGAATGGAGCGCGGCAGTTGCGAACAATGCCACGGCCAGAACAACTGAGATCGCAGGTTTCGTCGCTTTCATTCGGAACACTCCAGCCGGCCCGCCTGCGCGCCATCGAACGTCGTCTTACTCGAAACGATCCATCCAGCGCTCGTCCACCCTCACGACGAGTTCGAGAAAAACCTTCTTGTTCATTGCCACCTCAAGCTCCTTGCGCGCGGCCTGACCGATGGAGCGGATGCGACGGCCGCCTTCCCCAAGCAGCATCGGGCGGTAACGATCGGCGCTGGTGATGATGTTGGCCTTGATATAAACAGTGCCGGGCGTGCTCTTGTCGCGGCGGGCGCGGTCGGTGACTTCCTCGATCTCGACGGTGCAGTTGTAGGGCAGCTCGTCGCCGGTTTGCAGAAAAACCTTTTCGCGGATCAACTCCGACATCCACTGCTCGTTGGACATGTCGGTGACCTGGAACTTCTCGTAGAACAGCGGGCCGGTCGGCAGGCGTTTGAAGATTTCGTCCTTGAGGCGCGGCACGCCCTTGCCGTCCCACGCGGAAATCTCGACGACGGCATTGTAGCCCGGGGCGAGCGCGCGGTAGTCCTCCAGATAAGGTTTGTTGGTAATGTCCATCTTGTTGATGGCCAGAATTCTCTGCTTCGGAACCTTGAGGATGAGTCGCTCGACAGCCTTCTCCTCCGGGCCGGCAGAGCGTGTCGGGTCGGCGACATGGATGACGAGGTCAATGCCTTCCAGCGCCTCGTTAAGCCGCTGGTTGACCCGCTCGGTGAGCCTGTTGCTGACCTTCATGAACAGCCCGGGCGTGTCCACAAGGACGGCCTGGCCTTCGGGGCGATGCATGACGCCGCGAATGAGATAGCGCGTGGTCTGCGGCTTGGGGCTGGTGATGGCGACCTTCGTGCCCACCAACGCGTTCAGCAGCGTGCTCTTACCGGCGTTGGGGCGGCCGGCGAGAACCACAAAGCCGCATTTTCCCGTCGGCGTGGCCGACGGGATTGGAGCCGGCTGGCTCATAATGAGGAAAGACCGCGGGGGTTAAGCGGAAAGCCGCTGCTGGCGCTTCGTATTGTATGCGGCGCGTGCGCGGCGACGGCGGCGTTTATCGCTGGGCTTCTCGAAGAAGCGCTGCTTCTTCATCTCGTCCAGCACGCCTTCCATCTTCAACTTCTCGCGCAATCTTCGCAACGCCCGCTCCACCGGTTCGCCTTTGCGCAACTTAATTTCGACTGTCTCGCTTACGTTCATTCTATGTGTAGTGATCAGAGCCGCGTATTAGCCACTGAAAACCCCTCCACGTCAAGCAAGCATTTCGCGCTGCCTCTTTCGGGATACCGATGCAGCGTTGGCTGCCGGCGTTGCGCAACGAAGACGTTTCTTGCTCGCAACAAGTTCGCAGCACGCGCTATGCTCTTGCTGAAGTTCGGAGCTATCCACGGAAACAGAACGCGATGGCAACAAAGACGGAGCAATCGAGGCGAGACGCGCGGCGGGTTCTTCAGGACGGGGCAAACGAAATCCGACGCCGCCTGCGTGCGACACAAGATTTAGGGGAAGAACCAAAACCCAACCAGCCCGCTCAGGAGCATTGAACCATGCAAGCCAATTGTAACCGCAGGGATTTCCTCAAAACAGCCGCCGCGGGTGCAACGGCGATGTCGTTCACCGCGCGCAGCTACGCGCGCATCATCGGCGCGAACGAGCGCATTCGCATCGGCCAGATCGGTTGCGGCGACCGCGGCCGCAACGCGCACATGACCGGCATCCACAAGCACGACAAGACCGAGAACGTTGAGTTCGTGGCTGTGGCCGATCCATGGCGCATCGCGCGCGAGCAAGCAGCGGCGCTCTGCAAAGAATGGTATGGCCTCGACGCAAAACAGTTCGTCAGCTATCGCGACCTGCTGGCGTGCAAGGACGTGGACGCGGTGATGATCGCCTCGTGCGACCACCAACACGCGACGCATCTCGAAGCCGCCGCCAAGGCCGGCAAGCACATCTACGTCGAGAAGCCGATGGCGAAGAACATGGAGGAGTTGGTTCGCTCCGTAGACGCGGTGAAGGCGGCGGGCGTCGTGGCGCAGGTCGGCACGCAAGTGCGCAGCCTGCCCACCAGCACCGCTTGCCGCGAGCTTTGGAAATCCGGCCTGCTCGGCAAGGCGTCGCGCATCGAGCAATGCCGCAACAGCGATCAACCTTACTGGTATCGCTACTTGAAGGATGTGAAGAAAGAGGACGTGGCGTGGGATGAGTTCCAGATGGATGCGCCGAAGCGGGAGTTCGCCGCTGACGTTTACTCCGGCTGGTATGGCCATCGCAATTACAGCGACGGCCCCATCACGGGCTTCGGCAGCCATTTCGTGGACCTGCTGCACTACATCACCGGCGCGCAGTTCCCGGCGAGTTGCGTTTGTCTGGGCGGGACGTTCGTGTGGAATGACGAGCACAAGTTCACCTCGCCCGACCACGCAGAGGCGTTGTGGGTTTATCCGGAAGGCTTCATGGCGGTGTTCTCGTGCAACATGGGCCACTCCGGTGGCAAACGACATCGGTATTACACCGAGAAAGGCCAGTTGAACCTCGACAACTGGGCCGCGCCGAGCTACAGCGCCGAGGGCGGTCCCAAGCGCGACGGGAAGATACGTGGCGTCAACGACGTGAAAGGCATCGAAGGTCCTGACCATTTCCAGGACTGGCTCCAGTGCATCCGCAGCGGCAAGACGACGCGCGCGCCAATCGAGGCCGGCTACCAGCACTCCGTTGCCTGCATCATGGCTGTGGAGTCGTTCAACCTCGGCGTCCGCACGGTTTACGACCGCGAGAAGCGCGTCATCCGGAAGGGCTGAGCAGAACATCTCGACCAGCAACAGCACGCAACATTGCGCAGCTCAGGCGTGGCTGACCAATTCCCGAACCCTGCCGATCAGGTCACACAAAGGAAACGGTTTGAGCAAGTAGCCTTGAACATTGTTCCGAAGCTCTCTGGCCGCCTCAATGTCTTCGCGGAAACCGGTCATCAACAAGACCGGCACTTCAGGGTCAATCTTCCACAATCGCTCAAACACTCGATCCCCAGTCATTTCAGGCATGGAGAAATCCAGCAGGACCAAACTGATGCTGTGCGACTGTTCCCTGAACAACTGGATGCCTTCCTGCGGGCTAGAGGCTGTATGGACCGTGTAGCCTTCGTTCTCCAGCCCCATGCGGACCATGCCGAGAACGCCAGCATTGTCATCCATGACTAGAATCGCGGGATGCGGGTGCCGGAGGCCGGGGATCGGTTGTTTGGCCGCCCGGCACAATGCCAGACAGAAGATGAAAAGCGCGAACAGGCAGACTCCCCAAATCTCCAAAATGGTTATCATGACTCACGACTCCTCGGGATTACATTCATCAAGCATAGATAGCCTGAGAATTTTCCCGTGTTATTGGTGAGGAATACTACCCAGTAGATACAACACGCGCTATTCAGGAAATACCCGGACAGCGCGTAAGGGAAACCCCTGCTTTCCAAACCTAGAACCACGCGCGGTTTGCCGGATGGATTGGACCGGAAAGACGGGAAGACAGGAAGGGTTGAAATCAGAGACTCTTTTCCGCTTTGCGTCTTTCCTATTCGTTCGTTGCTGCGAACGACAAAACGTCGTGCGAGGACATACGGGACACTTTCACCTTCCGCTACATGTAGCGCCCTTCATCCTTCGCAGCTTCGATCATCGCCACGACGTTCTCGCGCGGTGTCCCTTTTTCGAGGTAGTCGGAAGTGGAGAAGATGTAACGGCCGCCGGGCTTGCCGATGCGGACGATGGCGCGCGTGGCGGCGTCCACTTCTTTCGGCGTGGCGCGCTTGAGGAAGTCAACGTGGTCGAGGTTGCCAAGCAGGCAGATGCGATCGCCGATGGCGGCCTTCGCGTCGGTTAGCTTGTTGTCGCCGCGCGGCGGCTCGCTGACGGTTTCCCAGACGGTCATGCCCAGCTCGCGGTAGTTGTCGTAGAGGATCTTCGCACAGCCGCAGTTGTGATAGACGCTGAACTTGCCGGCGGCGTGGATGGCGTCAATCATCCGCTTCTCGTAAGGCTGGACGAACTGCCGGAAGAAATCCGGCCCGGTGGTCGAGCCGCCGGCCATGTGGCCCTGGATGCCGATGCAGTCAATCGCCGTCTCGCCGAGCGCCGCGCTGTAGGCGCACATCGCATCGGTCACGCCACTCATCAGCGAGCGGTAGGCCGCCTCGTCCATGTAGGGCGCGATGTAGAAGTTGTCCATGCCGCAAAGGTCGGCGCAGAAGTTGAACACGCCCGCAAATCCCCACGGCGCGAGCACGCCGCGGTCGCCGATGACGCGTCGCCAAGCGTCGGTCGTCTCGCGCATAAAGCGGCGGTCTTCGTCGTCGAGCGCTGGCAGCCATTTCAGGAACGCCTCGGTGTCGTCGGTGTCCTGTAGCAGCGTCCGCGTGACGTGGAACCGCACGCCCGTGGTCGCCGCGCCGCTATCCGGGCCGGTCTCCTCCTGCACGAGCGTGCGGGTTGGCGTGACGATCTCCAACTTCCGCCGGATCATGCCGTCGCCGCGCGTCTCGCTGCGGCGCAGTTCCCAGTTCGGATGGCTGCGACGGAAGAAGTGAGGCGACTCCAGCGCGCGATGCTTCGCCATCAGGTCGAAATCGAGTTCGTTGGCCAGCTCCGTGGCGTCAATCACGCGGTCGAGCTTCGACTTCTGCGGGTAGTAGAACGAGAGATATTCCTCCTGCACGAACGGCGCGACCGGCACGCGGTCGGCGATCTCGCCGCGAAGGGTGGTGAGCAGGCGTTCGCGTGGCGTCATACCTTTTCCGGCACTACGAACGGCGCGCGGTATTCACGCCTGAGCATCCGGTTCGCTTCCTCGTCGTGCGGGAAGCGCATCATCTTCGGATCGAACTCCAAACTGCGGCCGAGCCGGTAGGAGATGTTGCCCAGATGCATCACCGCGCAGGAATAGAACCCGTTCTCGATGCTGACGTTGAACGTCTCTGGCTTCGGGTCGCGGATCGCGTTGACGAAGACCTCGTAGTGATTGCCGAGGCCGCCGCCGGTCGGGCCAGCTTCGCGTTTCTCACCCATGAACGTGCGCCATTCGTTGACGTTCTTGGCCATGTAGCCCTTGGAGCCAAAGAACAGGTTGCCGACGGTGTTGCCGGCGCTGGTGGCCATGTAGCCGTCGGCGCCGGCCTTCTTCATCCACATGCCGTCTTCGCTGTTGCTGACCCAGTGGCGCACCTCGAACTGGAGAATCTTCTTCTTGTCGCCGCCGCCGGCCGGGTTCGGGAACTCGAACATCGCCATGAGCACGTTCGGCGTCTGCTGGTCGTCGTTGAACATGACGTGACCACCAATCGCGCTGATCTTCGTCGGCAGCGTCACGCCGAGGCCCCAGCGCGCGATATCCATTTCATGCACGCCTTGGTTGCCCATGTCGCCGTTACCGTAGTCCCAGTTCCAGTGCCACTCGTAGTGGAAGCGGTTTTTGTTGAACGGCCGCGCCGGCGCCGGGCCTTGCCAGAGATCATAGTGAACGCCCTTTGGCACCGGCTCGTCCTCAAAATGGCCGATAGTCTTGCGCCACTTGTAGCAGAGACCCTTGGCCATATAGACCTCGCCGAGGCCGCCGTCGTGGAGGAACTTCGCCATCGTCTGCGAGCATGGGTTGCTGCGCTGCTCGGCGCCGTCCTGGACGAGGACGCGGTATTTCTTCGCCGCCTCCACGAGCTTCTGGCCCTCAAAGAAGTTGTGGCAGCACGGTTTCTCGACCGAGACGTGCTTGCCGGCTTGGATGCCATAGATGGAAGCCAGCGTATGCCAGTGGTTCGGCGTCACGACCGACATGCCGTCAATCTCCTTGTCCTCGACCATCTTGCGCACGTCGGTGTAGGTCTTCGGCGCGGGGCGGTTCTTTTTGGTGAAGTGCTTGGCGATGACCTCCGGGAAAAGGTTCTCGTCCACGTCGCAGAGTGCGACGACCTCGACGTTGGGCAGGGCGAGGTATTCCCTGATGTGATTCTGGCCCATGCCGTGGATGCCGACGACGGCGAGCCGGACGCGATTGTTGGCGCCGGCCCACGCGCGGTGGGTGCCGATAAGCAAAGCGCCGGTGGCGACGCTGCCTTGTTTGAGGAAACTGCGACGGGTTATCATGGTGGGGTTCCTTTCTCTAATCTTTCGCGAACGACTTCCACTCGTGCTCCAGCGCGGCGGCATCACCGCCGCTGCTGTGGACCAGCACGCGGTAGCGCAGCCGCATCTTCGCGCCGGCCTTCAGCGTCATCGGCTCCTTGTAGATGAGCGCGGGACTGAAATAGGGATGGCCTTCATTGAGATACCACGCCGTCGGATGGCACGGATTGGTTGGGTGATCGAACACGGTGACGCCGGCGACGGTGCCTTTCTTGGTCGGGCCGCTGAAATCCACCCAGCGCGCGGGCTTGCCGTTACCCTCGTCGGAATTGCGTGCGCCTTCGCTGGTCAGGAAGTTCCAGCCTGTCGTGCCTTTCGGGAGACGCAGCGAAAGGCCGGCGTAGCCGCCGCTCTTGGCCTTGGGCGGTGTGCGGTCGAGCGTGATGTCCGCGTCGCCGACAGTGAACTTGGCGTCCCAATCAATCGCATACGCGCCGTCCGCGCGCGGCGCGGTGAACTCCATCACGCGCGTCTCGCGCAACACTGGCGGCTGGCCGGGCGGGGCATATTCGGTGGCCATCTCAACGCGAGCGGAGAAGTCGTCGCCGCGGCGGAAGCTGGCGGACTTGATGTTCGTGCGACCGGCGGCGAGGCCGGTCTTTTTGTCCAGCTCCCAGTAGTTGATGTGGTTGATGTATTTCCAAGCGAACCACAAGCTGTGATGCCAGACGTGGTCGGCGGGAGCGTTCGCGGTGAGTTCCGTGCCGTCGAGCGTGGCGAGCGGATAGATGTAAGGCTTCGTCTGGGCGGGATCGCACACGGCGCGCCAAACGGGCAGGGAAGCGGTCTTGTTGATGAGCGCCAGACCGGTGTTGTTCGGCATTGTTTCCCAGCCGAGCGCTGGAATTTCGATCTTCTCGCCCGCGTCAGCGACAAGCCCGTGGAAGCAAAGCAAACTCGCTAAGATGGGCCGAATCATTCTCATCGGAGCGATTACTTGGCCGGCAGTTCGCGCAGCTTGATGTTGCGGAACCACGCTTCGTCCTGGTGATCGGTCAGCATGATGTGGCCTTTGATCTTCTGGCCAAAGTCGGGATATTTCTTGAACTTGCTCTCCGCGATGGCGGCCTTGACCTTTTCGCTGCCGAGTTCGTATTCGATGGCCTTCTTGCCGTTGAGCCAGTGCTCGACATGGTTGCCTTTGATGAGGATTCGCGAACGGTTCCATTCACCCGCGGGCTTGTAGCCCTTGTCCTTGACCGGCGGCAGCACCTGGTAGAACGACGCCGTATGGTCCTTTGCCGGCATTTTGGCCCATTTTTCGAACTTGTCGTCGAGCATCTGATACTCATGGCCGGGCGCACCGGGCCGCGCTTCCGTGACGAAATACTTCACGCCGTTGTTGCCACCCTTCTCGATGCGCCACTCCCAAGTCAGTTCATAGTCGTCGAACTGCTTCTCGGTGATGATGTCGCCGCCCTTCACACCGGCGAGTTTCTTGAGCAGGCCGCTCTCGACCTTCCAGCCGCCGCCGATCTCGCCCGTGCCCTTGGGCGTCTTGTAGGCGCGCCAGCCGGCGAGCGATTTGCCGTCAAAGAGCAACTGCCAGCCGGCAGCTTTTTCTTTTGCGGTGAGCGTGTTCGGTTTGTCGGCTGCCAGCAGGGGCAGGACGGGAATTGAGGTGAGTAGCGCCAGCGTCAGCAACTTCAGTGTCGGTTTCATGATGGGTTCGTAGGTTGGCTGCTACTTAAGCAGGTCTAACATCTTCCGCCAAGCGTTCATCGAGCCGGTCAGGAGCGTCTTCGGGTCGCCCTTGATATTGTAGCACTGGAGGCCGATGGGGCCTTTGAAGCCGACGGCCTTGAGCTTCTTCAACACGATACCAACATCATAGCTGCCCTTGTCGAGCGTCTGGATGATGCGCGGCATTTCCTTCTTTGTCGCGCCGCTGTCGGCGCCGTTGATGGTAGCGACGAACATGTGCGGAGCCGACTCCTCGATGAGCGCTGGGATGCGGGCCTCAGCCTCGTCCAGCAGCGCGTGGCAGAGGTTGAACGTCAGACCGACGTTCTTGCGATTCACCTTCTTCGCGACACGGATGGCGTCCTCGACGCGGTGGACCCACATGTTGACGTGCGGGTAGATGGCGATACGGAGGCCGTTGGCGTCGCAGAGACCGGCCAGTTCGCGCAAGCCGGCCACGGCGATGTCGTCGCCAGCGGGGTCGGAGTTCTTGAACTGCTTGCTCGTCATGTTGGGCCAGATCATCGTGTCGGTGCCTTTGCAAAGCGCGATGATCTCCTTCAGCCGCGGGTCATAGACCATCTTGCCGTCCTTGAGGTCGAGGTTGCAATAGATGACGAACAGCTTCATCCCGCGCTGCTTCGAGCCTTCGAGGGCTTCCTTCACGCGCTCCGGCGCGTCGGTGCGCCAGGCAATCCCTGCGAACCCGATCTCCTTTGCGAGGTCGAGTTGCGAGGCGATGGTCTTGAGGTTCTCGCCGCGCAGGCCGTTGTCGAAGACGAAAAACGGGTTCGTCTCGGCGCGGGCCATCACGGTTGCCAGCGCGATGATGGAGGTAAGAATGGCAGTTCTCATAGCTTGTCAAAGCTCCACGGTGCGCGCATCGGCGGGCGCTTGGCGAGCTTGTTGGCGGCGGCGTTGTTGAGGAACACTTCCTTGTCGGGGTCCCATGCGAGTTTCACGCCGCCGAGTTGGATGGCGATGTGGGCGAGGTGGCAGAGCGAGGTGGTGCGCTGGCCGACTTCCTCGTCCTCCAGCGTCCGGCCGCGCGAGCGCACGGCGTCAATGAAGTCCTGTTTCTCGCTCTTGAGCGGGAAGTGGAGTTCCTCCGGGCCGATCTTCTCCTTGAGGATGGCCGGGTCGCTGGCCTTGAGCCGCTCGGGCGAGAGCTTGCTGGCAGCGTAGTTGACGTGTATCCAGCCTTTGTCGCCCTCGAAGCGGACGTGCGGCTCGCCCATCTGGTAGAAGAACTCGATGCCGTTGGCGAATTTGTAGTAGGCGTCGAAATGCTCCAGCACGTTCCAGACTTTGCTGTCGTGGAACTTGCCAGTGGCCTTGATCTCGACGGGGCCGGTGCGCTCGGTGCCGGCGCCCCACTGGCCGATGTCGTTGAGGTGCGTGCCCCAGTTGGCAATCATGCCGTCGCAGTAATCGAGGCTGCGCATCCAGCCGGGCCGGCTCCTGAGGTCGTGCGGCGTGTGGACTCGCTTCTGCATGTAGGGAACCTTCGGCGCGGGGCCGAGCCAGAGGTCGTAATCCAACCCGGCAGGCACCTCTGTGACCGTCTCCGGCTCGTCTGGGAAAACTTCCCTCGGCGAGCCGGTGCGGACGACCCGGACCTTGCCTATGCGGCCGTTGCGGACCAGTTCGGCGGCACGGTGCATCGGCTCCAACGAGCGGAACTCGCTATCCACGCGGAAAGCGCGCTTGTGCTTCGCCACCTCATTTGCGAGCAGTCGGCCCTCGTCAATCCAGCGCGTGATTGGCTTCTCCAGCGCCACGTCCTTGCCGGCGCGCACGGCGGCGATGGCCATCGGCACGTGCCAATGGTCCTGCGTAGCGATCATCACCGCGTCAATGCCCTTGTCGGCGAGCAACTCGCGGAAGTCTTTGTAGGTCGCACAGCCTTTGAAGCTGCCGTCCTTCTTCTTGGCGTAGCTGTCCTCGATCAGCTTTTTCGCCTCGGCCATGCGCCACGAGTCAACGTCGCAAACGGCGACCGCTTGCACACCGGCAACTTTGAGGAAACCGGGGATGTTGGCGTGGTAGGTCTGCCGTCCGCAGCCGATGAAGCCGATGGTGACGCGCTTGCTGGGCGCATTAGCGCCGAAGACCGACGAGGGCAGGATGAGTGGACCCGTCGCGGCGGCTGCGGCGGCGGTTGAAACGCGGCGCAGAAATGCGCGGCGTGAAAGGGAAGTTTGCGTCTGCTGGTGCATGATGTTTCTCCTGAGTTTCGAGCAGTCGCTGCTTTCATACATCTGGCGCCAGTCGAAGGAAAACCTAATTCGCCTAGCACTTCCCGGCACCTTGGTGTGCTGCTACTTTTTCGCCCGGTGTTGCGCAACGCGGGCGGTGACACCGAAGAAGCGTTTGAAGGCGCGGCTGAAGTCGTTCGCGTGGCGGTAGCCAAGTTCAAAGGCCACCTGTTTGGCCGGCAAACGCTCATCGCGCAGTTTGGCGCGGGCGACCTGCATCCGCCAGCGAAGCAGGAAACGCTTCACGCTCTCGCCGCTGTGCTGGCGGAAGAGCGCGTTAAGGGCGGCCGGGGTCACTTGCAGGTATTCGCACAACCGTTGGACGGGCTGCCGTTCGGCAATGTTGTTGCGCAGAAACTCCATCGCCAGCTTCATGCGGTAGCGCGAATCCACTGCGGACGGGCGGTTCTCGGCGCGCGCCAGGATGATGTCCAACTCCAGCCGGGCACAGTGTAACGACAGAACGGCCACCTCGTCCGGGGTGGCGACTTCGCGGACGCTGTTCGCGTGCAGCGCGGCGAGCCGCCGCATGGCGGCGCGGTCCAGCTTCAAGCAAAGAAAGCCGCCCGCTGGTGGTTGCAGCGTGGCCAGCGCGGGAGCCGAGCGCCACAGCCAGGTCAAAATCCGGCACAAGCGGCGCGGCCTGTCAGTCCAGCCGTAGGCGCAATCCGGATGCACGACGATGACGCTGCCAGCACGGATTTGCTGGCTGCCGCTATCTGTGACCAGCCGCGGCGCGCCGTCGAGAATGGCGACATAGACCCAGCCGTCGTGCATGGCGATTGGGATGGGATTGTCCCGAAACCAGCGTCGGCCCCACGAGAGATAGAGCAGATCCCATGCGTCAGGGTCGCGCGGCAACCAGCGCGGCCGGCCAGCCGGAGGCAGGTAGAGACGGCGAGGATATGTCTTGCCGGACATGACGTTCTTCCGAGTAACACAACGGCGTCCAACCAGCAAGAACTGGCAGTCTGGAAAAGCCGCCAAACAGGTGTGATCAAAACCGTCGGTCAAAGGGGGTGACGTTCACGTCGCACACACCATTACAGGAACTCCTGCTCGCGGACTCAGCAGCGTAGCCGGATGGTGACTCGACTACTTGCCGCCGCTCTTCTGCAACTCCGCCAGAAGCTCGTCCACGGCCTTGTCCATTGCCTCGCCCCGGACGTCTTTGAACCGAATGACGCCCTTGTGGTCGAGGACATAAATGGTTGGGTAGGAGCGGACACCCCAAGCGGCAGCAATCCGTCCTCCTTGGCCATCAAACCAACTGCGCCATGTCATCTCTTCCTTGCGGCAACGCCTCCGCGTTTCGCTCTTGTCCGAGTCACTGTTGATGCCCAACAATGCGAACGGCTTTCCTTCCAATCGTTTCACGAGCGACCGCTCGTGTGGGATCATGGCCCGGCAGGGTGGTCACCAAAATCCCCAGAAATCCAAGACGACGACCTTGCCGCGAAACTCGCCGAGCTTCATCGGCTTGCTGTCGAGGTCCTTGCCTTGGATTTCCGGAGCCACCTGCCCGATTTCGAAGCCGCCCTCGCCCGCCTTGCTTCTCTTGCCCGTTTGCGCGTTGGCCACGTCGAGCGCGCACACAACGAGCAACGACACGATGATGACTGCGATGCGTTTCATATGGTTCCTCGTTGCAGTTCCTACGCGTTTTATATGCGACTTGTCGCCTGATTACAAGTTTTCGGTGGTCCAAAGTCCGGCCAAACTTGCAGCCAGGCGGAGATTCTGCGCTTGGCGCAGGCGTGCGTGCTGCTACACTGCCGTCAACGTCTTCATGATGAGAAAATCGCCATGACTCGCCGGAAATTCACCCGTATCGCACTGGCTGCGCTTGGACTGCGGGCTATCCCGCTCATGGCGGGCGAAACGACCGGCTACACTCGGGCCAATACCGACTGGCTGGCGAAGTGCCGCTACGGAATCGGCGTCCATTGGACTGCGCAGACCGTCCCGCGCAACGGCGATCTTCTGTCATTTCAGCGGGCCGTTGATGCCTTCAAACTGAAGGAGTTCGTGGAGCAGGTTCGGCTTGCCGGGGCCAACTACGTTCTGTTCACGGCCGCCCACGCGCTGCAAATGCTTCCCGCGCCGCACCCTGTCATTGATCGCATTCTGCCCGGGCGAACCTGCAAGCGGGATTTGATTGGCGAGCTTGCGGACGCCCTGGCCGTTCATGGCCTACCGCTCATTATCTATTGGAATCACTCCTGCAATGGCCGGGACGATCCTGAGTGGCGAAAGGCGGTCGGTTATGACGGACAGGACAAGACCGTCCTCGCCAAGAACCTGATCGCCATCGTGGCTTGGATGGGCCAACGGTATAGCGATAAAATCAAGGCGTGGTGGTTCGATAGCCCCTACTCGCTCGACCCACGAGGCTCGCACAATTCGGTGACCACTGACATGACCGGCTTCCAATTCCCGTGGGAGCAATTCACCGTGGCGGCGAAGACGGGATTTCCTGGCCGCTTGGTCACCTACAACGCTGGCGTCGCCCAGACCTATCTCTACACGACCCATCAGGACTACTGGGCCGGGGAATTGGTCAACCTCAAGGCCCCGGCAACGAGCCGCCATCTCGACAACGGTCTGCAATGGTTTGGCTGGACTTGCTTGGACCACCGGGGTTGGGTTCACACGAAACGGAACACCGAGATCCCGAAGCCGCTCTACTCCGACGAAGAGGTGGCTGCCTTCGTCCGCGTCTGCAACGCTCATCAGGCCCCCATGACCTTCAATGTTGGCATCTACCAAGACGGAACGATGGCCTCGGCATCGGTGGAACAGTTGCGCCGCCTGGGAGCGAGCCTCAGGTCATAAATGACGAGCAGCGGGTTTGCGACTTCGGGTGCGGACTGACTGCGGAGGATTTCATCGGCAGCTCTGGCTTGACAGCACGCATGGCACGAATAGTGTTCGGCACTATGCAAACCGATGACAAACGCTTGAGTGCCTGTCGCTGCGCGTCCGGTAACAAAGAGGGGCAATGCCAAGAAAGCCATGACCCGCTGCCATTGATCAACCGCCGCAGGTTTCTTGCTGTCGCCTCGGGCTGCGTCATCAGCGCGGCCGGCAGTGCGTCCGGTGCGACTGCCGGCGGTGGCGGTGCAAACGGTGCATCCACCGGCGGGTTGCCGCCCGTTGACATCGGCCCGCTCAAGAACTTTGACAAGGACGGCATCTCCGAAGAGTTCATCCAACACGATTTCTTCGTCATCCGCTACCAAGGCCACCTCTACGCCGCCAGCACCACCTGCCCCCACATGGGCAATACTCTCTATCGCGATTCCAATGACGACACCCGCATCCTTTGCCGCGGTCACGAGTCGGTCTTCACCGCCGAGGGTTTGGCCGTAGTCGGTCCGGCATCGAGCGGCCTCGTTCGCCTGGGCATTGCCGTCAATGCCGAAGGCCACGTCATGGTCAACCCCAACAAGCAGTTTCCCCAAGACAAATGGGATGACAAGGGTAGCTGCCTTGTGATCGAGAAAACGAAGTCGTAACCACTCGTCACAATCCCGACGGGTGATCCACAAACGTCCACGGGAGATGAAACTTCCGCGCCACGTTCTCCGCCAGCGCCCGCACGCCAAATGTCTCCGTGGCGTAGTGCCCCGCGAAGAACACCGTGATGCCCAGTTCCTCCGCATCGCCAAACGTCCAGTGTCCGCCCTCGCCGGTCAGGTAGGCGTCCACGCCCGCAGCCGCAGCCGACTTCAACTCGCCGCCCGCGCCGCCGGAGCAGACGCCCACCGTCCGCAAACGCGCCGGGCCGAACGGCATCATCTTCAGCGCGCCGTCCATCCGCACGACGCGACAGATGCGCGCGCCGAGTTCTTCCGCCGACATCGGTCGTGGAAGCCGACCGCGCCAGCCAATCGGAGCGCCGTGGTGTTCCAAGAACGGCTCCAACCGCTTCAAACCGAGGCCGCGCGCAATGAGAATGTTGTTGCCGAACTTCGGATGCGCATCGAGCGGCAGATGGCTGGCATAAACCGCGAGGTTGCCCTCCACCAGCACGCGGACCTTCCGAAAATGCCGTCCCGTCCACGGCTGGGGTTTCGACCAAAACAGCCCGTGGTGCGCCAGCAGCAAATCCGCCTTCGCGCGAATGGCGGCTTTGATGGTGAACTCGCTGGCATCCACCGCGGCAGCAATCTTCGTAACCCGGCCGCTGCGGTTCTCGCATTGCAAGCCGTTGAACGCGTCGTCGTAGTCCTTCAACGCGGGAGCGCGCAGGAGGCGGTCGAGGTAAGTCGTGAGCCTGTCGAGCGGGATGCCGTTCATGCCGGTGATTTGACGGCAACGCCGCGCGAGCCACAAGCAAATTTCCGGTGGATGTAACCTCCGACACCGAACTGTGGTATTAGTGCGCAGAGAAAGGACAGATGACGTGACCAGGACATTTTCATTCTTATTCGGTTTGTGTTTTGCGGTGCTCGCGGGACGTGGCGCGATGGCGGAGGAGGAGGCGAACGCGCCGACGCAGTGGATTCCCGCCGACGCGGTGCTCGCGGTGGAGTTGTTTCAGCCGAAGGCACTGCTGGCGCCGTTTGGCGACGGCAAAGCCGCTGCGGCTTTCGCGGCGCTGCCGGGCGCTGGCAAGCGAAAGGCGCGGCCCGGCTTCGAGAAGTTCATGGGTGTGGTGAAGTATCTGGAGTCGGAGTTGGGGACGGATTGGCCGACGGCGCTGACGAAGATGACCGGCGGCGGCTTGGCGTTCGCGCTTCGCCCGCAGCAGCAGATGGTGTTGATCGCCGACGCCGAGGACGAGCGGATGCTGACGCAACTGCATGAGTTTCTCTGGAAGGCGGCATCGGCCAACAAGAAGAGCGGTTCGGAGTCGAGCCAAACGTCGTCGCAGCAGGTGGACGGCGTGACGGCGTGGTCCCTCGGCCCCAAGGAAGCGCACACGATCATCGGCAAACGACTGGTGCTCTCCAGCGGCTTCAGCGAGTTGCAGACGGCGCTGGCGTTTCGCTCGAAGTCGGGCGGCTCCAGTTTGGCGGCGACGCCGGCTTATCAAGCCGCCAAGCGCGCGGTCGGTCCGGACGCGGCCGGGATGATCTTCGTCAACATGGCGGTCCTCAAACAAGCGCCCGGCATCGCGAAGGCGTTGCAACCGAAAGAAAGCAACCCGCTCGTGGCGCTGCTCTTCGCGGGAATCGCCGAGTCGGTGGGCGCGTCGAACTGGCTGGCCATCGGCCTGCGCGTGCAGGAGAAGGAAGACTGCCTCGCGCTTCAGGTCGTGAGCGACGGCGCGAAACTCGACCCGAAGGGGCCTGCGGCGTTTGCGCTACCGGCCAAACGCGAGGAAGGCGCGCTGCCGAACCTGTCGGTGCCGCGCCAGATCGCCGCGCTCAGCATGTATCGCGACCTGCGTCGGTTCTACGGCGCGAAGGACCAGTTGTTCCCGGAACGGACGTCGGGGCTGATCTTCTTCGAGAACATGATGGGCATCTTCTTCAGCGGCCGTGACATGACCGACGATGTCTTCGCGCAGGCGCGGCCCGAAATACGCTTCATCGTCGCCAACCAGCAATACGACCCGGCCGTCGGCACGCCGTCGCCGCAGATTCCCGCCTTCGCACTCGTGCTGCAAATGCGCAACCCGGCGCAGTTCAGGGAAGTGATGGAAGAGGCGTGGCAGAAATCCATCGGGCTGGCGAGCTTCACGCGCGGCCAGAAAGCCGAACCGGGGTTTGTCATAGATCGCCCGGTGCATTGGACGACGAAGTATAGCGTGGCGCGATTCTCCACCACGGGCGTCAAGGACCGCTCCAAGCTCGACACGCGTTTCAACTTCAGTCCGTCGCTGGCGATGCCCGGCAACAACCTCATCCTCAGTTCCACCGAGCAACTGGCCTGCGACCTCATAGACGCCGCCGGCCGTGAAGCAAAGCAGCCGCTCGCCCCGCTCGCGCAGACGCATTCGCTGCTGGAGGCCAACGGCAGTCGCGTGGCCGCCGCGTTGCTGGCCAACCGCGAAAACATGGTGCGCCAGAACATGCTCAAGAGCGGCGGCACGGGAGAATCCGACTCGACAGGCATTGACGCGCTGATAGCCTTCACCGAGTTTGTCGAGCAACTACGGCTGACCTTCAGCGCCGAGTCGGGCCTGAACCAGGCGAAGCTCGAACTGAAGTTCAAATGGCCGGGGCAAAAGGTGGCCGAAACGCGGTGAGGCTCGCAACAAATCGGACGTTGGCGATGAAAAGAAAACCCTGGGCGATGGCAATCATCTACGTGGTCGTGTCGCTTGCGGTTGAAGCCGCGTTGATGATCGTCGGCCATCTGAAAGTGCCGCAGCACAACGCGATCCTGGCGCCGGTCGTCCTCACAATTCCGCCGCTGCTGGTCGCGTGGATTTGCGGTTACCGCCGCCCCAAGGAACTGATCGCGGTGGCCGTCTTGCTGAGCACGCTGACCTTGGCCCTCACGGTGACATTTGGCAGGATCACCGGTGTTTCCACAGGCATGATCGAGCCGATCCTTAACCGGTTGCTGGCGGGCTTTCTCGCTGGAATGATTGCCGTCTGGCAAACGAACCGGACGCGGCCGTCGCCGCCAATCAACTGAACGAACTCATGCCAACCTTGACCCAACAACAGTTCGATCCGGTATCGGCTTGGGCGCGATACGAGCCGGACGCGCGCCGACCCTGGAACTTCGCTTTGGCAGGCCATCTCTACCGTCGCGCGGCGTTTGGGGCGACGTGGGACCAGCTCCAGCGCGCGTTCCGCGACGGCCCGCAGCGAACGGTTGATGGATTACTTCGACCGAGTGCCGATGTCGCGGCGTTCAACCGGCAGTATGACGAGCTGGAGACGCCGGCGAACGACGAGAACTCGTCGAACGACCTGCGGGCGTGGTGGCTCCAGCGGATGATTCGCACGCCGCACCCGCTGCTGGAGAAGATGACGCTCTTCTGGCACGGCCACTTTGGCGTGAACGCCGCCAAGGTCAACAGCGCCCGCGCGACGCAGCAGCATCTCCAGCTTTTGCGAAAGCACGCGCTCGGCAACTTCCGCGAGATGCTCGCCGGCATCGTCCGCGACGCGGCGATGTTCCTGTCGCTGGACGCCAAGGCCAACCGCCGGGCGCTCCCCAACGAGGACCTTGCGCGATGGCTCATGGAGACGTTCACGCTCGGCCCCGGCCGCTTCTCGGAGCGCGACGTGCGCGAGACAGCGCGCGCGTTCAGCGGCTGGTTTGTGCTCCAGAACCAAATTCGCTTCATCGAGCGCGAGCGCGATTCGGAGACGAAGCGCATCCTCGGCCAGGAAGGCCGCTTCACGAGCGACGATGTTGCGCGCATCCTGGCCGAACAGCCGGCCACGTCGCAGACGATTATCCGCAAGGTTTACCGCTGGCTGATTTCCGAGACGGCGGAGCCAGACGATCGGCTGCTCGCGCCGCTGGCAGAGTCGTTCGCCAGGAAGCAGGACGTGCTCCAACTCGTCGAGACGATGCTCCGCTCCAACCTTTTCTTCTCGGCGGCGGCGTATCGCCAGCGGATGAAGAGTCCCGTCGAGTTTTCTCTGGGCATTGTGAAGGGTCTGGAGGAAGCGGTCTCCACGCCGCCTCTGGCCGAAGCTCTGGCCCGCCTCGGACAGAACCTGCTTCATCCGCCGACGGCCAGAGGCTGGCTCGGCGGCCAGAACTGGATCAATCATGCGACGCTGGCGGGCCGGCACAATCTGGCGGCGGCGTTGCTGAAGAGCGACGGCGTTTTCGGCGGCAAACTCAATCCCGCGGCGGTGGCTGGCAAGCACGACTCCGGCGCGAGGTTCTTCCTTGACCTGTTCCTGCAAGGCGACGCCGAGCCGAGCAGCGCAAGCGACGCTGGCGCAGACGCGCGCCGCTCCGCCTACGCCGCGATCACACTGCCGGAGTTCCAACTCGCGTGAACACCATGACTCAAACCCGACGCAGCTTTATCCAGACAGCGTTGAAAGCCGGCGCTTTCGTTTCGTTCGCCGCCAACGCGCCGATCTCGCTCTTGCGCGCCGCGACAGCGGCCCCGCAGCGGGAGCGCGACACGGTGCTGGTGGTGCTCCAGCTTTCCGGCGGCAACGACGGCTTGAACACGGTGATTCCCTTCGCCGACGACGCCTATCACCGGGGGCGGCCGACGTTGAGGCAGATGGCGCGAGGCGCGCACAAGCTGGATTCGCATCTCGCCTTTCATCCGCGCATGGAAGGCTTCTACCGGTTGTATCGCGATGGCCTGCTCACCATCGTCCAAGGCGTCGGCTATCCGGACATGGACCGCAATCATCCGGGTGGCATGCACAACTGGCACACGGCCAACCCGCGCTCGCCTAAAACCCAAACCGGCTGGCTGGGCCGCGCAGCGGATCGCTTGTGGAAACCCGGCGAGGCGAACGTGCCGGCAATGTTTGTCGGCGCAATCCCGCAGCCGTTCGCGTCGAACGCGGAGCAAGTCGTCGTTCCCTCCGTCCGCTCGCCGCGCGAGATTGTGTCACAGAGCCTCCCATCGGCAGAGCGAGACGCCCCCGCCAAGCTGAATCAATCATGGCTCGACTCGTTGCGCCGTGCCACAGCAGAGGTGCAGGCCAATAATCGGCGGATCGAATCCGCGACGAGCACTTCCGTTCGCGCCGACTATCCGCAGCTCCTGCTCGCGGAGGAACTGCGCGCCACCGCCCATCTCATCCGGGCCGACCTCGGCGTCCGCATCTTCTTTACCGAACTCGGCGGCGGCAACATCGGTGGCTTCGACAATCACGCCGGCCAGCTTGGAAACCATTGCTCACTGGCACACCAGTTGTCGGAGTCGGTCGCGGCGTTCATCCGCGACCTCCAGCGCGACAAGCTGCACGAGCGCGTGCTGTTGATGACCTTCTCCGAGTTCGGTCGCTCAGTGCATGAGAACGGCCGCCGCGGCACCGATCACGGCGCGGCGCAGCCAGTGTTCCTGGCCGGCGGCAGGCTGAAAGGCGGCCTCTGCGGCGCTCATCCGAGCCTCACCGACCTTGACAAGGACGGTCTGAAGTTCCACACGGACTTCCGGCGCGTTTACGCCACCGCGCTCGACCGCTGGCTCGGCCTCGACAGCCGCGGCGTGCTCGGCGCGCCTTTCGAGCCGCTCGATGTCTTCAAAGCGTAGGTGGCGCGACATCATCGTTGCGGCGGGGCGGAATCGCAGGCAGGATGCGCGCGCGATGAAACAATTTCTCCTAGCAGCGACGATGTTCCTGGCCGGTGGGCTGGCGGCGGCAGAAAGCGATTCCAACTGGCCACGTTGGCGCGGGCCGCGCGATAACGGCAGCACTGACTCCGGCAAGTATCCGGTGAAGTGGGACGCGAACTCGAACCTGCTCTGGAAGGTTGCACTGCCCGGCAAGGGCTGCTCGACGCCGATCGTTTGGAACCAGCGCATCTACGTCACCGCGCCGGTTGAGGGCAAGGACGCGCTGCTCGCGCTGGATGGCGACGGGAAAATTTTGTGGCAGACGGCGTTCAGCGCGGAGAAGCCCGGCAAGCACCGCAGCGGCTCCGGCTGCAATCCCTCGCCGGTGACGGCGGGCGACGGCGTCTTCGTCTACTTCAAGAGCGGCACGCTCGCCGCGGTGGAATTCGATGGCAAGATCCGGTGGCAGACCAATCTGCAGGAGCGCTGGGGCAAAGTCGTGCTCTACTGGGACATCGGCAATTCGCCGGTGCTGACGGAGAAGGACGTGGTCATTGCCGTGATGCATGGGGGCGATTCCTTTGTGGCATTCGACAAGCTCACCGGCAAACTGCGCTGGAAGGTGGCGCGCAACTACGAGACGCCGGTGGAGGGCGACCACAGCTACGCGACGCCGCTGGTCATCCGCCACGAGGGCCGCGAGGCGCTGCTGGTGCTCGGCGGCGAGCGTCTGACCGCGCACGACGCCGACGACGGGCGGACGCTTTGGACGTGCGGCAATTTTAACCCCGACGCGAAGAAGAACTGGGTGCCCGTGGCCTCGCCGGTTGTGGTCGGCGATATGGCGGTGGTTCCCTACGGCCGCGGTGATCGACTGCACGGCATCAAACTCGGCGGTAGCGGTGACGTGACCACGACGCACCGCCTCTGGAGGCGCGACGACAGCGGCGCGTTTGTGCCGACGCCGGCCGAATACAAGGGCCGCGTCTATGTCTTGCGCGACAAGGGCGAGGTAGACTGCGTGAATCCCGCTACCGGCAAGAGCATCTGGAGCGACGCGCTGCCGAAGACCAAGGACAAGTATTACGCCTCGCCGACGCTGGCCGACGGCAAGCTCTACGCCGCGCGCGAAGATGGCGTGGTGTTTGTTGCGCGCGTCGAGGGGAAGTTCGAGATGCTCTCGGAGAACAACATGGCCGAGCAGATGATCGGTTCGCCGGTGCCGGTGTCCAACCGACTCCTGCTCCGGGGCGTGAATCACTTGTTCTGCATCGCCGCGCCGTAAGTTCCAAGAGAAACAAGGCGAAACCGGGGGGCGATCCACGCGGAAAAGCATCGAGCCGTGACACCTGCAACTGACTTTCGCTACTCGCCACTTATTTGTGTCACGGCTCTGACCTAACTTGCCACCAAATCGCCGTTAGTCAATAGCGCCTTGCGCGAAACAGGTTCCTACTTGCCTAGCACGGGCGGTGTCTTCTGTGCCATGGCGTAGAGGAGCGTCTTGACCTCGAAAGGTTTCAGGCGCGGCCATTTCGAGAGCAGCAAGGCGCAAATGGCGGTGATGTGCGGCGCGGCGAAGCTGCTGCCAATCTCGTAGATGTAACCGCCGCCGGGCTGCGGCACTTTTACGTAGCTGCCGTTGGCAATGAACTCGGTGTAAGTCTTCGGTTTGAGCTGGTAGGAGAACTGCAACGCATCCTTGAACGATGCCCAATACACTTTGATCAGGTTCGAGAAGATGGACGGGAAGCTCGGCAGCCCTTCGTTCTCGCCGGCGGCGACGAGGATGCGGTCGCGATAGTAAGCCTTCTCGACCAGCTTGTGGAAGGTCTCAAAATACGCACTGCCTTCGCTGACCAACAGGCCGTTGCTGAGGTTGACGATGTGGCAGTTCTCGATCGCCCAGTCCGCACCGACGATCATGTGCTTCGGCTTGCCGCCCGCGTATTTGTAGCCGTCGGAGCCGACGCCGATGCAGGAAAGCACGCGCACGCTGTAGATCTCCGCCTCCGGCGCGAGCCGCGCGATCACGCCTGCGCAACCGGTGCCGTGGCCCGCGGCATCCTGGCCGTCGTAGGGCCGTGTCGTGATCTGGCCGCCCGACTCGTCAATGATGACGCCGCCTTTGACGTGGCCGGCAAGGTCGGGATGCTTGTTGTCCACGCCGCTGTCCACGACGGCGACCTTGACGCCCTTGCCCGTCGCACCCTTGAGAAACTCGGCGGGATTGAGCTGGTCGAAAGGCGATGGAAGTGAATCGCTCATGGAGTGATCAGGTGTCCACGGCGATCAAAACTTGATTTCCGGCAATGCCTCGCGCTGGCTCTTGAACATCGTCAGGAGGTTGGCGAGCAGCTTCTCGCAGAACTCCATCGCTGGCTGGCCGAACTCGGACAGCTCGCGGATTTGTCCGGCGAGCACCGCGGCGCGCTCGCCGCTGCCGACGAGATCCAGTTGCTTTACCGTTTCCGCCATCCCGCTCAACGCTTGCTTGGCGGCCTCGCCTTCCTTGCCCGGCGCGCTCGCGGCGGCGTCGGTGGCGAGCTTGAGGGCGCGCAGCAGGAGATTGTCGGCCATCTGCGTGGCGTTGACCAAATCGAGCGTGGAGGCGCATAACGCGCCCAGCCGCGAGAGCAGCTCGATGTCCTGCGGCTCATAGCGTTCCTTGTCGAACACTTCGAGCACGCCGATGCAGGTGTTCTGCGCCACCAGCGGCACGCCGAGTCCCGACTGGCGGCCGGCCTCGATGGAGCCGCTGATTTCGTCGCCGGGCCACGAGCCACCATCGGCGCGTGACAGCGCGCTCAACCGGCCCGACTGCGCGACGCGGCCGGCAAATCCGCGGCCGATCGGGATGGGCGTCGGGTTCGGCTCGCCGCCGACGGCGCAACGCGCGACGAGCGATTGGCCGTCGGGTTCCAACAGGAAAACCGCCGCCATGGGCGCCTGCGACATCAGCACGGCCAGTTCCGTGAAGCTGTGCAACGACATCATCAGCTCCGGCGCGCGCGACAGGCTGGTGACGGACTGCACCGTGGACATGATTTCCTGGACGGTCTTCTGAAACGCCGCGAGCTGTGTCTGCAATTCGCTGGCCCGGCGGCGCAGCTTGACGATCTGGACCTGGTTGTCAATCGCGTGGAGCAGCGTTTGCGCGGAGAACTCCGCCTTGAACAAGAAGTCGTGCGCCCCGAGCTTCAGGAAATGGATCGGCGCGTCCTGGCCGGCGAAACCGGTGATGACGATGCAACGGATGTCGGGCAGGGATTTCTGGATCTCGGCGAACATCTCATCGCCGCACTTGCCCGGCATGCGCACGTCGGTGAGCAGCACGTCGAAATGCTCCTTCTTACAAAGCTCGATCGCCACGGCGCTGCTGTCCACCGCGCGCACGGGGTAATCGGTGAGCTGTTTGATGATGCCCTCGTATTCAACCAGGTTTTCGCGCTGGTCGTCCACGAGCAGAATTTTGATGTCGCTTGGCATAGGAACCTCTCTCGGCCGGATCACCAGCCGTCAA
>JAPLTX010000035.1 GCA_026397915.1 Verrucomicrobiota bacterium
ATCACCTCGCATCCATCGCTTCCCTCGCTCCGTGCGGTGTCTCATGCTCCCAGATTCTCAGCCATCTCTACAATCCCGTCGTCGAAATCATTCACACCAAAGTCTTCTGTGCCCCAGCCCCTTTAATCAGCGGTTCCCTAAACGAAAAAATTTCGCGTCTTCTCTCGCGTCTTTAGCGGGCACAAATCAGCGGTCAGCGGGGGCGGCGTTCCTGAGCATGATTTCGAGAAGCTGGTCGAGCGGGATGACCAGTTCCAACGACGCGGCGCGCGGCTGGAGGATGAGACACCCAACGTGCATGGCTTTGGCTTCGGCGAGCTGCGTTTGCAGACGCCGCAACTGCGCGTCTTCGGCGGCGGCGGGCGAGGCGCTCCGGATGAGGGCGACGTAATCCGCCAGGTTCATGTAGAAGATGCCGTTCCGCTTCTTCGGGAACGACGCGACGGCAGCTTTGAGTCCGGCCGGACCGCCGGATGCGGACGGTTTTTTAGCGGCGGCAATGAGGCGGCGGATATTGTTGGTGGAATCGGGGCCTTGGGCAATCAGCTCAAGCTGTCCGACAAAAGCGATCTGCTGAATGAAAGGGGCGGCGGCGTTTTCCGACGGTGGCTGTTCGGAAGTGAATTTCTCTGCCGCGACGTGGTCCGGCGTGATCCGGTCTATCTCAACGCCGGCGTGCCGCGCCACGCTTGTCTCGTATTTCATTTTGCCAGCAGGTCCCGAGAACAGCCCGCCGTCCAATGGCAGGCCGGCCTCGACGGCTTTCCGCCGGGCCTGCCGCGCTTGCGTGGCGTCGGTGACACGAAGAACCTCCACGACATTGAACCCGGAAGCCGGCGGCGGCGCTGAGGCGTTCTTCGCCGAATCGCCGGCCTCCCTTTTCGGTTTGAAAGAAGGCTGATTGGTCGGCGGCGTCAGGACGGCCCTTGCAAAACCACCGGCGCAGGACTCCGTCACCGCGCGTAAGGCCTCGCGGGCCTTGGCGGTGGATTCGGGATTGTTGGCAGCCGCAATCGCCTCAACGATGGGTTGCATCAAGTCCACCAGCAGGCCGGTCCACTCCGGCGTTTTGGCAAAGCGCATTGCGTCGAGCATCGCGACATTCGCCGGCATCACCGCCAGCAACGGTTCATCGGGATCGAGCGGCTGCTGCCCGGCAAGCGCCCGGCTGAACGCGGTGCCAGGCAGCGGCGGCGCGGCGATTCGCAGTTTGAGCTGGCCGGTTTCGAGTTCGGCGGCGGCTTCGATCCACGCGATTTGTTTGGCGAGGGTGAGAGCAACATCAAAGCCCGCGCCGAGCGCCTTGCCAAAGCGAGACACGGCATCGGCGGTGGCCGCGCCACCGGACGACGCCCGTGCGGCGGACTGGATGGCATCGAGGACGGGTTCCTTCCGCTGCCGGATGTCTTTTTCGTAGAGCGACAGGACGCCCGGCACGCGGACGGCTGCGGCAAGGTCGCCGCGGACTCTGTCATAACCGAGGTTGGAGGCGGCGGGGGTGAGTTTGTCAAAGAGCGCAGCGCTGCCGACAATGACGCCCTGACCGTTGCGAGCGGTAACGTAGTATTGCTTCGTGACTTGTTTTTTGAACTGGAGCGGCTCAACCTTTTTGCCGGCTCGCAGGGCCTCGACGTAGGCTTGGTGGTCGTAGGTGTCTTCGGTTTCGCTAAAATGGCGGACGGCGGCACCCGCCGTGGCGGGATCGGCCTTGACGCTGCTCACGCCGCCCTTGCCAAAGCTGTCGCAGAACATCGCCACATCACTCACGCCAACGACGATGGCGAGGTTGTTGGTGTGACGTAGGGGATTGAGGAAGATGAAGTTCCACGGCTGGTCCATTGCGATGCCGGCGAGCAGCGGGTTCTTCAAGTAGCGTTGCGCGAACAGCGGCAGGTCGTCGCTGACGCGGCTGCCAAACCTGGCGCTGACGGCGTCCAGTTTTTCGAGTAAGGTCTTTGGGTTCTCGATGCGCAGGTAACCGAGGACGTCCTCGCCGGCCCGCGCGACGAGCGCGGCAGCAAAGTCACCGGCTGCGGCAGTCCGGCCGGGCACGAGCAACAACAAACACACTGCAAGCGCGAATGCAGTTCTCATGGACGGGATGAAGGGAGATTAGCGGGCGTAGCCGGAACCGATGCCCATCGGCATCTGATGTTCCCAAGTTTGCGGACGGTTCCAAGGAATGGAGGTGCCGCCTTCAGGCGTGCCACAGGCAGCGAGCAGGCCCGCGCTCACCACCACCCAGAAGAGGATGAGCGCCAGCGCGCCAGATTGTGGCCGGGAAGAAATCATACCGCCGCCGAAGAACTTCAAGGAATGGCCATGTCGCCAGCCTTGGGTTCCTTCTTCTTGAAGTCGCCCAGGAAGTCGGCGATGGAGCAATCGTCGTCCACCGTGGCAATGCGGACCTTGCCAACGATGTCGGTGCCGCGATGGAGAATCATGACGCCGCTCGGCAGGACGCCCTTCTTCTTGCCGATGTCCAGCACGGTGAAATTCCAGGTCTTGTCGTAGTAGAGCACTTTGCCGGAGAGACCTTCGGGCAACGTCACACCTTCCTTGCCCTCATAGTAACGGTTCTTCGCGTCGCTCTCCTTGAACTTCTCGCTGATGATCTTCTTCTCACCCTCGGCGGCGGCCACTTGATCGGTAAGGGCCTTGATCTTGTCGGCAACATCCTTGGCTTGCTGCGCGGCGGCATCGCGGGCCTGTTCGGCAGCGGCCAGTTTGGTCTTCAAATCATTGAGTTCCGCCGTGTTACTCGGGCCGGCAGCAGCAGCCGGCATGTTCGCAAGCTGTTTCTTAAGCTCGTCAATCTGGCCCTGCAACGTGGTCACCTTCGCCGTCTGCTCCGTCACACTTGCGGTGAGGCCTGCCACCTTGGCCACAGCGTCATCGGCTTCCTTCTTCTTAGCCGCGGCATCGGCCAAGGCCGTCTTCGCTTCCTCCTTGGCCTTGTCCTCGCCCTTCTTGGCTGCGATCTTCGCGTCGCCAAGGTTCTTGATGTCGGTCGTGAGTTCCCGACTCAAAAAGATAGACGCCGCGCCCAGCAGTATTGCCACGACCAAACAGATACGAGTTATGATTGACATCAAATACACTCCTCTAGCCGGCGATCACTCACCATTCTTAACTTTTTGCGCATGAGCTAACAACGCGCCTAATTTGGTCGCCATGCTATTAAAAATGCGCAACCATGTCAACCGTCTCCCCGCAAAAATCGTTCATGGTCATTTTCCCGTAAACGGACGACCGTCCGGTGCACGGCATCCGTTTCCGATTCCAGCCAGTTCTGCAACTCCTCCGCCGTGATGACCTGCCCGCCCAACGAACGCACCATCGTCGCCTCCGCATGATCGTTCGTGGCCGCCAAAAACTGCGCCGGCGTGCCCGCGCGCGCCACCACCCGTTCGATCCACCCGTCCGCTGTCATGCCTTTACGCGTAAAAACAACATCCACGCCCGCAGGCAACTCACCGGCCGAGACGCGCGAACCATGCCGGCTGTCGAACACAATCGTCACGCGAATGCCCGTGGCGTCCTGGATCGGCGTCAGCGCGGCCACCAGCCGGTCTCGCGCCCCTTCTAGATTGCGACGAAGCGCCGCGCGCAATGGCGGCCAAGCATAGATGATGCTGTAGCCATCCACTAAAAGATGAGCGGCTTCGTATCTCATAAAGCAACGGGCGGTAGCGCGGAAAGCTGCGCCATTTAGAGCGGCCGCCGGCCGGCGATGGCTCGGCCGAGAGTCAACTCATCGGCATATTCCAAGCCGGAACCGACAGGGATGCCGCTGGCGATGCGCGTGACGGAAACGCCGAGCGGCTTGAGAATTTCAATCAGGTGATGCGTTGTCGCCTCGCTCTGGGCGTCGCCGCCGAGGGCAATGATGACCTCGCGCGGGTGCTCGGCCTGAACGCGTTTGACCAGTTCTTCGATGCGCAACTGTTCCGGGCCAACGCCGTCGAGCGGCGCGATCTTACCCATCAACGCGTGATAGACGCCGCCGAACTGGCCGGTCTTCTCGATGCGCAGGATGTCCGCCGGCCGCTCGACCACGCAGATCAATCCCTTGTCGCGACGCGGGCTGACGCAAATCTCACAAGGATTGGTGGCAGTGTAGCTGCCGCAACGCGAGCAGTTCTTGATGCCGTTCCGGGCCAAGTGGATCGCTGCCGCCAGATCCTCCGCCAGCCGCGACTCGCTCTGCATGATAAAGATCGCCAGCCGTTCCGCTGAACGCGGGCCGACGCCGGGCAGCTTCTTCAGCGCGTCTATGAGTTGGCGAACAGGTGCGGGATAGTCAGACATGGAAAACTGGAGTAACGGAGTGTTGGAGTATTGGGGCGGAGGGAGATCTCAATCCTCCATCACTTCAACACTCCACTTCTTCAAAGGCTGAATCCCGGCGGCAATTGCAGACCGGCGGTGAGCTTCGACATTTCGGCCTCGCTCATCTTCTTCGCAGCGTCGAGCGCGCCGTTGACGCCGGCGAGCAGCAAGTCTTGCAGCATCTCGACGTCGTCCGGGTTGACCGCGCTCTTGTCGAGCGCGATGCTGACAAGCGTGCCGTCGCCTTTTGCGACAACCTTCACAGCGCCGCCGCCGGCGGTGAACTCGACGATTTTGTTGGCCAACTCAGCTTGCACGCGGGCCGCGTCGGCCTGCATCTTCTGAGCCTGTTTCATCAGTTTTCCAAGAGAAGGCATAGTGGGTATCCGTTATCAGTAATCAGTGGGCAGTGAACAGTGAACGGTCAGGTGCGGACGGCGATGATCTGGCCGCGGAAGATTTCCAAGGCTTTCTTGATCAGCGGATCGTTCCGAAAATCCTTCGTCTCGCGGGACGGCGCGGCAGCCGAGACTGGCCTGGCTGCCGGCGGCGCGGCGGGCGCAGGAGCTGGCGAACTGCTCTCGCTTGCCGCCAGCTCCGGTTTCTTCGAGTCAAGCTCGGTGTCCTCGGCCACCTCGAAGCGAAGCCCCACGTCGTGGCCAAGAAACTCGCGCAGCTTCGTCTGCAGCACCGCGCGAAACCTCGGCGAGTTCAAGAACTCCATCGCCGACTTGAACTCCGGGTCGAAGCCAATGGCAAACACACGGCCATCGAAGCTCAACGGCCGGCCTTGGTTCAGAAACTCGCGTCCGAGTGGCGCGGCTTGCCCAAAATGCTCGTGGACGTAAGACCAGATTGCCTGCATCTGCTCGGCGGATGTCGAGTAGGCCGGCGTTGGCGGCGGCTCCGCCACAGCCTCTTGGTGGTGCCTCGGTGCGGTCGCGGCAGATTTGGCCGCTGCAGCCGGTTTCGTGGCCGCTGCGACGGTGCTGCCCGATGTTGGCGGCGTGCCGCCGCGAAGTGAGTTGAGCTTTTGCAGCACAACATCAATGCTCGCCGCCTCGCGCGCCTGGCTGGCCTTGATGAGTGTGACCTCGAAAAGAATCCGCTTCGACGCGGTAAACCGCAACCGGCCTTCCGCGCCGGCAAGCACTTCCAGAGTCCGCAACAGTGCGTCGGCGTCCAACGAGGCACTTTGTTTTTTCAACTCCGCCAGTTCGGCATCCGTGGCGTCCACCGCGCCGCCCTGCTCGCCGGCCATCTTAACCACCAACAAGTTGCGAAAGTGCTCGATCATCTCCGTGAGCAACCGCTGGAGATCCTTGCCGGAGTCGGCGAGTTCGTTGAACAGTTTCAACGCCGCGCTGGTCTTGCCGTCGAGGATCGCGCCCGCCAGTTCTACAATCCGTTCGTGCGCGGCGAGGCCAAACATGCCGAGCACGTCGTCCTCCGCGATCTTGTTGCCGCAAAAGCTGATCAACTGGTCGGTGGTGCTCAATGCGTCGCGCATGCATCCTTCGGAGCCGCGTGCGACAGCGAGCAGCGCCGCCTCCTCGATCTGGACCTTCTCATCCTTGGCGATGGTGGCGAGGTGTTTGACGATAAGCGAGCTGGCGAGCCGACGGAAATCGAATCGCTGGCAGCGCGAGAGGATGGTCAGGGGCAGTTTCGACACCTCGGTGGTGGCGAAAACGAAGATGACGTGCTCCGGCGGCTCCTCCAGCGTCTTCAGCAGCGCGTTGAACGACGACCCCGAAAGCATGTGGACCTCGTCCACGATATACACTTTGTATTTACCGCTGGTCGGAGCGTATTTGACGTTCTCAATGATGAGTTCGCGGACCTTGTCCACCTGCGTGTTGGAGGCGGCGTCGAACTCCATCACGTTCATGCTGGTGCCGTCAGCGACTTCCTTGCAGTTGGAGCACTTGTCGCACGGGGTCGGCGTCGGGCCTTTCTCGCAATTGAGAGCCTTGGCGAGAATGCGCGCAGTGGTGGTTTTGCCAGTGCCGCGCGGACCGACGAGCAGGTAAGCATGGGCGATGCGCTTGTTCTTGATGGCGTTGACGAGCGTCTGCGTGATGTGCTCCTGGCCGATGACATCATCAAACTGCTGGGGCCGCCATTTACGGGCTAGAACTTGATATTGAGCCATGGGAGGGTCAGGGGATTGGAGTGTTGGTGTATTGGAGTGGAGTATTGGGCGCCGGCGCGCAAGCACGCGCACCAACCGCTGGAGAACCAGAAACCGTGATGCCCGCGCGAGTTCTTAGAATCATGACTTCACTGCTCCAATTCTCCAGCACTCCATTACTCCACTTCCGAAAGCTGGCCGTGCACCCAATGTCGGCCGCCGGTCAGACGGCGATGCCGCGCGCTTCGACTCAGGCCAGGCAACTCCACGGCACACGGAAAAATCGGTTTACCGTTGCTACCTTCCGGTCCTGGCGGGGTTCGCCGCCTTCCGTCGCATGGAACCCAGCCGTCAACGCCTCAACGCGCGGTTCGTCCCGCCGGCACGACGCTCTCGATCGGGAATTCGACCCTGCTATAGCGGGTTGCAGGTCCGGCCGGCTTGCGCCGGTCGTCAGGGCACCGCTACCGCCCCGTCTAGCACGACCAAAATAACTGGAGCCTACGATCGGGCTCGAACCGATGACCTGCGGTTTACGAAACCGCTGCTCTACCAACTGAGCTACGTAGGCGTCCTTCAAAGAGCGCGCGCACTATAGCGAAGGCGTCTGGAGCGCGCAAGAGGTTTGCCGGAAACCTAAGTCCTCCCCTTTTTTAGCGACCGGATTCTTCGCTTCAGTCGAGCTTGCCGGATTTGCGCCAGCGATAGAGCGTGGAAGGGTTGACGCCCAACTGCGCGCAGACCCAACTGTAGTCGTTGTTGCTTTCCGCCAGCAATTTTCTGGCGAGCGCGAGTTTCTGGCGGGCGTTCGGCAGCACAGCCGCGGAACCGGGCGGAGCCGCCAACTCCGCAGGCGCGGCGGTTGACCGCGCCGCAGCGGCTTGGGGCGTAAACATCAACACCAGCCGGTCAATCGCGCTCTTCAGTTCCCGCACGTTGCCGGGCCAGCAATATTGTTGGAATCGCTCGATCAGGCCAGGCTCCAGCGTCTCGAAATTCTTGCCGAACCGCTCGTTGGCCTGATGCAGGAACGTCAGCGCCAGTTCAGGAATGTCTTCCGGCCGCGTGCGCAAGGGCGGCACTTGCAGGGTCACTTCCGCCAGCCGGTAGTAGAGGTCAGCACGAAAGCGGCCCCGCGCAACGTCCGCTTCCAAATCCCGGTTCGTGGCGGAAATGAGGCGGAGCTTCACGTTGTATTCGCGCTCGCCACCGACGCGACGCGCCCGGCGCGTCTCGATGAAGCGCAGCAGCTTCGGTTGCAGCGAGAGTTCCATCTCACCCACTTCGTCGAGGAAGAGCATGCCGCCTTCGGCTTGCTCCACCAACCCCGCGCGGGCTTTTAGCGCGCCGGTGTAGGCGCCTTTCTCCACACCGAAAAGTTCCGCCTCCAATAGATCCTTCGGAATCGCCGCGCAATTCAGCGCCAGGTAGCGGCCGCCGCTGCCGGCTTTGTGCAGTGCCGCGGCAACACGCTCTTTTCCGACGCCCGACTCGCCCTGGATCAGCACGCACACGTCGGTGGGGCCGAGGCGGTCTATCTTCTGGCGTAGATCGCGCACGATCTCCGAACGCCCGGTCAGCACGTCGCCCGCGCTGAGCGGTTTGCCACCGTAGAGTTGGAGCCAAAGTTTCTGGTTCTCGACCGCGCTGGCGACCACGATCTTCCATCGTTCGTCGGTGTCGTCCATCGCGAGCACGTCATACGCCCCGTCGCGGAGGAACTGAACCACTCCAGAGGTCGAAGCAGTCGGGACATAGCCGATGAACAGGCGGTTGGCTTGGGCAAACCGCACGCGGAGTTTTGCCCACGAGTTTGCGGCCATGATTTCGCAGGGCAGCAAATAGACCAGTTCCGTGCTGTCGTGCGACAGGTCCGCGACCTGACGGACGGGAAAAGCACGGCAAACCACACCAAGCCGCTTCAAACGCTCGGCAGCGGCACACTCAAAACCCTCGGGATGCAATACTACGGTGGCCATGCAATTGTATTGATATGGAACGCGCGGCCGGATGCAACCGCAATCTGCCTCATTTTGTCGTCTCGCCGCGTCGTTGCCGCCGCGCTTACACGCCCTTGCCAAACATCATTTTCTCCAATCGGAACGTCTGGATGACCTTCAGCACATTCGGTTGCGGGTTGATGAAAGCAACCTCCACGCCCCGCAGGCGCCCAAGTTTTTTCAGGCGCCCCATCAATCCGACGCCGGCACTGCTGATAAAACTGACTCCCGTCATATCAATGACACAATGTTTCATCTCAGCGGCACAGCTTTCCAGATAGCTTTCGGAAAGATGCTGCACCGCTTCGACGTTCGAGGCCACAATCTCTCCCTCCCACATCAGCGGGGTCGGCGCCGAAGACAAATCCAGCTTCGCCGCCGCCTGCACGCCGCCCGACCGTCCCGCCACAATGTCTCTCCCCGCATCGAAGCTGGACACAATGGTGAGCAGATCCGGAACATGCACCCGTTGGAGCGACTGTTGCGTGATGAGCGAGGGCGACACCAACACGAATTGGCAATTCGAAGCCGCGAGCATCTTGTGCAGGCGAATCAACAATCCAATGCCAGTGCTGTCAATGAACTGCACATGTGTCATGTCAAACAACAGGTGGGCCGGCGCCGCGGTGAAGCACTTCCAGAGCCATTCGTGCTCCCGCACCACGGCAGCGTCAAAGCGTGGTGGAATCTTCACTATCTCAAATCCGGATTCTGTCTTCTCGGCCACCACCATGAGCCGCCGATACTTGGCAACGCGGCGGCGGCGCAGGTGCATCCGCCACCATTGCCCCATCACCCCCCACCCAAAAGCCCACAGGTCGGCCACGTAACGCCACAACAACCGCCCCGGCTCCCGTTTCACCCGCAAGACCCACTCCAGACCCGCGCGCTGCATCCACATCGGCGCCCGCTGAGTCACGCCCGCCACGAAATCCATCGCATCGCCGACGCCGACCGAAACCGGCACGCCCGTGGCGCGATAGCGCATGTTGAGCCATTTCTCCTGATCGGGACTTCCGAACGCCGCCAGAAGAATGTCCGGCTTCGTATCCCGAATCGCGCGGCAGATGGCAGCGTGGTCCATCTGCTCCAACGGCACCGGCGGCGGTGACAAGTGGCCAGCAATCTGCAGGCGTGGATATTGCTTACGGAGCCGTTCCTGCGCGTGCAGGATGGTTTCCTCCTTGCTGCCAAGGAAAAACACGCGCCATCCTTTTTCCTCGGCCACCTGCAACAGCGCCGGCACCAAATCAGCGCTAGCAATGCGTTCGGGCAACGGATTGCCCAGCCAGCGCGAAGCCCAGACCAGCGGCATGCCGTCACACAAAATGAGGTGTGCTTCGAGCAAGATACGTCGCACCTCCACATCCTTCAGCGCCCTCACCACGAAATCCACATCCGCCATGATCAGATAATGCGGTCGCCGTGACACGATCATCTGCTCGATAAGAGCAATGGACTGTGCAGTCGTGACCATGTCAAACGGCACGCTGAGTATAAAGATAGGCGTCGTCTGCTTGATCTTATGCTCTCCGGGCGCTTCGGTCTTGCTCATGACAGGATTCCTTTATTCAAACATGGATCCAGTCCGAGTCGTGTATTGCTCGCTTCTCTCGCCAAATTCTTCAGTTGGTTACATCCGTGCAACCAAGGTTGTGTCACGCATATCAGTTGTGGCAAAACACTCATAGGGTTCCACCAAGAATCCGTTGCACTTCCTTCAGCATCTGCATGGGGCTGCACGGCTTCGTCAGAAACAACGCCGCGCCAGAGCCTTCGGCGTCCTGACGGGTTAGCACGTGGCCGCGCGCCGTGAGCATGATCACAGGGATGCCGGCAGTGGCCGGGTTTTGCTTGAGGTGCCGCAACGCGGTAAGACCATCCATCTCTGGCATCTGCACGTCCATGACGATAAGGGCGGGCAGTTCGCTCGCCGCCAATTGCACTGCTTCGACTCCGTTGCGGGCGAAGATCAACTGGTAACCGCCTTTCTTCAAGCTCAGTTCCGCAACCCGAAGTATGAACGCTTCATCATCAACAATCAGAATTTTCTGTGGCATAAGCAGCCTGGGTATCGTTGTCAGATCATTCGCTCGCGAGGGCTAGAAACGCCTGATCGTCGGTGGCAGGTTTCTTCCCTTGGAATGTTTGCAACATGATCGCCATCTCTTGCACAGTTTGTGCCGCGTTACAGCGCCGATTAGCAATGAGTTGTAGATTCTGTTTCAATCCCTCGGTGCCCAGCATTTCTTCGCCGGCGTTTTCTGTATCGGTCACGCCATCGGTGAACAACAACAACCGTGCGTCCGCCGGCAGGTCGCGAACTTCCTCGGAGTATCTCGTGTCGAACATGATGCCCAACGGGAAACCCGTGTTGCCCACTTCGATGGGCGAGCCACCGGGGCTTGTCATCAGCAACGGACAGTGACCTGCGCCAGCCACTTGAAACCGACGCGTCGTAGGATCCACGTAAACCAATTGCGCGGTGATGAACATCTCCATCCGGTCAAGATCCGAAAACAAGCTGCGGTTGAGCCATGTCAGGAATTCACCCGGCCGCTTTACCAGATCGAGCCTGGCGTGCAAATGGCTGCGGAAGATGGTCGCAAACATCGCCGCCGGCACGCCTTTACCCATCACATCCGCGATCACCAACAGCAGCCCCTGCCCATCCACGGCAATCGCATCGTAAAAATCGCCACCCACCTGCCGCGCGCTGTGATAGTAACCGGCCACTCCAAATCCCGGCATCTGCGGCAACTTTTCCGGCAACAACGACCGCTGAAGATTGGAGGCAATCTGCAATTCGCGCGCCATCAATTGGGCTTGCAGATGGTCGGCACGGAAGCGCGCGTTGCTGATCTGGATGCCAAGGAAATCAGCGAAGGTTTGGATGACGTTGACCTGACCCGCCTTGAACGGCGCGTCCGTGGACAGCCGCCCGACGGTCAAGACTCCTACAAGCACCCCCTCCGCAAAGATCGGGTGCGCCAGACCGTTGGAATGACGGACGAGATGGGACAGTGGATCCCCCAGCATCAGAGGCGCGCTGGCGTCGAACCACACGTCCTGCCGCGATTGGGCGGAGCGCAGTTCCACGGACCCGGTTGAGGACGCGTCGGGCAACAGCGACAGCGCAAAGTCAAGATTACCCGGCAAAGAACTTGCGGAAAGCCGAAGTTCTTTGCCGCCGGGGTCGGCGAGCCGCAACACATACCAGTCGGCCTCGACAATCGCCAGCAATTCGAGCATCCAAGTGGCGGCGAACTCTTCCGTCGGCTGCGGCTGGTTCAGCGCGGAACTAAAACGAAAAATTGCTGAGAGACTTTCGTAGCACGACGCGAGTTCCTCGGTCATTGCCTGCAGGGTTTGCTCGTCCCCTATGAACCGGCTTCCCACATCCACCGCTGACGTGGTTCCCGGCGGCGCGCCTGCGGCTGGAGCCGGTCGTTTCTTTCGGATCACCATGCAGTTCTCCGCCCGCCCACGCAGGTATTCCACTTCGTCGGCGAGCGATTGAATGAGAAACAGGCCGCGTCCCTTCTCACTATCAACGGAAGGCAGTTCCGCCTGAGCCGGCATGTCAAATCCGGAGGTATGGTCCGTCAGTCGGACTTCGATCTCACGCTCGCGGCAAAACACCTCCAGCCGGTTCGTCAACTGACGTCCCGCTTCCGTCGCGTATTCCGCCGCGTTGTTCGCGGCTTCCGTCACCATCAGCTCCCACGCGTGCAGATCGTCCTCCGGCAATGGCACCGCCGCCAAAAACTGGCGCATGCAGCGCGACACCTCGCGTGACTCGCGCAAGTCGCACTTGAAGTCCAGCGAAAGGAACTGAGCCCCTATTTGATTGGTATGGGGTGTAACCACATCGGTCACGGGTTAATGATCTCGAACACCTCGTTCAGACTCAGCAAGTGTAAAACTTGGGACACGGCAGGCGTCGGGCGAAATAGCCGTATCTTGCCGCCACGCTTGCACATGGTCTTGTGAATGGAAATCAGCGCACTGATGCCGTTACTGTCCAGAAACCTCACCTTGGACAGGTCCAGTTCAATAATCTTGTGAGCCTGCACCAACGACTGGCGGACAAGGTCCTGCAACCACATCGCGTTGGTTGTGTTCAACTCGGTGAAGTCCGTGATGAACAGTGTGTTGTCTTCTGTTCGAGTTTTCATAGTCTGAATGCCGCCATGAAAAAACTATAAACGCACAATCTCAAAAACCCGATGCAACCGGGTGAGTTCCAGTATCTGTTGCACATGCGGGCTGGGATTGATCAACCGAACTCTGCCGTTGCGTTCGCAGGCCGTCTTGCGCAAGGCAACCAGCGACCCCAATCCGGCGCTGTCCACAAACTCCACTTGTGACAGGTCAATGTCTATGTTGTTCTGAACCTCCACGAGTGCCGCCCTGACCTGATCGCGAAAGCTCGCCGCGTTTCCAGCATTGAGTTCCGTGATGCCACTCACTGCAAGTGTGTTCCCTTGAGGCTGGATGTTCATAGGTTCCGTTCCTTTTCTTGAGGCTACTTCAATTCCGTCTCAAATACACGCCAAAAACATATCGTGGATTTCCGTGCGGCTCCGACAACCAGTTTGGATAACTCAAAAACAAACGCAAGCGTTTGCTACCTCGTTCAACAAATACCAGCAACCCGACGCGTTCGCCAGCGAAAATAATACCGGCAAAACATACCCGACATCCTGGCCATCCCGCACTGCCACACTCACATTCCCCTGCCGAACAGAACAGCCGGCACCGTCTTCATCAGAATCAGCAAATCGAGCCAGACGCTCTGACTCTCAATGTAGCGCACGTCGAGCGCCACCTCTTCTGAGAAACGCATCGCACCACGGTTGCTGACCCCCTGCAAACCGCCGCCCCGGCTGCCCACCTGCCAGAGGCAGGTCATGCCGGGTCTTACGGATAACCGGCGCAGATCAGCTTGGCTGTAGTGCGCCACCTCCCGCGGCACCGGCGCGCGCGGCCCCACCAACGACATCTCGCCCTTTAATACGTTCAGGAATTGCGGCAACTCATCAAGGGAAACTCCATGCAAAATGCGTCCTGTCTTCGTAATGAATGGATCGCCCTTCATCCGAACCGTCACGCTCGCCCTCTTCTCTTCTTGCGCGACCATATCCCTCAAACGAGCATCCGCATCCACCACCGCAGTGCGATACTTGATCATCTTGAACTCACGTCCCCGCAGCCCGATTCGCGCCTGTTTAGAAAACACCGGCCCGCCGTCCAACTTCACGAGCAGGGCCAGGAGCGCGAACACCGGCGAGAACAGAATGAGCACAACAAGGCTCACTGTGATGTCGATCACGCGCTTGACGAAGGACGCGGTGTTGACAACCAAACGCCACGAGCAACCCTTCCACCTGACGTAAGTGTTCAACCGCCACCGTCCCCACGGTGTTTGAGCCGCCAGAAAGCGTTGCGTCAACCGCACCTTGATCTCGTCCTCTATCATGACTTATCGCTTCTATTGGTCAACTCTCTCGCAACTTGTCCGATAATGACCAAACGCGCATGGATGCGCAAGCTGACGAGAGAACATTTTGAGAAACTCATCGTGCCAACCCCTTGGAGTGGACGAGAGTTTTGTCGCTGAATATGGGAGCGCGTTTGAAGACACATGCACAATTGCAGGCGACTGAGCCGAAGGAAAGAACTTCAGGCCGCCAGTCAGTATTGGCCATGAGACTGACTAGATGACAAAGTCTTGAACGGGAAAGACGGGAAGACGGGAAGCCCCCTTCCTCGTGCTTTCACACCTCCGTTCAACCACCCGCTGTCTCCGCTGGTAGGCCTACGCGCCGAAAGTCAAGTTGCCAATGACGAGATCGAAGGTGCTGCGAAACCGCGAGCTAGACGAAACGCACGCAAACAAAAAACCTGAGCGATAGCTCGCTCAGGTTTTTTGGGTCTTTGAAGACTGAATTGTGCGATACGCTTGAGAGCTTCGACCTTAGATGTCCGAGCGAACTATTTCATCCGCTCATGGACTCCTTAGAAAGGAGGTGATCCAGCCGCAGGTTCCCCTACGGCTACCTTGTTACGACTTCATCCCAATCACCACTCATTCCTTAGGCACCCGCTTCCTTACGGTTAGCTGGTATGACTTCGGGAACAAGGGGCTTTCATGATGTGACGGGCGGTGTGTACAAGGCCCGGGAACGTATTCACGGCGCCGTAGCTGATGCGCCATTACTAGCGATTCCAGCTTCACGTAGGCGAGTTGCAGCCTACGATCTGAACTGAGCACGGTTTTAGAGGATTTGCTCCACCTCGCGGTATTGCTTCCCATTGTACCGTGCATTGTAGTACGTGTGCAGCCCTGGGTGTAAGGGCCATACGGACTTGACGTCATCCCCACCTTCCTCCCCGTTGAAACAGGGCAGTCTGTCCAGAGTGCAGTGCCTTGCGGCCTTCGCAACAGGACATAAGGGTTGCGCTCGTTACCGGACTTAACCGAACACCTCACGGCACGAGCTGACGACAGCCATGCAGCACCTGTGCACCCCCAGCACCCTTTCGGGCCGTCACCGACTTTCATCGGCTTTCACGGTACATGTCAAACCCAGGTAAGGTTCTTCGCGTTGCATCGAATTGAGCCACATACTCCACCGCTTGTGCGGGCCCCCGTCAATTTCTTTGAGTTTTAACCTTGCGGCCGTACTCCCCAGGCGGCTCACTTAACGCGTTAGCTACGGCACGGAAGGGGTCGAATCCTCCCACACCAAGTGAGCACCGTTTAGGGCGTGGACTACCGGGGTATCTAATCCCGTTTGCTCCCCACGCTTTCGTCCCTGAGTGTCAGGAACGGCCCAGAGACTCGCCTTCGCCACCGGTGTTCCTCACGATATCTACGCATTTCACCGCTACACCGTGCATTCCAGTCTCCTCTACCGTCCTCTAGCAAGGCAGTATCCGATGCAGTTCCGCGGTTAAGCCGCGGGATTTCACGTCAGACTTGCCTCGCCACCTGCGGACCCTTTACGCCCAGTAAATCCGAACAACGCTTGCCGTCTCTGAATTACCGCGGCTGCTGGCACAGAGTTAGCCACGGCTTCCTCTGCCGGTACTATCAAATCTCATGGCTATTCACCACGAGACCTTGTTCCCAGCTGACAGGGGTTTACAATCCGAAGACCTTCATCCCCCACGCGGCGTCGCTCCGTCAGGCTTTCGCCCATTGCGAAAAATTCGAAACTGCTGCCACCCGTAGGTGTCGGGACCGTGTCTCAGTTCCCGTGTGGCTGGTCGTCCTCTCAGACCAGCTACCCGTAAGCCTTGGTGAGCCGTTACCTCACCAACTAGCTGATAGGCCGCGGGCCCATCTAAAAGCGCCAGGTCTTTCGATCCCCAGCTTTAATCCAAAGAGCGAACTCTCTGGATCACATGCGGCATTAGCTAACCTTTCGGCTAGTTATTCCACTCTTTCAGGTAGGTTGCCCACGTGTTACGCACCCGTTCGCCGCTGAAACCCACGAATATTGCTACCCGCGGATTTCCGCTCGACTTGCATGTCTTAACCACGCCGCCAGCGTTCGTTCTGAGCCAGAATCAAACTCTCCGTAGTAAATTTCATCCTTAACCCTTGCGAGTCAGGTTTGATCTCTTACGAAGAACACATCCCGCGGCTCGGCCACCATCATCGTTGCTAAAACAAGAGGTGACTGATCCGGAATGTGATTTTTGGCCGTCCCGGTCACGCTTGCATGGACCGGGACTCAAAGTGCTCCGAGTAATAAAACCCGGAGCAGGGGCTCTCGCACGTATCGCACAATTCAATTTTCAAAGACCGTTTCGCCTCACGGGCGACCCTTCAGGGGAAAAGCCGTCCACCGATTTTGTGTCGGGGACTCACTGCAAAAGAACTGCTTCTTTCCCGAAGGCCCGCGCACTATATGGATGCGACCCAAACTCGTCAACACCCAAAATGATTTTTCTGCGATTTTTTTTGAGCCACGTGTTTCACGGCTGTTTTCAGCCTAATTCTAACACTTTTTCGCTATTACGCTACCGTTGCCTCGATTCTTATCGCGCAGCCTGAGGCTGCGTCCTAACAACCGGACGCTTGCTTCTTTCACTTCAATCTGGAATTGCCCGCAGGCAGGCCGTATAAGCGATGCTCAATTCCATGATCACTAAGTTCTGGCTTTACACAACCATCGCGCTGCTGGCGCTCGCTTCGTGCGTGATTTCATTGACGAGCGAGTTGGTTTACGACGACGAGCGCGCCGCGCGCGAACTGCATGGCATCACGAGCTTGACGGACTTACGCGGCCTCGCCTCTCAAATGGCGCCGGTGCGGCAAATCACGCTCGCTGTGGACGCCGCCACTTGGAAGAAAGACAACCTCGGCTTTCACTCCATGAACCTCGTCTATCACGCGCTAACCGCGCTCGTGCTGCTCGCTTTGTTGCGGCAACTGCTTGGCTGCGCTCCAGCCGCGCAGTGGACGGCGGGGTTGTTTGCACTGATCCCCATCAGTGCGGCGGCGGTTGGCGTGGTGGCGCATCGCGGCGAGATCCTCGGCACTTTGATGATGCTCATCGCGTGCCTCGCGTGGCTCCGGCCACAACGCGATTGGATCGCGTGGACCGTCGGAGGCATCGCCGCCGCATTGGCCGCCGTTGAAACTTCCATGTCTCTGATGTTGCCGTTGCTGCTGCTCGCCTATGACCAACTGTTGGTGGCGCCATCGTCGCCTGAGCGCACACGATCACGATGGGTGGAAACCGGCGCCGTCGCGCTCGCGCTGTTTGCGCTTCACATCGCTCACCGCTGGTGGGTCAGCGTCCACAGCTACTGGTCGCCGGAAAGTTGGGAGACCGCGCCTGCGTGGAGCGACTGGCTGATCCGTTCGCTACGCGATTGGCCGGCGGGCGTCTTCGTTGCGCTGCGCTGGCTGGTATTTCCACTACCCTTCATCAACGACCACGGCCTGACGCCCTCGTCGTGGTTCGTCACGCTGGCTGGCCTCGCAACGCTCGCCGTGCTCGCCGCGCTCATTCGCTCACAAATGCGCCAACAACCCCGGCTCGCTTTCGGCCTCGCGTGGTTGCTCGCAGGCTGCGCCGTTGCCGCGCTGAACGTCTTCCGCTACCGCTACGGCGCAATTCATGAAAGCGAACTCTACACGATCGCGCCGGGACTCTGTCTGCTTGGCGGCATTGCCATTGAGCGGTTCTGCAAACTCGAACGAATCTCCGCGCAACTTTGGGTAGAGGTCGGCGCGCTGACAATCATGGCGATCACTCTTGGCACTTGGTCCAACTGGCGCGCTTATCAGTTTCGATCGGAAACGCGCTTGCTGGCCGTCTCACTATCAAACCATCCCGATTCCGGCCTGAGCCATCTGGCGCTGGGCCGTCTCTGCCTCGAAACCATGCGTCGCACCGCTGACAAAGGCGTCATGCGCGTAACCGCCGAGCGGGAGTTTGAGAAGGCCAGGGAACTGAACTGGAACTACTACGAAACCTACGGCAACCTCGGCGAGATGGCGATGCACCGGCGCGACTACACGCGTGCCGAGAGCTGCTATCGGCAGGCACTCGCACTGCACCCGACCGGAACCGGCGGCCGGCTGCGTCTCGGCAACGCCCTCCACGCCCAACGGCGCTTCAGCGACGCGCGCGAAATCTACCAGCAGTTACTCATCGAAAAACCGCGCGCGATTGACCTTTACCGATTGATTGCTGACACCTACGAAGCCGAAAATAAGATCACCGAAGCCACCCGCTTTCTCGAACAAGCAAAGCGCCTGATGGACGAAGCCCGCCAGAAAGAACTGGAAGCCGCAGGCAACAAAGCCGAAATAGCCGCAGAAGCGCCGCCAGTGGTCACCCTGCCCGTCGCCATCGCACCACAAACGAACGCGCCGCGGAGCCGCAAGTAGCCGGTCGCCTCGCTACAAAGCTGAGTAAGAAACGGCTCCTAAACAGCCAGCTCCGTAGCGTTATGTTTGTGATAGCGGTTTCCCCAATGGTAGAAGTTCCGTAGTTGGCCCTGAAGAACACATTTTTGTTCAATGGGCGAGAAGGACACGAGCGAGACACGAACAAGATTCTCTGGCGTGACTTCGCTTTTTCGAGCCAGGTGATGTGTTAGTCTGGGCCTAGAGAAAGGACCCAGATGAAAGGCAAGCGGTATACGACGGAAGACAAGATTCGGATCTTGCGAGAGGCCGATGGGGGCAAGTCGATCTTGGA
>JAPLTX010000001.1 GCA_026397915.1 Verrucomicrobiota bacterium
ACTTAGTGGTTACTCCAAATCCTTTGCCTGCATCCGCTTTGTTGGGCAGCCGGCCTTCAGCCAAGCGGCGACGAAGGGGTCGAGGCTGCCGTCCATGACGCCTTGGATGTCGCTGGTTTCGCAACCGGTTCGGAGGTCTTTGATCATCCGGTAGGGTTGAAAGACGTAGGAGCGGATTTGTTGACCTCAAGAGATCTCGCCTTTTTCGCCGTAGAACTTCTCCATCGCGGCGCGCTTCTCATCCATCATCTTTTCATAAAGCCGCGAGCGCAACACCTTCATCGCCGTCTCGCGGTTCTGGTGCTGGCTGCGCTGGGCCTGGCATTCGACAACGATGCCGGACGGCATGTGGGTGATGCGAACGGCGGTCTCGACTTTGTTGACGTTCTGGCCGCCCTTGCCACCGGAGCGATAGGTGTCGGTTTTGAGGTCGGAGGGATTGATCTCAATCTCAACGTCGGTGTCCTCGATCTCGGCGATGACGTCCACGCTGGCGAAGCTGGTGTGGCGGCGGGCGTTGGAGTCGAACGGCGAGATGCGCACGAGGCGATGGACGCCGCGCTCGCATTTCATGTAGCCGTAGGCGTAGTCGCCGGTGACGAGCAGCGTGGCGCTCTTAATGCCGGCGGTTTCGCCTTGGAGAATGTCGAGCAACTCGGTCTTGAAGCCGCGTGTCTCGGCGTAGCGCTGATACATGCGCAACAGCATGTTGGCCCAGTCGCAACTCTCCGTGCCGCCCGCGCCGGCGTGGATGGAAACGATGGCGTTGTTGCGGTCGTGCGGCAGGCCGAGCCTCGCCTGCAGTTCCAGCGCGTCGAGGTCGGATTGGAGAATGGCGGCTTCCTTGTCGAGATCCTTGAGAGCTTGGTTGCGTTGCGTCTCGTCGGTTTCGGCCGAGATCAGTTCCACCATCAACTGGGCGCTTTCCAGTTTCTTGACCGCGTCCGAAAGCAACTCGATGCGGCGGCGCAGGGAGGAGGCTTCGTTGTGGACTTCGCGGGCTTTGTCTTTGTTGTTCCAGAAGGCCGGGGCGGCCATCTGGGTTTCCAGCTCTGTCAGGCGTTTCTGGCAGGTGTCGAGGTCAAAGAAACCTCCTCAGATGAGCGAGTCGCTCTTCTTGGGCGGCGATGCGGATGGTTAGGTCGTCCAACATGATGCGTTATGCGTAATACGTAATGCGTGATCTACAACCTACGCACTACGAATTACTCGTTAGTCTTCGTTTTGAAACACCGGTGTAAACTTCAACAGCCGCCCACAGCAGCGCCAGGCCGATGCAGGCGAAGGCGAACACGTCACCATAGCGCACGTAGAAAGTCAACGGCTGCGACACGTTGACCGGCGAAACCGGCACCGTCAGGGTCTTCCATCCCATGATGAAGATATCGTCGTTCGGGCCACCGTGGATGAAGTCCACAAGGCGGCCGAGCGTGTCCACGTAGCCGCTGAGGCCGTTGTTGGCGCAACGAATCATCGGCGTGCGCGTCTCGATGGAGCGGAAGACGGCGCAGGCCGCGTGCTGGTAGGCGCCGGCGGATGTCTTGAACCAGCCGTCGTTGGTGACGTTGACCAGCAGTGTTGCGCCGCGCTTGACGAAGTTCCGCGCGAGATAGGGGAACGTGTCCTCGAAGCAGATCAGCGGCGCGATGTTCACGGGCGGCGAGGCCATCCGTTGCAGCGTGTATTCCGTGCCCGACTCGAAACTGCCGGGGATCGGCGTCAGGTATTTCATGAACGGCAGCCATCGCTCGAACGGAACGAATTCCCCGAACGGGACGAGGTGCATTTTCCAATACGGCTTTTGGTGGCGCAGGTTTGGCTGGACCATGAAGACGGCGTTGTAAGCGCGCGCCGTCGTCGGGTTCTCGTAGCCGTCGAGGTCCATCGAGCCGGTCATCAGATAAGCGCCGGTGCGCGTCACGACGTTGCTGATGGTCTGGAAGCACTCCTTGTCCCACCGGAAATACTCCGGCGTCGCCGTCTCCGGCCAAAGAATGAGCTGCGGCTTCGACACGGAGATGGCCTTTTCGGTCAGGTCGCGCAGCAGTTTACGTGACAGGTCGGACAGCGCCTTGTCTTCCTTCACCTCTTGCGGAACGTTTGGCTGGATCAGCGTCACCGTGAGCGGTTCGCCGCCGGGGTGATACCGCAGGACGGCGCGCGCGCCGTAGTTCCAACAGAGCAGCACCAATCCCAGCGCCACGAAAAGCTCGACGTGCGGCCGGCGTCCGAAGCCGTGGTCGCGACGGAACTTTTCGACCGTGAGGACGATGCCGAGGTTGAAGAAACACAGAACGGACGAGATGCCATAGACGCCGGTGATCTCCGCGATCTGCGCCAGTCCGAGCGCCGCGCCGGAATTTGCGTGCTGGCTGTCGCCGAGTTTGTTCCACGGAAAACCGGTGATGACCCATCCGCGCAGCCACTCCTGCGTCACCCAAGCCGCCGAGAGCAAGAACATGATCGCAAGGTTTGCGCCAATGCTGCCGGAGTTGAACCGCCGCGTTGCCGCCGCGACGGCCGCGCCCCACAGGCCGAAGTAGATTGCGAGATAGCCAGCCAACAGCGCAACCACCGCCTGACCCCACACCCATGCCAGCACGGCCAGGAATTGCGCCAGCGATGGCCAGCCGGCGGAAGTGACATGCGAAATCCAGTTGAAGGTGAAGAAGAAAAACACGAAGCCCGCGAGCCAGCCGAGCCAGAAGCCTTGTCGCACAGACTGTCCGCGCGCGGCGTAGAAAAGAGGGATAAGCGCGCCCCACGTGAGGAAGCCCAAGTCGAACTTCGGATACGCGAACACCAGTAACGCGCCGGAGACGATGGCGAGAAAGCGCGGCAGCGCGAGGTCGGGGCGCGTGATGGAGTTAAGCAGAAGTTTTAGCACGGCGTGGTTGCCGCCTCTTCAGCGTCGGCGGTTCGGGTTCAATCCGTTTACTTCCCGCAGCACTTCTTGAATTTCTTGCCGCTGCCGCAAGGGCACGGCTCGTTGGGGCCGACCTTGCGCGCGTCGCGGCGCACGGGACGGGCGACGTTGGCAATCGCTTCCTCGACGGCGTCGGTGCGCGCTTGCGCCGGGCGGCCCTGCGATGGCGCGGGCGACGCGCTGGTTCCGCCGAAAGCGGCAGATTGAGCGTGCAGCAGTTGCTTCGGCAGCGCGGCGAGAAATTTCTCGAACGCCGCGAGCGTGGTCGAGGAGCGGAAGGTGTTGTTGGCGATCTCGCTCTTCACTTGGAGCTGCATTTCCTCGAACAGCTTGTAGGCCTCGTTCTTGTATTCCACCAACGGGTCGCGCTGGCCGTAGGCGCGCAGGCCGATGCCGGTGCGCAGGCTGTCCATATTGTAGAGGTGCTCCTGCCAGAGCCGGTCTATGGCATTCAGGATCACGTAGCGTTCGAGCGTTTTCAGGCCGACCGGGTCTTCGTTCGCTTCCTTCGCGGCGTAGGCGCTCTTGACGCGCTCCATCAGGAACGCCGCCATGCGATCGGCGGCCTCGTTCTTCTCTTTCTCCCCTGACGTCTGCTGCAATACCGGGTCCAATTGCTGCCGGCGCAGGCCGAGCGGGAAGGTGAGGTTGGCCCAGTTGATGAGGCCGGTCACGTCCCATTCGTCGGGCGACTTGTCGCGGGGCATGTAGGTCTCAACGCGGTCGGCGAGCACTTCCTCGATGACCTCGAAAATCATCATGCGCGGGTTCTCGGTCCGCAGCACTTCGTTGCGGAAACCGTAGATGACCTCGCGCTGCTTGTTCATCACGTCGTCATATTCGAGCGTGCGCTTGCGGATGGAGTAGTTGTGCTGCTCAACGCGCTTCTGCGCCGTCTCGATGGAGCGGTTCAGGAGGCGCGACTCCAACGGCTCGCCCTCCTTCATGCCGACTTTCTCCATGATGTTCGCGATGCGGCCGGAGCCGAAGAGGCGCATCAGGTCGTCTTCGAGCGAGACGTAGAACCGGCTGCTGCCGGGATCACCTTGGCGCGCGCAACGGCCGCGGAGCTGCCGGTCAATGCGCCGCGCCTCGTGCCGCTCGGTGCCGATGACGTGCAGACCGCCGATCTCCGGCACGCCGGGGCCGAGTTTAATGTCGGTGCCGCGGCCTGCCATGTTCGTCGCGATGGTGCAGGCGCTGCGCTGGCCGGCGCGGGTGATGATCTCGGCCTCCATCTGGTGATACTTGGCGTTGAGCACGTTGTGAACGACGCCGGTGCGTTTGAGCATGCGCGAGAGCAGTTCGCTCGCCTCGACGCTGACGGTGCCGACCAGCACGGGCCGGCCTTTCTTGTGCTCCGCTTCGATCTCGCTGACGATGGCGTTGTATTTCTCACGGCGCGTCTTATAGATGACGTCGTTGTGGTCGTCGCGGGCGATGGGCCGGTTCGTCGGAATAATGGCGACGTCGAACTTGTAGATGTCGTGAAACTCGGCCGCCTCGGTGTCGGCTGTGCCGGTCATACCGCCGAGTTTGCTGTAGAGGCGGAAATAGTTCTGGATCGTGATCGTTGCGAGCGTCTGGTTTTCCTGCTCGACGGAAACGTTCTCCTTCGCCTCGACCGCTTGGTGCAACCCGTCGCTCCAGCGCCGGCCCGGCATGAGGCGGCCGGTGAACTCGTCCACGATGATGACCTTGCCCTCCTGCACGACGTATTCAACGTCCCTCTCATAGACGCAGAACGCGCGCAACAACTGGCTGATGGTGTGCATGCGCTGGCTCTTCTCGTCGAACGCGTGCTGCACGGCCGTCTTGCGCTTCTCGCGCTCCTCCTTCGGCAGCGACGCGTCCAGGTCCAGCTCGTGGAAGGCGTTGAGGAGGTCGGGCAGCACGAACGATTCCGGGTCCTTGCTGAGAAACTCGCGGCCCTTTGCCGTGAGATCGGCTTCGTTGCCTTTCTCATCAATTGCAAAAAGCAGATCCTCCTTGAGCAGGTGCAGCTCTTCTTTCTTCGTATCGGCGTGCAGTTCCAATTCGGTCTTGTCAATCAGCTTCCGCATCGCCGGGTCTTCCATCAGATGCGTGAGCTGCTTGTTGGTCGGCATGCCCTGCTTGACCTTCCAGAGGAGCCGGCCCGCCTGACCCGATGCGCCGTCATTTTCGCTGCCGGGCGTCGCGGCTTTGGCTTTCTCCAGTATCTGCTGCGCTTCGCCGACGAGCCGGTTGCAGAGCAATGTCTGCGCCCGCACGAGGTCGGCCACTTGCGGCCGGTATTGCTGGTAAACCTGAATGTTCGACGACGCGATGGCCGGGCCGCTGATGATCAGCGGCGTGCGCGCCTCGTCAATGAGGATCGAGTCCACCTCGTCCACGATGGCGAAGAAATGCCCGCGCTGCACTTGGTCCTCCACCGACGTGGCCATGCCGTTGTCGCGCAGGTAGTCGAAACCGAACTCGGAGTTGGTGCCGTAGGTGATATCGCACTGATACTGCTGGCGGCGCAACGGCGGCGGCTGGTCGTGCTGGATGCAGCCAACCGTTAAGCCGAGGAAGCGATAGACCGCGCCCATCCACTCGCTGTCGCGCGCGGCGAGGTAGTCGTTCACCGTCACTAGGTGCGCGCCTTTGCCGGTGAGAGCGTTGAGATAGAGCGGCATCGTCGCCACCAGCGTCTTGCCTTCGCCGGTCGCCATTTCCGAGATGTGCCCGGAGTGGAGGGTCATCCCGCCGATGAGCTGCACGTCGAACGGGATCATTTCCCACTTGATCGCGTGGCCGCGGACCATGATGTCCTGCCCCCACAGTCGGCGGCAGGCGTTCTTCACCGCCGCGAACGCCTCCGGCAGCATTTCGTTCAGGATTCCCTGTTCCACATCGTGCGCCTTGCGCAGGACGGGCTTGGCGTCATCGCTGCGCAGGTCGGCCTGAAGTTGGCGCGCTTGCGCGAGCAGGTCGTTGATGCCGCGCTTCTGGCGCTCTTCTTCGATCCGCGCCCTGAACTCAACGGTCTTGGCGCGAAGCTGGTCGTCGGAGAGCGACTGATACTGCTTCTCGAATTCGTTGATGCGGTGAACGACCGGCCAGAGCTTCTTCAGCTCCCGCTGGTTCTTGTCACCGAAAATCTTCTTTAGAGTCCACTGGATCATAGTTCCCTAACGTCGTGCCATGCCCTTTGTGGGCGCGGCGGAACCGTCTTACTTACTCCCCGGCTTGACCAGCGGCAAGCCCCGTTTACAGAGGGGGCAGTTGGTGGGATCGAGCGTTTCCACCTGAAGCTGGCCGAGCGACTGCGTCGGCACGCCGAAACTCACCGTGCCGCCGCTGCGGTCCACGACCACGGCGATGCCGGCAACCTGGCCGCCGTTGGCGCGGACGATGTCCAGCGTCTCCTGCACGCGGCCGCCCTTGGTGATGACGTCCTCCACGACAAGGATGCGCTCGCCCTGGGCGATCTTGAACCCGCGCCGCAACGCCAGCTTCCCGTGGTCGTCCTTCTCGACGAAGATGAACCGTTTCCGAAGCTGCCGCGCGACCTCCTGGCCGATCACCAGCCCGCCCATCGCCGGGGCGATAACGGTATCAATACCCGCCGCGTCGAACTTCGCCGCCAGCGCCGCGCCGAGCCGCTCCACCAGCGGCATCTGCTGGAGCAGCAGCGCGCACTGGAAATACTGGCCGCTGTGCAGCCCGCTCCGCAGCAGGAAGTGGCCTTCGAGCAACGCGCCCGTCTCCCGGAACGCTTGTAGCAATTCTTGGTTTGTCATGATTCGAGATTTCGTATCTGATACCACGTTTAACGTCAACTTACAGATGAAACCTTTACAACTTTGGCAACGCTATCAGAAGTATCTCTACGACAACGACACGCTCGGACTGCGGCTCGACATCAGCCGCATGAACTTCACCGAGACGTTCCTGAAGAAGATGCAGCCGCGCGTGAAGGAAGCCTTCAAGGCCATGGTTGCTCTCGAAGCCGGCGATCTCGCCAATCCGCCTCCTCCGCGTGGCGAGGGCCGAATGGTCGGCCACTACTGGCTCCGCGCACCGCAACTCGCAGCCAAGCCTGATCCCCGCAAGAGACCGCATATTCCCGCAAACGCAAACTACTGCAAGGAGATCGAGGACACACTCCTGCGCATCAAGAAGTTCGCCGCCGACGTTCACGCTACCGGACAGTTCGAGAACCTGCTCGTCATCGGCATTGGCGGCAGCGCGCTCGGCCCGCAGTTCGTCGCCAACGCGCTCACCACGCCCGCCGATAAGCTGCGGTCGTTCTTCTTCGACAACACCGATCCCGACGGTATGGAGCGCACGCTGGCGCGGCTCGACCTCGCGAAGACGCTTGCCATCGTCATCTCCAAAGGTGGTAGCACACCGGAGACGCGCAACGGCATGCTCGTGGCCGCCGACGCCTACAAGCGCGCCGGTCTCGACTTCGCCAAGCACGCCGTCGCGATCACCATGACCGGCAGCAGCCTCGACAAGCAATCGCAGTCGTGGCTCGCGCAGTTCCCGATGTGGGACTGGGTTGGCGGTCGCACCAGCGAGACCAGCGCCGTCGGCCTGTTGCCCGCCGCGTTGCAAGGCTTCGACATTGACGGCTTGCTCAAGGGCGCGCGCTTGATGGATGAAGCGACGCGCGTGAAGGACTTTCGCAAGAACCCGGCGATGCTGCTCGCGTTGATGTGGTTCAAGGCCGGCGACGGCAAGGGCAAGAAGGATATGGTCATCCTGCCCTACAAAGACCGGCTCGAATTTTTCACCCGCTACCTCCAGCAGCTCATCATGGAGTCCATCGGCAAGGAGCGCGACCTCAAGGGACGCAAGGTCAACCAAGGCATCGCCGTCTATGGCAACAAAGGCTCCACCGACCAGCACGCTTACGTCCAGCAACTCCGCGACGGCGTGAACAACTTCTTCGCCACCTTCATCGAGGTGCTCAAGGACGGCGGCAACCCGCTCGAAGTCGAGCCGGACGCCACTTGCGGCGATTACCTCAGCGGTTTCTTCCAAGGCACGCGCCGCGCGCTCTACGAGAACGGCCGCGAGAGCATTACCATCACCATCCGCCACGTCTGCCCCGGCTCTGTCGGCAAACTCATCGCCCTCTACGAGCGCGCCGTCGGTTTCTACGCCGCGCTCGTCGGCATCAACGCCTATCACCAGCCCGGCGTCCAAGCCGGCAAGAAAGCCGCCGATGTCGTGCTCGGTATTCAGCGGCAGATTCTCAATCATCTCCGCGCCAACCACGGGAAGTTCTTCAGTGCCGATGCCATCGCGAAAGCGATCAAGCAACCCGGCGAAGTTGAAACCGTCTTCAGGATTTGCGAGCATCTCGCAGCCAACGAGCGCGGCGTGAAGCAGCAGGCCGGGAAGACGGTTTGCGACGCGGCGTATGCGGCGGCCTGAGCGAGTGATTTCAAGTCGAGGAGCACGAGCATGAAACGATTGTTGATGGCGTCCGTTGTTTTCTGTGCAGTCCTTGTCGCGCGCGCCGCCGCGCCACCGGAGTATCGGCTGCTGTGGCAGGACACTTTCGACGGCGACAAGCTCAATGAGTCCAAATGGACGGCGGTGGTCGGCCCACGCAAAGGAGGGCAATCCGTCGCCGATGCCATTCGGGTCAAGGACGGTGTATTGACGATCACCACCTACACCAAGGACGGCAAGCACTGCACGGGCTTCCTGACGACAAAAGGCAAGTTCGAGACGACCTACGGCTACTTCGAGGCGGCCATTCGTTTCAACACCACGCCCGGCGAATGGGGCGCGTTCTGGCTGATGTCACCCGCCATCGGCAAACCGCTCGGTGATCCCGCGAAGGCTGGGACGGAGATTGACATCGTCGAGCACCGCGCCAGCGACAGCAAAGGCAAGGACATCCGCGACATGTATGTCATCAATCTCCACTGGGACGGCTACGGCAAGGACCACAAGACAGAAGGCGCCAAGATCACGCCGCCGTTCAGCGCAATGCCGCTTCCGGGCGAATGGCACACCTACGCGCTGCATTGGACGCCGGAGCGATACACGTTCTATTACGACGGCGTGGAGAAGTGGACTACGACCAACGCCGTTTCCCGCCGCAGCGAGTATCTCCTGCTTACCTGCGAAATCACAGCCGAGGGTTGGGCCGGCAACTGCCCCGCCGAAGGCTACGGCTCCCTCGCGAACAGCAAGACGAAGATGGAAGTGGACTGGATTCGCGTCTGGCAGACACCCAAGCCGTGATCGTTGGCAACCGGGCCGCGGACCCGATCAGATGACGAAGTAGGTCGCTTCGGGATGATGCAGGATGATGGCGGCGGTGCTGGCTTCGGGGTTGAGCTGGTAGCCCGTGGTCAGTTCCACGCCGAGTTCGTCCTTGATCGGCATGAGCCGGAACATCTTTTCCTGTTCGGCGAGGTCGGGCAGGGCGGGGTAGCCGAAGCTGTAGCGCAGGCCGCGCTTGGCGTCGAGGCGCAGTTCGCGTTTGATCCGGTCGTTCATCCACGAGGCGACGCCCTCGGCGGTCTCGACGTAGAGGCCGTGGACGAAATAGCTCTGTGTATAGTCGTTCTTCGCGTTCAACGCGTCGCAGATTTCCGTGCCGCGCGGGCCGACGGTGGCGAGTTGGAGCGGCAGCACGTCGCAACGGCTGCTCTTGACGCCGAGTTGCCGCGCGAACGCCGGTGTCGGCGCGAAGTAATCGGCGAGGCAAAGGTTCTTGCCTTGCGCCGCGCCGGGGTTCTGGCGCGGGAAATTGAAGCGCGCGACCTCGGTAAGATCGGCCAGCGGCACGCCCTCGGTCGCCTCATGCGGATCGTAAACGATGAGCGACTCGCCTTCGCTGGCGCACGGGAAATAGCCGTAGATGGCTTTCGGCGTTAGGTAGTTGCTGGCGAGAAACTCGTCTTCAAGCTGCCGCAACAGCGGCTCGAACTTCTCCTTGATGAGGCGGTCCTTGTCCTTTTCCTTCGACGCGCCCCACTGGAGCAGGAAGAGCGTCTTCTTGTCCACGAGCGGGAAAATCTCGCGCGGGTTGACGTAGGGCACGACGCGCCAGCCCCAGAATGGCGGCGCAGGCGGCTCGACGCCAAGTTTCACCTTGCTGCGCAACACGTGCGGGCCGACGGCGGTGGCGGCACGCTGCTGTTCAAGTCGCTGGATCATGTCGAGCGATTCGCGCGCAGCCTGGTGCTGGCCGGTGATGGTGTCGGCGCGCGTGGCGGGATTGACGAGCTTGTCGCACCAGTTGAGGCCCTCGAAGGCATCCTTGGAGTAGAAAACGCCGCCGGGATAAAGCTGCGTCCGCGCCTCGTCCACGAAGCCGGCCTTGAAACCGAAGTTGCGGTTGATCGCCGCGCCGCCGATGAGCACGGGAATCTGCAAGCCCTGCTTCTGGAGTTCCTGCACGCAGATCGGCATCTGTTTCGAGGTGGAGACGAGCAGCGCCGAGAGGCCGATGGCGTCGGCTTTCACTTCGATGGCCTTGTTGATGATGGCCGAGACCGGCACCTGTTTGCCGAGGTCGAAGACGGTGTAGCCGTTGTTGCTCAGGATCGTCTTGACGAGGTTCTTGCCGATGTCATGCACGTCGCCGAAGACGGTGGCGAGGACGATCTTGCCTTTGGTCGAGCCTTCCTGCTTCTCGAGGAACTGTTCAAGGTGCGCGACGCAACGTTTCATCGCCTCCGCCGACTGGAGCACGAACGGCAAGATCAGTTCTCCCGCCCCGAACTTGTCGCCGACCTCTTTCATCGCCGGCAGCAGCACGTTGTTCAGCACGTCCACCGGCTGGCGGGCGAAGCGCGATTTCACCGCTGCGAAAGCGTTCTGCGCGCTGACTTGTTTCTGCGCCAGAAACTCGGCGGCGACTTGCTGCGCGTCCGCGCCGCCGAACAGCACCTCATTGATGAGTGCCTCGGTGCCGTCGGGTTTACGGTGAAGGATTCTCCAGTGGATCTTTCCAGCCGCGTCGAGTTTGGCCAGTTCCTCCTCTTCGCGCGACGGGCCGCCGCCAACGACGGTCTTTTGCTTCTCAAAGTAGGCGATGAACTGCGGCAGGGCGTCGTCGCGGCGGTTGAAGACCATGTCGTCGGCGAGTGCGCGCTCCTCGCTGGAAATCTCGGCGTAAGGCTTGATCTCGGCCGGGTTGACGATGGCGGTGTCGAGGCCGGCTTGGACGCAATGGTGGAGGAAGACGGAGTTGAGGACGGCGCGGGCGGGCTTGCCGAGGCCGAAGCTGACGTTGGAGACGCCGAGGCTGGTCAGTGCGCCGGGAATGCCGGCCTTGATGCGGCGGATGCCCTCGATGGTTTCGGCGGCGGAGTTCCTGAACTCGGCGTCGCCGGTAGCGAGCGTGAACGTCAGCGCGTCGAAGATCAGGTCGTGCGGCTCGATGCGCCAGCGCTTGGTGACGATGTTGGCCATCTTCTCGGCGATGCGGAACTTCAGGTCGGCGGTCTTGGCCATGCCGCCGTCGTCCTTCGAGATCGTCAGCGCGATGAGCGCGCAGCCGTGTTCCTCGGCGATGGGGCAGACAGTTTCAATGCGCTCCAGCCCGTTCTCCATGTTGATGGAGTTAAGCACAGCGCGGCCGGGATAAACCTTCAGCGCCGCCTCGAACACCTTCGGGTCGGTGCTGTCAATCACCAGCGGCGCTTCGATGCTCTGGGCGAGCTTCTTGACGAGGATGCGCATCTGCTCCGCCTCGTCGCTGCGCTCGGTGACGGCCACGCAAACGTCCAGCAGGTGCGCGCCGCTCTCGACCTGCTGCCGCGCGACCTGGACGATGCCGGCGTAATCGTCAGCGAGCAGGAGCTGCTTGATCTTGCGCGAGCCTTGCGCGTTGACGCGCTCACCGATGAGCGTCGGTGCCGGGTCTTGCAGGAGCGACACGCGCTTCATCGCGCTGGAGACGTATGGGGTGAAGGAGGACATGAGAAAACAGAAGTCAGTAGTCAGAAGACAGTAATCAGTGGAGGTCGCGTTTCTTCGGTGTGACGCCGCGGAGCGATTCGATGACGGCCTTCATGTGTTCGGGCGTGGTGCCGCAGCAGCCGCCGACGATGTTCACGCCGAACTCCTCCACGAACTCGCGCAGATGCCGGGCCAGGTCGGCGGGCGTCTCCGGATAGACCGCGTGGCCGTCGCGGTTCTCCGGGAGGCCGGCGTTGGGAATAACGCTGATTGGCAGCCGCGAGTTCTCGCAGAGGAACCGGACCGAGTCGCGCATCTCCCGCGGGCCGGTGGAGCAGTTTAGGCCGATGACATCCACGCGAAGCGCCTCCAGCGTTGTCATCGCCGCGCCAATGTCGGTGCCGAGCAGCATCCGCTGCGTCACGTCCAGCGTCACCTGCGCCTGAATCGGCACGCTGTGGCCGAGGTCGCGGAAACATTGGCGGAAGCCGGCGATCTCGGCTTTGACTTCGAGCATGTCCTGCGACGTCTCGATGAGCAACAGGTCGCAGCCGCCTTCGATGAGCGGCTTCGCCTGCTCGGCGTAGAGCGCGGCGAGTTCGTCGAACGTGATCTTGCCCAGATCCGGGTCGTCGGTGCTCGGCAACATGCCGGACGGGCCGACGGAGCCGGCGACGAAGCGCGGCCGTTCCGGCGTGCTGAACTTGTCGGCGGCGCGGCGCGCGAGTTGCGCGGCGGCGAAGTTGAACTTGTAAGCGTCCTCCGCCGTGCCGTGGCCGTATTCGCCGAGTTTGATGCGCGAGCCGCCGAAGGTGTTCGTCTCCAGCACATCGCAGCCGACGGCGAGGAACGCCTCGTGGATGCCGGCGATCACATCGGGCCGCGAGAACACCAGCCCCTCGTTCCAGCCTTCGCGGCCTTCGAGGAAGTCGTCCTTGCCCAGCTTCTGCGACTGGATGCTAGTGCCCATCGCGCCGTCAAAGACGACGACGCGGCGGCGCACGGTATCGAGGTATCGGCTCTCCATAAGGCGCGGCAACGTAGCAAGCCGTGGCCTGCATTTCAACTCGCGCGCAGCCATGCCGTCCGTGTCAGAGCGGTTTGACGACGATGGCTTTGGGATAGACGGGGCAGTGGAACTGGCAGACATCGCGTCGTCTCAATCGCGTCGTCTCAATCGCGTCGTCTCAATCGCGTCGTCTCATAGAGACGACTCCGCCGCCTTTTTCTCTGGTTCCCGCCCGGCCTTTCGCACCCGCCAACAAATTCCCGCTTGCTGGAACCGATTTGTCGCCACGAAAAATCGCTTCCGGCTCGCTCGAACGCGTTTTTCGTCGCAAAAAATCACCTCCAGCTTGTTGGAACGATTTTTTCGCCACGATTTTTCCGTTCCAGCCTGCTGGAACGCATTTCTCGTCACGAAAAACAGGTTTTTGCCTGCTGGAACGCATTTTTCTCCGCGATTTCCTCGTTCCAGCGAGCTGGAACCGGTTTTTCGTCACGAAAAGGCCGAAAAACCAGCCCAAACCCGCAAAACCATAACCCAACACCCACATGGCTGAACGTGAATATGCCCGATTCGACGACCCCCGAATCCGCATGGATATGATCGGGGTCTATTTCGACCTTCCCCTAGCCTCGTATATCACAGACCCACCAAACCTGAACGCGAAAGGAATGCGACACACCATGCAACTGCCACAAGACCCCGATGAGTTGGAGACACTCGGCTTCAACGCCTACGACGGCGCCAAACAACGCCAGGACATAAACGGCCTCGTCAAGAACCGCGACGTGGACATCCTCGTGGACGCCCGCGCCTTTAGCGACGGCCGTGTGGCCTACGACAAAGCCAGGAAACTCGTCATCCGCGCCAACGCCGCCCTCAAGATCGCCTGCGACAACGCCCGCGGCTGGCTGATGAACGCCAAGAACCTCCTCATCCCCACCCTCGGCAAAAAGTGGTCCTCCGCATGGGCCGATGCCGGTTGGAACGAGGCGACCCTCTCCACGCCCCACGGCGAAGACAAACTCGGCCCCATGCTGCGCGCGCAGAAAACATACCTCACCGACAACCCCACCCTGGCCATCGCCGCCGCGCCGCACTTCTACACCGCCGCGCGCGCCGACGAACTCCTCACCGCCATCGAGTTCGCCAACAACAACGCCGACACCACCGGCGGCAAACTCCTCGGCGTCAAGGTTGCCACCGCCCAGTGCGAGACCGCCTTCAACACCCGCGAGTTGACCCAGGCCGCCCTCGAACGCCGCCTCCACAACCTCCACGGCGAATTGGAGCCGACCCTCGATCCCCTCAGCCCGTTCTGGATCATCTACGGCTTCGAACAACCCGGCGCGGTCGCCCGCCCCGAAGCCGTCGCCGCCCTCACCGCCGAACTCTTCGGCGGCGGCCGAGGCAAACTCTCCTGGACCGGCGCGACCCGCGCCACGCACTACCAAATCTGGCGGCAAGCTCAGGGCGCCAGCGGCTACGAACTCTACGACCGCACCGACGGCGCGACGGAGTATCTCTTCGAGGGCCTGACGGTGGGCAACAAAGACAAATTCAAAGTCCGCGGCGTCAACGACACCAACGTCGGCCCCTTCAGCCCCGAAGTGGAAGTGACCGTGACGTGAACTTCGCAAGAAACGCACTGAGTTTAGGCGGATAAGAACTTTAAGCTCTTAACCAACACCACAATGAAACAACAAAGCATAATCAAATTACTTTTACCCGCTATAGTTGCTGTTGTGACCATCGCCTGTGGCAATCCTCCACAGACTACCACAAACAAAGATGCCGATCATCCACAGAAAGCCGAAGCTCAACCGTTCCGTGGCGAGGTTTACCGATCCCTTGATGGCGAAACTGCAATTACACTCATTTCGTCAGAGGAGTTGGAGCTTCGTGATCGAAAAACGACTCTCCTGTGCAAGTATTCCAAACAGGCAGGAACACTTCGCGTTATTATCAACGCCATGGGAACAACTCAGGTGGCTTATTACAGATTCATTGATACAGGACTACAAGACAACGACGGCAAAGTCCTTTTCTCACCCAAAAGCTACGATGCTGCTTTGGAACAAGTCCGTAAGAAAAAAGAACTGGATGAGAAAGTGCAGCAGTTCGAAAATGAACGCGACGAAGCAACGAAACTTATTATTGCCACTTTTACCCAAGAAAAGAACCGACTTCTGGAAGTTGCAAGAAAAGAAACAGAAGCCATAGCGGAACGCTATCGAGTCATTTCCCGAGAGATAAACTCTTCGTATGAGAGCCAGCGTCAAAAAGCCGATGAGACGCTCGGAAAAGATGTTGATGCCGCGAAAGCAACAAATCCTAGATTGGAGAAGGAAGCGTTAGAGCGAATCAATCTCGAAGAGGAAACGGCAACTAAAACACTTAAAGACGAAATTAAAAAACGCATAACCACAGCCGAAGAGTATAAACAAAGATATAAAGACCAGAAACAACTGCAGGAAATACAACGTCAGTATTCGTGGAAACGTTCAGCTATACACGATAAATACGGTCCTAACGCGTGGCTTGAACAACAGGGCAAGAAAGAAAAAGCCATGAAAGATGAAGAAATGCGGCTTGAACGCGAAAGAGACGAAAAGATAGTTCAAAACAATCAATTGAAGGGTCGGGAGTTGGAAAAGCACGAACTCGCATTTAATAAGAGATTGGAATCTTTAACAGCAAAACGCGACGCCGACTTATCTGACCTGCAACACAAAACCGAAAGCGCAATTGAAGAATTGAAACAGAAAACAAAGCCAACAAAACAAACAACTCTGACAAAAGCTGATCAAGAGCCGAAAACTAAGTCGAAATTAGTTAGCCCCAAATTGCTTAATGTTTGGACGCTGAAGATAGGTAGTGCCAGCAATAATGCAATTTGGTTTATAGCAGAATTTGAAAATGTTGGCACCGCTTCTATTAAGGCATTTCAAGGCAAATGGGTTGTTTATGATGAGCTAGATAATGTTCTTGCCGAAATGCCTTATAAATATACGAGCAGCGTGCCTTACTTCTCCAGTAAAGGAACCAAATCTTCACACCTTATCGCTCCTGGTGAGAAGATCTGCATCGTGCGTGTAGAACATAGTAATGGAGAAGACCAGACATATGCAGCGACAAAACCAGATGTTCTAAGAAGTATTCCAGTGATTACCTCGGAACAATTAGAAGCCAACCGAATCGACAAGAAAATCAAAGTTACTGCCACAAAAGTGGTGGGAGAGGAGTAATGGTATGCCGCAACCGAAAAGCGTAAATCCTAGAAACTTCAAGGTCATAAAGATTGTGTATAATTTGAATAACTTTTCCGTTGCGTGGGGTGAATGGGAGGATGACAGCCGAGTGCTTGCTATGAGATGGAATGGCGGACCAAATGATGCCGGGTATCCAAAAACATTTGGCAACCCTGTTTGGTTTTTGTTGCCTCGCGAACTCTCTTTGCCTTTCTTAAAAACGCTTCAAGAGTTCGACTCGTCTCTCGTAAACGCAGAAGAAGGTTGATTGGTTCGGTGGGCCGGGTCTGCGGGTGAATGCGACGCGCGCGAAGGCATAGATTCGGCGTTAGAGCGGCTTGACGACGATGGCTTTGGGATAGACGGGGCAATGGAACTGGCAGACGCCGCAGCCGGTGCAGCCGTCGGATTTCACCTCAATGTAGCTGTCGGCGTGGACGCCGATGGCGCGTTCGCCGACGGGGCATTTCTCGATGCAGGTGTTGCACTCCTGGCCCATCGTCCGCAGGCAAAGCTCCTGTGCCCATTCGGCCAGACCGATCCGGACGGACTCGACGGACGTGGGCGTGAGCGCGCCGGACGGGCAGGCGGTGGAGCAGGGGACGTCGTTGCAGAGGACGCAGGCTTGCTGCTCTGTGTCAATGTAAGGGGTGCCGCTCAGTTGCGGGTCGTCGCTCTGGTAGAGCTTGATGGCTTGGACGGGGCAGACGTTCACGCATTGGGCGCTGCGCGAGCACATGGTGATGAAGTCGTTCTCCGGCAGCGCGCCCGGCGGACGCAGGAGGGTGGGACGCCACGGCGTGGGCGGCGGCGGTGGTGGCGGCGGATTGACGAGTTGGTCGAATTGTTCCAACGGTCGCTCCATCGTTTCCGCCAACGGTTCCACGACATGATTCAGCAACGCGCGGAAGAATTTCCGCCGGTCGCCACTGCGCTTCTCAAAAGGTTCCAAGGCCATCGCCGGAGAACATATCATCTTTCATGCCGTTTGTGAGGGGAAAGATGTGGGGAGGGGAGCTATCAGCCGTCAGCCATCAGCCATCAGCCATCAGCCGAAAGCCGAAAGCTGATAACTGACAGCTTCTCGCTTTGCGTGAAGGCGCGCACTTTGGTGCGCGAAACTGCGTGGTTCCGGGTGGTAATTGGCCGCGGGCGCTTGGCGGACTTGCGTGCAATACGCTGGAGGTGAAACCGTTATCGGTTCGACTGCGGCCCGTGGCACGCCGTTTGCCACGCTGGCTCCATCCGGTTCTATAAAACTTGCCGACAGGCAAGAGACGCACTAATGTCACCGGCCTTTGCGCGTTGAATGGTTTTGTTGAAGCGTTGTGATGATGCAAGCTGAAGAAACTATAGATTTGATTTACGTTTTTGTGTTCTGCGTGAGCGGGGTGGCCTTCGCGCTGGGGCCGATTCTTATCGCCCAGCTTCTGGCTGCCCATAAGACGCGCCACACGAGCAACAAGACCGGGCAGTTCATCGAGTGCGGGATGGACCCGATCGGGGATGCGTGGATCCGCTACAGCGCGGTGTATTATCTCTACGCTTTGGTGTTCATCGCGTTTGCGGTGGACGTGCTCTACCTCATTCCCGTGGCGTTGGTTTACAACAAAGTATTCGCCATCCGGGATTTGGTGGAGATTCTGATTTTCGTGGGGATTCTTACTTTGGTGATCGTTTACGCATGGAAAAAAGGTGTGTTTGAATGGAACCTGAAAAGGCCTGTTCCCAAGACCTCTCCCAAATCATAAAGTTTGCGAAGCTGGATGAGTTGCTGGATTTGAGCCGGGCCAACTCGCTCTGGCCGCTGACCTTTGGGCTTGCCTGCTGCGCCATCGAGATGATGGCGGCGGGCGCGTCGCGCTTTGACCTCTCGCGGTTTGGCGCCGAGGTATTTCGGCCTTCGCCGCGGCAGGCCGACGTGATGATCGTGGCGGGGACGATCAACAAGAAGATGGCCCCGGCGGTGAAGACGCTTTACGACCAGATGCTCGAACCGAAGTGGGTCATTGCGATGGGCAATTGCGCCATCTCTGGCGGGCCGTTCGTGTATCCAGGCCAATACGCCGTGATCGAAGGCGTGGACAAGCTTTTCCCCGTGGACGTTTTCATTCCCGGATGCCCGCCGCGGCCTGAGGCGTTGATTGAGGGGATTTTGAAGCTTGAGGAAAAACTCACCGGCAAACGCCGGTGGCCAACGGTGACACCGCAGTGATGCACTCTCTCCAAGAACTCGCGGATCAATTCACCAAATTGATCCCGCAGGATACGCCGCCGCCAGCGCCGCTGGCAGCGGCTGACGCGACCGCTCCAGTTCCGCCGGGTCCGGTTCAGATGGTGGACTACGCTGGCAGAGGCTTCCACCTGAATGTTTGCGTGTGGCCCGACCGGGTTGTTGCCGCCGCCGAACTGCTCGACCGCAACGGTTTTGCGTTGGACGCCGTCACCGGGATGGACTGGATTGCGGAGAATGAGATGGAAGTGGTTTACGATTATTTCCATCCGGCGGACTCCTGTCGCGTGGTCGTTCGGACGCGCGTGCCGCGAAGCAAGCCGGAGGTTCCAACCATTTCGCAAGTTTATCCGGGTGCCAACTGGCACGAGCGCGAAACGCATGAGTTCTTTGGCATCGTTTTTCTCGGCCACCCCAACCTGACACCGCTGCTGTTGCCGGAGGACGCGACCTACCACCCGCTCAGAAAGGATTTCGTCGCATGAGCGCGCCCGAAGTCATTCCCGCGTCTGACAAGCCGTGCGAGACGTTCGTGCTCAACGTCGGCCCACAGCATCCGGCTACGCACGGCGTGCTGCGGTTGAAACTGACGATGGACGGCGAATACATCATGCGCGCCGAGCCGGTCTGCGGCTACATCCATCGGATGCACGAGAAGATGGGTGAGAACCGCACGTGGGCGCAGTTCCTGCCCAACACGGGGCGTATTGATTATCTTGCAGCCATGGCTTACAACCACGCCTACGTGGCGGCGGTCGAACGGGCGGCCAAGATCGCGGTGCCGCCGCGGGCGGAATACATCCGCGTCATCACGACCGAGTTGAACCGCATCTCCAGCCATTTGGTTTGGTTCGGTGCGTTCCTGTTAGATCTCGGCGGATTCACGCCGCTGCTTTACGCGTTTGATGACCGGGAACAAATCCTGGATATGCTCGAAGCTGTCACCGGTTCCCGCCTGACCTATTGCTACTACCGTTTCGGCGGCGTCTGTAATGATGTGGACGCCGACTTTATCCGTGGCTGCCGCGATTTCGTCGCCCGATTGCGCCCCCGGCTGAAGATGTATCGCACGCTGGTGACTGACAACATCATCCTGCGCAAGCGGCTTGAGGGCATCGGCTTCATCAGCCAGGAAATGTGCCGCAAATATGGCGCGACCGGCCCGGTCATCCGCGGTTCCGGTGTTGCCTACGACGTGCGGAAGATCGAGCCTTACTCGGTCTATCGCGAGTTTGATTTCGACATCCCGACGTTTCCCGAGGGTGACTGCATGGCGCGCTATCTGGTGCGCATGGAGGAGATGGCGCAGAGCCTCCGGATCATCGAGCAGGCGGTGGACAAGCTGCCGGACGGGCCGGTGTTGAGCAGCGGCGTGCCGCGCGTGCTGAAGCCACCGGCCGGCGATTACTGTTTTGCTGTGGAAGCGGCGCGTGGACGATTTCTGGTGCGGATCGTCAGCGACAACAAGGAGATTCCGTATCGCGTCAGACTGCGGACGCCGTGTTTCTCCAACCTCAGTCTTTTTGAAGAGGCTACAGCGGGGATGATGTTGCCCGACGCGTTGGCGGTGTTGGGCAGCCTCGACCTCGTGATTCCGGACATTGATCGCTAGGAACCCGACATGAGCCTCTCAGAACTTCTTCGCATGTTGGTGTATGTGGTCGGCGTCATGGCGTTTGTTGGTCTGAACGCGGCCTATCTGGTCTTGGCCGAGCGCAAAGGCGCGGGCCGCTTCCAGCGGCGGCCCGGCCCCACGGAGGTCGGCTATGCCGGTTGGCTGCAACCCGTCGCGGATGGCGTCAAGCTCCTCTGCAAGCAACTCATTGTTCCGCCGGGCGCCGACGCCGCCTTGTTCCGGCTGGCGCCGCTGCTGGTCATGATACCCGCGATGATGAGTCTGGCGGTGATTCCCTTCAGCGAGACGCTGGTGGGGCGGAATATCAACGTCGGCTTGGTGTTCGTGTTCGCCTTCGGCGCGATCAACGTGATGGCGGTCATGCTCAGCGGCTGGGCCTCTCGCAACAAATACGCCATCATCTCCGCCGCGCGTGTGGTGTCGCAGGATGTCGCCTACGAGATTCCGATGCTGCTGGTGGTCATCACGATGTTGATGGCGACGGGGACGATGAACCTGCACGAGATCGTCCAGCAACAAGCCGGCTGGTTCTGGCACTGGAATCTCTTCCGGCTTGATCTGAATCCACTGATGCCAGTGACGTTTATCATCTTTTTCACCTGCATGCTGGCCGAGACCAACCGCGCGCCGTTCGACATGGCCGAGGCTGAGAGCGAACTGGTGGCGGGCGCGTTCACCGAGTATGCGGGCATGGGGTTCGGCGTGTTTTTCATGGCCGAATACGCCAACATCGTGGTGGGTTGCGCGATGACGACCTTGTTGTTTCTGGGCGGCTGGCAAAGCCCCTTCGGCGTCGGGTCCGGGGTGATCTGGTTTCTGTTGAAGATGTATGCGGTGGTTTTCACCGTGATCTGGGTGCGCTGGACCTTTCCCCGGACGCAGTTTTACAACCTGCTCAACCTGTCGTGGAAGATCCTCATTCCGCTGTCGTTGTTCACGCTCATTCTGACCGCCGTCATGATGAAGGTTTTGCGCGCATGAAGAAGTATCTCAAGGAAATCGGCGGTGGGTTCTACAGCCTGATGCTGGGCATGCGCGTCACGCTGGCGCAGTTCTTCAAGCCGACGGTGACGGTGCATTACCCGCATGAGTCGCTGAAAATGACGCCGCGGTTTCGTGGTCACATCGAACTGGTGCGCGATCCCAAGACCGGCCAGGCGATGTGTTTTGCCTGCAAAGTCTGCGAAAAAGCCTGTCCCAGCGACTGCATCATCGTCGAGGGCGTGAAAAAGGAAGGCGAGAAGCGCAAGTCGGTGACGGAGTTCAAACTCGACTTCACCAAGTGCAGCCTCTGCGGCTCCTGCGTCGAGGCCTGCAAGAGCAATGCCATCCAGTTCTCGAAGGCCTACAACATGGTGAGCATGAACAAAGAGGATTTCATCATGAACTTGTTTCAGAAGCTGGAATCGGAACGGTCGGCAGACGGACAGGCGACGGCAACGCCGCCGCCGGAACAACCCAAGTCGGAGGTCCCATGAACTCGTTCCCGATTTCCGACTACCTTGCGGTCGCCATTTTCGTTTTCTGCCTTGCGGCCACCGTTGGCGGAGCGCTCCTGGCGGTGCTGACGGCGCGCATCATCCGCAGTGTCTGCGGCCTGATGATCTGCTGCATCGGCTTGGCCGGCCTTTACTATTTTCTTCACAGTCCGTTCCTGGCGCTGATGGAAATCCTCATTTACGTCGGTGCGGTTTGCGTGACGATCGTGTTCGCGGTGATGCTGGCCGAACCCGACGAGCCGGCGCGGGAGGAGAGGAGCGGCGCGGCGATTCTGTGGGGGACGGTGGCACTCACGGTTGGCGCGGCGATTTGTTGGGGCTTGTCGCGGTTGAGCTTGCAGGGACAGTGGACCGCGCCGGCTGCCAAGGTCACCGACGGCTCCGTGAAGGCGATTGGCGTTTCGTTGCTCACCACCTACAGCATGGCGTTTGAACTCATCTCGCTCGTGCTGCTGGTCGCCATCATCGGGGCGCTGGTGATCGCTCGCACCGGGAGGAGCAAGGCATGAATCTGCTGCGCGCATACGAACAAGCGGACATCTACCTCGTCGTCGCGGCGTTTCTGCTGGCGGCGGGCGTTTACGGGTTGATCCGGCGGCGCACGCTCATCGGCATGTTGATTTCCGGCGAACTGATTTTCTCGGCGGCGTCGCTGAATATCATGGCGCTGAACTGCTTTTACGCGCCAGACCCGACGGTTGGACAGATTTTTGCGTTGTTCGTCATGGGGTTGGCGGCGGCCGAGGTGGCCATTGTGCTAAGCATCATCATCGCGGTGTATCGCAATTACCACTCGATCAAGACCCGGGAACTTTCTGAACTGAACGGCTAACTGATGGAAACCACGCCTGACATTCGACTGCTGCTGGCCATCCTTGCGCCGCTGATTGGCGCGGGGCTGGTCATGGCCGCGCGCAAGCGACCCAACGTGCGCGAGGCGTGTTCGCTTCTGGCGGCCACCGTCATGTTTGGCATCACGGCGTCGTTGATTCCTGACATTCGCGCCGGGAAGCAGCTTGCGTTCACCGTGTTCCAGTTGTTGCCGGGCTTGAGCGTCACGCTGCGCGCTGACGCGCTGTCCATGATTTTTGCCGTGTCCGCGTCGTTCTTGTGGATCGTCACGATCTTCTATTCAGCCGGCTACATGCGCGGTTTGAACGAACATGCGCAGACGCGGTTCAACACCTGCTTTGCCCTTGCGTTGTTCGGCGCAATCGGCTGCGCCTTCTCGGACAATCTGTTCACGCTGTATCTGTTCTACGAGATCGTCAGCATCACGACGTATCCGCTGGTGGCGCACCATCAGGATGAGGAAGGCTACGAAGGCGGCAGGAAGTATCTGGTCTATCTCACGACCACCGCGAAGGGGCTGATTTTGCCGGCGATGGTGCTCATCTACGTGCTGACCGGCAGCCTTGATTTTGCGCACAACGCCCGCTCCGGCATTTTGCCGCCCGGCCTGCATCACGGCATTGTCACCGCGCTCTACGTTTGCTGCATCCTTGGCTTCGCCAAGAACGGCATCATGCCGCTGCACCACTGGCTGCCGGGAGCGATGGTGGCGCCGACGCCTGTGAGCGCGTTGTTGCACGCGGTCGCGGTGGTCAAGGTCGGCGTCTTCTCCACCGTCCGCGTCATGCTCTATGTCTTCGGCGTGGACACCATGAGCGCGCTCAACCTCGGCCTGCCGACGGCCTATTTCGTTTCGATCACCATTCTGGTGGCGTCCGCGGTTGCGCTCAGCAAGGACGACCTGAAGGCCCGGCTGGCCTACTCGACCGTGAGTCAGCTTTCCTACATCATCCTTGGCGTCGCGTTGCTGACACCCGCCGGCATCGAGGGCGGCCTGATTCACATCGCCAACCACGCCTTCTCGAAGATCACGCTCTTCTTCTGTGCGGGCGCGATCTACGTGGCCACACACAAGAAGAAGATTTCGGAAATGGGCGGTCTGGGGCGCGCGATGCCGTTCACGTTTGGCGCGTTCGCCATCGCGTCGTTGAGCATGATCGGCGCGCCGCCGGTGGCCGGCTTCGTCAGCAAGTGGTATCTGTTGCTCGGCGCGCTCGATGCCGGATCCATCGGCATCCTCGTTGTGCTGCTGGCGAGCACGGTGCTGAACGCCGCCTATTTCGCCCCCGTCGTCTATCACGCGTTCTTCGGCAAGCCGCCCGAAGCTGACGCCCACCATCACCATCGGGAAGCGCATCCCGCCATGGTGATTCCGTTGAGCATCACGGCCGTCATTTCCGTGCTCATTGGAATCTACCCCGACTTTTTCATGCGCTTTGTGAAAGCGGTCCTGCAATGAAACTGACACGGCTCATTGAATTTCTGCGAGACCACATGAAGGTCGTTGTGCGCGTCTGCCTTGTGGCGTTGGCGTTGCTCGTCCTGCTCGACGCCCTGCCCGCCGTTGTGGACAAGGAGCACGCGCACACATGGATGGAACACGTTCCCGGTTTCTGGGCGTTGTTTGGTTTCGTCGGCTGCGTCCTGTTGTTCGTCCTCTCCAAGACGTTCGGCCACTTCGGCGTCACGACCCGCGAAGACTACTACGATGAGTGATTTCTGGCTCCATCCTGCGCTGATCCTGATTGTGGGAAGCCTACTGCTGCCCTTGGTGCCGGCACGGCTGAAGAAGGGCTATCTCCTCCTTGTTCCGCTACTGACGTTCCTGCACACGATCAGCATGGCCAAGGGCGTGTTTGGCGAAGTGCAATTTCTGGATTGGACGCTCGTCTTCGGTCGCGTGGACAAACTCAGCGCCGTCTTTGGCTACATCATGAGCCTGATGTGCGTCATCGGCACGCTCTACGGGATGCACGTCAAGGAAGATGCTCAACATGCCGCCGCGTGGCTTTACGTGTCGGGATCGCTCGGCGCCATCTTCGCGGGAGATTTCCTGACGCTGTTTGTGTTCTGGGAACTGATGGCGTTCTCGTCCGTGTTTTTGATCTGGTTTCGCCGGCAGCCAGAATCGCTCGCAGCCGGTTACCGCTATCTGTTGGTGCATGTCGTGGGCGGCATTTCGTTGCTGGCCGGCATCGTGCTGCACTGCAAAGCGACGGGTAGTTGGGCTTTCACCTCGCTCGATGTTCATCATCCGTCGTTCGCGGCGTATCTCATTCTCATTGGTTTCATCTTGAACGCCGCCGTGCCACCGCTGCACGCCTGGCTGCCTGACGCTTATCCGGCGGGCACGTTCAACGGCTCCGTCTTTCTCAGCGCGTTCACAACCAAGACAGCGGTCTATGCGCTCTGCCGTGGTTTCGCTGGCATGGAGCTTCTTGTGGTGTTGGGTGTCGTCATGTCGCTCTATGGCGTCGTTTACGCCGTCATTGAGAACGATATGCGCCGGCTGTTCGCCTATCACATCGTCAGCCAGGTCGGCTACATGGTGACCGGCGTTGGGCTGGGGACCGAACTGGCGATCAACGGCGCATGCGCTCACGCCTTCGCGCACATCCTTTACAAGGGCTTGCTCTTCATGGGCGGCGGCGCGGTGTTGCACATGACCGGGCAGACCCGGTTCACGGAACTGGGCGGCCTCTACAAGAAGATGCCGTGGACGTTCCTCTTCACGCTCGTGGGAGGCTTGTCCATCTCGGCATTTCCGTTGCTGAGCGGCTTCGTGAGCAAATCCATGATCGTTCAAGCCGGTTTCGACCATCACGTGCTTTGGGCGGCGTTCCTTCTCAACCTCGCTTCCATCGGCACATTCTACTGCAACGGCCTCAAGGCGCCCTATCTGGTCTGGTTCGGCAAGAGCCATTGCAAACCGGAGACGTGGGAACGCGCCGCCGAGCCGCCGTGGAACATGCTGGCCGCGATGGGCTTCACGTCGTTCATGTGCGTGTTCATCGGATGCTACACACCGTTCCTCTACAATATGCTGCCGTATGCGGTGGACTATCACCCTTACACCTCCTACCACGTTTCCGAGAGCCTGCAGATTCTGCTCTTCACGGCGCTCGCCTTCTTCGTGCTGGTGAAGGTGGGCAAGCTGCATCCGCATGCCGGACTCAACATTGATCTGGACTGGTTTTACCGCATGGGCGGCCGCGCCTTCCTGTGGGCCGCGAAGAAACCGATCCAACTGACCGACAGCTTCGTGGGCGAATTGTATCGTCTGGCGGGCCTCATCCCGCTGATGTTCTCCGCGCGCACGTCGGGCAGGTTTGACAACCGGGTGATTGACGGCGCGGTGGACGGACTGGCGGAAACCGTTCGCGGCATTGGCAGCCGGCTCCGCTTTGTCCAGCGCGGGCAGATGCAGGAAAACCTCGCGTTCGCCTTTGCGGTTGCCGCTGTGCTCATCGTGATCTTCATCTTCGCTTACAACACCTTTGCACAATGACCTTTCCGAGCCACCATCCTGACTTTCCGATTCTCAGCGTGCTGATCTTCAGTCCGCTGGTCGCGGCTGCGATTGCGGTGTTCATCCGCAGCGAGGGGCTGCTGCGTTGGTGGACGCTCGCGAGCACCATCGTGATCGCGTTGGTCTCGTTGCCGCTCTGGTGTTGGTTTGATGCGACGACAGCGAAGTTCCAGTTCGTCGAACACGCCGCGTGGATTCCGTCGCTGAAAATCAGTTATACGCTGGGCATTGACGGCATCAGCCTGTTGCTGGTGTTGATGACGACGCTGATCATGCCGCTGTGCGTGCTTTGCTCGTGGCGCTACATCACCAAGCGCGTCAAGGAGTTCATGATCTGCCTGCTCGTCATGGAGACGGCGATGGTTGGTGTGTTCTGCGCGCTCGACTTCATCCTGTTCTTCGTCTTCTGGGAGGCGATGCTGATCCCAATGGCGCTGCTCATTGGCGTCTGGGGCGGGCCGCGCAAGATTTACGCCGCCATCAAGTTCTTCATTTACACCATGGCCGGCTCGATCTTGTTGCTGGTCGCCATCATCGCGCTCTACCTGAAGGTGGGCAGCTTCGACATCCGTGCCATGATGGGCCATCCCTACGCGGCGGAGTTCCAATGCTGGGTGTTCCTGGCGTTTTTCATCTCGTTCGCCATCAAGGTGCCGATGTTCCCGTTCCACACGTGGTTGCCGGCGGCCCACGTTGAGGCGCCCACGGCTGGCAGCGTGTTGCTCGCCAGCATCTTGTTGAAGATGGGCACTTACGGTTTCCTGCGGTTCTCGTTGCCGATCACACCCCACGCGACGCACGTCTTCACGCCTTACATCCTGTGGTTGTCGGTGATCGCGATTATTTACGGCGGCCTGACCGCGCTGGCACAGAGCGACCTGAAAAAGCTGGTGGCGTATTCGAGCGTCAGCCACATGGGCTTCGCCACGTTTGGCATTTTTGCGCTCAACGTCAATGGCATCGAGGGCGCGACAATGGTGATGATCAACCACGGCGTCACCACCGGCGCGCTGTTCATCGCCGTCGGCATCATCTACGAGCGGCTCCACACGCGCGACCTTGGCGAGACGGCGGGAATGGGCAAGTTCATGCCGGTGTTCGCCGGCTTCCTCGGCATCTTCTGCCTGTCGTCGCTGGCGTTTCCAGGCACCAACAGCTTCATCGGGGAATTCCTCGTCCTGGCTGGCGGCTTCAAGGTTTCCAAGCTCATGGCGATTTGCACCGTGCCGGGCGTCGTCATCGCGGCGGCTTACATGCTGCGCATGTTGCAGAAGGTCGCCTACGGCCACGTTAACAACCCCGACCATTCGCAACTGGCCGATCTCAACCTGCGCGAGATTGTCACGCTCGCGCCGCTGCTGGTGTTCGTGTTTTGGATCGGCCTGCATCCGCAACCGTTCATCCATGTCATGCACGCCAGCGTGCAGCACCTTCTCGAACAAGCCAACGGGCCATTGGCAAACGCCGCCGTCGCGCTCCGGTAAAGCAACATGACATCTTCCACCTTCATGGCTTTTCTTCCCGAACTGGTTCTGATGGCCGGCGCGCTCGTCCTGTTTTTCATTTGCCTGGGCGAGTCGCGCGCGCGGCAGGCCGGGATTGCGGCTTTCGTCGTTTCGGTCGCGACAATCGCCGCCTGCGCGCTTTGTTTGGGGCAACAAGCCGTCCTCTTCGATGGCGCGTATCGCGTGGACCTGTTCTCCCAGATACTGAAACTGGTTTTCGCCTGCGGCTTCGTGCTGGTGCTGATGCTCGGCGGCGAAATCTCCGACATCCGCGATGATATCCGGGCGGAATACTATCTGTTCCTGACCCTCAGCGTCAGCGGCTTGGTCATGCTGGTGAGCTGCGTGGACATCATCACGCTCGTCGTCGCGCTGGAGTTGTCGTCATTCCCGCTTTATCTGCTGGTGCCGATGCGCTGCGAGCGCGAAGGCCAGCGCAGCCAGATGGAGTCAGCCATCAAATACATCATGTTCGGCGTCGCGGCCAACGGCATCATGCTCTTCGGCTTGAGTTACCTGTTTGGTCTTACCGGCACCACCTCGCTGCCGGTGATGGTGGAGAAGCTGCGCCCGGTCGTCCACTCGCCGCTGGCCATCACGGGCCTCGCCCTGACCTTCTGCGGCCTGTTCTTCAAGCTCGCCGTCTTCCCGTTCCACTTTTGGACGCCGGATGTTTACCAGGGCGCGTCGAACGAAACCGCCAGCATCATCGCCTCGCTTTCCAAGGTCGGTGCGGTGGCGGTGCTGGTGCGCTTTGTTTCGCTCGCGTCGCCGGATAATCACGCCATCGTATTGCTGCTGACGCTGCTGGCGGTGGCGTCCATGTTCTACGGCAACCTCATCGCGCTCATTCAGAAAGACCTCAAGCGGCTGCTTGGATTCTCCGGCATCGCGCACGCCGGCTACGCGTTGATCGGCTTCGTGGCGATGGACGCGGCAGGCTACGCGGCGTCGCTTTACTACATCGTCGGCTACCTGTTCATGGTGCTGGCCTGCTTCGTGGTGATTTGCAAGGTCTCCCGGGACGGCGCCAACGTTTCAATGGAAGACCTGGCCGGCCTGCACCGTCGCTCGCCGCTATTGGCCGTGACTTTGGTGGTGGGCATCTTCGCGCTCGCGGGCATTCCGCCGTTCGTCGGCTTCATGGGCAAATTCACGTTGCTTTCCGCCGCGCTGGCCAAAGGGCATCTTGCCCTCGTCATCATCGCTGTGGTCAACACCGCCATTGCCATTTACTACTATCTTGGCGTCGTTCGCGAAGCTTGTTTCCGAGACGCCGGCGACCGGCCTGTCATCGCGCTTGATTGGACCACGCGTGTGGTTTGCGTGCTGCTCATTGTCGGCGTCCTTGTTCTCGGTATTGCACCCGCTTTTGTGATAGACGCGATTTCTTCCTCGCTCGCCTGCGTAAACCTGCCCTTGGCGAGCGTGCCTCAACCCTGACGATCGTCCTGTTGGGGACATGTCCGAAATTCCGTGGGACGTGTCCGACGCCCCGCCGGACGTGTCCCGAGCTTCGCTGGACATGTCCGAAACTCCGTGGGACGTGTCCGACGCTCTGCTGGACGTGTCCCGAGCTTCGCCGGACACGTCCGACGCTCTGTCGGACACGTCCGGAGTTTCGTCGGACACGTCCGGAGTTTCGTCGGACACGTCCGGAGTTTCGTCGGACACGTCCGGAGTTTCGTCGGACACGTCCGGAGTTTCGTCGGACGTGTCCAGAACTCCTTCGGACGTGTCCGAAGCTCTGTCGGAGAGGGTATCCGGGAGGTGTCCGGCAGAGAGTGTTGGCGATGCGGACCCCGAGAGTCGGGCGTGAATTCACTCAACCGACTGCGTGAAACTGCGCAAGGTTCGGAGGCGTTAGCGGACGAAAATGGCGTCATTTTTCCGATAATTCCCGATGTTCTTGGTGGTTGGAGTGTTTAGCCGTTGGGTTGGCACAACCCCTGCGTAAAGCATGTTCCGAAATATAGGACGGTAGATGCGCTGAGAGCGAGTAGCCGTCGAGTCACAAGTGAACAAGGCCGATAGGATAAATCAGTGGTCAGAAAGGCAAGTTGTGAATAAAACCCGTTTCAACGTAACAGTCGCCGCGATGGTAGCGATCGTAGCGGTTTCGATCTTCGCGTTCTCGTGCGCGACGATAGACCGGGTGGTGGTGGCTCCACCGATGATCCCCGGTGCGAAATACGTCGGCATGGAAACATGCGGGACGTGTCACGAGAAAGCACTTAAAGACTTTAAGACGACTTTTCACGCGCGCATATCCATTCCCGACCCCAAGGGCAAACGGGAGGGAGTGGGATGTGAGAGTTGCCATGGGGCAGGCAGCCTCCACGTTGAGGCTGGTGGCGGGCGCGGCAAGTTCATTATCAACCCGATGAAGAACCCTGAGGTGTGCTTCCAGTGCCACATAGACAAGCAGGCTGAGTTCAACATGCCGTATCACCATCCCGTCAAGGAAGGCCGGATGAGTTGCCAAGACTGCCACAACCCCCATGGCGAAGACATCAAGCTTGCGAAGGGGAAGTTTGTCAATCGTAACAATGAGAACTGCTCGCAGTGCCACCGTGAGCAGACGCGGCCTCATGTGTTCGAACATGCGGCGCTTCGGGAGGGTTGCACGACCTGCCATGCCGTTCACGGTTCGATCAACTCGAAGATGCTGGTGCAACGCGATACCAATCTTTGCCTGAAGTGCCATGCGCAGGCGCCATCGGCTGCGCCGCCGGCGATACAGATTGATACTGGTGGGACTCATAATGCCCGGTTGTCGCAAGGCAGCTGCATGAGTGCGGGTTGCCACACTGCGATCCACGGTTCCAATGCCAATGCCCACTTGCGCTACTAAGCGGAAAGGAAAGCTCACATGAAAAAGATTTCTTACATCATTCTGTTGGTGGCGCTCGCTTGTTGGTCGTGGACTGCGCGAGCGACTGCCGCCGAAGCGGCGACTGAAAAGGGCTCCAATCCTGAGTTTTCGGTCACGCCGGTGGTGACCTATGTGGACGTGAGCGGGAACGCGTCAAAATTCCGCGAGCATTGGTGGATGAAGGACGGCATAAGCGGCGGCATTGAGCGTTTCGAGCTGCACCAGAAGTTTGGAAAGGACGGCCAGTTTAACGTCGAAGGTCGCGGGATATACAACCAGCGCGATTACGATGTTCGCATGGAGTTGGTGAAGCCTGACTTTGGTTTCCTGCGGCTTGGTTTCACCCAATATCCCAAATACTTCGAGAACACAGGCGGGTATTTTGCGCCTTTTGCGGGCGCCCCCATCGCGTCTCCATTCAATTCGTGGGATGTCTTGGGGAGAACTCCTCAATTGGATATCGGCAAGATATACTTCGATGCGGGATTGACACTGCCCAATCTGCCCAAGTTCACATTTGGCTACGAGCACCAATACAAGGATGGCTCAAAAAACCTGCTCGAGTGGGGCACTGTGCGTGGCACCATACCTGCCGGCCCTATATCTCCGAATGGTGATACTTCAAAAAAGATTTTCCCGGCGTTAAAGGACATTGACGAGCGGGTTGACATCTTCAAACTTGGAGTTGAACACACCATCGGTCCGGTCAACTTGGGAGACGACTTCTATTTCGAGAAATACGGGAATGAAACCGTTCGTTCGGACGATTCAACACACTACCTTGCTGATGGCACCATGAAGACGGTTGATATCAAGGAAGATTATTACCACGATTTGTTCTCGAACGTTTTTCACGTGGATCATCATGTCAACGACAAGGTTTACTGGTCGGCGGGCTACTTGTTTACGCACATGAGTGGGAACTCTGATTTTGCAGAGACAACATATGGCAGTCTTGGCGGGCTCGGTGCGGCACTCCCCGGGGACGCGATGTATCTCATTCCGAGGATCAATCTGCGCCAGGAATCGCAAGTGGGGAACCTTAGCGTGATGGTGGGGCCGTTTGCCGATCTCACGGGATATGCGGGCGCCCAGGTGGAGGCAACGGACACGGACGCGGATCTTTCCGGCAATTATGGAACCCGAGCGGCACCCTCTTTGCGTTATTATTCTACAGGGCTGAGCAAAAGGGCCACTGAGGAAACAGCAGGTCTTCGCTACACAAGAATTCCCTATACGACGTTATTTGCTGAAGCAAAATGGAACCAGCAGTCTTATGGTCAACAAGTGGAACGGACTGCAAGCACCTCCGACTGGGGAGTTGACGCGGATGTTAACCGGCAGCAATACACGGCTGGATTCAACACGTCGCCTTGGGCGCGCGTAACCTTCTCATCACAGTATCGGTATAGTCGCAACGACAATGTGTATTACACCCGATACAATCCTAGCGCCGACTACGCGTCATTCATACGCGATCAAGAGTTTGTCACGGACGAAATCACCTCGAAGCTGACATATCGTCCTTTCAACCGCGTCAGTCTGGCTCTGAAATACCAACTGGTTTCAACCTCCATTGATAACACGACTGAACCCGTGCAGTTCACTGGAACCACCAGCCTCCATGCATTCGATTACTACGCCAACATCTACAGCCTGAACGCAACGTGGACGCCCATCAATCGTCTCTACCTGACGGGATTATTCTCTTACCAGGATACCACCTCAACCGCCTATGACAACGGCAGCAATATAGTTGTTCCCTACAAGGGCGGTGTTTATAGCGCCATTGGCAGCGCCGGTTACGCAATTGATAACAAGACGGATGCCACGGCGGAATACTCCTATTCTCGTTCTGACAATTACGATAATAACGGTTTTGGAACTACAGCGGGAACTGACTACGGCATTCCCTATGGAATCAGCTACGACTTGCAGGGCCTGACGTTCAAGCTGACGCGACGGATCAATGACCATATCGTGGTCGGCCTGCGGTATGGTTTTTATAAATACAACGAGGCCAATACGGGTGACATCAACGACTACACGGCGCATTTGGCCAGCGCCAGTTGCACGATCCGGTTTTAACGAACCGTTTCCATGTAGCGGCGCTGCCGCCGCCAAGGTAGGTCAGGATGGGCTTTGAAAGGAATCCATTGGATCGTTCCTCGGCTGCCTGCCGGGAGGGTAACAACCCAAAGGCCGTCATGAATAAAGGGGATCAAGACGTCATTACGACACAGCGGTTTTCAGTCACGCGACTGAAAATGGGGGTTATCCTGGTGGTGATTGCGATCTTGGTTGCGTTGATCACAGTTTACATGCTCTGGCGCGCGAACCTGCTGCCTCCACTGTGAGGCTTCGGATGAAGGCGTAACGCGGACACTCTTGTCCGCGCCGTGGGGCGGCAATGAGAAATAGCGCGGACAAGAGTGTCCGCGTTACGAAAACACCCGCTACAACTGCCTACGGAATTAAGTTGAACTTCTGCAAGCGGCGTCGCAATGCGTCGCGCTCGATGCCCAGCAGTTGCGCGGCCTGCGTCTGATTGCCCCCGGCGCGCTCCACCGCTTGACGGACCAGATCCCGCTCCACATCCTCCAGTTTGACACCTTCCGCCGGCAACTCCGCCGCAGTCCGGCCACCAAGCTGCATTCCGGATTGAATCTCTGGCGGCAGATGTTTCGGCAACACCACCTCATCGGCTTCGAGGAGGACAATCCGTTCGATGGTGTTGCGCAACTCGCGGACATTGCCCGGCCAGCGATATCGTCGCAACGCGTCCTCGGATTCGGGTGACAATCGTTTTAACGGCTTGTTGAATTCCCGCGTGAATCGCTGCAAGAAATGTTGTGCCAGGAGCACCGTATCCGCTGGATGTTCGCGCAACGCTGGCATCCTCACCGAGATGACCTTGAGCCGGTAATACAAGTCCTGCCGAAACTCACCGCGCGCCACAGCAGCCTCGATATCCTTGTTGGTCATGGAGATCATCCGGACATCCACGCTGATGTCCTTCGTGCCGCCGACGCGCCGGAACTGGCGTGTTTCCATGACGCGCAGCAACTTTGCCTGCATGGAGAGCTTCATGTCGCCGATCTCGTCGAGCAACAGTGTTCCACCGTCCGCCAACTCCATCAGGCCTTTCTTGGCCGTCTTGGCATCCGTGAACGCGCCGCGCTCGTGGCCAAACAGCTCGCTCTCGAAAAGGTTTTCCGACACGGCCGAGCAATTGATGTCCATCAGCGGTTGATTGGCGCGCGTGCTGTCGAAGTGGATCGCACGGGCGGCCAGTTCCTTGCCCGTGCCGTTCTCGCCTCCGATGAAGACGGTGGCCGCGTTGCTCTGCGCGATTTTGGTAACCAAGTCCCGCACCGCCTGCATCGCAGGGCTGTTGCCCACAAGGTTGTTCACGTCGAACGTGCGGTGTTGCTGGCTGCGCAGGCGTGTCACCTCGCGGCGCAACTTCATTTCCTCGATGGCCTTTTCCAGTTCGACCCGCACTTCGTCAAACTCGAACGGCTTGCAGAGGTAATTATGCGCACCCAACCGCATGCACTCCACGGCGCGAGCCACGCCCGTGTCGGCGGTCACTACGATCACCGCCACCTCGCGGTCGAGCTTCTTGATTTCTTGCAGCACCCGCACGCCGTCCATGCCGGGCAAGCGCATATCCAGCAGCACCACGTCGTGGCCGTCCTGTCGCAACAGGTCCAAGCCTTCCTCGCCGCTTGCCGCGCATTCCACCTCGTAACCGTCGCGCGACAGTTTCTGTTCAAGCGACCAGCGGACGAGTTTCTCGTCGTCTATCACCAATACTTTGGCTTTCGGCATAAAAAGTGTCTTTAGCGTTCCGGGCCAGCCGGCTGCGGCCCGGTTGTCTTCGCGGCCTGTAGTTTCGCCACAGCCTCATGATAAGCATCACAAACAGACTCTTTGCAAACCAGGAATTCGATGGTGAATTCCGCGCCTTTGCCCGGTTCGCTCTTGACGGAGATGCTGCCGCCATGTTTTTCCACGATCGTGCGGGTGATGGAAAGCCCCAAGCCCGTGCCGCGGTGTTTCGTTGTGAAGAATGGCGAAAAGATGCGATCCATGTGCTCGGCAGGAATCCCGACGCCGGTGTCGCGAATTGTCAACCGCACTGCCGGCTGTGGCTTGATGATATCGCGACTGGCCGGGGCGTCGTTGTTCGGAGCCAGCAAAGAACCCCCGATGGCCGGCCATTCGATCAGTTCGGCGCCTACGGTCAACGTGCCACCGTCGGGCATCGCTTGGATGGCGTTGACCAGGATGTTCAGGACGACTTGCTGCACCTGCTGGCTGTCAATGCAGATCGGCGGCAGGTCCGGCGGACAGTTCTTGACGATCCGGATGTGCTGCTTTTGCGCGTCGGGCCGCACAAGAGCCAACATCGGCTCCAGCATTCCGCAGACGTCACAAGGCGCGATTTGGGGTTCGCGGAGGCGCGCGAAGTCCAGCAGATTGCGAAGCGTGGAGTTCAACCGGGCGATTTGCTGGTGAATCTCGCGAACCACTTCGCCATACTGGCTCTTGCTGTCGCTGATTTCCGACAAGACTTCCACGGCTGCGCCAATGCCCGCCAGTGGATTGCGGATTTCGTGGGCGATGCCGGAAGCCAGTTCGCCGATGGTGGCGAGCTTGCTGGCTTGCTGGATTTGTTTCTCGTGGGATTCCTGGAGTTCGCGCCGGGCGTCGTCGAGGCTGCCCACCATGGAATCAAACCCGCGGGCCAGTTCGTTGATTTCATCCTGCCCCTCCGGCTCGACGCGGACAGAGAGATCGCCCGCCTGCACCTTGCGCATTTGCTGAAGGAGTCTGCTCACGGGTTGGGTGACGAGCCGCACGATGAGCAACCACAGCACGATGCTGATTAGCGCGAAGATAATGACACCGTAAATAATCAACAAGTTGCGGTTGTCGGCGACAGCGGCTTCGGCGGGCGCCATGGACTTCTCCAACTCGATCGCGCCCAGAAACGGCTTGTTCTCGCCGTGACATTTCCTGCATTTAGCGTCGTTCCGCACCGGCCGCATGGTGACGGCCAGACGCTGTCCTCGCTCATCAAGCGTGCCGTGCAGTATGTGATCGCTGGTGAACAGATCGGCCGGCGTTTGAAGAGTCATTAGCCCGACTTCCGGCGGGTTGTCGGAGAAGACGACCCGGCCGCGGATGTCAATGATGCGGCCATGGACGATTTCATGGGAACCTTTCAAGTCCTGTAGGAACCTTTGCGCTTCGGAATGCCGGCCGCTGAGCATGACATCCTGCAGGTATTCATGAACCAGACTAGTGGTGACTGTGCTTTGCGCGAGCGTGCGCTCATGCCACCACGTGCCCTGAACGCGAATGACGAAGTAGGTGTAGATGGCAATGACCACCGCGACGGTCAGGCCGACCGCAAAAAGCGTTTTTGCGGTGAGGCTGCGGCGCAACATCATTCCCAGTTTATTTCCCAGAAATTGCATGACCGGACAACGAGACAGTCAGTTTACGCATTGACCAATGCGGCCAATACCATTCACGCTGGGTCTGCAAACCGCAAGAAGTTCTTCACTTGCCCGGAGGTGCTGCCGCGTGCGGCAATCCATACAAATCAAAGTGGTAATGTTTTCCCCAGATCGTCATGCTGCTCTCGGACACATGGCCAATGACGCCGAACACCAGCGCCAAGGCGAGGCCTGCGATGCCAATCGCCACCGCCACCTTGCGCCGTTTCGGGTGCCGTTCAGGCGTGCGATCCAAAAATGGCCACGCCAGCAACAGCAGCGGCGGCACCAGCGACACCAACACGCCAAACAGTTTCGGGAAGTATTTCAATAACTGGTAGGTGGAAATAAAATACCATTCCGGCTTGATGCCTTCGGGCGTGGTCAGCGGATCGCACTTCTCGCCAAGCTCCGGCGGCCAGAACACGATCAGTGTAAACAGCCCCGCCACCAGCAGACTGAACACCACGCCTTCCTTGAGAATGTGATGCGGGAAAAAGGGTATGCCGCGCTCTTTCGTAATGGGCTTCTCTTCGCCGACGCGTTCCAGCGTCGCCAAGCCTTGCACGCGCATCAGGAACAGATGCAGTGTGATCAGTCCGGTCAGCACCCACGGCAGCACCACCACGTGCAACACATAAAACCGCGCCAACGTCTCACCCGTGACACCGTCGCCGCCTCGCATCAGCAACTTAATATAGTCGCCCGCAAACGGAATCACGCCAGCGATTTCCGTGCCGACGACGGTCGCCCAGTAGGAGAGCTGGTTCCACGGCAGCAGATAACCGGTGAACCCAAACGTGACGGTGCAGCCGAAAATGAACACGCCCAATACCCACGTCATCTCACGTGGCTTCTTGAACGATCCCATGAAATAGGTGCGCATCATGTGGATGAGAACGCAGAGAATCATCAGCGTCGCGCCCCAGGCGTGCAAACCGCGGATGAGCCAGCCAAAGTTTGCCTTTGTGACGATGAAGCGCACGCTTTCGAATGCGGACTGCGTCGTCGGCCGGTAATAGACCATCAGGAAAATCCCGGTGACGACCTGGCTGATGAAAAGGAACAACGAGAGGCTGCCGAACGTGTGCCAGAAGCCAACGTGCGGCGGCAACGGCTTGTGCGCCTGTTGCTCAACCAACTCCTCGACCACACCGATGTCATAGCGATCCGAGAGCCAGCCGTGGATTTTTTGGCCGAGTTTCATGCCGATTTAATCATGACTTCATTGTTGACGACCGCGACGCCGTATTCCATCAGCGGTCGGGGCGGCGGACCTCCAACGACGCGGCCGTTCAAATCAAAAAGCCCCGCGTGACACGGACACGCAACCAAATGACGCGCCGCGTCCCAAGTGACGATGCAACCGAGATGGGTGCAGATCGCGGAGAACGCGCGGAAACCTTGCGGCGTGCGGATGACGATCACTGGCTGACCGTTCAGCGCAATAATCTTCGTTTGCCACTCGGCAAAATCTTGCTGCTTGCCAGCCGACACCGCCTGTGCGCCCGGCCCGCGGCGTTGCGCGGGCCAGAGGTAAGCCACCACCGGCGCCACAAACCCAATAGCCCACACGACCAGACCGGCGCCAAGCAGCCAGTCCAGAAACGTCCGACGGTGGATGTTCTTGGAGTTCATTTTCCTTCGCGCTTGTCAATCTGCCGGCGCTTTGCCGCGAACAACCCGGCCATCACAACCAAAAAGGCCCAAATCGGAATCAACGCGCGCCGTTTCCAGTTTTCGACGTTCTCGAGCCACGCGACGCCCTTCAGCGTTTCCTTGACGGCGGTCTCGGCGCGGACAGCCACCGGTTGCAGCAGCGGTATTGCCAGCGTGTGCTGGAGCGCTTCGAGTTGAGTCAAATGTGTGTGTGCTTCCTGCAACTGCAACTGCTCGTCGTCCGTTGCCAGGCCGCGCCGCGTCGCCTCACGCACTTTCGCCGTGGCCGATTCGTAGTCGGTCGTTGTCTGTCGCAGTAAACCGGCGATCTGGTCGCGCACGCCGAGTTGTTTTGCGTCCTTCGCATGGCATTTCACACACGCCTCGGCAAATAGGTTGAGCGACGCCTTTTGGATACCATGGTTGCCGTGGCAACTGATGCAGCCGCCAAAAAGCCCCACGGCAGCCGGCTCGGCGTGGGGACTTTTGCCAAACAACTCAGCCTGTCGGACGTGGCACTTGCCGCAGACTTGCGAGACCTCGGCAACGCCCGGCGGTCGCGCACCGTGGTTGCCGTGGCAAGTCACGCACGTCGGGGCACTCAAGTCACCCTTTTGCAGCAGCAGATGAGCGTGATAGCTGGTTTTGTATTGTTCAACGACGTCGGAGGGCAGCTTGTAGCCAGCCATCAGCTTCGCGTCGCTGTGACAACGGCCGCACGTCTGCGGAATGTTCGTCGGATGCGTTGGACTTTGCGGCGAACGCACCTTGAAAATGTTATGGACACCGTGGCAATCGGTGCAGATGGCAACCTTCTGGTCGTTGCTACCAAACAATTGTTCGCCGTGCTTGCTGGTTTTATAACGGTCAAGTTGGTCGGTTGGCAGGCCGTAGGGATTCATCCGGCGCACGTCGCTGTGGCAGCGCGCGCACATCGCGGCAATGGCTTTCTTGTTGTCGGGCCGCTGGAAATTCGCCGCCAAATGTGCGGTCTCATCCTTCGCCTTCGCGTCGCCGCCGTGGCAGTCACGGCAGATCACACCGGCCTGCGCGTGCGCGCTGCCGAGGAACTGCTCGCGCTGTTTCTGGTGGTCGTGGCAGTTGAGGCAGAAGTCCTCAGCCGCGACCAGCCATGAGCCGGCGGCCAGCAGCAAGAGCGCCGCGGACGCGCGACGATAGATTAGTGATGGAAGAAAGAGGTTCATAACACGCTGGAATCGCGTGTGACATTCGGCGATGAATGTTGCGGTATTCCGTCCAGTCCGTGGCAGTGTCTCGGCGACTCTGTCTCCACTCCGCGACGGCGGGCAAATTTCTACCGTAGCGGGCGGTGGAAGTGAAGTATTTTCGAGAAAAAATTTCGGGCGGTGCGAGGCAGCGTCCGCTTAATGTAGCAGCCGGGTCACCATAGCATAAACGATTAGCGCCAACAGCACCAGCCCGATGCCGAAGAATATGTAGCCGAATGTTCGGGCGATCTGTTTCCAACGTTCCCATTCGTCCTTGATGCGATGCTGATCGAGCCGGCCATCGGCCACCAGCCTGTCATACCAGCGTTTGCGCTCGTGAAGCATCTCCGCCTTCGAGACGCGCCCTGAGAAGATCACGGTATCCATCGGGAATTTTTCAATACGGAAGTGGGTATTGAAGAAGTGAAAGGTGAAGATGAATCCTGCCGCCAGCAGCGCCTCGTCGGAATGAATAATCAAAGCCACATTGATTATCCAGCCTGGCATGAAGCTGCTGAAGAATTGTGGGAACCACATAACCAATCCCGACACACCAATGGCGGCGACGCCCCAGAACACCGCGAAATAGTCAAACTTTTCCCAGTAAGTCCAACGATCAAACTGTGGCCGCGGCCCCTTGCCGAAAAACCATTTCTGGTGAGCAACGAAATCCCGCCAGTCCTGTAGCGTTGGAATCATCGAATCTGGGCCGAAGAAGAAATGACCGAACCGTTTCAGTTGGAGCTTGCCGCTGGCCGGGTCGCGCAGTTCCGCCCGCCGTTTCCAGAAACTGGAGATCACGTCGAACAGGTGCAGGCTAAAATAGAGGAACGTCACCAGCGCACCGAAGCGATGCAGCGATCGGGCCACCTCGGCGCCGCCGAGCACGTTGAACACGGTCTTGGCCCAATCGGTGTAGTAAAACTTCAATGGCATGCCGGTGATCACCAGCAGCAGGAAACTGGTCACGACCAGGAAATGTAGGAAACGCTCAAACGGCACAAACCGAGTGAACCACTCGCCGTCAGTCTGGGTGTGGAGCTTGATTTCGCGGAATGTCTTGGAATCGTGCAGATACAAATACCCCGAACGGTAGAACCAGAGTCCGGTGTGAATCCCGAAAAAGCCGAAGACGCCGATCAGCAGCGCGGTCATGAACACAAACGTGTAGTGCAGTGCCGGATAGTGCTCGGGATCGAGTGGGTTGGCATGGGGCACGTAGCGTGCAAAACTCTTCGTCGCTTGGGGATGACACTGCCGGCATGTGCCGACAATGTTGGCGGGCGACAGTCGTGACCGTGGGTCAGAGGGAGGCAGCACGTCGTGGTGGCCGTGGCAATCGAAGCAGGCGGCAACGTCGGAAGCCACGTTCGGCTTGCCCAGCGCCATCGCTTTGCCGTGGTAGGTGTCGCGATAATGGGTCAGCCGGTCTTGGTGGCAACTGCCGCAACGTTGGTCGCTGGCCATCTTGAAATGGCCGTTGCGCGGCGTCTCGATTTGGTGGGCAGTGTGGCAATCGCTGCAAACCGGTCCTCGCTTGTCCCCCTTGGCCAACAATTGGCCGTGGACGCTTTCGTTGTAGGTCTTCTCGATGCTGACGTGGCATTTGCCGCAGGTCTTGGCGATGTTGGCGTGGTGAATCGGCGAGCTGCGGTCCACCGTGCGCCGGATGTCATGCACACCGTGGCAGTCGTTGCAGGACGGCGCGACAATCAGGCCCAGTTTCATCAACGCCCGACCGTGGATGCTCTCCGCATACTGCGAGGCTGCCAGCGGGTATTTCATCTGGTATTCGTTGGTCAACCCGGCGTTGCTGTGGCAGTTGGCGCAAGTGCGAGGCAGGTTGAGTTTGAAGACCGGCGAATCCGCATGCTTGACAGGCAGGATGTTGTGCGACCCGTGACAGTCGCCACAAGAGGGCGCTGCCGACGCCCCCATGGCGCGGCTCACGCCGTGGATGCTGGTGGCGTATTTCTTGGTTTGGTCGTCGTGACAACCGGCGCATTGGGCCGCCGCCAGTTTCTCCGGATGCGGTAGTTCTTTGATCCCTGTGTGACAGTCCGTGCATGAGAGGCTTCCATGCACGGATTTTGCGAACAGCTTCGGTTGGACCGCCAGCGAGACGACTTTTCCGCCAACTTTTTTGGTCAGCTTGGGATCGTCGTGGCAGGCCAGGCAGTCACTGTTGGTAATCGCGGCTGCCCGCGCATCCTGGCATGACAGCCAGAGCGCGCCGCAGGCCAGCGCCGCAGCGATTTGGGGCAGGCATCGAGTCCTGTTTGAGTGGGCTGCAGGTATGGCATTCATTGCGAGCCGCCAGTGTGGCAGTCGTTGCATTTCAAATCACCGTAGTCGCCCCCAGGATGCTGAAAGGTTTGACCGCGTGGGTTGAGTTGTTCGAGTTGCGCGCCGCTGCCTTGAGCCAGAAGGGTGTGGCAGGCGTTGCAGTCATTAGCTTTGATGGTTTTCTTGCCGTCCGCTGTCTTGTGCTGGCCATCGTGACAGCGGAAACAACCCGCCCAGTTCCGGTGGCCGATGTTGTCGGGATAAATCTTCCAGTTGGCTTTCATTTCCGGGAAGAAGTTCTGCCGGTAGATGCGCTGCACTTCGTCAATCGCCGGCCGGACGAGAGGATTGTCGGGATACTTCTGTGCCAGAGTGGTGGCGATCTTCTGCATCGCGTCGCGCTCGTTGTCGTAGGGCTTGGTCAAGATCGCTACCGCGTTCTTCTTAATAAAAGGCAGGTTTCGATCAATCTTGCCCAACGCCATGGCTAGGTCCACCGCCACGTCGGGCGCGGAGAAGTTATGTGCCGGTCGGTTGTGACAATCCATGCAGTCCATGACCCGAATGCCGACCTTTTCAGGGGTGTCCTTGAACTCCGGCGTGCGAAACTCCGTTATCACACCTTGCGAATCAATCATCCGCACCCAGGGAATGACCTGTCGCATCTTGTCTGTGAAGACGTATTCGATCCGGTTGCCAACATTCATGTGCCAGTGGATGCCGCCGACCGGTCCATGTGTCGCGTCGCCGCCGCCCACTTTCAACAACAAGCGCACACTGAATGGCGTGTTCTTTTCGTCGGACATGAAACGCTGGTAGGTCCGCTCCAAGCTACCGATGAATTTCTTTGGCCAATGACACTGTTCACAGGTCTCTTGGGCCGGTCGCAGGGCTTTGATGGGAGTCGGGATGGGGCGGGGATACTTGTTGAACGCCGTTGCATACACTTGGTAGAGACCGCTGATCTTGGCCTTTACAAACCAAGTGGCACCGGGGCCGATGTGGCACGCCGTGCAGGCCACGCGTGCGTGCGGCGAGTTTTGATACGTGACCAATTCCGGTCCCATGACCACGTGGCACGCTTGGCCGCAGAACTGGACCGACTCGGTGTAGTGATACGAGTGATAGCTGCCTATCGCCGTTACCAGTAGAAACACCGCGCTGCCGGCTAGGAAGTAACCCAACAGCCGCCGATCGTGTGGCCGCGTCAGGTCAATCACCAGTGCGGTGGCGGGCAGGCCGCTTGCCTTGCCTTTAAAGATGCGGCGGTGTTCCAGCCACGCGCCCACGACAGCCAGCAAGAGACCGGCGATGAAGATCCCCGGCGCAACCATATACGTCAGCAAACCCATGTAGGGGTTTGCGAATGGCGCCAGCGAGTCTATCACAGACAGCAGGAGGAACGAAAACAGGCCACTGACGGCCACCGTGAGGCCGCTCAAGCTCAGCCAGTTGCGGAATAAGAACAACCACGAGCGCGTTGGAGTCTCTTCAGTGCTCATCGAAATTCCTCCCGGTCTGCCGGTGGTTCCTTTGTCTTGCTACATTTCATAACTGCTGTGCCGCATAGCATGTGCCAATCAAATGGCCAGACACCGCAAACAACAAAAACATCGGGGTTTATCGAAAAAGCAAAGGGGTTGCACCCGCAGACAAACACCGATTTTGCGCAGTTTCACGCACCCAGCAGCGTAGTTTCACGCTCGGTATTCGAGTTCCATGAATGAGGTGTGAGGGATATTCGCCAGAGCCGGCTTCACGCAAGCGCGCGAAGATGAAGGTCGCATCAATGGCGGTGTAGGTGTAAAGCCAAGAACGAGGATGCTGGCGATGGGCAAGACGCAAACCGCACCCGTGGATCAACATCAAAAACTCACAGCGGAGACTGCCTGCTGGGTCATGTGTTCCCTGGGCGCGGCTCAGTCGTCAATCGCGCGCGTTGTGCCGGTCATCTCCGCCCGCGGCAGGAACAACCAGATCATGACCGAGACAATCACGAACGGCAGCAGCACCAGTAGAATCGCCATCAGCAGCCCTTCCTGACCGACGAGTTCGAGCTTATAGGTTGTGAACCCGCGCAGGCTCTTCGAGAAAAGCTGGCCGCCGATGACCACGTTCCAGCGCATCGCAAGAATCCCGATCAGCACCAGCAGGCTGCAGACGAAGTAAGCCGTTTGCCGGCGTTTCCATCCCTCTTTGTAAACAATCATCGCGGCCAGGCACAGCGCTGGCACCAACATTCCCAGGAACATTTGGACTAGGAACAGCGAGTAGTAGAGCTTGCCCGATGCCAGCAACACCAGCACGTCCAGCGATTCGTCGGCCACATACAGCCGGTGAATCCAGTCCAACGCCTCCACCGAGAAGTCCACCACCAGCGCCGTAAGCAGGCACTTGCCGATCGTTTCCAGACAGGTCATGTCCACTGTCACCTTCCGCAGCCAGCACGTCACCAGATACAGGAACATCAGCAGCGCGATGCCGGAAACCATCGCGGAAAAAATAAAAATGATCGGCATCAGCACCGTGCCCCACCACGGATTGGCCTTCACGGAGCCGAAGATGAATCCGACATAACCGTGCAACAGGAACGCCGACGGAATGCCGATGATGGTGATGATCCGGCCCATCTTGTCGTCCAGCCGCAGCGCCTTTTCCGACACGTCGCGCACGCCGAGCGTCAGCAAACTGTAGAGGGGCCGCTTCCAACCCGCGGCGGTTTGTGACCACTCGACAAAATCTTTCCGGTAATCAAACCACAGTTCCAGCAGTAACACCGCCATCAGATACCACGCATAAACGAACCCGAAGATTGCCATTGGCGAGGTCGCGTGCGGCGTCATCATCACCTCGTAGCAGCGCTCCGGGTGACCCAGGTGGCCTAGCAGCGGCAACGGTGCTACCAGCAAGAACGCCAGCGACGTCAGCATCGACAACCGGTAGATCGGCTTCAACGACTTCACGTTGAACACCCGCTCCAACGAGGCCATGATAAACGCGCCCGCCACCAGACCCGTGAGGTATGGATAGAGCACAATCAACACGCTCCAGAGCAGGTTCAGCTCGTTCGGGTAGATGAAGCCTTGGACGTGTTGTAGCAGTTCCGCCGACGCTTCTTTGTGTGCCATCAGCAACGCGATCATCGGGCCTCCTCATCCAAGCCGGCGTAAAACACCCGCGGCAGCGTGCCCAAGTGCGGCTTCAACACCTGTAGTCTGTTCTTTGCGTAAAACTGCAACAGCGGATCGTCCGGCTTCGCATTCTTCAAGTCGCCGAAGATGCGCGTGCCGGTCGGGCAGACTTCGGCGCAGGCTGGCTTCAGCCCGCGCGTGATCCGGTGGTAACAGAACGTGCACTTCTCCGCCGTGTGCGAAAGCGGGTTGATGAACCGGCAGCCGTAGGGGCACGCCTGCACGCAGAAACCGCAACCGATGCAATACGTCGGATCCACCAGCACCGCGCCGTCCGGCGTGCGGAACGTTGCGCCTACGGGGCACGCCATGTCGCACGGGGAGTTGGAGCACTGGTTGCAGAGCTTCGGCACGTGAAACGCCTTCAGGATTTCGCTCTTCGGCACCAAGGTCGGCGGAAAACCGCCGATGCTGCCGTTGGGCGAATCCACCAGCGTCTCGCCGCATGGCTCGCCGGAACCGTGCGGCGCCTTCTTGATGATATAGCGCTCGACCCACGTTCGAAAATATCCCGGATCGCGCGGCACATGGTTCTCGTTCTTGCACGCGTCCGCACAGGAACCGCAGCCAATGCATTTATTCACGTCAAGCGCCATCCGCCACTGATGCTTGGTCGGATCGTAGCCCGCTGGCGCCGGTGTCGTAACGGCCTGTTTGGTGACGGCGCGCACCTTGCGCGCAGTTGCCAACGCGGCCGCGCCGGCGACGAGCTTGCCCAGCGCGCTCAACACGCCGCGGCGGCTGACAGATTGTTGCGATGATTTCATGGGGCTTCAGTCGGCAGGTGCGGCGCGTGACACTCGGTGCACTTCTGGCCGGGGTTGTGGTCGGCCAGCACGACCTGCGGAAATTTTTCCGGCCGCGCCGGGGCGGCCTCGTGGCAGCGCACGCAAAAATTACCGTTGCCAACCTTCGCTGGCTTCACCGTCGGATCGTTCGCGTGCGCGTAAAGCGGTCCGTGACAGGTCTCACACGCGATACTGCGGTGTTTGGCCTTCGCGCGTTTCTTGATGACTTCCTCGTGACAGTCCGCGCACGCTGCTTGACCGGCATAGTTGATCGGCAGTAACTGATAATCCTTCAGCGCATCGGCGCGATACCAGCCGTATTGGCCGAACGAGGCTGGCACCAGAAAGTGCCGCGCCGTGAAATAGGCGACCACAATCGCCACCGTTACCAATAGCAACCGTGTAATTTGCGGCGGCATTTTAAATTGTGACATGACAGTTTTGCGTTTGTCTGCAACAAATAATCTCTCAGGCTCGGAAACCGGAGTCCGGTTGCTGACAAACGCGGACGTGACTTTAACCCAGTTTTGCCGGAAGGCAACTCCTGACGTTGAGTTTTTTGATTCTATGCTATTTCGCTGACGCGTTTCACATCCAGCGCAGGAGTTAAGCGGCGGGCGAATCTCCTATCGGGACTAGGAGTTTTCCCTTAGAAACGTTTGGGGGGGTGCCCTATGGCGCAGTCCTGTTCTCCGACCTAGGGAATCGCTGATTTAATCAGTTTGGCTGCCGAAATGAAAAGTCGCCGGAGAAGGGTTTTGCTAAAGTGGGGCCATGAAGCAACAAATGAGTTTTGCGCAGTCGGAATATGCCGGGAAGAAGAAGGTGACGCGTCGGCGGGTGGTGCCTTGGGCGAGGCTCTGCGCGGTGATCGAGCCGCATTATCCGGAAGGAAAGCGCGGGCGGCCACCGATCGGCGTCGAGCGCATGCTGCGCATCTACTTTCTCCAGCAATGGTATGGCCTGGCCGATGAAGCGCTCGAAGACGCGCTCTATGACAGTCAGGCCCTGCGCACGTTTGCCGGGATCGATTTGAGCGTGGAGGCGGTGCCGGATGCCACCACGCTGCTGAAGTTCCGCCACCTGCTCGAAGCGCACGATCTGACCCGGCAGATCTTCGCGGAGGTGGGCGCACTGCTGAGCGAGCGGAAGTTACTCATGAGAGAAGGCACGATTGTGGATGCGACGATCATCGCGGCGCCTTCCTCGACCAAGAACGCGCGCAAGCAGCGCGACCCGGAGATGCACCAGACCAAGAAAGGCAATCAGTGGCATTTTGGAATGAAGGCCCATATCGGCGTGGATGCACACTCGGGGTTGGTGCACAGCGTGACCGGCACCGCGGCGAACGTGGCCGACATCGCGCAGACCCATGCCTTGCTTCATGGCCAGGAGAAGAAAGTCTACGCCGACGCGGGTTATCTGGGCGTCGAGAAGCGCGAGGAGATCGCCAGCCGCAACCCGGGCGTGGCATGGCACGTGGCGGCCAAGCGCGGCCAAGTCAAAGCGATGGCGGAAGGCTGGGTCAAAGAACTGACCGTGCAACTCGAACGGTTCAAAGCGCGGGTGCGGGCGCGGGTGGAACACCCGTTTCACATCCTCAAGAATATCTTCCGGCACCGCAAGACGCGCTACCGTGGACTGGCCAAGAACACCGCACAGCTCCACAGCCTTTTCGCTCTGGCCAACCTCTTCATCGCCCGACGCTCGTTGCTGATCCCCGTGAGCGCGTGAGCGAGCATCCAGAGCGCCGGAAACTTGCCGCAATCACCTCGCATCCATCGCTTCCCTCGCTCCGTGCGGTGTCTCATGCTCCCAGATTCTCAGCCATCTCTACAATCCCGTCGTCGAAATCATTCACACCAAAGTCTTCTGTGCCCCAGCCCCTTTAATCAGCGGTTCCCTAGA
>JAPLTX010000023.1 GCA_026397915.1 Verrucomicrobiota bacterium
ACTCAGCGCCGACGCCAAGACGGTGAAGATTCACTGGAACTGGGGTGGCTATGCGGCGTTCCTGGACATGATCGAGATCCATGTGGACCGCGGCGACGGCAAAGGCTGGACGCTATTGGCCTACGACACCACCCCCGGCTATGACGACACCGCGCCCCGGCCCGACGCGCCCGTGAAGTGGAAATACCGCGCCATCTACCGCGTCGGCGACCAGCAAGTCGGCCAGTGGAGCCAGACGATGTCCATCACCGTCGGCGGATAGAGGGCGCGACCCGCGCCCACGCCGCGAGGCGCGGGACACACCTGAAACGGACGGCGCATGAAGCGAGAAGTGGCGGCCGGTAGGTAGGAGTCGTGGGCGCGCTCCGTTATCCGGCCATCAACTCAGAAGCTGAAGGTGGTCTGGACGTAAACGAAGTTGGCGTCCACCGCGCCGCCGTTGGCCGCCACGGAACCGACGGATTGCTTGATGTAGTCGCCGACGAAAAAGTGGCCGTAGCCCGCCTGCACGTTCCACCACGCTTTGAAGTTGTAGCTGGCAACCAAGTCCAGTTCCGTCCCCACAAATGAATCATAGGTCGGATGGATGCCGTAGCCATTGCCGTTGCGTCCGCTGCCCGACATCGGGTAGAGGGCATCGTGAGTGTCGTAGAGGTAGTAAACCCGGTAATCGGCCGAGAGCTTCAGGTTCTTCAACGGCGTGAGGGACGCGGACATGCGCGGAATGTGGGCGTTGCGCTCGCAGAGCAAATCCATCATCCCATAGATCGCGTGATTGGTGCCGAAGAGGTTGTCAAAGGATCCACTTTCGCCGTCGGTGGAATCGGCGTCGCCAGAGCCGACGTCGTAGCCCACGCCCAACCGCGGCGATGCCCAGAGGTTGGTCCACGTGTAGCCGGCGGCGGCGAAGACGCCGTAGGCTTGGTGGTCCAGCCGCTTTTTCGAGGTGGAGTTGTAGATGGTGCCCAACTGGCCGGCAGCTTCGAGGCTGTAGTCCCAGCCGCCGAGTCTGCCGGGCAGCGATTTGAAACGAAAACCGAAGGTGAACAGGTCGCGGGCGGTGCTGGGCGTGCCGGGCACGTCGAACGCCGACGCGCTCACGGCCTCCGGGCCGGCGTTGCGGGAGAGAATGAAGAACTGCGTCTCCTGCCACGACACCAGTTTCTGGCTCGACGCGTAGATGCCGGAGAACGTGTCGTAGCTGTTGTTCTCGTCGAAGTGGCCCTGATAAGGCACGACGACGCGGGCGGCAAACGCGTCCACCCAGAACACTTCATTGGTGAACCGCAGCTTGATGGCGTCGAACGTCCGGCCGGGATTGCCCCAGTCGCTGTTACCGATGAACCGCTGGTCGCCGTAGATCAGTTCCTGCCGGCCAATCTTCGCCAGCAAGGGGAACCGGGTTGGATCGCCCAGTAGAATGTAAGCCTGCTGCAACGCAGCCTTGTTGTCATCCGGTCCCGGCGAACGACGGTCCCATTCCGCCGTGCTGTTGCGCATCTCGCCATACACGGTGAGCCAAGAGAAAGGCGAGTAGCCGGCGTGCACCTTTTGGCGCAGCAACAACTCATCGCTGCTGTTGGCCTGGCCGCGGGCGATGAAATCAGTATTCGGATTCACCGGTGTGGTGAGCGGCTTCGTGCCAGCCGGCACGCTCGTCATGGAACTGGCGGCGCGCACCGCGCCGTCGTAATCCTCGTAACGCAATCGAAACTCCCCGCCAAAGTCCCATGCGTTCATCGCCTCGGACTCCTTGCGCAGCCAGTCGTTCAACAGGCCGGCGCCCTTGGAATCCGCCGCCGCCTGCGTGGCCACCAGCAACAACATGACCGCCACGACCAGATGTCTCATCATCATTTCCAACTTCCCCAGGTAGATACCCGCCGGAGCGTTCCATTCCGCCTCGCGGTTCAAGCACCGCGCCGGCTCAGGCAATGCTCGATGGTCTCCAGAAGGATCGTCTCATCCAGTATGGGCTTGGTGAGATAATCAGTGAATCCCGCGGCGAGGAATTCCTTGCGACCGCCCATCGCGTTGTAGGCGGTCAAGGCAATGACGGGGATGTCCTTCATCGCCGCGTCGGCCCGGATCCGTCGTAATACTTCCATGCCGTCCATGTCGGGCAACGAGATATCCAGCAGCACAAGATCGGGGGGCTGTTTTCGCATGCCCTCGCAGGCGTCCTCGCCGTTTTCATACTCGGCAACCTCGTAACAACCGCATAGGATCGTCCGGAAAAGCAACCGATTGTCCGGGTTGTCTTCGACGAGGGCAATCCTCTTCACGGAAGGTTCATCTCCCGTTCAAGCAACGGCTGGACCCGGATGAAGGCGGCCTCCAGCTCGCGCAACAGGGCAGGGATTTGATCGGGTTGCTTGTCCATCGCGAGCCGCTCGATGCGGCTGGCCAGTTCCTGCACGGCGCGCGCGCCGACGTTGGCGGCGCTGGAGCGGATGGGGTGGACGGCATGTTGGATGGCATTGAGGTCGCTCGCTCGCTCGCCGTCGCGGGCAGCTTCAAGTTTTTTCGGGACGTATTCCAAGACGATGGCGAGCATCTCACGAACAAGCTTCCGGCCGCCGATCTTCTCCAACCGGGCTATGGCTGCGCTATCCCAACTATTGTCTTCGCTCACGACTTTTTCTTTCCTGTGTTTGGCCGTGCATCCTGTGGATTGTCCTTAAAGACGGCGATCACGTCAACTCCAAGGACGACATCGGCCCCGCGCTCATGTGATCGAAGCGCCACCTGTGCTTGTGGGATCATTCAGCGCACGCAAGCGCGCCCGGCTGGGCCGGTTCTTGAGCATGCCGTTCAGTATCCGCTCCAGATCATCGCCCCATTCTTCGGCTTTCTTCAGGACTGCTTGCGCTTCGGTGCCGAGCCGCTTTGCTTCGTCAGCGGTCAGTTCCTTGGCGGTAACGACAAAGACCGGGATGTGCCAATGGCGCGGGTTCTTGCGGATCGTGTCCAGGAACGCCATGCCGTCCATCTCCGGCATCATCAAGTCGAGGAGGATCAGGTTGGGTGTAAACGTCTCCAGCATCGCCAGGGCTTCGCGGCCATTGACAGCCATGCGCAGTTCAGTGACACGGCCTGTCAGGTGGGCAGCAAAGAGCCGGCGGTCGTCTTCGTTATCCTCGACCACGAGAATCCGGGAGCGCGGGATGAGGCTGATGACGCGGAGGAGGTCTTCGCGCGAAACGGGTTTTTGCAGCATCTCCACCGCGCCGAGGACCGTGCCCCGCCTCTCGCGCGCGACAACGCTGACGACAATGACGGGGGTGTCTTTCATCTCCGCGTCAGCTTTGAGCCGCCGCAAGACCTCCCAACCGTCCATCTGCGGCATGAGCAGGTCGAGTGTGATGAGGTCAGGCTTGATTTCCTTCGCCATGCGCAGGCCCAGCTCGCCGCTGTCGGCCGCGACGACGTGGCAACCGAATTGTTCGATCAGGTTCGTCAGCAACACACGTGAGTCGGCTTCGTCGTCAATGATCAGCACCAGTTTGTTCCGAAGCGGCTGCGTGGCCTCCATGGCCTGGATGCGCCGCGTCACTTCGACCGCGGCCTCGGCTGCGGAGAAACCATGCACTTCAGCCAACGGAGCGGGACGCACCGTGATGCCGGCCGATGTCGGATGTGTCGCCAGGACGATGCTGAAGGCGGAACCTTTGCCAGGTTCACTGGCGACTTCGAGACGGTATCCCATCAATTCGCACAGCGCCTTGGAAATGGTAAGTCCGAGGCCGGTGCCACCGTATTTGCGGGTCGTGCTGGGGTCGGCTTGCTGGAATGCTTCGAAGATGGCCGCGAGCCGGTCTTCGGGAATGCCGATACCGGTGTCGGCGACGGTGATGCGGGCGGGCCGGTGAGTGCCTTCCTCGACGGCCACGCTGACGGTGACGCTGCCTCGTTCGGTGAACTTCAGCGCGTTGCCGACGAGGTTGATGATGACCTGCTTGAGCTTGCCGGCGTCGGTTTCCAACGGGGCGATGTGGTCGGGCAGCTCGGCGGCGAGTCTGACCGGACGGTCGCGAAGTTGTGGTTCGAACTGGCCGATGATGACCGTGATCAACCGATCCAGCGTCACCATCGAAGTCTCGATCTCCACCCGCTTGGCTTCGATCTTGGAGAGGTCGAGGACCTGGTTGATCAGATCGAGCAGATGTTTGCCGTTGGCAACGATCCGCTCCAAGAAGGTCAGGTCTTCGGGGTGCAGATTGCTGCTTTTGTTTTTCAGCAGGATGTTGGTGAAGCCGATGACGGAGTTCAGCGGCGTGCGCAACTCATGGCTCATGTTGGCGAGGAACTGGCTCTTGGTGCGGCTCGCCGCCTCGGCGGTTTCCTTGGCGTGACGGAGTTCCTCCTGGGCGCGTTTGCGTTCGGCGATTTCCACAGCCAGTTCGTCGCGGGAAACAGTGACAGAGTTCAGCTTCTCCGTCATCTCGTCGAAAGAACGCGCGAGCTGGCCTATCTCGTCCTGCGACCCTGTGGCCACTTTGTGGCTCAGGTTGCCGGAGCCGATGATTTTGGTGCCCTTCTGAAGCCGTTCGATGGGCAACACAACGCCGTGATCGAACAACCACGAGATGCCAACCAGACTGACCGCGATCAACGCCACGGCCGCCAGCATGATGATCGTGCTCTGGTCGCGCGCCAATGCCGCGCCATGACGGCTGAGCGCGGCCAGTTCCGAGGCGTCGGACACCATCGTCTGGGTTCGCGCGTCCAACTGGCCGACAAACCGCTGTTTCAGCTCAAGCGGGGCGAAGTCAACCGAAGACACGGCGTGCCCGGCCTTGAGCCGCGTCAGGCTGACGAAGATGTTCCGCAACTCCAAGTTGTTCTGCCGGCATTGCTTGAGGATGGTCCGGGTTTCCGCGCCGGCAAACTCCGCGCTGTTGAGCAACCGCGTCAGGGAATCGTGCTTCATCAACCACTGCGTCTGCGCGCGTTCACTTTCGTGCAACACGTAGTCCGTCGTCAGAATCCCCAGCTCGAACAGCCCGCGCGTCAGTTCATTGGCCACCGTGCTTTCCCGCCAGGCGCTGTTGTTCTGCCGGAACGCCGTCATCAACGTCGCCGACGCGAGCACAATGACGCCCAACGAGCAGAGGATGATGATGTGCAGCTTCGTCTTGATCTTCATCGCCTTGCCTTCAGCGGATGACGCTCACCGCCGACGGTTTGACTGACAGCATCGCGTCGAGATGAACAAACTGCAAGTAGTTTGGCATCGCGGTCTGCTCCACCAAATGACTGCTCATGGCCCATCGCGCCTGATCTTCCAGCGCGACCAACAACGACTGGCTCAACCTCACCCGCAATTCCAGACGCGGCCAAAGCTGGCGCAGCGTTGGCTCCGGCATCGAAATCGTCCGCGCCACAATGCTCCTCGCACGCTGCGGTTGGTTCTTCGCAAACGCTTCCGCAGCAAGCAATGCACGAACAATGCAACGTGCCGCTTCCGGTTGTTCCTTCAGGAAGCGATTGGAAGCCATAAGACTGTAATACTCCACGTAAAGCCCCGGTTCCTCAAACGCCACTGCGTTGCCTCCCAACAATCTGTTCGCCTGACTCGTGAAAGGCTCCCGGATGGATGCCGCGTCGGCATCGCCGCGAGCCAGAGCTTGGGGAAATTCGGTTTGCGGCATGTAACAGATCGTCACGTCCTTTTCCGACAGACCGTGCTTGAGCAGAAACATGTGCAGGAAGAACTGCACCACCGAGGTTTTCTGCGTGGCGATGCGTTTGCCTTTCAAATCCGCTGGTCGGACGATGCCGCGGTCTTTCCGCGCCATGACGGTCACGTCGTTGTCCCACGAGGCAACGCTGGTTACGACGCGGAAATCCCGCCGCTCGAAACTGCCGAACACTACCGGTGTGTCACCGGCGACGGCGATCTGGGCTTCGCCAGCCTGAAGCACATCCATGGCCATCACGCCTGTCGTGCACTTCTTCACGGTTACCGCAACGCCCGCCCGCGAGAACAATCCTTCGTGATCCGCAAGGATTACCAGCGACGTCAGCGGCAACATGCCTACGGCCATCGTCACTGACATTGCCGTCTTCGGTGGCTGCTGAGGCTTGCACGAACAACCCAGCGTCGGGCCTAGAACGGCAAGCAAACAAAGCACCGTCAGCCGCGCGACAATCCTCGCTTTCGTTCCCGACTTGGTGATCATTGTGAAACACCCTTCTCCCAGCTCACGCTTTCCGGGAAGAATCTAGCCCAACGCCAACCGGAACAAAAGACTTTTCCCGGGAACCCACCGCGCCTTTGGTGTCCTGAAGTGCAGGCCGGCTACCGCCTGCCGTGATTGAAACCAACCGCGGCGCGCTTCAGCTTCGCGCCTGCGTTGTCCTGGATAGACACGTTGACGCACGAAGGATCCACGCGAATCATGGCCGGGCGATTCTGGAAAATGTTACCGTTCATCCGCAGGTCGTGGCCGTTGGGAGCGAAAGTCACCGCTTCATCGGCACACCCTTCGCCGAGCGCAAACACGTTGTCATGCACGATGACGGGACCGTAGGAGCCTTTCTCTTCGTGCAATGTGAAGTAGAGTTCCGGCCAGCGACGATACTCCCCGGTCTCGCAACTACGGCGACCGCGGCGCGGATTGCTCTCGCCCTTGGTCGTGTTGTTGACGAAGACGTTGCCTTGCAGGATGAAATTCTTCGGCTGGTTGATCCAACTGCCTCGCCCGCCGTTGCGGAAGGTGTTGCCGACGATCGTCACGTCCTCGCAGGATTTCTCCACGCTCATCACGCGCGAGCCATTCGTGCCATCTATCTGGTTGCCGGTGATTGTCGCGTTCTTGCAGAACTCCGCCAGGAAGAATGCGCCCATCCGCGAGCCGATGATGTGGTTGTTCGCGAACACCACGTTCCGGCAACGCTGCACGTGCATCGTGTCGCCCAAGGCGCTGAACTGGCAGCCGGTGATCCGCACGTCGCGCGCGCACATGATATCCACCCCGCCCTTGCCCAGCGCTGCGCCGGTCGGAGCGTAGAGGCCGTGAAACGCGCCGGAGAAATTGTGGATGAGTTGGACACCATTGCCGCTCGCATCCTGGAAACGTATTGGCTTCCCGCCGGGCTGCTCCGACACCTTGACGTGGTCGGCGGCTGACTCGACGACGAAGTATTGCCGCCCGCGCGTGATGTTTCTCGGCAACGCGCCGCCGAAAAAGCACAGCGCATGGTTCGGCTCCGCGTCCTTGCTGACACCAATGGGCTTCACACGATTATCGAAACGCACACGGTCGTCGCCGTCGCTCATCTGCACGCCGGAGCGAACGAGGTCGTTGCGGAAGTAATACCGCGCCCGTTCCACCTCCCACGGCTCGTAGTCCTCCGGCCAGACGATGACCTGCCAAAGATAGCCGTAGTCCCACATGAACTTCCCGCTTCGCAGCAGCGTGCAACTCTCGACATGGACGCGCTCGGCCAGTGTCACCACCTCGCTCTCACTGCCCTTCTTGCCCGCGCCCTCGACGCCGATGACCGCCCCCGCAATGCCGTCCGAGCGCACGTCGCGAAACAGGATATCACTCGTTGCGCCGCCAGCCGTTGTGCCGATGACGAAGATGCGTGTGCTCACATTCGGTTCCCAGGAATTCTCCCGCCGGGCCGGGTCGAAGCAATAGCCTTGGAAAAAGCCGCCGTGCCACGCGAAAGCCGTCACGTTAGTGCCGCTGAAGATCACCCGTCGCGCCTTGTCGCCGAGTTGCTTAGGAAAACGAAACCGCGCGCCGCGCGCAAACACCGTCGTGCCCGATGGAATTACCGCCGGCTTCTCCCCCGCGACGAAGTAATCGCCCGGAGGAATCGTCACCACGCCGCCACCGCGCCGCGCCACGTCGGCGAAGCACGCCGTCAGCGCCGGCGTGTCGTCCGTCACGCCATCCGCCTTCGGCGAATACGCCGCGAGGCTCACCACCGCGCGGCCCGTAGAAAAAGCCTCGCCGCTCCATGCGACTGCGGCGCAGACGGCAAACGCCAACACTAGAGAGGATTTGAGTTTCATGACTTCGACAATCATTTGGTTGCAAGCGCGTCCTTGGGTGCGTCAGGCGCGATGTCGGCTGGTTTGCCCGCGCCGCTGAGGTCGTTGGCGAGGAGCGTGATGTTGCGGCTCTTGTCGCCAGCGAGCTTCAGGAACGCTCCGTCTTTCGCGTGCGGCTTGCAGCCGCGGATGAGCGCGTCGCGGACTTGCGCCAGGCCGAGCATAGCCGCGCCGCCCGGCCAGAACGCGGCGTCGAGGCCGTCCAGCGACAGATTCTCCACGTCGTCGAAGACCATCGCGTGGCGCTGGTCGGCGGCGACGGTTCGCAACTGGATGTTTGAGAAGCGCAGTCCTTTCACGTGGCGGCAATAGAAGCCGTAGGCCGGCAGGTCGCCAAACATCAGCGACTCCGGATATTTCTTCGGCAGCTCGTCAACCTGCTTCTCCGCCAGCTTGCGCGTGCCGCCGCCCTCGAACTCGAACATGAGGTTGCTGACCAAGACGTTGTGGATGGGTGCGTTGGTCAGGCCGGTGATCGAGCAGCCGATCTTCCCGACGCCGGTGGCGACGACATTGTTGATGACAACGTCGCGGAAACTGCCGACGGGCGGCGGCTCCATGCCGTCCTTGAACGGCCGCGCCCGGTCGCCGAGCCGCAGGAAAAGGGGAACGGTTACGCCGTGGATGCTGATGTTGGAGATGGCGATGCGCTCCAGTTGTCCGCCGTCCACCAGTTCCAGCGAAATGCCGCTCATACCGCGACCACGACCGTAGAAGACGTTGGTGTGCGTTGGGGAGGTAACGACGCAGTTGGCAATGGTGATGTTCTTGAAACCGCCGTTGGACTCGGTGCCCATCTTGATCGCGTTGCAGTGACTGCGGGCGACGCAATCGCTGATCGTGATACTGTCGCAGGGCCGCTCGAACGTGCTCTTGAGCGTAATGGCGTCGTCGTCGCTCTCGAAGACACACTGCGAGACCGTGCAGTCCTTGCAACCGTCGAGGTCGAGGCCGTCGTTGTTGGCGTTGCCGAAGTTCCAGACGCGGACGCCGCGCATGGTCAGCCGCTCGCAACCGAGATAGTGTTGCATCCACATCGCCGAATGCTGCAACCGCACGCCCTCCACCAACACATCGCGGCAGTTGACGAGCCGGATCAGATACGGCCGGTTTTCGTAGGGGCGCTTGCGGTCCTTCATCTTGAAGCTCCGCCCCTGGCCGTCAATCAAGCCGCGCCCGGTGATGCCGACGTTCTCCAAGTTCTCGCCGGCGATGAGGCTCTGCTTCACGTATTGGTCCGTGTAGGAGCGGACGGCGGGGACGTTGTCCGGGTAATGCGCGATGTTCGTGCTGCCGAGCAAAGTCGCGCCGGCTTCGATGCGCAGCGTGACGCGGCTGCGCAAGTAGATCGTGCCGGAGAGAAACTTCCCGCCCGCCAGCACCACCGTGCCGCCACCTGCCGCCGCACAGGCGTCCATCGCCTTTTGAATCGGCCCGGTGCAGAGCGTGGTGCCGTCGGCTTGCGCGCCGAAGTCGCGGACATCGAAGACGGCGTTGGCAGCAAACGTCGTTGTGCTCATCCACGCAGTAAGAATCGAGACGACAATGAAGTGGTGAATCATGGCAGTAATCTCCCGTTTGTGCTTTTTGGGTGCGGTCAGTATCACGCGAGACCGAGCACCTTGTCCATCCGCTTGGCTAGGTCAGCGAGGTTGTCCCAATCGCCGGCAGCAACTTCGGCGGCGGCCCAGCCGCTGAACTCGATCTTCGCCAGCTCTTCGCGCACGCCGGCCCAGTTGATGCTGCCTTCGCCGAGCGGCGACTTGAAACCGGCGATCATGCCTTCCTTCATCGCCACGGGGAGGTTGTATTCCTTAATGTCGAGCTTGCCGATGCGTTTGCCGAGGACCTGAATCCAATGCTCACTCACGCCCCATCGCATCACGTTGCCCACGTCGTAGTGGACGCCAACCCACGGATGGCCGATCTCGTCCACGTAACGCATCATGTCGAGCGGGCTGATGAGGAAACTCGCCCAAACGTTCTCGATGAGAATCTTGACGCGCACCTGCTCGGCGTGCGGCGCGGCGGCCTTGATGATGGCCTGCGTCTCGCGCCAAGTGTCCCAGTAGGGTTTCTTCGGATCGGTGCGCGCGGTGACAAGGACGCTGTCGCCGCCAAGTTTCTTGCAGAGGTCAAGCGCTGCCTCGATGCCCCGCTCACCGGCGCCGGTCACGCCGTCAATCACCAGCCCGCTCTCCTTGCTCGCGGCGACCCACTCGTCGGCGTTCTTGACCTGACTGCAGGTTGGCTCCACTCCATCGAAACCGCAGGTCTTGAGTTTGCGAAACGCCTCGACCAGCGGCAGCGACTGGCTCTTGACCATGCCCCATTTCAGACTCTTGCGAATGCGGAGTTTGGCCGGCGCAGCGGGCGCGTTGCACGGCAGAAGAATGCCCGTAGCGGCAACGGAAGCCGCGGCGGAAAGGAAGCTTCGACGGGACAGTGCGGGATTGATTATGTGGTGGGATTTCATGGTGTGGTTCTGGTTTCAGTGTTGAAATCTTGATCTTACGTCTTCAAGCCAAAGCCGAAAGGATAAGCCTCCGAAATCCGCACGGGTAGCAGTCCTTTCGGCTTGAGCAAGCCGAAGAGCGTCTCCACAGCCGCTTCAATGGACGCTTCGGCGTCGCTGAAGGTGCAGAGCGCGACCGACGCCTTGGGCAGTTCGGCCATGACGTAGGGATTACCGAAATTTAGCAGCGCCACCGCGTGTCCCGCCGCCACCGTGCGCGCGATGAGTTCGCGGTAACGGGCGGGCACGCGAATGGCATCCTCCGCATACGACCGGACGCGCGTGAACAAACCGAACACGACCACGTCGGCGGCCTGCGCGGCCGCAAACGCGCGCTCGATCTCTTCCGGTTTCAACGCGGACGAGAGCACAAGCGTCCGGGCGTCCGGCTGGCGTTGGCGAACCCGCTCATTCAGCCGGTGGTTGGTCGGCGAAAACTTCCACGCAAGGTCCTGCTCGACCGTGGCCGAGCCGCCGTTGCTGATGACGGCGAGCCTGGCGGTCGGCGACACGGGCCAGCCACGGTTCTCCAGCATCGTGACGCTTTCGCGCGCGATGCGCCGCGCCACTTCCGCGCCGGCTTTGGTGGCGAAACGCTCCGGGAGTTTCTCCACGTCCACGAGCCGGTTCGCGAACAAGCCCAATTCGCGTTTGAGCCGCCAGACGCGCGTGATGGATTGTTCGACTTGCGCGAGCGGGATGCGTCCTTTGCGGACGGCGCGCACGAGGGCGTCAATTGTGATGCGCGGGTCAGAGTTGTAATCCTGGAGGATCATGTCGTGCCCGGCGGCAACAGTCTCGATCGCGGCTTCTTCGATGCCGTAGTTGTCCTTGATGGCCCGCATGGTGAGGCTGTCGGACATGATGACGTCATTAAAACCGAGCTTCTCGCGCAGCAGACCAGTCACGATCTTGCGCGAGAGCGTCGCCGGAACCACGCGGTCCGGCTCCAGCGCGGGATAATGGCAGTGGTTGGTGCAGACCACCCGCGCCAAGCCGCGCCGGATGACCTCGGCGAACGGCTTGAAATCCACCGCTTCCAACTCCGCCAAGCTGCGCCGTATTTCCGGGATGGCGATGTGCGAGTCGCCACTGGACGCGCCGTGGCCGGGGAAGTGCATCAGGAGCGATGCCGCGCCCCCCTCGAGCGTGCCTCGGGCGAGTTCGCTGCCGAGTTCGGTGACAAGGTCCACGTTGTCGCCGAGGCTGCGCAAGTTGATGATGGGGTTGTCGGGATTGGTGTTGACGTCGAGGTTGGGCACGCCGGCAAGGTGATAGCCGAGCGCGCGCGCCTCCACGGCCTCAATGCGCGCAGCCTCGCGGCACAGTTTGCGCGAGCGCGTGGCCGCCAGCCGCATCGCTTGGCCCAGCCGCAGGTCGCTCCCGCCGCTGTAGCTGACACCGCCGAAGCCGAGGAGCAACGGGTATTTCGAGAGCTTCTGGAACCGGTTGGTGAACTCCGCCACTTCCCGCAGCGACAGTTTCGTCAATGAAGGCGTCATCCCGCTGATGATGCCTTGCTTCGCGTATTTCTCGATCAACGGCCAGTCTTGAAGCCGGGCGACGACCAGTTGCCCCACTTTTTCCTCCAGCGACATCGCGCCAAAGTCAGGCAACGACCCACCTTGTGCAAAGGTTGTTGACCGTCCGCCAGTGAAGAGGCTGCCGCTAAAAAGAAGCACGGAGCCTTTGCGCAGGAAAGTGCGTCGCGAAATCGTTTTCATAGATGCGTCACCTTCTGCACCAGTCCGCCCGCAGCCAGCGCGTTCTGGTCTTCGTTCGGCCGCTAAGCGTAACGCCAGACGACTGTGTTCGCAAAGACAAACGAAAACACGGGAATCTGCTCTATCAACTCTTCTGACGACGTGCCAGCCAGTTGCTGACCAGCCACAGCGGCAGACCGAGCAACAGCAGGCCGCATGACCAGAGCGCGATCCACGGCTTATAGACGACAGCGCTGTAGATCAGAAATGCGCACACGCCCGCAAACACCAGCGGCGTCACCGGGTAGCCCAGGACCCGATACGGTCGTTCCACGCGTGGCTCCTTGAAGCGCAGCACGATCACCGCCAGCGACGAGCCGAGGTAAAAAGAGTAAACCACCGCTGCCGTGTAGAGGAGCGCGTTCACGAACGAACCCAGCACGACGATCAGCGTGACGGCGATCGCTCCTTGCACCAGCAGCGCCACGGCCGGCGTGCCGAACCGCGGATGCCATCGGCCCAGCCACCGAAACAGACGATGATCCGTCCCGACGGCATAGGAAATCCGAGCACCCGTGAAGACGAGGCCGTTGACGGCGCCCAGAGCCGAAACACAAATCAGCGCGCTGACCAGCACGCCGCCCGCCCGCGCGACCTCCGCCGTCACGGTATCAGTGGCCACCGCCTTCGATGACGCCAGTCCCGCATAACCCAGCACGTGCAGAAATGCGCCGTTTACCATCAGGTAGAGCGCCGTCACTGCGCCCATGCCCAGCGCCAACGCCCGCACAATGTTGCGGTGGGGATTCCTCACCTCTCCGGCGACGTAGGCCATTTCATTCCAGCCGCCGTAGGTGAACAGCACGAAGATCAGCGCCAGACTGAACGGCAACCGGTCCGCCGGTTCCGCAGGCGCCGATGCCGGCTGCGAGAAACACGCCGCGCCCACGATCAGCAGCAGGCCCGCCGCTTTCACCGTGGTCAGTAGGTTTTGCGTCCACTTGCCTTCGCGGACGCCGAGTGCATTGACGAGCGTTAGCACCACCGTCGCCGCGACGGCATAAACCCGCTCCCCGTAGGGAAACACCGTGCCCGCCAGCGGATCCCAGATCGTGCAGGCGTAGGTCGCAAACGCAAACGCCATCACCGCGATGTCGCCCGGCCGCACCACTGCCATTTGCGCCCAGCCAAAAAGAAAACCCGCCCACTTTCCGTAAGCGCGGCCCAGATACACGTAGTCGCCGCCTTCCTGTGGATACGCCGTCGCCAATTCCGCGTAGCTTAGCGCTCCGCACAACGACAGCAACCCGCCGAGCACCCAGATCGCAAGCACGCCCCATGCGCTGCCCGCGCCCTTGGCGATGTCCGGCGCCATTTGGTAGATGCCCGCGCCGATGATGATGCCGACAATCAGGCAGGTGGAATCAAACAACGACAATTGCTGGCTCGGCTTCTGCCCCATGCGCTTGCTTTCGTTCTCGCCCGGCAGGTCAGCGGATCAACGCTTCTTGAGCGACACGCCGATGCCGGAGGTTTCCATGTTCAGGAACAACGTCTCCAACTCCGGGTTGCTTGTGATCGCCTTGACGTAGCGCGGGTCGGCCATGCGCTGGTCCATGTTGTGCGCCACGACCAAGCCGCCGGGCCGCACCAGCGGCAACAGCTTGTTCAGGTAATCCAGATAACCTTCCTTGTCCGCGTCGAGGAAGAGGAGGTCTATCGGCTCCTTGAGCTTCTTGACCTCCTCGTGCGCGTCGCCCTCAACGAGCGTCACGAGGCTTTCCACGCCAGCGCGTTTCAAGTTCGCGCGGGCTTTGGCGGCGCGGCCGGCGTCAATCTCAAAGGTCGTCAGCTTGCCGCCGGTTTTCTGCAACGCCAGGGAAAACCAGATCGCCGAATACCCGATCGAGGTTCCGATCTCGACGACGTGCTTGGCGCCGAGCGACTCCACTAGCACCCGCAGGATGCGGCCGTCGCCGTAAGGAACGCTCATGCTGCCGCGGCGCTGGTTCTGGTTCATCTCCTCCAGCACGGCGAGGATTTTCTTTTCCGTCTCCGACTTGGGCAGCGTGGCGCTGGCAAACGAGATGTTGCCGCCGCCAGTCCGCGACGGACGACTGGCCGGTCCTTGCGCGAACGCGGTAACAGCTAACGATGCAACGGCGAAAACTCCAAATGCTCTGATCGTAATTCTTGGTTTCATTTCAGTCTCCGGGTCGAATGTTTTTATCTCCGCTTCATCAAGGCTGTGTCTTGTGTGGGGCAGTGTTTTTAGCAGACAACGGCGGAAGATGAAATGAATTCCGGAGCTTGGGAAGATTCCTAGCCCAACATGTTTCCTTGCGTTCTGCGCCCAATCCGCCAGATTCTCGGAAGCCAATGACCGGAACCGAAACCATCGCCTTGGCCGCTGCCGCTGCTGCCGCGGGCGCCGTCAACGCCATCGCCGGCGGCGGGACGCTGCTCACGTTCCCGACGCTGCTGCTGATCGGCACGCCGGCCACCGTCGCCAACGCCACCAGCACGCTGGCGCTGGTCGTCGGCACTGCGGGCAGCTTGTTCGGCTACCGCCGGCAGATCACGGCGGTGCGGCCGTGGCTGCGGCGGTTCGTGCCCGTGAGTCTGCTCGGCGGTTTGCTCGGCGGCATCCTGCTCACCTGCACCGAGGAAAAAATCTTCGCGAAGATGGTGCCGTTCCTCTTGCTGTTCGCAACGATCCTGTTCCTGGCCCAGGCGCCCCTGCGCCGCTTCGCCGGCTTCGCGGACAAATCCGAAACTGCCTCACCGCATCATCGCGTCGTCTGGGCGGCGGCGGTGTTCCAGTTCTTCGTCGCGCTCTACGGCGGCTACTTCGGCGCGGGCATCGGCATCCTCATGCTCGCCTCGCTCGGCTTCCTTGGTCTGGGCGACATCCACGAGATGAACGCGCTCAAAACCATCCTCGGCTCGCTCATCAACCTCGTCGCCGCCGCATGGTTCATCTGGGCGGGCCTCATCGAGTGGCCGAAGGCCGTCGTCATGACCGGCGGCGCGCTGGTTGGCTACTATCTCGGCGCGCACTTCTCCCAGCGCATCCCCCAGCACCGCGTCCGCCAGATCATCACCGCCATCGGCTTCGCCATCTCCGCCGTGATGTTCTACAAACAGTTTGTGAGGTAAGAACAGAGTCAGCGGGAGTGTCCCCAACAGGAGGCCGCCGACTGAGCCAATGTCGCGATTGATTCACGGTTGTCGCGGCGACGTTTGGACGCCTTGTTTTTCAACTGGTTGCGTTCGCAGTTTCAAATAGCGTTCCGCCTCCCCGCTCACCATCAAGTCTGCATCCTCAGTCATGGTGCGAATCATGTCGAGCGACTTCGCAGATTGCATTTTTCCCAAGGCGTGCAAAGCCGTAAGCCGAACTCCCCTATTCTTATCCTGCCAAAGCGCCAGTAATGCCTCCTTGGCTTTCGGGTGCGCGCTCTGAGATAGAGAAACGGCGGCACAATGTCGAATGTTATTGTCCGGGTCCGAGGCGGCTTTCTTCAAAGCCGCCAGTGCCTCATCATTGTTAAACTTTGCCAACGCTGTCACAGCGGTGAACTTGACGGAATAGCTGCTTTCGACAACAGCTCGGCTGAAATGCTTGATAGCACGCTCATCGTTGATAGCAGCAAGTTCCTTGGCGGCTTTTTCCGCTGCATCCGAATTCCGGCCAAACATCACTTGCGCCCGCTCAGCTATGATCTCGCCCATCTTGACCTTGTCCAACGGAAGAACCTCAAATCTCGTGCTGGCCTCAGCATCCACAATGCTGGTTTCTTCCTTGGTTGGCCAAACGCCTCGCGGTTTGAACGGGCTGATCTCCAGCCGTCGTTTGGCGGTCATTGTGTAAATGCCAGGTTTTGTGATCGTCATCCAGTGAGGCAGGAATAAGGAGAACTCGTAGCTTCCGTTCATCGGAATCTGTCGCGGCACAATAAATCCTCCCATCGAATATCGAGCATCCGTCACAGGAATGGGAATGCCATCTTCGTGTGCAACCTGCACTTTGAAACTGTCCGGTCGGCCAAACTGATTTCGGTAATCGCCACCCTCCATCACTTGCAGGTCCTGGGTCGCGCAGTTGAACACTTTGAAGAAGAAGTGAACCGGCTCGCCGAGCGTGAAAACGGCTTTCTCCGCCACAAGGCTTACTCGCAGTTTCCAGCCGTTCGCCGTGTAGGCGGTTCCCTCTGGCGAGCACAGCCGTTTGCCCTTGCCCGTGATCTCGACCACGTCAACCGAATGGAAAACCGTCACCACGCGATCACTGACCAGACCCAGCGCCCGTTCGTTCGGGAGCTTCCACAACTTCTGCCGGCTGGCGTCGCTGAAGTCCGTCTTCCACTCGTTCATCAGCCGCCCGTCCAGGAACGCCCGCGCGCCGCTCTTGCGAACTTGCAGCACCGAAGCGTAAACGCGGTTGTTTCCCAGGCAATGCGGCGTCCAAACCGTCAGCGGGTTGTTGTTCGCCGACCGGCCCTTCACCATCTCGAAGCCGAAACAACTGTTGCACCAGTGCCCCATCACCCACAGCGCCGGCTTCTCGTCCTGTGAGAACAGTTGCCCCACAGTCTGCTCACCTTCGGTGCGCGTGAACACGGTGCGAAAGTCATACTCCTCCGGCGGCTCGTAGGGGATTTGCAGCCGCGCCGCCTGCACGTTGTCCGCGCAAACCAGCGCGCCGTCCCGCATCCGCCATCGCCCCAGCACCGCGTCGCGCGCCGGATCAATCAGCGGCAACAACCGCACCGCGCCGGGCCATGCCGCCGCGCTTGTCATGCGGGCGTCCACCGGCCCGGGCTGGAAAACCGAACCGGCCTCGATCAAGCCAAGCGCGCGCAACACCGTGTCGCTCCGGCCGAAGACGCCGAGAATCGGCTTGCCCGTCGCCGCAAGTTTCACCACGCCGCCCACGCTGTTCTTGCCGCCCAACCAGCCGCTCTTGTAGCCGTGATGAATGTCCAGGCCGCCGCCCTGCACCTTCATGAACTCGATCTCGAAGCCGCTGATGCGAACGATCCCCATTCCATACAACCCGCCCACCGCGTAGCCGGACCGGGCCTCCACCGTCCGCGTTGGCTCCTGCACCTCGCCTTGCACCGCGCCGAGAAACCTTTTCATGCCCGCGCGATAGATCGGCTGCAACGACTTCACCACCGGCTGCTCCTTCTCCTTCCCGAAGCTGACCTTGAAGCCCACCAGCAACGCTTGCGGCTGCGGCATCTCCAGAAACGGCGCGCCGATGTCGTGGCCGAGCGAAGCGGGCAGTTTCAGCAGCGTGGATGACGGTTCCTGCGCCACCGCAGCGCAAGCCGCAAGACAGAGAGCGGCCGTGGTGGTTACGAATGATGTGCGGCTCATGATTTCCTCCGTTTGATTCCGCGGAGGATTATACGCCGACGTTCTGCGGAGACAACATCAGGTTTAGGCACTTCGTTCTCAACGGCGTTCCAACGGCTTGATGTTCGACGGCGGGCGATTCAGAATCGCGGGCGACATGAGCATGATAACTGACCATGCGTTTCAGCCCCGCGCCGTCGCTTTGGTGGCGATCTTCCTTTCACTCTTTGCGGGAACGCTGGGCCACGCAACGACGCTGGTCGTTGAGGCAGAGAGTCTCGAAGCCACCGGTGGCTGGCAGAGCGTGCGCGAGACGCACGGGGTGCGCGAACTTCTCTGGTCGGGGATGAAGGCGCAGCCCGCGCCGGCGGTGGGCGCGATCGAATTGCCGAAGGCGGGGCGCTGGCGGCTGTGGGTGCGCGGCCGGGATTTTCCAAACGACCGGCCCGGCATCCGCAACTTCACCGTGCGGCTCGGTGCGACGCGCTCGGCGAAGGTGTTCGGCAAACACGGCCAGCAGGGCATCGAAGGCTGGGAGTGGGAAGACGGCGGCGAGTTTGACCTGCCTGCCGGTCCGACGCTGATCGTGATCGGCGAGACAAGCACGGCGGCGGCGCGCTGCGACGCGTTGCTGCTGACGGACAGCCCCAACTACCAGCCGAAAGGTTTGCCGCACGCGCTGGGCAAAGCGACGGCGAAGATGGCACCGCTGAAGATGGCGGCCGTTGCTCAGAACAAGAACGGCGGCGCAGGCGTTGTAGTGGCGGCCGTCCCGGCCGCTACTCCGCAACGTGATGGCAAGGCTTTGCGTGAGACGACTGCGTCGGCCGGGACGGCCGACTCTACAACTGTAGGCGCACGGTTGTTACCGGAGCCGCTCCAGCGCGTAGAGCCAGAAGCGGTCGCCACGCTCGCGAACGACGCAGTGCGCTGGACGTTCCATCGCGCGGCGACGACGGGCGGGCCGGCGATTGCGCTGCAGGCGGCACTGCGCGACGGCGGCGAGTGGAAACCTCTGCGCGGCGATCCCGGCGCGGAAGGTTATCGCATGCTGTTCCGGCCGAAGGAGAGCGATCCGAAGATCATCGCGACGCGCGTCCATCCGGCGTGGGACATCAGCCTCAGCGCAGAGATCGAAGTCAGTGCAGGCGGCGCTTCGGTGAAGACACGCACGGGGCCACCGACAGCGCCGTGGGCGGCAGGCCAATGCTTTGCGTTGCGACCGATTGCGGCGCGACAGGTGGACAGCCAGACCGTTGAGCTTGGTTTACCACCGCTACCGGTCGGCCGATTGACGGCGACGTGGCGGCTCGGCGGCAGCCAATCGCAAGCGCAGGTGACGCTCGACTTCGCGCCGAGCAGGCCGGGGCATTTCTCGCTCGGCTATCACAGCCTCGTCGCTGCGACGCCGAAAGATGTGGATTTTCTTCTTCTGCCGTTCATGTATCACGGGAAGCGTTTTCCGGCGCAGCCTGTGACGCTGCTGAACTCGCATACGCCGACGCCGCTGGCGCTGGTGAACCGCGCCGGCGCGTCGCTCGCGCTCGTGGCGGAACCAGCGGAACTGCCGTTTGAGTGGGCCGGGCCGCGGAACTCGCGCTATGCGTTTGGCCTCCGCAACGAGACGGGTCAGGCGCAGCCGCTTCTCTACTCGCCGGTGCTTGGCCAGCCCGACAGCGTGGTCACTGGCAGTGAACCGTTGCGCGCGCGGTTCCGCGTGTGGCTGCAAGCGGGCAACGGTTACGCTGCGTATCGGCGCGTGGCGACGGAGGTGTTCGGGCTAAGCGATTACCGGCGGCCGGTGTATGCGTCGGTGTCGGACGCGGCACTGAACCTCCTCGACCTGATCCGCGACGAGAAGGCTTCCGGCTGGGACGCGCGCGCGAAGGGGCCGTGGAACATCGAGAGCCGCAACGTCGTGTCGCATTCGTCGCCGCTGACCTATCTGAGCTACTACCTGCTCACCGGCGACGAGGATTTTTACCGGCGGTTCGCGCTGCCGGCGCTGGAGTTCATGATCTCGCGGCCCGGCGCGCACTTCGCCGCCGAGCGCGAGATCGGCGACAACTACTACCACCACCAGACAATGCGCGGGCCAATGTCAACGTATGGCGCGGCGGTGTTCGCAAGCGCGTTTGCGATGACGCACGGCCGCTCGCCGGCGCTGGGCGGGTTCTGCCTCGACGACAAGGGCCAGCCGCGTGTGACGAAGGGCTATAGTCACATGCAACCGTTCGAGGACGCGCTGGCGTTGTATCGTTTGACGGGCGAGAAGTGTTGGCGCGACGCGGCGACGGAGGCGGCCGACAAATACGTCGCCGAAAACATCACGCGACTGCCGACGAAGGATCTCGGTGTGATGCCGTTCGTGAACATGAGCTTTGTGCCGGACTGGGAAGGGCTGTTGCATGTTTACGATGCAACGGGTGAACGGCGGTTTCTCGACGCGGCGGCGACGGCGGCGCGCTGGCTGGTGGCAACGTTGTGGACGCAGCCAACGGTGCCAGCCGGCGAGACAACAATTCATCCCGGCGGGAACTACGTGAGCGCCGCGCACGTCTGGTGGTTCGGCGACAAGCGTTACCGGCGCGGTTTCGTGGAAGGTGCGCAGCAGACGACCGACGAGAAGGCGAAGTTCGACCTGCCGCCGGCGCGGTTGCCGGAGAAGCGCGTGCCCGCGTGGCAGGTGAGCAACGTCGGCCTCGGTCTGGAGCAGCCGTGCACCTACACGCGCCCCGAGCGACATGCAAACATCACGATGAATTGCTGGGCGCCGAACCTGTTGCGGCTGGCGCAACTCACGGGCGACGAACTGTTCCGCACTGCCGCGCGCAACGCGACCATCGGGCGTTTCGGCAACTATCCGGGTTACTACATTGACGGCATGACGGACCAATATCTGCGGCCGGATTATCCGGTCGCCGGGCCGGACGTGACGTGGCTCTATTTCCACCACATTCCGCCGTTCGCGGCCTATGTGCTCGACTACCTCTTCACCGACGCCGAGACACGGTCGAAGGGCACGGTGAGTTTTCCGTCGGTGCGCCAGTGCGGCTACGTGTGGTTCGACAACCGGCTGCGCGGCCACGCGCCGGGCAAGGTTTATGGCCAGCCCGCGTGGCCGTGGCTGCACCGCACGGCGGCGACTGTGGACACGATCAACGTGGATCGCGTTCTGGCCCACGGTGGCGGGAAGTTTCACGTCGTGCTACTCAACCAAATCCGCGAAGAACAGACGGTGCGCGTAAAGTTCGACCCGCAGGTGTTTGGCCGGGCTGTGGATGGCGCGAAAGTCTCCTTGCGGCTCGATAACAAGCCCGCGCCGCCGCTGCGGCTGAAAGACGGCGCAGTGTCGCTGAAGTTGAAGCCGCTCGGCATCGCCGTGCTGACGCTCGACGGCGTGAAGGTTGACGTGCCGACACATCGCGCCGCGCCGCCCGCGAAGCTGTCGCTCCCGGGCGACAACGGCCTGCGCCGGCAGCCGGTCGCCGGCGCAAAGCTGGAAGCCATCGGCACGGAGATTTGCGTGCCGCCGTTCACGTGGCGCGACCTCTACGTCTATATCGCCGCCGGCTTCGATGACTGCAAGAGCGCGACGCTCCGCTATCGCGTCGGTAGCGGCGCCGAGCAGCAGGTGAAAGTCACGCGGTTCCCGTGGGAGTTTTCGGTGCGCGTGGACGACATGCGCTTGCCGATCACGTGGAGCGTGGAAGTGCAGACTGGAAACTCCGATGACCACAGCCGCCGCTGAACTGCCGGCGCTCGACGACGTCATCCTTCAGCGGGACGCGTCACAAGCAGACCGCGCGCCTGATCACCGACGACGAATCCACTCTTCGCGGGCGTAGCGTTCCGCCACCAGTCGCGCGGTCAATTCGTGCGGCCACGAGGGCGCCAGATCGTCGTCGGCCGCCCAGGCAAAACGCAATTCCTGCTTCAAGGACGCCGCGGCGGCGGGAATGTTCGCGACGAAATCGCTGTGTGGCCGGTTGGCGCGGTAGGGCGGCTGGCGCGCAGGCTCGCGCAGGTAACGGCTGATTTGTTCGACGGGAAAGTTGTAAAGCAGCGTGCCGTGGTGCAGCAGCCAGTCGCGGCGGCGGCGCTGGGCGTTGCCGGAAAATTTCTTGCCGCCGACGCAGAGATCGCTGATGCCGTCGAAAACGATGTGCGGAACCTTCACCGCCAGAACCTCGGAAACGCGATCGAGGATCAACACGTGCGAGCGGGACACGTCAGCCAGTTCGGGCCGGTGGCGCATGTCGAGCACGAGCGAGAAGTTCAGGCAACCTGGGCCGATCAACACTGTGCCGCCGCCGCTGACGCGACGCCGCACGGGCACGCCGTCGGCGCGGCAGGCGTCCTCGTTGACGTCGTCCGCGATGCGGCAGAAGTTGCCGAGCACGACGCACGGCCTGCCGATTTCCCAAAGACGCAGGATTTCCTGGCCACCACCCTGCTCGGCCAACACCAGCAACGCTTCGTCCAGCGCGAGGTTCTCCTCTGGCGTTGGCAATGTGAGATCGAGGAATTGCACGGGCGGAGTTTACGGGGACAACCACGCCCGGACAAGCAATTGAGATGCGCCAACTGGTGGCGACGAGCAGACTGTCAGCCAAAACTGAAGCTGTGCTACGGCGTGAAATCCTGGTCCTTCTTCAGCCGCGCGCAGAAAGCGGCGACGAGCTTGGCGCAGTTCTCCAGATCGTCGAGCGAGAGCAGCTCGTTGGGCGTGTGCATGTAGCGCAACGGGACCGAGAGCAGGCCGGTGGCCATGCCGGCGCGGGTGCGCTGCATGATGTTGGCGTCCGTGCCGGTGCCACCGGCGGCGGTGCTGATCTGGTAGGGGATCTTTCCCTTCTTTGCCGTCTCGACGAGGAGGTCGAAGACGACGGGGTTGATGTTGGCACCGCGGCAAATCTTCGGGCCTTTGCCGAGCTGGTAGTCGCCAGCCTTTTTTTTGTCTATGCCGGGGCAGTCGGTGGCGTGGCCGACGTCGAGAGCGATGCCGACCTCGGCTTCGCTGGCGAACGCGCTGGTCTGCGCGCCGCGCAAACCGATTTCCTCCTGCACCGTGGAAACGCCGACAATGCAGGCATCGAATTTCTTGCCGTGCAGCAGCCGCAGCGTTTCGGCGACGATCCATGTGCCCATTTTGTTGTCGAAGGCCATCGAGACGACGCGGTTGTTGGCCAGTTCGGTGAACGGCTGCACGAAGACGCCCGCGTCGCCGAGCGAGACGAGTTTCTCGGCATCCTTCTTGGACTTCGCGCCGATGTCCACGTAGAGGTCGTCCATCTTCGGCACGCGCTTGCGGTCGTCCTCGTCCATGAGGTGGATGGCTTTGCGGCCGATGACGCCGGGCACGAGGCCGCGCCGGGTCATGATGACGACGCGCTGCGACACGGCCACGGTCGGGTCCACGCCGCCGATGCGGTCCACGTAGATGAAGCCGCTTTCGGTGATGTATTGGACGATGAAGCCGATCTGGTCGCAATGGCCGGCGAGCATGACGCGCGGGCGTCCGGCAGGGTTGCAGATGCCGAAGACGTTGCCCATCACGTCGGTCTTGACCTCATCGCACCACGACGCGACGCGCTCGCGGACGAGCCGCTGGACCTGTTGCTCGTAGCCGGAAGGGCTGGGAGTTTCGACGAGTTGTTTGAGGAAGGATTTGGATTCGGGGTTCATGGGGAGAGTGATGATGAGTTACTAGACTATTTTGGGGCCGGCGGTGGCGAGGTCGGCGGCGGTGTCTTGGAACTGCTCGAAGTTCTTGATGAACAGACGCGCTACCTCGCGGGCTTTGGCGTCGTATTCGGCTGGGTTTTTCCAGCTTTTGCGGATGTCGAGAACTTCGGCGGGCACGCCGGGACAACGCTTCGGCACTTGGAAGCCGAAGACCGGATGGGGCGTCATCGGTTGGCGGTCGAGTTCGCCTTTGAGGATGGCGTGGATGGTGGCGCGGTTGTAGGCCAGTTCGATGCGGCTGCCGACGCCGCACGGACCGCCGACCCAACCGGTGCTGACGAGGTAGCAGCGGACGTTGTGCTCGCGCATCTTCTTTGCCAGCAACTCGGCATAGACGCGCGGCGAAAGCGGAAGAAACGGCGATCCGAAGCAAGCGCTGAACGTCGCCTGCGGTTCTCGCCCCATGCCCGTCTCGGTGCCGGCAAGGCGGGCGGTGTAGCCAGAGAGATAATGATACATCGCCTGCCGCTCGTCGAGCTGCGCCACGGGCGGCATCACGCCAAACGCGTCGGCGGTGAGAAACACGATGGAGCGCGGATGGCCGCCGACGCCGCTTTCAATGGCGTTGGCGATGAAGTCCACCGGGTAGGCGGCGCGGGTGTTCTCGGTGATGGCGTCGTCGTCGAAGTCCACCATGCGCGTGTCGGGATTCATTACGACGTTCTCGACGACCGCGCCGAAGCGGATGGCGTCCCAGATTTGCGGCTCGCGCTCGTGGCTGAGGCGGATGCACTTCGCGTAGCAGCCGCCCTCGAAGTTGAACACGCCGTTGTCGCCCCAGCCGTGCTCGTCGTCGCCGATGAGGCGGCGGTCGGGGTCGGCGGAGAGCGTGGTCTTGCCGGTGCCGGAAAGGCCGAAGAAGAGCGCCACGTCGCCGTCCTTGCCAACGTTGGCCGAGCAGTGCATCGGGCAGACGCCTTGTTGCGGCAGGACGTAATTGAGGCAACTGAAGACCGATTTCTTCATTTCGCCGGCGTAGTGCGTGCCGCCGATGATGACCGTGCGCGAACCGAAGTCCACGCAAACAAATGCCTCCGACTTCGTGCCGTCGCCGGCGGGATCGGCGAGGCAGTTCGGCGCGGAAATGACGGTGAATGCCGGCTCATGCCCGTTGAGTTCCTCCGGCGTCGGCCGGCGGAAAAGCTGGCGCGCGAACAAGGAATGCCACGCCTGCTCGGTGATCACACGGATCGGCAGGCGATGCCGCTCGTCCGCGCCGACAAAGCCGTCGAACACGAAGACCTCGCGGTTCTTGAGGTGCGCGATGACGCGCCGGCGGAGCTTCTGGAACTGCTCGCGGGACATCGGCTGGTTGACCTTGCCCCACGCAATCCGGCTCTCGCTGCCCGGCTCCTTGACGATGAACTTGTCGTTCGGCGAGCGGCCCGTGCGCTTGCCGGTGAGTGTCACAAGCGCGCCGGTGTTGGCGAGCCGGCTCTCGCAACGGCGCAGGCTCATCTCGACGAGCGCCGCGACAGGCAGGTTCCGATGAACCAACCCGGTTCCAAGAAGACCGTGCGACTCCAGACTGAAGTGGGTAGGCATAGTTGAGCGATTGCTTTTACCGACTTCGGCGGCAACCGCAACTATAATCTCACGGCAAAGCTTCGGGCGGATTGGTTTTGCGAAAAAACAACAAGCTAGCCAAGGTGGGATTGTCCAAAACCGGTTGAATGCCGCTCAAAAGTCCCGACTAAGTGGTTACGCAGACCGCAGACGAATAAACCAAGTGAAGTCTTCGTCGCGCTCATAGGACAGTTTAAGCTCGGCTGAAATCTCATCCACTGCCTTTTTCACTCCCCACTTCGGATATTGTTTGAACTCGAAATCATGGCCGCAGAGAAGCCCGTGCGGTTTGAGCTTCGGCAACCAAGCCCTGATGTCCTCGATCACGCCTTCGTAAGTGTGGTCCGCATCAATGAACGCAAAATCGAGACTGCCGTTGGCAACTTGTGGCACGGCTTCGAGCGATCGAGCGCGAATCACTCTTCGCCGGTAATCGGCAAAAGCAGTCCGTTTGAGCGCCGTCGCGTAGTATTGGTCGAAGGTTCCTTGCTTGGTGAATCCGAACGTGCTGCCAGATTGCTCATAACGAGAACCCGCTTCAGACTGCTTCCACGGATCAACCATAGTCAAATGGAGGTCGGGGCGTGCGCCCAGCAAATAGGCTGACAACGTGCCGCGCAGCACGCCGACCTCCGCGCCGATGGGTTGTTTCACGGTCTGGATGCGTTTCAAAATGGCATCACCGCGTCCAACTCGCGGATAGAAGTCGCTGGCCGGATTCTGCCAAAATTGATAGAACCACCGGATTTGTTCCGCCGTTCGCTTGGCCATGCCGTGCATGTGCCCGATCACGATATTGTGACCGGGCTTTACAGTGAGGTGAAAGTCCAGCCAGTTGAATTCTTTCGGCAGCCAGTGAACCGGGATCTTCAGTTGCGCGCGGGCAGCGTTGAGATGCGTCTGGTCTTTGAACGGCGACTTGATCGTGGCCAAAAGAGCTTCCGCTTTGGCGAGCATTTTCTCGTGATGCGTTCGGTTGACGATGAAGAACCCGCTATTGAAATACTCCGTGGGGCGGACTCCCGCCCGGCGGGCGTCCTGCGTCACCCAGCCCTTATCGGCCAGATCGTTGACGCAAACCAAATCGGGCTTGTTCTCGAATTGGCAGAAGCTGCAGTTCCTCAAAAAGATAGTGTCGGCATCGAAGTATAAAATATTTTCTTCTTTGGGAAACTCAGTGAACATCTTGAATTTCAAGTGGTGTGGGTGCGCAAGCTGATGTTTCTGCATGGCTTGAGCACCGAGAACAAACGTCTGCATTCCCGTGCGCCGACGACAGGATTCTGCAGCCAGTTCGGCCAGCAATTCGTATTTTTCTCCAATTCCAATGGTCACGGCGATCATGTCAGGTCCTTTCTGTTATGGGTTTCGCGATCTGCGCCTGGTTCACGTTCAGGTATTCGATGGCCCCGCCCTTGAAATACATCTCGATGCGGCGGATGACTTCGTCGGCGGTAATCAGGTCCATGCAGTGCGGCAACAGGTGCGGCCACTGCTCGCGCGGATAGCCCAGCGCGTTTGTTGGTTTCAACTCCGTGCCATTCCCGTTTCCCGCCTTGACCATGTCCACGCAGATGTTTTCGGGTTTGTCCTTTTCGTCGCCGTCGCCGAGAGGCACGCCGCGCGATTTCCAACAGCCGCCGTTGTCACAGCATCGCAGCGCACCGTTGGTGTGGATGTATTGATGATGCGGGTAGGCTTCCCATTGCGCCGGCTCGCGCCCACCGGCGACCACCACGCACGCACGGTTCTTCGGCATGCCCGGTCTGGTTTCCACCGCCGCCGCCAGATGCATCATCAGTGTCACCGGGCAGAGCACGCCTTGCGCGTGATAGACCAGCCGCACCAGTTGTCGCAGGTTGGTCTTGCCGCGCAGATCAAGCGTGCCCTTCAACGACGGATGTTCATGGCCCTTCTCGCCGACCTGCACGAACAGAATCTTGCCGTTGAAATAGTCCACCACTTTCTGGAAGCGTTCGTGCTGCCACCACTTGATGGTGAAGTCGCGCTTGCCGCCCGCCACCACAATCCAGAACGGCACCGGCTCTTTCGTGATCTCCTGCACCTGAGACATCCAACCCTTCTCGGCGGGCGACAGATGGATGTCGCCTTTGAACAGGCCGGGCCGGATCGGCACGCCGAGTTTCTCGCTGAGGAATTGCGTGAAGCCGTGGATGAAATGCCACGGCTCGGTGTTGCTGCGGTGGATGAGCGGATACTGGCACTCGATCACACTCACATCTCCATCCTTTTCCTCCAGCCGCGTCAGATGCGGATTGTTCTCCCACAGGTGCGGGCAGGGCGTGCGCACGTCGGTCAGGAACTGTTTCGGATGCGAGAGATGCAGGTCCCGCACGGCGGCGGTGAGCATGACGATGTCGCCGGGCGACAGAAAACTTTTGAGGATGATCTTTCTCATGGCATGGATGACGACGAACTGCTGGAAGGCGGCTCGGTCACGGTGACGGAGACGACCACCTCGGCCCAATGGCCGGCGCTGTCCGAGATGCGCACGGTGATGTCGCCGCTGCCAACACCGACGCCGTCCTCGTTGAAGAACAGCACCGTGTTGTCGTTCTGAATCTCCATCCGGAAACCCCGCCAGCCCGCGACGACCGTCGGCGTGTAAGGGGCCGTGCCGTTCCCGATGAGCATCTCCACTTGGCCGTTGCCAAGCAGCGGCATCGTCAGCGTGTTTTGATACAACGTCACCGAAAAACCGCCTTGGCTGCTGGAGGACGCACTGCCGCTGGAACTGGAGGACGGCGGATTGGACGAGGACGAACCGGAAGCCGAACTCGAAGAAACCGAACCCGACGACGAGGAAAGGCCGGAGGACGAATTGGATGAGGACGACGTCGAGGACGAAGACAAGCTGCCCGACGACGACGCGCTGCTCATGGAACTGGACGAAACCGAACTCGACGGCGGAACGGTGGAGGAGGAGCCGCTGCTTGAACTCGGCGGAGCCGATGCCGACGAAGCGCTGGAGGAAGACGCGCTTGACGCGCTGGCGGAACTGGAGCCGGGCGGCGGCTGCGTTCCGATGTGTGTCAGGTGCGGCTTGCGCCTCTTGCGCGGGTGCCGCCGCAGTTGCCGTTTCCGCTCCGGCCTGCGCTCGGCTAAAGCGAATGCTTTCTTTCTCCGTCGTTTCATTGAGAGTCAGCCATCGGCTTTCAGCTTTCAGTAATCAGCAGCAGACGCGGAGCGTCCCACAAGCTGAAAACCGAAAGCTGAACGCTGAGAGCTGCGGTTCCCCCGCGCTACGGCGTTACCGCCACCGTGATGGCGTCGCTCTCGTAGCCGACCTCCTGGTCGCCGATGACGAACTTCGCCATATAGCGGCGCATCTCCGGCTTGCCGGCCGTGGCCAGTGGCCGGTTGTCCACGTAGGGCGATTGCGTGTCGCGCGCCAGGAATACCCAGTTTTGCCCTCCGTCCTCGTAGTAGAGGTTCACGCCGTCGGCTTGCATCTTGTTGAACGCAATCTCCGACTGGCCCTTGCCCAGCGCCGCCCCCACGAGCACCGGCTGCGCCTGCGTCATGTCGGTGGCGTCATCCGAGCCGATGATGCCCATCGCGGCGCCGAGCGGCTCGGTGTAGTTCTTGTGGGCCTTCAGACGACGGGCCAACTCACGCAAGAACGTCTTGGCCGCCGCGAGCACCGGCTTCTTCGCGAGCGTCGCTTGTTGTGCTGCGGCCGACTTGGCGGCCGCGTTATTGATCGCGGTGCGCATGCCCGTGCATACGCCCGTGATCTCCGTTATGTCCTCCGGCGTCAACCCGAAGGTCGTGGCGGCCTCGGTGACCGCCGGCAGGAACTTATCGGCCCAAATCAGAAGATTGCCTTCCGACTTGGCCATCCAGTCTGTCTTCATCTGCTACTCTCTCCTTTCCTTGTTTTATGGTTTCTTCGATTCCACCACAGTGTCGAAAGGGATGTTTTCAGGTTCACGGCGTGCCCCGCCATCGCGCAGGCGTGCCCCCGCGTCGCGCAGGGGTGCGCCGTGGCGGTGCGGGCGTATCCCCGCGTCATTCGGGCGTGCCCCCGCATCATCCAGCGGCACGCCGTGACCGCGCAGGCGTGCGCCGCCGTCGTCCGGGCGTATCCCCGCGTCATCTAGGCGTGCCCCCGCGTCGCGCAGGCGTGCCGCCGAGCCGTGCAGGGGTGCGGAAAATCGACTTTTTGCCCCATTTTCCATCTGCCAACCACCATCTCCCAGCTTCCATGCCGCCCCGGAGGCCAAAAATGGCGATTTTTGACCACTTCTCGCTTTTGGCTGGCGACTGATAGTCAGGGTATTCGTCATGGTTCCATGAACCTGCCGTTCTCTTCAGCTTTAGTGACCGTCTTGGAAGGAATATCAATCCATACACTTGCCACATATTGCCCTCTCGTCCGCCTGCTGAAGGGCACCTTCATAGTCAGTATCTCCGACGGCCTGTTGGCGGCCCTGATCTGGACCACAATCCCGGTGGAGGACAGCGACTCCTTAGTCTCCATTGCTCCCTTCAATAGGAATAAACCGTCTCGCCTAGACCTCAAATCCAATCGGAGCGTGTTTCCCGTCACTTGAAAGCCAGTCAAATGAACATCACCGGGTGGAGAGTCAGGTGCTGGAGGATCATCCCTGAGAATTTCCGGGTCCAGAGGCGGGCACAAACCTGTGAAATGAACTAGCGGACAAAGCGTTAGTTTCCCGTTGGGAGCCACCCACATGTCACTGCTAAATAGTTCGAGCGTGTCGCCATCTATCTCGCGTTCGAAAAGCCTAAGGCAGTCATCCAAGGTCGTCTTGTCTTGGCCCTTCCTGGCAACCATGCTTTCAAACCAGACTATCCCATTCTCATAATCTGCACCGACCACACCTGCCGAACTCTCGATATAAAAGTGTTTTTCTCTCCCCACCCAAATGTTTCCTCTTGGAGTAATAAATCCAACGACTGGGTCTTTAGGGGTGCTCGGGGCAAATATCCCCTTTACGGCGAGAGGCCAAACAACCTCCAGTCCCCACAATGATCTCTTCCCTTCGACTCGAACCACGCCAGCTTGCATGGTTGAATGGATTTCAATCGTCACAGGCTTCCATTCCGAGTGGCCGCTGATGCTGTTTGGGGGACGGAAGTGTTTCTTGGTCTTCCAAACCGTAACGCCAGCTTCCTTGTCAGATTGAGCCGCCGTATTCGTGGCAACCAAGCTAGGCATACACTTCGTGCTCCGCCGGCGCATAAAATATTGAGCCGCTAAAATCACGGCAGCCAAGCCAAGCAGGAAAGCCAAAGCCGCGACCCACCGCCGTCTTAGAATTAATAGAATCTGAGGCATAACGTGTCTTGGGGCGAAGGCCTAAATATTCCAGCCCAAACTCCTGGACACCAGTCCGTGAGTCTGTCGCTTTTAGCGGCGATGCCTTCTAGCGCTGCATCCTGCAGTTCCTGGAGTCGCTCAGCATCCGTCGCTCCCTCATATATCTTCCCATAAGACGGATCGCAAAGAACTCTGTTTCCTCCCTCGCTGTAGAGGTAGTCCACCACGGCGTGGTTCGGGAAAATCTTTTCCGAGGGGGGAGCACTGGACTGACCCGGAATGCCCGTCTTGTCATTGACAAGGCTCCCATAGGTTTTGTCACCCGGATCGGGTTTCATTTCGCCCTTGGCACCATACAATATGAGAACCGTTTCACCGCCTACTAGCGGGTGCGGTTGTATGATGCTCCACTCCTTGATGACTAGCAGGTAGTAGTAGGGGTCACGCGGGTTTTCCTCGATCGACTTGATGCGCCTAATCGAAACATTTGAATTGGGGCAATTCAAAAGCAGCACATTCTTGAAAAGCTCACACCATGCTTGGCATCGCCCCGTTTTACTTATCGCCATACCACCAGTTGGGTCATTGGGATTCGCGAACGTGAGAGAGTTTTCGCCAAACGTCGTGTGCAGAGTTCCAGTGTTTTTGTAATAGTAAAGACGGTCCCACCCCCCCGTCAGGAGATTCTTCATCTCAACGGATCTCGACTCAAAGATGGCCCAAGCCTTCTCGAACGCTTGGTCGGGCGTGCTGGCTCCGCCTTCTCTACACGCTGTATGCACCACCGCATAGAACCGTTTGTTGCTGGCCAGACTTCCTTCCTCCAAACAAACATAGACCGGACTGGCGCTCGTGCCGGCTGTTACAGGTTCACCGCTGCCGTGCCGGAGTTTCCATTCAATCTCCAAGGAGTCGAAGAACTTTGTCTCGTTATCCAAACTGGATATGCTTGAGTAAAGGTTGGTGGCGGTAACGACGGTGCCCTCCTCCGTGATCTCTGAAGATGCTTCGACTTCTTCGAAGCTATTCTCGTCGCTCCCCTCTCCGGAAGCATAGAAAGGCCCTTCCAGTTCACAATTTGGCAGCAGCCATTTCACCTCGGTAACGGTGATGCGGTTTCCACCTTTGTAGAGATAAGGATACTGCACTTCGCGGTCGTCTTTCCAGTGAGGCGCTTCAAAAGCCCCACTACCGTCATCCTGCAATATATCCAAGCCTTCGCCGTAGGTGACTTCCTTGAGAATCGGTTGTGGCATCGCGCTGGACGAGCTTGAAGAGCTGCTGCTGGAGCTGGAGGAACTGCCTCCTGAACTGCTCGAAGAACCGCCTGACGATGCGGAAGACGTGCTGGTGGAACTGGTTGAAGTCGAAGAAGTGCTGGTGGAGCTAGACCAATGCGAAGACCAAACACTTCCATGCGATGAAATGGAACCCTGCGAAACCGAAGACAAACTCGTCGAACTCAGCGAGGAGGAACCTGAACTGACGCTGCTGCTTGAAGAACTCGACGAACTGGATGAAGAGGAAGAACTGCTACTGGAACTCGACGAACTCGAAGAAGAGGATGAGGACGAAGAAGAACTTGAACTGCTGCTGGAACTTGATGATGACCATGAACCGCTAGGCAACGGCACCAGACCCCAATCCAGCATCAGACCAAAACTGATGGCCTCGCGCCAAAAATCGTCGAACACACCGAGGAAGAGTTTCAACTCGCAGACATCGCCGTCGAGGAACGAGCCGCTGGCATCCTTGAGTGCGCCCACACCGAAGGTGTCTTCCGTAATGTCGGCCTCGTCGCACTCGACGGGCCCTTCAACCAACTCACCATCTATGTAAAGGCTCAGATCGTTGCCGTCTTTGACAAACGTAACCACCTTGAAAGTCGTCGGCATCGTATCATCAATGCACCCGTTGCCGCTGCCGCTGCCATCTTGGAAACCCTCCGCGTTACCGCTGCTGTTCTTGCTCAATCCAAACGCTTCGAGAGAACCCGTGCCGCCGAGGTGGAAAGCGGTTTGACTGTTGCCGCCGAACTTCACGACCATGAACAAGGTCTTGGAAAGATTTCCGCCGAGACCCGACACTTCGCCTTTCAGCAGGTTCTCCGCGTCGTCAATGCCAAACCGCACCACTGGCAGGCCGTTCTGGATGCCGGTCTTGTAGGTGGGCATCGCATCTTCATCGCTGGCTGTGGCGTCATTGCCGTTACCACTCTTGTCTTTCCAGCCACCAATCGGATCGCCATCCGCCGTCACGGGCTGGGTCATGGCCGCATCCTTGAAGAGTGTGCTGGCATCGCTCGCTTTAAGCCATAGCTTCAATTCCGGCCCGCCGGATGAGGAAGAGGACGATGAGGAACCGCTGCTGCTGCCCGATGACGAACCGCTGCCGGATGAGCCGGAACTGCCGCCACTCGACGAACCGCTGCCGACTGAACTGCTCGAACTCGTTGAGCCAGACGATCCGCTCGTAGAACTGCTCGGCGGCGTGCTGCTGCTGGACTGGCTGCCGGAGGACTGCGAACTGCTTGAGGAAGTCGAACTCGATGAACTGCTGGAAGACCCAATACCCCACTTCTCGGCGAGGTAGGCGTTGACGTCGGCCACTTCTTGGGTCGTCAGTGCCCGGTTGAAGACCAGCAGTTCGCAGATGTCACCGTTGAAGTGCTCGTCAAACGCATCGTTCGCGTAGCCGCCAACCTGCAACGTGCCGCTGGACACGTCAATGTCGCCTGTGGCCTCCTCGCCGCCGTTGGTTGCGCCATTCAGCCAGTGCGCTACCGTCGCGCCGTCGTAGCGGCCCGCGACTACGTTGAACCCCGAAGGCATGGCTGACGCGGCATTATGGTCGGCCCACGACTCCTCGACCGCGAAGGGCAGGTTTGTCACCGAGTTGACGGCCATCTGACAGAAGCCATAGACGCCGCCATCGTTGTCCGAGTTGTTCTTCCAAAGCACTAAGCCGTTGGAATCGTGAGTGCCGTTCTTCCGCAACACCGCAAAGACAGTCAGCGTCGTCAGACCCAGACTCGCCGCGTCGTCCACGTTGAGCAGATCGTCGCTGCCGTCAAACTGGACGGTCTTGCGCCCGCCGGGTCCGCCCGTGGCGAGGAAGACGGGCTGCAGGTCCTCGTTGGATTGCGAGGCGTTGTTGTTCTCTCCGCTGCCATCGGCCCACGACGGGACGGGAGCGTTGTCGTTGAGAGTGAGCGCGCTGGCGTCCAACCGCAGCACCAACCCCGAAGGCAGACTCGACGCGCTGGATGAAGACGAACTGGACGAACTGCTGGCAGGCTCGACACCCCACTTCTCGGCGAGGTAGGCGTTCACGTCGGCAATCTCTTGATTGGTCAGCGCGCGGTTGAAGAGAAGCACTTCGCAAATGTCGCCGTTGAAGTTCTCCGTCCACTCTCCTTGTGCGTAGCCACCTACCTGCATATTGCCGCTGGAGACGTCAATGTCGCCTTCGACCTCCTCGCCGCCGTTGGCCGCGCCGTTGAGCCAGTGCGCCACCGCCGCGCCGTCGTAACGGCCCGCAATGACGTTGAACCCCGACGGCATGGCCGACGTGGCGTTGTGGTCGGCCCAAGACTCCTCAACCGCGAAGGGGAGATTCGTCTTGGAGCTGGCCAGCATCTGGCAGAAGCCATAGACGCCGCCTTCGTAGGTGGATTTGTGTTTCCAGAGAAGAAAGCCATTGTTGTGGTGACTTCCATTGCGCCGGACCACCGCGAACACGGTCAGCGTCGTCAGGTCGAGGCTCGACGCGTCGTCCACGTTGAGCAGGTCGTTGCTGCCGTCGAACCGGACAGTCTTGCGCCCGCCCGGTCCGCCCGTGGCGAGAAACAAGGGCTTGAGGCCGCTGGTGGATTGCAAGGCGTCGTTATCATGTCCGCTGTCATCGGGCCATGACGAAACCGGGTCGTTATCGTCGAGAGTGAGCGTGCTGGCGTCCAACCGCAGCACCAACCCCGATGGCAGACTGGACGCGCTGGATGAAGAAGAACTGCTCGATGAACTGGAAGACGATAAAGAGCTGCTCATGGCGTCAAGATTTCCCCGGTTGAACGACGTTAGACAAACGGTCGAAGCTCGAATCTTCCCGCGTCAAGGTTCGAACGAAAAGGCTGGCTACTCGTCTGCGTGGTGAAGGAACCAAACGTGATCTGGCGGGGGGGGGGGGGGGCATAAACCGACACGAAGTCCATCGTGAATGGTTTCACTCCGCCGCCCTTACTTGTCTTCGCGAACTTCACACGCACCCTCTTCCCACCGCACTTGAACAACGGCGCGGAGCATACGCCTCCGCGCCTTTTCGGCAAGAACTTTTTTGACAGAAATTTCTCCAATCCAGCAAAACAAAGGAACCTGCCGAGGAACTTATTCCCGCTTGGTCTGGCGGAGCCGTTGCGGTATTTTCGCCGCGTTCATTTTCCAACCCAGAGGCCACCATGACAACCCAACCTGACAACTCGTCCGATCGGCACTTGACCCGGCGCGCGGCCATCAGCGCGGCGCTGGCAGCAGCGGGCGGCGCAGCGGCGTTTGCCCATAGCGTTGCCGGCGCGGCGGAGGCAGCCAAGCCCGACGCCCGGCGCGCGGCGCCGAAGCGTTACGACATGAAGAAGTCCATCAACCTCTGGGCGTTTCCCTATCCGGAGCGAATGAACCTGGAGGAGTGTCTGCGGCTGGCGAAGGCCGCGGGCTTCGACGCCGTCGAGTTGAACTACGACCTCGACAACGACCTCTCGCCCAAGGCCGGCGCGGCGGAATGCCGCGCCATTCGCAAGCTGGCCGACAAGATCGGCATCGGCATCAGCGGTCTCTGCTCGTTCCTGTTCTGGCCGTATCCGCTGACCAGCGGCGATGCGGCCAAACGCGAGCGTGGCCTCGAACTGGCCGCGAAGATGGTTCAGGCGGCGCACGACGTGGGCACGGACAATTTACTCGTCGTGCCCGGCGCCGTGAACATCCCGTGGCGGACGGATTACGAGCCGGTGCCGTTCGACGTGTGCGACCGCCGCGCGCGCGAGGCGGTGGCCAAACTGTTGCCGGCGGCGGCGAAGCTGGGCGTCTATCTCAACATCGAGAACATCTTTTTCAGCGGCTACCTCATGACGCCGGCGGAAATGAACGCGTTCGTGGACAGCTTCCAGAGCGAGTATGTCCGTGTCCATTTCGACACCGGCAACATCATGATCTTCCACTACCCGGAACACTGGATTTCGGCACTCGGCAAGCGGATCAGGAACGTCCACTTGAAGGAATTCTCCAAGAAGGCGACCGACCACTCGCTGGAATGTTTCCGGCCGCTGCTCGACGGCACGACAAACTGGCCGGCGGTGATGGAAGCGTTCGACCAGGTCGGCTATCGCGGCTACCTGACCTTCGAGTATTTCCATCCGTATCTGCACTATCCGGAGGCCCTGATTTACCAGACCGCCGACTCGATGGACCGGCTGCTGGGGTTGAAGGCTTGACGGACAAGACATCGCCGGGTTAGCAAGACAATCCATTCACCACACTGACAACTGTGAAATCAAAACCACCTCCCTCCCGAAACCTCCCGCTCACTGCCGGCCTGCGCCGTTACTTGTATGTGACGGCGGCGGTCACCGGTGCAGCAATCATGATTGTGGAAATCCTCGGCGCGAAGATGCTCGCGCCATACTTGGGGACTTCGCATTTCGTCTGGACGGCGCAAATCGCGGTCACGCTCGTCGCACTGGCGTGCGGTTACTACGTCGGCGGCCGGTGGGTGGATCGGTCGCAACATTTGGGCGGACTCTACGGCGCGATCGCGGCAGCCGCCGTTTATTTGTGCGTCTCAGTGTTGGTTTGCGAGCCGGTGGCGTATTGGTGTCTGGAATTCGAACTGGCCGCCGGGTCGCTGCTGGCGTCGGCGTTTTTGTTTTTCCTGCCGCTGGGATTGCTCGCGATGGTCGGGCCGTTTTTCGTCCGCATGCTGACCGGCTCGGTGGAGACGGTCGGCGGCAACGTCGGCCGGCTCACGGCGATCAGCACCGCCGGCAGCGTCGTGGGCACCATCCTGATCGGCTACGTGCTCATTCCATTTCTGCCGAATTCGATCACCATGTATTTGACGGCGCTGGTGCTGATGGCGGTAGCGGTAGGCTACTTCGCCGGCCCAGCTCGGAAGGTTTCAAAGCTCGCGCCCGTTCTATTGACCGTGGCCATAGGTGCGGCCACCGGTTATGCGGGCGTCCAACGCGACAAGCTGCACTGCGAGGGAGCCTCGGAGTTGTATCGAGGCAACTCCAACTTCGGCCTGCTTCAGGTCGTGGAATGGGAGGGGGAGCCGGTGCGGCGCAGCTACCTCAACGATTACCTGAACCAAAACTCCTACGACCCGAAAGAGCGCAAGAGCGTTTCGATGTATACCTACATGCTGCACGGGCTGGCGCGCGCCTACACGCCGCGTATAGATGACGCGTTGTGCATCGGAATGGGCGTTGGCATCGTGCCGAGCGAACTTGCCCGCGACGGTGCCCGCGTGGACGTGGTGGAAATCAATCCCGCTGTCCTGCCGGTGGGAGTGAAGTATTTCAACCTGGAGCCGCAGAAGCTTAACATCCATTTCGGCGACGGGCGTTATTTCGTCAGCCGCTGCAAGAAGCAGTATGACACGATCATCCTCGACGCCTTCCTGGGAGACTCGTCGCCGTCGCACCTGTTTACGCGCGAAGCCTTCGCCGGGATGCGACGGTTGCTCCGGGCCGACGGCACACTGGTGATCAACATGTTCGGCGCCACCAGCGGCGAGAGCGACTTTTTTACCGCCTCAATGGCCCGGACGCTGGGCGTAGTCTTCAAGAGCGTGCGCATTCATCAAGCCGGCAACGGCAACACCTTCATGGTGGCGTCGAACCAAAAGACGCTGGTGTTGCGACAGAAGCCCGACATGGAACGGGTGCATCCGAACTCGCGCAGGTTGGTGACCCAAGCCTTTAGCAGCCTCTTCGCTGTGAATCTCGACAACGGCATCGTGCTGAGCGACGACTACAATCCGGTGGAGTTTTACGACGCGAAGAACCGCGAGTTGTTGCGGCGCCACCTGGCTTTGCAGATGAAAAACGACTAGCCGGCCAGTTCAGGGCCGCACCGTCACTTCGATCACACGCCACGGGTCCTTCGTAGGAGCTTGCGGCGCCGGCCGTAACCGCAGATAACGCGCCCGGTGCGGAGCGGCGTTCGCATCCATCAGTTGCCATTGCTTCCCGTCCGCAGACAGCTCGATGGTCAAGCCCGACGGCGAAGTGACGGCCTCGACGGATTTGAACTGCTGCGTTGCGCCCATATCAAGCTGCCACCAGAGGTTGGAAGAAGCCGGTCCGGTGGATTCCCACCGCGAGTGAACGCAGCCGTCGTAGGCATCGTCGGGGTGGAAGTTTGAGTTGGTGTCCGAACCGATGGCCGTCCACGCCAGTGTTGGCAAACCCTCGCGATGAAACGGTAGGGCGCGGTGTTCGACAATCGGCGGACGCGGCGTCACCGTCACCAGCTTGTCGCGCCACGCGGCAAGGTCCAGCACGGCGTCTTGTTTCGCAATCCACGGCGCGGGCAACTCCACCGGTGCCGCGTTGGGGTCGCCACCGACGCGCTTGAACACCACCGGCTCGCCGAACTGCCGCAGCACCTTGAGCCGGAAAATGTTCTTTGCCGGCGCGTAATCGAGCCAGAACCAAGCGCGCGGAAAAAACAGCGGCAGGTGCAGTTCGCCGAGCGTTGTTGTCGTGCGCGGCGACACCCACAGCGTCTGCCCCGGCACGTCCACGGTCGCGCCGCCAAACTGATGGAACCACCACCAGCCGGCCACCGCGCTCATGTAGCTACCGCCGGGTTGCGGGGAGTCCGTCTGCGTCGGCATCAGGTTCAGGTAGATGCCCCACGGGATTTTCGACCGCCGCCAGACGGCGTCGTAAGTCCGCCACACCACCTCCAACGCGTCGTCGCAGTAGCCTTCGGCCATCGCCAAGCCGGCGAAATATGTCCACTGATACGTCAGCCAGCAGCGGTCATTGTGCGCGCTGCCGTCGGGCATGAACTCGTCCGCAAACGCCCACGGACTTTGCCGGCCGTTCACTTTGAAGAGGCACTCCAGACTCGACCGCGTTTCGGCCTCCGACACCACGCGCGGCAAACCGGCCATGCGCGTCAACCAATCGCCCGCCAGTTGCGCGGTGAAAATCGTTGGCACGACCATGTTGCGGTCCGGCAGATAGCACTTCGCAAAAAACTGCCCCGTCCACAGCTTCTGTCGCATCGTGGTCAGCACGCGATCGAACCGCTGCCGGCAGGCGTCGCGCGTGGTGGCGTCGTTCTCCAGCGTGGCCATCTCCATGGCGCATTGCAGCGCCGCCGCATACGTGCTGGCGGTGAACACAAACGCGCCGGCGTATTGGATGCCGGCATCGAACGTCGTGCCGCCTTCCGGAATGCCGTCGCCATCGCGGTCGGCGGTGACAAGCCAGTCCAACGCGCGCTTGATGCCGGGCCATGCCTGATCCAAGAACGCGCGGTCGCCAGTCCAGCGATACTGTTTGAGCACCTGCCAAATATAAACCGCCGCCAGGTCGGGCCATTGGGTGATGCCGTAGAAAACGCGCGCGTCGCCGATGACCTGATAGATGTTGCCGCAGAAGTGCGTGATCTCACCGGAGGCCTGCTGGCATTGGCCGAACAGCTCCAGTTCACGGCGCGCCAACTCCGGGAAGAACGTGCCGGCGAACACGTGTGCCACCGTCCGCTGGTCGAGCGTGCCCAGCGCCCCTTCCATCCACGAAGGATCCTCGTGCACCGTGAACTCGCCGTCGCGCGTCAGCACGGTGTTGGAGGTCATCGGGTGCGTCCCGCTTAGGATCAGCCGCTTCAGCCACTCTGGCAGGTTGGAATCGGTCACGAGCTTCCCCAGCACCGCTGTCTCGCGCTGCAACCGCTCGTGCTGTTCGAACGCGTATGCCGCCAGGACCTGCGGGCTTTGGAAGTCGCGCAGGTAGTAATGCCCGTGGTCCTTGCCGTCCATGGTGACATGGCGCGGCATCCACCAGACAAACGCGAAGTGAACTTTTTGTTTGCCACCAGCCGGCACGGTAACTTTCCGGCAGATGGCGCCGGCGGTGGAAGCCGATTTTGGATTTTGGATTTTGGATTTTGGATCTTCCGCGCGTTCCAGCTCACCGGTGGTTGAAAAGCTTTCCACAAACTCTGCGCCATCCGCCGCCGCGTCCCAACCGCGCGCGGTGGTCGGACCATCGCTGAGCAACCAGTATTCGCCGCTCGAGTTCAGCTTCATGCCCTCGAACTGCTTCGTGGAAAACAACCGCAGCCCGGTCAACGGCGTTTCCTTCACCGCCGCCGGTTCAACGCGGTTGCCTTCCTGCTCACGCCACTGCCGGTGGTCGCCGTGGACCTGATAGCCGCCGCAGCCGATGAGGTGTTCCAGCGAAAACAACAGCGAAGCTTCCACCGGCTGCGCGTTGGTGTTCGTCAGCGTGAACTCGAAGAACGCCACCGGCAGGCTGGAATCCTTCGCGTTGTGCGGCACCATCGCCGACCACACGCGCAACGACACGCCCAGCGGCAGCGCCGCGTCCTCAAACACGGCATTCACGAACGGCAACTGTCCACCGTAGGCAACGTGCGCCACCTGCGTGACGCCCGGCAGTTCCTGCTCCCGAAAACCGAACCGCAGCCAGCGGGTCACCGGTTTCGGATTTTGGGTTTTGGAATTTGGATTGGCCGCGCGCATCGCGAAGAACGTCGCCCGCGACGGCCGCCACGGATTGTTCCACAGCGGTTCGTCCCAATTGTGGTTGATGCTGAACCGCGAGAACCAACCGCTGGGCAGCACTTCAAACTTGCCACAGCCCAGCGCGCCAAGCGGCACGCCATTCTGCCATTGGCCGTTGTGGATGATGCCGGTGGCTTCGTCGAGGCCCTGGTTGACCTGGGCGCTCGCCGGACACGCCAGCAATGTCAGACATGCCGCGGCAACAAACAGATGAACGATGGGGTGCATGATGAATCCAAATCCGTGAGTCAGTCTGAACCTCATTGGGCCACTTCAACGCGGGCCGTTGGGACCGCAGCCGATGTTCAACAAGATGTCCGATGATTTCATATAATGAGCCGACGGGCAAAAACTATAAGAGAAAGCCCGCGCGCTTGCCACCACGTAAAACGGCGAGCTTGAGCACCAACAATCCATGCCGCCGGCAACACTAATTGTTTGGACGTTGTTGACGTGCGTCAATTTCAGCTCGGCCCGAAAAAGCGAAGATGGCGCCATGAATCACGCCGGTTTCCCGCGTTGTTGGCGAAGGAACTGGCGAAACGCGAGTTGAATTTGGGTCGCGAGCCGAATACAAACAAAGGAGCTGGCTGCGGCCCAGCAAACGCGAGGAACCGAAAAACAAGAAAGTGAAACCATGAAACTGATCATCTGCCGACACGTGGCGGCTGCGGTGTGCTGCCTGTCATTGACGATGTCCGTTCTTGCAGCCGATAAGGTGGAGCCGCTCGTCACCAACGAGAACAAGGCGTGTGTGCAGTGCCACCGCACGCAATCAGCCGCGTTGGTGATGGAGTGGGAGCGGTCGCGCCACGGTGCGGCGGGCATCGGCTGCGTGGATTGCCACCGGAGCAAGCCGGATGTGATCACCGCGTGGAAGCACGAGGGCGTGTGGATTTCGACGCTGGTGACGCCGAAGGATTGTTCACAGTGCCACGACAGCGAATACAAACAGTTCGCGCGCAGCCACCACGCGCGGGCCGGCGAAATCCTCGCCAGCCTGGATAACGTCCTCGCCGAAAAAGCCGCGGGCATGCCGGGCAACATCGCCGACGCGGTCAACGGCTGCTGGCAGTGCCACGGCAGCATCGTCAAGCTCAAGCGCGACGCCAACGGCAAGGTGCTCCGCGTCGGCAACGAGAACAAACCGGTGATTGACCCAATGACCTGGCCCAACAGCGGCATCGGCCGGCTCAATCCCGACGGTTCCAAAGGCTCTTGCAATGCCTGCCACTCGCGCCATTCGTTCCAAGCGAAATTGGCGCGTGCGCCGGAGAACTGCGGCAAGTGCCACATGGGACCTGATCATCCGCAGATCGAGATTTATAACGAGAGCAAGCACGGCATCGCATTCCACGCCAACCGCGACAAGATGGCGTTGGACAAGGAAGACTGGGTGCTCGGCAAGGATTACTCCGCCGCGCCGACCTGCGCCACCTGTCACATCAGCAGTTACATGACGCCTAATGGCGCAACCGTCGCCAACAGCCACGATGTCGGCGAACGGATCAGTTGGACGCTCCGGCCGGTCGTTAGCACCAAGCTCAACCTTGTAACCTTCGAGGACGGCGCGAAGGAAGATTATCCCGACACCAAACCACTGCCGAAGGTTGGCGACGAGGTCGCCACCACCGAGAAAGTCGTCGAGAGCGACGTGATGGTCGCCAAGCCGGTCAAGCGCCGCGTGGCGAAGATCACGACCTGGCAGCAGCGGCGTGACGCCATGAAAGGCGTCTGCCTCAACTGCCACGCCATCTCCCATGTGGACAACTTCTACAAGCAGTTCGACGACCTCGTCGTCCTCTACAACGACAAGTTCGCCAAGCCGGCGCAGCAGTTGATGAACGACCTGACCGCCGACGGCGTGCTGAACCCCAAGGCCCCGTTCGAGCACAAGCTGCAATGGGTCTTCTACGAACTCTGGCACCACGAGGGCCGCCGCGCCCGCCACGGCGCGAGCATGATGGGGCCGGATTACACCCATTGGCATGGCATGTATGAAGTCGCCAAGCATTTCTACACCGAGTTCCTGCCCAAGGTCGTCGAGACGGCGGGAGAGAAAAGCCCGACGCTGAAAAAGAAATACGAGCAGAAAGTGCAAGCCCTACTGGCCGGCGACGCCCATCGCTGGAAGAAAGGCATGACGCCCGAAGAAGCCGAGGCGATGCGCAAGGAATATCAGCAGCGCTACGGGAAATAGGACCGCTGAAGGCGGCGATTCCTTTTCCGCTCAGGCGCGAATCATGGTCAGCATCATCTTGAAGCGGACGGGAGCCTTCAGGGCGTGGGGTTCGTTCGCCGGCATGATGATGAACTCGCCGGCTTTGACGCGGTGGACCTTGCCTGAGATGGAGATATCCGCTTCACCTTCGAGCACATTGATGAGCGCGTCGAACGGCGCGGTGTGTTCGCTGAGGCCCTCGCCCTCGTCAAAGGCGAAAAGCGTCACGGTCCCGACCTTTTTCTTGACGATCTGCCGGCTCACGACCGAGCCGGGCTGGTAGTCCACCATGCCGAGTGTGTTGAGGGCTTGCGCCTTGAACTTGGCGGTTTCATCTGCGTTGTGGTTGCATTCCATGGTTGTGTCTCCTGTGCTGGGTCAATGTTTGTGATCGGCGGCCGGCGGTTTCGCGGCTTGCGCGACTTGCTCAATGTAGCGGATGAACTCCACATACGCCTCCACGGATTCGCGGCCGGCCTCGGCGCTGCTGTCGGCGTTCTCTTTGGCAGCGTGCGCGCGGTCAAACCGCTTCCGGATGCCGTCGGCGACGGCGTCGGAGAGCGCTTTCGCCAGAGGCTGCACGCGGCCGCTGATCAAAGCCTCGTCGGCCTTGGCGACGGCGGCCTCGACTTCGGCGCCGGCCGGCTTTGGTTCGGCATCGGAAAGACCTTCGCCGGCGTGGTGAATCTTCACCAACGTCTCTAAGAAGTATTTGTCGGCAAGTTCCTTCGCCTCCGGGCCGAGCTTTCTGACGGCCAGCGTTTTCTGAAAAGCCTCGCGAATCCCGGCCTCGCGGTCTTTCTTCACCCACTTTAACGTCAGCGTCACGTTGCCTCTTTCCAGCGCCGTTTTCGCAGCGGTCACGACCGGCCCATCCGTGGTGTCGCCGTGGGCGCGCGCGGCGGGTAGCGCAAGCAAGCAGACACCCGCGCAGGCGGCAATGGCGGCTGCGGTTCCGATTCTGTTCCGTTTCGTTGCCATCATCAGGTCCTCGATTCGATTCTCCGATCAATTTACCGTAGAACATACCCGAAGAAGCCGGATTGACGGAGATCAACAATCGCATGTCTTGATCTCAAAGACTCCGTTCGTGAGTTTCCGGCCCGCGTTATCCACTCAAATCCGGCCAAGCCGCCTAAGAAAATGAGGGTTTTTTGTTTGACCATTAAGAGGTTGACGCCGAAGTTATCGTGCCATGGGAGAGAAAGCGATTCGCATCCTGCTCGTCGAGGACAATTCGGATGACGCCGTCCTGCTGCGACGCACGCTGGAGGAAGGACCGCGCGATCAGTTCGAGTTGGTCCACGTGGAACGGCTCGCAACGGCGTTGACACGGCTCAAGGAGCGGGCGTTCGACGTGGTGCTACTGGATCTCTCGTTGCCGGACAGTCGTGGGTTGGCAACCTTTCGCAGTCTCCACAGCCAGACGTCGTCAGTTCCGGTAGTCGTGTTGACCGGTTTGGATGACGAGACAACCGCGATCACGGCTGCCAAGGAAGGTGCCCAGGACTATGTGGTCAAGGGACAGTTCAACCGCAGCCTGCTCGTGCGCGCGATGCGTTATGCCATCGAGCGGAAACGGGCGGAGGTGGAACTGGCCAACTACGCCCGACAACTGCGCCAGAAGAACCAACAAATGCAGGCGGACCTCGATCTGGCGCGCGAGGTTCAGATGGCGCTGTTGCCGCAACAGTTTCCCACGTTTCCGCCCGGCGTTGCGCCGAAGGATTCGGCGCTGACGTTTTGCGGGTGTTACGAACCGGCCGCGACGCTCGGAGGTGATTATTACGACGTTTTCCCTCTGTCGAATTCCACCGCGGGCGTTTTGATCTGCGACGTGATGGGCCACGGCGTGCGGGCAGGATTGCTCACGGCCATGATCCGCGCGCTGATGGAAGAACTCATCGCTCCTGCCAACGGTGTTGCCGCCGATCCCGGCCGGTTGCTCACGCAGATCAACCGCGGCCTGACCGTCATCTTGAAACAGGCGGGCACCACGTTGTTCGTCACGGCTTTTTATCTGGTCGCCGACGTGGCGCGCGGCCAGTTCCGATATGCAAACGCCGGTCATCCCTACCCGCTGCTTGTGCGGCGGAGTCTGAAAACCGTCGAACTGGTGGGCGAGGACAAGGATCCCGGCCCCGCGCTGGGATTGTTCGAGGATGCTGTCTTCAAGACTTCCGAGCAACCGATGGTCGCGGGAGATCTGGTCATGCTATTTACCGACGGCCTTTTTGAAGCGGAGGGCCCCACCGGCGAGATTTTTGGCGAGAAGCGGCTGTTGGAAGCGACGCAAAAACATCTCGATTTGCCTGTGAAAGGTCTGTTTGACGCGCTGCTCGCCGAGGTCCGGCAGTTTTCACAGCAGCGGGAGTTTGCGGACGACGTGTGCATGGTCGGGATGGAAGTGGCTCGCGTCAGTTGACACGCGCGAGCGGAGAAGACGTTTTTTGAATTTGCGGCGCTTGCGCCGGGGTTGCCTGTTGCGCTAGATTTCGCCTGTATCGCGAACATGGAGGACCGAGCCGATGCCGGAGGGCCATATCAAAATCCTGCATATTGAAGACGACCGCGTCAGCGCGGACGTGGTGGAGGGGATGTTGTCGGCGTCAGCGGGCGTTTCGTTCGATCTGGAGTGCGTGGATCGGCTCGACAACGGACTGGAGCGGCTGGCAAAGGGTGGCGTGGACGTGGTGTTGCTGGACCTCGGTCTGCCTGACAGCCGCGGTTTGGACACGTTCAACCGGGTGCATGCGGCGGCTTCGCAGGCGGCGATCATCGTATTCACCGGCACCGACGACGAGGAGCTGGCCATTCGCACTGTGCATGAGGGCGCGCAGGATTATCTGAGCAAGAGCTTGATCCAAGGACCCGCGGGCCGCCTGCTGCTGACACGCGCCATTCGCTACGCCGTCGAGCGCCGCCACGCACAAGAGACGCTGGCCGAGGAACGCCGTCTGTTGCGCAACCTCATAGACAGCTTTCCCGACCAGATCTATGTGAAGGACACCAAGAGCCGATTCCTCATGGCAAACATGGTGACAGCGAGGTTCTTCGGCAAGGAAAGGCCGGAGGAACTCACCGGAAAGACGGATTTTGATTTTTTTCCGCACGGTCTGGCAATGCAGTTTTGCGCGGAGGAGGCGGCTATTCTCAACTCGGCCCAGCCGCTCGTGAATCGGGAGGCGGCCGTCACCGACAGCACGGGCAAGGCTCGGTGGGTGTTGACAACCAAGGTGCAGTTGCGCGACGGCCGCGGCACAATCGTCGCTTTGCTTGGCGTCAACCGCGACATCACCGAGATCAAGGAAGCGGAGATGGAACGCGCGCGGCTGGCGGGCAACTTGCGCCTGATGCTTGAATCCACCGCGGTCGGTTTCTTCGGCATGGATCGCGAGGGCCGCTTCACGTTCATCAACAAAGCCGGCGCCAGAATGCTGGGTTATGAGCCAGCCGAGTTGGAAGGCAAGGGCGTGCATCAAACCATCCACCACAGCCGGCCCGACGGGTCGAGGTATCCGATGGAAGAGTGCCCGATGACCAAAGCGATCCGGACGGGAGAAGGCGCTGACGTGGACGCGGAAGTCTTGTGGCGACGCAACAGCACGGCGTTCCCATCGGAATACACGGCGTTTCCGGTGAAGGAAAACAATATCATCCAAGGCGCGGTGGTAACGTTCCTGGACACCACGCAACGCCATGCCGCTGAGACGGCGCTGGACTCGGAGCGCAACCTGCTGCGCGCGCTCATTGACAATCTGCCTGATTACGTTTTCGTCAAGGACACGCAAGGCCGTTACCTCGTGGACAACATCGCACATCGTCGTTTTGTGGGAGCCAAGACCGTCGAGGACGTCGTCGGAAAAACACCGGCGGATTTCTTCCCGAAAGACGAAGCTGAACGCATCCAAGCCGAGGACGCGGAAGTGATGCGCTCCGGCCAGCCCATGGTCAACCGCGAGGAACCCATGACCGGTCCCGATGGCCGGCGGATTTGGGTTTGGAAAACAAAGGTTCCGTTGCACGAAGCCCAAGGCGCCATCAGCGGCTTGGTCGCCATCACCAGCGACGTCACCGAACACAAGAAGGCCGAACAGCGCCTGGCAACGCAGCACGCCGTCACCCGTGTCCTAGCCGAGGCGCCGACGCTCGACGACGCCACGCCCAAAATCCTCCAAGCCCTGTGCGAAGGCCTCGGCTGGGACTTCGGCGAGCTGTGGATCCCGGACTGGCACCAGAACGTGTTGCACTGCATCAAGACCTGGCACACACCCGGCCTCGACCTTCACGAGTTCGAGGCAGCCACATCTGAGACGTTCCTGTCGCCCGGCGTGGGAGTGCCCGGTCGCGTCTGGTCTTCCGCCAAAACCGCGTGGGTTTCCGATGTCACTCACGACAGCAATTTCCCCAGCGCGCGGTTCGCCGCGAAGGCAGGACTGCGTGGAGCGCTCGGTTTCCCCATCGTGCTGGGTCAACTGGTTCTCGGTGTCATCGCTTTCTGTAGCCGCGAGATCACCAAGCCGGACGACAACCTGCAGCGGATGTTCGCCGCCATCGGCAGCCAGATCGGGCAGTTCATCGAGCGCAAACAAGCCGAGGAACGACTGAAGAAGACGCTCGCCGATCTGACCCGGGCGCACGAGGAACTGAAAACCGCCCAAGCCCAGCTCGTCGAGGTGGAAAAAATGGAAACCGTTGGCCGCCTCGCCGCCGGCGTCGCTCACGAGGTGAAGAACCCGCTCGCCATCATCCGGATGGGCGTGGATTTCGCGATGGGCCAGCTCAAGGGCCAGGACGGTGACCTCAAGCAAGTGTTGGATGACGTGAACTCCGCCATCCAGCGCGCCACCAACATCGTCAACGGACTCCTCGACCTCAGCGCGGCGCAGGAACTGACGCTGAAACCGTCAGACCCACACACGGTGTTGGATCAGTGCCTCTCCATGCTCCGCCACGCCACATCCACGGCGCACGTGCGGGTGGTCCGGGAGTTCGCGGAAAAACTGCCACCGCTGAGGCTCGACCCGCAGAAAATAGAGCAGGTGTTTCTCAACGTCATACTCAACGCCATTCACGCCATGTCCGACGGCGGCACGTTGACCGTGCGCACTTACGCCAAGCGGATCAAGCCAGGTGATGTGAACCATGATCCCGGCAGCCGTTCCGGCGTGCGGCTCCGTTCGGGCGACATGGCCGTGGTCGTCGAGGTGGACGACACCGGCACCGGCATCCCCGAAGACAAACTGGCGAAAGTGTTCGACCCCTTCTTCACCACCAAACCGACCGGCAAAGGCACCGGCCTGGGATTGACAGTCTCACGGCGGATTGTCAACATGCATGGTGGCACGATGCAAATTCAAAACCTGCCTAAAGGCGGCGCACGTGCTACAGTTTTGCTCAAAGCCTGAACCGAGAGGAAACAATCATCATGGAAAAGAAACGTATTCTGGTTGTGGACGACGAGGTGGGCTTCACCCGGATGGTGCGACTGAACTTGGAGCAAACCGGCGTCTATGAAGTCCGCGAAGTCAACGAAGGCAAGGCCGCGCTGACAGCCGCCCGCGCGTTCAAGCCCGACGTGATCCTGCTGGACGTGGTCATGCCGGACATAGACGGCGGCGACGTCGCCGCCTCGATCCAACAAGACCCGATCTTGAGAAAAGTTCCCGTGATCTTCGTCACCGCCGTCGTGCGCAAGCGCGAAGCCGGCAGTGCTGGCATGGTCAGTGGCGGCGCGCTTTTCCTGGCCAAACCCATCGGCATCGTGGAACTGATCGAAGCCATCGAAGCCGCCCTCGGCAAGCCCAACGCCGGCGCCTGAGCGCGGTCACGCGCTGGAAGTTCAATCGCTCTGGTGCGAAACAAGGCTGTTGAGGTAGTGTTCCAGTTTCGTGTAGCCGTCGGTGGCGATTTGGCTGGCGTCGGCGAAGACGTTGGGGTTCAGACCATGCGCTTTCTCCCAATCGTCCGGAATGCCGTCGTTGTCTGAATCGGTCGGTGCTTGCCCTCCGGCATAGGTCGGCCACGGGCCAAGTTCCTCCTCGTAACGAATGATCTTGCCGGTCCGATTGCGCACGTCGGCCACGATGCGCGCGTCGGTGGAATCGCGTCGCGGAAAAGTCACGCCGGCGCGCTGTAGCACCAGATCGAACGCCGCTTTCGCCGTTTGCGTTTGCACTGCCGGCGCGGCGTGCGGCACTTCGGCAAACGCTTCCGGGTCGAAGCCGGTGCCAAGCCGGTTGTCGCGGCAAGCGTCGTTGGAGCCATCCAGCATGTTGCTGCTGAGAAACAATGCGCCCGGCATGACGATGCTTTCGCCCAAGATGAACCGCGGCGGCTTCTGCGTCGTCGAGGGACCGGGCCGCAGATAGTTGTTCGCGTAATTCACTTCGCGAAAATCCCCGTAGCCGCAGGCGCCACCCCAATCGTAGATCACGTTGTTGCGGAAATCGCACCGGCAGAGGCCGGCGAAACGCGGGTTGCGCGAGCCACAGTGGGCGTAAAGGTTGTGATGCCAACTGCTGCGGTCGCCGCCGAGGATCGAGCCCATCGAGTGGCCGTAGTAGCTCAGTCCCTCCGCGATGATGCACCACTGCACCGTGTAACGGTCGCAGGTCTGCGTGCAGGAGATTGTCTCATCGGTCCCCCAACTCGCCGAGCAGTGGTCGAGGATGAAGTTCTGTGCGCTGTAGCAACTGATGCAGTCGCCTTCGTTCTCGTTCTTGTCGCCTGTGTGACCGGTGCGCACGCGCAGATAGCGGATGATGACGTCGTGCGTGTTGTTCAGCGCGAGCGTGTCCGCCGCGCCCTTGAGGCAGATGCCGTCGCCGAGCGCGGTCTGGCCGGCGATGGTGATGAACGGCTCGCGAATCTGGAGTGGCTTCTTCAGTTCGATGACCCCGCCGACGCGGAAGATGACCGTGCGCGGGCCTTTGGTGTCAATCGCTTCGCGCAGGCTGCCGGGACCAGAATCATTGAGGTTAGTGACAAAAAGCACCTTCCCGCCGCGCCCACCCTTGGCAAACGCGCCATAGCCTTCCGCGCCCGGAAACGCCAGCGTGCCGGAGCCAAGCGGCGGCGCATGGCGGTCCACCTCTCGATACATCTTCTCCCATGCCGCTTTGATGGCCGGCGATTCGATCTTCACCGCACGCGCCGACTTGCCGCTCGTGTGCGGAACCTTCCGCCCATCGGCGGTGAGTTCGTGTGGATCACAAAGCGTGATGTCGCATTTGCTGATTCCGCCGCGATACGTCAGCCGCCACTCGTAAGTCCTGCCTGCGTGCCCGGCGCGAATGAAGCTGCCTTCCGGCAGGTCAGCAAAGGCGCCTTCGCACGGCTTGGAGCCGGCCAGCAACACGATGTCACCGCTCGGCGGCGTTTCCAGCAGGCCAATGCAAAGAGAACATTTGTTGGCCCGGCCTTTCCGAGAGAGCCGGACACAATCCTTCTTGTTCCACAGCACAATTGGCGTCACGCCCTCCGCATCCATGTCGAACGCCAACTCAACGGTGCTTCCAACGCGACCGACGGGTATGGAGCACCAGATCGCATTCAACGCCACGATGTTGCTGGCTTTCGAACCCACCACACGCAGCCGCGCCGTTGAGCCGGCTCCGTAGCCCAGCGCCAGATAGCGCGTCATCACGTCGCCGCCGCGAATCTCCATTTCGCCGCGGCATGCGCGGTCGGTTCCGTTGCCTTCGTTCAATCCGCCGATGCCAATCTCGGTGACGCAAACATGACCACCGTTGACCACGAGCCTGCCGCACGAGCCGGTGAGTTCGCCGAGCCGGATGTGCTCCAACGCCATCAACGAGCCGCCGTTCATCGTCAACGCAACGTCGGAATTCTTATTCTCGCCGAGTTCGAGCCGCGACAACGCCACGTTGCCGCCGCCCAGAGTCACGCGGCTGCTGCCGTTGATCTCGGCAAAGGAATTCACCGTCGCCAGCGGGCTGCTCCATTTGGAAGCATCCTCCCAGTTCCCCTCGCCGCCTCGCCATCGCGCCGCCGTCGCCGCTGACGCCGTCCACGCGAACGCCATCAGGAGGATCGCGATGGCAGGACGAATCATCTTTGGCCCACCGTGCCTAAGCCCGCCGCTCGCGGATCGCCGCCAGGATGTCCGCGATGACCTCCGCCCGCGGCTTCGAACCGAGGTCGCCCTTGCCGTGGACGCGCACCGAGACGGCGTTCGCCGCCTGGTCGCGGCCGCCCACGATCAACATCGTGTGGGCCTTCGCCTCCTCGGCGCGCTTGATGCGGCCCTGGAGCTTGTCGTTGCTGAACTCCATGCTCGCGCGCACATACTGGCCGCGCAGTTCCTTCACGATCTCCTCGCAATAGGCGATCTGCTCCTGCGTGATCGGCAGCACGCGCACCTGCTCCGGCGCGAGCCAGAGCGGGAAGTTACCGGCGTAATGCTCGATGAGGAAGCCGACGAACCGCTCGTGCGTGCCCAGCGGCGCGCGGTGGATGCAGAGCGGCGTCTTGTCGCTGTTGTCCTTGTCGCGATAGACCAACCCGAACCGGCCCGGCACGGCGAAGTCCACCTGGTTGGTCGCCAGCGTGAACTCGCGACCAATGACACTCCAGACCTGCACGTCAATCTTCGGCCCGTAGAACGCCGCCTCGTTCGGCACCTCCTCGTAGTTGATGCCGCTCTCCTTCAACACCCGCCGCACCATCTCCTCGGTCTTCAGCCAGAGGTCGGCCTGGTCCACGTATTTCTTGCCGAGGCCCTCCTTCGAGTGCGTGCTGAAACGCATCACGTATTTCTCGATGCCGAAGATCTTGAAATACTTTAGATACATCTCGTTGACCGCGTTGAACTCCTGCGCGAACTGCTCCGGCGAGCAGTAGATGTGCGAGTCGTTCATGTTCAGCGAACGCACGCGCATCAGCCCGAACAACTCGCCCGACTGTTCGTAACGGTAGCAGCAGCCGTATTCCGCCAGCCGCAACGGCATGTCCCGGTAGCTCCGCGGCTGCGCCGAGAAAATGCGGTGATGGTGCGGGCAGTTCATCGCCTTGAGGTAGTAGCGGTTGCCTGAAAGCAGCCCTTGAATCACCGCCTCTTCTTGGGCGACTTGCTTGCGCAAGACATCAAGCTCTTTTACTTCATCTTCCAACTCCTTTGCGCTCAACGGAGAAAACTTGGTTTGACGGAGCTTGTCGTATTCTTTTTCAAGGTAAGCAATCTTTTCCTTATGGTCTTTTTCCGTTCGCTGTAGTTCCAGCAACTGACTTTCTTGCTCAGCATCAAGCTTCATCTGCATCGGCGGGAACATGCTCTCCGCGTAATACGGCAGATGGCCGCTGGTCACATACATCTTCTCCCGCGCGATGTGCGGCGTCTTGACGCGGACGTAGCCGGCCTGGAACTCGGTTTGCTTGGCGAGCGTTTCGAGTTCCTCAATGATCGCTGTGCCATTAGGCAGCCAGAGCGCCAAGCCGGGGCCGACGTATTCGGCGTCCAACGCGAAGAGGCCCATCTCCGCGCCGAGCTTGCGGTGGTCGCGACGCTTCGCCTCCTCCTGCATCTTCAGCCATTCGTCGAGCTGCGTCCGGTTCTTGAACGCGACGCCGTAGATGCGCTGGAGCTGCGGGTTTTTCTCGTCGCCCTTGTAGTAGGCGCTGGCGACGCTGGTGAGCTTGAACGCGCCGATGTTGCCGGTGCGCATCACGTGCGGCCCGGCGCAGAGGTCGAGGAAATCGCCGCTCTTGAAATAGGTGATCGCTTCGCCTTCGGGAATGCTCCGGACGTTCTCCAGCTTGAACCGGCTCGGTTCCGGCCGCTCCGTGAGCGCGCCGAGCCGCCCGGTCTCCGCGTCGCGCAACGCCTGTTCGCGCGTGACGGTGACCTTCTCGAAGACCAAGTTTTCCTTGGTGATTTTCTTCATCTCGGCCTCGATGGCCGGGAAGTCGTCGGGTGTGATCCGGTGTTTCAGGTCGAGGTCGTAGTAGTAGCCGTCCTCTACCGCCGGCCCGTAGGCCAGTTGGGCGTCGGGCCAGAGTTTCAGAATCGCTGTCGCCAGCACGTGGGCGCACGAATGCCGCAACCGCTCCGCCTCGCTCATCTGCTGCCGTTCATCCAGTGTTTTTCGTTCAGCCATAAAATCAATCCATCTGTAGCGGCGGTCTATGACCGCCGGCTGTAGGCCGGCTCTGCGAGCCGGCGAGGACATTCCGCCGGGACACAGTCCCGGCCTACATCTCAAATCGGCGGCGGTCATAGACCGCCGCTACAGTTCAATCGAAATACTCGTCCGCTTCTTCAAACGCCGGCGTGCCGACCACGACCGTCTTGAAATCGCCGTAGCCGCGATGGCGCGTGCCGGCCGGAATATAGACCACCGTGCCCGGCGTCAACTCCACCGTCTCGCCATCCAGTTCCATCTTCCCGGAGCCTTCGAGGATGTAATAGACCTCGTTGCACTTCTTGTGATAGTGCCGCTTCGATTCAAGGATGTGCGTGACGTGGAAGTTCACCACGTCCTGCCCGTCGGCCCGCGTCAGGATGCGTGTGGACTCGCCGCACGCGGAGCAAACGACCGCCCGCGCGTTGTCGCGATGGCGAACGATCCATTTTGCCGGCTTGTTCATGCTCAGAATACTCTGATACTAGCGTTAATACCGCGCTTATACTACCCGCCGACCGACTGATAACAACGTCTTTGTTTGACCGGAGCAGAGACGGCAGCGGCAGGTGATCGGACGGGTTCGAGCCTCATAAGTGGCGTGAGCTTCCAAGCTCGCGCAGTCTCTTCGCTGAAACCGCGGCGGGCGAGCTTGGAAGCTCACCCCACTTAAGCAACCCAATACTGCCGCCGGTAACTGCCGTCGGTAACTTGACAGTTACTTGGCACTTACCTAGCATCCGGTTGATTACTTATGATGGTGTCCACCTCACATCCGCAGCGTTCACAGGCAACAACCCGTGATCCCCAGCGCGCGCAAGAACGCATCTTAACAGCGGCGATGGCGGAGTTCTCCGCGAAGGGTTTTGCCGGCGCGCGCGTGGACAGCATCGCGCGGCGGGCGCGGATCAACAAGCGGATGCTCTACCACTATTTTGGCAACAAGGAGGACCTCTTCCGCGCCATCTTGCAACGCAAGCTCGCGCAGCGGGCGGAGTGGGTGGCAAAAGCGCCGGATGATCCCATCGAGGCGCTGGCCTACTGGTTCGACCTGGCCCGCCAGGACATGGATTGGATTCGGTTGCTGCAATGGGAAGCGTTGCAGACGGGCAATGGCAAATTGATTAACGAGGAGAAACGTCTGGCCAATATCAAGAATGGCATCGCCAACCTGCGCCGCAGCCAGGCCAAGGGGCTGGTATCGCGCGAGCTGGACCCGCAGCAGATGTTGCTGGCGATGATCAGCCTCACCACATACCCGCTGGCATTTCCCCAGATCACACGACTCGTCACCGGACTGTCGGTGACAGACCCGGAGTTTCGCAAGCGCCGCGTGGCATTTCTACAGCAGTTTGCGGCCGCGTTCCGGCCGAAAGGAAAGTCCGCATGAAGACGAAAGCTTGGCTGATGGCCGGTGTGACTGCGCTCGTCGCGGCCAGTGCGGCGTTGATGGGTTGTTCCGAGAAGTCCAACGCGAAGGGCAGCGCGAAGAAAGCGCCGCCGCCAGTGCCGGTGCTGGCGGCGAACGCGGTGGAGCGCCCGATGGCGGTGCAGGTGCGCGCCATCGGCAACGTCGAGGCGCTTTCTACAGTGTCCGTGCGCTCGCAGGTGGATGGACCGTTGTTGGCAGCGCATTTCCGCGAGGGAAAGGATGTCAAGAAAGGCGACCTCCTGTTCACGATTGACCCGCGGCCGTTTACGGAGTCGCTCAAGCAAGCCGAGGCCAATCTCGCCCGCGACAAGGCGCAGTTGGAGAACGCGCGTCTGGAAAACCAGCGCTATGAGGAACTGGGCAAGAAAGGTGTGGCTTCACCCCAGGACGCCGACAAGGCGCGCGCGACGTTCGCGGCGCTGAGAGCGACCGTGCAGGCCGATGAGGCGGCGGTGTCCAACATGAAGCTCTTGCTCGGTTACACTGAAATCCGCTCGCCGCTTGACGGACGCACGGGTGGGCTGAGCAAACACGCAGGCAACGTCATCAAGGCGAAAGACGATGAGTTGGTGGTGATCAACCAGGTTCAGCCGATCTACGTCACCTTCTCCGTGCCGGAACATTACCTGCCGGACATCAAGCGATATCTCGCGGTGGGATCATTGGCGGTCGAGGCGATTGTCGCCAATCACGATGAACTGAAAGCGCTGGGCCAGCTCAGTTTCATCAACAACACGGTGGATGTCGCCACTGGCACCATCCAGCTCAAGGCTACCTTCCCCAACACCGACTGCACGCTTTGGCCCGGCCAGTTTGTCAACGTCCGCCTCGACATGACGACAACGCCGCGCGCGATCGTGGTGCCGTCGCAAGCCGTGCAGACAGGTCAGAAAGGCGAGTTCGTTTACGTGGTCAAGGCCGACCGGACAGTTGAGATGCGGCCGGTGGTGCTGGCGAGTTCGCGCGACGGCATGGCGGTGATCGAGCAAGGCTTGCGGGCGGGCGAGATGGTCGTGACCGACGGGCACTTGCGGCTGGTGCCCGGCATGAAGGTGGACGTGAAGACCAGCATCAGCCCCGCCGCAACCGCGCCAGCCGAGGCGAAGGCACCGTGAGCATTCCAGAACTGTTCATCCGTCGTCCGGTAATGACCACGTTGGTCATGTCGGCGATTTTGCTTTTCGGCATCATGGCGTTCCGGAAGCTGCCGGTCAGCGACCTGCCGAACGTGGACTTCCCGACGATCATGGTGTCGGCGAGTCTGCCCGGCGCGAGTCCGGAGACGATGGCCTCGGCGGTGGCGACGCCGTTGGAGAAGCAATTCTCCACCATCGCCGGCGTGGACAATATGACTTCGGTGAGCGCGCTTGGCTTGTCGCAGATCACCATCCAGTTTGCGCTAAGCCGGACCATTGACGCCGCCGGCCAGGACGTGCAGGCGGCGATTGCGCGCGCGATGTCCCAACTGCCGCCGGACATGCCGACGCCGCCGACATATAACAAGGTCAACCCCGCCGACCAGCCGGTCCTCTATCTCGCCCTGACCTCGCCGACGCTGCCGCTTTCGACGGTGGACGAATACGCGCAGACGTTGATGGCCCAGCGCATCTCGATGGTGGACGGCGTCGCGCAGGTGCAGGTGCTCGGCGCGCAGAAGTTCGCCGTCCGCGTGCAGGTGGACCCCGACGCAATGGCGACGCGCGGCATCGGGATTGACGAGGTGCAGAAGGCGATCGCCGACGCCAACGTGAACATCCCCACCGGCACGCTTTACGGGCGGCACCAAGCGTTCACCGTGCAGGCCACAGGCATCCTCAACAAGGCGGCGGACTATCGCCCAATCATCGTCGCCTACCGCAACGGTGCGCCGGTGCGGTTGGAGCAGATCGCGCGGGTGATTGACAGCACGCAAAACGACAAGGTTGCCGGATGGTTTAACGGCGTGCGCGGCATCATCCTGGCCATCCAGCGCCAACCCGGCTACAACACCGTGCAGGTGGTGGACGACATCAAGGCACTGCTGCCGCAGTTCCGCGCGCAGGTGCCGGCCTCGGTCGGAATCGAAACGCTTTACGACCGCTCCAAATCCATCCGCGAGTCGGTTCGCGACGTCGAGTTTACGCTGCTGCTGACTTCGTGCCTGGTGGTGCTGGTCATCTTCCTGTTCCTCCGCAACGTCTCAGCTACGATCATCCCCAGCCTCGCGGTGCCCATGTCGGTCATCGGCACGTTCGCGGTAATGTATCTGTGCAACTACAGCGTGGACAACCTCTCTCTGATGGCGCTGACGCTGTCAGTGGGCTTCGTGGTGGACGACGCCATCGTCATGCTGGAGAACATCGTCCGCCACATGGAGCAGGGCGAGGAACCTTTCGTCGCGGCGCTCAAAGGCGCGAAGCAAGTCGGCTTCACGATCATCTCCATGACGCTGTCGCTGGCGGCGGTGTTCATCCCGATTCTGTTCATGCCGGGCGTGCTGGGCCGGTTGTTGCACGAGTTTGCCGTGACCATCGGCGCGGCAGTGCTGGTATCGGGCTTCGTGTCGCTGACGCTGACGCCAATGATGTGCAGCCGCTTCGTGCGGCCGTCGTCAACCGAAAAGCACGGCCGTCTCTACGGTATCCTGGAGAGCGGCTTCAACGGCATGTTGCGCATTTACGAGGTGACCCTGCAATCCGCCATGCGCCACCGCTGGGTGATGATAGCAGTGCTTGCGCTCACGTTCGTGTTGACGGTCTATCTCGGTTTGAGAATGCCTTGGAGCATGTTTCCCAACGAAGACACTGGCCAGATTTACGCGATAACTGAAGGATCGCAGGACATTTCGTTCGAGGCGATGCGCATGCACCAGATGGAGGCCGCGAAGATCATCCTAGCCGACCCGAACGTGCTCAACTTTACCTCCTCGATCGGCGTCGGCGGCTCGACCCGGACCGGTAACGCCGGCCGCATGTTCATCCGGCTCAAACCCCGCTCTGAGCGCAAGCTCAACTCCGACCAGCTCATTCAGGAACTCCGGCCCAAATTTGCCAAACTGGTCGGTCTTCAAGTCATCCTCCAAAACGTGCCAATCATCCGCTTCGGCGGCATGCTGACCAAGGCCCAATACCAATACACCTTGCAGTGTGCTGACACCGCCGAACTCTACCGTTGGGTGCCGAAACTGGAGGCCGCGATGCGTGAGTTGCCCGGCCTTCTCGATGTCAACAGCGACCTGCTCATCAACAGCCCGCAGGTGTTGGTGGACATGGACCGCGATAAGATGCGCATGCTGGGCGTGAGTGCCGCGCAAATTGAAGACGCCCTCTACAGCGCCTACGGTTCGCGGCAGATCTCCACCATCTACACGCCCAGCAACCAATACTGGGTCATCCTCGAAGCCAGACCGGAGAACCAGCGCGACCCCGCGGCGCTCTCACAACTTTACGTGCGCTCCGACAGCGGCAAGCTGATGCAGTTGAACACCGTGGCACGGATCAAGCGAACCGCCGGCCCGCTGACCGTCAATCACCTCGGCCAGCTTCCCGCCTCCACCATTTCCTTCAACCTCGTCCCCGGCGTCTCGCTGGGCACGGCGATGGACCTGATCCGTGACGCCGAGCGCGAACTGCACCTGCCCGCGACCGTCATCGGCAACTTCCAGGGCACCGCGCAAATCTTCGAGGCGTCCCAGCAAGGCATGGGCCTGTTGCTGGTGATGTCGGTGCTGGTCATCTACATCATCCTCGGCATCCTCTACGAAAGTTTCATCCACCCGATCACGATTCTCTCCGGCCTGCCCTCCGCTGGCCTCGGCGCGCTGGTCACGCTGATGATGTTTGGCTGCGACCTGAACATCTACTCGCTGGTCGGCCTCATCATGCTCGTCGGCATCGTGAAGAAGAACGCCATCATGATGATTGACTTCGCCATCGAGGCGCAGCGCGAAGGGAAGACGGCCTATGACGCCATCTACCAAGGCTGCCTGCTGCGGTTCCGACCGATCATGATGACCACCTTCTGCGCGCTGATGGGCACGCTGCCGATCGCATTTGGCTACGGTGCCGGCGGCGAAGCGCGCCAACCGCTCGGCCTCGCCGTCGTCGGCGGCCTCATCGTCTCGCAGACCCTCACCCTCTACATCACGCCGGTGGTTTACCTCGCGATGGAAGGATTGCGCGAGCGTATGACCCGACGCGCGCCCAAACCGGCGCTGGAAACAGAACTCAGCAAAGACCTCAGCCCGGCAGCGGAATAGCGCCGCAAAACGAAGTGGGCGTGAGGCAGACAATCCCGTGTGCCCCGCTTCGTTTTTCAGACCTCACTGCGCGGCAACGTTTGTTCTTCATCCGCCGCGCTGCTCGCCGCTGCTGCTTCTTCTTCGCGTTTGACCCGCCGGGCGGCCTCGTTGTAGATCGGCCCGAACCAGCAGTCCCCCACGCACAAGCTGAATAACAAACCCCACATCAGCGGCAGCAACCACGTCTGCGCGATGGCATTCATCCCCAGAATGACCACGGCGCCGATTGAAAAATCCACGAAGCCTGCGCGATAGATTTTGATGTTCGTCACATAGTCAAACGCCGGCCCGATGCGGCCTGTCTCCAGATAACGGCAGCACGACACCGCACAGAATGGGATCGTGATGAAGAACGCCGCCGGCGAGGCAAACGGCAACAGCGTCTCGAAAAAGAACTGCCACCGCTCACAGCCAGGAAAACGGAAGATCAACGCCACGGCCCATGTGAACCCCATCCATGCCAGCACCGGCACAAGCAGCGTCCCGAAAGTGATCAGCAGTTTCACAGCGCCTTCCCTGACGTAGCGCCCCCACAACGTCAAGCCAAAGCCCGGCAGAATGAATTTCTCCGGATTCTTCTTCGCGCGCCGCAACACCTCCATCGTGAATCCCAGCGGAAGCAGAAACGTCAGCGGACAGAAAATCATCGGGCCGACGATCAACACCTTCCACCACCAGCCCGGATCGCGCGTCACCATGCGAAACGCCCGCTTCAAATCGCTAAAACGCTCGTTGTTCTCCATGACAGTCGCGAAGTGTTCCGGCATCCGCCCGTCGAATGCAATCCTAAACCCCGCCGAAGCATGCGTGAAACGGCACTGGTAAGTCCCGCCAGGTTGCGTCCACCGCCAGCCCGCTCAGGTCGCGGTGCGCATATGTATGGAAGAACAAATGCCGCCGGCCGGCGCCTTCCGCCGACGCGGCGAACGCCAGCATTCCCGCGGCGGCCTTGGCCGTGTAGGTCCCATCCAGCACCACCGACGCGCTCGCTTCAAACAACGCCCGCGCTTGCTCCGATGCTTCCGTCGGCCGGCCGTAACCGCCGCCGGCTTGGTCGTGAAGAATTAGAAAGTCTTCCGCCGTCGGTTGCGCCAGCGATGTCTCCTCGACGCCCGCAAGCTGCGCAAGCCGCTGCCGTAACCGGCGCGCAAGGAACACGACGCGCAGTTCCGTCAGCACCTCCGCCGCCACGCAGCGAACCGCCACGACGCGGCTGCGCAGCCCTGCCAGCCGCAGCCCGATCGCCAACCCGGCCGCAACGCCGCCCGTGCCGCCGGCGACGTGAACGAAATCCGGCGCGGGCAACTCGCCATGCGCCACCTGCGTGCCGATTTCCAGCCCCGCCTCGACGTAGCCCATCGCGCCGATTGGATCAGTGCCGGCGGGAGGAATGACGTAAACAGACTCAGCCGCAGCCATACCATCGGAACAACCCCTCACCCCAACCCTCTCCCCATCGGATGGGGAGAGGGAGATGTTCCGCTCTCTGCTGTGCGACTCACTGAACAGTGGCTGCGTTCGCAACAGAGGAGAACCCTTCCCTCTACCCGTCGGACGGGGAGAGGGTAAGGGTGAGGGGTCGCTGCGACTGTATGGATTCGGCTCAGCGCATGGAGCGTGGAGCATGGAGCGCGCGTCATCGGCCAGTTCAACCAAAGCGCGTTCGTCGAGCGTGCCGACGAGGAAGAGTTTCGCGCCCAGCGCACGCTCGGCCAGCAGCGTTTGGCGGACGCGTTCGGCCGGCGGTTCCGGCCAGAGCTGGAGATGCACCTCGAAGCCGAGTTGCTGCCCGTAGAGCGCCGTGGCCAGCGTGTGATTGGAACCGAGCGGCCCGAACGTCAGCACGCGCCGCGCACCGGCGGCCCGCGCGTCGCCGAAGTAGTGCTCCAGCTTGCGGACCTTGCTCATCCCCCACGGCTCGCCGGAGAGATCGTCGCGCTTGACCCACAACTGCCCGCCCGCCGGCAAGCGGGCCGCATGCTCGACGGTCGTGAGACGTTCAACGGGCGTCGGGTAGGTGCCAAGCGGCACAAACGGCATCGTGTCGCGCAAACGCGGAAACCGCTGAAACAAGAGCAGCCGGTTCAATGGGCTGACAGCACCTTGATCTTCACGTCCTTGAACCACACGCGGCCGCCGTGGTCTTGCAGGCCGATATGGCCTTTGCGCGGCATGTCCTTCCAGGCGTTCTTGTATTTGTTCTTCGTGCCGTCAGGATTCTGGCCGGGCTTGTCGAACTGGTCCTCGTTCATCTCGCAGATCTTCTCTCCGTTTAGCTCGACGGAGATGATCGGGCCTTTGCAGGTGATGACCATGCGGTTCCATTCGCCAACGGGCTTCTCCATGTTCTTGCATGGCGCCACCATGTCGTAGAGCGCGCCGCAATCGTGCTTGCCCGGCTTCTCCACGCCGACGCTGTCGAACACCTGCACCTCGATGCCGGTGTGAACGGCGTTCTTGAGGTCGGACCAGCGGATGAACACGCCGCTGTTGCACTTGTGCGTCTCTTCCTTCTTGCTCTTCGCGTTCAGCTTCTTGGTGGGCGGCGAAACCTTGAAGTCGAGCGACAGGACGAAGTTCTCGTATTGCTCCTTCGTGTAGAGATAACCGCCGCCTTTGATCTGGCAGGCAATCGTGCCGTCCTCGACTGCCCAGCCCTCCGGCTTGCCGGTCGCGGCCCAGCCGTCGAGCGTCTTGCCGTCAAAGAGCGCCGTCTCCTTCTCCGCTGCGACGAGATTTTGCATCGCGCAAAACGCCATCGCGACCATTCCTCCGGCAATCAGTCTTCCTGTGATCGAGTTCATCTTCATCATCATGTTCCTGTGGGTTGGTTGAGCCGCTACGCTTACGCCTTCCGACGCAACAATTCAACCTTTCAGTCGGGCCGCGCTTCGTGTAAAAGAGCCGCCCCATGACACCCAAAGTTCTCCTTTCAGGTTTCGCCGACGAGGGTGCGGTCAAGAAGACCGCGCTCGAACAGATGACCTTGCTCGCCGCCGCCGGCCTCAAGTATTACAGCATCCGTTTCGTGGACGCCGGCAACGGCGTCAAGAACGTGATGCAGCTCACCGACGTGGAGATCAAATTGCTCCAGCAGTTCCACCTCGACTACGGCGTCAGCGTCGCCACCCTCGGCTCGCCCATCGGCAAGGTGAAGATCAAGGACGTGGAGGACGGCACCCGCAACCGCTACATCCCGTTCCGCCAATACGTGGACCAGGACGTGCGCCACGCCATCGCGCTCGCGCAGGCGTTCGGCACCAAGCTCATCCGCGGCTTCTCCTTCTACCAGCCCAAGGGCGAGCGGCCGGAGGACTACGTCCGGCAGGCGGGCGACATGCTCGGCGAGATCGCGGCGCGCTGCGAGGCGGAGGGCGTCATCTTCGGCCTGGAAGTCGAGGCAAACCTCGTCGGCCAGAACGGCCGCCTGCTTATGGAGCTATACAAGCACGTCAACAGCAAGGCCCTCGTCCTCGTCTTCGACGCCGCCAACCTCTTCGTCCAGTTCGGCAGCGGCAAGGCCGTCGTCGAAAACTACCACGCCATGAAAGACGGCATCGCCTGGATGCACATCAAGGACTACCGCCAGAAGGGCAAACTCCAGTGGCGCGGCCACGTGGACGAGGCGATGCTCAAAAACTTCGTCCCCTGCGACACCGGCGACTGCCAGCACCTCGCCATCCTCAGAGATTTCGCCAAGCGCATCCCCGCCCTCGACCGCAAGCTCAGGAAACTCGGCGTCCCCGGCGTGTTCATGGACCTGGAGCCGCACCTGAAGGGCGGCGGCCAGTTCGGCGGCACCAGCGGCCCCGACGGTTTCGGCGTCGCCCTGCGCGCGCTGACCGACGTCCTCGACGCCGCCCGCATTGCCTACGACCTGCGCAGCTACAAGGACATCGAGGCGATCAAGCGCGCGGTATAACGAACCCGCGCCGCCAGCGGTCCAAGCCCCGGAGCCTGACCCTGCATCGTCCGCATACCATCCTGCGGCATCCGGCAGCAACGATGCAGCGCCCGGGTGCATCATTGTAACATCCGGCTTCCACCCTGCATCGTCCGGCTGCCATGCTGTAATGGCTTCTTCCGCCACTGAAACGCCTTTTTATATGGCTGTAACGGCTTTCTCTGCTACTGAAACACCTTTTTCCACCACTGTAACCATTACAGAGGCACAAAAAGATGTTACAGATGTGGAAGAAGTCATTTCATTGAGCCAACAAGGCGCAGCAGCCATGCGAAAAGCCGCTGCATCGGCTGGAAAAGAGAAAACCGTGCCCTTCCCGGATGAAACATCCCCCACAATTGCCGCCGCACAATAACCATCCGCCACTCCCGCCAGCCAGAAAGCAGTTCCTCAACCGCGCCCAGTCGGGATACATGAAGATACAGGTCCGCCCTCAGACCCGCCAGACCTCACGCCCGCCCAAAGTCACCCTTCACACTTCGCGAGAGTCGCGAGGGCTTCTTGGAGGCCGGGCGAGCCGAGCTTGGTGTAGATATCCACCGCGCGCCGGGCGTAGGGCAGCCCTTCCGGCTTCTTCCCCTGCCGGGCCAAGGCTTTGGCGATGCGCTGGCAGTTTGAGGCGATCAACTCTTGGCGGCCCACCTTTTCGGACAAAGGCAGTGCCTCGCGGGCCAAAGCCTCGGCACCCGGCCAATCTTCCCGATCCAAGGCCAACTCAGCCAGATTGCCCATGCAGATAGCCACGCCCTCTGCGTTACCGACCACGCGGTCCACCCGCAGCGCCTCGCGATAATCCCTCTCCGCCGCCGCGAAATCGCCGGAGAGATGCTCAGCACCGGCGAGGTCGTTCAAGGCGATGGCCACGTCCACGCTCGAGGCGGACAAACTGCGATACAATTCTAGCGCCTCGCGGTAGGCGGCGATGGCGGCGGTGTAATCCTTCTTCAAATGATGTCCGATGCCCCGCAACTGGATGGCGGTGGAACGCTCGCGGACACCGGCCTTGGCCTTGCGCCAGTGCGCCGCCGCCCGGTCGGCACAGGCCAGCACCTCGTCCGCCTGCTGGCGCAGAGAGTGAATCATGCCCGCGTGATAGGCCCGCCAGCCAGCCTTGTCGTAATCGCCGGCCGCCACAGCCCTGGTTTCCGCCTGCTGGTTGAGCGAGAGCCATTCATCCCAGCGGCCCGTGAAGTTAAGGAAGGCGCCGAGTGCATCGCATACGGTCTGGAGCCGATCATTCGGCCCGGCGAGGAAGAGCGGCAAGGCCGGGGCCACCGTGGACCAGCCAGCATCAAGCACCGGGAAACGATCGTGCTTCTCCCAACCGTTCTCCACGATCAGCGCAAAGGCGCGGTTCTCCAGCCGGCTGCCGGTTTCCCTGACGACTTCGGGCCGTTTGCGCCGCAGGAACTCGGCGACCATCGGCACGAGGGCGAAGGCTTCCTCCTCCTGGTCGGGAACGACGAGCGAGCGGTTGGCGAGACTGCCCAAGGCGGTCCCGGCCGGTTCCTTCTTGAGGCCGGCCACCCCGGCGATGTGCTCCACCTTCGCCGGCAGGGTGAAGTAGGTGAGGCCGCAGAGCACCCGCGTCTCCTCCGGAGTGAACTCCTCCACGAGATCGCCGAAGACGAACTCCAGCGGATCATTGTCCTTCGGGCAGGTGGTCAGAAAGGCAAGCGCGTCGGTGAAGGTGCGGCAACTGCCGCGGCCCAGTTGCCCCGCCACCCAGTGCAGGAGCAGCGGATTGCCGCCGGTCTGCGTGTGGAGGGCGATGCGCTCGGCCTCGCTGGTCTTCGCGAGCAGCGGATTGTGCAAGGCAAGGTCGGCAAGGATTCTCAGTGCTGTCTCTGGGTCGAGTTTCTGCAATGGAATCAGATCCGAACCGGAGCCGATGCGGCGGCGGCTGGTGAGGATGGCCTTGCAGCCCGGCGGCAGGCGTTTGACGAAGGTGAAAAGCTGGTCGCGGTCGGACTTGGGAAGCGATTCGAGGTTGTCGAGGATGAGCAGCGCCCCCGCCGGGCGAAGGGCGTCGATCAGGAGCCGGACGCGCTGGTCCTCCGGGGCCTTCGTGATCTCCGGCTGCTCCAACTGGCGGGCGAGTTCATTGAGCATCTCCAGAAACCCCGGCAGGATGAAGCCGGTGAGCGGGCGCTCGCCATCGTCGTCCATCTCGCGCTCCTTCACGGAGAGGAAGATGATGCGCTGGAAACGGCCCACCGGGCAATCGTAGGCCGCGCGCACCGCGAGCGAGGTCTTCCCCATCCCGCCCGGCCCGTCAATGAGCGCGCCCCAGGTGCGGTTCTCCGGGTCGAGGGCCTCGCGAATGGCCGCCAACTCCTTCTCGCGCCCGAAGAACGGCTGAAGTCGCGGGAGGTTGTTGGGGATGGAAGTTTTTGGGGGCGGTGTGGTAGCGGGTAGAGTGCCGCCAAGCCATTTCACAATGCTCGCAAAGTCACGCTCCGCGTGGAAGCGGTGGTAACCTTCGAGTTTGGAAGAGATATGCGTGGCATCGCTGTCGTTGAAGACCACGACACGGATATTCTCGTTGATGTTGGCAGCCTTGTAGATTCGCGTGCGCAGGTCGTCGGCTTCGCAGGCGGCCCCGAGCCCGGTGCCAGGCGGTTGTTTGCCGTCGAAACAGAGGAACCAAGATTCACTGCCGACGATGATGACGTGCTCAGTATTGATTGCCTGGTCACTGCTCCACTTCGGCCATTTTTCGGGTGGACCACCGGGATGCTTGTCGAGATAGAACTGATCGAGGATGACGTTGATGCCACTGGCGCGAAGTTGTTCCGCAAAGGAACGCACGCGATGGCGTTGTGCGTCGTCAATTTGCCGGTAGCTGATAAACACGGAGGGCATGTCGGTCCTTTAACTGCTGAACAACCCAGCATGGATTAGGCGGGTGAACCCGGCCTCGTGGTATTTGTCGTAGAGGATGTGTTCCTGGCCGAAGCCTTGCGCAAGCTTGCCGCTAACCTCGGCGACAAAGTTGCGCTTTTCCCCCGCGAAGGAGAAGGCAATGCGGAATCGCTTTGCATTCATACCGGCGGCGATGTTGCCGGAGCCGGAGTGCAGATGCAAGCGCGGGACTGGGCTGAGGCCGAGCGAGATACAATCCGGTGCAACGTCCCCATTGCAGGCATCGCGCCCGTTCGGCATTCACCAGAAGATCGGCAAACCTTCAACCTTTCAGTGTCCGCTCCGTTGAGCTTGGAACCAGCGCAGCAACAGGTCCTCGGTCAACGCGGCGTCGCCCGACTTGTTCTCGATGCAAGCGATGTCATGGCCCAGGATGATGTCGCGGGCGATGTCTTGTCCCGGCGGGAGGATCGCCACCACATCCCACTCGGGACGGCCGAACGCCATGCTGTAGTTCACAATCCAGGAATACGACCGGATGAGCGCTTCGTCCTGGGCGGGCGCAGAGACCTTTGCGGGAACGGCAATCACGACGAGGTCGGGCTTCATGGCGCGGACGCCTTTGCCCCAACTCTCCAACTGCGCCAGCGTCTTGCCCTCCGTTGGCCAGCAGGTTGCTCGGACTTCGCAGTTTGGACTCAGCCTCTTCAACACCTGCGCCACGGTCGTGTCATAAGGCTCCATCGCAACCACGTGAATCGGCTTGCCTTCACGCAGCAGCGCCAGCGTGCGCGGGATGCACGGTTGGAGCGGCATCACGTCGCGCAGTGAGACGCGTTTGCCGCTGATGACCCGGGCGATTTCCTCGGCGAACAGTTTGTGGCCGTTCATGTTCGGGTGAATCGTCTCACTCATCAACAACATCCAGCCGCGCGGGTCGGTGGCACGGAGCGATTCGTAGGCTCGGTAGCAATCGGCCAGTGGCGCGCGAGTGTCGGCGGCGACGGCCCGGATGATTTCAGCATACCTGGCGAGGCGCTCCTGCGGTCGGCGGGGCACGGCGTCGGGATAGATGGAGTTCTGGGTGCAGAGCACAACCTCGGCGCCCACGTCGCGACAGCGGCGGATGATCTCGCGCAAGTTGGCGGCAAAACGCGTCTCTCGCTCCGCGATCTGCTGCCCGGTCATCTCCTTCGCATCGAAGGCCATGTCGTTCATGCCAAACATGACGACAACCAAATGTGGCTTGTGGGCGAGCACGTCGCGCTCAATACGCGCCAACCCCGCCGCAGTCGTGTTGCCGCTCACGCCGGCGTTGATCATCTGCAGCCTGGCATTGGGATACAATTGCTGCAACGCGATGCCGAGCATGTCGCACCACGCCCGCCGTCCGCCCGTGTGGTAATAGACGCCCGTGATGCTGTCGCCGAAACAGACGATGCGGACCGGCTCGGCGCTTTGAGTCAGGAGCCGGCCCGACTTCGGCAGGCTCGGCTCTCCGGCCGCGATGGTAACCGTAAACGCACAAACAACCGCACACCAGATTCGGAGGATCATGTGTTCATCTCGTGGTTCGCGGCGACCTGCCGCTTACTGTTCAGGGTTTCTTCTTTATCCAGATCGGGCTTGACCAGGCATGGGAGCGATTGCCGTGCGGATCGGTGTCGGTTTGGATCACGCGCACGTAGTAGTAGCTCGGACCCGCGAAGGTCTCGTCCACATACGTGAACGAGGCGTTCTGCTGCTGCGGATGGAGCGTATAGACGACCTCGCCGTTGCGGACGATGATGATCTCCTCAATCGGCGCGGTGCCTTTGACATCCACGACTATCCGCGGCTTGCCGGTCAACTCGATATCCTCGCCCATGAAATGCCCGTTGATGCGGAAGTCGAGTCCGATACGGGCATGGTTGATGGCGTAGTTCCGCCGATGGCGCAGCGCGTCGAAGATGGCCGTGCGCGTCAGTCCCGTTGCCAGCACGGCCGTGCGCGCGACGGGTTTCCCGTCGTGGGTGTCGGTTCCCGCGACGAAACCGGTCTTCCCGCCGTGGTTGAGAAACTCGCGCACGCCTTTTTCCCAATTCAGTTGATAGGTTTTGCCCTGGTAGCGGCTGGTGTCCAAGCCCATCTCGGTATTGACGATAACGGAACTGTTCGCGGGGGCGTATTCCCACTGATCTCTTGCCTCGTTGAAAACAGCAAAGGGATGGTTGTTCTGGATCAGACCGTCATGCTTCCTTACCGCTTCCGCCAGCGTGTCGGGATTGTTGCAGGCGGGATCCTTCGCACTGAAGAGGTAATCAATACGATTCGTGAAATAGACGTTCTTGTGATTGTAGAATCGCGGTGGTCCAGGAAACAGCCGCTCCGACGGGCCGTTGGTGAAGCCGGACCAATACTTCGCCTGCGACGTCCATTCGTAACCGCCAATCGCGACGAAGCGGCCGTCTGCGTTGAACTGATCCGCTTTGTCCTGGATGAGCTGCCAGTTTTCCTTCGGCATCCGCCACGGTGCGCGGTTGCCGAAATCGTGGTCGGTGAGGATGACGAAGTCGAGCTTGGCGACATCGCGCGCATAAGTGAAGTAGTCGTCGGGACTGCTTTTGCCGTCCGATACCGTGGAGTGCCCGTGCACGTCGCCCCAGTAGGTGTGGTATTGGCCGGCGGCCGTGCCGGCGCTGAGCAAAAGCAGCAGCAACAGGCGAAGCGCAGCGTGCCCGAAACCGCAATCAATGGGATCAGTGGTCATGTTCACAAGGCTATTCGCCCGTCGGCTTCGCCTTGAGCATCACGCAGTCGAAAACGCCGCCGAGAAAAGCGCCAGTGGCGGCTTGACCGGGCGTGGCGGCGAATTTCACCACCACGGACGACTTGCCTCGTGTTAGCTCCGGAGGAATCGCATACTTCACGTCGAAGAAACGGTCCGCACGCTCCTGATCCAGCGTCTGCGCGGCGATCTTTGTGTCATCCACGACGATGTCGAACGTCCACGGCTGCGCCTTGCCTCCCCAGTATGAATAGGTGCAGAGAAGCGCCATCGGTTCGTTGGGCAGAGTTTTCATTGTGTAGCCAAACCACCCATTGGATGCGCACCGGCAAGACCGGCCTTGGTGGGGTGCTGTGTGCGTGCGTTCGCCACGAAACGCGTGCGCTTTCTCCGATTGGCCGAAAGGTCCATCGGCAATGACCTCATCAACTTTGTTTTGCTTCAGCAGCTCGTCGCGCGCGCGCTCGGCGGTTTCCTGCGCCTTGCGCTGCACCTCGCGTTTCTGCCACTCCAGCTCCGGCACGACCCGCCAGTAAACCGCGTAGGGTTCGCCCCACAGCCGGTGGAGAGGCACGAGCGTCACGTCGCGCGGCCGGCCGACGGATTGGGTGCGGAAGGTGAGCGGCTCGCCCGCCACAGGCTTCACCCACTCAGCAGGATCAGGATTCGCCGTCACGATGTCCGGTGCGCGAGCGACGTGTTGTTTGGGATACTTGAAATAACTCTCGTGCCGGTAAACGAGGTCGTCGGTGATCTGGTTGGTTCCGAGGCGACCGCCGAGAACCATCGGGCCATACATCACGGCAAGCAGCGTCGGATCGTCGGGCATCGGCCACGCCCGGAGTTGCATGGGCAACGCCATCTCAACGCGGTCGCCGTCGGCCCACGTTCGATCAATCACCAGATAGCCGCTCTTGTCCGCCGAAGCATCGAGCGGGTTTCCGTTTACTCGAACGGCGACGCCGTTGGCAACCCACTGAGGAACTCGCAGCCGCAGCGCAAAACGAACCGGTCGTTCGGTCTTCACGCTGAACGCGGTTCGTTGCTCATCGGGAAAACGCGTCTCCTGCCGCAGCCGAACGTGTTTGTCTTTCCAGTTCAGTTCGGAGGCGATGAAGAGGTTGACCCAGATGCCGGCGTCGTCGTGAAAATAGATGGACTCGCCGTAACGCGCGTGGTTCTCCATGCCGGTGCCGACGCAGCACCAGAAAGTATCGGGCGGCGCGTTGAAATACTTCCAGAAGCCGGAAGCGAGCGGGAAGTAATACATCATCATGCCCGTCTTCGGATCCTGCGTCGCCAGGATGCCGTTTAGCAAGGCGCGCTCATAATAGTCAGCGAACTTCCGATCCGGTTTCCAGGCAAACAGGTGGCGCGTGAGCTTGAGCAGGTTGTAGGTGCAACAAGTCTCCTGGTTGTGGCCGCCGAGTTGGTCGGACAGTTTGCCCGGCTCCGCTTTCCAAAACTCGTCCAGACTCGTGCCGCCGGTGCAGTAAGACCGCGCGCCGACGACTTGGTTCCAGAAAAACTCGGCGATCTGCCGGTCCCGCTCCGCGCCGGTCACCTCATACAAACGCGCGTTGCCGATGATGTTGGGAATGATCGAGTTGACGTGCTGGCCCTTGAGGCGGTCTTCACCACGCGCCAGTGGCTCCGAGTAACTATCCTGATCGAATCGCTTCGACAACTCCAACCATCGCTGGTCGCCGGTCAGCCCGTAGAGGGTGGCGAGACATTCGGTCATCCCGCCTTCCTCCGCCGAGTTGAGCATCCGTTGCATGGTTGGGCGATCAACTCGATCGAGCCGGCTCTTGGTCCAAGCCGCCATCTGTTCGGCCACCTGCAATGCTTGCGGATTTCCGCAATAGACGTGGACATCAATCAGGCCGGAGAAAACCTTGTGGAACCGATACCACGCGTTCCCCCCGCCTTTGCCCGCGATCAACTCATCTACGTATGATTGAGGATAAGCGCCAAGGAAACCGTTGCCGTGCGCCTTCTGACACTCGGCCAGCGCCGCCACGATACGGCCGGCTTTTGCGCGGAGGGTTTTGTCGCCAGTCGAGGCAACCATCATGGCGCAAGCCGAGAGGTAGTGGCCCACCGCGTGAGAACGGACTTTCGGTTTCTCCCAGCCGCCCAGCGGCTCGCCCGGAGCCGGCAGTCCGGCGGTCTCGCGGAAGTGAAACAGCAGGCGGTTCTCATCCAACTCGTGGAGATACTTCCGCGTTCGCTCCATCGCCTCGCGAAACGGACCCTCCAGCAACCGCACGTCCTGAAGCTCAAACGGCCGGGCCTCTAAACGGACCACCTCCCGGCCCACAGGCCACAATCCAGCGAAACCTGGCATCGAACCCGCCAGGACGACAGCGGCCACCAAGCCAATGCACGGATAACACGGACGCGTGTTGAGTGAGCGCATACACCAACTTCCTCACGTGATGATCAAATAACTTCCTGAACCGAGTGACTAAGGTCGCAGGCTAACCGGTTGCACAGCGAAGCGCAAGATTGCGGTCATGCGACAGCGTCGCCACCGGTTTCGAATCGAAGTCGCAGGATGCGGTGATTGAGATCTGCGCCTTCCAACGCGAGCTACCAAGCGATCTCTGGCTTCGCGAACTCACCGGTCATCACCGTCGGCAAGCGCCAGACGTGGTCGCCGTTCTTGTTGGTGAAGTAGAGGCTGGAGTCGGATTGTTCCAGCGGGTTGCCGTCGGCCCAGAAGGCGTAGAAGTCGGCGTGAGCGTTCACTGGCCGGCGCGCGTAGGTGTGGTTGACCCGGCTGTCGCGCGTGAGTTGTTTCACCTTCGTCCACGTCGCGCCCTGGTCGCGACTGATCCAGAGCACCATCTCGCCGCCGGTGGTCCACGGTTGCGGGCCGGGTTCGGTCGGGGCGATGATCCGCCATGTGCCGTCCGGCTCGATGTAGAGGGAGCCGTGGTCGTAGTTGTGGTCGCTGGTGGTGAACGGTCGGCGCACCCACTCCTTGCCCGTCCAGCGCAGCGTGAACCACGGACGCAGGCCGTGTTTCGGGCCGGATTCGTATCCGGTGGTGGTCAGGTAGAGGATGACCGGCCGGCCGTCGGCGTCGAAGTTGAGGTCCTTGAGATAAACGACCTTTTTCTCAGCGCGGGAGTCATAGACCAGCGCGGGGTTCTTCGCTTCGGTCAGCGGCAACGTCAGCGGCTCGCCCGCGACGGTGCGCCACGTCTGGCCGTGGTTGCTGGTCTCGGCGTAGTAGATGTTGGAGCGCTCGTTGAGGCCGACGGGTTTCGGATGATAGTCAAAAACGCTGGCGAGCCGGTTGCCGCAGCGCCACGTGACTTGATAGTCGCCCATCTCGATGTGGGCGAGGCTCTGCGGCTCGCCCCACTTCACGCCGTCAGGGCTGGTCATCCAGAACAGGCCGCGACCGAGCTTGTAGCGCGTGTGCAGGAAAAGGAACCCTTTGCCCGGCATCCACCATGGATGCGGGTAAGAGAAGTTGGTTTCCAGAATCTGCTCAAACTCGTCCACCGAGTAGGGCTTCTTGCTGCGGTGAATCCACGACGGTCGCGAGGTGCCGTGGGCGGCGGAGAAAATCCAGACGTGACCAGCGTCGTCGAGCATGATGGTGGGGTTGTCGTGAGCGTCGTCGGTTTTCTTGTTCAGCAAGATCGTCGGGCGCGGCACTTGGCCGGTGGCGTGGTCGTAGTAGCCGACCATGTGGAGGAGTTGATTCTTTTCCTTCAGCCGTCCGCCGTAGCAGAAGAAGGTTTTGTTGACCTCCTTCGCGTAGTAGGCGTAGGGCAACATCTGCTGCGGGTAGGTGGCGAAACCGCCGCTGTATTTGTAGCGATACTCGTCTTTCGACGGTTGGTTGTAATACCAGATGCCGCGATAGCCATCGTCCTTCGGCTGCGGCTCCGCAAAACAGGGCAGCGTTGACGCGAGGGAAATCAACACGACAGACAGGCGGGCGAGGTTGGCTTTCATGCCGGCATTTTCGCCAATCGGACGGCGAAATCAATCCATCAAATGCGGCGCGGGACCACCTCCACCTGAAACGCCTCGGCGAACGGCGCGCTGCAGGACAACTCCGCCGCGATCTGCCGGTTCACGTCGAGAATGCGGTCATCGAAACCGCGATCGCGCTGACGACGGTTGCGATGCTCCTGCGAGCGGTGATGCAGCAGCATACGGCGTTTCCAGCGCGCCGCATCCTCATCGAACGGCATGTAGAAGTCGGCGCGGAAGCTGAGCGTCTTTGGGTCGCGTATCAGAAACGCTGTCGGTGGCTCGTCGAGCGCCGCCGCTGCGCGCACGAACATGGCATGAACGCGCCGGTGGCCAGAGTTGCTGTCCGCGCCGTGCGGCAGGAAAACAATCTGCGGCCGATGCGCCATAAGTTGACGCCGGATCGCCGCTTCGTTCTCGGTGTCATCGAGCGGGGCGCCCGTGTCATCCTCTTTCAGCCGCAGGAACGCCGCGCATTCCTCGCCGAGGCCGAAGAACCGCAGACTGTCGCGCTGCTCCTGCTCGCGGATGGCGGCTTTCGTCGCGTTGTCCGGCGGCGAGCAGAACTCGTCGAGCACGCCGCTCGCGCTACCACTGACCACGGCGAGTTGGATCAGGTTGCCATTCTGTTGGAAGAACCGCAGCGTGACAGCGACGGCGTCGAAGTCATCCGGATGCGGCGCGAGCACGAACAACCGCAGTTCCGCCGGCCATCGCATTGCAGGAACAGCGGCGGGCCGCGGGCAATCGAGAAGCTTCTGCAGGTCGGGGTTCATTGCGAAGCGGCGAGTGTCTGCCAGCAATACCAGAGCATCCGCGGCAGATGGAACGGGCCTTTCCACATGCCGCCCTTGAGCCGCGACGACACACTGCCGTCGCGGTGCAGGTAGCCATACCACTCACCGTGCTCCGTGTCGGCGAAGTGCGCGAAGCTCCAATCGTGCGCCATCTGGTGCCAGCGGGCGTATTTCGCGTCGCCGGCGAGTGTCCACGCCAGCAGCGTGGCGATGATCGCCTCGTTGTGCGGCCACCAGAACTTCATGTCGTGCCAATACTCCTGCACCGGCAGCCCGCGCAGGTCGCGAAAATAGTAGATGCCGCCGCATTCCTCGTCCCAGCCGCGCGCCCACATCCAGTCGAGAATCGTCCGGCCGATACGAATGAGCCGTTGGTCGCCGCGCAGCTTGCCCTCGTGCATGATGAACCACGCCGCCTCGATGGCGTGGCCGGGATTCAGCGTCCGCCCGTCGAAGTGGTCAATGACGCCGCCGTCCGGCGTGACGACCTCCATCAACGCCTGATGCTCCGGCTTCATGAAATCGCGCTCGATCTCCGCGATGCTGCGGTCAATCCATTCCGTGCAAGTGCGTCCCGCCACGCTCACGTCGCCGAGGTTCGCGCGCAACTCCTGCGCCGTCGCGATGCCGATCATGTGCGGGCCGATGCTCTTCATCGGTCGCGTCGGCTCGAACTTCGGCGTCATCACCCCCGGCTCGAACGAATACCGCAGATATGTCGCGAACGTTTTCACCGCGTCCTCCGCCGCGCGCGCATCGCCGCCGGCTTTCGCGTAGGCGGCGAAGGCGATGGCTGCGAACGATTCGCTGTAAACGTAGCGCCGCATCCGCAGCGGCTGGCCTTCGCGCGTGACGGAAAACCACATCTTCCCGTCCGGCGAAAAACAGTGCCGCCGGCTGAACTCCACGCAACTGCGCGCCGCCTCCAGCCACTCGGCGCGGCGCTCGACTGTGTTGTAGAGCGTCGCGAACATCCAGCCCGCGCGGCCCTGGAACCAGACCGACTTGTCGGTGTCCACCACCGTCCCGTCGCGGTCGAGCGACGTGATGATGCCGCCATGCTCGCGGTCCATGCCGTGCCGCAGCCAGAACGGCATGACATCGCCCAGCAGCGTGTCCCGATAGAGCGCAGCGAGAGCCGCGCGACCGTCGGCGGTGGTCATTGGTGGTGCGGCGTCGCTCATCACAGATCCTGCGTTCAAAAGGCAGGCAGTTCCACCGGCTTGCCCGTCTTCTTGTCCGTCGGCATCTGTGCCTTGGTTTCCTTCAGCCAGCGGGTGAGCAATGCGGCGAGTTCCTTCGCCTTCGCGCGTTCCGTCTCGATGAGGTCGTGTTGTTCACCGAGATCGGTGACGAGGTTGAACAGCTCACAGCGGCGGTCGGCGTGGTAGTAGATCAGCTTCCAGTCGCCGCGACGGATGGCGCTGTGCGGGCCAATGCCGGGACCGCTCGGCCCCCAGACGTTCGGGTAATGCCAGTAGAGAGTGCGATTCTTCGGATAGCGCGCGGCTTTCGCGCCACCACGCAGCAACGGCGCGAAGCTCACGCCATCCACGCGCGGCATCTTCTTCAGCTTCTCTGACGCGCCGGTCATTTCGAGGATGCTCGGCAGGAAATCCTCGATCATCACATATTGCCGGCAGACCGAGCCGGGCGCGGTCACGCTGGGCCACTTCACGATCATCGGCACGCGCACGCCGCCTTCGCGGGCGGAACCTTTGCCGCTGCTCAACGGTGCGTTGTGCGTGTGCGGCGGGCCGCCGCGAGCGTGGGCGCTGAGGCCGCCGTTGTCGGACATGAACAACACGATGGTGTTCGACGCGAGACCGTGGCGGTCGAGGTTGACCATGAGGTCACCGAGGCTCTTGTCCATGCCTTCCACCAGCGCGGCATACATCGCCTCCGTGTCGTCGAGGCCGGCGTCGCGATACTTCTGGTAGAACCGCTTATCTGCCGCGAACGGCACATGAACCGCGTAGTGCGCCATGTAGAGGAAGAACGGCTTCTTGTCCGCAACGGCCTGGTCCATCGCCTTGTTCGCTTCGAGGGTCAGCGCCTCGGTGAGGAAAGTGTCCGTGCCGTGATACTTCTCCAAGCCGGGCACATCCCAGATGGCAGGCGCGCGGCGCCACGCACCACTGAAGTTCTGCTCGCCAAGATAACTGCCCGGCCCGCCCGCGGCGTGGCCGGCGATGTTCACGTCGAAGCCGAGATTGCGCGGGTCGGCACCGGGCGTGTCGAGTGCGCCCCAATGCGCCTTGCCGACGTGAATGGTGCGGTAGCCCGCCTCGCGCAACAGTTGCGCCAACGTTGGCGCGCAAATCGCGCGCGGCGTGGCTGAGTCGGGGCTGAGTCCGTTGACGTTCCATGCGGGCGGTTGGAGCGTCGGGTGTTTCGCGTCGGGCGCAGCGTCTTTGCGGAGCGTCCAGTTGGTGACCCTGTGCCGCGCGGCGTTGAGGCCGGTCATGAGGCTGACGCGCGTCGGCGAGCAGACGCAGCAGGCGTAGGCCTGTGTGAACTTCACGCCCGCCGCCGCGAGCCGCTCCATGTTCGGCGTGCGGAACTTGCGGTTCAGCGGCGTGACCTCGCAGTGGAAGGGCACCGACGTATCTTGCCAGCCCATGTCGTCCACGAGGAACAGCACGACATTGGGCGGCGGATTCGCGGCGAAAAGATTTGCCGCTGCAAGGAGCAGAGCGGGGAGCAAGCGTTTCATCGTATCAGTTTCCGATTATGCAATGGTTCGCCTTCGGGACGAAGCACCGGCATCTGAAGCGCACCGGATTTCTCCAGTTCGTCGAAGAGCTGCTTCTTCAACTTCGCGATCGGCTCCTGAAACGCCGGCACGTTGATGAGGTTGTGGCGTTCCAGCGGGTCGGTCTGGAGGTCGTGGAAACTGTTCTTGTCCCAGAGGCCGTGGTAGTAGATGTATTTCCAGCGGTCGGTGCGGATGGCGAACATCGTCGGCGTGGCGGGGAAATTCCACTCCCAGTGATACTCGTAGAGTATGTGGTCGCGCCAGGGCACGTCGCGGCCCTGCAACAGCGGCCAGAACGAGCGGCCGTCCATCCGCGGCGTTTTCGCAGGCTGCGCGACACCTGCGGCTTCGAGCAGCGTCGGGGCGATGTCTATGTTCTGCACCATCTGTTTCAAGACCGTGCCCGGTTTGATGCGGCCCGGCGCCCACGCCAGCAACGGCACGCGAATGCTCGTCTCGAACGCGTCGCGCTTGTCGTAGAATCCGTGCTCCCCGAGCGCGAAACCGTTGTCGCCCATATAGACCACCAGCGTCGAGTCACGCAGACCCGCGTCGTCGAGTTGCTTCAACACGCGGCCGACGTTTTCGTCTATCGTGTGCACCGCCTCGCTGTAGCGGCGGAAGAGGTCCTCGAACGAAGGCACGGGGTCGTTGTCGAACCGGCCTGTTTCCATGTGATCCACGCCGTGGATGCCGTAGCGCCGCTCGCGCACCCAGCGCGGCTGCGTCGCGTAGTTCTCCTCGGTGTTGGCCATCGTTGACGGATAGCGCACCGGCGCCTTGTCGTAGCGGCCGCGATGGCGCGGCGCCGGCTCGAACGGGAAGTGCGGCGCTTTGAACGAGAGATAGACGAAGAACGGTTTCTCACGCCGCTCGCGCAGCCACTCGAGAGCAAGGTCGGTCAGCACGTCGGTGCTGTAGCCTTTGAACTGCCGCCGCGTGCCGTTGACGTTCAGCGTCGGATCGCCGTATTCGCCTTGGCCGCGGAAGCCGGCCCAGTAGTCAAACCCCGTGCGCGGCTCGTCGCTGTCGTGGCCCATGTGCCACTTGCCGAAGAACGCCGTCTCGTAGCCCGCTGCGCGCAGATACTCCGGGAAGAAGCGGATGCCCGCCGGCTCCGGACGCTGGTTGTCCACGACACGGTGGTGGTGCATGTATTGGCCGGTGAGAATCGAGGCGCGGCTTGGCGAGCAGAGCGACGTGCTGACGAAGGCGTTGCGCAGATGCGCGCCTTCCTTCGCGAGCCTGTCGAGGTTCGGCGTCTCCAAAAACTTTGGCGCCTCCGGCATGAAGCCGAGCCAGTCCCAGCGATGATCGTCGCTGAGGATGAAGATAATGTTACGCGGCTTCTCGGCGGCAAATGACGCCGTGCCAAGACAGGCCACCATAGCGAGCATCAGGAAATGGAATCGTGTTTTCATGGCGATGAATTGGATTTCGGCTCGCGCCAACGCGCGGCGGCGGCGTTGAACCACGCCTCATACTGTTTCTTCATCTTCTCGACGATGGCCGGTTGGTCGGCGGCGAGATCCTTCGTTTCGCCGGGATCGGCGGCGAGATCGTAAAGCTCATGGCGCGGCGCGCCCTCGATGCTGCGCTCGCCGCGACCTTGGAGACGGCACAGTTCGGTGTAGCGGTCGCGGATGTGTTGCTGCTGCGGCGAGTCCATGCCGACCGGTTGCACCAGCTTCCATCGCTCCGTCACCGCACACCACGCGCTGCCGCGGCGTGGCTGCTGGCCGCTGTCCCACTGAAAGAAAAGCGTGCGTTCCGGCCAATCCGCCGACGGGTTTCGCAACAGCGACAGGAAGCTTGTGCCGTCGAGCTTCACGCCAGCCGGTGTAGCGACGCCGCACGCTTCGAGAAGCGTCGGCATCACATCAATGTGCGCCGTCAACCGTGTAACCTTGGCCTGACTCTTGAAACCGGCCGGCCAGCGCGCGAAACACGGCGTGCGGATGCCGTTCTCATAGACCGTGCCTTTCAACCCGTGCAGGCCAGCCATGAAACGGTTTGTCGGTGCAGAGCCGGAACACGGCCCATTGTCAGACGTGAACAACAGCAGCGTTTTCTCTTCGAGGCCCAACTCCTTCAACGTGGCGCGCACCTTGCCGAAGTTGTTGTCCGCGCTCTTGAGCATCCCGTAGGCTTTGGAGGTCATCAGACCCAGACCCAGCTTGAGGTAGGGTGCGGCCAACTCCTCGTCCACCTGTAATGGAGTGTGGATGAGGTTCGCCGGCAGATAGACGAAGAACGGTTTCGCGCGGTTCCTCTTCACGAACTCGATGGCCGCGTCGGTGAAGATGTCCATGCAGTAGCCGGTGTGTTTCTCTTTCGCGCCGTTATGGAGCAGGTCAGGGTTGAAATACTGCCGCATCGCCGCGCCGGGAAAACTGAGCGCCTCGTCGAACCCCTGTGCGTTTGGCCGCCGTTCCGGGTCGTCGCCGAGATGCCACTTACCAAAGATGCCGGTCGCGTAGCCCGCGCTGCGCAGCGCCTCGGCTACAGTGACCTCGGCCGGATCCATGCGCGTCGCTTCCCGGAACACGTCACACACGCCGGTGCGGAAGTTGTAGCGGCCGGTCATCAACGACGCACGCGTCGGCGAGCAGACCGGACTGACGTGGAAGTTTGCCAGTTCCACCGCCTCGCGCGCGAACGCGTCCATCTGCGGCGTCTTGGCATGCGGGTTGCCATGATAGCCAAGATCACCGAAGCCTTGGTCGTCGGTGAGGAAGAGGATGACGTTGGGTTTCCGCTCGGTAACCGCGTGAACGGTGGCCACGGCCAGCAGTCCGATGGCGACGAGACACAGACTACGAATCATGGCCGGATTATTGCGCGAGCGGCAGAAAAGTGGAAGCCGCAGTTTTCGCGGAGAAGAACCGTGCGCTTGCATCCGCCGTTGTTGGCGCCTAACCTGCCGGAGGTCACTGCTAAACCGGAGCACAACAAACATGAAAACTCCGTCTCCTGTTCCTGATTTCGCTCTCCGTTTCGCCTTCATTCTTGGACTGCTGGCGATCATTTTCGACGGTGGCCCGCGCGCCGTCGCAGCCAACTGGCCTTCCTGGCGCGGCGGCGTGGACGGGAGCGGCATTTCCAGCGAGAAGAACCTGCCGCTGGAATGGTCCGACACGCGCAACATCCGCTGGCGCGTGAAGCTGCCGGAGCGCGGCAACTCCACCGTCGTCGTCTGGGCCGAGCGCGTGTTTGTCAATCAAGCCATCGAGGCGGAAAACCGTCGCACGTTGATGTGCTTCCACCGTTCCGATGGCCGGCTGCTCTGGCAGAAGGGTGTCATTTACGCGGAGCGGGAGCGGACGCAGCCAGCCAATCCTTATTGTTCCGCGTCGCCCGTGACCGACGGCGAGCGCGTCATCGCGAGTTTTGGTTCCGCCGGGCTGGTCTGCTACGACCTCGATGGGCGCGAGCTGTGGCGGCACGACCTCGGCAAGCTCGACAACATCTGGGGCAACGCCTCCTCGCCGGTGATTTTCGAGAACCTTTGCATCCATTACCATGGCCCGACCAAGAACGCGTCGCTCGTAGCGCTCGATAAGAAAACGGGCAAGACGGTCTGGAAGTTCGACGAGCCGGCATGGGACACCAGCGGGCGCACCGACGGTTTCAAGGACAAACGCGACGGCGTCGTCGGCACGTGGAGCACGCCCATCGTTATCCGGATCGGCGGCCGCGACGAGTTGGTCATGACGTTCCCACAGGAGGCGCGAGCATTTGATCCGCGCACAGGCCGCGAGCTGTGGCGCTGCAGTGGGTTGAACCCTCTCATCTACGCGTCACCGATCTTCGGCGAAGGCATCGTGGTGGGCATGGGCGGCTACTACGGCAATTCCCTCGCCGTGAAGCCAGACGGCCAGGGCGACGTCACCGCCACACATCGCGTATGGCATCAAGTGCGCTCCAAAGTCGGTATCGGCTCCGGCGTGATCAAGGACGGCTACGTTTACCATGTGCAGTCGTCGGGCGCGGCCACGTGTTTGGAATTGATGACTGGCAAACTCGTCTGGGAGGAAAAGCCTCAAGGCGTGAGCAAGAAATCCAGCAGTTGGTCCTCCATGATCCTCGTCGGCGACCGCCTCTACTATCCGAATCAAGGCGGCGATGTGGTCGTGCTTAAAGCCAGCCCGAAGTTTGAGCAACTGGCAGTGAATCCGTTGAAAGAGCCGACAAATAGTTCAATCGCAGTCTCCGACGGCGAAATGTTCCTGCGCACGGAAAAGTCGCTGTGGTGCATCAGCACCGCGAAACTCGCCGCTTCAGCGCCGTAGTGGCGGTCGCTTACGGTTGTTTCTTAAAGATTGCGATTTCCGAGAAGCCGGCGTTCCGGTTCTTGGGGCCGACACGTGTGATCATAACCTCCATCCACGTGATCGTCTTCTCCGCGAAGTTGAGACGCAGCGGTTCCACACCGTCGTTGGGAAGCTCGCCCGCTTCGATGTTCGAACCGTCGCTGAAGTTGATGCGCGCGGCCATTACGTGGTCGCCGGGATTCGGGCGGTCGAACAGCCAAACGCTACCAATGGCGACTGGCGCGTTCCACAGCAGCTTCACCTTGGTGCCGGCTCCGCTGCCACGACAGGCCCACTCGGCGTCCTGATTATCCGGAAAACCCTCGGTCACGCCGTCCACGAGCGCCTCGGGGCGATAGCCGGGGAAACTGTTGCTGGCCGTGACCTTCGCCTTGCGTGCAAGGTTCAGTTCACTTTCCAATAAGCGGACCGATTTCGTATCCGCGAAGGCCACGCGCCGCAAGAGGCTCGTGCCCATGGGCACCAGTTCCACCGGTTCGTTCGCACCGCGCTTGCGGTTGAACAGCTTTCCAGCAAGTCGAACAGATGCGCCAGCCCACGGATCGGTCTTGGCCGCGGTCTTCTCCAATCGAAATTCCCCGCTGCCATCATCCACGCCATAGTCCCAAAACGCTCCAGCTTTGGGCGTGTATTCGTAGTCGCCGAAGCCTTCCACAGCGTGGCTCTTGATCTGTTTGCGCTCGGAGGAAATCGGCAATGCGAAGACCAGCGGGCCGCGCTTCCAGTAAAGTTCGCCGTTGGGCATCGCCTTGCGCTCGATGCCGGGACTGAACGAGATCACGATGCGGTCGCCCGGCTTCCACTCCTTTGTGACGACGCGCCAGCCGTCCTCGCCGACAACGCTCGCGCCCGGCGCTTCGATCTTCATGTTGCCTGCCCAACCGGGAATACGCAGACGGATGCCGAAGCTGAGCGGCTTCTCCGACGTCACGGTCATCCGCACTTCGTCCTCAAACGGATAAGCGGTGTCGGACTCGATGCGCACGGCGACGCCGTTGAGTTTCGTCTCCAGCCGGTTCGGAGCGTAGTTGACCGCGACCAAGCCGTCGCCGGCGGCCGTCTTCATCCAAAGTTGGTTGACGAAGTAAGGGAAGAACTTCAGCGCCGTGACCGGGCAGCAGACCGCCACGTCGTCGTGTGTGGGCGACAGTTTGAAACGGCTGCCGCGGCTCTGCCTCGTGGCTTCGTATTGGTTGTCGCGCGTGCAGTATTGGATCGCCTTGCCGTCGCGCTGGCGCGCGCCCTCTGCCGAGTTGAACGCAAGCACCTCGATCCAGTCAGCAAGCGGTGCGCGGCCGGCTTTCTGGACGCCAGACTGGAGGCTGTGGAGCAGTTCGAGCATGGTGCAGTATTCGCAGCCGATGTAAGGACTGCCGGGCCGTTGGCCGATGCCTTCGTCGCTGATGCACGCGCCGCCGGCAGAGAGATGGCGCGCGGTCTTGGGAAAACAGTTCTCAGCCGCGACGCGATACTTCTCGTCGCCGGTCGCGTGATAGACGAAGAGCGGCACGCGCAGGTGCTCCATCACGTGCGCGCCGTGGCCGTGGAAGAGCTGGTTCATGTCTACAAGGTGGCGCAACTGGATGTCTTGTTCGCGAAGCTCAATCAACTCGCTGTAACCGTCGTAAAGGAACCGCGCGAACTCGACAAAGCTCTTGTCGCCGGTGAGATGGTGAAGCCACTCGCACACATCCACGAACATGATGTCATGCCCCGGCCCGCCGCCCGCGCCCACACTGCCCTCCTTCCAGTAGGGCTTGCTGGGGCCGTATTTTGAAATCATCAGTTTCGCCGCACGCCGGACAGCGTCGAGCACATCGGGCCGGCCGGTGAACTCGTGGTAGGCGAGCAATCCGCGGAACAAGCAGGTCTGTGACCAAAGTTCGCCGTTCTTCGAAGTCACGGGTTGCTCGTAGCGCAGCGCCTTCGGATACGTGCCGAGGTAACCGTCTTCCTCCTGCATCGCGAGGATGCGCGTAACGATGGTATCCACCTGCCGTTTGGCCGCGCCGTCGCCGGAGAGATAAGCCGTGCGGATCAGCCCGTCGAGCCAGTTGCCGGTGGTCTCGCCGTTCCACCACACTTCGCCGATCTTTGGCTTGGCAAGTTCGGATTTGTTGCGGCTGTCGAACACCGGCACCTCGCAGCGGTCGGTGAGCTTGTCGAGCACCGGCCCGTAGCCGTTCGTCGCGTCGGTGCGAATCTGGTCGAGCAGCCAGCCGCGCGGCTGCACCTCGCCGACGCGCAGGAACTCAAAGGCGTTTTTGCCAGCGGCTCCGGCGTTCGCACAAATGCCGGTCAGGAGCATCCCCGCCACAGCCAGCCAAACATAAGCAATACGCAGTTTCATTTGATCCACCCGAAGAATCCGAGCTTCTCCAAATCGCTGCGCAGCTTGCCGGCTTGTTCGGCGGTGAGACTCCCGTTCGGCAGTCGCGCCGGGCCGACGTCCACGCCGAGCATTTTCATCACGGCCTTCGCCGCGCCCATAAACCCATAGTTGACGAGCAACTGAATCATTTGCACCGAGCGGAACTGCTCGCGACGCGCCGTGTCGAGGTCGCCGCGCTCGAACGCCGCGATAAGCCGGCGGTAGATCGGCGCGGCAAAGTTGTAAGTGCTGCCCACAGCGCCGCGCGCGCCCATCGCCAGCGCCGCCAACAACATCTCGTCATAGCCGAAGGCCACGTCGAGCGTGCCGCCCGCCGCGCGCAGGCAGAGCTGGTATTCCATCAGGTTGTTACTGGTGAACTTCAGCCCGGCGAGGTTCGGGATACGCCGCGCTCCGTTCTCCAGAAACTCCGACGGCGGCAGCGCAACGCCAGTGAACGACGGGATCTCGTAATAGTAAAACGGCACTGCTGGCGCAGCGGACGCGATCTCAGCCATGCAATCCACCAGCGCTTCCACGCTGCGCGGTTTGAAATAGCTTGGCGCCATGGCGGCGACGGCTGTCGCCTTGAGTTGCTGGGCTTGCGCGGCAAGCGTGCGAGCATCGGCAAGGCAGTTGGAGCCGGCGTGAACGATGACCTTCAGCGGCGTGCCGCGCGCGACTTCGATCCATCGTTGCGTAAGGGCGCGACGTTCGTCGAGCGCAAGCGAGTGCGTCTCACCCGTGGTGCCGCCAATGAAGGCGGCGGTGACGCCGTTCGCCAGCAGGTGGGCTGCCTGCTTTTCGACGATGGCGAGATTGAGCAAGCCGTCCGCGGCGAACGGCGAATGGGGTGCGGCAATGAGGCCGTGAAGCGGTGTGGTTGTCTTCATGAAAGTGTGGCGGCATTGTGGCGGACTGCCGGCGGATCGTCAACAATCGCAACGCAGCTTGTAATCGGCGGCGGACCGTGAAAAGCTGCGGCTCGGACAGATCATCACCAATGGAACAGGCAAAAAGATTTCCAGGTTTCGGCCAGACGTTGCTGCTGATGCTGGCAGCCATCTTTCTCATTGTCGGCCTGACCATCCCGGTGGCGGTGACTGACTTCCTGTTCAAAATGAAGCTGGTGGAACATCCGGCGGTGATGGGTTGCATCAATCTCGCAGCGTTCGGTGGGGTCCTTATTCTGGGTGCGCTCCTCGCGAAGGCGCCGCTGCGCGAAGTCTTTCCGATGAAACCGGTGCGGCCGGCGCTGGCGTTGCCGCTGGTCCTGTCGGTGCTCGGCGCGGTCATCGTGCTCTCGGAGGCGGACAACTGGATGCGCAGCGTGCTGCCGATGCCGCAGTGGCTCGCGAAATTCTTCGCCGATCTCATCATGGCCAAGAACAGTTTCTGGGGATCGCTCTTCGCGCTGGCAGTCGTCGCGCCGGTGACGGAGGAGTTATTTTTCCGCGGATTGGTCATGCATGGCTTCCTGAGCAGATACTCCGCGCGGAACTCCGTGCTGGTTTCGTCGGTCCTGTTCGGGTTGATTCACCTCAATCCCTGGCAGTTGATCTCCGGCGTCGCGTTGGGGCTGCTACTGGGCTGGTGGTTCGTGCGGACGCACTCGCTGCTGCCGTGCTTGGCCGGCCACGCGCTGGCCAACAGCACGTTGCTGTTTGCGTCGTTTCTGCCCCTGCGCATCGCCGGCTTCAACGCCGGCTCGCCGCTCGACCGGACGGTGGAGTTTCAACCGCTGTGGTTCGACCTGCTTGGCTTGGTGCTGCTCGTCACCGGCGTGTGGTTGTTTGCCGCGTGGAGCCGTAAACCGCCGGCCGAGAATGCCACGTCAACTGCGGCGGTCGGCTGAGACGGCGGCGCGCTCTCCCATGTCTTTCGGTCGGATGAACAAAACCGCCGCAGCGGAAATCGCCGAGACGACCGCGCAGAGCGCGAACGCCACGGAGAACGAAATCCCCTCGTCGCGCATCCAGCCGAGCACGACGGTTGCGCCCGCGCCGACGCTGATGCTGACCATGTTCATGAAACCGTAGCCGGTGGCGCGATGCTCCGGCTGCGCGATCTGGCAGAGGATCGGCATGTTGTTGCAGTCGAAGAATCCCCAGCCAAGGCCGAAGAGAACCATGAACACAATGGCCGCGCCGATGCTCCACGCGTAGCCGAGGCCGATCAACGCCGGCACGCACAACGCCATGCCGATGGCACTGGCGTAAATGCGTCCGCGATCCGTCACGCGCATCCAGTAGTCGGCCAGCGTGCCGCCCAGCAATACGCCCGCGAACGACGCGATTTGGATGTAGCCCGTGGCCGAGAGGCCGGCCGGGCCTTCCTTCAGCTTGAAAGTATCGGCCAGGAACGTCGGCAGCCAGTTCTTCGTGACCCATCCCCCGATGGCCGGCAGCGTGAAATACATCACCAGAATCCAGAATGCCGGCTGCGTCCACAGTGCCCGCAGCGTGTCGCCGATGGTGATGGGTCGCCGATTCTTCCCCGCCTCGCCGTTGGCGGATGGCGCGTCTCGCAGCGCGAGCATCAGCACCACCGCGTAGGCTACACCCGCCGCGCCAAACCACGTGAAGCAATTGCGCCACGTGCTCATCTGCGCGATGTAGCCGCCGATGCCACCGAGCGCAAGGCCCGCGTAGATGCCCGTCTGGTGGATGCCCACGGCCCGTGCCCGGGTGTTGCCGGGATGAAAATCCGCGATGAGCGCCAGCGCCGCCGGAATGTAGAACGCTTCGCTGATGCCCATTAGCGCGCGGTAGAATTTCATCTCGCCGTAAGTGTTCGCATGACCCGTGAGCCACGTCACCGCCGACCAAACAAACAGACTGCCGATGACCGTCCAGCGCCGGTTGAACTTGTCCGCGATGTAGCCGCCCACCGGGCTGAGGAACGCATAGACCCACATGAAGATCGCCATCAGCATGCCGAACTGCGCGTCGTTGGCGATGCTGGGGATGTCGGCGCGGATCGAAGCGCGGATGGTCGAGACCATCTGCCGGTCGAGATAGTTCAGCATCGCGACGGGCCAGAGCAACGCAACGACGGCCCATGCGTAGCCGGTGGTCTTGGAGGCTAGCGAGTTCACGTAACGCTCAGTGTGGATGAGTTGGATGAAAAGTCCAGACTTCCGGCGAACGCACGCCGGGCCGCGCCTCGCCGCCCGGAACGACGATGCGGCCGTTCCACTCAACCGCCGTGGTAGTGACGAGCGAGAATGGCACTTCACCGGCTACGCGCCACGTGTCGCTTTTCGCGTCGTAAGCGAGCACGTCGCGCGGAAAGCCTTTGTGTTCGGTTGGCGGCGTGTTCACCTGCGCACCAGTGTCACCACCGAGAACAAGCAGCTTGTTGTTGACGACTGGCGCGGGCGACGGCGCAGCCACGGAGATACGCGGCAGGTCGGCGATGCGTTTCCAACCTTGGCCCGGCGTATAGCGATAAGCATCCCGCAGCCACTCGCGCACCGGCTTGCCGTCCGCTCCCGCCCGCAACGCCGCGCCACTGAAGAGGAAGAACGACCCATCGCACGCGCCTGCCGTCGCCAGCATCCGCTCGCGGCCCGGCCACGGTTCCAGCTCGTGCCAACCTGTTTTTATATTCGCAAGATCCAGCATCCAAAACGCTTTCAGCACCGCCCTCGCATCTGACGTCGCGACGCCGCCCGCGACGTAAATGGTGTTGCCGACGAGCGCGCCGCTCATATTTGCGCATGGCCGCGGGAGTGACGGTAGCGGGGTTGTAGCGAGCTTGCCGTCGTGCCAGTTCAGCACGAACACGTCAGCGTGGTGGCCTTGCGCGCTGCTGCCGCCGATGCAGACGATGCCGGCCTTGGTGGTCACGGAAACACCGTAGCCGAGCGGTCGCGACAGTTTGCCGGCGAGTTTCCACACGCCATCCGGCTTCTCCAGCACGAAGACCGAGTCATACCAGACCTTCGTGCCGCCTTCCCACGGACGCTTGTCGGGGAAGTTCGCACCGCCGGCAACGACGAGCACGCCGCCGCTGACTCCAGCAAACGAGCCGGCAAAACCCTCGTAGTCGGGAATCGGCGGCAACTGATTCCAGCGGGATGAAAGTGTCATAGGTTCAGAACCTCCTGCAAAACTCGCGACCGCGACACAACATGCCGCGCCCCACGCCAAAAGGCGCGCACTTGGCGGAACGGGAGTTTGCGCGCGGGCGATCATCGCGCGGCATTGACCACGTTCTGCGGCTGGCCGCGCAGCCAGACGCGGAGGTTGTCCGCCGCGACTTGCATGAGCCGCGCGCGGGCGTCGCGCGTCGCCCATGCGATGTGCGGTGTGATGACACAGTTCTTTGCCCGTAGGAGCGGATTGTCCGCGGGCGGTGGCTCGACCGAGAGCACGTCGAGGCCAGCGCCCGCGAGGCGATCGTGGTTGAGAGCGTCGGCGAGGTCCGCCTCGTTCACCAGCCCGCCGCGCGCGGTGTTGATGAGAAACGCGGTCCGTTTCATCTGCGCCAGACGCGCGGCGTTGATGAGTTCCTTTGTTTCTGGCGTAAGTGGGCAGTGCAGCGTGACGACATCGCTTTCGCGGAACAGCGTGTCCAAGTCCACAAATCGGGTTTCATCGCCAGCGTTTCGCATTGTCCTCCTGACAGATGCCAGCACCTTCATTCCAAACGCATGGCCGATCCGCGCCACCGCACGGCCGATTCGCCCGCAACCGACGATGCCCAGCGTGAGGCCGCTCAATTCCAAGAGCGGGAAGTCCCAGTAGCAGAAATCCGTCGTCGCCGTCCAGCGCCCCTCGCGCACCGTCTGCGCGTGATGACCGGTGCGGTTGGTCAGTTCGAGCAGTAACGCGAATACCGCCTGCGCGACATTGGCCGTGCCGTATTCGGGCACGTTGCAGACAGGAATGCCGCGTTCGCGCGCGGCCTTGATGTCCACCACGTTGTAACCGGTGGCGAGCACGCCGATGTAGCGCAGCCGCGGCAGCGCGGCGATGACGGCGTGGTCGAGGACGGTCTTGTTGGTCAGCACAACCTCGGCGTCGCGCGCCCGCTCGACCGTTTGAGCTTGGGGCGTGCGGTCGTGGGTTTCAAAATCGCCGAGCGCCTTGAACTGCTCCCAGTCCAGATCACCTGGATTCAAAGTGTAACCGTCGAGGACGACGATCTTCATGCCGCTCACCATTCGCCTCTCCGCTTGAACTTCGCCGCCACGTTCCTGCCGAACTGCTTACCGGCCTTGTCCATCGTGTCTAGGATCTCTCGCAAACTCTTGCCAGCCGTGTCACGCGCGGCGGGAATGACGGTGCTACACTCGTTGGCGTCCATGAAACGCGCGGCGTCGAGCAGGTTCTTTTCTTCGCCGAACGGGATGGCGAGGAAACCGTGTTTGTCCGCGTGGATGAGTTGGCCCGGCTCGATGCGCCGGCCGAAAACTTCCACGGGACAGTTCCACCGAATCGGATGAACGAACGCATGGCCGACGGCGAGCCGGCGCGCGAGCGCCTTGAAACCGGCGTTGTTCATCTCGTCGAGATCGCGGATGCCGCCGTCGGTGATCGTGCCGACGCAGCCGAGCGCGCGGTGGGTGTTGCTGCTGACCTCGCCCCAGAACGCGCCAATCAGACGCGGCTTGTCGAGGTCCTGCACAACCACGATCTTCGGCCCCGGCACGCCGGCGATGTAACGGCGATACTGGCTCCAGCCCTGCGGGTTCGCCTCGCGATGCTTCACGGTGCTCGGCTCCACTACGACCGTCACCGCGTAGCCGACCATCGGCCCCATCTGCGGCATGAAGTCGCGGCATTCTTCGAGATTGAAGCCGTCCGCGCCCACGTTGTGCCGCGTGATCTGTTCCCAGCCGTTGTAAATCGTCGGCGTGTTCCAGCGCTTGAGTTGGAGCAGTTCAACGTGTGACAAGCACGCCGGGCTTTTCAATTTCGTCTTTGGGGTTTTCATTGCGGGGGTTACTTCGATGTCTTCTGGAGTGCGGCTTCAATCTCGGCGGCGACTTTCTTTGCCAAGAAGGCAGAGCCTTCGTCCGTGTAATGAAGGTCCTTCGGCTTTTGAAGCTTGGCCAGCTTCGGCGTGATGTAGGTGTTGAGATCGTTGATGCGGATTCCGTTGGCCTCCATAATCCTCTTCGCGATGGCATTGTATTCGTTTTCGCTTCCAAACTTCCGCGGTGGCACCAATTCACCCTTTGGGATGGGTGTGATTGCGGCCCAGATGAGCTTCGCGCCGGTGGTTTTCATCTTCGCGACCAATTCGCGAAGGTTCTTCTCATAGTCCGCCGGCTCCACCTGCCGCTTGCCGTCAGGCATGAACTTCAGGTCGTGGATGCCCCAGTTGAAATGGATGACGTCCCACTTGCCCGTGCCGAGCCACTTCTCGATGTTGGTGGTGCCGCTCTTGGTCGGGCCGCCGTTGGCGGGAATGCGGTGGACGTTGGCTTTGCCTTCGAGAAGCTTCCGCACCGGCACCGTGTAGCCCATTGAGATGGAGTCGCCGATGAGCAACACACGCGGCAGTCCGGCGACATCCTGGACTGGCACAAGCGACGGGTGTGGAGCGGCTTTCTTCGCGGGTGCTGCGGCGGCAGATGCGTCGAGCGCAACGAGCAGTGCGAGCAGGCTTAAGACGGTTCTCATTCAGTTGTTCCTTTCACTTGATGACGCGCCACATCATTGCGATGGCGTGCTGTCGTGTAAAGTCTCCTTCAGACGGCTTCGACGCCGACGGAAGCATCGCGGCAAACTCTGCGGCTGTGACCGGCGCGCCATCGGCACGTTCCGCTTCCGCCACAGCGCGGGCGAGCGCGTTTGCGTCAAGTTTGCCCGTGCGCAGCTTCGCGAGGCCGTCCGCCCAAACTTTGGCGGTCGAGCGCTTCAGCGGTGCAGTCACGTTCGCATCGTAGTCGGCGAAAAAACCTTTCGTGCCGAAGTATTGCACGGCAGGAATCCACGACTCCTTGCCAGCGACGCTGATGTCGTTGAAGAACGACACCATCTGCCGACGTTCGACGAGCGTGCGCAGGAGCAGATCGCTATCGAGCTTAGCAGGCGTTGTTTTCTGCTTCTTTGCCAACGCCGCGGCAAAACCGGCGGCCTCGCCCGTTTGCATCCACACCGGCTCCAATCGCACCGCGCCCCACGCGATGTGCGTCGCGGAGAGGCAGACGGGCACGAGCAGGTTGTCCACGCCTTGCGGCAGCAACGAGCGATACGGAATCTGGCCGGGGCGCGATTCCTCGGTGAGGATGAGCTTGCCGTCGTAGTGGAAGCCGGGACGCGAGTCGGTCGTGCAGGAATGTGAGTCCATATACCAGTCGGTAATGGCGATGCTGTCGGGATGGACCGGCGTGCGGCCGAGGCCGGCTGCGAGCGAGTTGTCGTGCTCGCTATAGACGTGGCGACCCACGATGCGCCTCGCCTCGCGGACATACATCTCGTAGGGGACGTGGTTGTTGTCGGCGAACTCGTCCTTCGGCAGTCCCCACTCGCGGAACTTCTCACGCTGCTTCGGCGACACCGACTCGTCGTTCTGAAGGAAATACATCAGGCCGAGCGCGAAGTTCAGGTGGCGCTGGATGATCTTCTCGCGCGCGGGCCAGTCGGCTTCGGGATAATCGTGGTTCTCGCCCGGCAGGATGGGCGAGTTCATGTGCGACTTGCTATTGGGACCGGCGTTGGTGGCGATGCTCTTGCGGTTGTAGTTGACGTATTCCTCGCGGTTGTAGCCGGGCGGTGGCGCGGTGAGCAGAATGCGGTTGGCCGGGTCCTTGGTGACGCAGAAGCGGTAATTGTAAGCCTGCACCGCGCGGTCGGCCGTGAACGGACTGGTCGGGTCAATGCTGCCTTGCTTCGAACCGTAGGGCCGGATGTTTAGATGTCCCTTCACTGCGTCGCGCGGCGCGGGGCCGGGGGCGATGTTGCAGAAGATCTTGCCGGCGTGCGGCTCCTTGTATTCGTCTCGCGCCTCGCGGCCGGAACGATACGGCACCTTCGCCAAAGCGAACAAGTCGCCCTCGTAAGTCGTGTCGGCGAACGTCGCGCCGCGCACGCGGATTTCCTTCGTGCCGCCGTATTCGCGCAGCGTCACGCTCCGCAGCAACGCGCCGTCGCGCTCCAGCGCCGCCGCGTAGTGGCCGAGCAGCAGCGTGATCTTCTTCTCGTTGGCAACGAGCCGGTTGAACTCGCGCTCCGCGACGTGCGCCTCGGCCCAACTGATCGGGTAATGCTCGTGGGTGCAGCGGACGATCTGGTGCTCGCGCGAATTTTCGCCGTAGGTGGTGATGTAGTGTCGCTCGATGTTCCGCAGCAGTTCGGTAAACAGCGGCGCGCGATGCCCGCCGTAGAGCGCATCCCACTGCATCAGCCCGTTGCTCATCATGCCGCCGATGTGGCGGTTGTGCTGCACGAGCAGCACCGAGCAACCCTCGCGCGCCGCGCGCACGGCGCAGGCGACGCCGCTCGCGGTGCCGCCGACCACGACGAGGTCGTAAGATTTGCCGTTCACGTCGGCGGGTTTGGCGGCCCTAGCAAGATGAATGGGTTCAAGGAGCGGCTGTTTGGAACCGCCGGCGGCGGGCGCTTGCAAAGCGCCCTTCCTTGTTTCTTTCGCGAGTGGCGAAACCGCGACGGCTGCTGCAAGCCTCGCGCTCGTGTCGCCGGCAGGTTTGCTGCGTTCTTTCGGTCTGGCGCTGAAGCCCGCATCGCGTTTGCCCGCGCGCTCTGCTTTCGCGATCTCGATGGGAATGAACTGCACCGCGTCCACGACGACAAAGCCATCAGCATCTTTGTTGGAGATCGTCACGCCGCCTTTCCTGCCCGCGACAAACTTGAACACGCCGAGCGCGCGCGGCACGCCGTTGACCAGCACGTCCTCGCGCTGGTTGATGGTGACGGTTTTGTTGCCGTCGGCGCTGACGATGGTCACCGGCACTTTCGTGGCACGGTTGTTGGTCGCAACGTAGATCAAGCGCACTTCGTAATCGCCGGCCTCCTTGATTTCCGGCGTGAAGCGCGTCGTCTTCTTTCCTTGCTCGCGGTTGTTGTCGTGGCGGTAGCCTTTGCCAACGAGCGCAGGCTGTTTGGTGCTCTCAACCCAATCGCCCGTAAACTCGCCCGCGTCGTCGTCCATCACGATGCCGGCGGGTCGTGGTGCAGACACTCTTGTCTGCCCCACCATCTTGTCGGTTTCTTCGAGCTTGAAACGCGCGCTGACGACCGACTGCTTCTCCGGGCCGGGCCTGTATTTGATGTAGGTTGTGGCGACCAGCGTGCCGTCAGGCAGCAATTCCAAACCGGGATAGCCGCAATCGCTGCCCGCATGGCTGTGGAGCAGCTTGATTCGATACTGGCCCTCGCGACCGTTCACGATGTCCTCGTAGCGGCCGACCCATGCAACGAAGTGGCCGTGCGTGCCGAACACCGCCGTCTTGTCGCGCATGCAGACCACCAGCCTCCCGTCCGGCGCGTAACGCGGCATGTGCCGGTCGCCGACCAAGCCGGCGGGCAGGCGCTTCGCTGCAGACCATGTCGCGCCTTCGTTGTCGCTGGTCATGTAGTGCGACTCGGACTTGTTGTTCTCGCGCATCAGGCAGAGCAGTTGTTTGCCGTCGGGCGAACGCACCAGTGCCGGCTCGCACAGCGCGAGGCCCGCGATATCGCAAACGATTCGCCACTGTCCCCACGTGAAGCCGCCATCGGTGGAGAGGCTTTGCGCGACGACGTTGGAGCTTTTCTCCTTCGTCTCGCCGGGCCGGCGAAGGTTGGTCATACCGAGCAGCTTCTTGCCACCTTCGATGGGAACGATGGTGCAGAACGGCATGATGCACTTCAACCCGGTCGTTTTCATGTCGCTCCACGTCCTGCCGTCGTCCTCCGAATGCGCCGCGTGCATCGCGTCGTCCGGTCCCTGGCCGGCGAACACGAACAACCGCATCTTCCCTTGCGAGTCCGGCAGCCGGTAAATCGCCGGGCAGTTCTTCACCTTCGTCCAACTGTCCGGCACGGGCAGCAGTTCGCTCCACGTTCGTCCGCCGTCATCGCTGCGTTTCATCGGCCCGCAAACGCCCCCGTGGCCGTAGGTCCAGACGGCGATGATCGTTTGCCCATCGGGCAGCAGCACGGTGGTCGGGTGGCCCTGATAGACTGTCTCGGTGCCTTGGGCGACGATCACGTGGCGCGTCGTGTCGCCAGAGAGGTCGAGTGTCGGCAACGGCGCGGCGTTGGCGGAAGCCGCCAAGCCAAAGAGGAGAACGAGCATTCGTTTCATTTCGAGGTCTCGGTTGAAACGCTGAACAAACGGCTGTCGGTCATCTCCACAACAACTCGCACCGGCCGGTCGGTCGGCGAAGCGGCTCTTGAACGCCAGCGTGCTGTCCATCGCGTGGAGTCGGCGTGCAACGTCTCGCTGTCTTCAAAGGCGCAGCCGTCAATAGGGCGACCGTCGGCTTCGAGCAACGCCACGCGCAGTTGGCCACGGCTCGCGTCGGCGTTGATGACCAACGACGACGCGCCCAGCCGCAACGGTTTCGTTTCGACGCGACCGCGCCCGGCGGCATCGAGCGAAGCGAACCCATGCCGCCGCCACGCCACGCGGCCGATGCTGAGGCGCTTCGGTGGCATCGGCCCGCCGTGTGTCGTCGTCATCGCCGTGTAATAAACCCATGTCTCATCGCCGACATGGACGGCGGTGCTGGAAACGCCGAGGATGGAGCCGCCGTCGAAAGTGCCGGGCGCGCCTCGCGGAATGACATTCAAGCGTGGCTGCGTGCGCTTCCACGTGCGGCCGTCGACGCTGGTGGCCAGTTGCACGTCAATCGGCCCATCGTCGGGACTCTGCCCCGGCGTCAACTCCGACTTTGGGCGGCGCGCGGCCGTGACACGAAAGATGGTGGGCAGGCCAATGAAGCCCGCCGCGTGCGGGAAGACCGACATGTTATAGACCTCCGTGCGCTCGCCCGGCCGCTTGGCCCATGCGTCGTCCTCCTCATCCGGCGTGAAGACCATCACCGGCTCGGTCCACTCCTGAAAATCTCGGCTGCGCGAGAGCCAGACGACGCGACGACCGAAGCCGCGGACTTTGGCGGGCCGTTTGTGATACGCCAGATACTCGCCCGTCGCGGGATCCTGCGTCAGCGTGATCGTATCCCCGAACTTCAGCACGGGGTTTTTCGGATAACTCGTCCAGCGCAAGCCGTCGGCAGAGAACGCCGCGTGATAACCGCCGCTTTTCGAGCCAAGCATCTTATAGCGCTTCGCCGGGTCGCTCTCGCGCGTGTCCAGCAACACGCTGGGACTGTGGATGCCGAAGACGGCATTCTGGCCGGACGAATCGAGCGCTGGCTTGAGCCAATCCACACCATTCTGTGAGGTGGCAAGAAGCACGCGATCACCACTGTAGGCTTGCGGACGGCTCATATACCACATACGCAGTTGCCGAGCCGCCTCGTCGTAGTAAACCGATCCGTAGATGTAAACGCGGCTGCCTTCCCACGGCCGATCCGCTTCGATCACCGGCGTGTTAAGCGTGCGCGCGGGATGCACCGTGCGGACAACGCCGTTACTCAACGCAATCCCGCTGTCATCCGAAAACAACAGCGGCAGCTCACGCAGCACGAGTTCACGCGACTCCGCAGCGCGGCTCTGCGCTACGACGCCGAACGAGAGCAAAACGCTGAAAACGAACCGCTTCATGACATCACTCAAACCGGAAGCTGTAGAGCTTCGCGCGCGAACCGCTGAACGTCAGCCGCACTTTGCGGTCCTTGAGAGCAGCCAGATCGCCACCGCCGGCCCAACTCACCTCTGCGTGCGTGGAGTTGGTCCGGAGGACTTTGCAGTCGTCCGTGATGAAACCGCTGATGGCTTTTCCTTCGGCGTCCTGCAAGCCGACGCGTAGTTGGCCCAGAGCGCCGGTGTCCACGTTGAGCAGCAAGCGCGAGCCGTCCACCTTCACCGGCGCGGTCACGCATCGGCCTCCCGCTGCGTCGAAGTCGAGCGAAACGAAGCCGTCCACGCGCTGGACGTAGCGGTAGATGACGCCGTCGGTCTTACGCTTGCGCGCCTCCACGTCACCGTGCTTGGAATAAAAACCGGTGCCGTATTGCCATATTTCGTCGCCGCGGACAACGAGGCCCGGTCCCATGAAGGTCATGTTCGCGCTCTCGGAACCCGCCAGGCCCAGCGGCGCGTAGGGTTTGCGGTCGTGGCGATGCCATGTAATGCCGTCACGGCTGCCGGCGAACTGAACCTCCAGAGGACCGTCGCTCATGCGCTGCTCGCGTTGGAACATCGAAGGGAAGCCGAGATACCAATGCGGGTCGAGCGGATAAGGCTGCGCGGAGATGGTATAGACATCGCTGTTCGGCGGGTCCTTCTCGTCGGCTGCTAAGACCGTGGGAAATTCGTTGCCGATCACGGGAACCTTTTCCTTACCCCAGAGATAAAGGCTTTTGTGCGACGGAGCGACGTCCAGCGGCGTGGTCAGGCTTGGAATCTCCGCGCGCACGACCTTGCGATAGAGCTTCTTGTCCTCGGCGCGCTTCCAGCCGCGCAGGTAGAGGACGTATTTGCCGAGACGTTCGTCCCAGAACGTCACGTTCTGCGTGTCGGCACCGAGACGCAGCAGCGGCGTCTTGTCGCGTTGCCAGTGGAGGCCGTCGGGCGAGTGAAAGCGCACCATGCCTTCGGTCCAGAGATGCGTCACGTAAGCGTAGCGCTCCTTCGCCGGCGCGTTGGGGTCGCGGAACACGACGCCTTCGAACGTGGTCAGGCCGGTGAGGTTGTTCTCCTTGCTGCCGTCGTATTCCACGATGCCGAGGTTGGGCTTGGTCCAGTGGACGCCGTCGCGCGATTCGGCGTAGGCGACGTTGGGGCGGTTTTCCTTGTCGCGGCAGATATACCACATCCGCAGCTTCCCCTCCTCGTCGAGCACGGTGAGGTAGAAGCTGATCATGAGCCGCTCCCACGGCTTGTCGGGCCGGATGACGATCTCGCGCTGCTGCGGCGGATTGACGTGGAGCGAAACGTTGGTCGTTTGCTGGACGAAAGCCGGGTCCAGGAAGAGATGACGCAACGGCATCGCGTCCGCGGCGCTGGACAATGTGCCAAAGCACGCCAACAGGACGGCCAATTTGAGTAAGCGCAGTTTCATCCTCACATCGCTTGCAGTTCGTCGCGAGTTTAGAGCAGCCGGTGGTTTGCGCAAGCACGGCGTGGAACCTCAGTTCTCTTTTCCGCTTGAACACGCGCCGCCGCCGGTGACACTCGTCACACGATGGAAACTTTGCGCACAGTGATTTTCGACATGGACGGTGTGATCGTGGATAGCGAGCCGCTCCACGAGAAGGCTTTTCTCGAAGTGATGCACGATCTCGGTTACGGCCACAACCACGGGCTAGACTTCGACAGCTATGTGGGCCGGTCGGATTTCGAGTTGTGGGAAGACTTCATCGCCAAACATCAACCGCCGCAACCGCTGGAGGAACTGATGGCGATGAAGCGACGGCGGGTGATCGAGGTGGTGCGGGAGCTTCAGCCGATCTTTGCCGGGCTGCCGGAGCTGTTGGAGAAGCTGGCGCCGCGCTGCCGGCTTGGGCTCGCTTCCGGCTCGGAGCGGCTGTTCATTGAAACGGTGCTGTCGCTGAAGGGGCTGCGCCGGTTCTTCCCCGTGATCGTCAGCGCAGCGGAAGTCGAACACGGCAAGCCCGCGCCAGACATTTTTCTTCGCGCGGCGGAACTGCTCGGTGCGGCACCGAAGGATTGCTGGGTCATCGAGGATTCCAAGCCCGGCGTCACGGCGGCGCTGGCCGCCGGCATGAAGGTCATCGCCATCACCAACACGCATCCCGCCAACGAACTCGGCGACGCCACGCACGTCGTAGAAACCTACGAGGAAATCGGGCGTCTGCTGCTGCCAGCGTCGTGATGGGCAACCACAGTGACGCTTGCGGTCATCGGGTCTTCCCGGAAAGCAGATCGTCCATCAACTTCACCAGCGCCGGCAACGCGGCCCGAACCGTCGGCGATAGCTCCTCGCTGCACGCGAAGGTTTCACCGACAACGCTGACAACAAACGTCTGCGGGCTACGACCGTAGAGTTCTTTCGCCATGCCGAGCAGCGACTCCGGGCTGACGTGGTGCGCGAACGCCGCCTGTCCCGCCTGCGGCTCCACGCGACGCCAACCAAGCCTGCCCGGCGGCCCCTCGCTGCCAGCGTCCACGAAAACCACGGTGCTCACTTCGCTGATCTGTTGTGCCAGTTCCGGCATCAACTGATGGCAGGTGATCACTTCGGCGTTTCGGCTAGGCGCGATGTCAGCGAGCAGACGCGCCACGTGCCAGCCGAGGCCGTCGTCGCCACGCAGGGGGTTGCCGTAGGCGATAATCAGGGTTTTTGCCATGAAAACGGCGGGAACTTTGAGTATCACGCCGTGCCGAAGCAAGCGCGAAGTGGCCGGAGGGTTCCGGCATCTCCCGATTGTAACAACTGCGTGACAGCGATGTGTTGACGAAGCCCGCTGCCTGCATAGAATCTCCCTTTCCCGAATCCCAAGGGATTTGGGTGTTATACGGTTTTGAGTCATGAAGATTTTATTGGCGATGCCGGCGTCTTATCGCCGGGATGGCACACTGTTTCAGAAGAGAAGGCGATGGATCATACCAATCACGCTGCCGTATTTGGCGGGGTTGACCCCCAAGACGGCGGAGATCCATCTCGTGGACGAGTTCCACACGCCCATTGACACGAGTATTGATTACGACCTGGTGGGCTTGACGGTGCTTTGCGCCGCCGAAAAACGCGCCATCGAGGTCGCGCAAGCCTTCCGCAAACGCGGCATCAAGGTCGTCGCGGGCGGCATCCACGCCAGCCTTGCACCGGAGCGCCTTCAGGACCACGTGGACTCCATCGTTTCCGGCGAGGCCGAGATGGTCTGGGCGGACGTGATCGCCGACGCCCAGAACGGCCGCCTGAAGCCGCTCTACAAGGCCCCCCAGCTTTGCGACATGCAGAACCTGCCCCGGCCGCGGTTCGACCTGCTGGACATGTCGAAGTTCCTCTACAACATCTACCCCGTCCAGACCACGCGCGGCTGCCCGCACGGCTGCCAGTTCTGCGAGGTGCAGGTGCTCTACGGCCGCAAATACCGCTTCCGGCCCGTCGGCGAGGTGCTCGACGAAATCAAGGCGCTCCCCGGCCGCAACATCCACATCGTGGACGACAACATCGGCGGCAACGTCAACCGCGCCAAGGAACTCTTTCGCGGCATGATTCCGCTCAAAGTGCGCTGGAGCGGCCTCACCACGTTCAAGTCCATCCGCGACGAGGAATACGTGAAACTCGCCAAGCAATCCGGCTGCTTCCACCTCAACCTCGGCATCGAGAGCGTCAACCCCATCAGCCTCGACGGCATCAAGAAGCACCACAACAGCGTCACTGAGTATCGCGACCTGCTGCGCGGGCTGGACCGCCATCGCGTCCCGTATTCGCTCAACTTCATCCTTGGCTTCGACGAGGACACCGTCGAGACCGTCAAGCGCACCATGGACTTCTGCCGGCTCATCAAGCCGCCCATGGCGTTCTTCAGCCTCCTCACACCTCGACCCGGCACCCAGCTCATGGCCAAGCTCACCGCCGACGGGCGCCTGATCCACCAGCGATTCGAGGAATACGAGTGGGACGACCCCGTCTTTCGGCCCAAGAACATGACCCTGGAGGAACTGAAGGACGGCCCGTGGAAGTGCTATGACGATTTCTACTCTCTTGGCGAGATGCTCAAGCGCTTCTTCCCGTCACGGTTCTACCTGAACGAGTTCTTCCTGAACCTCTTCTACTGGTATGCCATCAAGAAGCGCATAGACCCCGTCTCCTGTTTCTAAACGGGGCTGGAACACACCACGGATAGGCGCGGAGTCGCTCGGAAAAGGCCAAACGGGGCTTTCTCGTCGCCGGAACGCCATTGATGTCCAGCGGCCCATCCCAGCCGGCAAATAGTGTCTTTTTTTGACCATTTGAGTGACTTTTCCGAAAAAGTCGCGCAAATGGCTGGTTTGCTGTGTGTTGGAGCAAAAACGCTCGATCACAGGCTTGGAAAAGTCACTAACACCGGCCCTATGTTATGTGACATACGAGGAAGAGCATGTGACATCAGGCTTATGTCACATGACATAGCGCCAATGTTACATGACATGAACCTCATGTCACATGACACAAGGCTGATGTCACATGACATTGGCCGTCTGTCACATGCTTTTCTGGTTCTGTCACACTACATAAGGCCGCCGTTACATGACATGGGGCGTTTGTTGCACGACATCGCGCCCGTGTCACATGACATGGGGCCGCTGTCACACGACACAGACCTGCTGTTACATGACATCGCCCCGAAGTCACATCACATAGGGCGTCTGTCACATGACGTTTAGCCGCCATCACATAACATACGACCGGTGTCACATGACGTCGGTGCGATGTAACACAACATTTCTCTTCCGTCCGGCTCGCCCAGCCTGCCGCGGAACGAAAACCGCTTGCCCCCGCCAACCGCAAAGAGGACTATGCCCGGAGAAGGCGGTGTGGATGCGGATAATGAATAATATTTAGGCTTCTCATGCGCAGAAAGACACATGACCAGTTTTTCCTGCTTTCTCTCGCCGTGCTATCAATGCTGGCGTTTATTACTGGAGTTAGTGGTTACTCATCAATCCAAGGAATTACGCACTATCAAGGTTGGGAACGCTCATGTCCGCTTCTGGCATCTGTATTCTTTTTTGCGTGGGTCATCGGACTTCGCAAACGTCTTATTTGGGGTTGGTATATTGGATGTGTGCTCTTGTTCAGCTTGCCGGCGCTTACTTTTGTCCACGGCTTCCTGAAATTCTTGGAACAGCCTACCACCCCCTTCGGCTGGTTGATCTTGATTTCCGAAACGCTTGTCGCCTTGATGGGTTTCCTTTTTTACAAGAGGTGGTGGCTTCCGAAAAAGCATGAGTTTCAATGACTCCGCCACTCAGATCGCAACCATAACCCCTGATCCTTCCTTCGAATTTTCCTGCGCCCCTTTGCGTCCCTGCATTGAGATGTCGCCATCCCAACGCAGAGACGTCGAGGAGGCGGGCGGTCAGGCCCGCTGGACGTGGTCGAGGAGTTCGTTGCCGGGACCGAGCAACTCGATGCGCATCGGCATCTGGCCGAGGGCGTGCGTGGAGCAGCTCAGGCAGGGGTCGAAGCAGCGGATGAGGGCCTCGACGCGGTTGAGCGCGCCTTCCTTGAGCTTGCTGCCCTTGACGTAGTGCTTGGCCACCTGCGCAACGCCGCGATTCATGGCGAGGTTGTTGTGGCCGGTGGCGATGATCATGTTCACCCACGTGATGAGACCGTTGTCGTCAATCTTGTAGTGGTGCATGAGCGTGCCGCGCGGTGCCTCGGAGACGCCGACCCCTTCGTGCTTGTTCGGCTTGGCAAAGGCGCGGACGTGTTTGCTGAGAATGTCCGGCTCGTTCAGGAGCTGCTCGATCTTCTCGATGCCGTAGAGGATTTCCACGAGCCGCGCGTAGTGTTGGTGGAAGGAACTGAGCAGGACGCCGCGCCGCAACGCGCGGAACTCGGTCCACTCCTGGTCGGCCTTCGGCGTGCCGGGGCGGTCAATGATGTTCAGCCGCGCCAGCGGGCCGACGCGGTAGATGCCGTTCGGGTAGCCGAGCGACTTGAAGTAGGGCGACTTGAGATAAGAGAAAGGCTCGACGGCCTCGGCAATGTGATCGAGGTAGCGTGTCGGGTCCACGTTGTCGAGGACGATGTTGCCGCTGGCGTCAACGAAGCGCAGGACGCCGTCGTAGTGCTCCAGCAGGGCGTTGTGCTCGTCCTCCTCGTGGGGCGTGACGAGGCCCATGAACATGCTGGGGAAGTTGCCGAACGTGCGGATCTCGGTGCGGAACTGTTCGAACGTATCTTTATACCAGTCCAGCGTGCGCTGGATGATGGCCATCGCGTCGGGAATCATCGCGACGATTTTCTCGCGCTTCTCGGCGGTGAGTGGCTCGGCGACGCCGCCGGCGACGACCCACGCGGGGTGGATGCGTTTGCCGCCGAGCATCTCGATGATCTGCTGGCCGAACTTGCGCAACGCGACGCCGTCGCGCGCCATCTGCGGCTGCTGCTCCAGCACGCCGAAGATGTTGCGCTTGGCTGGATCGCTGTCCATGCCGAGCAACAGGTCGGGCGAACTAAGGTGGAAGAAGCTTAGCGCGTGCGACTGGACGATCTGCGCGAGGTTCATGATGCGGCGCAGGTGCGTCGCGGTGCGCGGAATCTGCACCGCCATCAGCGCGTCGCAAGCTTTCGCGCCGGCCATCAGGTGGCTGACGGGACAGATGCCGCAGGTGCGCGCCGTGAGCGCGGGCATTTCCGTGAACGGCCGCCCTTCGGCGAACTTCTCGAACCCGCGGAACTGCGTGACGTGGAATTGCGCGTCCTGCACCTCGCCCTTGTCGTCGAGGAAGATGGTGATCTTCGAGTGCCCCTCGATGCGTGTGACCGGATCAATGACAATCTGTTTGCCCATAAAAAGTATCTCCTAAGCGCCAAACCGCGTCTTGGAGGCGGTGTCGGGCATCCGTCCCGCCAAAAGCTCAGTGACCACGTAGTAAATGCCGTCGGCCGACGGCGGGCAGCCCGGCACGAACACGTCCACCTTGACGCACTCGTGGATCGGCCGCGCGTTCTTCAGCAGCGGCGGAATGACTTGTTTCGGAATCTGTTGGTTGAGCTGCGCGTTCTCGATGTAGGCGCGATGGCAGACCGCCTCGACGCCGAACGGGTTGCGCATGCTGGGAACGTTGGAGTTCACCGCGCAGTCGCCGAGCGACACCAGAATCTTGGTGCGCGCGCGAACCTTCAGAATCTTCTTCAGGTCGTCTTCGTTGCTGACAGCGCCTTCGCAGAGGCAGACATCCACGTTTTCCGGATACTCCTTCGCGTCCACGAGCGGGCTATAGACCAGCTCGATCTTGTCGGCCAACTCGATCAACCGCTCATCCATGTCCAGGAAGGACATGTGGCAGCCGGAACAGCCGTCCAGCCAGATCGTGGCGATTCGTGCTTTGCTCATACTCGCTCCTCTCGCATCAAAGTCAGGTAAGGCAGGAACTCGCGCTTGGTCATCTCGCCGGAAGCGCGGCCCTTTTCAAACAACGTGCCCGTCGGGCAGACCTGCACACACTTGCCGCAACTGGTGCAGCTTTCCGACGTGCCCCACGGTTGGTTCAGGTCGGTGATGACCAGCGACGCTGTGCCGCGACCCTGCACGTCCCACGTGTGCGCGCCTTCGATCTCGTCGCACACGCGCACGCAACGCTGGCACAGGATGCAGCGGTTGTGGTCCACGGCGAACCGGTCGTGCGAAGCGTCCACCGCCAGCTTCGGGTAAAGATACGGATAGCGGATGTGGTCCACGCCGAGCTTCTGCGCCATGGCTTGCAGCTCGCAGTGGCCGTTGGAAACGCAGACCGAGCAGACGTGGTTGCGCTCCGCAAAGAGCAACTCCAGGATCATCTTGCGGTATTTCACCAGCGTCTCAGTGTTGGTGGACACCTCCATGTTGTCCTGGACCTGCGTGATGCAAGCCGGCAGCAACCGCCGTGATCCTTTGACCTCGACGAGACAGAGGCGGCACGCGCCCACGGGCGTCAGGCCGTCGAGATTGCAGAGCGTCGGGATGAAAACGCCGTTCTCGCGCGCCACGTCGAGGATCGTCTGATCCTCGCGGGCACTGACATCCTTGCCGTTGATTTGCAGCGTCTTGACGCTGAGAGTCTTTTGAGCTGAAGGGTTCATACGGTCGCCAACTGCTCCTTTCCGATTTTGCAGACACCCGCGGGACAACGGTGGTCGTGGATGTGCGCCATGTATTCGTCCCTGAAGTAACGCAGCGTGCTGACGACGGGATTGGGCGCGGTCATGCCAAGGCCACAAAGGCTGGTGTTCTTGACGACGTCGCACAACTCCTCGAGCATCGCCAGGTTCTCGTCGGTCGCGGTGCCGTCGGTGATCTTGCTGAGCAACTCGTGCATCTGCTTGGTGCCGACGCGGCAGGGGACGCACTTGCCGCAGCTCTCGGTCATGCAGAACTCCATGAAGAATTTCGCCACGTCCACCATGCACGACGTTTCATCCATCACGATCATGCCGCCGCTGCCCATGATCGAGCCGACCTTCGCCAGTGAATCGTAGTCCACCTGCATGTCGAGGAACTGCTCCGGGATGCAGCCGCCGGAAGGGCCGCCAGTCTGCACGGCCTTGAACTTCTTGCCGTCGGGAATGCCGCCGCCGATCTCGAAGATGATCTCGCGCAACGAGATGCCCATCGGCACCTCGATGAGACCGGTGTTTTTCACTGCACCGGCCAGCGCAAAAACCTTGGTGCCCTTGCCCTTCTCGGTGCCGATGCCGGCAAACCACTCGCCGCCGTTGCGGATGATCGGCGGGATGTTCGCGAAGGTTTCGACGTTGTTGATCAGCGTCGGGCAGTCCCACAAGCCGCGCTCGGCCGGGAACGGCGGACGCGGTCGTGGCTGGCCGCGCTTGCCTTCAACCGACGCGATGAGCGCCGTCTCTTCGCCGCAGACAAACGCGCCTGCGCCGAGACGAACCTCGATATTGAAACTGAACGTGGTCCCGAAGATGTTGTGGCCGAGCAGGCCGAGCCGCTCCGCCTGTTTGATGGCATCCTTGAGCCGCTTGACCGCCAGCGGATACTCCGCGCGGACGTAGATGTAGCCCTGGCTGGCGCCGACCGCGTAGCCGCCGATGGCCATGCCTTCCAGCACGCGATGCGGGTCGCTCTCCAGCACGCTGCGATCCATGAACGCGCCCGGATCGCCTTCGTCGCCGTTACAGATGACAAACTTCCGCTCGCCGCGCGCCTTTGCCACAGTGCCCCACTTCAGGCCCGTCGGGAATCCCGCGCCGCCGCGGCCACGCAAGCCGCTCTTGGAGACCTGCTCGACGACCTCTGCCTGGTTCATCGAGGTCAGCGCCTCCAACAATCCCTCGTAACCTTTGGCGGCGATGTATTCCTCAATGCGCTCCGAGTCCACGACGCCGGAGTTTTCCAGCACGATCTTCTTCTGGCGCGTGAAGAACGGCTGCGTGGTGTCGCACACGAGGCGCTTCACCGGCTGCTTGCCGAGGTTCTTGACGATCTCCTCCGCGTCTTGCGGCGCCACCATCTGGTAGAGCGCACCCGTCTGTTCCACTGCCACCAGCGGACCCGCCATGCAGAGGCCCATGCAGCCGACACCCTTGACCTTGCACGTTTCTTTCAGACCGTGTTTCTCGATTTGCTGCGCCAGCGATTCCTTGACCTTGTCCGAGTGCGTAGAGACGCAACCGGCGGCCATGCAGACGCAGAGCGTGTGCTGGGTCTGCTGCTTCGCCTCCAGTTCGGTCTCGGCGATCTTGTGTAGTTCTTCCGGCGTCATGAATTCATCCACCTCCGAATCTTCTCCGTGGCAGCCGCGGGCGTGACCTTGGCCGCAACCTCGCCGTCAAACACCACCGCCGGCGCCAACCCGCACGAACCGAAACACCGGGCCGAGATCACGGAGAGCTTGCGGTCTGGCGTCGTTTCGCCCGGCTTGATTTTGGCGATATGCTCGATCGCCTCCAAAATCTGCGGCGCGCCCTTGATATAGCAGGCAGTGCCCATGCAGACGACGCAGGTGTGCTCACCCTGCGGCTTGAGCGTGAAAAAATTGTAGAACGTTGCGACGCCATAGACCTTGCTGAGCGGCACGCGCAGCGACTTCGCCACGAACTTCAAGGCAGTTTCGTCCAGATAACCGAAGATTTCCTGGACCGTGTGCAACGCCTCGATAAGCGAGTGTTGCGAATGTCCATGACGGCGCATCGTCGCGTTGACGATCTTCCAGCGCTTGTCATCCGATGGCATCGCCGGTTTGGTCAAATTCATTACCATGTCATTCTCCTGAACCAACTGTTGTAGCGCCCAAAAAGCGCCACGGCTGAAACAAAGGAGCGTAAAGTAGCACCCCAAAATGGACTACGCTACGGTTGGTGATTGTTTTGCGCACGTTGCACTGTGCAAAGAACAACGCCGCCCGATCTACCGTTGGGTTCAACAAATCCTCGGCAACTGCTCCCCGCTGAGCATGTCCACGATTCGCGTCGCTCCAATCCGGCTCTTCATCGTCACCAAACCGGGCGATTCCGCCGTTACATGACCGATAAGTTGCGCGCCGGCACCGAGCGGGTGGGCGCGCATCATGGCCAGCGCGCGCTCGGCGTCGGCTGCGGAAACGAAGGTGACGAACCGACCCTCATTGGCGACATAGAACGGATCGAACCCGAGAATTTCGCACGCGCCATGCACGTCTTCTCGGACAGGCACCGCTGTCTCGTCGAAAACGACACCCACGCCGGCAGACTCGGCGATCTCGTTGAGGCCGCTCGCCAGACCGCCGCGCGTCAGGTCGCGCATGCAGTGAATCTCGACGCCCGCCGCCAGCAGGTCCATCGCCAACCCCGACAGCACGGCACAATCGCTCTCGATGGCCGTCTCAAACTCCAGTCCTTCGCGCACCGCCATGATCGCAATGCCGTGCCGGCCCACGTCGCCGTTAATTAGGATGGCGTCGCCAGGCCGGACACTCTTCGGCGCGACGACGCGGTCGTGCTCCAACACACCAATGCCGGCCGTGTTGATGAAGATGCCATCGCCCTTGCCCTTGTCCACGACCTTCGTGTCGCCCGTCACGATCTGCACGCCGGCGACGTCCGCCTCGCGTCGCATGGATTGCACAATGCGCCAAAGCGTTTCCATCGGCAGTCCTTCTTCGAGAATGAAGCCGCAACTCAAATATCGCGGTCGCGCGCCGCACATCGCCAGGTCGTTCACCGTGCCGCACACCGCCAACTTGCCGATGTCGCCTCCGGGGAAAAACAACGGCCGCACGACGTAGGAATCCGTGGTGAACGCCAGCCGCTTCGCGCTGCCAACGTCGAACACCGCGCCGTCGTGCTGCTGATCGAGCAGCGGGTTGCTGAACGCCGCCGCAAACATCTTCGCGATGAGCTGCTGCATCAGCCTGCCGCCGCCGCCGTGCGCCATCAGCACCGCCGGGTAGTTTGAAATTGGAATCGGGCAACTGAGCGCAAAGTTTTCAGGTGTCGGCGTCGTCATGTTTGTTCGAACTTATAGCCGAACCACGAGCGTGGGGCCAGTAGTGAAGCGTGTCGGCAGGAGGCGTCCGATGTTAAGACTTGGTTTCGACCGCGCCTGCATCTGAACTCAACCCGTCTTGCGCTTGCCGTCTTCTCCTGCCGGATCAGTCGTAGAAGTCGGGCACGAAAGTCTGGTCGGTAATGGGCGGGCGCACATACCCTTTGTCCGAGGGGCGTCGCGGCAATTTGATCGGGTCGGGCGTCAAATCTTTATACGAAATCCGCTTTAACAGATGCCGGATACAATTGAGCCGGGCCCTCTTCTTGCTGTCCGCATTGACCACATACCAAGGCGATTGCTTGATGTCCGTATAAGCCATCATTTCATCCTTGGCTTTGGAATACTCCTGCCAGCGTTTGCGGGATTCGAGGTCCATCGGGCTAAGCTTCCAACGCTTGGTGGGATCTTCGATGCGGGCATGAAAGCGCCGTTCCTGTTCTTCATTGCTGACCGAAAACCAGTATTTGATAAGGATGATGCCCGAACGGATAAGCATGCGTTCAAATTCCGGGCAGGAGTGTAAAAAGTCCCGGTATTCTTCATCCGTGCAAAAACCCATCACCCGTTCAACCCCGGCCCGGTTATACCAGCTTCGGTCAAACAGCACCATCTCCCCCGCCGCCGGCAGATGTGCCGAGTAACGTTGGAAATACCACTGGGTCTTCTCCCGCTCTGTCGGGGTGCCCAAGGCCACCACCCGGCAGATGCGCGGATTCATCCGTTGGGAAATTCGCTTGATGACACCGCCTTTCCCCGCCGCATCGCGTCCTTCAAACAGAACCACCACTTTCAATCCCCGGTGCTTGATCCATTCCTGTAGTTTAACCAGTTCGATCTGGAGTCTCTTCAGTTCCTTGGTATAAAACTTGTTCTTAAGTTTCTTGTGTTTTTTGCCGGCCTTTCCCGTCGTTTCATTGAGGATTTTCTGGCCTGCGGGGGTCTGGATCTCCGGCTCCGATTGGGTCTGATCGTTCTTCTTTTTTGACATGGTAGCTAACTCCTTGCCCACGGTTATCGCCTGAATGCCACCACGAGGATATCGGGCCGCAGGCGAAATCTCAAGGAGGTTATGGCCGGCACTTTGTCTTGCTCGTTCCAGATGAACTTCAAGAGCCTTGGCAGGCACCGGCTTCGCTCAACGATGCCTCATTCCCTCCCGAAACAATCTTCGCTTGCGCTGTTATATTTCGCGCCTTCGTTCGACTTAGGAGGTGTAAAGGGCAAAGAAGCCCAAAGGAAACCAAAATGAAAAACCAAGTCACGAAGGAAACAGCAACCATGAAGAAAGCACTCATCACCCTGTTGGCAGTTCTCGCACTCGCTACCCCCGCATTCGCTCAGGGCCAGCATTACGTCCAGCCCTGCACCCGCAGCAACGGCTCCTACGTCCAAGGCCACTACCAAACCAACCCGGACCACAGCTTCGGCAACAACTGGTCCACGCGGGGAAACGTCAATCCCTACACCGGCCAAGAAGGTTATCGCACGCAGCCATCCAACCGCTTCATCTACAATAGCGGCAGCAGCCAATGGGGGTATTAGTCTGGCGACCGTGCCGACAGGGCTGAGCCTCAGTTTGCCCGTGGGTCTTTCGATAGGAGGGGGCAAGACCCAACGGGCGCTGAGGCTCGCCAATGTTTCAGCTTCTCAACCAAGGTGCTTATGATAATCTGCCAACCAGTTTCAGGAGGTCATCGTGGCTGGCAGTGCCGACTATCAAGAGCTTGTTGCGCGTTGTTTGAGGGGCGACTCCAAGGCGTGGGGCGAGTTGTTCCGCGCAAACTTCCGCCATGCCGAGATGGTCGCTCTCGCGCCGCCTTTCCGATTCCACGCCCACGAAGCGGAGGACATCGCACAGGAAACCATGATTGAACTCGCCCGCAAACTTGCTGGCGTCGAGAACATCCCGGCCTTCGTCGGCACCGTGGCGCACAACAAATGCGTTGACCGCGTCCGCAAGATGAAACCTGTCTTGGAATCCGACCTGGCTCACGGCGAAGACGACGACCCCAACTTGGACAGCGTCGCCCAGCCGGAAACCGTGTCGCCGGAACTGGTGGACGACGAATCGCTCGGCGTGCTGCTTGAGGCTGTAGAGTCTTTGGGCGAAATGTGCCGGGGCATCCTTCACAACCGGTTCTTTGAAGAACTGGCCTACAAGGACATTGGCGAGCGGCTGTCTATTCCTGCTCCGCAAGTTGGCGTCTATCTCGCCCGCTGTCTCGCCCGGCTGCGGACGCAGATCGAGCAACGCCCCGACCTTTGGAAAGAGCTTGAGGCTTTGCTGTGAGGAAACCATGAATCCCGACCCCGAAGCACAGGAACGATTTGAGGAATTGCTCAAAGACGATTCCGGCGTCGTCGCGCCACCGTCGCCCGCCGGTAGCGAACAACAGAAGCTCCATCTCCTTACTGCGCTCCTGAAAAAATACAAAGCCCTCGTTCGCCCGCCCGCCACGGCCAAGCATGACGCCACCGGCTACGACGCCAAGGTGCAGCGCGTCATGCAATTGACAGATGGCATTCGGCCAGAGCCGCCATCACGCCAAGGTATTCTCGCTGAACTGACAGCCTTCCTGTCCTTCGATTGGATGCGGCCCGCCGTGCTGGTGCCGGTCGCTGCCAGTGCGCTGCTTGTTGCCGTTTTGATGATCTCCATTGTCGTTGAACGCGCCGGACAAAGCCGCCACTCGCTGCTGGTTCTCAACTGCATCCCGGCTAATGTTGTGGCCCAGCAATTCGTTTTGCGCGGCGGTGCCACCAGCCAAGTCCGCTCCGCTGAGGTCACAAGCGCCGTGCTCGGCGCAGTCTCAAACCGTTTCCCGGCTGGCGCAGTCACAAACCTCTACGCCGCCGCCGATGCAATGCTTGGCATCACAGCGGACACGTATCCAGCAGATGCGCTCCGAGGCGTCGCCGAGCGATTCGTGATTGTGATTGCTCGCGTTCCCAAAGCCGAAAGCAGCCAGTTGGAACTGCGGCTCTGCGACACGAAAAAGAAAACGGTGATTCTCGCCAAGAAGATCGAGGCGTCCGACCCGGATGAGTTGCACGAGGAAGTTATCGCCGTAGCAAAGTTGATGACGGGCAAGGTGCCGGCTAGCAACAGATGACGCCTAACAACGCCATGATCTCGGTCAAGCAGTGGGGTTGGGTCATCCTAGCTTTCGCGGTCGCACTTTGGGGAGCCGTCGCAGATGGAGCCGACAGCAATGCCTCTCCCGCCACCGAGTGGAAGCAAATCTTCGAGCTGATCAAGACCAGACAACTCGAACCGTTTGCTCAGGTTGATCCGCAGTTGTTCCGCGCCAAGTTAGCTCCTTTGCTGGAGAAGCCCGATCTGAAATCCGACCCGGAGTTTCTGGTGTTCTACGGTGGCACGCTTGCGCTTTCGACCTTTGCCAAACGGGACTTGGCCCCAACGAAACGCGACGAGCTGTTCTGCGAAGCTTACACCAACCTCCGAAACGCGGCTGAAAAAGGCGACCCGCTAGCGATGTCTGGGGTGGCACAAATGCTGGCTCAAGGGCTTGGTCTCCAACGCGATGTCGCAAGTGCCTTAGCATGGTATCAGAAAGCATGGAAGGCGATCGCCGATAAACCTTACAAGCGTTACCACGTCACAGAGTTTTTGCTCGCAACCGCACAGTTACAGATCGAAGCGAAGGATATTGCGGCTGCTGAGGCCACCTATAAAGAATTGCTCGCGTATTCTGAACACAGCCCGAAGTTGACAGATGCTCTCGTGGCCTTGGACAATCTTGCCTTATTCTACAGGAATATAGGCAACTACGCTGCTGCAAGGACTGTCTTCAAACGCTACATGGTGATCTGCGAAAAAGTCCTTGGATCTAACCACCTGCTGATTGCCCAGAATCTGGATTCTTTGGCGCAGCTCTATTTCCTTGATAACAATTATCGAGCAGCGGAGCCGCTGGTCTTGCGTGCTCTTGAAATCACGAGAAAGAACCTCGGTCCTGACCACCCCAACAATGCCGAAATAATGAATGCACTGATCGTGCTCTACGAAGCTGAAGGAGAACCAAACCGGGCAGTGGAACTGATGGAACGAGTGTTGAGGATTCGGGAGAAGCAATGCGATCAAGTATTCAGCGTGACAAGCGAACTTGAGCAAACGGGTTTTGCCGATAACCTCCGACGAGAATACCATGCTTGTCTCTCGCAAGTTGTTGAACATCTCACTACGAACTCCATCGCCCGGCGGATCACTTCGGACATGGTTCTCTTTGCAAAGGGAGCGATGCTGGAAACGCTCGCTCAGCGACAGGCCAGAGTATTTCGAGGCACTGATCCCGAACTGAACCGCTTATTTACCGAATGGCAGACAGCCAGAGAGCAGTTGGCCAAGCTGCTCATGGCAACTCCCAGCCCAGATCAATTAGCAGGGTATCAGGACATGAAACTGAAGCTTGAAGCCCGTAAGGAGATAACCGAGCAAAGGTTTGCCAGGGCATCGGGTAGATTTGCGAGTCAAAACCGAGCTTCTCACGTCCTTTTACCAGATGTGGCTCGCGCATTGACCAACAACTCGGCATTGGTTGAGTTTGCGAAATACCGGTTCTTCCATCCCGGCACTAAAGAAGAGAAGAGGTGGGGTGATTCACAATATGCGGCTTTCGTGCTACGCGGCGGCGGGGACATTATAAATCCAGATGTTGCACTGATTCGGCTTGGGTCGGCAGACAAGATCGAGGCGGCGGTCAAAAAGTGGCGCAAGGCGGCGGCACCGGATGAACAAGGGCGGCGATCTGATAAAGCGGTGCTTGATGCGGCCTCACGAGAACTGGCAACGCTCGTTTGGAATCCCATCGTTCCGTTGCTGGCAGACTGCCGGAAGGTTTACATCTCTCCCGACGGTGAACTGGCTTTCGTTTCCTTTGGGGCGTTGCCAGGAAGCAAACCGGACAGCTTCGTGATTGATGACTTCGACATCAGCTATGTGGCCACCGGTCGTGATCTGGTGCGGCAAGGCGGCGGGCAAGCGAATCCGCCGTTGCTTGTCGGCGCACCGGATTTCGGGGAACAGCAAGGGGCCACCGCAAAACTCGCGACAGACACAAAACCGGAAGATGAGTTGCTGGTAATGCGGTCGGGCATTTCAGATTTGCGCTCGTTTACCGCGTTGAGCTTCGCCCCGTTGCCCAGCACGCGCTCCGAAGTTGAGAACGTTGCGCGGCTGTTACAGCAAGCCGACACGCTTCGACGGTCGCAGACCGCCGCTACAGCACCGCTCGTTCTGACAGGTGCGAAAGCGGACGAGGCTACGGTGAAAGCCGCAAAACATCCAAGCATTCTGCATCTGGCAACACACGGCTTCTTCCTGCCGGATAGCGGCTTGAATGAAGCGATGAGCGGCAACGACCGCTTCCAGTCGCAACTCAGCGGCGAAATGCGCGAAGCTGCGGCGGGCAAACTCTGGCGGCAAATGAAACTCAAGAACCCGATGCACCGCTCTGGCATCGCCTTGGCCGGGGCGAATGACACGATTCGCGGTCGCCGCGAGGCTGGCGGCAACGATGGCATCCTGACCGCCGAAGAAGTTGCCGGAATGGATTTATGGGGAACAAAGATGGTTGTGATCTCAGCTTGTGAGTCCGGCTTGGGCGAAGCGCGCGGCGGCGAAGGCGTCTTCGGCTTGCGCCGTGCGTTCACGATGGCCGGCGCGCAAAGCCTCGTGATGACCTTGTGGGCTGTTTCCGATGACGCCACCCGGCAACTGATGGAATCTCTCTATCGTCACTTACCAGAGCAACGCACTCCGCAGCGCGCTCTACTCGCAGCGCAACGCGAATGGATTGCCAAGAAACGCGCCGCCGGTCTTTACCCGCACCCGGTTCACTGGGCCGGCTTCCTAGCCAGTGGAATCGGTTTAGGCTTAGACGATGAAAAAACGCCATAAGCTCGAAAGCCGTTGCTGACGCTGTCAGTGTTGCTCGCGTTTCCCCAGCCCCCTCCGCCGACCTTTTTCAGGCTTTCGACAAACGGATATTTGAATTGTTGCGAGTTCTGACATTTTATGCGGCTCATGGCTATCGTGCCAAGTCGTGGCTTTTCAAACAGTTTTCCAGTCTTTTCGGGGAGTCTCTTCGCCGGTTCTACAAGAAATCTTCTGTCCGGCTGTTACATTTCGCGCCCTCGTTCGACTTACTGGGTATTATGATATTCTACATTCTTGTTTACTTGGGAATTGGAGCTGTCGCTTCTTTGCTGCACCCTCATATTCGTCGGGACATAACTAGTTACTGGGAGCCAAAACCACCAGGTGTGGGAACAATGCTCAAGCAGGTGTTGGGTTGTTCAGTCTTGTTTCTCGTGGGATCGGCAATCTGGCCTATCGCAGTGTTTGCGTGCGGAAGGCAGAGAAGCGCCCTTGATCGACTTGAAGAACTTCTCGTCAGTGCTTATCGCATGATTGGCGCGCAACATGGATGCGCGCCCACATCACAAACATCTGATCGGGAGATTGTAGAGATATACAAGAAAGTCGTAACAGCCTTTCGCCAAGCGTCGGAGCAAAGAGGAGAGCATCTGCCTGCTACTGTCATGAACTTCATTGTCTGGAAGTTCTTTCAAATCAAAGAGCAGTTTGGCGATGATATGGTGGATGAGCATCTGAAGTATGAAGTGGAAAAATACCTGGCGTCTGGGTTGCGTCCTGATTACCAGCGGGACTTGCATCTGTTCTAGAGACACCGGGCAACGCCGGCAGGGATGCCGGCGCTACTTTTGCCGCCGGTAGCGATAATAGGCGGCACAGGCACCTTCGTTGGAAACCATCGTTGCGCCGAGCGGGTGTTCCGGCGTGCAACGGGCGCCAAAGACGGGGCATTCGTGCGGTTTCTTGATGCCTTGGAGGACGAGGCCGCTAATGCACTCGGCGGGTTCTTCCACATGCTGGTCGGCGACGCCGAATCGCTGCTCGGCGTCGAACGCGGCGTAGTCGCCACGCAAGCCGAGACCGCTCTGCGGGATCTCGCCAATGCCGCGCCATTTGCGAGGGACGACGCCGAAGACTTCGCGGATGATTTTTTGCGCGGGCTGGTTGCCGTCGCGACGGACGGAGCGAGCGTATTGGTTTTCGACTTCGGCGCGGCCTTGTTCGAGCTGGCGGACGCACATGGCGATGCCCTGAAGGATGTCGAGCGGCTCGAAGCCTGTGACAACAATGGGACAATGATACTTGGCGGCAATCGGCTCGTATTCGGTGTAGCCCATGACGGTGCAAACGTGTCCGGCAGCCAGAAAGCCCTGCACGCGTTTGTTCGGGGAAGAGAGAACCGCCTCCATCGCCGGCGGCACGAGGACGTGGGAGACGAGGACGGAGAAGTTGGCGATGCCCTGCTGGCGGGCTTGATAGACCGCCATGGCGTTGGCCGGGGCGGTGGTCTCGAAACCGACGGCGAAGAAGACCACCTGCCGCGCCGGGTTCTCTCGCGCGAGCTTCAGCGCGTCGAGCGGCGAGTAAACGATCCGCACGTCGCCACCAGCGGCTTTCACCGAGAGCAGGTCCTTCTCCGTTCCTGGCACGCGAAGCATGTCGCCGAAGGAGCAGAAAATGACTTCGGGCCGCGAGGCGATGGCGATAGCTTTGTTGATCAACTCAACCGGCGTGACGCAAACCGGGCAGCCGGGGCCGTGAATGAGCGTGATTTCCTTCGGCAGCAGCTCGTCCACGCCGAACTTGACGATGGCGTGGGTCTGGCCGCCGCAGACCTCCATGATCGTCCACGGCCGGGTCGTCATCCGGCGGATGAGCCGCGCGTAACGTTGCGCGCCCTTGGCGTCACGGTATTCGTCGAGGAACTTCATGATGGTCCGCTACATTAACAGCGCAGCGGAACTCTTGCGAGTTCCGCTGCGTCGCACAACTTGTTTTGGGCGGAAAGCTTACGCTTCCCGCGACGTCGCCACTCAGGCCAGCTTGTAGGTCGCGATGGCGCGCATGTATTGCGACCGCTCGAAGGCGGCGGGGTTGGCGCACTTGATCTGACTGAGGCTGCCCTGCATCTGCTTCACCGATTCGTATTCGTGCTTCTCCATCCACTCACGCATGGCTTTTTCGATCACGCGAACGCGATCAATGCCGTAACGCAACAGCGACGAGCAGAGCATAGTGGCGTTGGCGCCGGCCATGAGCATCTTCAGCACGTCCTCGGCGGAATGAATGCCACTGGTGGCTGCCAGGTCCGCCTTGATGCGGCCGTGCAAGATGGCGACCCACGTCAGCGGCAGGCGCATCGCGAACGGTGTGCTCAGCAAGATGTCCGGCTTCACTTCCAGTTCTTCGAGGTCAATGTCCGGCTGGTAGAACCGGTTGAAGAGCACGAGCGCGTTCGCGCCGGCAGCGTCGAACCGTTTGGCCATGTTGGCCATGTTGCTGAAGAACGGGCTGAGTTTCACCGCCACCGGGATGGTGACGGCTGCCTTGACCGCTTTCAGGATGTCCACGTAGGTTTGCTCGACGACGCTGCCGGCCAACTGCATGTCGGTCGGAATGTAGTAGATGTTCAGTTCCAGCGCGTCGGCGCCGGCTTTCTGAATCTGCTTGGCGTAGTCGGTCCAGCCGCCGACAGAACTGCCGTTGAGGCTGGCGATGACGGGGATGTCCACGGCCTTCTTTGCGTTGACCACGTGCTCGAGGTATTCCTCCGGGCCAAGTTTGTATTCGCTGGCCTTGGGGAAGTAGCTCGTCGCCTCGGCGAAGCTCTCCCCGCCATGCACCAACGCCTCTTCCAGCTCGGCGCTTTCCTTCACCAACTGTTCCTCGAACAGCGAGTGCAACACGACAGCGGCGGCGCCGGCGTCTTCCATTTTCTTGATGTTGGCGATGTCCTCGGACAGCGGCGAAGCGGACACGATCAGCGGGTTGCGCAACGTCATTCCCAGGTATTTGGTTGTCAGGTCCATAGTTCTTCCTCTTTTCTTCTGAATTTGATGGTGAATCTTTGGGTTCCCCGGCTCCCCGCAGTGTGCGGGGAGCCGGGGCTAATTACGTTACGCAGCCGGCGCGGGTTTCGGAGCTTCTCCCGCGGGTTTGCGGGCGGCCATGTAGGAATACAACTGCCACCGCGCTTCGGCATCCTTCTGCGACTGCTCGAAGAACCGCTTCGCGTCCTCCGGCTTGCTCTTGGTGAGCATCTTGAACCGGTTTTCTGAGAGCAGGTAATCCTGCACCTTGCTCTTCGCCGCGGCCGAATCAAGCTGGAGCGGGTTTTCGCCCGCCGCAGCGCGCCGTGGGTCGTAGCGGTAGAGCAGCCACTGGCCGGATTCGACCGCCAGCTTCTGCTGCCGCGCGCCGACGCCGTGTTCCACGTCAATGCCGTGGGCAATGCAATGGCTGTAGGCGATGATGATGGACGGCCCCGGATAGGACTCGGCCTCATTGAACGCCTTGAGGGTCTGGTCGTCCTTGGCACCCATCGCGACGCTGGCGACATAAACGCTGCCGTAAGCCATCGCAATCAGGCCGAGGTCCTTCTTGCCGAGCGGCTTGCCGCCGGCGGCAAACTTCGCCACCGCGCCGCGCGGCGTGGACTTGGACATCTGACCGCCGGTGTTGGAGTAAACCTCGGTGTCGAGCACCAGCAGGTTCACGTCACGGCCGCTGGCCAAGACGTGATCGAGGCCGCCGTAACCAATGTCGTAGGCCCAACCGTCGCCGCCGAGAATCCACACGCTGCGACGCGCGAGGCTGTCGGCAACACCGAGAAGCATTTTGGCTTCGCTGGACTTGTTACCGGCGAGCTTCTGCTTCAACGCGGCGATTCGCTCGCGTTGCGCGTAGATGCCGGTTTCGTCCGTTTGGTTGGCGTTGATGAGACCGCCGACCAAATCGTCACCGAGAACACCCACGAGCCTCTTCAATAGTTCGCAGGCGAATTCCCGCTGCTTGTCTATCGAAACGCGGAAGCCGAGACCGAACTCGGCGTTATCCTCGAACAGCGAGTTGTTCCAGGTCGGCCCGCGGCCCTCGGCGTTGACGGCATACGGCGTCGTTGGCAGGTTGGCCCCGTAGATCGAGGAGCAACCCGTCGCGTTGCCGATGACGGCGCGGTCGCCGAACAACTGTGTGAGCAGCTTGACGTAAGGCGTCTCGCCGCAACCGGCGCACGCGCCGGAGAACTCGAACAACGGGCGCATCACCTGTTGCTGGCGCAGTTGCGTGACCTTGACCTTGCGGCGGTCGAGTTCCGGAATATCCAGGAAGAAGTTCCAGTTCTCGCGCTCCGCCATGCGCAGCGGCGCCTGCGGTTTCATGTTGATCGCCTTGAGTTTCGCCTCGGCCTTGTTCTTGGCCGGACAGACATCCACACAAAGCTCGCAGCCGGTGCAGTCCTCGGCGGCGACCTGGAGCGTCCACTTCATGCCTTTCCATTCCGGCACGCGGGCGTCGGTGGATTTGAACGTCGCTGGCGCACCTTCGAGCTGCTTCGCGTCGTAAACCTTCATGCGGATGCAGGCGTGCGGACAGATGACGACGCACTTGGCGCACTGGATGCAGGTCTTCTCGTCCCACACCGGGATTTCGAGAGCGAGGTTGCGCTTCTCGTATTGCGCGGTCGCGGTCGGGAACGTGCCGTCCGGCGAGAACACGCTGACCGGCAGTGTGTCGCCCATGTTGCCGTAGATGACGCCCAGCGAGTTGCGGACGCTTTCCGGCGCGTTGGCGGTGAACGGCGACGGCATCTCGATCGTGCTCGTGACCTGCGCGGGCACGGTCACCTCGAACAGGTTGGCCAGCGTCTGGTCCACGGCAGCGATGTTCTTCTGCACCACGTCTTCGCCTTTCTTACCGTAGGTCTTCTTGATGGCGTATTTGATCCGCTCGATCGCTTCCTCGCGCGGCAGGACGCCGGAAAGGGCGAAGAAGCAGGTCTGCATGATTGTGTTGATGCGGCCGCCCATGCCGGTGGCGCGCGCGACGCTGATGGCGTCAATCACGTAGAATTTGATTTTTTTCTTGATGATCTGCTCCTGCATGAGGCGCGGAAGCTTGTTCCAGATCTCGTCCTTGCTGTTGGCGGTGTTGAGCAGGAACGTGCCGCCGGGCACCAGTGGCTGGAGCATGTCGTAGCGCTCCAGGAACACCGGCTGATGGCACGCCACAAAGTTGGCTTTGCTGATCAGGTAGGTCGAGCGGATTGGCGTCGGCCCGAAACGCAGGTGCGAAACCGTGACCGCGCCGGCTTTCTTCGAGTCATACACGAAGTAGCCCTGTGCGTAGTTCTCGGTGTTCTCGCCGATGATCTTGATGGAGTTCTTGTTCGCGCCCACCGTGCCGTCGGAGCCGAGGCCGTAGAACAACGCACGCACCACCTTGCCGGATTCTGTCGAGAATTCGGGGTCGAATGGCAGGCTGGAGTTGGTCACGTCGTCGTTGATGCCAACGGTAAAGTGATTCTTCGGCTTCGCAGCGGCGAGATTGTCGAACACGGCCTTGACCATCGCCGGCGTGAATTCCTTCGAAGAGAGGCCGTAACGACCGCAGAGAACCTTCGGCATCGCCTTGAGCTTGCCGTAGCCGCTCGCGAGCGCCTCGGTCAGGCCGGCCACGACGTCGAGGTAGAGTGGATCGCCAAGAGCGCCCGGCTCCTTTGTGCGATCGAGCACCGCGATGGATTTTACCGTCGCGGGCAACGCCTCGATCAACCGCTTCGGATCGAACGGACGGAAGAGGCGAACCTTGAGCACGCCGACTTTCGCACCCTGGGCATTGAGGAACTCCACCGCCTCATGAGCGGCTTCGCAGCCTGACCCCATCAGCACGACGACGCGCTCGGCGTCGGACGCGCCGACGTATTGGAAGAGGTGATATTGACGGCCCGTGAGCTTCGCGAAGTTGTCCATTGCCTTCTGCGTGATATCGGCGCACTTGGCATAGAACGGATTGCAGCTTTCGCGGGCTTGGAAGAATACGTCCGGGTTCTGCGCTGTGCCGCGCAAGACCGGCTTGTCGGGATTCATCGCGCGCTGGCGATGGGCAACGACGAGGTCCTCATCAATCATCCCCCGCATGATCTCCTCGGTCACCAACTCGATCTTGGAAGCCTCGTGCGAAGTGCGGAAGCCGTCGAAGAAGTGCAGGAACGGCACGCGCGACTCCAACGTCGCCGCTTGCGCGATCAGCGCACAGTCCATCGCCTCCTGCACTGACGCCGAGCTAAGCATCGCAAAACCCGTCGAGCGCGCGATCATCACGTCGCTGTGGTCGCCAAAGATCGAAAGCGCGTGGGTCGCCAGCGTGCGTGCCGTGATGTGGAACACCGTCGGCGTGAGTTCGCCGGCGATCTTGAACATGTTCGGAATCTTGAGCAGCAAGCCCTGCGACGCGGTAAACGTGCAGGTGAGCGCGCCGGTTTGCAGCGCGCCATGCACTGCGCCGGCGGCACCGCCTTCGCTCTGCATCTCCACCACGCTGGGGACGGTGCCCCAAAGGTTCTTCACGCCTTCCGAGGCCCACTGGTCGCACCACTCGCCCATGTTGGACGAGGGCGTGATGGGATAAATGCCCATCACCTCGTTGCAGCGGTAGGCCACGTAGGCCACCGCTTCATTACCGTCAATAGTTATGTATTTTTTAGTGCTCATGTTTTTTCCGCTTCTTCCAACTCGTCCATCTGCCGCAGGTAATCAAAAACCTGGGTCGCTTCTTCTTCGCTCAGCGTGCTGATTGCGAAACCGACGTGAACGATCACGTAGTCGCCGACGGTCGCCTCGGGGACGTAAGCGAGGCTGACCTCTTTGACGATGCCACCAAAGTTGACCTTGCCCATTCGCTGCAATGGGTCGTCACCACTGACACTCTCGATTTTGCCGGGAACTGCCAGACACATTAGCTACAGGTCTCCTTCGACGCCGCCGCCATCTGGCCCAACGCGATTCCGCCGTCGTTCGGCGGCACCCGCTGATGCCAGTAGGCGCGAAAATTTTCTTGTTCGAGCCGTCGCACGGCCCGCTCGGTCAAATAACGGTTCTGAAAACAGCCGCCGGAGAGCACCACTTGCTCCCGGCCGATGCGCCGCGCCACCGCGACGATCATCTCGGCCAGCGCGTTATGAAACTTTGCCGCCAGCCAGCCAACCGGCTCGTTTTCAGCCACATCGTCCAGCATCGCGCGGATCATCGGCTCCCAATCAATCACCCACGGCGATTGACCGTCCCGAATCCGGAACGGATACGCTTCATCCGTCTCATAGCCGTCGGCCGCGAACTCCCACTCCATCGCCGCTTGGCCTTCATACCGCGTCTCTTGTCTTAATCCGGCAATCGCCGCCGCCGCGTCAAAAAGCCGACCCGCGCTGGACGTCACGGGTGCATTCAGTTGTTTATGCAGCATTTGCCGCACAATTTGCAACTCTGGTCTTGAAAAACCTTGCACCGGCGCCAACTCCTTCAGGCCAAAAAGCGCATCGCCAAAAACCTCGTAAAGCACCCCAACCGCACTGCGACGCGGCTCACGGACCGCGCTGTCACCGCCTGGCAGCCGAAACTGCCGCAGGTGCGCCACGCGCTCAAAATCATGCCGCGTAGCCCGGAAAAACTCGCCGCCCCAGATTGTCCCGTCAGTTCCGTAGCCCGTGCCGTCCCAAGCGACACCAAGCACAGGCCCGTCCAAGTCGTTCTCCGCCATGCACGAGACGACGTGGGCAAAATGATGCTGCACCTCTCGCACCGGCACGCCGAGTTGCCGCGCGAATTTGGTGGAGAGGTAATCCGGATGCGCGTCGCAGGCGACTGATTCCGGCCGCACATCGTAAAGCCGCTCGAAGTCACCGATCACGCGCCGGAACGCATCGAAAGCCGCCGTGCTCTCCAGATCGCCGATGTGCTGGCTGATGAAGACGTCGTCGCCCACCGCCAGGGCCACCGAGGATTTCAGATGCGCTCCCACCGCCAACTGCGGCGGCAGCGACTGACGCGCAAGGTGGACTGGCAGCGGCGCAAACCCGCGTGCGCGCCGCAACACCATCTCGCGATCCATCACCACGCGAACGATCGAGTCGTCCACGTGTCGCGCAATCGGCCGGTCGTGAACCAAAAAGAGGTCGGCGATGTCGTTGAGCCGCCGCAACGCGTCGCGCTCGTCCGTGCAGATCGGCTCTTCCGCCAGATTGCCGCTCGTCGCCACCACCGGAAAACCGAGTTCCGCCAGCAACAGATGATGCAGCGGTGTGTAAGGCAGCATCACGCCGAGGCAGGGATTATGCGGCGCAATTGCTTCCGCGACCCCGCCCATGTCCTTGCGTCGTCGCAGTAAAACAATCGGCGATTCCGGCGAAGTCAACAGCCGCTCTTCCGTCTCAAAGACTTCGCACAGCGCCTGCGCCGCCGCCAGCGACGGCACCATCAGCGCGAACGGCTTCTCCTCGCGATGCTTCAGCTCTCGCAGCCGGCACACCGCCCGCTCGTTTCGCGCGTCCACCAGCAGATGAAATCCGCCCAATCCCTTCACTGCAACAATCTCGCCGCGCCGGATGGCGTGCGCCGCCTGTTGCAGCGCGCCATCGCGCCGAAACAGCACCTGACCGGCACGGTCCCACAACTCCAACTGCGGCCCGCAGTTTGGGCAGGCGTTGGGCTGCGCGTGGAAACGGCGGTCGTGCGGGTCTTCGTATTCGGCCCGGCACGCATCGCACATCGCAAAGCGCTTCATCGTCGTATTCGGCCGGTCGTAAGGCAGCGACTCGACGATGCTGAATCGCGGCCCGCAATGCGTGCAGTTGGTGAACGGATAGCGATGGCGGCGGTTCGCCGAATTGAAAATCTCCCGCAAGCACTCCGGGCAGGTCGCGATGTCCGGCAGAATCAGCGCCGTCTTCGCGCCCGCCGCGATGCTCTCACGAATCTCAAACTTCGTGTAGCCAACCCGGTCGAGCCACGACGATTCCAGACTCTGGATGAACGCCGGCACCGGTTTTTCGCGGGGGATGCGTAGCAAGAAACTCTGAAGTTGGTCGTGCCGGCCCTCGACCTCGATGAAAACGCCTTGCGCCGAATTGTTCACCCAGCCTGTCAGCCCCAGTTCCTCCGCCAGCCGGAACACGAACGGCCGGAACCCGACGCCCTGCACCGCGCCGCGTATTGTCACGCGTAGCCGCAGCGCCTGTGTCGCGCTTCTCCCAGCTGGCGTTTGAACAATCGTGTGCATGTCATTACATTTTAACTCATGGTGGTTGGGCCACTGTCGCTCAACCGCCATCACTTCAAAGGGTCAAATTTAGAGTCAACCGCCCAATGTGACAACGCTTGTGTTGGTTTGCACTTAGCGGATTTTGCCAGCGGCCCGAAAACAATCGTGAAAGCGATGAATGGGTGGAAACGAGATGTTCGTTACTGTGAACTTCTTGTTTTCCGGCTCTCGATGAACTTATCCCAAAACTCCTTCTGGATGCAGATGTTGAGCAGCACCATCGGGCGGACACCGTAGAACTCCGTCTGCCAGTCCGCGCCGAGCTTGGCGGCGACCGCCGGTTCCTGATCCATCGAGGTGATGATGATGGCGGGACGGAGGCCGGCGGGAACGTCACCAGCCTGAGTCCAGTAGCCGACGTTACGGAACTTCCGGAAATACCACGGCAGCGGCCATGTATCGTAAGGGTTGGCGCATACCTCGATCACCATGTCGCGATGCGCGGGATGGACAGCGGCGATTTGCTCGACGCGTTTGACGAGGTTCAGCAGGTCCGGGCTGGTGTGGGCATAGACGCAGGGATTGCGCGGGTCGGCGCAGAACCGGCCGTTGGCGCGCCACGCCTGACCGCCAAGCTGCCACGCCGCTGTAGCGAGCAACGCGCCGACCAGCCACTTCGCCCAACGTTGCCGGGCCGCTTCGATCAACATCACCGCGCCGACACCGGCGAGCAGGATCATTCCGTGCAGGAACGAGATCGCGAGCCACGGCGATTTGTGGCGGATGACCGAATACGCGACGGTCAACGCCACTGTGTAAACCGCCAAGAACCAAAGCAGTGCTGACTCGGGATCGGCGTTTTTCCTGCGTCGCCATGCGGCAACCATCGCCAATGCCGCGAGCGTGACGATCAACGCTTCGCTCCAAACCGGGCCGCGGCCCTCGCGGAACCAAACCAGCATTTGCAGGTAGAAATGCCACGGATGGATGTGCCGGCTCTTCTCGCCACCCGCCCACCCGAGATAGTTCCCGTAACAAAGCACCGAGTCGAGCACGCCGCGCCAATGCGTGAAGAACGCGGAGTAAAACGTCACCGCCACCACCGCCGCAATGCCTAGCGCGGCGAGCAGATGCCGGCGGTTCACCGCGAGTAATCCCGCGCGCACCGTCGGCGACACCGCCAGCGCGACCGCTGCCGCGCCGAACGAAAGCACCCACGTCTCCTTCGTCGCATACATCAGCCCCGCGAATGCGCCCGCCAGCAACGCCCAGCCTGCGGACGGACTCCGCGCATACCTCCAACCGGCGGCGATGGTGCCGAAGGTGAAGAAGACCAGCAACATCTCCTGGATGTAGTAGCGGCTGTAGAACGTCATTGCCGGCGAGATCGCCGTCAGCAGCGCGGCAACAATCATCGGCCACCGCCCCAGCCCGTCGCGCACGAGCCAGAGCAGCAGCACCAGCCCCGCGCCGAATAGCGCCGGCACCAGCCGGAACGTGATCTCGCTGGTGTTCGCAAAGTTCTTCCCCGCCGTCAACCACGCGAACGGCAGCGAGAGGTAATAAAGCGTCGGCCCGTGGTTGTCCTTGAGGTCGTATTCATACCGGCCCGTCTCCATCAAGATGCCGGTGCGAACGGCTTGGTTCGCCTCGTCGCCGTGCATGACGCGTTCGTCGAGCCGCCAAAGCCGGAACGCCAGCGCGCCAGCCGCGATGGCCAGCAACAGCACGCAAGCGAGGAGGTTCTTTCGCACGCCGTTTTCTACCACAAACCGCCGCCCGCCAGAAGTCCGGCGTGGGCGCAAAAACAAGAAGACCGGCGAAACATTGTCTCGCCGGTCTTCCTGAAACTTCATTCCGCCGTCACGCTGGATGGCGGGGACTAGTCGGATGATTTACTTCCCGAAGACCTCCACCTCCGTGTAGTGGTTCATCTGGTTGGAGGTGTTGCCGTTGCTGTAGAGGCGAACGTAACGGCCTTTGACGCCTTTGACCGCGATCGGACGGCCGTCGTAGGTCTCGATGAATTCAAGATCCTTGCCGATGCCGAGGCCGGCGGAGTTGTCGTGGTCGTTGTTGAAGACGGTCTTCACGTTCGCGATGAAGTCCGCGTCGTCCGCCACTTGGATGACGACGTCGCGATAAACGCGCGGCTCGCTGTGGAAGTGCCACAACACGACCGCCCAGATTTCGCAGGTCTTGCCGAGATCAATCTGCACCCATTGGGATCCAGGTCCAAGCTCCACGTAACTGCCCTCAGCGCCTTCCTTGTCGCCGTCGGTGACGAGGTCGAGGCTGCCGATGACCGGCTCTTTGTCGCTCGATGTCACCTTCTTCTTCAGCGAGAGATTGACGCAGCCCGGCGGGACGTAGGTCGGAGGACGGGGCTTGTCGCCGCGCGGCGGTTCGAGGTTGGGGGTCTTCAGATTCTTCGGCGTGCCGACGAACATCGGCTTGGGCATCTTGTAGTCCAGCTTCACCATGCCGGCCGGGGCTTCCTGGCCGAAGCTCACCTGGCTCAGCACGAAACAACCGAGCGCTACCATCAGTCCATACGACGCGTATTTCTTCATAAGTTGGTTTTCCTTTACTGCTTTCCGCTCTTTTCAACGAACATCAGTCTGGGCATTTAATACGAATTCTCACTCCGAACGCAACAAATTCCTTTCGCTTGGCGGCACCGCGCGCGCCGCAAACGCCGGCGTCGCGATCACCTTGTCGCCCAGCATTCGCAACAGGCCGCGGCGCCTTTCGACAACAAGTGCGGCCACTTCGACGCGTGACCGGCAGTAGCTATTCACCTCAGCCGTTGTCATCACCATGAACGCCGTAGAAAGCGCGTCCGACATCGCTGCGGACGGCGCGATGGCCCACGCGGCGAGGTGGTTCGCCGCCGGCCGGCCGGTGCGCGGGTCGAGGACGTGCTGGCCTTTGACCTCCGTGCCGGAGCCGCTGAGGGCCGCGCCGCTGAGCAGCACGGTGTCAAAACCGGCCTCGCGGCTCCAGTCGCCCGCGACGCCGAGCGGCCAGCCGCGTTTGCCGGCGGGACAACCCGCCGCTTCACCACCGTTGCCCAACGCCAGCACGGAACTGGTGCCGCTGTGAAGCAGCACGTCGGGAATCTCCCAGTCGGCGAGAATCTCCGCGGCTTTGTCGAGGGCGTAGCCTTTGCCGACGGCACCGAGGTCCACCTCGACACACGCCGACGGATCAGGCCCGGCGGCGGGGCGGATGGTGACGGTGAAGTCCTGCGGATTCAAAACCAGGCGCTCCATGCCAACGGTGGCGCGCGCGGCGGCAAGCTCCGCGTCGGTAATGCGTTGCCAGTTGCCCTTGGCATCGCGCATCAGATTCATCAGGGGGCCGACGGTAACGTCGAACGTCCCGCCGGTGTCGGCGTAGACCTGTGCAGCCAGTTGCAAACACTCGAAGGCTTCGAGGCAGACGCGGAGAGATTCGCCGGGCTTGAGGCGGTTGAGTTGCGCAATGTCGCTGCACGGCTGGAAGCGGCTGAGCAACCCTTCCAGTCGGTCAATCTCGCGAAACATCGCCGCCGCCGCCTGCCGCGCGTAGGTTTCCTCCTGTCCCGCGACAACCACCTCGAACACGGTCGTCATCACTTCGTGAGCGAAGCGGTGCAACGGAGGAACACCTGACGTCATGCAGATTTTGCGAGCAGCGCCTGTCCGCAACAGCCGATGCCGCCCACGAGCGTCACCAGCGCGCAGTAGCGGTGCAACTCGACCAGAACCTCCTGGCCATGCGTGCCGAACCACGGCTGCATCATCACCACCGCCGACAGCACAACGCCCAGCCCGCCGAGCACGAGAGTCCAAAAGAGGCACTTGCAACCGCAGCTCTCCGCCTCGGCGCGAAACACGGCCAGCAACGCCAGACTCCCGGCGAACGCGCCGCCGCTGCCGGTGTGGCAGATCAACAGGTAGCCAGTGAGGTGATGGCCGAGCAATGCGGCGTAGAAGCCGGTGAGCGCCAGCAAGGCAAAGCTCAACACCATCACCAAAGCGAGGAGTTTGTCCAGCGCGGGAAACCGCACTGGCGTCCTGGCCGCGGTGCTGCACGAAGCGCTGCCGCACTTGGCGGCCAGCGCACCGACAATCACGGAAACCACTGTGAGAATCTTGAACATGGCGTAGCTACTCCTTCTTTCCGAGGTAACGGGCGAACCGCTGCAAACCAACCAACGCGCCCACGCCCAGCATGGCGGCCATCAATCCGCAGCAACCCCACAGCGTCATCTTGAACAACGGCCGCATCGTAAACGTCAGTCCGAACAACTTGTGGTAACTGCCATCGAGCTTTTCCAACTCCACCATCTTCTTCACCGCCACGGTCTTCGTCTTGAGCGGGCCGCCTGCGACGATGCGGCCAAAGAGCATCGCCGCCTCTGTGGAGTGGCATTCGGTGCACGCCCGCGCGCCAAGCGACGCCTGCGCGGAACGGACGTTGTGCGCCACCGGCCAGAAGACCGGCTCGGCGGCGGGATTGCTCGACGCTGCCAGCTTGCCGTCCTTGCCGAGCGCGAAGACGTAGCCTCGGCCGACATAAGCGAACTCGGCGGACTTGTCGGCCGCCGCCAGCGTCTGCAACATCAGCGCCAGTTGCTCCTCGGTGAAACTCTGCACGGTGCCGGCGGTTTCCACGACCGCACGCACGGCGAATTCAGAGACGATCGGCTTGAACTTCCCGTTCACCGTCCGACCCCAGACCGGGGCGGCATGGTCATCCGACGAGTCGGCAACCCCAAGACTGCCATCCTCGTTGCGCGTGTATATTTTCTTGCCGCGCGCCAGTGACGGCGCGCCCATCGCCGCATCATCCGGCGCAATCGCTTGCAGCACTTCCAGCAATCGCGTCTCAACTGCGGACTCCAGTTGCGCCGCAGCCGGATCGAAACTCGGCGCGAGCGGCAATAACTTGCCGTCCTTCAGCAGCGCGAACCCGGACGGCGAGCCGGTGGGTGGCGCGAACGTCGTGTCGAGGTCCACGTCGCCGTCGGCGTTGGCGTGAAACAGCTTGCCTGATGCGACAAAGACCGTTTCGCCACTTTCGTCGCCAAGCTGGCCGAACGCCTTCAGCACGGCGCCGATCTGATGGCCGGCGTCGAGGATGCCCTTGGCGGTCTTCGCCAGTTCATCGGGCTGAATCGGCGTGAGTTTACCGTTGGCGCGGCGCGCCCAGAACGCGGGCCACATCACGCGGTGCGGCGCAATCTTGCCATCGCTGCCCTTGACGAAGACAGGCTCCTGGATGAACGGCGCGTCAGTGAACCAGAGCGCGCGACCGTGAATGCCAAGCCGGTTCGCCCGCGACACGCGCACGTCGGTCGGCGTCGCACCGGGCATCGGGCCGGAGTGGCATGTGGTGCAGGAAAGTTTCTCGAAATGCACCGGTGGGATGCCGCCGTGCCGGGGATATGGCGCGCCCAAACGCCCGCCGCCCTTGGCCGGCTCCTCGACGTGGCAACCGCGGCAACTGAAGTCACCAACCGACGCGTCCTTGCGCTCAACCGCTTCGGTCTCATAGCCGCGCACGATCTTGTGGTTGATGTCGTTGCGATGACAGTCAACGCACTGAAACCCCGCGCGCGAATGCACGTCCTGGTCCACGTCTTCTTTCTTCGCGTGCGACGGCGAAACCGAGTGGCAGTTCAGGCAGTTCTTGTCGGCCGGCTTCTGAATCTGAAAGACCGTCCGGTTCTTGCTGTCGAACTGCGGCATCGCATATTTCACATAGGGCGGCACCGCAAATTCCTTGTCGTCCGGGTTCGGTCCATCGTTGATCGTCCACGTCGGCTTGACGCGCAAGGCCATGCCGCCGACTTCGCCCAACCCCGACGCGGCGGTCGCGGCCCACGCGAAGTTTTCGCGAGCGATTTGCCGCGTCCACTCGCTGTGGTCCTGCGCGTGGGAACCGCTGTGGCAGGCCAGACAGTTGATTTCCAGCTTGCCCGACACGCTCCAACGCGCGTGTGTGTCATCGAAAATGTCCGCCGGCTCGCCGGTGTCGCCTCCGGGCATGTGACGGCCGAACATCTTGGTGAAGTCCCAAGCGGTCAGGCCAAGCGCCGATGGGTTCCATGTGCCGGCCCAGCCGCGATACGACAGCGGCAGTTGCGTGCCGGTGAGTCCGTCAATCAAGACCCATGGCTCGCCGGCACGACCGGCGGGAGTTTTCCCGGAGGAAGCGTTGAAGTGCCAGCCAGCGGAGATTTTCTCGTAGCTGTGGCACGTTCCGCAGCTTTTGCTCGTCGAGAACGGCTTGGCACTGGGCATCGAGGGCACGATGTCCAGGCCTTCGGAATCGTTCAACGGGAGACGGTGGACCGGCACGGTGCGTCCGCCGTCCCACGGCTCGTCCGCGAAACCGCGCGGGGCGGCAAGCAAACCGGCCGCGCCTATCGTCAAGAAAACAATGGAAACGCGCATGGTTATACCTTGAACTCTTCGGGTTTGAATTCGATCCTCCGGCCGGCAACGACAGCGTCGTTGGCTTTGAGAACCGCGACGGCCGTTTCGAAAGCCACTTCCGGGGGGCAGTTGAGCTTGGCGCGACCGCGGACGGCATCGAAGAAGTTTTCCAAGTGCGGCTGATGCGCCGGCTTGAGCAACTCGATCGGCAACGGCCACTTGCCGGCCTCGGCTGTGACACGCACGTCCACCGCGACGTTGCGAGTAGTCGTTGGCTTGATGGCCTCCTTGACCGGCTTGAGCCAGCCTTTCTTGGCGTATTCGTCCCACGACGGCGCGTGCGCCTCGCGTTCGACGGTGTCGCCGCGCGCCGAGACCTCGGAAATCGTCAGCGCGCCATTGACGCCCATGAACTGCTCGTAGAACCCACCACGCTTGGTGGTGGTGAGCACCTGGTAGTAGGCGCGGTTGACGCCCTCGGGCGTGTTGAATTCGTAGATGGTCATGACGTTGTCAAACCACTCGCGGCCCTTGTAATAATCAGCGCCGCCCATTGCGACAATGGCTGACGGATTGCAGCCCCAGATCCAACTGAAGAGGTCAATCTGGTGCGAGCCGAGATCCACGATCGGACCGCCGCCGTATTTCTTATACCAGCGCCAGTTCCGGAACTGCTCCATTGAGACGTAGCCGTATTTGTCGAGCTTGGTCTGGTCCATCGCGTATTTCTTTGGCCAGCCGAGCGCGTCGGCGACGGAACGGTTCCACTGCCCATAAGCGTGCGTGACGCGGCCGAGGATGTTGGCCTCGCGGATGAGCCGGTCGATTGCGTGGATGTAACGCGGATTGCTGCGGCGCTGATGGCCGATCTGAAGCAGCTTGCCGGTCTTGCGCTGCGTCAACACCATGCTCCGGGCCTTCTCCAACGAGTTGGACATTTCCTTCTCGCAATAAACATGCTTGCCGGACTCCAGCCAGGCGTTGGCGATCTCGGCATGCATCCAGTCGGGCGTCGCGACGATGACCGCGTCGAGACCTTTCTCCTTCGCGATCATGTCGCGATAGTCTTCATAGACGTTGACGTCATGGCCGCTCTTCTTGAGATAGCCCTTGGCGTATTGCTGGCTGTATTCCCAGATGTCGCAGACCGCGCGAAACTTGATGCCGGGGATCGGCAGCGCCGACGTGATCAACACGCGCCCCTGCTCGCCGCAACCGATGATGCCGACGTTCAGGTCGTCCGATTTGCTCTTGGCCGGCGCGGGGGCCTGGGCGAACGCGCCCTGTGACAACGCCACCGCGCTTGCGGCCGATACCGATTGGATAAAGTCTCGACGATTCATTCCTGCTCCTGTGATTATGTTTTCGTTGCTCATACAAAAGCTCCTGCTGCTCGCGATTTACCTGCGCTTGGCCGGCTCATACCGATCCAGCAACCTCTTCGCCTTGGCGCGCGTCGCCACGTCCTGTGTCAACTCCAGGCATTTTTTCAACGCTGCGACAGCATCGTTATGCTGTTTTTTTACGACGGACTCAACAATTTTCAGATAGGCATTTCCGGCCTCGGCTTTGACCGCGTCGTCCGCCAGCAGCGGCTCGATGGCTTTCAGCGCGCCGGTGTTCTGGATGTTCGCCAGCGCGCCAAGCAGAAGCTTCTTCTCGTCCGGCTCCTTCGCCGCCGGCAACGCGTCCTTCAGATGCTTCAGCGTCTCGCCTTCCGCGCGCTTGCCGCCGAGGCCGACGATACGCGTGTAGCCACGCAACGCCAGCACGCGATGGGTTTTGTTCGGCGAGGACTTGATGACGCCGAGCAGGTCCGGCAACACGTTGGTATCGTCCGCCGACGCCAGCGCGCGCACCGCTGCGTCGCGCACCTTCTCGTCGTTATCCTTCAACGCCGCGCGCAACGTCGCGAACGCCCCCAAGCCGCCGACCTGGCCGACGACTTTCAGCAACGCCGAGTGCGCGTCGCCCTTCGACTTGTCGCAGGCGGCCAGCAACGTCGCCTCGACGTTCTTCTGGTCATACATCCGCCGCGATGCCGTCACGAGCGCGTCCTGCGCGTCGGTGTTGTCGGGATTCTTCTCCACGAGCGCTACCAGCTTCGACAAGCCCGCCTCATCCGCCACCAACCCCAGCGCCTTGAACGCCTCGCGGCTTACCGCACCGTCCTTATCCGCCGTCGCCTGTTCCAACGCCGCCTGCGCCGCGATTGCACGACGCGCGCCGAGCGTCTGGATGAGCAGCGTCTTCGCTTTGGCATCCGCGCCCGCAATGCGCTTCACGAGCGCAGCGTCAATGCCTTTGCCGGTGATGTTCTTCAAACTCTCCGTCGCCGCCGTCGCAGTGTCGCCACCGGTTGTGGCGGCCTTCAGCAGCGCGTCGAGGCTCGATTCGTTACCGAGCTTGGCAAGCGCGGTGATGGCCGCAACGCGCACCGGTTCGTTCTCGCTCGCGACGAGCGCCGTGACCATCGGCAACGCCGCGCGGTCGCCGCGGTCCATCAGCGTCAGCGACAGCGCGATTTGCAGTTCCGGCGACAGCCCAGCGAGCTTGCCGGCAAACGCCTTCGTCGCCTCCGCGCCCGGCAGGTCGAGCAGGCAGCGGACGGCGGCTTTCTGGACGGCGGGCATCCGGTCGCCAAGCGCGTCGAGCATTGTCGGCAGCGCCTTCGCCTTCTCGGCGCGCACGAGGCCGCGCAGACCGGCGATGCGCGCAGCCGGCGCGTTCACCATCGTGAAGAGCCAGCGGTAGTAGTTCGCGGCTTCAAACACGTTCTTGGCGAGCATTGAGTCGGCGCACATCGCCACCGCGTCGGCCCGCCGGGCGATGAGCACATCCGCGGGCTTGGCTTCCGCCAGAATCGCCGCGCATTTCGCGCCGCCGATGTAGCCGAGCGCCATGATTGCCGCGCCTGCAAGCTGCGGGTCGGCGTCCACGATCAGCTTCGTCAGTTGCGGCACCGCCTTCGCTTCGAGGCGCTCGCCGAGGCTGGTGACGACGCCCACCTTGAGCTTGCCGCTCGTCTTGTCCAGTGCGGCGAGCAACGCTTCACCAGCCGCGGGGCAGATGGAGTTCTGTAAACCGTAGCGCGCGACGTGCGAAAGCTTCTCATCCGTCAGCAGTGCCGCCAGCGCCGGCACGCATTTCTCCGAGCCGATCTGCCGCATGGTTTTACAGATGAACTCCTTCGCCCACTGCGCGGTGTCTGGCTTTTGCAGGACCGCGAGCAGCTTCGCTTCGATGGCTTTGAGCTGTTCGGGGCTGGCCTTGATGATTTCGTTTTGAATCGCGTAAATCGCGCCGTAGCTCGTGTCGAAGTTCACCTTACCGAGTTCGGCGTAAGCATCCGCGCCAGCCGGCAGGCCGGGCGCAGGATCGGCGGCGAGGGCAGCGGCCAGCAGCGCCGGCAGGATCATGATTGCGACTTTGTTTTTGAGTGACATGGGATTCTCCAGGTTGAAAAAGGTTTTCGGTTTCGACTAGAGCACCCACGGCTCACGGTAAGCACGGCCGAGCATCGCCGACGCGCCGGGATCGTTGAGGATTTCCTCGGTGGCCGGGTTAAACCGAATCTTCCGGCCCGTCATCATCGCGATCTGGCCGAGGTGGCCGACGCTCGCGGAGCGATGCGCCACTTCCGCCGGCGTGATCGTCACCCGGCGCGTGCGGACGCAATCGAGGAAGTTCTGGTGATGATCGCGGCTCTTGTAGAGATGGATTTCGTTCGGGCCGATCTTGTCGCGAAGGAGCGACTTCGGCTCGGCGTCAATGCCGCTGCGGTCCACCCAAATCCAACCTCGGTCGCCAATCCATCGCGCGCCCATGCCCTTCGGCTGCTGCTTGGCGTTGGCGACGATCATCTTCGCGCCGTTGGCAAACGTCGCGGTGAACTTGTAGGCCACCGGCGCGTCATAAATCCCGTCCGTCGGCAGCTCGCAGCCGTTGCTCTCGATCTCGACGGGGCCGGTTTCCTGCGTGCCGAGGCCCCACTGCGCGATGTCGGCGTGATGACCGATCCAGTCCATCATCTGGCCGCCGCCCCAGTCGAGCACCCAGCGCCAATCCCAATGCGACACGCCCTGAAACGGCCGCCACGGCGTTGGGCCGAGCCAAAATTCCCAGTCCAAGTCCGCCGGCACTTGCTCGACCGGTTTGATCTGGCCGGGCCGGCCGTCGGGCAGGCCGACTTCGACGGTGTGAATCTTGCCAACGCGGCCGTTGCGAGCCAGCTCGGCGGCGAGGTGGAAATTCTCCTGCGACCGCTGCCAGCTTCCCGTCTGCCAGACGCGGCCGAATTTCTTGCAGGTGTCGGCGAGCGCGCGACCCTCGCGGAGGTCGTGCGTGATCGGCTTCTCACCATACATATCAATGCCCGCCCGCAGCGCCGCGCAGGCCACGAGCGCGTGCCAATGGTCGGGCGTGGCCATGCTGATGGCGTCGAGGTCGCCGCGTGCGATCACCTCGCGGTAATCGTGGTAGGTTTTGCAATCGCTGTTGCCGTATTTCTTATCAACGGTCTCCTTGGCGCGCTTGAGATGGCCGGCGTCCACGTCGCACACCGCGACGAACTGCACCTCCTGCTTGCTGAGAAAGGAGTTCATGTTGCCGCTGCCCATGCCGCCAAGGCCGACGCCGGCCATGACGATGCGGTTGCTGGGCGCGCCCGCGCCAAAGACGGTGGAAGGAACGATGTTCGGAAACGCGAGGGCGGAACCGGCGATGGCCGTGCCCTTCAAGAAGCTGCGTCGCGAGACTTCATTACCATTCATAATTGTCTCCATCACTTCAACCGTCTCGCGGGCGACTCCGCGGCGTCACATGGCACCAGCTCGCCATCACGCAAGACAAGTCGCCGTGTTTCCTAACGGAATCACCCCCGGCCCACAATGGAAAAGATGTGCGACAAAAGTAGCAGTGCTGACGGATGATGTGACCGGCTGAAGAGTTGGGTTGACGTTCGCCATGACACGGCCATGATACCGTCATGCCGACCGTATTGCGCATCGGACCTTACCGCTTTCACTTCTACAGTCGGGAGAACCTTGAACCGCCGCACATCCACGTGAGCCGCGACGATTACGAGGTAAAATTCTGGTTGCAGCCGGTCGCGCTGGCGATGAACTACGGCTTCAGCGCGGCGGAACTGCGCACCATCGAGCGGCACGTGAAAGAGCATTGCGAAACACTGCTTCGAGCCTATACTGAATTCCATGAACAGCACTGAAACATCCGCAGCGCTTGCGGCGGTGCGATGTTGGGTCGAAGGCCGCCGCGTCTGGCTGGAGCTGGCCGACCAACGGCTGATAAGTTTCCCGGCTGTTAAATATCCTTTGCTGGCGGAAGCGCCGCAGGAGCTGCTGGAAAAAGTGCAGCTCCGCTTGCAAGGTCGCGCGCTCCGCTGGGAAGAACTCGACGAAGATATCTGGGTGGACGACGCCGTTCACGGTCGTTTCCCGAAGCTACGGACCGGCGAGACTCCCGCCATGATCGCCGAGTCCCCCGCTCGCTACGGCAAGAAAAGCTGACCGCAGCTTCGCCACGACCGCTACGGCAACGAGCTGTTTCACTACCGGTTTCGCCTCACACCGCCCACTGCGCCCGCGTAGCGCGGTGCATCATGCGGGCGGCGGTTTCGTCGCCGACGATGGTTTCCTTCACGGGATCCCACGTGATCTTCCGGCCGGTGCGGACGCAGATGTCGCTGAGGTGGCTGATGATGTCGGAGCGGACGGCGCTCTCGATGTTGCCCACGGGGTCTTTGCGAGTGCGGACGCAGTCGAGCCAGCTCAAGTGGTGCGGTTCCACATATTCGCCGCCGGCGCGGTTGCTGCGGTCGAGGTGGATTTCGTTCGGAGCGATGATGGCGTTCCGTAGCGACGGCGGGTCCATCTGCACTTCGCTGTAGTTCACGCAAATCCAGCCTTCGGTGCCGACGAACGTCGCGGCGTTGCTGTCGCGGATGCCGGGGATGTCCTGCCGCTGGGCCGTCTGGTTGTCCATGAACCGCATCACCAGCCCGTTCTTGTAGCGGCACTCGACATCCCACTGGACGATGCAGTTGAAGAGGCCGTCGTCGGGCAGGCGGCCGGTGCCTTCGTAGGTCACGGGCACGCCCATGCCCGCGTTGTCGGCCCACCACTGCACCTGGTCGAGTGGATGCGCCGCCCAACCGGCGATGAAGCCGATGGCGTAGTCGTAGATGTGGAAAATGCCGTTGCCGTTGCCGCCGGAGATGGCGCGCCCGGCGCTGAACGGCGCCCACGGCGCGGGGCCGAGCCAGAGGTCGTAGTCGAGGTCCGCCGGCACCGGCAGGACGGGGTCGTCCACCGGACCTTTCACCGAGGCTGGGCTGACGACGTAAATCTTCTGCACCTTGCCGATGCGGCCGTTGAGAACCAGCTCGATGGCGTGGCGCGCGGCGGTGGTCGAGCGGCGTTCGGCGCCGTATTGGAACACGCGGCCGTGACGCCGCACGGCCTCGCGCGCAGCGAGGTCCTCGTGAATGCTGACGCCGAGCGGCTTCTCCGTGTGCATGTCCTTGCCAGCGCGCGCGGCGGCGATGGTGATCGGCACGTGCCAATGGTCCGGCGTGGCGATATAGACGGCGTCCACGTCCGCGCGGGCCAGCACGTCGCGGAAGTCGGCGTAGGCGTCGCAGCCCTTGTAGGCCCCGCTGCGTTTGCTCCCGGCGTAGTGCCGCTCGAAAGTCTGCTTCGCCCGCAACCGCTTCGATTCCCACGGATCGCACACCGCTACGACGTGGCATTTGTCCGTGAGGGTGTAACAACGGCTCTCCGCCATCGCGCGCCCGCCGCACGAGATGACGCCGACGTTGACGCGCTCGCTCGGCGGCGTGCCGCCGATGCCCAACGCCCGCGCCGGAACTATCTGCGGCGCGACGATGCCCGCCGCCGCCCACCGCACCGCGCTGCCCAGAAACCCGCGACGTGTCCAACCTTTGGCTTTCATGATTTCTCCTCGCGATTCGGTTTCATCGCCTACGCCGGGCATAGTCCTCTCAGCGGTTTGTGAGGGCAAGCGGTTTTTGGTTCGACTGCGGCGTGCGCGTCGGCGCACCCGCCTCTTCACGTCGGCGGCTACGGAAAGACCATCCCGCGCCAGCCGGACGGCTCCATTTTTTCCGTCTCCAGACGTTACAACGGTTTTTTTGAAACAAATAAGTCGTTGCTGGACGTGGAAACGGTTTTCCGGGAGCAAAATTTCCGTTCATGGACGTTACGACGATGTTCTTGGAGCCAAAAAGTCGTTGCGGCGAGTTACAACGACATTTTGGGAGCAAAAAAACCGTTGTTGGACGTTACATCGGGTTTTTGGGAGCTAAAAAGTCGTTGCGGCAAGTTACAACGGCTTTTGGGAAGCAAAATTCCCGTTGTTGGAAGTTACACCGTCTTTTTTGGAGCAAAAATGGCGTTGCGGCGAGTTACATCGGTTTTTTGGGTCCAAAAATCACGTTGTTAGATGTTGAACCCATAAAAATGGCTCGTTTTAGACACCGGCAGGCCGCCGTGTCGTAAAAACGGAGTCTTTCGGCCTGCCGGACGTCTTTGGGCAGTGAAAACGAAGGAAATGAATGGGCAGACCATTAAAAATGGACGAAGTGTGCATCGCCGGCACGGCGAAGAACCCCGCCAGCATCGGCCCGTTCACTAACGACTTCAGCGATCCGCCGACGCAGAGCGAGATGCGCGCCTTCCGTGATTGAGCCAACAGCTTCTTCTACGCGACGGCGAGATAAAATACCTGTAGCGGCGGTCTCTGACCGACGGATGGAATGATGACGAAACAACCGGCGGTGGCACATCGCCGTGTCAGGAAAAGCAGGAAAAACCATTTTACAATTCCGACTCCGGCCACTAGCATCCGCCCACCATGAGTGTGGTGGGTTCAAGGAACCATTTCTTCGCAAACGATGTGCGCTGTGGCAAAGTTTCGTCCTTCACCTGTGGACCAACTGGGGCATCATCCATGTCTATGACGTTGTATCTGGCAGTTCTGCACGTGAAGATTCATTGAAGGCGAAACTATGTCGATGACAGAGGATGAGGCTCGCTACGAAGAGGCGTTGGAAAAGCTTTATCAAGAGCATAGCATTCTAGCGATTGACGAGTTCATAACAGAACGGTTGCACTCGTTCTATCTTCAGCATCCGTCTGTAGCGCAGCCTGCCATCAACTCCCTCAACAAAGCTCGTGGATTTGCCACCACCGACCCGACATCTTCACTGGTGTTTGCCGCTATCGCGACGGAGGTTGCTTTAAGATCCGTCTTGCTCAAACCGATTGTATTCGGCTTGATCAACTGTGAAGCTGCTGCCGGTCTGATTACCGACGTGGTTTTTGCGCATTCATCCTCGGATAAGTTTCGAAAGCTGATGCTAAAATCTTTGACCGATCATGGGGGAGTAGACCTCCTTGAAAATAAACGGGATGGCCAAGGAAAGTCTCTATGGGTCGAAATCGGCGAAATTCAAGTGAACCGCAACAAGATTCTACACACTGCTGAAACGGCAACATCAGAACAAGCATTACAAGCAGTTGGTGTTGCGACGGCCCTCTTGGAGAAAGTGTTTCCGTCTGTGGTGAACAAACTTGGCTTGCATCTTCATGACGGAGTTCGCGTATGTAGTGATTATCACTGCAAAAGCAAAAACGGACACGTCGTCTGAGAGGCCATGCGCACCAAATGATAATTCGGAGTGCGAATCGCAATACGCGTAATTAGGACATGCTCACGGATTGGCATTATATCAAGAATGGAAAGCTCGTTGGTCCTGTGAGCGAATCGCAGTTTCGCGAACTGATCGCGAAATCCATCATCTGCCCCGATGACTTGATCTGGCGTCCCGGTTTCGAAAAGTGGCGGCCAGCTGCTGAAATCGAAGGTATGTTTCTTCCCCCGGCGCTGCCGGATGGCCACGATCAAACACCTCCACTGCCAACTTCGCATCAAAGAGAACGGCAACCAACCAAAGGGAATAGCGACGTAGTCAAACCCACTGTCTCTGTTTCTGAAGATGGAAAGAAGAATGGAGCAAAAACCTCCGTTGGGATGAATGCTCTTCAGTGGCTTCTAGTGGTTGTTTGGATGGGCGTGCTCAAATACTACGGTTGGAGATTCATCATCCCTGCTCTTGGTGCAGTGATAAGTGCGGGGATAGCTACCCTTCTTGTGAAATCCGAATGCAAGCCCATGATTCCTGCTTTTGGTGCCCAAATGGGTTTGGGGTTCTATTTTGCATTCGCGGCATTTGCAGCATACAAGGTGTCTGTAGATGTAGTTCTCTATATACTGCTGGCGGAAGTGTGCATCCTGATTGTTGGAGCAATTTGGATCGTATCAAAACCGAACCTTATCTCTATCAGTATCGTCGGTCTGTATCAGGCTGTAACAATCTCAATTGGCTTACATAACGTCCTTTCACCTGATATAGCGCCCGGAGCAGTAAAGAGCGCGCCCATCCTTCTCGGCCTGCGCGCATTGGCGATTCTACTGATGTGGCTGGGCTTATATTGGATTAGGAAAGGGCGCTCAAAAACTCCGGCTTCACCGTGATTCCTCATCGTCATGGGGATTGCTCCATGCCACTGGACACCACAGCTTCGTCATAATCACACCGTCCACGAGCCGCGATAGGCGCGGTGGCGGAGGCGGTTGGCGGCGGCGGCGTTGGGGCCGGTGAAGCACTCGGCGGCGGGGTCCCACGCGAGTTTGGCTTTGAGGGTCATGGCGATGTTGCCGAGATGGCAGACGCTGGTGGAGCGGTGGCCGACCTCGACGGGCGCGACCGGTTCGCGGCGGCTCTTGACGCAATCGAGGAAGTTCCGCATGTGATCGTTGGATTCGTAGAGGTGGATTTCGTTCGGGCCGATCGTCTCATTGAGCAACTTGGGATCGGACGCCGTCAAGCGGTCTTCGAAGGAGATCCAACCTTTGTCGCCTTCGAACTTCACGCACCACCCGCGCGTGCAACTGTGAAGCTCGCCTTCGACGCCGTCGGCGTAGCGGAAGCGGAAATGCGCCGGGTTGGCCATATTGAAGAACGCCTCGGGATGAAATGCGCCGCCGAGATCCTCGACTTCCACCGGGCTGGTGTCGTCGTGGCCGCTGGCCCACTGGACCAGATCGAGCATGTGCGCGCCGGTGTTGGTGACCTCGCCGCCGGAGTAATCGTTGATGTAGCGGAAGCTGTAGAGGCAGCGGAGCTTGTGGTAGGGCGCCCACTGCGCGGGGCCAAGCCACATGTCGTAATCGAGCCACGCCGGCACCGGCTGCTCCTCCCAAGGTTCCTTCGGCCCCTCGCGGCCGGGGGTCGTGCCGATCTCAACGGTAGCCTTGCGGAGTTTGCCGATGCGGCCATTGCGGATCAGTTCGCACATGAACCTTGCCACCGGCGACGAACGCCGGTGCGTGCCAGTCTGCAAGATGCGGCCGTTGCGGCGCACGGCTTCCACCATTGCGCGTCCATCGGCGAGGGTCAGCGACAGCGGCTTTTCGCAGTAGATGTCCTTGCCCGCGCGCGCGGCGGCGATGGTAATCGGCGCGTGCCAGTGGTCGGGGGTGACGTTGGTCACGGCGTCAATGTCGTTGCGCGCGAGCAGCTCGCGGAAGTCAACGTAGGCGGCGCATCCCTTGAAATCCGCCCGGCCCGTCTGCTGCGCGTAGTGATGCTCGACGACTTTCTTGGCGGAGTCGCGGCCGAACCACGGCCCCTGCCAGCCGTCCTTGAACCAGTGGCCGTATTCGTTGGATGCGCTGACCGGATCACACGCAGCGACAATCTGCACGTCGTCGTTGACCATGGCGGCGCGGAGGTCGCGCATGCCCATGCCGCCGACGCCGATGCAGCCCATCGTGATGCGGTTGGACGGCGCGTTCTTCCCGAACAGGCGCGCGGGGACGATCATGGCTGCGGCGACGGTGGTGGAGGTTCGGAGGAATTGGCGGCGGCTGATGGTTTTCATAACAGGGTGCGTGTCTCGCATAGGCAAGGCCACCCACCGCCCGCGGTCAAGTCCAAAGTCCTTCAGCGTCAGCGCACCACCGCGCGTCACATCGTCCACGGCGCGCGCATCGGCCGAGACAACATCCGGTTCGCTTCCGCATCGCCGGGAAAAACCTCCCGTGCCGCCTCCCACGCCAGCGGGCGGCCGAGCCGGCATGAGATCGCGCCGAGATGACAGACCGTGGCGGAGCGTTGGCCGATCTCGGCGTGCGCCGCGGGCAGCCGCCGATTCAACACGCAGTCAATGAAGTCGGCGTGATGAGTGTGGGCACCGGAACGCAGATGGAGTTCATCGGGACCGATGGTCGAGGTCAGGATCTTGTCCGCGCTCGCGGTGACGGCACCGCCGCTGAGATGAATCCAGCCGTCGCTACCCTCGAACTTCACACCAAGCTCGTTGGACGTCGAGTGGATCAACTGGACGCCGTTGGCATAGCGATATGTGATCGTGAAGCCCGTCGGCACGTCGTAAATGCCGCTGGTCGGAAATGTCGCTTTGCCGTCAATGTGTTCTGGACCGGTCAGGTCGGTGCCCATGCCCCAGGAGGCGAGGTCAACAAAATGCACGCCGTTGTCGCTGATGTTTCCTTCGGCGTAGTCGAAGATCCAACGGAAGTTGATATGACATCGCGCCGCCGTGTAAGACACCCACGGCGCCGGGCCGAGCCAGAGGTCATAGTTGAAACCGGACGGCACCGGTTGCGGCGGCTCATGGCCGCTGTAGCCGTCGCGGATTTTGATTCCCTCTCCCGGACCGAAGCATGGCCCGACACGCACGGTGTGGAGCGTGCCGATGCGTCCGTTGCGCACGAGTTCGCAGCCGAAGCGAAACGTGTTGATCGAGCGCCGCTGCGTGCCGGTCTGCAACACGCGGCCGTATCGCCGCACGGTCTCGACGATGGCGCGGCCTTCCGCCACCGAATACGCCAGCGGCTTCTCGCAGTAGATGTCTTTGCCGCTACGCGCGGCGGCGACCGCTATGATCGCATGCGTGTGGTCCGGCGTGCCGATCATCACCGCGTCAATATCCTTGCGTGCGATCAACTCGCGGAAGTCCTGCGTCACGACGCAGCCTTTGAAACGGCCGGAGGCAGCCTGTTTGCCGTAATGATCTTCAATAACCGCCGCCGCCGCTTTTGCGCGCGGCAGGTCCACGTCGCACGCGGCCACGATCTGCACGCGCGGATCGGCGAGGAACACCCGCGTGTTGCGCCCGCCTTGGAGACCGGTGCCGATGCAGGCGAGCGTGATGCGCGCGTTGGGCGAAACCGCACCGGGACTTCTCGCCGGGAGAATGAAGGGCGCCAGCACGACGCCGCGGCAACCGAGTCTGAGAAACTCGCGCCGTGAAGAACCTGTTGTCATGCGTCCTCCTGATTTCACTTTGGCGGCGGCCATGCGAGGATTTGACCGGCCTGCAACAACCGATCCCGCAAACGGTCATAGGACACCTGTTGCACCGTCGTCGCGTGTTCCAACGCCTCGACCGCGGCCACGCCGGCCGACTGACCAAGGATCATGAAGACCGGTTCCATCCGAATCGAACCGTAGGCCACGTGGGAGGCCGAAACACAGACGGGAACCAGGACGTTCCCGCACTCGCCGGCTCGCGGCACGATCGCGCGATAACTGATCGGATAGGGCTGCAACACCTCGTTTCCCTCGGTCTGGACGTTGCCTTCGTTGCGGACATGGCCCTCGGAGTCGGCATAGCGTTGCACGTTGTGCGAATCCATGCCGTAGGCCGCCAAGCCGACGGAATCCTCGGCCACGCGTTTGCGCCAGCAATTGTGCTCCGTCATCACGTAGTCGCTGACCATGCGGCGGGCTTCGCGCACATACAACTGATGAGGCCAGTGAACGTTGTCGGTGAATTCGTCCTTGGCCAATCCCCATCGCTTCATTTCCTGACGTAGCTTCTCCGGAACGCGAGGATCGTTCGCCAGAGTCCAATACAACCCTTGCTGATAGCTGGCGTGATCGCGAATGATCTTCTCTCGCGCAGCGTAGTCGCCGCTAGGATAGCCGTAATTCATCCCCGTGTTATCCACGGAGACGGCGTAGATGTTGTTGTTGTCGGTCTTGCGGTTGGGCAGAAAAACCAGCGCCGATAAACCGTTCGGACCCATGCGGGCCAAAGGGTCCACGGGAATTTTGTCAAAACCAGCTTCGTAGTAACGCAACAGAAGCTCATATCGGCGTGGATCGTAGTCTTTCGGTTTGGAGATCAGAACCTTGTTCTCCGGCTGGTCCGTCAGGCACGTGCGGAAGCAATAGGCTTGCACCCGGTGGTCGCCGCTGCCTTCAGCACCGACCCCCTCCACACCCACGCCCGGCAGCAGCCCGCTGGACGGGTCTCCAGGTTTCAGAAAGGCACTGACCGGTTTGCTGAACTGGTGGTAATAGTAATAGCGCTCATGCTCACGGTGCGGTTGCACGCCGTTGATCGTCTCGCCATAGCGGGCGTTCGGCTCGCGTCCGGTTGCGTAGCCGATTCCGGCCTGGGTCATCAAGTCACCTTCATAGGTGGCATCCACAAAAAACTTCGCGGAGAATTTCCTGCCGGACTCCATCTTGATGCAGATGACCTGCGACCCGCGTTTCTCCACTCCTCCTGCGCCGAGGAGACGTTCGCCATACACGACAGGCACACGGCTTTCCGCAATCATCGCCCGAAAAACCTCCTCGGCCACGTGTGGTTCGAATAGCCACCAGGTTTGATCCTGGTTCCAGTCTGCCCGCCCCTTGCTGAGAGCCAGATACTGGTCGCGCGTCCCATATGTCCAAGCTTCGGGGCGAAGATACTGCTTCCAAACGCGATGGTAAAACTCGCGCGCCATGCCGCCGATGGCTTTCTTGTTTCCGATGTCAGTTGCCCCCAAACCTCCCGAACTCAGTCCTCCCAAATGCCTGCCGGGTTCAATGAGCACCGCGCTTTTGCCCAGCCGCGCGACTTGCACGGCAGCCATGACGCCACCTGACGTGCCTCCATAGACGACCACGTCCGCGACCGTTTCCTCGACGTTTGCATAAATGCCGTTTCCTGGAAAGCCCAGCACAAACAACAGGAGGAAGAATGCCAACCACCCGTGAACGCGACAGTTCCTCTCGATTCTCCACGATTCGCGCCAGCAAACATTTGTGCTCATAAGCGATCGTCGGTTGCGGCAGGCGGCAGATCGTCAATTACCAGCCACGCTGATCCGCTTCACGCTGGGCTTTTTTCAAAACCTCCCCGACCGAAACCGGCCGGCCTCCCTGCCGCTTGCTTTCGTCGGCGGCTTCCATGAAGGCATAAATCTCCAGCGTCTGCTCCGCAGGGACCGGAGGCTTGCGCGCCTGGAAGAACTTCGCAATCTCCACCACCAGCGGTTCGTAACCTTCAAATTTTCCCGCCGGTCCGACTCCCTTTTCGCCAAACACCATGGCGCCAAATCCGGTGCGACCTTGCAGAATGCCCCGAAGCGTTCCAACGCGCCCATCGTTCCACACGCCGACCACGACATCCGCCGTCTCGCCATGAACCCGCGAAACGGTCTTGCACCCTGGTCCCATGATCGTGAACAGCGTCTCGGTGCCGTGAACCCCGTAGTAGAACAAATCGGGATGATCGGGAAGAATCGAGACGTTGTTGCTGTAGGCGTCGCAGCCCAACACCTTGCCGATCTTGGGATCTTTGCTCATGCCAGCGATGCCGGGACTGTAGCGCAGGGATGAACTGGAAAACAGCGGCGTGCCGGTGCGCTGAGCTTCGCGATAGATCGCCACGACATCGGCCAACGACGACGCCACCGGCTTGTCCACGACCACCGGCTTGCGCGCAGCGAACACCGGTTTCACCTGCTTGATGTGCGGCCGGCCGTCAATGCTGGCGACGATCACCACATCGCTTTTAGCCACCACCGCTTCCACCGAGTCCACGATCTCCACGCCCAGCCCGCGCACGATCTCAATGTTCTTCTGGATGTTGGTGTTGCTGAACGGAATGTCGGCACTGTAGGCCGGATAAGCCACGACGACCTTCATCGCGCTGATCGGCGAGTCGGGTTTCGCGCTCTGGATGATCTTCGTCCACGGAACGCCGTGAGCGTCGAGACCGATAATTCCCACTTTGATTTGGGAGGAGGTTTGTCCGGCAACGAAAGCTGTTGTCGAAATCCATAGGGCGGTCGCAACGAAGATAATGTTTCTCATAGTCTCTCTCCAGAAGATGACTGACAGACTCCTTTATGCGCACGACCTGTTTTCCAAAGCGCATCTACGTCGAGAATGTTTCGGCTGTCTGCATTCATCAACCTCGAACAGCGACTGGGGTCGCTGGCGCAAGTATACGCCCGTCCTCTGGCCCGGCAACGGGAATCTCCCCCCGGTTCTGCTCGTGCCTGCAGTCTCAGAACCGCCGCGCCTCACATCGTCCATGGCGCGCGCAGGGCGCGCCGCATCATGCGGACGGCGGAGTCGTCGCCGACGATGGTCTCCTTCTTCAGGTCCCACTTGATCTTCCTCCCGGTGCGGATGCAGATGTCGCCGAGATGGCTGATGAAGTCGGACTGCACGGCCGAGTCAATGTTGCTGGCGGGCTTGCGGCGGGTCATGACGCAGTTAAGGAAATCGCCGTAGTGGTTGTTCTCCTGGAGCAGGTGGATTTCGTCGGGCTTGATCTTCACGTCCAGCAGCGACGCCGGCTCGGCGGCCAGCGTCTGGCGTCCGCGGCCAACGGCGATCCAGCCCTTGGTGCCGACGAACGTCGTCAGGTCGGAGCCGGGCTTGAGCGTGAACTCCGCGCCGCTGGCGTAACGACCGCGCACGTCCCAGTCCACGACAGTGTCGAAGAGTCCCTCGGTCGGGATGACGCCAGTGCCCTCGTATTCCACCGGGATGTGCGGGTAGCCCCAATGCGCGATGTCCAGCGGATGCGCGCCCCAACCGGCGATGAAGCCGATGGCGTAGTCGTAGATGTGATAGACGCCCTTCGTGCTGCCCGCGCCGAGGCAGCGGTCGTGACAGAACGGCGTCACTGGCGCGGGACCGAGCCATAAGTCGTAGTCAACGCCCTCCGCCACCGGCTCCGGCTTGGCGACGCCGCCGCGCGCGCCGTTGGGCGCGATGACGTGGACGGCTTTGATGTCGCCGATGTAACCGTTGCGGACCAGCTCGCACGCGAAGCCGCAATGCTGGCTGAACGAGCGCTGCTGCGTGCCGTATTGGAACACCGCGCTGTGCAGGTGGACCGTCTCGCGCATCGCCTTGTTGTGCTCCATGCTGATGCCGAGCGGCTTCTCGACATAAACATCCTTGCCCGCGCGCACCGCCGCGATGGCGGCCGGCACGTGCCAGTGGTCGGGCGTGGCGACGACGACGGCGTCAATGTCAGCGCACGCGAGCATCTCGCGGAAGTCGTTGTAGGTGCGGCAGCCTTTGTAGCCGCTGCGGTCGCGGTCGGCGGCGTAACGTTGCTCGACGCGTTTGGCAGCGGCTTCGCGGCGATCCTTGATCGGGTCGCACGTGGCCACGCTCTGGCCCTGCGCGCAGCCGAGGAAGCCATTGAGCAAGCCGGTGCCCTGGCCGCCGACGCCGATGTGGCCGACGTTAACGCGCTTGCTCGGCGCGCCGGCGCCTAGCAACCGCGCGGGGATGAAGTTCGGGAACGCCAGCGCCGCGCCGGCGGTTGACGTGCGTTGGAGAAACTGACGACGGGTGATTTGATTCATGACATGTTCCTTCCATCAAAGCTGCTGCATCTTGCTGAACTGCGCCCATTCCTTCTCGACCGCTGCCTTCTCAACCGCGCCGGTGTGGACCAACATCCGGTAGCGCAACGTGAGCGTGCCGCCCGCCGGCAGCGTGAGCGGTTCGTTGAAAATCAGGGCGGGACTGAAGTAAGGCATGCCCGCGGCGACATACCAAGGCGACGGGTGGCGCGAATTCGCCGGGTGGTCGAGCACTGCTATTCCGCCCGCGCTGCCACCGGCGGTCTTGCCGCTGAAGTCCATCCATCGCGCCGGCTTGCCGTGAGTGTCCGCCTGGCCGGCCGCGCCTTCGCTGTTGGTGAACGTCCAGCCGCGCGTCGCCGCCGCCATACGCAGCGAGAGGCCCGCGTAACCGCCATGGCCTTTGCCGTCCGGCTGGCCCGGAATCGGCGTGCGATCCAGCTTCACTTCCTTGTCCGCGGCGGTGAACGTGGACGCCCAGTCAATGCGATAGCTCTTTGCCGCGTCCGGCGTGCTGAGTGCGATCACGCGTTTCTCCCGCAGCACCGGCGCGGTGTCCGGTGGATGGCAACTCAGTTCCATCTCGATGCGCGCGGAGCCATCCTTGTTGGTGGCGATCTTCGTCGCCACGATGTCCGTGCGGCCGGCGCTGAGGCCGGTCTTCTTGTCCTCCTCCCAGTAGTTCAGTCCGTTGATCAGCTTCCACGACCACCAGAGCGCGCGGTGCCAGACGTGATCCGCCGGCCGCAGCGCGGTCAACTCCGTGCCGTTGGGCAGCGCGACGGGATGGAAATACGGCTTACTCTCCTTGGGATCGAAGTTCAACTGCCACATGGTCTGGTCGTCGTTGAGCAACGCCAGCGATGTGTCTGTGCGCTCCCAGCGAAGGCCGGACTTTTTCTTCGCTGGCTTCTTTTTTGGCGTGGCGGCGGCCGGGCCGTAGATGCCCAACTCTCGAATCGCCGGGCTGCCACTGTAGTAGCCGGTGATCTTCAGTTCGACCACCGAGCACTCCGTCGGCGGCAACTCCAACGTGAGCAGGTTGTCCTTATACTCCGCGCCCTCAACTTTCTTGACGACCTTGCCGTCGCAGATCACATCGAAGTCCTTCGGCGCGTAGTTGTGGTGGCCATAGCCGAGAATGCGAAGCGACGCCACTATCGCGCGCTCTTTGAGTTGGACGCGGATGTGATAAAGCTTCTGCTGGTCCGTCTCATCCCAATAGGTGGACGGATTCCCGTCAATTGCCGCGAACGGCGGCTGGCCCTGGCCGTCCGGCGACAGCCCGTCGAGGTTCGTCGCCTTGCCGCCGCGCGCAAGATTGTCCGGCGCGCCAAAGAGCTTCACCACCTCGTCCGTGAACGCCGGCCCGCCGCGCGCGGCCCTGGCCTTGCTGCCGGACTTGATCTGCGCGACCGCTGCTTTCGCTTCAGCGGCCAACTCCGGGTCGTTCAAGCACGCTTCAGCCGCCTTCAGCGCCGCCGCGCCGTGGAAGTTCCCCAGCGCGCCGAGCAACGCCCGCCGCTCGCCCACGCCGCCGCCCGCCGCCATCGCGCGCGAGATCAGCTTGACCACATCCGCCGGCGGCCGGTCTTTCGCCAGCGGCGCGAGCTTCGCCACGCCGCGCAACGCGAACGCCTTGCACTTCGCGTCACCGGTCGCCGCCGCGAACGCGACCAGTTCGTCCAGCGGCGCGGCGTCGGACCACTCCGCCAGCGCACGCACTGCCGCGAGCCGTTGCTCCGCGTCGCCGGACTTCATCGCGCTGCGAGCGACCTCCAACGCCTGCGGGCCGCCGACACCGCCGAGCACGCCGAGCAACGCCGCCTTCTTCGCCGCCGACGCCGGGCCGAACGCCACGATCACCGGCTCCAGCGTTCCTTCGCGCCGGCAGATCGCCACGAGCGCCGACACCGCCGCCTGACTGTGCTCCGCCACCGCGAGCAGCGGCGCGCACGTCGTCTTGTCGCCGAGCCTGCCGAGCGCGGCGATCGCCTCCTTGCGCACGCCGTCGTCCTTGCCGCCGCTGGCCTCGATCAGCGCCGGCACTACGGACTTCGCGTTGCGAGCCACGAGCGCGCGGATCAACTCCCGCTGCACTGCCGGGGCGGCCTCTTTCAATTCCGCGACCATCGTCTTCTCCACTCCGCCGCCGCGCAGCCGGGCCAGCGACGTGACGATGATCTTCTTCTCCTCGTCGGTGGCGTCTTCAGCCTGCTTCGCCAGGAAGGAAACGATGGAATCGTTGCCCACCAAACCGAACGCCGTCAGCGCCGCCTCGCGGACGGACGGCTCCTTGCTTTCCACGGCGTCCGCGATCACGGGCAGCGCCGCCAAATCGCCGCGCTCGCTCAGCAGCACGATTACCTGCACCTGCAAGTCGGCGGGAAGTTTCTTCATGCGCTCGACGGCCCCCATCACCAGTGCCGGGCTGCGCGTGGCGCGCAACGCGCGGACCGCCGCCGTCTGCTTCGTCCGGTCGCCGCTGGCCAGCGCGGCGAGAATCAACTCCTCGCCCTTCTCGCCGAGCGCGCTCGCCCACGCCGGGAACGCCGCGATGCGGATGAACGCCGGCTGGTTCGCGCGGCAGAGCTTCTCCAGAATCGGCATGGCGTCTTTCGGCTGCAACCGTTCCGCGCATCGCAGCAGCGCGACGCTCAGGCGCGTCTTCAGCGACGCCGGAACCTTCCCGTCCGCCGCCATCAGCGCGGCAATCGCCTCCGGGCTGCGAATCTTGCCGAGCGCCTCGATTGCCGCGCCCGCCGTCGCAACGTCGGCGTCACCGAGCAGCTTGGCGATGTCGGCGACGGCCTTTGCGTCGCGGCGATTGGCGAGGGAGTTGATCACGCCGACACGCGCTTCGCCGGAAGCTGTCGCCAACGCCGTGCGCATCGCCGCCAGCGGCTCATCGCCAGGAATTCGCTCCAGCGCGAGCCGAGCTGGATAGCCGAGGTCTTTATCGCTGATGAACTTCTCCAACGCGGGCGCTTCGCTGGCGGAGCCGACGATGGAAAGCTGCCAGCACGCGGCCTGTTTCGCCTCAACCGTCGCGCCGGAACCGAGCAGCGCGACGAGCTTCGCGGCGAGCGTCTTCTTCGCCACCGGATCGGTGGACGCGGCGGCGACCAGTTTTTCGAGCGCGAGCACCGGCTCGCGGCTGTCGCCGAAACGATACGCCGCCAGTTCCTTCAGCACGGCGTCCGGGTCGGCCGGCTTCGGTGCGGCGAGCGTGGCGTTGCCGGTGGCGGCCCACTCAGTGCCACGCAGCAACAGTGTCTGGAAGCCGGGCATGGCCATGAACGCGGCGTTGTGGCCCAGTAGCAGCGCGAAGCCGCGGCCCTTGCCGAACGCGGTGGTGACGGCGAGCGGCTGGTCGTCGCCGGTGGCCAGAACCTTCGCGGCGGGATGAATGCCGGGCTTCATCCAAAGTTCGTCGGTGGTCCTGAACGGCTCCAAGCCACGCGTGATCGGGTGCGCAGCGTCGGCGAACTTCACGGTGAACTCGCGCGGTTTGCCGTGATTGGTCTCGCCGAGTTTCCACGACGCGCCGCCGGACTGCTGATATTCGGGCCAGTCGTAGAACGTCGAGCAGCCGGCGTGAACGACGACGAGTCCCTTGCCGCCGCGGATGAAATCGAGATACGCCGTGCGCGTCGCGGCGGGCCAGTTGGTGACGGCCACCTTGCCCCACGCGTTCCAGTTGCTCAGCAGCGCATCATAGCGCGCGAACGTTGCGGCGTCGCACTGCTCCGGATGCTCCGTCACGTCCACGGTAAAGCGCCCGCTCTTGATGAGAATCTCCTTCAGCTTCGGTGTTGTCTCCTTCCAGTTGTGGTTGTTCTGGCCGGTGAGGATCAGCACGCGGATCGGCTCGGCCGCGCCCAGCTGGCAGGCGAGCGCGACCAGACAAGCGACGGCAATGACAGGAAGGAATTTCGTGCGGGAGGCAAGTGTCGTTCTCATGGTTCTGGACTTCGTGGTTTCGACGGACGACCGGGTTGTTTCGAGAGCGCGGAGAATACTCCGTCTTGCGCCATTCGTCTTGTGGATTTTGCCGGCGAAGGATTTTGCAAATCGAGATGGTTGCCCCCGCCAGTGCAGGCAGAGACCGACACGGGCGCTTGACGCTAGACACAAAGTGCGGGAGAATCGTGCCGCTGTGGATGGTGGACGGTTTCAACGGCAAGTTGCGAAGGACGACTTGCGAAACCATTGTGCGCATGACTTACAAACAAGCCAACGAAAAATGCAAATCATGAGAGCCGAGCGGATACTGATAACGACTCTTTTGGTTGCTGCGTGGCAGGGGGTGTTTGCGGAAGGAGTGGCGAAGGCCGCAGACGCGGCCAAAAGCGAATGGCCGCCGTATGTCGCCGTGACGCGGTCGGTCGAACTCCCGGCCATGACCGAAAGCGGACAGATGCGCACTGCGAAAGTGCCGGAAGGCGCGATGGTCCGACTCGTCAAGGTGGACGGCGACCGCATGGAAGTGCTCTACCAAGGTCTCTCATTACGGTTGCCCGTATCAGCGACGGATATCTCGACCCGTATGGCAGCCCAAAAACAGGCACCTCCCGCCCAACAACCATCCATGTACCGGGTCGCAACGGCAGCACAAGCAACGCCGCCGAGCCGACCTTCGCCGGACGCGAAAACTTTCATTGAGTCCTCCATGAGCGCGCAGGCTTTCAAAGCAGCGGGCTTGGAGAAGCTTTCCCCCACCGAACTGCAGGTTCTGGACAACTGGTTTCTGGACATCGTGCTCACCTCGAAGCGAACGGGCGCGCCCCAGCAACAAAGCGATCCGTTGCTGGCCATGCCGGGCAAGAAAGCGAGTAGCATCGAGCGGGCTTTGCTGGTCAAGAATTTCAACGGCGAGAAAGTCCTGGTCCAGCGGACGAATGGCGAGAAATGGATGCTGAAGGCCAAGACATGGTGCCGCTGGTCATGGAGATACGAGGGGCGCTACGTTTGCCTGGTCTTCGGCCCCGGGACATCACAACTGATCAACGACTACGGCGAGACCTACGATTTCTGGACGGACAAGCAGGTCGAGTAACTACGGCGCGCGCCGGCTGCCGACTCGCCATCTTATTCCCAAGCCACCGCTGGCGGTGTAACGAGCCTCTGACAATCCTCCCCAGCGAAGGTTGCGTCGTTCGCGCCGGAATGAATCACGTAGCTCATCCGGATACCACTCGTCTGCCGCGCGCTGGTATGAAACCCGATGCTGCCCCAACTACCACCGGTGTCCCAATAAGCCACGCTCTCGGCAGGCGTCAGTGCCACGCATGAGTGCGCCCACATTGGCGCGAACACCGCATACCACTTCGGTTTCGCGTTGCGGCCGTAAACACTCTCGGCGTCGCCGTGGCCGTCCACAACCGCTGTGTTGCCCCTGTTATCGGCGTAGGCGCCGCGTTCCAAATAGTGGGCGCGCGAGTAGAGACTACCGGCCGGCTTGTTGACGGTGATCTCCACGTCGAAACGCTCTGGGTAAAACGCGTATTGCTTCTCGTAAACCACGCCGGCCTTCAGCGCCTTGCGAACGCGGATGACCGTGCGGACCGGACCGGTGTGTTTGACTTCAAACTTCTCCACCGTCCCGTCCTCGCTACCCCAGCCGGTCTCGCTCGACGACAAGATCAAACTCTTCAGGAAGTTGTTGCCCGTCACGCCATCCTTGCGCGCCGCGAGGAACGTCAGCGTGCCGTGCTCAAACCGCGCCTCGTAACCGGGCGCGACAATCGTCTGCTCCGCCGCGTGCCAGAACGCCCCCCCGGGCGGCAGCGAGGCAGGCGCTGCGGATTTGTCGCGCCAAAGCACCACGAACTTGCGCGTCGCACCGGCCGCCAGATTGCCAGGCACAACGAAGCACAGCTTGTCACTGTCCAATTGCGCCGGCACGGCTTTCGCTGGCTTTCCGTCCGCGCCTGCTTCCGCCACGCGCACCGAGTTCATATCACCCTCCGCTGGCAGCGCGAACGGCACGACCACCGCCGCATTCTCGCGCGCCACGCCAGCAGCCGAGACGCGCAGCGTTTTGCGGTGCGGCCAGCGCAACCAATCGGCAGCGACCCGCACCATTTGCTCGGCGCGATTGTTCTGCTTCGACAACTCCTTTATCTTGGCGGATGGCTCCACCACCACCGATAAGATGCGAGTGCCATCGGCCACCGCTGTGTCCACTTCCGCGACAACCTCCGTGCCCGCGCGCGGCTTGAGACTGACCACGGCGCGGCTCGTGGCGCGACCGTCCACGCAGAAATCCACCGGCACGCCGCTGACGGCAATCCCGCCGTAGTTGGAAATTGTGGCTGAAACGCGCAGCTTGCCGCCTTGCTTCGGCACGGCCGGTTCGATCTGCATATCGCTGACCCGGAGGTCGGGCTGCTGCATTCCCTTTCCCCGCAACAACAGGAAAGAACCCGGCGCGGCCACTGGACCAAACTCGATCTCGCCCGCCGCGCCCGCGCGAAACTCCATCACGTCGAGCGGTTGTCCTTGGGCGTCGCAGCGGTAGAGCACGCCCGTCGTCGCTTTGCTGGCCCTGTCCGCGTCCGCCGGCCGCAGGCTCACGCGTGATGTTGCCGCGCCGACCGTCACACGCAACCGGCCCTCCGACTCGGCGATCAGCGTCACCGGCACGCCGCCACGGTCGCTGAAGGCGTAGCCCGGCGATCGAATCGTCGTGACGAGCTTACCGTCCACCAACGCCAGCGACTGCTGCACCTTCGGCCCAGTCACGACCCAGCCGTTCTGCGGCAGTTCGCAAGCCTTGCCGCCGAACGTCGCGCGATACGGCTTCTCGCCGAAGTTGACGACACACTCCGTTCCATCGCTGAACTGTGTGCGTTGCACCGCGCGGTCGGCGGTGACAAACTCGTGCGAGAGCAACTCCGCCGTGGCCAGCGTCTCGTGAAGCTTGCAGGTGTTGCGATAGGTGCGCAGGAACACGGCGCGGTCCTTGCGCCACGAGCCTTCCTTGTTCGCCCATAGCAGCGGGATGGTGCCGTAGAGAATGTTGAAGGCGTCCTTCTTCGGCGTGATTTCCGGTGCGGCGTCGAGCAGCCAGTCGCTTGCGTCGCCCCAATACCACGTCGAGACGATGCAGTCGTGGAAGACGAGTTCCCACAGCGGCGCGCGCGACTCGTGGCCAATGCTCCACTGCGCGTAAGTCTCCCACTTCGTCTTGAGCTTGCCCCACGCGCCCTCGAACTCCTCCTCCTTCGTCTTCGGATGAATCAGGTGTCCCGCCGGCCACGACGCGTAGCCGCCGCTCTGCATTCCCTCGATGTAGTCCACCACCGGCACGCACCACCAGATGCCATGCTCGCCGCCCATCACCAGCTTCCGGTCGCGAAACACGCGGTGCAGCGCCGGCCCGCACTCGCGCTTCTGCGTGCGGGTCATCGGATGCTTCGGGTCGTAGCACTCATACATCCCCTCCGCCGTCGTCACGTCAATGAACCGCCCAATGAACGGCCACTCGGCGAGCACCTTTTCGGCGGTCGCCTTCGCTGCGTCCACCCAGAGCATCGGGCAGCGTTTCATGTATTGCGTTTTCTTGTCCCACGTCAGCCACGCCGTCATCCGCTGCTGGTCGCTCTTCAAAACGGCGTCGTCAGGCAGCATGGCGTGGCTGGAATCAATCTTCCCGTCCTTGGCCTGAAGAATGTCGGTGTAGTTGTCGTATTCGCTGGTGAGATAGCCGAGATCGTTAACGGCGCGCATGTCGGCGGGTTTGGCGGGCTTGCCGTGGATAAGCATCTTCTCGACGCCCGCGGCCTTCGCTTCGCGTGCGAACGCCAGCGTCGCGTCGCCCCACACGTCCGGCGCGCCGAACAGCCGCTTGAGGTTCGGGTTCTTCTTCAGTTTCTCCGTGAACGGCACGATAAGGCCGCGCTCCTTCGCATAAGCCCGGTAGCGTTTGCAGAGCGCGACGTAGCCGCCCTTCGCCGCGAAGTGAAAAAGAAGGCTGCGCGTGTAGCCGAACGCCTCTTTCTGCGGGCGCCACGTCACCTGCGGCGCGACCAGCGAGCGACCGTTCTTGCCAGCGACTTTCTGCATCTTCACGTCGCAGTCGTCGCTGGTTTCCAAAAGCAACAGATAACCACGCCCGGAATCGAGATCGCACAGTCCGACCCATGGCATATCGAGCCGGTCGCCGCCGAAGCTGCCGCGCGGGAACGGCTGGAGGTCGAGCGGATAGAGATGGCCGTTGCTGTAGTCGGCCACCACCAACACGCCGCGCGGAGCGTCGAGCACAAATGGCTCAATGAAACGCGGGTAACCGCACGGCTTTGTTGAATCCTCGGCACTCGCCTCGACGCGCAACTCGGGGACGTTCGCACTAGGCAGCGTGAAACGCAATCGCAGGTTGACGCGCAAGTTCTTGCCGGCGTCGAAAGTCCGCATGGTTTCCAAGGAGGTCTTGGTCTGCTTGAGCACACGATACATCGGCTCCCGCCGCGCGGTTGGCGGCTCCGGCGCTGGCTGTTCCCACGCTTGGCCGCCAGCTTTTTCGACGACGCGGATGCGGCCGGTGTCGGGTGCGATCTCGACCCGGAGCGCGCGGTTTTCCAACACGACGGAATCGGCGGCGGTCGCGAGCGTGACGCAGGAAGCGATGCAGAGGAAGATAAGGCTGTTTCTCATGGCGATGGTTACTCCAACGATGAACATGGAAGCGCATAGTCGCGAATGTCGCCCGAAATTCCAAGACGAAGTTTCGGCGAGCACCATTTGCGCAATGTGCTAGACTACCCACCGTATGACCAAGACGACTGTCCCTATTGCGATCAGCGATCCGATCAACCATCGGATTCTGGAGGTTTCGGAAGACAAAGTCCGCGGTTTCCAGCGCGACCCGCTCGGCGAAATCAGCCGCCTCTCCGGCGTGGATGCGTCCGTCGTGATCGAACGCATTCGCGCCATGCTCGCCGCAGGCATCATCCGGCGCGTCCGTCAGACGCTGCTGGCCAATAACCTCGCTCCCGGCGCGTTGATTGCCTGGCGAGTGCCGCCGGACAAGCTCGACGCTGCGTTCGAGTTCCTGTTGCAGAAAGACCCGTTCTCCGGCCACATCGTCATTCGCTCCACCGACGTGGCGGTGCCCGGCTGCGACTACAGGCTCTGGACGACCTTGAAAGTGCCGCAAGGCTACTCGGTCCAGAAACACTGCGAGTTCCTGATGCGGCAGCTCGGCGCGGCGGCGTTCCGGCTCATGCCAGCGAAGCGGATGTTTGCGCTCGGCGTCGGCCACATGCGGCGGCGCGGCATGACGCCCGGCAGCAAAGATGACGCGCCCGCCGAACCCATTGAGTTCGATGTCGTGCGGCTGTCGGATCTGGAGTGGCGTGTGCTCATCGCCCTCAAACGCGAGCTTCAGCCGGAGGGAATCTGCCGCAACCGTTGGGAGGCGCGCGCGCGCGAAGCCGCCGTGCCGCTGGAGAAGTTCTGTGAAATCGCCGAAGACTTCAGCCGCCGCAAACTCATCGGCCGCTTCTCGACCTTCCTCGAACACGTCAAACCACTCGCAAGCGGCGAGAAGGTGACGGGTTTCAACGGGTTGTTCCACTGGGCCGTGTCAGCCGGTCGCGAATTGGAAGCCGGCGCCGAAGTAGGCCGCTTTCACGCGCTCACGCACGCTTACTGGCGCGACGCCGGCCCCGAGTTTGGCAACGTCAACATCATGGCCGTCGCCCACGCACCGGACAAGGAAACCGTCCTTGCCCACAAAGCCGCCATTGACGCGCACCTGAAGCAGTGCGGCATCCCGGTCACGCTCAGCGCCGTTTATTGGGGTGGTCGCAGCGAGATCAAGCCGTCGGAAATTTCACCGTTCGCCTACCGCGACTGGTGCAAGAGCATGGAGCTGGACCCCGAAGCAATGCGAGAGTAGCCAAGAGAACCGCGAGCGTCGTTATCGCTGCTCAACCTTAAGAGCTTCGGCGAGGAGTTGGTATTGCGGCAGCGCATTGTAGAGCTGTGCGGAGATGCGTAGCAAACGCTTCGGCGGCGCGGGCCACGGGATGATCGGCACTTCGATGCGATGCAGGAGACGAAGCGTGTCCTGAAGCGGGTCAGCGTAGAGCGGGGACGCCGGAGCGCCGTCGTCCACCGCGTCCGCTATCGGCACCGACGCCAGCGAGCCAATGAGTTCCTCCGGACACGGCGACGCGATGTGTAGCGCGTCGCAGAGGACTTTTCTCCCCGCCAACGCCAGCGCGCGGTTGCGCCGCATCACCTCCGACCAGCCACCAGGTATCAGAGAACCAACAAACCGCAGTGCCTCCGGCACACTCAGCCACGCGGAAGGATCGCATGTGCCCGTCCAGCCAAACTCAATCTGGAAACGCGAGCGGTCGTTGCGCGTCGAATTCGCTCCGTGGCTGATCGCCAGCGGCCGGATGAGCGGCTGCCGGTCGCGGTGCACGACGAGAAAACCCGCGCCCTTTGGTGCGCAAAGCCACTTGTGGCAGTTGCCAGTGTAATAAGTCACACCCAACTTCCGCAGGTTGAGCGGCACCATGCCCGGCGCGTGCGCGCCGTCCACCAGCGTCTCGACGCCACGTGAGGCGAGCTCCTCCGCCAGCCGCCGGATCGGCAGGACCAATCCGGTCTGGCTGGTGACATGGTCGAACAACGCCAGCCGGGTCCGCGGCGTCACTCGCTCCATCACCGCCGTAACAATATCGTCCGCCGAGGCCACCGGAAACGGAACCGCGACGGCCGTCACGCGCGCGCCCCACTGCGCCGCCGCGAAATCCAGCGCATTGCGGCAGGCGTTGTATTCGTGGTCCGTCACTAATAGCTCGTCGCCGCGCTCGAACCGCAGCGAGCGCAGCACCGCGTTGACGCCCGCGGTGGCGTTCGGCACAAAGACCAAGCCATCCGCGTCCGCGCCGATGAACTCCGCCAGCGCCGCCCGCGCCGCATCGAGCAATCCTTCAAGCTCGCGCACGAAGAACTGCACCGGCTGCCGCTCTAACCGCGCGCGGATTTGCTGCTGAAATTCGAGCACCGGCCGCGGGCAACTGCCGAACGAGCCGTGGTTCAGAAAAATGACATCCGGATCAAGCGGCCAAATCGTTGGATCGCCGGCGGGCTGGTTAAAAGAAGAATCTTCAACGGTCATGCGACCATCGTAACGCGGGAGTCAGTCCGCTTCAATACCGGCCAGTTGCGCGGTTCAGACCTTCTCGACTTTTTCGTAAACGACGAGTTCGTCGCGGCCACTCAGGTCTTGGGGATGATAGCGCGGAATCGGCATCTCGATCTGCTTGAACTTCACCGGGGCGGTTTTCTTGTCCACAAGTCCAACGGCGACGGCGACGCCGTAGATAATCGCCTCCGGCCGCGGCGGACAGCCGGGGATGTAGAAGTTCACGGGCACGACTTTCTCGACGGGACCGAGGACGGAGTAGCTGTCGAACCAGATGCCGCCGCCGCAGGCGCAGGAACCGATGGCGAAGACGAGCTTCGGCGCAGGCATGGCGTCGTAGGCGCGCTTGAGGGCCTGGGCAGTGGAGCGCATCGCCGGCCCCTGGCAAAGCATCACGTCGGCGTGGCGCGGTGAACCGACGAGTTTGATGCCGAAGCGCTCGACGTCGTAGTAGGGCGTGAGGACGTTGAGCACCTCAATGTCGCAGCCGTTGCAGCCGCCGCTGTTGGCGTGATAAACCCACAGCGACCGACCGAACATTTTCTGGCAAAGGTTCTTCAACATGACGGCTCAGTCCATTTCAATCTTGATGTCGTCCACAACCGGCTCGGTCTCGAGATACGACTTGGAGCGAAACACCCAGCGCTCGTGGGCCACGTCGTCCACGCGGTAGCCTTTCAGTTTCAGTTGCTCCAGCGTCGACGGCTCCTTGAAACAACGGCCGCATCGCTGGCAGGTGCTCATGAACAACTCAACCCGCTGTTGGATGTCGCCGATGCTGTTCGTGCCGGTCTCAAACTCGTGGCTCATTGTGATGGCCTTCTCCGGGCACACGTCGGCGCAACGACCGCAGTAAGCGCAGCGGCGACCGAGATATTGGAGGATGCGGATTTCCTGACAGAGATCGAAGAGGAGGATTTCGCGCGCGGGACAGTTGTTGGCGCAGCCGCCGCAGCCGGTGCATTTGGCGGCATCGAAGATCGGTCGGCCGCGAAACTTCTCCGGCACCGGTTGCGCCTGCGCTGGATACGGCAGCGTCACGCGCCCCGCCTTTAGGCAGATGACCGCTTCTTTGAGTTTGCTCAAGACAGACATGCGTTCACCTCAATATCCATAGCTCGCCAACACCAGCGCAACCAACGCCACCAGCAGCAACACCGCGAAGTAGCGGATGGCCTGGTCAATCCGGTAGCGCGCGTGCGTCGCCGCCACCAGCGTCACCAGCAGCACGAGGCCCGCGACTTTCGCCCAGAACACCAGCCAGCCGAGCGGGAACATCAGGCCTGTGCCCCACGGCACGAACAGAGTGACAAAGAGCGCGCTGTAGATGACGAGCTTCGCCATCTGCGCGTATTTGAAAAGCGCCAGCTTCGGCCCGGAATATTCCATCAGCGGGCCTTCCATTAATTCAGTTTCCGCTTCCGAGATGTCGAACGGCACGCGTTGGACGAACGCTTGGAACGACAACAGCATCACGCCGAGCATGATGACGCCCGACCACGGAAACGCCGCGCTCGCATAGACCGAGCCGTTCAGCACCGTGTCGAGACGGAACGACTGCGTATGCACCGCGCCGACGACGATGGCGATGGCAAACAGCGGCTCCAGCGAGATCATCGTCATCATTTCGCGGCTGGTGCCGAGGAGCGAGTAAGTGGAACCTGCCGCCAACCCCGCCAACAGCGTGCAGATGCCGCAGAGCGTCAGCAGGTAAATCAGCAGGATCACATCGCCCGCGGCGTTCATCGGAGCGGCGAAGCCCATCGGCACAAGGCAAGCGACCGTCAGCACCGTCGCCATCGCCAAATAAACCGCGAACCGCTGCATGAGCGGCGACTCGCCGGATTCGATGTCCTCCTTGCCGAGCAGCTTCAGCAAATCGAAGTAAGACTGCCAGATCGGCGGGCCTTGGCGGGATTGGATGAGCGCGGTGATCTTGCGCAACACGCCCTGGAAGAACGGCGCGAGCACCAAAACAATGGCGATGTTTGCCAGACCGCCGAGGATGGGGAGAAGCAGTTTCATGTCTTCTTCGTCCGCGTCAGTTTCAGCAGTTCCTCCTGAGTCCAGACCTTCGTCACGCCGGACTTGAGGTCTATCGTTTCCATCCGGTCCGTGCAGGAGAAACATGGGTCAATGCTGCCGAGCGAGATCGTCATGTCGGCAAGTTGCTGGTCCTTAATCATCGCCGGGATGCCCTGGAGATTCTGGTAAGTCGGCGCGCGCACACGCCAGCGTCGCGGACGGTTGTTTTCACCGGTGATGACAAAGTGATGACTCTCGCCGCGCGGCGCCTCGACGGATGACAGGCCGAGCCGGCCCACGGGCAGCTCGTCCTTGATCGTCAACTGCAACGGCCCATCTTCCATCTTCTCCAAGCACTGGCGGATGATCTTGATGGACTCAAAGACTTCCTTCGCTCGCACGAGCACGCGTGACCAGACATCGCAGCCGCCTTCGGTAATGACCTCGAAATCGAGGCGGTCGTAGGCGGCATACGGATGATCGCGCCGGCAATCAATGTCCACGCCCGCCGAACGCGCTACGGGGCCGACCAGCCCCATGTTCTTCACGAGAGCCCGGTCCGCGATGCCAACGCCGCGCGTGCGCTTCTGGATGTTCTTGTCCTTGCTGACGGCAGCGACGACCGGTGTCCACTCGGCTTCAAGCTTGTCGAGCAACTTGCGAAGCTCGTCTTTCACTTCCGGTGTGATGTCCCAACGCACGCCGCCAATGACGCAGAGCGCGTAGGTTTTGCGGTTGCCGCTGATTTTCTCCGCGATCCACATGATCGGCTCGCGGATGCGCCAACTCTGCATGAACAACGTGTCGAAGCCGACGATGTGGCAGGCGAGGCCAACCCAAAGCAGGTGGCTGTGCAGGCGCTCGATCTCCAGCATGATGGTGCGGATGTATTCGGCACGCGGCGGCGGCTTGATGGCGGCGGCGCTTTCGACGGCCTGCGCGTAGGCGACGTTGTGGACGCAGCCGCAGATGCCGCAAATGCGCTCGGCCATCATCGGGATGTCGTTGTAGGTGAGCACGGACTCCGCGAGCTTTTCGATGCCGCGATGCACCATGAAACCGCGATACTCGCAGCCGCGCACCATTTCGCCCTCGATGTAGAGCCGGAAATGCGCCGGCTCGTCGAGCGTCGGATGGAACGGCCCGAACGGCACGACCGTGCAGCCCTCCGGCGGCTCATCGAACTTGAACTCGCGCGTGTCGTCGTAGCCTTCAGGCACCTGGTTCCACGCGAAATCCTTCCGCAGCGGATGCACGCCGTCGGGCCAGCCGTCGGGCAACACCAGCCGCTTCAAATAGCGGTGGCCCACCGGCTCGATGCCAATAAGGTCGTGAATTTCCCGCTCGGCCCAGTTTGCCGCCGGCACCACGTCGGAGATGCTGTCCACCTTCGGATTGTCCGCCGGCAAATACGTCGCAATGCTCGTCAGGAGGCTCTCTTTGTCGAAAGCGAAGTTGTGTGCCACCATGAACTTGCCGGAGAACGGCCGGTCATCCGCGCCAATGCTGATGATGTAGCGCGCGTCGAGGTCGCGGAAAACGTGCTGGCAAATGGCTTTCAACGCAGCCGGCTCGACGAAGACAAACAGCCGCCCCGCGCCCGGCAGGTCCGCGCGCTGGATGGCGGTGCCAAACTTCTCCTTCAAGCGACTGAGTTTTTCGCGAGCGACCATGTCAGTGTTCTTTCAAATCGGGTTCTTTGCCCGGCTGCGGGCGCGGCTTGCCGCCGAGCCAGCGGAAGTAGCGTTTGATCTCGCCGTAGAAATTGTGCGCGACGTAGCGGTGGCAGTCCGCCTCCTGCGCGTAGCCGCAAAGCCACGGCGCGGCGGCGCGACGTTGCGCTGCGCCGAGTTTCGAGAGGGCGCGGGTGACGGCGAACATCAACCCCAACACCATAGCGAGCGCCACCGGCGCGAACAACGCGGCGGAGTTTATCTCCTCCAAGCCGCACAGCAGGCTGCCCGTCATCGGCGCGGCCTGGGCCAGCGCGACGCCGAAGCTATGCTGGCTGGCGTTCAGCGCGGCTTGTATCACGTTGAAGGCAATGGCCGGCACCACACCAAGCAGGACGCAGAGCGCGGCGAGGAAAACCTGCGGCAATTGCATCATCCAGCCGACTTCGAGCCGGCCGTGTTTGGCGACATGCGCCGTGACGAGCGCGCTAGTCCGGGAGAGGAAGCTCACGCCGAAAAACTTGATGAACGACGCCAGCGTCAGCGCGCTGGTCAGGATGGCGATGACGGCGCAGACGGCGAGGTATTTCGCCGAACTGCTGCCCTGCACCGCCGCAACGTAGATGCTCCATTTGCTGACGAAGCCGTTGAAGAGCGGCACGCCGGAGATCGAGAACGACGCGATGATGGCCGTGATCGCGGTGAGCGGCATGAATTTCATCAGTCCGCCCATCTTGTTGAGGTCTTGGGTGCCGGTGGCGTGAAGCATCGAGCCGGCGTTGAGGAACAGCAGACCCTTGAAGATGCCGTGATTCAGCACGTGAAAAAGCGCGCCGAAGAAGCCGATCGCGGCGAGCGCCGCGGCGTTGGGACCAGCGGCCGGCAACAGCGCCATGCACGCGCCGGTGCCGAGAAGGATGTAACCGATCTGGCCGATGCTGTGGAACGCCAGCAGCCGTTTCGACTGCTCCTGCTTCAGCGCCTGCATCGTGCCGGTGAACAACGTGATCGTGCCGAGCACGGCGACGACAAGGCCCCATTTCGCGAGCGGGTAGTCGGCCGCAGCGGCCGGCGGCACGAGCCAGAGGAAATAGCGCATCAGGCCATACACGCCGGTCTTGATCATCACGCCGGAGAGCATCGCGCTGACCGGCGACGGCGCGGCGGGATGCGCGTCCGGCAGCCAGACCTGGCCGAACGGCCACATGCCCATCTTGATGCCGAAGCCGACCAGGAAGAGCGCGAACGCCAACGCGGTCATGCCGGGCTTGGCCACGAGCATGACGGGCAGGTTGGCGCAGACGGTGTCGAAGTCGTATTTCAGGCTCGCGCTGGCGCTCACTTTCGCACCGGTCACGGCAAGCAGTTCCGCGCCGATCATCGTCGCGACGCAGGCGATCTGCATCATGATGAGATACTTGTTCGCCGCGCGGATGTTCTCCGGCTTCTTGTTCTCGAAGCGGATGAGCGCGTAGCCCGGCAGCGTCATCAACTGCCAGAAGATGAAGAAGAACCACATCATGTCCGTGGTGCTCACCAACCCATACATCGCGGCGAGAAACAGCAAGAAGTTCGGATAGTAACGCGCCACGCCGTAGTCTTCGTAGTGCCGCATGTAGGTGATGGAATAAAACGCCGCCGGCACCGCGATCAACGCCGTCAGCATCAGAAAGACCGCCGTCAGTCCATCCACGTGGATGCGCAGCGCGAAGCCGAACTTCGGCATCGCCCAGAATAAGGCCGGATGCGCCGACGGCCCAGTCGTCAGCACGTTCGCGACCGCGGAAATGATCATAGCCGCTGTCACTGCCGTCACGGCAAAGGCGAGCCAACCCGCCGCGGTCTTGTTCCGCGACACCAGCAGCGTCAGCACCGCCCCGGCGACGCAGAGCAGAATCGAAGCAACGACGGCTTGTTCGGGAGTAAAAGTCATTGTGCATCCCCCGGACACCACGCAGCCGATGCGTAACTATGCTGATGCCGAAGGCTCTGGACTGCTGTGGAAACCAAAGCTCTCCGGTCGCTATGAGTCGCCGTCTCGGCCTGCGGAAAGCTGCGATGCTCACAGCAGTCTAGAGCCTTCGGCTTCATTGACATCGCGTCCACCAACAAGCTGGTTAGCGCGTCTAGCGTGTGTCGGACGGTTGCCGTCAACGTTGTGCCGGGCTTGAGCGACTGTGGTTGGACACCTAGCAGCCGCGCGCGAGTCGAGCCGCCGGCCTCGACCCATTTGGCCAGCGTGCCGAGCGAAATCTTGTGCGTCGAAATCTGCGGAAAACGCGCCGTCATTTCTCCGGCGTTCAGGAAAACCACCGAGCCGGGCGCGCCGCCGAACTCCACCGCGTCGAGGAAGATGAGAACGTCGAAACCGCCGGCCGCAACGCGGCCGAGGAAACGGTCTGGCGTCGTGCCAGCGATGATCACGTCCGGCACGCCCGCGGCGGCGAGAGCTTCCGCCAGGCGCACGCCGAAACCGTCGTCGCTGTAGCCGGTGTTGCCGAGGCCCATCAGGCAGACGCGGCCGGCGAAACACGGCTCAAGTTGTTCGCGGAGGTCGGGCATCAGATATCCTCGCCAAGTTTCTGGATTTGCTCGTAGGTGAACACCGGTCCGTCCACGCAGACGTAGGCGACGCCGATGCAGCAGTGGCCGCACTTGCCGACGCCACACTTCATGTAGCGCTCCAGCGTCGAGACGATCTGCCGGTCCTGAAAGCCGAGCGCCTTGAGATCCTTGATGACGAACCGGAACATGACCGGCGGGCCGCACACAAACGCAACCGTGTCCTCCACCGCCACCTGCACGCCGGGCTTCTTGAACAGGCTGCCGACGACACCGACGTTGCCGGTCCAGCCGTCGGCGGCGCGGTCCACGGTGAGATGGCATTCGACGCCGGCGGATTTCTCCCACTCGCGGAGGTTGTCGCGATACATCAGGTCGCGCGGCGTCTTGGCGCCGAGGAAAATCTGGATGTTCTTGTATTTCTCGCGGTGGGCCAGCGCGTAGATGATGCACGAGCGCAGCGGGATCAGGCCAATGCCGCCGGCAACGAAGACGAGGTTTTTCCCGTAATACTCCTCCATCGGGAAACCGTTGCCGTAGGGGCCGCGCACGGCGAACTTGTCGCCAGCTTTGAGTTGGTGCAGCGCGGCGGAGCAACTGCCGACCTGCTTGACGGTGAAGAACGTCTCCTGCTCCGTCGGGCTAGGCGGCAGCGACGCCGGGAACTCGCCGACGCCGAAGAGCGAGACCTGCGCGAACTGGCCGGGCCGGAACTTCTTGAACGCCGCCTGCTCGGCCGGGTCCACGAAGCGCCAGTAGAACGTCTTGACCTCGGCGATCTCGTCCACGACGCGGTCGAGCACGGCGATCTTCGGCAGATAAATGTTTTCAGCGGGCGACGGGTTCATGCTTGTCAACCTCTGCTGTTTCGCGGCGGATCATCTCCACGACGCTGGGCATGCCGATGTCGCCGTGGCAAACGGCGGCGCAGCGCCCGCAGCCAACGCAAGCCATCGAAAGCTCGCGCTGAATGAAGTAGTGCGACAGCTTGCGGAAAAAGCGGCGGTTGCGGCGGTCGTGGACGGCCTTGCGCGGATTGTGGCCGCCAGCCATGCGCGTGAAACCACCGAGCGCGCACGAGTCCCAGATGCGGACGCGCTCCACTTCGTTCGGCCCGACCTGGCGGTCACTGACGGTGAAGCAGGTGCAGGCGGGACAGACGTAGGTGCAACCGCCGCACTCCAGACAACGACGGCCGATTTCCTCCCAGGTCTTTTCCTGAATCGTCCCCGCCGACACGTGGCGGATGGCGGCGGAAAACCAGCTCGTGGTGGACGGTTTGAAGCTCTTGCGGACCTCACCGAGAATCGCGCGGCGTTTGGCAATGTGCGCCTCGGCGCCCTTCCGGAAGAACGGCGCACTGAACAGCGCCTCGCCCGCCGGCGTGCCGGCCACCGCCATGAACTCGCCGTCGCCGAGATCCATCAGTTGGAGGTCAAAATGCTCGCGCGCGGCCGGACCGGTGTCGGCGCACACGCAGAAGCATTCCTCGCCAATGTCGCGGGCCGGGTCTGTGCAAACGACGTTGACCAGGAAGATGTTCTTGCGGCGCTTCTCGTAGTAGATGTCGCGGAAATCGCGACCCATGAAGAAGCGGTCGAGGTGCCAGATGCCCGCCACGTCGCAGGAGCGGATGCCAAAGATGGCGCGTTTCGGCTCGCGGTAGGTCGGCTCGATTTGAATGCCGCCGTCCTGACGCTGGACCTTCAACAGCCGCTCGATATGCGGGAAGATGAATCGCTTCGGCGGATAGTAAGGGTTCGCCAGGTGAATCTGAATCTGGTTGCGGTTCTCGTCGGTGACTTTGTCGTAACAAGTATCACGGCCGCGGCCGCCAAACGGCGCGAAAACCTCGCGGCCTTGCTGGCGGAGCAAATCCACGATCTTCAGCACGTCGGCGCGATCGAGGATGCGGGCTTTCATGCGGCCTCCTTTTCCACGCGCACTGGCATGCGTTGGTGTCCACCGTGAACCTTGCCCAGGATCTGCTTCTGCACCTCGCGAACGAAATACGGCACGAAGATGGTGCCGGCGCGCACCTCGTGCGTGACGCGCGCGGCGGTCACGGCCGAACCGCTCGCCGCGCGGAGCCGGATTTTTTCGCCATCGCGGATGCCGAGCGCCTTGGCGTCGGCGGTGTTGATTTCAACAAAACCGTCCGGGTAATCGAGCAGCAGGATGCGGTATTCGCGCTTGAGCGTCTCGCTGTGCTGGATGAGGATGTTCTGGTTCCAGTAGTAGAGCGAGTTGCCGAAGACCAACAGAAACGGAAACTCTCCCGAGGAGGTTTCTGCCGCCGGTTTCGGCACCGGCACAAACTTGAACCGCCGGCCGGCGCTGCCTTCCGCGAAAAGGAACTGCGTGCCGAGCGGTCGGTCTTTGGTGCACGGCCACTGCCGGCCGTAGTCGCGCGCGAGGTTGTCGTGGTTGGCGCCGCCGTAGAAGGGCACCACTTCGCCAATCTCGTCCATGACCTCCGCGGCGGAATTGTAGGTCCAACGCGCGCCCATCGCCCGACCCACTCGCGCGAGTTGTTCCCAAGCTGGGAGCGGTCCCGGCGGCAGCTCGATCGCCTGCTGCGCCAACTGAATCCGCCGGTCGGTGCTGGTAAAGGAAACCTGTTCCTCGCTAAACGCAGCCATCGGCAGCACAACGTGCGCAAATTGCGCCGTGCCCGTCATGAACAGGTGCTGCACCACCACGAGGTCGAATTGTTTGAGTGAGCTGGCCGCGTCGCCAAAAAACGCCGTGTTCACCGGGTCGTAACGACAGAGCCAGAGCGCCTTCACCTTGCCGCCGCCGCGATCGCTGAGCAATGAGCGCGCGTCCAAACCAGGCGTGGCGGGCAGCGGAGTTTTCCAAACCGCCTCGACCTCGGCGCGGTCCGCGGCGCTCGTTACCGACCGATAACCGGGCAGACGGTCAGGCAACATGCCCATGTCGCAGACGCCTTGAAGATTGTTGTGCTCCGTGAGCGCGAAGATGCCTGCGCCGGGCTTGCCGAGCTGGCCCGTGAGCAACGCAAGGTTCACGATGGCTTGGATGCTTTCCGCCTCGCGCGCTTCGATACCGGTGGAGTAAAGAATGGCGGCGGATTTCGCGCGGGCGTAGGCAAGCGCCACGGTTTCGATCAACTCCGCCGGCACGCCGCAGCCTTCGGCACCGGTCAGCAGGTCGTAGCCGGCCAGTTGGCTAAGAAAAGCCTCATAGTCACGGCAGTTGGCCTTGATGAACGGCAGGTTCATCAATCCGCGGTCCACGATGACCTTGGCCATCGCGCCGTAGAGCAGCGCCTCGGTGCCGGGCTTGAGCTGGATGAAATAATCGGCGCTCTCGGCCACGCGGTGGCGGCGCACGTCAATGACGACGAGCTTGGCACCCTTGAGCTTGGCACGGAGGACATGGCCGCCGATGGTCGGCAACTGCCGGCCGAGGTCCACTCCGTCCACCACGATGACCTCGCTCGAAGCCAGCTCGCCAATCGAGTTCGTCGTGGCCGGCACACCGATCATGTCGAGCAGGACATTGATGGAGTTGTTGCAATAGACGCCCGTGCCGTGGTCCACGTTGTTGGTGCCAATGACAGCGCGGGCGAGCTTCTGGAGAAGATAGGTCTCCTCGTTCGAGCAGCGCGGCGAGTTGAGAAACGCCAGCGCGTCGGGACCATGTTGGTCGCGAATGTTTCTGAGACGCTCGGCGATGAAGCTGATCGCCTCGTCCCAGCTCACTTCCTCGAACCGGCCGTTTTTGCGAAGCAGCGGGTGCTTCAGGCGATCCAGCGACGTGGCGACCTCGTGGACGTTCCAACCGCGCACGCAGATTTTCCCGTCGTTGGTCGGGTGCGACATGCTGGGATAAACGCCCGCCACCGTGCGGTTGTCCGTCGTCTCCAGATAGAGACCGCAACCCACGCCGCAAAATGTGCAGGTTGTCAGCTTATGCGCCATGCTTGCAGTCAGCTCATCCGATGATGACCGCGGCCGTTCATGACCGCGAGATTACACAACAGCGGCCTTCCTGCAAGCCGCGAGCATCGCCGCCGGTGGCGACAGGAACTCGGTGCCAATGCCCAGCCGCTTGGCCGGGATGCCCATGGACAAGCCCATCAGTTGTGTGAAGTAGAAGACGGGCACGGAGAACTTCGTCCCAAACTCCGTGTTGACCATTTCCTGATAGCACTCAAGGTTGACTTGGCAGAGTGGGCAGGCAGTCGCGATCACGTCCGCACCGGAGTCGAGCGCGTTCTGCAACAGGTTGCGCACCATGCTCAACGCGGCCTGCCGATTCGTGATGATGAGCGCAGCGCCGCAGCAACGCAGCCGGAGGAGGAAATCCACCGGCGTCGCGCCGATGGCGGACATCAGATCCTCGAAGTAGCGCGGCTCCTCGACATTCTCGTGCTCGAACTTCCTCGGCCGCAGAATCTGGCAGCCGTAATAGGGTGCGACCTTCAGGCCGGTCAGCGGGTTGGTGGCCTTGGCCTTGACCTCTTTCAGGTCTTCGGAAAACACCTCGATCAGGTGATGCACTTTGATCTTGCCGTCGTAGCGGAGGTTGTCCTCTTCGAGAGCGAAGTTGATGTGGTCGGCCAGGTCGTGGTCCTTCTTCAGGTGGGCGTTGCAGGCGTGCATGTTCTTGTAACAGCCACTGCACGGTGCCACGAGATCCAAACCTTCCTTCTCGGCCATCGCCAGGTTCCGCGCGCAAAGCGTGTGGGCGAGCAGCTCGTCCACGTGGAAGTAGGCGGTGGCGCCACAACAGTTCCAGTCCTCCAGCTCCTTGAGTTCCATGCCCATCACGCGGGCGATCTCGACAGTGGAGAGGTGGTAACTCTCCGCCATCTTCTCAAGGGAACAGCCTGGGAAATATGCGAACTTCTTTTGGGTCATTAACTTAGTCTCCGATCGGGATGATGCGTTTGATCATCCGTTTGAAATTCTCCAGCCGCTTGATCCGCGCCGGAAGGACGGGGAGGCGGCCTTTGAGCATAAGCATCGTGGCGTTCTGCGCCTCGGCCAGCATCTCCTTCAGGCCGAGCGTGAAAAAGTAGCTGGTCGCCAGCACCGGCTCGTAGCTGCGACCGGTGCGCACGATAGTCTTGACGAAGGTCTCGGAGAACGCCGGGCCGATGAGGTCCTCGGGATATTGGTTCTTCCAGATGGTGTAGCGCTTCAGGCCATACATCAACTCGGCGATGTCTATGCCGCGCGGGCAGCGCACGGTGCATTGGTAGCAGGAGGCGCAATACCAAAAAGCGCGGGTGGCCATGACCTTGTCCTTGAGGCCGGCATCTATCATGCGAATGAGCCGCTGGGGCCGCACGTCCATGAAGTCGCCGACGGGACAGGTGCCGGAGCAGGTGCCGCACTGCATGCAGGCGCTGACGGGCGTGCCGCCAGCCGCGTGGAGCAGGTTGGCAATCTCGCGGCTGAATGTGACGGTGGTTGACATAAGGGATCCCTATTTCTTCTTGGCCTCGGCGGCCTTGATCAGCGTGCTGACTTTTTCGAGCAACAGCTTCGGCTCGACGGGTTTCTCGAGCAGCTCGTCCACGTCCACGAAGTTCGGATGCACCGCGCCGCCGGGGAACAGGAACGCCATCTGTTCGCGGATGCTAGTGATGATCAAGACGGGCAGCTCGCGGAATTTCGTGTCCTTGCCAAGCTTGCGGGCGATCATGATGCCCTCGGCGCCGCGGCCCATCATGACATCGAGCAGCAGCAGGTCGTATTTCTTGTTCTCGAGGGCCGCCCAGCCTTCTTTCGGGTTGTGGGCCATGTCCACGCTGTAGTTGGCCTTCACGAGGATGGACTTGATCCCCTCTGCGAAATCGGGATCGTCATCAATGATCAGCAACTGTTTTTGTTCGCTCATGGTATTGTCTCCTTTTCAAGTTTTCGCCGGCAGGCGAATGATAAATTTGCTTCCTTTGCCCGGCTCGCTCTCCGCAGCCACTGAACCGCCGTGGGCCTCGACAATGCGCCGGCTGATGGCCAGGCCCAATCCGCAACCGCTTTCCATTTGCGCCGCGCCTTTGCCGCGGTAGAAATCGCCAAAGATGAACGGCAGGTCCTCCTTGGCAATGCCCACGCCGGCGTCGGTCACCGAGATGACCACTTCGCCCGGCGCAGCTTCGGCCGCGAGCCGAACGGTGGTTTGCGGCTGGGAATACTTGACCGAGTTGTTGAGGATGTTCCCAATAACTTCCGCAAGGCTGACCGCGTCGCCCGACACCATCGGCAGCGTCTCGCTGACAGCGCTGACGATCTCGATGTTCTTGCGCGTTGCGTGCGGCTGGACGTTCTCGATGGCGCGCACGATCACGGACTTCACGGCGACAGGTTGGAACTGCTCCTTGATCTTGTTCACGTCCACCGAGAAGACCCGCAGCCAGTTGTGGATCAGCTTCAGCAAGTCGTCGAGCCGGCCTTTCATCCGCTCCGTGCGCGCCTTCTGCTCCTCTGACATCTTGTCGGCGAGGTCGGCGGCCAAGCCGAAAAGATGTTGCTGGAGCGCGCTCAGCGGCGACTTCAGTTCATGTGAGAGGATGGCGGCGAAATTCTCGCGGAGCATTTCCTTCTCGCGGCGCAGTGCGATCGCCTCCTGCACGAGCCGGCGTTTTTCGAGACCGCGCTTGGTGATGAGGCGCAGTTCGTCAGGCGTGAACGGCTTGGGCAGGAAATCGTAGGCACCCCGCTTCATCGCGTCCACGGCCGAGCTGACCGTGGCGTAGCCGGTGATGACGATGGCAACCTGGTTCGGGTCCATCGCGCGCAGCCGCTCCAGCACCTCGAAGCCGGAGATGCCCGGCATCTTCAAGTCCACGAAGATCAGGTCCGGCCCGAACTCGGGCACCATGCCCAGCCCGGCGATGCCGTTGCTGGCCGTGGCGATCTTGAAACCGGCAGGCTCCAGCACGACCTTGCAGGAATCGAGCACGACTTCCTCGTCATCAATAATCAATATCTTGGTTTCTTGCATTGGCTAAGCTTTGTTCAAGTCCCGCGCTGGCAGGCGGACCGTAAAGGTCGAGCCCTTGCCCATTTCGCTTTCCACCGCAATGGTCCCTTCGTGTTCCTTCACGATACCGAAGCTGATGGCCAGGCCCAAGCCGGTTCCGTGACCGACTTCCTTGGTCGTGAAAAACGGATCGAAAATGCGTTCCAGGTTCTCCTCGCTGATGCCGTGGCCTGAATCGGCGAAAACGATCTCGACACACTCGCCGTCCGGCTCCAACCGCGTCGCCAGACTGAGCCGGCCTTTGCCGTCCATCGCCTCGGCAGCATTGATGATGAGGTTCATAAACACCTGCTGGATGAGCGATGGATCCACAATCACCAATGGCAGGTTTTTCTGGAAATTCTTCTCGACCTGAATGTTGTGGAACAGGGACTGGTTCTCCACCAACGATACGCACTCCTGGAGCACTTGGTTGAGGTTGCAGGAACGCTTGTCAGGCTTCTTCGGCCGCGAGAAATCCAGCAGCCCGCGCACGATGACCCGGCAGCGGTCGGCCTGCGTCGCGATCTTGCGCAGAAACTCGCTGGTGCCATCCTGGGCATTGGCTCGTTCCAGCAGCAGGTGCGAATAGGTCACAATGCCCGTCAACGGGTTGTTCATCTCGTGAGCCACGCCGGCGGCCAACTGGCCGATGACGGCGAGCCGCTCGGACTGCATGATTTTCTTGCGGGCAAACTCCCTGAGCTTCTCGTCGCGTTTCTTCAACGAGGAAGCCATGGAGTTAAAAGTGTCGGCCAGTTCATGCAGCTCGTCCTGCGAGGCAATTTCCACGCGCGCGTCGAGGTTGCCGCGCGCCACTTCGCGGGAGGCCAGGACCAGCTTGTGGACCAAAACCGAAATGTTCCGGGCGATGAAATAGAACAGGCACATCGAGGCCGCGCCACCCGCCAGCGTGATCGCCACGAACGCCGCGGTGGCCCGCATCCGGGTGTCGGTGTATTTCTGCTCGCGAACGCCGACGTAAAGCATGCCAACAATCTTGTTAAGCACATCACGGATCGGCTCGTAGGCAGTGATATACCAGGCGTTGACGACGTAGGCGCGGCCGATCCAACGCTCGCCTTGCGTCACGACCCGGTCGTAAACGTCCTTCGCCGCGCGTGTGCCGATGGCCCGCGCGCCGTTTTCGTTCTGGACGTTTGTGGAGATGCGCAGGTCGTCCTGGAAAATCGTGGCCGAGCCGATTTCCTCGCCCTGATACTTCACGTCCTGAAAAACGGTCTGCTTGATCTTGTCCACGATCTCGAAATTGCGGTTCAACAGGATGCCGCCGTAGGCCACGCCAATGAACTGGTTCTTCAGGTCGAAGACCGGCGCCGCCGCCTTCAGCATCAGCCCGGAGGTTTCCTCGCGCTCGGCACGCGACTGGGTCTTGGGCGTGGAGACAACCTCGAACCGCGCGCGCTCCGCCAAGGCGGGCGATTCCTTGCGCAGTTGATCACCTGTCATGAGGCAAGTGGACGCCACCGGTTCCCGGCTCTGCAAGACGCGCGCGACCAACGGGTCTTGTCCTTGGTCGTCGCCGAAAACGCCCGGGTTGGTCACACGCACCATCACGATACCCTTGGAGTCGGTGACGCCCAAAACATCCAGCCGCTCGCGTTCACGAAACGCCGTCAGCGATTCAACAACCTTGTCACGCTCCTTGAATGACGACCCGTCGCGCACAAACGTCCGACCGGCCACGAACCGCACCTTGTCGCTAATCCGATCCAAATGGTTGAGGTAAATCTCGCGCGCGACGTTGAGATCGGTCCGGACCTTCTCCTGCGCCTCGTCCACGACCAAGCCGCCGATGATGTGGACGCCAATGACGCCAAACGTAACGCCAACGATCAGGCACACGAGTAGGAAGCCCACGATCAACTTGGTTGCGATCGTGACGCGCACACGGCGCAGGGCCGCCAAGGAAAATCCCCCGGCGGCTCCTTCAGCCTTCGGTTCGTTGGGCTGGCTGACCGTGCTCACGGCGCGCGCAATCCTTCCCTCGTCCCGGCTCGGTAAACCGGGGCCGATTCTTCATCGTCGCCCGTGGCAGTCCGGGCCAATCCGATTGTCGTTGTCGCGGCCATTCGTATGCACAGCGCTTCAGACCTGGGCCAGCACGCCTTCGATCTCGCTGAAGATTTCCTCATCCTCGAAAAGGTTCTGCTTGATCGAACCGGACGGGCAGCTCGCCACGCAGGTGCCGCACCCCTTGCAGAGCGCCTCGTTGATGACGGCCTTCTTCTTGGCCTCATCGAACGTGATGGCGGTGTAGGGACAGAGCGCGATGCACGACTTGCAACCGCTGCATTCCTCTTCGATGATGAACGCCGTGTTCGGCTCCTGCTCAACGTGGCCCTTGTCAATCAGCGCCATCGCCTCGGCCGCCGCCGCGCCGGCTTGCGCGACGGTGTCGGGAATGTCCTTCGGCGCCTGGCACGCACCGGCGATAAACACGCCGTCGGTGAAGGTGCTCACCGGCGCGAGCTTCGGGTGGCGCTCCAGGAAGAAGCCTTCCGAACCGCAGCTCATGTTGAACATCCGGCGCACGTCTTGGGCGTCGGCCTGCGGTTCCAAACCAACGGACAGAACAACCATGTCCACCGGCAGCTTGCGCACGCGGCCCAGCAACGTGTCCTCGGCCTGCACGATCAGCTTGCCGGTGTTGCCGGCCTCCGGATAAACATCCGCAATCTTGCCGCGCACGAAGTGAACGCCCTCGGTCGCCACGCTCTGGTAAAACTCCTCAAACCCTTTGCCCGGCGTGCGGATATCAATGTAGAAGTTGTAGATCTCCGCGTCAGTGTGCTCCTTGAGCAGGTGCGCGAGCTTGAGCGAATACATGCAGCAGACGCGCGAGCAGTAACGGTTGGTATTCTCGTCGCGGCTGCCGACGCAATGGGCGATGGCGATCGTCTTCGGCTTCTTGCCATCGCGCAGGATAACCTCGCCGCTGGTCGGGCCGCTGGCGTTGACCAGCCGCTCGACTTCCAACGCGGTATAGACGTTCGGATACTTGCCGTAGCCGTAGTAGGGCACGCGTTTGGCGTCGAAGGTCTTGAACCCGGTCGTAACAATAACGGTGCCAACCTGGATCTCCTTGATCTCCTCCTTCTGATGGAAGCTGATCGCCTTGTTCTCGCCGCAAGCTTCGACACAGGTCTTCTTGCACTTGTCGCTCACGACCGGTGAGCCGTCGGGGTTCTTGGCGCCGCGCTTGAAGTTCAAACAAACCTCGGGATCAATCAGCACCACTTGCGGTGTGGATTGCAGGAACGGGATGTAAACCGGGCGGCGTTTGCCGAGGCCTTCGTTGAACTCGTCCGGGAACTTCGGCTCCTTGAAGACGCAGTGGGCAACGCACTCCTGACAGCCAATGCACAGCTCCTCGTTGACGTAACGGGGCTTGCGCTTGATGGCAATCTTGTAGTTGCCGACGTAGCCATCCATCTTCACCACTTCGGAGTAGCTCCAGAGCGTGATGTTGGGATGGTTGCCGACCTGCGACATCTTCGGCGTCAGGATGCACGCCGCGCAGTCGAGCGTCGGGAAGGTCTTGTCAAACTTCGCCATGTGGCCGCCGATGGACGGCTCCCGCTCGACCAGATAAACCTTCTTGCCGGCGTTGGCCAGCGTCAACGCGGCGTGGATGCCTGCAATGCCCGCACCCACGACCAGCACGTCGGGATGAATCGGCACCCTCTTGGTTTCCAGCGCGCGATGGCCGGCAACGCGACGCACGGCGCCGTGAATCTGCGCCTTGGCCTTCTGCGTGGCCGCAGCGTGGTCGGTGTGAACCCACGAGTTGTGCTCGCGGATGTTGACCATCTGGAAATAGAACGGGTTGATGCCGCCCTTCTCGGTCGCGTTGCGGAACGTGTGTTCGTGCAGCAGCGGCGAGCACGACGCGACGACGATGCGGTTGAGCTTGTGGCCCTTGATGTCCCACTGGATCAACTGCTGGCCGGGGTCGGAGCACATGTATTTGTAGTCGCGCGAGACCACGACGCCGGGCAGCTTCTCGGCATACTTGGCCACCGCCGCCACGTCAATCGTGCCGGCGATGTTGTGGCCGCAATGGCAGATATACACGCCAATCCGCGGTTGTTCGGTTCCTTTGATGTTTACCATGATAGTGTCCTCTTAAGCTTGTCGAGTGGCTTCCTCGACCAAATCTATAACGTCTTTGATTACCAGTTTACCTTCCAGTCCGGCGGTCTTGAGCGCGTCCTGGAACATCACCAAATCCTTCGGGCACGCCACCACCAGTGTGGTCACACCCAATGCCGCCGCTTCGCGCACGCGGCTCTCGGCCGGTCGTTCCTTCACGCCCTCGACATCTTCCATCCAGATGCGTCCGCCGCCGGCACCGCAGCAGTAACTGCGGCTGAAGCTGCGCGGCATTTCCACCAACTCGGCGCCCGCAGCCTTCAGGACGCGGCGCGCCGGTTCGTAAATGTCGTTGTAGCGGCCAAGGTAGCAGGGGTCGTGATACGTGATGCGGCCGGTGACCTTGTTCTTGAAGGTCAGTTTTCCCTCCGTCGCCAGCCGGTCGAGCACCTCGCTGTAATGCAGCACCTCGACGCCTTCGAGGCCGTATTCGTTCTTCAGCGTGTTGAACGCGTGCGGATCGGTCGTGACGATCTTCTTATACTTGGCCTTGCCCATCGCTTGCAGGTTCTTGTCCCGCAGCATCTCGAACAGGCCCTCCTCGCCGATGCGCCGCACGTCGTTGCCGGCGTTGCGCTCGCCTTCGTAGAGAATGCCGAAATCCATGCCAGCGGCCTTGAACACGTTCGCCGTCTTGCGCGTGCTCTCCTCCAGCCGTGGGTCGAACGACGCGTAGTCGCCGACGAACCAAAGGTATTCCACCTCTTCCTTGCGCGCGTCCTTGACCTTCCAGCCGAGCGCTTGCGTCCACTTCGCGCGCATGCGGTCCGACTTGCCGAACGAGTTGCCGTAGCGGTTGAAATTGTTGAGTGCGTCCTGCACGGTCTTGGCCATCTGGCCTTCGCTGACCAGATGCCGGCGCAATTGCACAATGATCGGAATCTGCTCGTTGAGCACCGCGCAACGCTCGATGCACGACATGCAAGTCGTGCAAGACCATATCTCCGCCTCGGTGATGACGTCGCCGATCAGTTTCTCGCCGTTGCCGTTCGGCTTCGCCAAGCCAGCGTGAATGCTGTGCTTCTTGAGCTTCTGGACAAGCTGCTGCGGTTCCAGCGGGAAGCCGGAATTCGTCGCCGGGCACGCGCGATCGCAGCGACCGCACTCGGCGCAGGAGAAACCGCTGAGCAGTTGCTTCCACGTGAACTCGTTCCACTTCGCCGAGCCGGCCGCGAGATCTTCGCTGCCGCCCGCGATGCTCAGGTCGCCGGCCGGGCGCAAGTTGCCGAAGAAAACGTTGAACGGCGACGCCAGCAGGTGCAGGTGCTTCGAGTAAGGCAGATAGACAAGGAAGAACAGCACTGTGATCATGTGCGTCCACCACATGGCCTTGGCCCAGCGGTGCGCGTCAGGGCTGGTCATCGTCGGCCACACCATTGCCACCAAGCTGCTGAACGGCGTCCACAAGCTCGATGTTTTGCCTTCGCCGAGCAACCGGAAGCTCCCGCCGAACAGCGTCGTCAACATCAGGATGCCAATCAGCGACAGGATCAGATTCGCGTCCCAGCTCAGGTGCAGGTGCGCCGGCGGGAAAAACACACGCCGCACGACCGCCGCGCCAAGCGAGATCAGCACCGCCACCGCAAAGACATCGAGGAAGAACGCCGAGGGACCGAATTCATCGGGATACGGAATCGGCAGCACCGGCAGCAGACCACGGACGAGGCTCCAGTTGAAGCAGATGACATAGACCACGAAGCCCCAGAAGATGAGGAAATGGGCCAAGCCGATGCTCGGCTCGTTGAAGAGCCGCGGCTGGAGCAGCACGTGCCGGACGAAACGCATCACACGCGCGCCGAGCTGGTCGAAGCGGTTTTCCGACCGCGCCTTCAGCAACAGGCCGACCAGTTGCCATGCGCGGAAGCCGAACACCCCGAACGCGCCGAGCGTCAACACCCAGAGCACCGCCCAAGCGGGCAGGCCCATCAGCGAGATTCTGACTGGATCGAGGTCCACGGTTCTTTATCCCTTTCGCGCTTTGATTTTCTCCGTCAACGCCGGCGCCACTTCGAGCGCGTCGCCAACGACGCCGTAGTGGGCGACGTTGAAGATCGGCGCTGCGGCGTCGGTGTTCACGGCGATGATGCACTGCGAGCCTTTCATGCCCTCGACGTGCTCCGGCGCGCCGCTGATGCCCAGCATCACGTAAAGTTTCGGCTTCACAAGCATGCCTGACTTGCCAACCTGCCGCGACAATCCCAGCCAGCCCTGGTCAATCACCGGCCGCGAGCCGCACACCGCGCCGCCGAGCGTCGCAGCGAGGTCTTCGGCGAGGTCGAGATTGTCCTTGGTCTGGATACCGCGGCCGACCGCCACGAGGAAATCCTTCTGCGTGATGTCCACGTCGCCCGCTTCGGATTCGAGGTATCGCTTGAAATGAACCTTGGGCGCGGCCAGCGTCACGGCCACGTCGGTGATCGTCGCGGCCTTGTCGGAGCGGCCCTGTTCGACCGGGCGCGCGCCCGGCAGGATGCCGATGATCGCCGGCTTCGCGGACGCGGTGACGGTGGCTTCCATCTTGCCGCCGTAGAGCACGCACGTAGCCGTCAGGTTGCCACCTTCGGCCTTGAGATCCTTGCAATAGTTCAGGAACGGCACGCCGAGCTGCGCCGCGAGCACCACGCCGACATCCACCGACAGATTCGTCAGCGGCACCAGCACGGCGGCGGGCTGCTTCTCCTTGATGAGTTGCGCGAGCGCCGTGGCGAAATTCTCCGGCACGGGATCGGCCAACGCCGCGTTGTCGGCGTAAAGCACCGAGTCCGCTGCACCGAGCTTCTGGGCGAGTTCGCGCGCGTTGCTGCCGAGCAGGACGGCTTCCAACGGCGCGCCGGCCTGGCCCGCGACTTCGCGGCCCAGTGCCAGCAGTTCAAAGGTGATTTCGGAGACTTGTCCCCGCCACGCTTCCGCTATGATCCAGATGTTGCCAGCCATGTTCGTGTCCTCCTCAGAGCAAACCGCGTTTCGCCAACAACTCGCAAATCTTGTCAGCCACTTCCTCCGGCGAGCCTTCGAGCATCTCGGCATGACCGGTCACTTGCGGCTTCGCCATCTGCTGCACCTCGACCGTCGTGGCAGCCTCGACCGCCGGCGCATCCACCGATTCAATGGTCTGCGACTTCATCGCCGCGCGCACCTTCGCGACCGGCACGTAGCGCGGCGGCTTCTCGGCGGCCTGGATGCCCAGCACCGCCGGCGTTGGCACTTCGTATTCGCCGCGCACGCCGCCGGCAAATTCCTTGATGACCGTGGCGGTCTTGTCGGCAAGCGCCACCTGCGTCACGACGCCCGCGTAAGGCCAGCCAAGTTGCTGCGCGATCGGCGCGGCCATCAGCCCGTCGAGATCGTCAATCGCCGAGACGCCGGTCAGGATCAGGTCCACCGGCAGCAGGCCCGGCGTCTTCGCAATGGTCTCGCCGAAGAGCTTCACCGCTGTCTGTGTGCTCTGCACGGACTCGACGCCGCAGATCTTCACCGCACGGTCGGCGCCCTTGGCGAGCGCCGTGAACAGCACGTCGTCAATGTCGGGCGCGTCCAGCGTCAGCAGCGTCACTTTGCCGCCGTGCTTGTCCTTGAGCAACAGCGCCTGTTCCAGCGCGTGATCATCACGTTCATTGATGATCGTGCGCAGGAAGCTTGTGTCCAACGACTTGCCGTCCGAGCCGACTTCCAGCTCTTCGACCACGTCCGGCACCACCTTCATCAATACGAGGATATCCACGATTTAGTCCTCCAAGGCTTCGGCTAATAGTTCGACCACATCACGGACCACCATGCGCTTGTCGCCGCCCTGCACCTTCAGGGCATCTTCGAAGCGCGAGATTTCATACGGGCAGCTCACGGCGAGCACATCGGCGCCGGTATCGAGCGCCTCCTTCACGCGGCGCTCGGAAAGTCGCTCGTAGCCTTTCGCCGCATAATAGGTGTCCAGCCACATGCCGCCGCCGCCGCCGCCGCAACAGATCGAGTTGACGCCGGTGTGCGTCATCTCCACGAGCTTGACGCCGGGAATGGCCTGAAGCAGCGCGCGCGGCTCGTCGTAAAAACCGTTGTGGCGGCCCAAGCAGCAAGAGTCGTGATAGGTAATGGCATAGTTGAGCTTCTTGGTCAACCGGGGCTTGAGCTTGTCCAAGTGCTGCGCAAAGAACGGCGTCGTGTGATGCAGCTCAAAGTCGAATCCGACGGCAGGGAATTGATACTTGAACGCGTCATAAGCGTGGGCGGCGCCTGTGACGATGCGCTTGAAGGGATACTTGCGCAGGAGCTTCATGTTGTAATCGGTCAACGTATCGAACAGCCCCTTCTCGCCCAGCAATCGCGCGCACTCGCCGGCGCATTTTTCCTCGTTGCCCAGAATGGCAAAATCAACTCCTGCCGCATGAAACAGTTTGGCTGTCGCCCGGCTGTTGTCCTGACCGCGCGGGTGATAGGACGTGTAACATTCCACAAACCACAGCACGTCCACCGGTCGCTTGATCTCCGCCAGGACCGGCACGGGCACCGGCGAAGTTTTGGTCCACAGCGCGCGTTTGCGGGGCGACTCACCCATCGGGTTGCCGTAACGCAATGTGTTCTGCAACGCCTTCTGGAGTTCGGCGGGCACGTCGGTCATGTGGGCGAACACCTGTTCTTTCACCAACGGCAGCAACACCTCCGTCAGCCTGATACCGCGCGGGCACTTGGCCATGCAAGCGTAACAGGCCACACAGTTGAGGAGACTGGAACTTTTGAAGACCTCCTCGATCAACCCCGCCTGCAACATCGTGATGATCTGTCGGGGCGGGAATTCCGAATCTTCGCCGTAGGGACAGGTCGCCGCGCAGGTGCCGCACTGCATGCAGCTATACACCTTTTGCCCCTCGGGAAACTTCGCGAGGTTCTCCAGCGTCATCACGCCGTTGCCGTTGTCTGCCGATGCGGTTGCGGTGCTCATGCCGTTGTCCTTGGAAACTCAGCCCTGACGGATTTCCTTCACCAACTCGCGGTTCGAATTGTAGATGCGCGCGATGAGCGGCATCTGGCCCGGCAGCGCGTGCGTCGCACAGCCGAGACACGGGTCGTAGGCGCGAAACGCCATCTCGACCATGTTCAGCAAGCCGTCGGTGACGTTGCCGCCCTTGATCAAGCCCTTGGCCGCCTTGTCCACGCTCATCGCGATGCGAGCAGCGTTATTGCCGGTGGCGACCACCATGTTCGCCATCGTGATCAGGCCGCGCTCGTCGGTCTTGTAATGGTGGAACAGCGTGCCGCGAGGCGCCTCGACGATGCCCATGCCTTCGACCGGCTTGTTGGTCGGCACGCGCCGCACGTCGGGGCTGGTGATCTCCGGGTCGTTGATAAGCTGCTCAATGCGCTCGGCGGCCTGGATCATCTCGATCACGCGCGCCCAGTGGTTGGCGAGCGTGTGATGGACCGGCTTGCCACCGAGGGTCTTGTAGAACTCCTCGTAAGCGGCCTGCGCCTTGGGCGTGGCCATGCCGTCGGAGGCGTTGAGGCGGGCCAGCGGGCCGACCGAGTAGATGCTTGTGTCGGGACCTTCGACGAAGCCTTTCCAGCCGCGGCTCTTCAGGAAGGTGAACTTCATGTAGCTCCACGGCTCGACGTGCTCAGCCACATAGTCGCGGTATTGCTGCGCGGCAAACTTGCAGACTTCCTTGCCGTTGCAGTCCACGACGCGGACTTTGCCGTCGTAGAAGTTGACCTTGTTCTGCTCGTCCACCTGGCCCATGTAGCAGGTCTTGTGCGTGTAGGTGTCGCCAGTGATCAGCTTCACGTATTCGGGGTTGCCGAGCACGATCTGCTTGATGACTGCGAGCGTCCACTCTGCAAACTCGACGCCATCCTTGGCGAGCTGCTGGAACTTCGGCAGGTCCTCGGCCGCAAGCGGCTTGCTGACGCCGCCGGGCAAACCGAGCACCGGATGCACGACCTTGCCGCCGAAGTAGCTGATCAGCTCGCGCAAACGGCGGCGGGTGCTGATGACCTTCTTGCCGGCTTCGATGCCAACCTTGCCGATGACGCCGACGATGTTGCGTTCGCCGGCCGGCGCCTGCGGGCCGACGATGAAGTCGGGGCCGCCCAGCACGAACACGTGCAACGCGTGGTCTTCGAGCGTAAAGGTGTTATAGACCAGCTCGCGGATTTTCCTGCCGGTGCTGGTCGGTTCGACCTTGTAGAGGTCGTCGAGCGCCTTGGTGGAGGCCATGTGGTGCGCCGTCGGGCAAACACCGCAGATGCGCGAGGTGATTTGCGGCATGTCCTCGGCGGGCCGGCCCAGCGAGAACACCTCGAAGCCGCGCAGTTCCGGCACCTGGAAATAGGCGCGCTCGACATCGCCCTTGTCGTTCAAGAACACGTCAATCTTGCCGTGGCCTTCGAGACGGGTGATGGGGTTGATGCTGACGTGGCGTTTCTTCTGGTAGGCCGCGTTGGCTTTGAAGTTGGACTCGTTCCAAGCTTGTTTGACTTCTGGATTCATACTCAGGCTTCCTTTGGAAGATTGACTTTGCGGCGCAGCGTGGACTTCGCGAGGCCGTAACGGTAGAACGTGCCGATCGGGTCGGGAATGCCGGCGAGAACCTTGCTGATGCCCGCCTCGTCCTTCGGGGCGACGTTGGCGGCGAGCGAGGACATGAT